>JAXLYC010000043.1:0-63275 GCA_046351635.1 Nannocystaceae bacterium | reverse complement strand
TCGTACCCTGGACTATCGATCACGATTGCGAGGGTTCCTGAAACACCGTCCTCGGTCACCGGAACTCCCGCGCGATCGCAGGTCTGAGCAATTACCGGAACCCCCGACTTGTCGTCTCCGCAGGCGAATCGTCGTGAATCAGCTCCGTTGTAGGTGAAGGCAAACGCCGCTGACGCGACCAGCGAACCATCGATTCCGAGAATCGTCAGCTCGAGGTAGGGGCCGGCCATCAACGGGCAGCCGCGCTCGGCACAGGCAGCGGGCCCGAGCCCGACCGTAGAGCCGAGCGCGAGCGCGGCCCGCAGGGCGAGATGCCGGTAGCGCGGCGTGGTTCCGGCGGGCACGGCACGATGATGCCGCAGCTCCGTCGCGCGTGCGCGTGCGCGCGGCGGCTGTGCCGGAGCCCGCCGCAGGCTATGCTCCCCGCCCATGTCCTCGAAGATCCGCGCGCGCTGGTGCATTGCGCTGCTCCCCTCGCTCGCCGCGTGCACGACGACGAGCTCGGACGCGAAGTCCGACGGCAAGGCCGAGCCCAAGACCGCGGCGGCGGCGAAGGCCGAGGTCGAGGCTGCGACGAAGGCCGAGTCCAAGAGCGACGCGAAGGCCGAGTCCAAGAGCGACGCGAAGGCCGAGTCCAAGACCGACGCGAAGGCCGAGGCCAAGACCGAAGCGAAGGCCGACGCCGGCACGGCCGGCCAGGCGCCCGGGACCGCGCCGCCAGCGGGTGCGCGCAGCTGGCACGTCGCGGCGCATCGCAAGGGTGCGCTCGCGTTGGGCGAGCTCGTCGACGGGACCGTGCTGGTGCTGTCGGAGGCCGCGTCGTCGGTCGCGCCGCCCGGCCAGGGGCTGCAGCCGCTCGCGCCCATCAGCGGCAACGAGCGGCCCAGCGTGGAGGGGGTCGAGCGCATCGCGGGTCGCTGGCCCGAGCAGGTGTTCGTGGTCGAGGGCCGACACGACATGCGTGCGGGCGCGACGTGGAAGACCTGGCTGCTGTCGGGCAACGGCTGGCGCGAGGACACGCAGAAGCTGCAAGGCGTGCTGGTGTCGGTGATCGGCTCGGCCACGCCGTGGCGATCGAGCAGCATGCTGGTGCGACGCACGTGGCGCGTCGACGAGCAGGCCACGCCGGGGGACTACGCCGACGACGAGGCCGAGCTGGCCAAGGCGCAGAAGGCCTACGACGCGAAGATGAAGAAGGCCCGCGCCAAGGCCACGCCGGTGGTGACGGTCGAGGGCGCCGCTGCGATCGCGCCGCCGCCGGCGGCGCTGGCCGCCACCGGTGAGCTGCTGTCGCTGTCCACGGGCGAGCTCTTCAGCGGTTGCGACGGCAGCAGCGAGATCGTGCGCGTCGCGGCGGATGGCACCGTGACCAAGGACGCGATCGACGCGCTGCCGCCCGAGGCGCTCGCGTCCGCCGCGCTGTTGGCCCGCGGTCCGAACACCGTGGTGTGCCTGCGCTCGACCGCGACCGAGCTGTACACCGCGGTGTTCGACGGCACCGCGTGGACCAGCAGCAAGCACCCGCAGCAGCGGCGGCTGCAGAGCGCGTCGATGGCCCTCGACGGCACCGTGTGGGCGGTGCTCGGCGCGGACAACGGTTGGAACGACGGCAGCGGCGGAGCGCCCGACAGCGCGCTCGTGCGGTGGTCGGCCGGGCAGTGGTCCGACGAGACCGTCGCACCGATCAGCCTGCCCACGGGCGAGGCGGTCACGGAGCTCGACCCGATGCACGTGGTCGCGCGCGAGGGCGGCGAGCTGTCTCACCGCGGGTCACGCCGTTCGCGGAGGAGCAAGGCATCACCCAGGCCACCTGGGTGGTGCTGCGCACCTCGGCCGGGGCCGCGGTGCGCTTCGCCGACTGCACCGCCGTGAGCCGCGGCGCGGTCACGACGGCGACCAGCGACCCGCGGGCGCACGCTCGCCCATCACCCCGGTGCCGAGCTCCACCGGCGCTTGCGCCACTCGAAGCCGGGGATCCGCACGCGCTGCTTCAGCGCGTGCCGTTCCACTCGGTCGGCACGCCGCTTCCGAGCACCTCGCACAGCAGTCGCGCCAGCCGCAGGCTCTGGGGCTCGTGTTCATCGCCGCCTGCGAACGCGCCGAAGGCGAGCATGAGCTCGCCGCCATCGACCGCACGCTCGACATCTTGGCGGTGGAAGAACGCGCCGCCGAACGCGTCGGGCACGCGCGCCCGGGCGTCGTGCACGTCCTCCCAGCCGTCGGACATGGTTGTAGCCGGCGTCCTGCAGCGCGACCACGCCGCGCCACGCAGCTTCCGCGAACGCCGCGTCGATGCGATCGTTGACCGTGGGTTCGACCCAGCTCGCCTTCGAACTCGCGTTGGCTCGCGAGCTGGCGCCGACCCTGCTTCCTGCCAGCGCGCGGGGCCTCGGCGTCGCGCTCGGGCGCGGGCCACTTGCGGAACTCGTCGCGCACCGCCTCGTCGAGTTGCTCGAGCACGCGGGCGTCGGTGCCGTAGCCCGAGCGCACGGCGACGTCGAGGTTGTGGCCCAGGTGCGCACGGATCGCGTCGACGTCGTCGCTCATGCGCCGCAGTGTAGCGCGCCCGCGCGTGTCAGCGCCTCGGCGGTCTTCGATCCGCCCACGGCGACGCCTGCTCGAGCTGCGCGCCCAGGCGCAGCAGCGTGGCCTCGTCGCCGAAACGCCCGACGAACTGCAGGCCCAGGGCAGGCCGCCCGCGGTGGTCGCGAGCGGCAGCGAGATCGCGGGCTGGCCGGTGACGTTGGCGAGCTGGGTGTTGGGATAGGCCGCGAGCATCGGATCGGCCGCCATCATCGCGAGCGCCGTGCGGGCGCCGCGACGGGTCGGCAGCGCGCACGCGATGGGGATGAGCGCGCGCGCTGGATCGCCGGCAGCGCGAACTGCCCGACGTGCGCGGGCGGGTGGGCCAGCGTTGCGGTCAGCAGCACGTCGTGGCGCGCGTGGAAGCGGGCCATCGCCGCGGCGGCGCGCTGGCCCTCGGCGCTGGGCCGCGAGCACGTCTGCGCCCGAGAGCGTGCGCCCGATCATCGCCGCCAGCGCCGTGAGCGGCTCGATGTCCGCGCCTGCGGGCCGACCCACCAGCCGCTCGGCGTCGGCGATCTCCGCCGCGACGTTGGCCGCGACCACCAGCAGCCACGCGCGCGCAGCGCGGCGAAGTCGAGCTCGGGTGCGGCCTCCTCGACCTCGTGGCCCAGCGACGCGCACAGCTCGGCCGCGCGCTGCACTGCCGCGGCGTGCTCGGGGTCGATCGTGCCCGCCAGCATCGTGCCGCCGAACACCGCGATGCGCAGGCGCTCGGGCGTGCGCTCCAGCTCCGCCACGAACGGCCGCGCCGGCGGTGGCACCACCGAGGTCGCACCGTCCTCGGCGCCGGACTCGACGTCGAGCAGCAGCGCAGTGTCCCGCATGCTGCGGCACAGCACGTGCTGCTGCGTGAGTCTCGACCAGCTCTCGGTGAGCCCGGGTCCGTTGGGCGTGCGGCCGCGCGTGGAAGGCGTTGAGCCCGACCAGGCCGCAGCACGCCGCCGGGATCCGGATCGAGCCACCGCCGTCGCCCGCGCCCGCGATCGGCACCCATGCGAGCGGCGACCGCCGCCGCCGATCCACCCGCTGGATAACCGCCGGGCGTGCGCGCGGTGTCCCAGGGGTTGCGCGTGGGCCCGTGCAGGGCGCCGGCTCGGTCACGCCGACGATGCCGAGCTCGGGGGTGTTGGTCTTGCCCACGAACACCGCGGCGCGCCGGCGCGGCACGCCACCCGCGCGACGATCTCCGCGTCGCGCTCGGGCACGTAGCCCGCGAGCAACCGCGGACGAGCTGGAGTCGGCACGCCGGCGATGTCGGCCATGAGATCCTTGACCAGCATCGGCACGCCGCGCAGCGGACCGTCGGGCAGGCCGCGGTCGATCTGCGCCTGGGCCTCGTCGAACATCGTGCGCACGAGGGCGCCCAGCTCGCGATCGCGGTCCTCGATGCGCGAGCGCGCCGCGGCCAGCAGCTCGGCCGCAGAGACCTCGCCGCGTCGGACCAGCGCCGCGGCCGCGGTCGCATCCAGCTCGTCGTACTGCTGCAGACGCATCCGGGTGGCAGCCATAGCACGGATTGCGCGTTCGCCGGCGCCCTCGCTTGCGCTGGGGCGCCGCGGCCGGTATGACCCGCGCGCCCCATGGCCACGCGCCGACAAGACGTCCGCAACGTCGCGATCATCGCCCACGTCGACCACGGCAAGACGACCATGGTCGACGCGCTGCTCGAGATCGCCGGCGCCTTCGAGCGCAGTGAGGTCGGGCGCGAGCAAGCGCTCGACTCGGGTGACCTCGAGCGCGAGCGCGGCATCACCATCACCAGCAAGCCGACCGCGCTGGTGTACCAAGGCATCCGCATCAACATCGTCGACACGCCCGGCCACGCCGACTTCGGCGGCGAGGTCGAGCGCGTGCTCAACATGGTCGACGCGGTGTTGCTGTTGGTCGACGCGGTCGAGGGCCCGATGCCGCAGACCCGCTTCGTGACCGAGAAGGCGGTCAAGCGGGGCTTGCCGGTGCTGCTGCTGGTCAACAAGATCGACCGCGCCGCGGCCACGCCCCACCGCGCGGTCGACCAGACCTTCGATCTGCTGGTGGCGCTGGGCGCCAGTGAAGCCCAGCTCGACTTCCCGGTGCTGTTCGGTTCTGGTCGCGAGCGATTCGCGATGAAGGACCCCGCGGGCGAGCGCGGCAGCGTCACGGCGGTGCTCGACATGATCATCGAGCACGTGCCGCCGCCCGAGGTCGACCCCGAGGGCCCGCCGGCGATGTGGGTCTCGACGCTGCACCACGACAACTACGTCGGCTACCTCGCCATCGGCCGCGTCGCGTCGGGCCGCTTCACCGTGGGCCAGCGCGTCGCGCTGATGCGACCGGCGCCCGCCGGCACCGAGGGTGAGGCCAAGTGCGAGGAGATCTTCCGCGTGACCAAGGTGCTGGGCTTCTCGGGCCTGCGCCGCTTCGAGCTGCCCGACGCCCAGGCCGGTGACATCGTCGCGATCGCGGGCATGGAGTCGCTGCAGGTCGGCGACTCGCTCACCGCAGAGCAGCCCGAGCTGCGCACGGTGTTCCCGGCGCTCACGGTCGACCCGCCGACGTTGTCGATCCGCATCCGCACCAACGACGGGCCCTTCGCCGGGCTCGAGGGGCAGTGGGTCACCTCGCGCAAGCTGCGGGAGCGGCTGTACCGCGAGGTGCGGTCCAACGTCGCGCTGCACGTCTACGACACCGCCTCGCCCGACGAGTTCGAGGTCCACGGTCGCGGTGAGCTGCACCTGTCGGTGCTGATCGAGACCATGCGCCGCGAGGGCTACGAGCTGTGCGTGGCGCGGCCCAAGGTCATCTTGCGCGAGGAGCACGGCCGCACGCTCGAGCCCTACGAGCGCGTCACGGTGCAGTGCGACGCCGACTTCGCCGGCGCGGTCATCGAGCACATCGGCAAGCACGGCGAGCTGGTGGGCATGGAAGAGGACGGGCCCGGGCGCACGCGCATGGAGTTCCTCGCGCCGACCCGCGCGCTGATCGGCTATCGCTCGGAGTTCCTGACCCAGACCCGCGGCACCGGCGTGATCTCGTCGGTGTTCGACAGCTACGGGCCCTACAGCGGCGCGATCAAGAACCGCACCCAGGGCGTGATGATCGTGATGGAGCGCGGCGAGACCAGCTCGTACTCGCTGCACCGCTTGCAGGACCGCGGGCCGCTGTTCGTGGGCTCGCACGTCAAGGTCTACGCCGGGCAGATCATCGGCATCCAC
Organism: Nannocystaceae bacterium; assembly: GCA_046351635.1. Lineage (GTDB taxonomy): Bacteria > Myxococcota_A > Polyangia > Nannocystales > Nannocystaceae > Xiheibacterium. The sequence goes on along the minus strand of JAXLYC010000043.1, from coordinate 57,495 downwards.
GTCCGCGACGTCGACATCATCGTCAACCCCAACATCGCCAAGAAGCTGACCAACATCCGCACCACCGCGGCGGACGAGAAGCTGTTCCTGACGCCGGCGCGGGTGCTGAGCCTGGAACAGGCGCTGGCGTTCATCGCCGACGACGAGCTGGTCGAGATCACGCCCAAGAGCCTGCGGCTGCGCAAGCGCGTGCTCGATCACAACGAACGCAAGCGCACCGAGAAGCGCGCGGTCGAGACCGTCGACGAGGGCTGAGCCCGCGCCGGAGGCGTCGGTGACCGCGAAGCGAGGCCAGCGCGCCGCGACGTTGCCAGGGCGGCTCGCGGCCGCGCTCGCGCCGTGGTTCGACGCGCACCACCGCGACCTGCCGTGGCGACGCACGCGCGATCCCTACGCCATCTGGGTCTCCGAGGTGATGCTGCAGCAGACCCGGGTCGAGACCGTGATGCGCTACTACGACCCGTTCGTCACGCGCTTCCCGACCGCGTCGGCGCTGGCCCGGGCGCCGCTCGACGATGTGCTCGGTGCGTGGAGCGGCCTGGGCTACTACCGCCGCGCGCGGCTGCTGCACCAGGGCGCAGGCGCGGTCGCCCGCGATCACGACGGTCGCATGCCCGACGACGTCGAGGCCCTGCGCACGATCCCCGGCATCGGGCGCTACACCGCGGGCGCGATCGCATCGATCGCCTTCGACCGGCCCGAAGCGCTGGTCGACGGCAACGTCGCACGGGTGCTCAGCCGCGTGGGCGCGATCGAGGACGTCGCGCAGCAGGGCGCGACCGCGGCGGGGCACTGGACGCTGTGCGCGGCGATCCTGCGGGAGGGCTCGCCGCGAGTGCTCGCGCAGGCGCTGATGGAGCTGGGCGCGACGGTGTGTACGCCGCGGGCACCGCGATGCGAGCAATGTCCCATCGCCGGCGACTGCCTCGCGCGGGCGCGCGGGCGCGAGGCCGAGATCCCGGCGGTGCGGCGGCGCGCCGCGCAACCGCGTGAGCGTTACTGGGCGGTCGCGATCGTGCGCGACGACGCGGTGCTGCTGCAGCGGCGCGGGCCGCAGGGCCTGCTCGCGGGACTGTGGTGCCTGCCGCTGCTCGCGATCGTCGATGACGACGAGCCCGAGCAGCCGACCGCCGCGGCCCTTTTCGCGCTGCCCGTGCCGGTGCGCGACGCGGTGCGCGTGCCCGAGCCGGTCGTGCACGTGTTCACCCACCGCATCTGGGAGCTGCACCTGCTGCGGGCGCGCGTGCGCGGACGGCTGCCCGCGCTCGATCCGGAGGCGTTCGCGTGGGTCGCCCGCGGCACCACGCCGCAACACTTCGGTCGCGGCGGCATGCCCACGGTGCTGCGCAAGCTGCTCGCGCGCGCGTGGGCGCCGTGAGGCTCACGCGCCGGCGTCGAGGGCCTGTCGCAGCCACGCCAGCTCGCTGCCGATCGCCGGATCGCGCGCGGCCGCGATCGCGGCCTGCTGCGCGGCGAACTCGGGCCGATCGCTGGCGAACAGCACCGCTGCGGCGCCGTGCACCGCGGCGCCGGGCGCCTCCTGCTGCAGCAGCCGCGTGATGGCGCTGCGGGCCTCGTCACGCGCGCCGGCCTTGGCCTGCGCGAGCGCGAGCTGCAGCTCGGCCTCGGGCCCCGGTCGCAGCGCGAGGTTGGCCTGGGCCAGCTGCAGCGCCTGCGCGGCGCCGTCGTCGGCGTGCAGGAAGTGCGACAGCGCGTGGCCGTAGGCCGCCTCGGGCAGCCGTGCCAGCCGCTCGCGCCAGCCCGCGCGCGCGCGGGCATGCCACTGCGCGGCCGCCTCGGGCTCGCGCTGCGCCAGCAGCTCGGCCAGCGCGTCCATGAAGTCGGGATCGTCGGTCCGCGCGATGACGTCGAGGTAGCGCTCGCGCGCGCGGTCGATGCGACCTTGGCGGGCGTCGAGCTCGGCGCGGTGCTCGTCGACGTGCCACCACCCGCCGAAGCGCTGGTCGGCGGCGTCGTAGCGGGCCTGGGCCTGGTCGAGCGCGCCACGGCCCAGCGCGAGCAGGCCGCGCTGCAGCTCCAGCCACGCGCCGGTCTGCGCGTCGGTGGTCGACGCGAGCGCCTCGAGCAGCAGCGCGTCGGCCTCCTCGTCGCGGCCCAGCAGCGCGCGCTGCGAGGCCAGCCGGGCCAGGTCGGCGGGGTCGCGCTGCTGCGCGAGCAGGCGCTCGAAGATCTGCCCGGCCTCGGCCACGCGGCCCTGCTGCAGCGCCACGTCGCCGAGCAACGCTGCGCGGGTGTGCTCGTCCTCGGGCGACAGCGCGGCGTAGCGCGACAGCGCATCGAGGTCGCGCTGGGCCTGGGCGACGCGGTGCAGCCGCAGCGACAGCCGTGCGCGCAGCAGGTGGGGCCCGCCGCCGCGCGAGAGCGCGAACGACTCCGCGAGGTGCCGCTCGGCCGCGAGGTAGTCTTCGATCGAGCCGCGCAGATCGGCGCGGGTGATGTACGCGGCCGCCAGCGCGGCCTCGCGCTTCCAGCTGCGGTGCGACGCGGCCTCCTCACTGCGCCGCTGCACCGCCGCGTCGGCCCGCGCCAGCGCGTGGGCGAAGTCGTCGTGCACCGGCGCCGCGGTGACGCCGGGCGACGACGCCGGGGCCTCGCGCGGAGCCGGCGCGGCACAGCCCGCCGCGGTCGCGAGCAACAGCAACAGTCGCGACAGCGGCGTCACCGGCGGTGCGGCCCCGGCAGGTAGGGGAACGCCAGGCGGCCCTGGCTGCTGCGCACGAACTCGACGTCGTTGGTCACGGGGTTGAGCGGCAGATCCCAGTAGGCCGAGGGGCCACCGTCTTGCAGGATCTCCGCGGTGCACGGTCGATCGCGCACGCCGTCGAAGTCGGGCCCACCCTGGTCGTCTTCGCACACGCCACCGTCGAGGTCGAGCAGCAGGCCGGTGAAGATGCTCGCGAGCTGCTCGTCGGGGCGCTGGCCGTTGGGCCAGCGCGACTCGGAGCCGTCCGCGACCAGGCGGAAGTCGATCTTGAGGTGGTTGGGTACGAACACGTCCATCGGTCGCAGCGACAGCGCGCCGTGCTCGGGCCGGATGGGCTGGAACATGCAGCGCCGGATCACGCGGAACGCGGTGAACAGCGACAGCGGCTTCTCCGAGGTCCGCTCGACGTCGACGCGATCGAGATCCGCGCAGGTGTCGAAGCCCATGCGCCGGAAATCGCGTCCGAACGCGACCGCGAGGTCGGCGAAGTTGACGACGATGGTGGTGAGCGTGGCGGGATCGGCATTGTGCGCGCCGATCTCGCTGAAGTGGTTCGCGCGCCGGCCCAAGATGGTGTCGGCGAAGGCGATGCCCTGCGCGTCGACGACCTCGTCGTAGTCGTCGATCGCGTCGGTGCGAAAATCGTAGGCCTTGGGGTCGACCGCGGCCGTGCCGTCGTCGAGGTCGTCGCCCTTGGTCACGCTGCCGCCGTCGCCGTCGGCGGCGGCGTCGGAGCCGTGGTTGCACGCCGCGGCCGCGAGCGCGCAGCCCAGGGCCAGGGAAAGTCGGTGCAGCGCCATGTCAGCCGCCCACCTTTCGCGTCTCGCTCCACACGTTGACGATGGGATGCTCGTCGTCCGCGAGCATGTGCTTGGGGATCCGCAGTACCATCGCGTGCACGTCGAGCCCGGCCTGCTCGTCGTTGTCGGAGTCGTAGACCAGCTGCGGGCGCCCCAGCGCGTTGGTCACCAGCGCGCCGCTCTCGTCGTGGCGGAACAGCCCCTTGCTGCGGCGCTTGTCTTCGACACCCCAGGTGGTTTGCGGTCCCGGCGGGTGGCCGTACCAGATCGAGTCGAAGAACCCCAGCAGATCGATGAAGAATGGATCGTCGCGGCGCCCGACGAACGCGAGGATGTCCTCGCCGCCCTCGACCGGCAGCGCGACCTCCGTCTCGACCGGGAAGTAGTACAGCTCCTGCTCGAAGCCGAAGTCGTCGAAGCGCAGCTCGACCGCGACCTCGGGCTCGCCGGCGGCGCCATCGTTGCGGCGGCCGAAGCGGAAGCTGATGGTGCGCTCGTCGTCGACCACCAGCGCCGAGAGCTTGCCCAACAGCGCGAGCACGCCGAGGTCGGCCCAGCCACCGCGGCCCTGCGGCGGGCGATCGGCGTCGAACTTGATCTGGTAGAGGATGTCGCGGTCGTAGTCGACGTCGGCCCAGGTCAGCACGACCGCGAGGGTCTGCTCGTCCTCGGGCCAGGCCATGAGCCCGTAGATGTCCGCGGGCGATGGGTCGATGTCGGGGAAGATCGAGTTGATCTTGTCGGGATCGTTGTGGTCGGTCGCGCGAGCCGGGGTCGCGGGCACGAGCCCGGCCAACCCCAGCGCGATCGCGGCCTGCAGACGGCGAGCAGCCATGGTCCTCGCAAGTGACGCGCGCGCGGGCTTGGTTCGGCGGCGCCGCGGCGGATGCCGTCTGGGTGGCCGCGGATACGCAAAGCGCTGCGGCCGGTTCCGCGGGCGGCCGGAATCGGGTAGACCACGGGCCGCAGCATGCAGCCGTGGACCAAGCGGGTCGGAGCGGTGGCGATCGGTCGCAACGAGGGCGATCGGCTGCGCCGCTGCCTCGAGTCGCTGCAGCGCGAGACCGACCGGGTGGTCTACGTCGACTCCGGCTCGACCGACGGCAGCCCCGAGATGGCGCGGGCCCGCGGCGTCGAGGTCGTCGACCTCGACATGTCGATCCCGTTCACCGCCTCGCGTGCGCGCAACACCGGCTTCGAGCGCCTGCGGCTGCGCTGGCCCGAGGTCGAGTTCGTGCAGTTCGTCGACGGCGACATGGAGGTGTTGCCGGGGTGGTTGCAGACCGCGATCGAGACGCTCGACGGCCAACCCGAGGTCGTCGCGGTCATCGGCTGGCGCCGCGAGCGGCACCCCGAGCGCAGCGTCTACAACCGCGTGTGCGACGTCGAGTGGCGCATGGGCGGCGTGGGTGAGACCGAGAACTTCGGCGGCGACGTCATGTTCCGCGTCGACGCGCTGGCCGATGTCGGCGGCTACGACACCACCGTCATCGCCGCCGAGGACGACGAGCTCGGCGTGCGCCTGCGCGAGCGCGGTGGCGTGCTGCTGCGGCTCGACCACGAGAGCACGCTGCACGACGCCGACATGCACCGCTTCCGCCAGTGGTGGACTCGCGCCAAGCGCTGCGGGCACGCCTACGCGCAGGTCAGCGCGATGCACGGCAACGGTCGCCACCGCAAGTTCGTCCGCGAGCTGCGGCGCGCGTGGATCATGGGCGCGGTCGTACCCGGCACCGCTGCCGCGCTGACGCTGCCGACGCTGGGGCTGTCGTGGCTGGGCCTGGGCATCTACCCGCTCAACGCCGTCCGCATCGCGCGCGACACCCATCGCCGCGGCTTCGACTGGCCCGACGCGGTGGTGTGGGGGGTCTCGTGCGCGCTGTCGCCGATCCCCCAGGCCTTCGGCGCGGCGAAGTTCCTGCTCGATCGCGTGCGCGACAAACGGCCGGAGATCATCGAGTGGAAGGGCCCGGACAAGCGCCGGCGCTGAGGTGTGCCGCGCCGCCACGCGCGGCGCGCGACCACGAGGAGACGACATGACCGAATCCAGCAGTGCCCAGCCCATCCGCGTCGGGCTCGTCGGCGTGGGCTACATCGCCGACTACCACTTCAACGCCGTCGCCGGGGTGCCCGGCGCCCGCGTCACCGCGGTGTGCGACGTGACCCAAGCCCGCGCGCAACGCTTCGCGGATGCCCACGGCGTCGAAGCGGCCTACGGCAGCGTCGCGGAGATGATGAAGGCGGGCTCGCTCGACGCGGTCCACGTGCTCACGCCGCCGCACCTGCACGAGGAGCCCACGCGCATCGTGCTCGAGCACGGTGCCGACGCGCTGGTGGAGAAGCCGCTGTGCCACGACAGCGGCGCGACCGGCCGGCTGCGCGCGCTCGCGGCCGAGCGCGGCCGGGCCCTGGGCTGCAGCCACAACTTCCTGTTCCTGCCGGCGTACGACCGCCTGGTCGCGGATCTGCGCGGCGGTCGGCTGGGCGCGGTCGACCAGCTCGACATCGTGTGGAACAAGCCCCTGGGCCTGCTCAAGGGCGGACCCTTCGGTGCGTGGATGCTGCAGACGCCGACCAACATCCTGTTCGAGGTCGCGCCGCACTCGTTCGCGCACCTGGCCCACCTCGTCGGCATGCCCGACGAGATCGCGGTGCACGCGTTCGACCGCGTGGAGCTGCCGCGCGGGCTGCAGTTCTGGCGCCGCTGGGAGATCCTCGCGTGGAAGGGTTCGACCTGCGCGCGGCTGCGGCTGTCGTTCGTCGACGGATACCCCGAGCACTACATCCACGCGCGCGGGACCCAGGCGGTCGCGCGCTGCGACTTCGAGAACAACACCTACGTGTGCCTCGACCACACGCCACACCTGCTCGACGTCGATCGCTTCCTCAACGTCGCCGCGACCTCGCGCGACGCGGTGGTGCAGGCCGGCGGCACGCTCGCGGGCTTCGTGCTCACCAAGATGGGCATGTCCAAGAGCGGCGGGCCGTTTCAGCACAGCATCAGCCGCATCGCGCAGGCGTTCTACGCCACCCGCGGCGGCGTGCTCGACGAGCGCGTGGACGCGGCCACCGGCGAGTCCGCGGTCGTCATCGGCGAGCGCGTGGCCCAGGCGGCCAAGCTGCCGGCGAACCCCGGCGCGCCGCGGCCGAGCGCGCCCGCGCCGAGCACCGGGCCCGCGGCCAAGGTGCTGGTCATCGGCGGCACCGGCTTCATCGGCCGCGCGCTGGTCAAGCGCCTGCGCGCCGAGGGCCTGGGCGTGCGCGTGCTCGTGCGCGACCCCTCGGGCTGCCCGCCCGAGCTGCAGGATCCCGGCGTCGACGTGCGCCGCGGCGACTTCACCGATCTGTCGAGCGTGGCCGCGGCGATGGGCGGAATCGAGTACGTCTATCACCTCGCCCGCGGCAACGGCAGCACCTGGGCCGAGTACCTCAAGTACGACGTCGAGCCCACCCGCGCGCTCGCGGAGCTGTGCCTGCAGCACGAGGTGAAGCGGTTCTTCTACACCTCCTCGATCGCGCTGTACTACGCCGGCAAGGGCGCGGGCACCATCACCGAGGACACGCCCGCAGCGAAGCTCGGCGATCCCTACGCGCGCAGCAAGATCGAGAACGAGGCCAACCTCATGGCGCTGCACCGCGACAAGGGCTTGCCGCTGGTGCTGCTGCGGCCCGGCATCGTGCTGGGCCGCGGCGGACCGCCGCTGCACTGGGGCATCGCGGCGTGGCCCTATCCCTCGGTCGCGCGGCTGTACGGCGACGGCAACAACAAGCTGCCGATCGTGCTGGTCGACGACTGTGCCGACGCGATGGTGCGCGCGCTGAAGGTGCCTGGCATCGAAGGCCGTTCGTACAACCTCGTGGGTCCGCCGGTGATCACCGCCAACGAGTACCTCGATGCGCTCGAGGCCCGCGCCGGCATCCGCCTGCGCCGCGTGCCGACCACCAGCGCCGCGTACTTCGGCGAGGCCCTGGCCAAGTGGGCGCTCAAGAAGGTCGGGCGCGACGCCAACGCGCGGCGGCCGACCTACGCCGAGGCCGAGGGCCGCACCTTCGCGGCCACGCTCGACGGCGGCCGCGCCGAGCGCGAGCTGGGCTGGTCGCCGGCGCGGGACCGCGACACGATCGTGCACGAGGGCGTGATCGTGCCGACCGAAGAGTGGTTCGAGCTGCCGCCGCAGTAGCGGCGGCTGGGCCGGCGTCCCGGGGATCGAAATCCCCGCGGTGGTCACACCACCGCCGAGAGCTTCGCCCATGCCGTCCGTCCGCGCCGTCACCGTCCTGCTCGCGCTCGTGCTCGCCCCCGGCTGCATCATCAAGCGCGTCGACGACAAGACCTTCGAGCTCCGGGGCGCCGCGGCCTTCGTCGAGCTCGAGCAGTCCTGGGTCTGCCCGGGCAACGCGAAGGGAACCGTGGAGCTGCTCGCCTACGAGGCCGAGCGCAGCGTGACCTCGACGGTGCCCACGACCGAGACGACGACCTACGGCAGCTGCTCGGACGGGCACTGCACGCACATCACCACGACGGGCACCGCATCGGTCACGACCACCCGCCCGGCGCGCAAGCGCGTGCGCGTCCGTTGCCCGTAGTGGGTCGATCGCCCAAGGCTCCGGCGAGCGTGGCGCTCAGCCGCGGCCGTGGGCGCGCGCGAACGCCACGAAGCCCTCGACGTAGCCGCGCACGAGCTCGCGCAGCTTGGCGTCCACCAACGTGCCGGTGTCGTCGAAGGCCGTCGACGCGGCGGCGAGGAACACGCTCTTGCCGAAGTACGGCACGCACCCGAGCTGCCGCAGCACCGGCAGCCACGCGGTCTGGGCCAGGCGCGTGCCAGCCGGCCCCGGGGTCGCGCCGATGATCCCGACCGGCAGGCCACCGAAGACGCGGGCCAGATCCGCGGGCGGACGGCTGAGCCAGTCGATCGCGTTCTTGAGCACGCCGGGGATCGAGCCGTTGTACTCCGGGCTCACCAGCAACAGGCCCTGCGCCGCGACGACGCGCGCCTTGAGCTCGACCACCGCCGGTGGCAATCCCGACGCAGCCTCGGCATCGCCGTCGTACAGCGGGATCCCGTGCAGCGTCGCGACCTCGAGGCTGCTGCCCTCGGGGGCCGCGGCCGCGGCGGTGCGCGCGAGCGCGGTGTTGAAGGAGGCGCGGCGCAAGCTACCCGAGATCGCGACGATGCTGGTCACTGCGCACGCCTTGTAGCACGCGGGCGTCGGGCGGCGTCCGCCGGGCCGCAGGCGTGACGCCTTCGACTCACGCGACGGTGTAGTAGGTGCCGCGGCCCATGCCGTGGCGCTCGAGCTTGCCGTGCTTGACCAGCTGGCCGATGTGGAACCGCAGCTTGCGGCGTCCGCCGCCCGCGGTGGCCTGCTCGAGCTGCTGCATCGTCGCTTCGCCGAGCTCGCGCACCAGCGGCAGCAACACTGCTGCGGCCTCGTCCAGGTTCATGCGCTCGTCGAGCGAGATCTTGGTGGGCTTGCCCTTGCCGGCCTTGCCCTTGCCGGCGACCTTGGCGGGCTCGGGCTTGGCCTTGCTGGCGCGCGGCGCGGGCTTGGCCGGTTTGGCGGGCTTGGCCGCGACCTTGCGGCCGCGCGTCTTTGCGGGCGCGGGCGCCTGCTCGTCCTCGTCCTCGTCCTCGTCCGCGTCCTCGTCGTCCGCGTCCTCGTCGTCCGCGTTCTCGTCGTCCGCGTCCTCGTCCGCGTCCTCGTCGTCCCCGTCGTCGAGCGCTGCGCCCAGGGACGCGGTGTCGAGCCCGGCCGACGCGTCGTCGTCGCCGGGACTCGGATCGAGCAGCGCGTCGGCGAGGTCCGACAGCGAGAGCTCGCCGAAGTCGATCCACCCCAGCGCTGCGGCGGCGTCGGCCAGCTGGCCCACGGTGGACTCGGGCGCCATCTTGCCGCCGAGCAGCTCGAGCACGGCGCGGCGCTGCTCGAGCGCGAGGTGGCGGCGGAAGCTGGCTTCGAAGCCTTGGGGCGCGCGCTGCACGGCGCGAGACCATAGCAAAGCCGACCGGGCAGGGCCACCGCTGCCCGATCGACCGGGTAACCGCGACCAGCGTGCTACCGTCGTTGCTCGACGATGGCCGAGCCCGGACAGCCCGCCGCGCCGCAGGCCGGCGCGCGCCCCGAGGAGCAGGTGCGCGCGTGGCCGCGGATCCGCCGCGTGTTCGGCTACGCGCAGCCGTACCGCGTGCGGCTGTACCTGGCGCTGGTGTGCCTGGTCGGCGCCAGCGGCCTGGGCCTGCTGTACCCGGCGTACTTCGGCGACGTCATCGACGCGGCGTTCTCGGACCGCGACCTCACGGACCTCGATCGCTCGAGCGTGCTGCTGGTCGGCGTGTTCGCGGCCCAGGCCGTGTTCGTGTTCTTCCGTCACTACCTCATGAGCTGGGTCGGCGAGCGCGTGGTCGCGGACACGCGCGTGCGGGTCTATCGCCACCTGTTGTCGATGCCGCAGGCGTTCTTCCACCGCAAGCGCACCGGCGAGCTGCTGTCGCGGCTGTCGGACGACGTCGCGCGGGTGCAGAACACCGTCGGCACCGATCTGAGCATGGCGCTGCGCAACGGCCTGACACTGGTCGGCGGCATCGCGATCCTGGCCTTCACCAATCCGCTGCTCACCGCGGTGATGCTCGCGACCGTGCCGCCGTTGTGGGTGGGGGGGCGCTTCTGGGGCCGCCGCATCCGTGCGCTCGCGCGGCAGACCCAGGACCAGCTGGCCAAGGTCAGCGGCGCGGCCCAGGAGCGCATCGCCGCGATCGACACGGTGCAGGGCTTCACGCGCGAGCCCCACGAGACCGCGCGATACGAGTCGGGCGTGGGCGGCACCTTCGTGCTGTTCGTGCGCCAGGCGCTGGCGCGCAGCTGGTTCTGGGCGGTGTCGAGCTTCGTCGCGTTCTCCGGCATCGCGGCGATCTTCTGGCTCGGCGGACGCATGGTCATCGCGGGCGAGATCTCGGCCGGCGACCTGACCGAGTTCATGCTCTACACCATGCTGGTCGCGGGCTCGATCAGCGCGATGACCGAGCTGTGGGCCTCGATCCAGTCGACCCTGGGCGCGACCGCGCGGATCTTCGAGATCCTCGACACGCCACCCGAGATCGCGGACCCGGCCGAGCCCGCGCTGCTGCGCCAGGTCCGCGGCGACCTGCGGCTGCGCGGCGTCCACTTCGCCTACGGCAACCGCGAGGCCGAGGTGCTCTGCGCCATCGACCTGCACGTCGCGCCGGGTGAGGCGGTCGCGCTGGTCGGCGCGAGCGGCTCGGGCAAGACCACGGTCGCGCGACTGGTCTCGCGCTTCTACGATCCCACCGCGGGGACGGTCGAGCTCGACGGCCACGATCTGCGTGCGCTGCGGCTGTCGGATCTGCGGGCGCACATGGCCATCGTGTCGCAGGAGCCGGTGCTGTTCTCGGGCACGATCCGCGAGAACATCCGCTACGGCCGGCTCGACGCGACCGACGCGGAGATCGAACAGGCTGCGCGCAAGGCCAACGCCGACGCGTTCATCCGCGCCTTCCCGGATGGCTACGACACGCCGGTGGGCGAGCGCGGCGTGCAGCTGTCGGGCGGTCAGCGCCAGCGCATCGCCATCGCCCGCGCGGTGCTGCGCGACCCCGAGGTGCTGATCCTCGACGAGGCCACCAGCGCGCTCGATGCCGAGAGCGAGGGCCTGGTGCAGCAGGCCCTCGAGCAGCTGCAGCGCGGGCGCACCACGTTGGTGATCGCGCACCGGTTGTCGACCATCCGCAGCTGCAATCGCATCGTGGTGCTCGACGGCGGCCGCGTGGTCGAGAGCGGCAGCCACGACGCGCTCATGGCCCAAGGCGGCGCCTACGCGCGGCTGGTGGCCCGCCAGCTCGCGGGCCTGGGCCAGGCCGCGGGCGCCGCGGGCGAGGCAGGGCGCCTGCGCGCCGTCGAGCCGCCGGCGCAGGGCGAGCCGCCCGACGAGCGCGTGGTGGGCTGACGGCCCAGGGGTGAAGTCGACCGCCGGTTCGTGCTATCTCCGGCGCCATGTCGCAGGCTGCCGAGGACACCGAGAAGCTGCAGAAGATCGTGTCGCTGTGCAAGCGGCGCGGGTTCGTGTTCCAGAGCTCCGAGATCTATGGCGGCCTGCGCAGCGCCTACGACTACGGCCCGATGGGCGCGGAGCTCAAGCGCAATCTCATGGCAGAGTGGTGGCGCGCGATGGTCCACGCGCGCGAGGACATCGTCGGACTCGACGCGTCGATCATCATGCATCCGCGGGTGTGGAAGGCCAGCGGGCACCTGGCCAACTTCTCCGACCCGTTGGTCGACTGCAAGCTGTGTGGCGAGCGCTTCCGGGCCGACAAGGCCCCGCGCGCGGAGGTCGGTGCGGACGCCGTCATCACGCTCGCCGATCGGCCGCGGGCCGAGGCCGCAGCGGAGCGGGCCAGGACCGTGCTCGACGTCGCGCTGCGCCGCGACGGCAAGACCCTGCTCGGCGCCAAGGTCGGACCGCAGGGCTACGTCTGCCCCAACTGCGGCTCGCCGCTGCTGTCCGAGGAGCGCCAGTTCAACCTGATGTTCCGCACCAGCCTGGGCCCGGTCGATCCCATCGGCGACATCGTCGGGGTCGTGCGCGGCGCGGTCGCCGAGGGCGTCGACGAGCACGAGATCCGCATGCGCGTCGAGGCGGCGCTCGAGGCCAGCGCGGTGTACCTGCGACCCGAGACCGCGCAGGCGATGTTCGTCAACTTCCTCAACGTGCAGCAGAGCATGGGTCTCAAGCTGCCCTTCGGCATCGCGCAGATGGGCAAGAGCTTCCGCAACGAGGTCAAGGTCGAGAAGTTCATCTTCCGCTCGTGCGAGTTCGAGCAGATGGAGATGGAGTACTTCGTGCCGCCGGGCGAGGGGCCCAAGTGGCTGGAGTACTGGAAGGACATGCGCCTGCGCTGGTGGACTTCGCTGGGGCTCGACCCCGAGCACCTGCGGCTGCGGGCCCACGGCGCCGACGAGCTCGCGCACTACAGCGACGGCTGCTTCGACGTCGAGTACCTGTTTCCGTGGGGCTGGGACGAGCTCGAGGGCATCGCCAGCCGCACCGACTACGACCTGGGTGCGCACAGCCGCGAGTCGGGCAAGAAGCTGACGTACTTCGATCAGGAGGCGGTCGACCCTGCGACCGGCAAGCCCGGCTGGCACTGCCTGCCGCACGTGATCGAGCCCGCAGCCGGCGCGACGCGGGGCCTGCTCGCGGTGCTGTGCGACGCCTACGTGGAGGAGCCCGCCGACGCGGAGGGCAAGGGCGCGCGCACGGTGCTGCGACTGCACCCGCGGCTGGCCCCGATCAAGGCCGCGGTGCTGCCGCTGGTGAAGCGCGACGGCATGCCCGAGGTCGCGCGCAAGATCGTCGAGCGCTTCCTCGCCGCGGGCATCGCCGCCAAGTACGACGAGCAGCACGCCATCGGTCGTCGCTACGCCCGCCACGACGAGGTCGGCACGCCCTACGCACTCACGGTCGACACCCAGACGTTGCAGGACGAAACCGTCACGCTGCGCCACCGCGACGACCGCACGCAGGTGCGCATCCCGGTCTCGGCCGCGCTCGACGTGGTCACGCGGGCGCTCGCGACGGCGTGAGCCGGGCCTGCGTTGCGCCGCCGCGGCGGTTTGCCCGCGCCGGCGGCCTCGCGTATGCTGCCGCCGAGAACTCGTCATGAACCAGCCGCGCATGGTTTTCTGCAAGAAGCTCAAGCAGGAGCTGCCGGGGATCGCGTTCCGCCCGTTCACCGACGACTTCGGTCAGCTGCTGTTCGACAACGTCAGCCAGCAGGCGTGGCAGATGTGGCTGCGGGAATCGCCGCGCTACATCAACACCTACGGCGTCGATCTCCAGAGCGAGAAGGGGCGCGAGTTCCTGCGCGAGCAGATGCGCATCTTCTTCGGCTTCGCCGAGGGCGATCTCGCGGCCACGGCCTGGCGCCCGGTCGACGACAAGGGCTGAGGCGACGTCCGGCTCAGCGTCCCAGCAGCGACAGATCCGACTCGCGCATGAGCGCGTGGCCGTAACTGGCGGTGCAGGCCTTGCCCGCGGCCTTGGCGAAGGCCTTGGCGCGATCGGCCCGTGACAGCGCCTCGCGCTCGGTCAGCGGGCAGTCCGGCTTCAGCTCGACCACGCCGGCCGAGACCGTGGGCACCGGCTCGATGCCAGGGCACCGCAGCTCGCGCAACGCCGCGGCGAAGCTGGCGACGAAGCGGCCGGCGATCTCGCTGTCGGCGTTGGGCAAGACCACGACGTACTCGTCGCCGCCGATGCGATAGGCGCTGCCGCGCATGAACGCCGCGGCCTCGAGCAGGGCCATGAACGGCGCCAGCAGATCGCGATCGATGCGGGTCTCACCGAAGCGGGTGTTGTAGGCCTTGAAGTCGTCGATGTCGAGGTAGCACAGCGCCACCGGTCGCTCGCGCAGCTCGCAGCGCGCGCGCACGTGGGCGAGCTCGGGCAGCAGCGCCGAGCCGGCCGCGAGGATGCCGAACTTGTCGTCGAACTGCGTCGCCGGTGGCGGCGGCCCGAGCTGCGCCAGCGCCTCGGCGTGACGGATCGTGAGGTAGTCGGTCAACCGCGGCAGCCGGGCCGGGCGCGCCTCGACCATCCACTCGAGCTGCATGAGCGCGTCGAGCACGCGCAGCTCGCGTTCGAGCCAGCCGATGGCCTCGCGATGGGTCGTGCGCTGGCGCGGCTCGTCGATCTCGCGCGCGAGCGCCAGCCGCTGGGTGAGCACGATGCGCTTGAGCAGGCGCGCGTGGATCTCGTGCACCGCGGTGCTGGGCCACGCTTCGCTGGGTTGGGGCGAATGCAGCGACGGGCGCGTCACCAGCTGCCGCTGCATCACGTCGAGCTCGTCGAGGATCTCGCGGGCCTCGGCCGGTCGGAAGCCCCGCAGCTCGCGCGCGAGCACGTTGACGAGGTCGCGGTCGAAGGCCTCGCGGAAGCGATCGATGCAGCGCGCGAGCACGTGGCTCTGGAGCCCGTCGAAGTGGAGCATCGCCCGCTAGCGTGGCAGCCCCGGCGGCCTCACGCCAACGCCGGCACCTTCACGCGGCGTGCGACCTCGCGCCGGCGCAGCGCGAGCATCAGCGGCGCGACCGAGATGCCCACGAGGAAGCCGCCCAGGTGGGCGAACCACGCCACGCCCTCGGCGCCGGCGCCCTTGCCCCAAAAACCCATGAGGATGTGGAAGCCGACCCAGACGAACAGGTACGACCACACCGGGATCTTGAGCTGGATCCACAGGATGACCTGGAACAGCCGCTGCCGCGGGAACGCCCACAGGTACACCGCGAGCACCCCCGCGATCGAGCCCGAGGCCCCGACCACCGGGATGCCGGTCCTCTTGGTCAACAGCACGTGGACCACGCCGGCGATCACACCGGTGAGCACGAAGAAGATCGCGAAGCGGACGCGACCGAACAGGTGCTCGATGTTGTCGCCGAAGGTGTAGAGGAAGTAGGCGTTGCCCAGCAGGTGGGCCCAGCTGCCGTGCAGGAACATGTACGTCAGCAGCGTCCAGTAGTCGCCCTCGTGCTTCATGCGGCCGGGCAGGATGCCGTAGTACTCGGTGTCGATCGCACCGGCCTGCTGCGCGAGGAAGATGCCGACGAACGCCGCGAGCGCGAGGAACACCATCCACGGCGTCGCGCGGGCGGGGTTGTCGACCTCGACCGGCAGGTGCGTGAGCACCTGGGCCGCCCAGATCGCGCCGCGCTTGAACCAACGCTCGGTCTTGGTGCCCTGACCCTCGCTGGTCGAGGCCTGCGCGAGCTTGCGGCGCTCGTGCCCGTCGAGCCACAGACCGCCGCACGTCGCGCAGCGGTCGAGCGGCGTCGAGATCACCCCGGGCAGGTGGTGCTCGCGCATGGGCCCGTGGCCGTGCACACAGCCGCGCTGGCTCGGCGCGGATTCGTCCTCGAGCACGGTCTCGACGCCCTCGAGCTTGCCGGCGAGCACGTCGAGCTCGCCGGGGTCGAACCACGCGCCGAAGCACACCGGGCACGCGTCGATCTGGACCTCGAGCTCCGCCGTAGAGGGCGGTGGGCGCTTGCGAAACCAGCCGCCGCCGTCGACCTGCACCCAGTTGCCCGAGGCGTCGCGCCGCAAGCTGACGACGACCAGCTCGTGCAGTCGGCACGAGGGGCACTGGGCGGAGACGGGTGGATGCGTGTGGGACAAGTCGCCTCGATCTTAACGCCGGCTGCCGGGGCCGCGGAATATTGTCCCCGAAGCTGCCGTCGCTGTGAAACCGCCGCGGCCCTGGCGGTACGCTACCATTCGGAACCGGCAGCGAGCGAGTCCCACGATGACCAAGACGAAGTCCCTGCAGTCCTTCGGTGCGATGACCCTGTGCGTATTCGTCGGCCTGGCAGCGGTCGGCTGCAAGGGCGTGGACAAGTCCCGAGCGTCGAAGCGGACGGTCAAGGCCAGCATCCAGGCGTTCGATCCCAACGCCGACATCGGCTTCGAGTTCGGCGACGGCGGAGGCGGAGGCGAGATGCCCGACGACTACGAGATCCGCAAGGCGATGGACTCGAGCTACGGCGATCTCGACAGCTGCGTCGCCGACTACAAGTCGCGCAAGGGTATCAAGGCGGAGAAGCAGCTCGAGGGCGACCTCGCCATCAGCGTGAAGCTCAACCCCAAGGACTCGCGGCCGCTGGGCATCAACGCCTCGATCTCGAGCCACCACGATCGCGACGAGCAGCTCAAGACCTGCCTCAAGCAGGCGGTCGACAAGGCGCCGTTCCCCACCTACGACGGCGCGCCGCGCATCGTGGATTTCTCGCTGGAGCTGGATCCCGGCTCCGTCTACGAAGAGGAGTGAGCCGCGGGCGCGCGGCGGCTGTGGTCGCGGCCGCCGCGAGCGTCACGGGCCTCAGAGACCGACGCCGGCGTAGCGGAAGCCCATGGCCTCCAGCTGCGCGCGGTCCCATTGGTTGCGCCCATCGAGCAGGACCGGCTCGGCCATCAGCTGCTTGAGGCGCTCGAAGTCCGGTGAACGGAACTGCCGCCACTCGGTGACCAGCAGCAGCGCGTGGGCACCACGGGCCGCTTCGTACATGTCCTCCACCAGGGTCACGCCGTTGCTGTCCCCGAGGTCCGACACGAAGTTGGGCCCGGCCTCGGGATCGTGCAGCCGCAGCTTGGCGCCGTCGGTGAGCATCGACCGGGCGATGCGCAGCGCCGGGGCTTCGCGCACGTCGTCGGTGTTGGGCTTGAACGCGAGGCCCCACAGCGCAAAGGTCTTGCCGGCGAAGTCGCCGCACAGCTGCCGGGCCTTGCGCACGAGCAGGAGCTTCTGCGCCTCGTTGATGCGCTCGGCCGCGGCGACCAGGCTCAGCGACAGGCCGTGCGCCCGCGCGGTGTCGAGCAGCGCGCGCGTGTCCTTGGGGAAGCACGAACCGCCGTAGCCGACGCCGGGGTAGAGGAACTTGTTGCCGATGCGCGGGTCGGTGCCCATGCCGTGGCGCACCTTCTCGACGTCGGCGCCGACCAGGTCGCACAGGTTGGCGATGTCGTTGATGAACGACACGCGCGTGGCGAGATAGGCGTTACAGGCGTACTTGGTGATCTCGGCGGAGCGCGCGTCCATGTACACGATGCGATCGCTCTGGCGCAGAAACGGCCGGTACAGTCGTGACAGCAGCTCGCGCGCGTCCTCGTCGTCGGTGCCGATGACGACGCGGTCGGGGTAGAGGAAGTCGTCCACCGCGGTGCCCTCCTTGAGGAACTCGGGGTTCGACGCGACCACGACCCGATGCGGCGTGAGCTCGGAGATGATGCGGCCGACTCGCTCCGCGGTGCCGACCGGGACCGTGCTCTTGTTCACGACCACCACCGGGCCCGGCAGGTGCCTGGCGATGTCGCGCGCGGCTTCGAACAGATACGACAGGTTGGCGGAACCGTCGGGCGCCGATGGTGTCCCGACCGCCATGAAGATCACCTCGGCGTGGCGCGCGGCCTCGGCGTTCTCGGAGGTGAAGCGCAGCCGGCCGGCCTCGACGTTGCGGGCCACGAGCACGTCCAGCCCCGGCTCGAAGATCGGGATCTCTCCCGCCCGCAGTCGTGCGATCTTCGACTCGTCGATGTCGGCGCACACCACGTCGTTGCCGTGCTCGGCGAAGCCTGCGGCGGCGACGAGCCCGACGTATCCCGTTCCAATGACACTGACCTTCATGCGTGCGGGCGCAGCATACGACAACCCCGCGAGCACCGCCAAGGTGGCCCGGTGAGCGCACCGCGGCAGCCTCTGCGCCCTGGCACGCCGGGCGAGACGCCGGGCCCGCGGGGCGACGACGACGCATTCGACTGGATCAGCTCACCCCTGCGTCGCGTCCGCTTCGGCCGCATGTTGGTGCTCGCGGGGCCACTGGGGCTCGCGGTCGCGCTGGTGCTCAGCCTGTGGGTCTCGACGATGCACGTGCGCCACAGCCTCATCGTGCAGGTCGAGAGCACGTGGCAGCCCGGCGAGCGACTCGGCATCCGCGCGCAGATCGTGGCGGCCCGCAGCGGTCCGATCGTGGGCACGCGCATGCACGCGGCGGTCGAGCAGGGTGGTGTGACGACGCCGCTGGCACAGCTCGCGATCGTCGCCGACGGCGCCGGCGGCGAACAGAGCCTGCAGCTACCTGCGACCTTGGTGCCCGGGCCTGCGACGCTCGTGCTCGACGTCACGGCCGACGGTGTCGACGCGATGCACGAGCGCATCGAGGTCGATGTCGTGGCCGATCGGCCGGTGCGCGCGCCTCGACCGATCGTCGCGGGCTCGACGCTGCAGTACGGCGACGACAGCGACGCCCAGCTCACCAGCGCACGGGTGGTCGTGCGACCCGCGGGGCGTCTGCTCGCGGGCTTCGACAACGTCGTGTTCGTGCGCGTCACCGACGGCGCCGGCGCGCCGCATGTCGGCATGATCGAGGTCGCGTTGCCCGACGGCGAGTTCATGGGCAAGACCGGCGACGGCGAGCGGCCGCCGGTGTTGTTCCGCGGCAGCCCGGACGCGCTGGGCCTGGTGCGGCTCGAGGGACCGCTGGGCAGCGAGGTGTTGCGGCTCGACGTGCGCCTGCTCGACGGCGGCGGTGCGGTGACGCAACACCGCCTGGTGCGACTGGTCAGCTTCGCCGGCGGTGTCATGGCCTCGGCCGCGCCCGAGGTCGTGGCGCCCGGTGACGCAATCGAGCTCAAGGTCTGGGGCCTGTCGGCGAAGCTGCCGATCTACGTCGACGTGCACGGCGACGACGGCGCCTTCGTCGACGTGATGACGCCGCCGGTGATCGGGCGCGAGCCGCCGCGGCCGTGGACGACACCCGCGGGCCTCGCGGGCGTGGTGCAGTTCGAGGCCCACAACCAGGTCACCGCGCCGGGCGAGTCGACCGCGTTCGTGCGCGTGCAGGTGACGCAGGCCGATCCGCGCGGGCGCGACGCCTTGCTCGAGCTGGTCGCGCTGCAGCGCGCGCACGCCGACGATGCCCGGGTCGAGCGCGACTACGACGCGGCGCTCGAGCGCGCGTTCCTCGATCGCATCGGCACGCTCACACTCGATCGCGAGGGCATCGCACGTGCGCGCGGCTTCCTGCTCGGGACCCTGCCGCCTTCGATCTTCGGCCCACCGGTCGCGGTCGCGACGCGCCCGCGGCTCGAGCAGGAGCTGCTGCAGCAGCAGGGGCGTTGGCGCACGGCCATGCGCGTGTTCTTGCTCGGGGGCGGCGCGCTGTTCCTGGGCGCGATGACCCTGGGCATGATCCGCAGCCACCGGCGCGCGGCCGCGGCGACGCTCGCGGAGCTGGGCAGCGACGCGGCCGCCGATCCCCAGGGCTACGCGGCGCTGCGGCAGCAGGTCCAGGCCGCGGCGCGCGCGGGCATCCTGCGCGGGCTGGGCGTGGTCGCCATCATGGTCGGCGGGATCGCGCTGACGATGTTCATCCTCGAGAGCCTGGTGTGGGTGTTTTGAGCCCGGACTTTGCGCGGCCGCGGACGCGCTGATAGACCAACGTGCGATGGCGCCGCGCGCGATGATCCTTGCGGCTGGCTTCGGCACGCGCCTGGGCGAGCTCGCCGCGCGCGGCCCAAGCCGATGCTGCCGGTGTGCGGCGCGCCGCTGGTGCGCTGGGCCGTGCGCTACCTGAAGCACCACGGCATCCGCGAGATCGTCGTCAACCTGCACCACCTCGGCGAGCAGATCGAGCACGAGCTCGGCGACGGCTCGCGCGACGGCGTCGCGATCGCGTACTCGCGCGAGCACGGACAGATCCTCGGCACCGGCGGTGGTCTGCGACAGGCGCGACCGCTGCTCGACGACGGCCACGGCACCCCCATCGTCGTGTTCAACGGCAAGGTCCTGGTCGACCTCGATCTCGGCGCGGTGCTGCAGCGACACCGCGAGCGTCGGGCCGAGGCGACCATGGTCGTGCGCCCGGACCCCGACGCGCAGCGCTGGGGCAGCCAGCAGCTCGCCGCCGACGGCCGCATCGTGCGGCTGCTCGGTCGTGCGCCGGCGGTCGAGGTACCGCCGCCGGTGACACCGTCGCTGATGTTCACCGGCATCCACGTGATGCAGCCGCAGTTCCTCGATCGCGTGCCGCCGCAGGGCGAGCAGTGCATCGTGCGGACGGCCTATACCTCGCTGTTCGACAGCGGCGAGGGCCTGCACGGCTTTGTGAGCGAGCGCTACTGGTGGGAGCATTCCACCGCAGAGCGCTACCTGCAGGGCGTGTGCAATGCCCTCGACGGCGCAGTGCCGCTGCCGTTCGCGCCCGACTTCGTCACCGGGGTGTCCCCGGCGGCGGTGGTCGATGCCAGCGCCGAGATCGTCGCGCCGGTGTGGATCGGACCCGGGGTCCGCGTCGGCGCGGGCGCGCGGGTCGGGCCCCACGTGCAGCTCGAGCCCGGCGTCGAGGTCGAAGCCGGCGCGACGGTGCGCCGCGCGGTGGTCTGGGGCGGCCGCGTCGCCGGTGACGTGCACGACGTCGTGCTCGGCGACGCGACCCTTGACGGCTGCCGGCGCGGCCCCAACTTCCGCGACGAGCCCGGACCGGCCGGCGCCGCGAGACCCCGCGGACGGTCGGGACCCCGACGCCAACCCCAACCCGCGCGCGGTGATGCGAGCGCGCTCGTCGGCGGTGTCACGCGAATCCTCGCGTGCACGCGCCGCCGGGCCGACGACGCCGCGGCACCCAGGAGACCCGCCATGATCGCCCATCTGCTCCACTACGACCCGTACAAGGAATTCAGCGAGCTCAGCCGCCGTGTGTTCGGTGAGCTCGATCGCCGGCCCCCGGCCATGCGCGTGCCCATCGACGTGCGCGAGGACGACGACCGCTTCGTGGTCGAGGCCGACGTGCCCGGCCTCGCGCCCGAGGACATCGAGATCGTCGCCGCGCCCGAGCGGCTCACGATCAAGGGCGCGCGCAAGTCGGCCAACGACAAGCCCACGCTGCGACGCGAGCGCGGTGACTACAGCTTCGAGCGCACCCTGACGCTGCCGCAGGGCATCGATCTCGAGGCCATCGAGGCGAAGCTGGAGGCGGGCGTGCTCACGCTCAGCCTGCCCAAGCGCGCGAGCCTCAAGCCGCGCACCATCGCGGTCAAGGGTCCGTCGACCACGGGCGCCTGAGCACCACCCCGCGTCGCATGGCAGCGCCGGGGCCGGCAGCTATACTGCTGGCCTCGGCGCACGTTCGCCTCGAGGAGGTTTCTGCCGGTGTCCGCCCCACGCGCCCTGCTGACGTCTCGCTTCTGGTCGACTGCCCCGCTGCTCGCCGCGCTCGCGAGCGGCTGTGCCCACGTCACGACCCCTGGCCGCGCGGGCCCCGACGTCGCGGCCAGCGACGTGCGCGTGGCTGCCGACGTCGCCCCGGCGACCGCGAGCCTCGAGCAGCTCGAGCGGGCGTTCGAGCGCGCGGCGCAGAACATCGGACCCTCGGTGGTCTCGATCACCATGGAGCGCGAGCTCGACACCGGCGACATGCCGGCGTTCCTGCGCCCGTTCGGTCCGCCCGACGGCACCGTGCGCGGGCTCGGCAGCGGCGTGATCGTCGACGACAAGGGCTACATCCTGACCAACAACCACGTGGTCGAGGGCGCAGAGCGTCTGCGCGTGCGCCTACACGACGAGCGCGAGTTCACGGCCACGGTCGTGGGCACCGACCCCAAGACCGACCTCGCGGTGATCCGCATCGACGCGCCGCGGCTGGTCCCAGCGGTGGTGTCGTCGTCGGAGCGCGTGCGCGTGGGCCAGTGGGTCATGGCCGCCGGCAGTCCCTTCGGTCTGGCCAAGAGCGTCACCGTCGGCATCGTCAGCGCGGTCGGTCGCGGCGGCATGGGCATCACCGACTACGGCGACTTCATCCAGACCGACGCGGCCATCAACCAAGGCAACTCCGGCGGTCCGCTCATCGACCTGCAAGGGCGCCTGATCGGCATCAACACCGCGATCGCATCCCAGAGCGGCGGCAGCAACGGCGTCGGCTTCGCGATCCCGATCGACCTGGCCAAGGTCGTGATGGCACAGCTCATCGAGCACGGGTCGGTCGAGCGCGGCTGGCTGGGCATCGTCATGGGCAAGCTCGACGAGCGCCTCGCCGGCTCCTTCGGTCTGCGCGGCCACGACGGCGTGCTGGTCGACGACGTCGACGGCAAGGGCCCCGCGGCCAAGGCCGGGCTGGTGCCCGGCGACATCATCACCGCGCTGGACGGCAAGTCCGTGCGCGACATGGTCGCCCTGCGCAACGGTGTCGCCCAGCGCAGGCCCGGCACCAAGGTCGAGCTGACGGTGTTCCGCGACGGCAAGACCCGCACGGTCGCGCTCGAGCTCGCGGCGTTGCCGGGCCAGGGCGATGGCGCCAAGCGCAAGAAGTCGGCACGTCCGGGCAAGCCCAAGGTCGCGCCGCCGCCGGAGCTCGGGCTCCAGCTGGTCGATCCCAGCGACGAGGTCCGTACGCGCTGGCGCCTCGACGTGCGCAAGGGTGCAGTGGTCGCCGGCGTGGCGCCGGACTCGCTCGCGTCGGACGAAATCGAGCCGGGCGACGTCATCGTCGAGGTCGGCGACCAGGCCGTGCGCTCGGCGTCGCAGGCCGAGAGCTTGCTCGACAAGGCCGACCTCGAGCGCGGCGTTCGGCTCAGGATCCGCCGCGGTGACCTCGGACACTACGTCTTGTTGCATCGCGACCGCTGACGATGCACACAATTGGATCGAGGACGATCCGAAGGCGATGGCGGAGGTTCGGCGGGACGGGTTCATGATCGTGCTCGCGCACGGTAGCGGCGAGGACGACGCGGCGGCATCCGCGGCGGCGGAGCTGCGCTCGCTGGGCCACCCGGTGACGACCGTGGCGATCGCGGACGCCGACGCGCCACTCATGGAGGCGTGCGCCAAGCTCGGCGGTCGCGGCCTGTTCGTGGTCGCGCGCGGCCCCGCGATGACCGGCGACCGGGCCGAGGCCCTGCGCGAGCTGCTGCGCGACCTCGGCGTGCCGATGTCGCGATCGCTGTCGCTGCCGCTCTCGCCCGGCGGCGCGCGCGAGTTCGCCCAGCGCGTGACCACCTTGGTCCGGCGGATCGCGACGGTCTCGGAGCTGCCGCGCGCGCTGGGCCTGCCGCGTCCGCCCGCGCCGCCCGATCGCGCTGCCGAGGCCGCCCAACGCCCGCTGCCGCCGGCACCCGCGAAGGCCAGTGGCGGCGCCGCCGGCTACGCCGTGGTGCCGCCGTCGTTCGACGCCGACGCGCCGCCGCAGGGCGCGGGCACCCCGGCGGGTCCTGCGAGCGTGCCCACGCCGACGACGCCACCGCTCGCGGCGACGACCACGTTGCTCGACGCGACCGTGCCTGCGCCGATCGGTCGCCGGCGCCTCGCGATGGTCGCTGCCTCGCTCGCGCTCGCGGTGTCGGCGGCGTCGTGGGTGCTGGTGCAGCGCGACGATGCGACGACCGCCGAGCCCGAGCCCGCGCGCGCCGGCCGAGGGTGTGCAGACCCCGGTCCAGCACGCGGCCATGACCGCCGCGCTCGCGCCGGCGGCGTCGCCGGCTGCGCCACCTGTCGCGGCGTCGCCCGTGGTCTCGCCGAGTCCGGTGATCGCGGCGCGACGACGGCGCTGCCCGATGCCGAGGACGCGCCGACCATCGTCGCGGCGCTGCGCAAGCGCGGATCCGGGCGCTCGACGTGTTTCGTGGTCGCGCCCGAGTCGCGCAAGCCCGACGACTTCCGCGGCGCCGCGGGCTACTGCGACAAGCTCGAGGTCGCGGGCATCTCCGGATGGCGATTGCCCGAGATCGGCGAGCTCGTGTCGATGTCGCGCGCCAAGATGCTGCGCAAGGGCTCGTACTGGTCGGTGACCAAGGGCGACACCTTCGGCGATCTGCGGCTGGTGCTCGTGGTCAGCGCGAGCGCATCAGCCCGGTGCCCGCGGGCTGGGACGCCGGCCGGATCCTGTGCGTTCGCGAGCGCTCCTGACGGCGCGCGGCGGCGCGGCTGCAGCCAGCTGATATCCTCGTTCGCGCGTGTCCGACAGCCCCACGTCGATGGCGGCGGAGCCCGTCACCGACGCCGGCGCCGTGGCCGAGGGCCGCGACGACGACGGCGGTGGTGGTGCGGGCCTGCGCCCGGGCGACGAGGTCGGCCGCTACGTGCTGCTGCGCCCGCTCGCGAGCGGCGGCATGGGCATGGTCTACCTCGCGTTCGACCCCGAGCTCGACCGCAACGTCGCGCTCAAGCTGCTGCTGCCGCGGGCGCGGGACCGCGATCGCGATCGCGATGCGCTGATCGGGGAGGCCCGCTCGCTCGCGCAGCTGTCGCATCGCAATGTCGTCAGGGTCTACGACGTCGGCGTGTTCGGGCAGCAGGTCTACGTCGCGCTCGAGTACGTCGCGGGCCACAGCTTCGAGCAGTGGCAACGCGCGCGCGCACGCGACTGGACCGAGGTCCTCGACGTGTTGCTGGCGGCGGCCGAGGGTCCTCGCCGCCGCGCATGCCGCCGGCATCATCCACCTCGACGTCAAACCCTCGAACATCCTCGTGGGCGAGGACGGGGTCGTGCGCGTGCTCGACTTCGGGCTCGCGCGCCGCTTCGCCGGCGAGGCGCCGGAGTCCGGCAGCGCCGCCGCGAGCAGCACCGAGCTCACGGTGGGCGCGGCCGTGGGCACGGTCGGCTACATCGCGCCGGAGCTGCTGCTGGGCCATGCACCGGACCGCCGCAGCGATCAGTTCGGCTTCTGCGTGACCGCGTGGGAGGCGTTGTGCGGCGTGCGGCCGTTCGCCGGCCGCACCCGGCGCGAGTACGAGGCCGCGGTGCTGCAGCGCAACCTCACCACGCCGGTGCTGCGGCCGCCCAAGCGGATCGTGCGGGTGCTGCAGCGCGGTCTGCAGCTGGCGCCCGGCGATCGCTTCGAGGACATGCGCGGGCTGATCGACGCGCTGCGGCGCGCGCGGCAGGGCTGGCTGCGGCGGCCCGCCGGGCTCGCGACCGCTGCGGTCGCGCTCGCGGCTCTGGGCGTGGGCGCGCGGCTGGCTCGCGCGCCGCGCCGTCGTGTGACCAGGGCGCCGCGACCGCGGCGAGTTCTGGCACGAGGGCCGCCGCACCGCCGCGGCCGAGGCCTTCGCCGCGAGCGAGCTGCCGTTCGCGGCCGCGGCCTGGTCGAGCAGCGCCGCGCTGCTCGACGCGCACGCGCGGCCTGGGCGCAGACCCACGACGAGCTGTGCCTGCAGACCTTCGTCGCGCGCGTGCGGCCCGAGCCGTCGTACCAACGCGCGAGCGCGTGCCTGCAAGAGCGCCGCGACGAGTTCGACGCCACTGTCGCGCTGTTCGAACACGCCGATGCCGAGCTCATCGAGCACGCACGTGAGGCCGCCGCGGCCCTGCCACCGCCGGCGCGGTGCATCGAGGAGGTCGTCGCGGTCGCGGCCGACGACGACGCCCGTGAACACGCGAGCGCGCTCGCTGCGGCACGGCTGGCCCAGGCGCGGGCATGGCAACACGCCGATCGGCTCGAGGCCGCGGCCGAGGCCGCGCAGCGCATCGCCGCCGATGCCGACGCTGCGGCGCAGCCGCTGCAGGCCGCGCGCGCGCGGCTGGTCGAGGGGCAGTCGCGCGCGAGCATGGGCTCGCTGGCGCCGGCGATCGACGCGCTGGAGCGATCGCTGCGCGATGCCGACGTCGCGGGCGCCGACGGCGAGCGGCTCGAGGCGCTCATCGACCTGGTCTACGCCGAGGGTCACCTCGGCGGCGCGAGCCGCCGCGCGCACTGGTACGCCTCGATCGCCGCCGAGATCGCCCAGCGCATCGACGCCGACGTGCAGCGGCGACTCGAGCTGATGCTCAACCAGGCCGTGGTCTACGGCGACGAGGGCCGCCACGAGGACGCGCTGGCGGCGTTCCGGCGCGCGCTCGCGCTGCGGGCCGAGTTCGGCCTGCCGCTCGACGAGCAGCTGTCGGTGTTGTGCAACAACCTCGGCAGCGTGCACATGGTCCGCGGCGAGCTCGGCGTGGCCGCGGCGTGGTTCGCCCAGGCCTACCTCATTCGCCTCGCGCTCTCGGGTCCGGATCATCCGGCGATCGCCGATCCGCTGGTCAATCAAGGCGCGGTGCTGGGCCTGCTGGGCGAGTCCGAGGCCGCGCTCGCGCACCATCGCCGCGCGCTGACGGTGCTCGAGCGGGCCCGAGGCCGCGAGGACGCGAGCCTGCGGGTGGTGCTCAACAACCTCGCGGTGGCGCTGCGCGACGCCGGCCGCCGCGACGAGGCCCTGGCCGCGGCCGAGCGCGCGCACGCGTTGTGGACGAGGCTCGACGCCGAGAACCCGGCGGTCGGCGTCACGCTGTGCAACATCGCGGAGCTGCACCTCGAGGGCGGCGATGCCCGCGGCGCGCTGGCCGAGTACGAGCGCGCGCTGGCGCTGCTGCGTCGCAGCCTGCCCGAGGGGCACACCTACGTCGGTGCCGCGTGGACCGGCATCGGTCGCAGCCGCGCAGCGCTGGGCGACGCGCGCGGGGCCGTCGCGGCGCTGCGGCACGCGCTCGACCTGCTCGATCGCGCCGAGGTCGGGCCCGAGCTGCGCGCCGAGCCCCGCTTCGCGCTCGCGCGGGTGCTGCAGGCGCAGGGCCACGAGCCCGTGCTCGCGCGGGCGTTGGCGCGGCAGGCCCGCCGCGAGTACGCGCAGCTCGGTCGGCGCGGCACCGCCGCGATCGCCGCGATCGATCGCTGGCTGCGCGAGCGGCCATGATGCGCCGGCTCAGGCGCGTCGAGCGATCGGCGCGGCCTCGACGGTGCCGCCGGAGATCACGGTGACGTCGTGCGCGTCGGGGTGGGCCTCGGCCTCGTCGAACAACGGCTCGGTGTCGGGCGCGAAGCCGGCCGGACTGGCGATCTTGGCGCCGATGACCCACTCCCAGATCGTCGCCAGCGGCACGTGGTCGACCAGGGTGCGCAGCCCGATGACGTCGAACAGCGTGGCCTCCGCGAACGGCGTGCGGTCGCGGCCATCGAGCAGCGCGCGTTCGATGACGTTGGCGATCTCGTCGCGCGGCAGATACTCGACCAGGGTCGGGACCGAGATGGCGCGAACGATCTCGCGGTGGCTGACGAGCCCCTCGGCCAGGGCCGCCTCGAGCACGTAGGCCGTGTGCGCGCGGATGGCCTGCAGGCGCTCGGTCGAGGTCGCGGTGTGCAGCCAGAAACGCGGCTCGACCACGAAGGCCCACACGAATTGGTTGTCGAGGTAGCGGATGCGATCGTCGGGCTCGAACGTGCGCATCACGGTCGCCGCGTCGGTCTCGCCCTCCTCGAGCGCGATGCGGAGGTCCTCGCCCGAGCTCTCGGGGCTTTTCTTGAGCGCGATGCGTGGCCGCGTGCCCACGGTGGTCTCGAGGATCCGTGCGCGCAGTGTCGGCTCTTCGCCCAGCGCGAGCATGATCGTGACCGGCGAGAAGTGGCGCAGGAATTCCTCCGGCGTCCGCAGGTTGCTCTGCAGGCCGTGTTCGACCACGGCGGCGAGGAATCGTTGCCGCGGTTGGGGGAGCTTCGAACGGAACTCGAAGGCCATGGTCGAGCGCCGACGAAGCGCCACGATCGACGATATCGGATCCTCGCAGGCGCGGCGTCGCGGCGCGCGCCGCCCTGCGGCGCGTGCGGCCGGGCGGGGACTGGGCCCCGGCGGCGTCGGCGGCGGGGCCACGGCGTCCCGTTCGATTTGACAGTTTTCGTCCGTCCGGAACACACTCCCGGCGTGCGATTGGGTCGAACGCCAACGAGTGCGGGCACGGGCCGGGTGCGGCCGCAGTCGGTGATGTGGGCCATGGTCGCGCTGCTCGGCAGCGGCTGCGGCCGCAGCGAGTTCGGGGTCTTCGCCGACGCGAGCACCGGCGAGTCGAGCAGCTCCACCGGCGACACCGACCCGGCCACGACCACGACGCTGGGCACGACGGTGTCGACCACCGACCCTGCGACCACCGCGATGGTCGACAGCTCGAGCGAGACGACCGCGGGCTCGAGCTCCTCGGAGTCGAGCTCGTCGGAGGGCTCGAGCTCGACCACGACGACGCCCGGCTGTGGCATGGGCCCGTTCGTCGGCGATGCAATCGTGCGCAACGCCGACGATGCGGCCGCGCTCGAGGGGTTCGACAGCATCACTGGCACGCTCTACGTGCAGCAGTACGACGAGGCCGATCTGACGCCGCTGCACTGCCTGCGCAGCATCGCTGGTTCGCTCGACATCCGCGAGAACCCGGGGCTGCAGCGGCTCGACGGCCTCGACGGGCTCGAGTCGGTCGGCGGATATCTCTACGTCACGGTCAACCCGTCGCTGCTCGAGCTCGACGCGCTCGCGTCGCTCGGCAGCATCGGCGACTTCCTGTTCGTGACCGACAACCCGGCGCTGGGATCGCTCGCGGGCCTCGAGGGCATCACCGCGGTGCCCGGCCGCATCCGCGTGTGGAACGACGACCTGCTGGTCGACATCGACGCGCTGGGCAACATCGGCGGCACCATCGGCGGGCTCGAGATCGGCGACATGGCCTCGCTGGTCGACCTGCAAGGCCTCGCCGGCGTCGCCGGCATCAGCGGCTCGATCCAGCTGATCGACAATCCCCAGCTGTCGTCGCTGTCGGGCCTGGGCGGGGTCGGCGGCGACGTGGAGACGATCTTCGTGATCCGCAACGGCGCGCTGTCGTCGTTGTCGGGGCTCGACGGCATCACCGAGGCGACCGGCGACGTCCGCGTGGAGGGCAACGGCGCGCTGCTCAACCTCGGCGGGCTCTCGGGCCTGGGCCTGGTCGCCAGCTCGCTGACGATCCAGAGCAACCCGTTGCTGCAATCCCTCGCCGGACTCGACGACATCCTGGTGATCGGCGGCAACCTGCTCATCTACGACAACGCCGCGCTGCAGCAGGTCGACGCGATGTCGAACCTCGACCAGATCGGCAACTTCCTCGTGCTCGAGCACAACCCCGCGCTGGTCGACATCGACGGCCTGCTGGGCGTCAGCGCCATCGGCAACGCGCTGTGGGTGCACGACAACGCCTCGCTGGTGCACCTCGACGGGCTCTCGGGCCTGCAGAGCGTGGGCGGCGTGCTCTCGATCACCGGCAACGCGAGCCTGCAGCAGATCGACGGCCTGGCCGGCCTCAGCCAGACCGGCGACCTCGTGCGCGTCATCGCCAACGACGCGCTGCAGGACGTCGACGGTCTCGCGGGCCTGACCCAGGCGCCGGCGGACCTGCGCATCGAGGACAACGACGTGCTGCAGAACGTCGACGGCCTGATCAACATCACCGCGGTCGGCGGCCAGCTGGTCGTGCGGAACAACGGCGCGCTGGTCGACCTCGCCGGCCTCGCCAACGTGCAGGCGGTCGCGACCGACGTCGTCATCGTCAACGACGCGTCGCTGCAGAGCGCCCAGCTCGGCAGCCTGCTCGCGGTCGGCGGCGGCTTCCAGATCCGCGAGTGCCCCTCGATCACCACCATCGACGGGCTCGCGTCGCTGCTGTCGGTCGGCGACTACTTCCACATCTCGGACAACCCTGCGCTGCTGTCGTTCGCGGCCGCGCCGTCGCTGAGCTCGGCCGGCAGCCTGACCATCCGCGACAACGCCGCGCTGGCGTCGCTGACGGGTTTGGGCACCCTGGGCACCGTCAACGCGGACTTCCGCGTCCAGGACAACCCCACGCTGCCGACGTGCCAGGCCACGGCGCTGCTGGCCCACGTGATGGTCGGCGGCAGCGCCACCGTGATGGGCAACCTCGCCGACGCCTGCGGCGGCTGAGCCAGCTGCTACCATCGGCGGCGCGTGGGCGGACGCTTCGCGGCGGTGTGGCTCCGGCACAAGCGGGCGCTCGCGGTGTTCGTGCTCGCCGCCATCGGCCTGGCGATCGTGGCCGGGCCGGGTTTGCTGCGACCCAGCCGCGACAACCACTTCGTATGGATGGCGCAGGGCTGGTTGCGCGGCGAGCTGGCGCTGCCGGGCAACCCGCCGGGGTACTGCGAGGCCGAGGACCGCCGCGCCGGTCGCTGCAGCGGCCACCGCTTCGACGACTGGGCCCAGGTCACGACGCTCGAGCTGCGCGACGGCGAGCGCTTGCGTGGCTTCCCCTGCCGCACGCCAGCGTGCACGCCGGCGACGCGTGCCTCCGAGGGCTGGTGGATCATCGGTCGCGGCTTCGTCGAGCTACCGCGGCGGGACATCGTCGCGCGGCAGACCGCGTGGTACGTCAGCTTCCCGCCGGGACCCGCGGCGGTGCTGCTTCCCGTGGTCGCGCTCGCGGGCCTGCGCACGCCCGACGTGCTGTTGACCCTGCTGCTGGGCGCGTTGATCCCGGTGGTGTTGCTGCGCCTGCTCGACCGCGAGCGCGGCACCGCCGACGGTCGCGGCCGCGAGCACCTGTGGCTCGCGTGCGCGTGGTGCTTCGGTAGCCCGGCGCTCTTGCTCGCGGCGCACGGTCGCGTGTGGTTCACCGGGCAGATCGTCGGTGCGCTCGCGCTGGTGCTCTACCTCGACGCCGCCTGGCGACTGCGTCGGCCGCTGCTCGCGGGCCTTTGGCTCGCGCTCGCGATCGCGTGCCGGCCCATCAACCACCTGCCGGCGCTGCTGGTGTTCGCGTGGTTCTGGTGGCACGGCGGCCGCCCGCGCGCAGCGTTGCTGCGCTTCGCGGTGCCGCTGGTGCTGGTCGGGCTCGCGGTCGCGTGGCTCAACTGGGCCCGCTTCGAGGATCCGTTCGAGTTCGGCCATCGCTTCCTCGAGACCCGCTGGCAGTCGCGCATCCAGAGCGTGGGCCTGTTCGACCTCGAGTACCTGCCGCGCAACCTGCAGTGCCTGTTCACGCTGATGCCGGTGGTCGGCGGCCTGCCGCTGCTGCGGGTGTCGATCCACGGCATGGCGCTGTGGCTCAGCACGCCGTGGCTGCTGCTCGCGCCGTGGACCCGCGCGCCGGAGCGGGTGGCAGTGCCACTTCTGCTCGCGGCGCTCGGCAGCGCGGTGCCGTCGCTGCTGTACCAGAACAGCGGGCAGATCCAGTTCAGCTACCGCTTCGCGGTGGACTGGTTGCCGCTGGTGCTGCTCGCCATGGGCCTCGGTGGTGTCGCGGCGCGACGGTCGTTCCGCGTGCTCACCGTGGGCGCGGTGCTGGTGCACCTGTGGGGCAGCTGGCAGTTCGGGCGCGCGCCCGGGCGCCTGTTCGTCACCGAACCCGTGGGCTGGCCGTTCGAGGCCGAGCTGCAGCAACCCGCGCCGTGAGCACCGCGCACCCGCGTGCCGGGCGACCGACGCGGGCGGCTGGCTCAGCCTACGGAAGCGGAAGCTCCGCTTCCTCTTCCCGGGCCGGCCAAGCTGCCTTCGGGGCCCTTCTGCTTCCGGTCGCTGGCGCGAGCAGAGGCCGTCCGCATCCGCGGACAGCCTCTCAGCCCTCGCCGATCTCGATGCGGTAGCTGACGGTCATGCGCGCGCCGCTGTACGAGGGGAAGCGGTGCTCGAACAGCGAGCGCCGCGCGCAGGCCTTCACCAGCGGATCGGCGAGCTCGGGCGAGGGCACCACCGTCACCGCGCTCACGCGACCGTTGGGTTCGAGCTCGAACTTGAAGTCGAGCTCGCCGGCGGTGAACGGATCCATCGACTGGTCGTAGCACGCCGCGAGATCGAGGCACTCGAAGATGCGGCCCTGCACGCCCATGAGCTGCTCGTGCAGCTGGATGTCCTGCGGCGTGGCCTCGCCCGAGTCCATGTTGGTGCGGCGCGAGCGGCCCTGCTTGAACTCGGGGATGTGCTTGTCGTCGAGCACGCTCTCGCGCGGCGGCAGCACGCCGTCGACGTACGGACACGTCGCGCCGGCTTCGATCTCGGTGCCTGCGATGGGGCTGTGCTGGCTCACCAGCGTCGGCGCATCGCCCATGCACGAGCCCAGCTCGCAGTCCGGCGCCGGTGCGCACGCACCACCGGCGCACGGATCGACTGCCGCGGTGTCGTCGCGGCGACACGCGAGCAGGGAACACAGCGCGATCGCGAGGGGGAAGCGACGACGCGGCACCATGGCAGCACGCTAGCACCAAAGCCTGTGGAGGCAGTGCGCCGCACCACGGCCGCGATGCAGTTTCGTCGGAGCTGTGCGCGCATGCACGGGCAAGGTGCGACTTCGGTGTCGATGATCGCAGGCGCGGCGCGCCGATGGGGTCGCGCTGTAGCCGGGGTCACGCTCCGAGCAGCGGCACGGCCGCGACCGCGTGCGACGGTGTAGGCAGCAATGGCCCCGCGGTACAGTGCCTCATGGTCGACGCGATTCGCTTCTGCCGCGTGGGTGGACCCGAGGTGCTCGAGGGCTGCGCGCTCGAACCGGGTGCGCCGGGTCCGGGGCAGGTGCGCGTGCGGCATCGCGCCATCGGCGTGAACTTCATCGACACGTCCCACCGCAGCGGGCTGTACCCGCTGCCGCTGCCCAGCGGCCTGGGCAGCGAGGCCGCGGGGATCGTCGAGGTCGTGGGCGAGGGCGTCCGGGACCTCGCGCCCGGAGATCGCATCGCCTACGCGACCGGTCCGGTGGGCGCCTACGCGCAGGCCCGCGTGATCGATGCCCGCCACGTGCTGCGGCTGCCCGACGGCATCGACGACGAGACCGCCGCGGCGATCCTGCTCAAGGGCCTCACGGTCGAGTACCTCACCTTTCGCACCTTCGCGGTGCAGCCGGGCATGACGGTGCTGTGGCACGCGGCCGCGGGCGGGGTCGGCTCGATCGCGTGCCAGTGGCTGCGCGCCCGCGGCGTGACCGTGATCGGCACCGCGGGTTCGCCCGCGAAGGCCGCGCTCGCCCGCGAGCACGGCTGCGCCCACGTGCTCGACGCGCACGCGGACGACCTCGCGCAGCAGGTCCGCGCGCTCACCGACGGTCGCGGCGTGCCGGTGGTGTACGACGCGGTCGGTCGCGACACGCTCGCCGCCAGCCTCGACGCGCTCGCGCCCCGGGGCCTGCTGGTCAGCTTCGGCAACGCCTCGGGCAAGCCCGCGCCGATCGATCTGCTCACGCTCGCGGCCAAGGGCTCGCTGTACGTCACGCGGCCGACGCTGTTCGCCTACACCGCGACCCGCGAGGAGCTCGAGGCCGCGGCGCAGCGGCTGTTCGACGCACTCGGCCGCGGGCACGTGCGCGCGCACATCGGCCGCCGCGCGCCCCTGACCGAGGCCGCGGCCGTGCACCGCGCGCTCGAGGCCCGCGAGACCGTCGGCGCGACGATCCTGCTGCCGTAGCCGCAGACGCTCACGGCCTGACGGCGAATGCCGACAGGCTCGTCGTGACAGCGACCTGGAAGCAGAAGCGTCGCGACGGCTTCGCCGGCGAGGAAGCGGCGCCTGCTCCCCAGACGACTCAGCCCAGGCCGGCGGTGAACTGCGGCTGCGCGGCGAAGCGCTGCACGTGGTGCTCCTCGTCGCCGGCGACCAGACCCAGCGCGTGCATGCGCTTGAAGTACAGCCCGACGTCGTGCTCGTCGGTGATGCCGATGCCGCCGTGGAACTGGATCGCCTGCTGCGTCACGAAGCGGCCGCTCTGCGCGGCCTGGACCTTGGCCGCGCTCACGGCGTGGCGCCGCTGCGCCGCGTCGTCGTCGGCCGCGCGCACCGCCGCGAGTACGGCGATGCTACGGACCAGCTCGACCTCGACGAACATCTCGACCGCGCGGTGCTGCAGCGCCTGGAACGTCCCGATCGCGACGCCGAACTGCTCGCGCGTGCGCAGGTGCGCGACGGTCATGTCGAGCACGGCCTGGCACACGCCCAGGCCCTCGGCCACCGACATCGCCGCGGCGGCATCGTGCGCGCGCTCGAGCGCGTCGGCGGCGTCGCCGGGCAGGTGCAGTGCGTCGGCGACGGTCGCGTCGAGCTCGACCGTGGCCGCGCCGAGCCCGTCGAGGGTGCGCACGGGCGTGACCGCGACGCCGGCGTGATCCCGCGGCAGCACGAACAACGCGGTGCCCTCGCCGTGGCGCGCCGACACCACCAGGGCGTCGGCCTGGGCGCCGGCGAGCACGAACTGCTTGCGACCGCGGACCCGCCAGAGTCCGCCCTCGCGCGTGGCGGTGGTGCTCGCGCCCGCCGCGTCGGCCGCGAAGCGCAGCTCGCGTTCGCCGTGGGCCAGCGCGAGTGCGGTGCGGCCCTCGATCATCGGTGCGAGGAATTGCTGCTGCTGCGCGGCATCGCCGGCGCGCAGCAACGCGGTGCCGGCCAGCACGACCGAGGCGAGGTAGGGCTCGGGCACCAAGGTGGCGCCGAAGGCTTCGAGCACGATCGCGACGTCGACGAAGCTGCCGCCGAAGCCACCGATCGCCTCGGGGAACGGCAGCGACAGCCAGCCGAGCTCGCCCATCTCGCGCCAGACCGCGCGGTCCCAGCTGCCGCCCTGCTCGGCGGCGCGGTCGCGCAGCTTGCGAAAGCGCGAGACCGGCGAGCGCTGCTTGGTGAACGTGCGCACCGATTCGCGCAACAACTTCTGTTCGTCGGTGAGTTGGAAGTCCATGGCGGCGCTCTCAGGTCCCCGGCAGCCCGAGGATCATCTTGGCGATGATGTTCTTCTGGATCTCGTTGGAACCACCGTAGATGGTGGTCGCGCGGTTGTAGCAGTAGCTCGGCCCCACCCACTGCTCGAGCTCGGGCACGACGCCGGGCTGGTTGAACCACGACAGCGCGTCGGGGCCCATCACGTCCATCGCGAGCTCGAACGCCTGCTGCAAGATCTCGGAGCCGCGCAGCTTGAGGATCGACGACTCGGGGCCGGGCGCGTGGCCGAGCGCCGCGCCCGCGAGCGTGCGGTAGTTGGCCATCTGCAGCGCCTGCAGCTTGATCTCCAGCCGCGCGATGCGGCCGCGCCAGGCCGGCTCGTCGAGCAGGGTGCGGCCGCCGACGCGGGTTGCGGCGGCGATCCGCTTGACCCGACGGATGGTCCGCTGCGACATGCCGACCGCGGCGATGAGCGTGCGCTCGTGGCCCAGCAGCGCCTTGGCCACGGTCCAGCCGCCGTGCAGCGGGCCCAGCAGGTTGGCCTTGGGCACGCGCACGTTGTCGAAGAACGTGTCGCAGAACGCCGGCGTGTGGCCGATGGTCAGCATCGGTCGCGCCTCGACCCCGGGGCTCTTCATGTCGATGAGCAGGAACGAGATGCCGGCCTGCTTCTTGACCGAGGGATCGGTGCGCACCAGCGCGAAGATCCAGTCGGCGTACTGCGCGTAGGTGGTCCAGGTCTTCTGCCCGTTGACGACGAAGGCGTCGCCGTCGTCGACCGCGGTGGTGCGAAGCGACGCGAGGTCGCTGCCGGCCCCGGGCTCGGAGTAGCCCTGGCACCACACCTCCTCGCCCGCGAGGATCCGCGGCAGGAAACGCTGCTGCTGTTCGGGCGTGCCGAACTGCATGATCGCGGGACCGACCATGACCAGGCCGAAGGGCGACAGCAGCGGCGCACCGGCGAGCTCGAGCTCCTCGGTGAGCATGAACCGCTGCGTCGGCGTCAGCCCGGGGCCGCCGAACTTGCGCGGCCAGTGCGGTGCGACCCAGCCCTTGGCGGCGAGCAGCTGGTGCCACCGCATGGTGTCGGCGTGTTCGAAGTGGCCGTCGACCTCTGCGATCGCGCGGAGGTCGGCCGGCATGTTGGCCACGATCCACGCGCGCACTTCGTCGCGGAACGCGAGGTCGGCCGGGGAGAACGACAGGTCCATGGCGGGCGCGAGCCTACGACGGCGCTCGCCCCGATGTCACCCCGGTCGCGTCACTCGACCACGAGATCGATGTAGAGGCCCGGCCCGGCGTTGATGCCCTGGCGGTCGCCCGAACCGGTGCGCTCGAAGGTCGAGTACGTCAGGTCGCCGTCGAGGTCGCCGAAAGCCTGCGCGGTGAAGTGGCACTCGCCGAAGCCGCTGAGCTCGTTCGCAGCGGTGAAGTTGTAGTGGAAGAAGTGCGCCTGCTCCTGGCCGAAGTTGAGCGCGTTCCACATGTCGTTGTCGGTCCACTCGCGGAGGTCGTAGTAGCCGGGGCCGCCGCCGCCGGTGCCCGAGGGCACGCAGCGGCCGCCGGGACCGAGGTTGCAGTCGATGGACGGCGTGAAGCCGGCGCTGCCACCCGCGGGCGTGCCCGAGGGCGCGGGGCATCGGTGCGTGGCCTGGTTGGTGACGGCCGCGCCCGAGCCCAGCGTCGCGACATCGCCACGGTCGACGTGCTCGGCATTGAAGTACGCCGCGGTCGAGTCGAACAGCTTGACCAGCTGGATGCGTGCTTCCGCGGTCTTGGCGCGGCGGAAGTACGCGGAGACCGCGGGGATCGCCACGGCCGCGAGCATGCCGAGGATCGCGGTCACGACCATCAGCTCGATGAGGGTGAAGCCGGCCTGGCGATGTGCTCGCGTGCGGCCGCGTGCGCAGGGCCGCGTGTGGGACAGGTTCGGCATCGTCGGCTCGATGCAGTGTGCACCGGGCTTGCCGCCTGGGCGAGGGTCGAAAATCGACAATGATCGTGGGTGGTGGACCGAAGCGGGGCAGGGGCCGAGCGCGGGGCGGTGACATTTCGCGGCACCGGTGACGGTCCGCGTCACCCGAGCGCGCGCAGCCGCGGGCGGATCGGCACGGCCGGGCCCGCGCGGGCCCGCGCGCGGCAACGCGCGAGCGCAGGCCCCGGTTCGTGCGCGACCTTGGTACTCTCGGCGACGCCGCGGTGAACGACGTCC
This sequence comes from Nannocystaceae bacterium, assembly GCA_046351635.1. Lineage (GTDB taxonomy): Bacteria > Myxococcota_A > Polyangia > Nannocystales > Nannocystaceae > Xiheibacterium. Next base: position 20,784 of record JAXLYC010000043.1, on the reverse strand, counting down.
CAGGCGAGCAGTTCGTCGAGCTGGCCAAGGTGCCGACGCCGGCGTTGTTCTTCGGGCTGCTGTCGCAGCGCTTCACCGGCACGGTGATGCTCGATGGACTCGGCCCCGACGGCGGTCCCGCGACGCTGTGGTTCCGCGGCGGCATGCCGGTGCGCACCGATCTCCTGCAGGACGGCAGCCGCCTCGGCGAGCTCGCGGTCTCGCAGGCGCAGGTGCCCGCAGCCGCAGTGCAGGAGGCGCTCGCGCACGCCGACGGCCGGCGCTTGGGCGAGGTCCTGGTGGCCGCGGGCGCGCTGCCCGAGGCCAAGCTCGGCCCGCTGTTGCGATTGCAGTGCATGCGCCGCGCGATCGAGCTGTTCGCGCTGACCGAGGGCACCGTCCGCATCGTCGCCGGCGCCGACGGCGAGCCGACGCTGCTGCAGGTCAACGTACTCGAGCTCATCCATCGCGGCGTGACCGCGCGCTACGACCTGGGCCGCGTGCGCCACGAGCTGCGCAAGGTCTGGGCCGCGCCGCTGCGCGCGACCGCTGCGCTCGAGCGCTACGTCGAACAGTTCAAGCTCAAGCCCGAGGACGGCGCCGTGATCGCGTTCCTGGCCAGCGGCGGCGAGGGCACGGTCGAGGCGCTCGCGCGCCTGCCCGACACCGATCCCCAGCGCGTGGCCCAGGTCGCGGCGCTGCTGTGGCACTGCCGCATGGTCGAGGCCACCGCTGCCGCGGCGCCGCCGAGCGCGGCCGAGGATCCGGCCGCGTTCGAGCAGGCGCTGGTGGTGCTCGAGCAGCAGATCGAGACCAACGCGGATCCCAACGTCATCCTCGCGCTGCCGACCGACGCCGACGCGGAGGCGATCGAGTCGGCGTTCACGCAGCTGGCGACCCGCTTCGACCACCGCGCACTGACGACCGAGGGCGGTGCGGCCCTGCGCGAGCGCCTGCAGGTGGTGCACGCGGCGCTGGCACGGGTGCGCAGCGCGGCGCGACACCGGCGTCAGGCCCTGGCCGAGATCGCGGGCCTGCGCATGGTCGCCGAGGGCAAGCACGCGCGCGGCCTGGCGCTGCTCGACGAGGCCGTGGATCTCGGCGCGCAGGGGCCCGAGATCGAGTGTGCGCGCGCGTGGGCGCGCCTGCAGCTGGGCGATCGCAGCGAGCCCGAGCTCAAGCGTGCCGACGCCCAGCTCGACCGCATCCTGCTCGGGGCGCCCGACGTCGCGGCCGGGCACTACTACCGCGGGTTCGTGCTCGCGGGCCTCAACAAGTCCAGCGATGCCGCGGCCGCGTTCAAGCGCGCGCTCGAGCTCGACCCGCGCATGGTCGACGCCGAGCGCCAGCTGCGGGCGCTCCAACGCGGTGAGCGACTCGCAGCGCCGCGCGCGGCCCCGGCCGCGGCGCCGCAGCGCAAGCGGCCCGAGGAGTTCGCGATGATGCGCGTCGACGACGCGCCCAAGCACGAGCTGCTGACCCGGGGGTGGAAGAAGCTCTACTGGATCACCGGTGTGGTGATGGTGCTGTTCATCATCGCCAACATCGTGCTGCGGCTCGACCTCGACTCGAGTTCGGAGGAAGCTCCGCTCTCGCCGGCTGCCGCCGCGGCTCCTCCCCGGTCGCTGGCGCGACGAGACCGTCAGCATTCGCTGACTTCTGATTCTGGAGGGAGCAAGCTCCGCTTCCTCCCCGCCGCGCGGGCGCCCGGTTCACGACCATGCGACGGTGGTCGCACAGACGCTGCGGGTCTGCAGCAGCGCGCTCAGGACCTCGCCGGTGGGCTCGGTCGAGACCTCGGCGATGACCGTGCCGCTGTCCTCGTCGACGAACGTCACCGACAGGTACAGCGCGAGCTGCTCGAACGTGGCCATGTCCCAGCCGCCGTCGCCGCCGGCGGCTTCGGAGCTGCCCGACAGCGGCGTGAGCATGACCTTGCGGTGGTTCTCCGCCACCGCACGGTTGGCGTTGCGCTTGCGATCGAGCGCGAGCATCAGCAGGCGCAGGCTCTCGGAGTGTCGGTCGGCGTTGTGATCGATCTGGTCGTTGAGGCCGTAGTGGCTGGCGATGCGCCAGGGATCGCGGATGTCGAGCACGACGAGGCCCAGGGCCGGGAAGCGCTCGGCCACGCGCTCGAGCCCGCGGACGGCCGCGTCCTGCTGGCTCTGGTCGTCGCCCATCGCGATCTCGACCAACCGCGGCACGAACACCGGGTCGCCGATCTGCGCCATGGTCGTGACCGTGCCGCGCGTGAGCTGCCAGTCGTCGGTGCGGCTGTTGCGGAGCAGCAGCTGCTTGATCCACGCCGCATCGGGCAGCTTGGCCGCCAACGACGCGGTCGCGGCGGTGACCACGGTCGCGTCCTTGTCGACGCCCAGGCGCAGCAGCATGTGCAGCACCTCCTCGGGGCGGTTGTCGGCGCGCCCGGCGGCCTCGGCCAGGGTCTCGCGCACGCGACGGCTGGGGCAGTTGAACAGCCGCGGCAACATCTCCAGCTCGCTCACGCGGCGCACGCTGCCGTCGAGGAGCGCCGAGACGTCGCGCAGCACCGGGTGCTCGGGCGCGTGCAGCCGCGTGACCGCCTCGGTCGCGGCGTTGTTGATGTCGTTGTCGGGGTGGTACAGCAGCGCGGCGACCCACGGCTCCGCGGCGCGACCGAAGCGTGACAGCGCCGTGGTCGCGCGCATGTGGATGTCGTAGATGCCGCCGGTGGCGATCGCGATGCAGGCGCTGAGATCGTCGGGCTCGAGCGTGGGGTTCTGCGTCATCGCCAGCGCCAGCTTCACCCGCGTCAGCGGCTGCTCGGCGCCACCGAGCACGGTGAGCTCGCGGGCCGCTCGCATGGATTCCTCGACGTTGGTGGCGCCCGCGAGCGCCTGCTCGACCGCGGCGCGGCACAACCCGCCGCCGACCAGACCCGCGAACTGCAGCGCGTGTGCTCGCTGGCCGTCGCTGGCGTCGCGACCGAGCCAGCGCGCGAGCTCGGCCGGGTGTTCGCGGAAGAACTCGACCGCCGCGTCGGTGTCCGCGAGCGATGCGGTCGGCTCGGACACGTAGCCGAAGCCGCGCACCGGCGGCGGCAGCTCGGCGCCGCGGGCTACGAGCGCGCGCAGGCCCAGGGCCCACGGCCACCAGTCGTCGCGGTTGAGCAACGCGCTCCAGGCCAGCTCCATCGCGTCGCGATCGCCCTCGTGGCTCGCGAGCACGCAGGCTGCGGCCGCGCGCACCAGCACGTCCGACTCGCCCAGCTGCGCGCGGACCTTGTCGCTCCACTGCGGCTTGTCGATCGCGCCCCAGATCGCGCCCGCGCGCTCGGAGTTGCTGCCGTCCTCGAGCGCCGGCAGCAACACATCGTCGAACTCGTCGCCGAAGCTGCCCAGCGCGGCGATCAGGGTCATGCGCGCGTCGTCGCTGTCCTCGTCCTCGAGTCGCGCGCGCAGCGGCTCCTTGGTCCACTCGGCGCCGCTGTAGGCCGCGCGCAGCATCAGCGCCGCGCGCAGATCCGAGTCGTCGTGGGCGATGAGCTCCTCGAAGGTGTCGTGCCAGTCGGCCGCGAAGACGATCTCCGCGATGGCCTCGGTGACGTGGGCCGACAGGTGCACGCCCTCGATGATCTGCTGCAGCCGCTCGCGCGTGAGCCCACCGCGGCGCGCCAGCTCGACGTACAGGTGCGGCGCCTTGGTGAACTCCCACGGCTCGAAGTTGGACTCGAGCACGCGCTGCAGCTCGGCGCCGCCGAGCTGATCGGCGCACAGCAGGCACGCGTTGCGGGCGGCGTTGCGGATGCGGTAGTCGTCCGAGCCGACGTGGGGCAGGGCCAGCGCCGCGGTGCGCGGGTGGCCGAACATCGCCAGTGCCTGCAGCGCGCCGGAGACCCGGCCGCTGGCGTCGCCGGTACGCTCGCCGCGACCGCTCTCGAGATCGTCGAGCAGCGGCTGCAGCAGGTCCTCGAACCCGGCGTAGCCGACCATCACCGCGGCCTGCAGCCGCAGCTCGCCGTCGTCCTGCTGCAGCGCCCACGCGCACGCGCGCCGCAGATCGGGCGCATGCACCGGCAGGATCCAGCGCTGCTCGTTGTCTTCGTAGCTCAGGCCCGCGGCCGGCATGCCCGCGTGGGCGAAGATCTTGCCCAGCGCGGGATCCCAGCGCGGCACGTCGAACAGCGCGCCGAAGACCGTGGCGCGGCGGCTGACGTGGGCCCACAGCGGCCGCGGACCGTCGCCCCCCGCGGCGCCGTCCTCGACCGCGACCAGCCGCGCGAGGAAGCTGTAGTCGTCGTCGGACAGGGCCGCGGTCTTGCGGTCGGCGGCGAGCTTGCGAACGATGTCCTCGAGGCGCTTGTTCATGGCGGTTCCTTGTCGCGTGGCGTGCGTGGGGTCAGGGGTTGCCGAGCGGCACCGTGATGGTGTCGGTGGCCCAGCGATCGAGCGGACTGTTGCGTACGGCGCCGAGGTAGACCACGTACAGCCGCTTGCGTGCGCGCTGCAGCTTGCGGCCGAGCTCGGGGTTCAAGTTGGCTTCGCCGTCGGTGAAGAGCACGCCCGCGGTGACGTCGCGGGCCTCCAGCAGGTCGCGCACGGGCGCGTCGAAGTCGGTGCCGCCGCCGCCCCGGATGGCGCCGCGGGCGAGGTCGGCGGCCGCGATCTCGCGCACCGCGGTGTCGAACACCCGCAGCCGCAGCGGCACCTCCTTGAGCGCGTCGACGAACGCGGCCACCAGCGGAAAGTGCGGGATCATCGAGCCCGACACGTCCATGTAGATCCCGACCGAGAGCTTGGCGCCGGCGTTGGCGACGTCGCGGTTCCAGTACAATCCCAAGGTGTCGGTGATGCCGCACAGCAGGTAGACCAGGCCCACGCGCGACGGGAACGCGGGGTAGGGCTGCAGCCGCAGCTCGCGGGCCAGGGGCGCGAGTACCTTGCTCGCGGTGTTGGTCGCGATCCGGCGCGCGCGCGTTCGCTGCAGGAACGCTTCGACGTCGCTGGTCCCGATCGACGCCGGCACCACGCTGTAGTCGGACAGTTGCCGGCCCAGCTCCGAGCCCTTGGGCAGGCGGCGGTTGACCTCGTCGGCCACCGCCGCGATGGCGCGGCGCGGCAGCTCGCCCGGCACCGCCGGCAGGTCGTGGAAGCGACAGAATGTCGGCACGCTCGCGAGCGTGCCGCCCTCGAGCAGGCGCAGCAGGCGGAAGTACAGCGACGGCACCTTGAGTGGGGCGAAGCCTCCGTCCTTGTCGCGGTGCCAGATCCGTTGCCACAGCTCGCCCAGCTCGGGCGTGAGCGCGGCCGGGTCGGCGCTGCAGTCGGCCAGCGCGATCGGGGTCCGCTTGCTCTCGGCCGGGTAGATCGCTGCGGCTGCGCGCATCGACTCGGGGTAGGCCTCGAACAACAACCGGTTGATGCACACGTCGAGCGTGAGGTTGGCCAGCTCGGGGTGGCTGTAGTCCTCGCCGAAGCCGTTGAACATCGAGCGGTGCAGCAGCTCGTGCCGCAGCACCATCTCGATGCCGGGCACGTCGAGCGCGGTCACGGTCGGACCGATGTGGATCGCCTCACGGCTGGTGGCACGGTCGTAGCGCCAGCTCGCGGTCTGTTCCTCGGGGTCGTAGCGCACCAGCGCCGCGCACTCGGCGAACGTCACCTCCAGCCGCATGACCGCGCGGTCGATCTTGCGCTGCGCGATCGCGTCTTGGATGCCGGCCACGCGCTCAGGCCCCTTGCAACGAGATGCCGGCGAACAGCCGGAACAGGTGGTCGGTGTCGGAGGGCACGTCGCCTTCCTTCATGTCGACCAGGGTCGTCTGCAGCCGGCGCACGTCGTCGACGCGGCTGCCGAGGAACCGTCCCGACGAGACCATCGCGCGGAAGGTCTCGACGTTGGCGCGCGCGCGCTCGAGCTCGGGGCCGGGCCGCTGCGCGTCGAGCATGCCCTGCAGCTTGGGCAGCACCATGTTGACCGCGGCGTTGAGCGCGATGAGCAGGCGGCCGTCGGTCTGCCGCAGCGCGTCGCCTTCGTAGCCCAGGGTGTGCAGCGTGTGGCGCAGCTCGACCAGCTTCTCCTGCTCGCCCTTCTTGCTGGCGCCGCGCAGCAGCTCGCCGAGGATCTTCTCGATCTCGTCGAGCTTGAGCGAGTCCTTGATCGCGGGCCAGTTGTCGCGCAGGTACGCCAGCCGCTCGTCGAACGCGGTCGCGGCGGCCATCTCGAGGCGGATGCGGTCGGCGCTGCTGGTGCCCTCGCCGCGCAGGCACGCCTCGGCGGCCTGGTGGATCAGATCGAGCGTCGCGGGCTTGAGCTGGAACTTGGTCGCGACGGCGTAGCGCAGCGCGTCGACGGCAGCGGCGCGCACCGGCTCCTTGGCGCCCGCGACCACGTAGTAGGCCGCGACCGCGAGCAGGGTCTCGGGCAGGTTGCGCGCGTAGGTGCGCGCGCTGATGTACAGCCCCTGCTGCTCCTTGGCGGCCTTGAGCAGCGCCGGCACCACCTGACCGAGGTAGTCGGCCACGCGCGCGGCCGCGCCGCCGGCGATGAGCTCGGCGTGCGCGCGTTGGATCTCCGCGAACAGCCGCGCGAGGCTCTCGGGCTCGGCGACGGTGCGGTGCTCGCCCATCGCCGACCACGACAGCGCCAGCATGGCGCGCACGTCGTCGGCCTTGATGCCGTCTTGGTGCTCGGGCACCGGCAGCACCGCGTGGAAGCGGTCGAGCAGCGCCTCGTCGAGCTGGAACGCGGCGGCGTAGGACTCGGGGTTGGCGGTCGCGACCAGGGAGCGGTACGCCAGCGGCAGGCCGAAGCAGGTGCGCTCCTCGAGGATCTCGAGCCAGAGGTTCTGGCTCTCCTTGCCCGCGCGCGTGATCTCGTCGACGACGACGGTGCTCTTGTCCCAGATCGCGCGCTCGTGCGGCACGAAGCGCAGTCGACCCGCGCGCAGCGACTCGGGATCGGGGATGCCCGCGATCGAGACCAGGTCGTCCTTGGTCGCGTCGTAGAAGACGAAGCCGTGGGCGCCGTAGCCGGCAGACAGCGCCCGCGCCAGCCGGGTCTTGCCGGTGCCGTGGCGACCGATGAGCATGAAGCTCTTGTGCATCGCCATGAGCCCGACCACGACGGGCTCGAGCTGGCGGTAGCCGTAGTTGATGCCGTCGAGGATTCCCAGGGTCATGCGCGGTCCTTGTCGCGGAGGTCGGCCACGGAGGGGCGGCGGGGCAATCGCCAAGACGGGGGTCGCCGCCGCCAGTCGCAGGGTCGCCGATGGTAGCCGTCGGTGACGCCGCCAGGCGCAGCGGCCGTCCCGGACTGCCGCGGGGCGCCGCAGACGTTGCATTGGGACGCCCGCGCGGCGTCGCGCAAGCTCGCGGGCATGGCCGGCGCTGCGCGGAACCGTCGGTGTGACGATCATCTCGCGGCGTCGTCGGGCTGCGGCGTCGTCGCGATCGCGGCGCTGGTGCTCGTCGCGTGCCGCGGTCGCGACGAGACCGCCGCGGGCACACCCCCGGCGACGACGCCGACCGCGGCCAGCGCTCGCAGCGGCGACGCGGGCCCGGTCGCGCGGGTCGCCAAGGCGACCACGCTGCACATGCCGTCGCACTTCGCCGACGTGATGGCGCTCCACGGCGCGCTGCTGCGGGGGGATCTCGAGCAGGGCCGCACCGCCGCGGCGGCCCTGCTGGCCGAGCGCGAGTCGGTGGTGTTGGCCGAGTGGGCGCCGCATCTGTACGCGATGGAGGCGGCCGCGCGCGAGGTCACCCAGTCGCGCGACGTCGCGGGCGCGTCGATGGCCGCGGCCGAGCTCGCGGGCTCGTGCGGCGCGTGCCACCGCGCGCTCGGGGCTGCGCTCGACGATGCGCGGGCGTTGACGCCCCCGCCCTCGGATGGCGACACCGAGACGGTGATGCGACGCCATGCGTGGGCGTTCGATCGCCTGTGGGAGGGGCTGGTGCTGCCCTCGGATCGCGCGTGGACGGCCGGCGCCGCCGCCTTCGTCGCCTTGCCCGAGTGCCCGCAGCCACCGACCGAGGAGCGCGACGACGGCGACATCCGCCGTGCCCGCGAGACCTTGCAGACGCTCGAGCAGCGCGCCCGCGAGGCCCAGACCCCCGAGCAGCGCGTGCAGGTCTACGGCGCGATGTTGCCGACGTGTTCGGGCTGCCACGCGCAGCAGCAGGCGTGCGAGCGCTGACCGCAAGCCTTGCTGGATCGACGGCCGCGACCGCGCGCGGCTTTCGGTTGGGGTGCGCGAGGACTGTCGCCACGCTGCGGTGGTGGAAGACCGCACCTGGATCGTCGTCGCCGACGGGGCTCGCGCCCGCATCTTCTCCCGTAGCTCGCGCCACAAGCGGGGCGAGGCGCTGGTCCCGGCGCTCGATCACGACTTCGTGGCCACGCGCGCGCTCGACAGCGAGCTCGACAGCGATCGTCCCGGGCGCACCAACGCACGGACCGAGCGCATGCGTCACAGCCTCGGTCACGAAGACGACAGCCATCGCCACGCGCAGCAGGAACTCGCCCGCGAGGTCGCGCGGGCGCTGGACCACGCGCGGACCCAGGGCCTGCGCGCCGTCATCTTGATCGCGCCGCCGCGGGCGCTGGGCGATCTGCGCGAGGCCTGCAACGAGCACGTCCGCGCGCTGGTGAGCCACGAGCTCGCGAAGGACTTCTCGACGTTGCCGGTGCACGAGCTCGCGCCGCGCGTCGACGCCCTGTTCGTGCCCGAGTGATCCGAAGGGAGTCCACCATGGTCGCGCCGTACTGCGTCCCGCTCTCGCAACTCTCGCTGGCCGACGTGCCCAAGGTCGGAGGCAAGGCCGCCGCGCTCGGCGAGCTGACCCGCAACCTGCTCGAAGTCGGCGTGCGGGTGCCAGCCGGTTTCGCCGTCACCGCCGACGCCTTCGACGCCGTGCTCGACCAGGCCGGAGGCCGCGCCGAGCTGCGCGGCATCTTGCAGGGCTGCGACGCCCAGGATCTCGCGGAGCTGGCGCGCCGCGGCGCGGCGGCGCGCGAGCTGGTGCTGCGTTGCGGCCTGCCGCCGGCGGTCGCCGCCGCGATCGACGAGGCCTACCGCGGGCTCGGGCCCGAGCTCGACGTCGCGGTGCGCAGCAGCGCGACCGCGGAGGATCTCCCCGAGGCCTCGTTCGCGGGCCAGCAGGCCACGGTGCTGGGCGTCCGCGGTGCCGCGGCCGTGCGCGCGGCGTGTCTGGAGTGCTTCGCGTCGGTGTTCACCGACCGCGCGATCGCCTATCGCGTCGCCCACGGCATCGACCACTTCGCCGTCCGCGGCGCCATCGCAGTGCAACGCATGGTCCGCTCCGATCGCGGGGCCGCGGGCGTGATCTTCACGCTCGACCCCGAGACCGGCTTCCGCGACGTGGTGCTCGTGACCGGCGCCTGGGGCCTGGGCGAGGCCGTGGTCGCCGGCCGCGTCGATCCCGACGAGACCGTGGTGTACAAGCCGGCGGTCGACCACGCGGTCGACCCGATCCTGTCGCGCAAGATCGGGCTCAAGCAGACCAAGATCGTCTACGCCGGCCGCGGTGCCGAGACCACGCGCGCGGTGCCGGTCGCGCTCGCGGACCGCGAGCGCTCCGCCTTCGGCGACGACGACGCGATCACGCTCGCGCGCTGGGCCATGCTGATCGAACGGCACTGGGCCGGGCGTCTGGGCCACGCGCCCGCGATGGACATCGAGTGGGCCAAGGACGGCAACACCGGGGAGCTCTTCATCGTGCAGGCGCGGCCCGAGACGGTGCACTCGCGCCGCGACGGGCGGCGGCTGGTGATCGAGCGCCTGCAGGAGCACCCCGAGCCACTGTTGCTCGGGGCCGCGGTCGGCAGCGGCATCGCGAGCGGCCCCGTGCGTCATGTCCGCGGCGTCGAGGACCTGGCCAAGGTGCAGCAGGGCGACGTGCTCGTCGCCGACATGACCGACCCCGACTGGGTCCCGGCCCTGCGCAAGGCCGCGGCCATCGTCACCGACCGCGGCGGCCGCGCACGTCACGCGGCGATCGTGTCGCGCGAGCTCGGCGTGCGTGCGTCGTCGGCACCGGGCGTGCGACCGCGACCTTGGTCGACGGCGTCACCGTCACCGTGAGCTGCTCACGCGGCACCGTGGGCGAGGTCCTGCCCGGCGCGGTGCCGTTCACACGGCAGGTGCTCGCGGTCGGCGACCTGCCGCGCACGCGGACCAAGCTCATGCTCATCCTGGCCGATCCGCAGCAGGCGTTGCGACACGCGGCGCTGCCGGTCGCGGGTGTGGGCCTGGTGCGGCAGGAGTTCATCGTCGCCAACCACCTCGGTGTGCATCCGCTCGCTGCGCTGCACCCCGAGCGCGTCGACGCCCTCGCGCGCGAGGAGCTGGCGCGGCGCAGCCGCGGCTACGCCAGCCCGGCGGCATGGTTCGAGGCCAAGCTGGCGGAGGGCCTGGGCACCATCGCGCACGCCTGTTCGCGCCGCGCGACGTGATCGTCCGGTTGGGTGACTTCAAGTCGAACGAGTACCGCCGTCTGGTCAAGGAGGCGTCCGTTCGAGCCGGTCGAGGAGAACCCGATGATCGGCCTGCGCGGCGCGAGCCGGTACGTCCACCCGACTTCCGCGAGGCCTTCGACCTCGAGTGCCGCTGCTGGTGCACGTGCGCAAGGCATGGGCCTGCGCAGCGTGCAGATCATGGTGCCGTTCTGCCGCACGGTCGAGGAGGGCGCCGCGTGGTCGCGGCCATGGCCGAGCACGGCCTGGTGCGCGGCGAGGACGGCCTGTCGGTGTGGGTCATGTGCGAGATCCCGGCGAACGTCGCCGCGATCGACCGCTTCGCCACGGTGTTCGACGGCTTCAGCATCGGCTCCAACGACCTCACGCAGCTGGTGCTGGGCGTCGACCGCGACTCCTCGCTGCTCGCCGACGCGTTCCGCGAGACCGACGAGGCGGTGCTGCGCACGATCGCCGCGGCGATCCGTGGCGCGCACCTGGGCCAGCGCCCCATCGGCCTGTGCGGCCAAGCGCCCAGCGACGACCCCGAGTTCGCGCGCTTCCTCGTGGCCAACGAGATCGACAGCATCTCGGTCGTGCCCGACGCGGTGCTGCGGGCGCTGCGGGTCATCGCCGACGCCGAGCAGGCCAGCGCGCACTGAGCCTGGGCCCCGCGCCGGGGTCACAGCGAGAAGCGCTGACCCTGGTGCGGGATCTCGACGTTCCAGCCGAAGCGCTCGACCAGACGGCGGCGCAGCGCGTCGGCGGCCGCGGGCTCGCCGTGGTCGACGAAGACGCGCTGCGGGTGCAGCGGCGACGACGCGAGCCACTCGACCAACTCGTGCCAGTCCGCGTGGGCCGACAGTCCGTCGAGACGCTCGACGCGCGCGCCGACCCGGATGTAGTCGCCGTGGATCTTGATCTCGTCGGCGCCGTCTTGCAGCGCGCGCCCGCGCGTGCCCGCCGACTGGAACCCCACCAGCAGCACGGTGTTGTCGGGATTGGGCAGAAACCGCACCAGGTGGTGCAGCACGCGGCCCCCGGTGGCCATGCCGCTGGCGGAGATCACGACCATCGGCCCGCTGCTGCGGTCGATGGCCTTGGAGTCCTCGGGCGAGTTGGCGTAGAAGACCGCGCGCTCCATCGCCGCGCACTGGGCCTGCGAAAGCCGGTGATCACCCGAGTTCTCCGCGAAGATGCGCGTGGCGGTGATGGCCATGGGGCTGTCGAGGTAGACCGGCACGTCGCCCAGGCGCCCCTGTTCGCGCAGCAGTGCGATGGCGTGCAGCAGGTGCTGCGCGCGGCCGACCGCGAACGCCGGCACCACGACCACGCCGCCCTTGGCGAAGGTCTCGTCGAAGATCCGCGCGAGCCGGTCGAGCAGATCGATGCCGTTGTGTCGCCGGTCGCCGTAGGTCGATTCGACCACGAGCACGTCGGCGTCGCGCAGCGGCACCGGCGGGCGCATCAATGGGTCGTGCGGGCGCCCGACGTCACCGCTGAACGCGAACGCGCGCCCGCCGGCCTCGAGCCGTAGCGACGCCGCGCCGATGATGTGACCCGCGCGCGACAGCGTGGCGGTCACCCCGGCGGCGGGCTGGAACGGCGTGTCGAACGCGACCGGGCGCAGCAGCGCGAGCGCGTCGCGGGCCTGCTGCTCGTCGTACAGCGGCAGCGCGGGGTGGTGGCGGCTGCTGCCGCGGCGGTTGGCGAAGCGCGCCTGCTCCTCCTGCAGGTGGCCCGAGTCGGGCAGCAGCACCTGCAACAGGTCGCGTGTGCCCGGTGTGCAGTAGACCGGGCCACGGAAGCCGTCTGCGTGCAGCCGCGGCAGGTAGCCGCTGTGATCGATGTGCGCGTGGGTCAGCACCACCGCGTCGAGCGACGCCGGCTCGAAGCCGGGCGGACTCCAGTTGCGCAGCCGCAGCTCCTTGAGCCCCTGGAACAGGCCGCAGTCGATCAGCACCCGCGCGGGGCCGTGCTCGAACAACAGCTTGGAACCGGTGACGGTGTCGGCGGCGCCGTGGAACGTGAGCGAGCTGCTGTGGGTCATGGATGTCGCGCGATGATGCCTTCGAGCACGCCGAGGCCCGCCGCGATCTTGCGCAGGAACGACGGCTCGTGGGGGACGAAGGTGAAGCGCGGGTGCTGCGACCACAGGCCCAGCAACCGCTCGTGCAGCGCGACCGCCTGCTGCAGCGTCTCGATGCGGGTCGGGTTGCCGCCTTCGATCGCGAGTCCGCCGACCGCGGCGGTCTCGAAGAAGATGACCTCGTCGTAGCGCGACAGCTCGGTCGCGAGCGAGGTGCCCTGGGTCGCGAAGAAGTCTTCCTGCGGCGCGGGCCAGTAGGCCGCCCCGTCGATGGTCCCGCGATCGCACAGCAGGATGCGCTCGGGGTACGTCGCGGCCTGGATCGCCTCGAGGTTGCGCTGGACGTGGAAGATGGCGCTCTGGGCGGCGCGCCGCACCTCGGGGCTGCCATCGCGGGGGAACCCGCCGGAGAACAGCAGCGTCGCGGCCTCGGGCACCACCACCACGCGTTCGCCGAGCTCGCGGCGGAAGAGATCGGCGGCGGTGGTCTTGCCGGCACCGGGGCCGCCGGTGACGACGACGCGGGTCTGGGAGGCGACGGCCATCGGGTCGCACGCAGCATCGCACGTGCGCCGCAGCGCCCGTCGCACACGGGCGATCGCGGTGGCGTGAGGGTCCGCGCCGCATGTCCGCGCGCATTTGGCGTTGGCGCGGGTGGCCGCGCCGCGCGAAGCTGTGCTCGGCATGACCGTCGAGCGGCCGTGGGCGCTGGCACCCGACGCGTTGCTGCGGGCGTTGTCGACCGACGCGAGCGGGCTCGCGACGTCGAAGCCCGCGCGCGGCTGCGGCGCTTCGGTCCCAACCGGCTGCAGGATGCGCGCGCGCATCCGCTGGTCGGCGCGGTCGCGGGCCAGCTGCGCAACCCGCTGCCAGGTTGCGCTGATGGCCGCGGGCATCGGCACCGCGGTCGGCGAGGTCACCGACGCGACCGTGGTCGTGGCGATCCTGCTGCTGGGCACGGCGTTGTCGGTCGCGCAGGAGACCCGCGCCGGCACGAGCTCGAGCGGCTGCGCGAGCGCATCGCGCTGCGCACCCGCGTGTTCCGTGAGGGCCGCGAGCTCGAGATCGCGACCACCGAGGTCGTGCTGGGCGACGTGTTGCTGCTCGCCGCCGGCACCCTGGTCGCGGCCGACGCGGTCGTGCTCGAGGCCCGCGATCTGTTCCTGTCGGAGGCCGCGCTCACCGGCAAGTCGCTGCCGGTCGAGAAGCGCGCCGGCGCGGTCGCGGCGACCGCGGTGCTGGCCGAGCGCAGCAACGTCGTCTCGATGGGCACGAGCGTGCGCAGCGGGACCGGCCGTGCGGTCGTGGTCGAGACCGGTCGACGCACCGCCTTCGGCGCGCTCGCGCACCGGTTGTCGCTGCGGCAGCCGGCGACCGAGTTCGCGCTGGGCCTGCGCCGCCTGGGCTACCTGTTGCTGTCGATGATGATGGTGCTGGTGCTGATCGTGTTCACCGGCAGCGCCATCCAGGGCCACACCACGGTCGACGCGCTGATGTTCGCGATCGCGTTGGCGGTCGGGCTCGCGCCCGAGATGCTGCCCGCGGTGCTGGCGACCATGCTCTCGCGCGGCGCGCGACGACTCGCGGCGCGCGGCGTGCTGGTGCGCCGGCTCGAGGCCATCGAGAACCTCGGCAACATGGACGTGTTGTGCACCGACAAGACCGGCACGCTGACCGAGGGCGAGGTCCGGCTCGCGCAGTGGCTGGACCCCGCGGGTGAGCCCGACGCGCGCGTGGCCGAGCTCGCCCGCGCCAACGCGGCGCTGCAGACCGGCCTGGCCAATCCGCTCGATCGCGCCATCTTGGATGCGGTGCCGCAGCCGCCGACGGCGGCGTGGCGCAAGCTCGACGAGCTGCCGTTCGACTTCTCGCGCCGACGCCTCTCGGTGGCGATGCAGCAGCACGACGAGCCCGCGCTGCTGGTGACCAAGGGCGCGTTCGCGGCCGTGCTCGACTGCTGCACCGCGGTCCGCCGCGCCGGTGTGGTCGAGCCGCTGCTGCCGGCGCTGCGGCAGCAGCTGGCCGCGCGCGTCGACGGCTGGGGCGCCGAAGGCCTGCGCGTGCTCGCGATCGCCACGCGCGGTCTGCCCGCAGACCAACCGTTGTCGCACGAGCACGAGCGCGAGCTGGTGCTCGAGGGCTTCCTCGGCTTCCGCGATCCGGTCAAGCCCGGGGCGGTCGCCGCGATCGCGTCGCTGCGCGAGCTCGCGGTCGCGGTCAAGGTCGTCAGCGGCGACCACCACGAGGTCGTCCGTCACCTCGCGCGCGAGGTCGGCTTGCGGCCCGATCACCTGGTGACCGGCGCAGAACTCGCGAGCATGCCCGAGGAGGTGCTGCGCCACCGGGTGCTCGACATCGACCTGTTCGCCGAGGTCGACCCGAGCCAGAAGGAGCGCATCCTGTTGGCGCTGCGCCACACCGGCCACGTCGTCGGCTTCATGGGCGACGGCATCAACGACGCGCCTGCGATCCACATCGCCGATGTCGGCATCTCGGTCGAGGGCGCGACCGACGTCGCACGCGAAGCCGCCGATTTCGTGCTGCTGCGCCGCGACCTCGACACCGTGCGCGACGGCGTGGTCCAGGGCCGCGTGACCTTCGGCAACACGCTCAAGTACCTGCTCACGACCGAGAGCGCGAACCTCGGCAACATGATCAGCATGGCCGCGGCGGCGGTGTTCCTGCCGTTTCTGCCGCTGCTGGCCCACCAGGTGCTGCTCAACAACCTGTTGTCCGACGTGCCCTCGGCGGCGCTGGCTGCCGACCACGTCGACGGCGAGGCGCTCGCGCGACCGCAGCGCTGGGATCTGCGGCTGGTGCGGCGCTTCATGCTCGCGTTCGGCCTGCTCAGCGCGCTGTTCGACGGCATCGCGTTCTTCGTGCTGCGAGTGGTGCTGCACGCAGACGCGCCATTGTTCCGCACCGCATGGTTCTCGTTCTCGCTGCTGACGGAGCTGTTCGTGTTGTTGGTGTTGCGCACGCGTCGTCGCGTGTGGCGATCCCGGCCGCACGCGGCGCTGTCGATCACGACCGCCGCGGTCGCGTTGGTCGCCCTGGTGTTGCCGCTGTCGCCGGTCGCGGGCGTGCTCGGCTTCGTCTCGCCACCCACCGCGGTGTGGCTCGCCGTGGTCGGCATCGCCGCTGCGTACTGCATGACGATCGAGGCGGTGAAGCAGCCGCTGCTTCGCGCGATCACGCCGCGCTCGTCACCGGGCGACGCACGCGCGACGGCAGCACGCAGCAGCGGTACGCGCGGGGTCACGGCGCCGTGGTGAACACAAAAAGCCCCGCGTCCTGGTCAGGAGCGCGGGGCCTTTCTTCCTCGTTGGGTGAGCCCGGTAGGAATCGAACCTACAGCCCGCGGATTAAGAGTCCGCTGCTCTACCAATTGAGCTACGAGCCCGTTGGAGGGCGCCCTCTATAGTCGAAAACCACGGGCTTGGGAAGCCCCGATCCGCAGGCCCGCCGGTTGCGCGAGGAAACCGAAATTCGCGGGCGCAGGGCCCGCTGGGATCGCGTGGGGAGGCAGCCGCGGGGCGCTCCGGGTGGGCGACTCCGGCGCGCCCGGTCCGGGCCCCGCGCGGAGATCGCGCCGCGGGCCGCTCGCGCGCCTGGTCGCGGGCGCCTGCTGCGCCGCGTCGATGCGGGGATCGCTTCCGCCGTGTCGCCTCCTCGCGCGCTCACGCAATGAGCGCTGCTCGCTACGGTCGGCGCCGCGTGCATCCCGGTGCCGCCGGCCGATCGTAGCGAGACCCGCGCGCCGTCCGACGACGGGGATGCCGTGGTGCTGCGGCCGCGAGCGCCGGGATCGATCTACGCCGTCGGTGAGGTCCGCGGCTTCGAGCTGCGGCAGTCGGGCCAGCGCATCGGTGGATCGTGGGGTCGCTACCTCGGCAAGGACGCGCAGAGCCATCGGTTCGAGACGCGCATCGACTGACATTCCCCGGCCGTGCGCCCGCGCGCAGCGACACGGCGCGCTGTGGCTCGACGAACGCGGTCGGCTGGTGCGGGGCTTCGAGCGCAGCAGCGCGTCCGAGCTCCGCTTCAGCCACGACGGCGAGCGCTTGCTCATCACCGACGGCGAACGCGAGGACGAGGTCACCTACGCGCCGGCCCGCGAGGACACCGCGTTCATGGCCCACTCCGCCATCTTGCACGCGGAGCTGATGTTCGCGTTGCGCGAGTTGCCCTCGCCGCGAGCCCAGCTGGCGGCTGTTATCGCTGTCGAACGGCCTGGTGCAGATGATCCACGACTACGTGCTCGATCCCGCCGGGCGGGTGCTCGCCAGCGCCTCGCCGGTGCAGACCCATCGGTGAGATCATCCTGGTGGTCGACGGTCGCATCGCGCGCATCGAGGTCGAGGCGACCGAGCTCGAGATCGTCGCGCAGCCCGACGCGAGCTGGCCGAGCTGGACGGTGGAGGGGCCGCGCACGCTGACGTGGACCAAGCCCGCCGACGCGGACTTCGAGGTGCGACCGCTGGAGCTGCCGGGCAAGCCCGGCGAGCCGCGCCTGCTGGGCGAGCTGCTGCTGCCGCCGCCGCGCGACGCACCGCTGCCGGCGGTGTTGATGCTCTCGGCCACCGGACAGGAGGATCGCTACGGCTTCGCCGGCCCACCGCCGGTCGACCTCGGCAGCCACGAGCTCGGTGACGCGCTGGCGCAGGCGGGTTTCGCCGTGCTGCGGTTCGACGACCGCGGCCGCGGCGAGAGCGAGCCGGGCCCACGCGGCTTCCTCGCGCAGGTCGACGATGCGCGGCGGGCCCTGGGCACGTTGCTGGTGCAGCCCGAGATCGATCCGATCGCGTGGTCGTGCTCGGCCACGGCGAAGGTGGCCTGCGGGCGCTGGTGCTGGCGAGCGAGCGCGCCGCCGACGTGCGCGGTCCTTGACCCGTACGCCCGGCCGGCCCTACGAGCAGGTCCTGCGCGCGCACTGAGCGGCGCCGCGCGCATCGAGCAGCTGCCGCCCGACGTGCGTGAACAGGTCCGGCAGCGGCAACGCACCATGATCGACGACCTCGTCAGCGGCCGCGCGGTGCCGAGGCCTCCGCGCCGCGGGCCAGTGGTTGCGCGAGGTCTTCGCGGTCGATCCACGGGGTTGGTCGCGCGGCTGCGCGTGCCGGTGTTGGTCGCTTGAGGGCGGCAAGGACTTCCGGATCAAGTCGGTCTGCCGGACGCCGGCGCGCTCGAGCCGCGCTTGGCAAGCGCCGCGGCAAGCTGTCCAGTCCGCCGCTACCCCGGGCTCGACCACCTGTTCAAGCCCGAGCCCGGCCTGTCGTCGCGAGCGCTACCTCGTCGAGCGACGCGTCGACACCACCTTCATCACCGATGTCGCTCGCGTGGGTCGACCGCGTCACGCCGGGTGACCAGGCGCAACCGCAAGCCTCGCGGGCCGCGGGCAGCCGCGCCAGATCGAGCGACGGCGCCAGCAGTAGCCATCGTCGTCGCGCAGCAACACCACGCAGAGCCGCTCTGCCGCAGCGACGCGATCGCGACGTGCAGACGGTTGCGTGCGGCCTTCACCTGGATGCGCTCGCCGGGCCACGCCGCTGCGGTGACCGTCGGGGCTCACTGCAGTGCCGGGGCGCATGGCCCAGGCGGCGACCAGCGCGCGCACCAGCCGACGCAGCGGTGCGCGTCGACGCAGGTCCACCCTTCGATCACCGAGCTGTAGCAACGTCGCGTCGTCGTCCACGACCAATGCGTGGGGCGAGAGCATCGCTGTAGGGCACCATCTTCGGCCCTGTCGAGCAATCCGTTCCACTGTTGCACCCGCGATCGCAGTCGTGTCGCGACGCGAACCCAGCGGGCGATCGAGGTCGCCCACACCGAGGCGCAGAACGGCGCGAGCGCCAGCGGTGGCCGCTGTTGCAGCCGCCGCGGCGCTCGCGCAGCTCGCGATCACAGGCTGCCGAGCAGCTGCGCGCGCTTGTTCTTGTACTCGTCCTCGGTCAGCAGGCCCACGTTCGAACGCGGCCTTGAGCGCGCGCAGCTTGTCCTCGAGCGACTGCGGCGCGGCGGCGGCGAAACCGGCGCGGCAGCGGCGCGGCCGCGGCGAGGCGGCACCGGGCTGCGGCAGGTAGCCGGCACGGCGGGTAGCCCGGCGGCGGGGGATAGCCCGGCGAGATAGCCGGCAGGGGATGGCCCGGCGGCAGGTAGCCCGGCAGGCACGGCATGACCTGGCCCATCGTCCCGGCCATGACCTGACCCATGCCGACGCCGTCCCATGCCCATGCCGGCCTGCATGACGCCGAGGCAGCGCCGGGCGTGCGCGCAGCGTCGCGGACGGCCTGCATGCCTTCCGCCATCGTGTTGTCGACACCGCGGGCCGACTGCGCCGCGGCGGCGTCGAGCGCCTTCTCGACCTCGGGCGGCAGCAGAATGTTCTCGACGAAGTTGGTCAAGGTGATGCCGAGCTTCTTGAAGTCCTCTTCGATCGTGCCGCGCACCGCCTGGTGGCGAGCACGTCGTAGTGCGCGGCCATGTCCGCGACCGACAGCTCGCTCTTGCCGCGGCCTGCGGGAGACGCCGAGACCATGCGCGGCTTGAGGAAGCCTTCGATCTCGTCGGTCGAGACCAGGCCCTGCGGCCTTGACCTCGTCGAAGAAGAGGCGCGGTTCGGTGATCTTGAAGGTGTACGCGCCGCGGCCGGATGCGCACGCGGCCGGGGCGACCGCCGACCGAGGAACTCCCGGGTCGCGCACGAGCACCAGGTTGGCGGTGCCCACTCTGGTCAGTACTGCCGCAGGTTGATGAAGTAGATCTCGACCTTGAACGGGCTCTCGAAGCCGTACTTCCAGCCGCGCAGGGTCGAGAGGATGGGCACGTTCTGCGTCGAGCGTGTGCGTGCCTGGCCCGAGAACGTCAGCGGCCTTGCCTTCGTTGACCAGCACCGCGGCCTGGCCCGGGCGGCAGATGAGCTTCGCGCCGTTCTTGACCTCGTGGTCCTCGTCGAGGCGCCACCAAGGTGTAGTTGGTGTCGTCGAGCCACTCGATGATGTCGATCAACTGGCTCTTGATGAAACTGATGATGCCCATGGCTGTTGCTGCTCCTCGAAACCCGAATCCGTAGCGAATCGGCGCACGCGGGGCCGGCGGCACGCGCGTGTACTGGGGGCAGCGAGGGCCCATTCCGCCGCGGGCTGCGCGCGTCACAGCTGGACGCGCGCGGCCTCCTGCTCGAGCTCACCGAACTCGCGGTTGCTCATGCCGAAGGCATCGGCGATCTCGCCGAGCGCCTGGCGCTCGCCGTCGGTGAAGCGGCCGTCGGCCTTCACCATCGCGACCGCGGCGCGGATGAAGATGCGGCGCAGGAAGCTGGTCTCGAGCGCGACCGCGAGGTCCTCGGGACCGAACACGCCCTTGCTCAGCTCCTCGAGCGTGACCGTCGCGCCGGTCTCGCGCAGCAGGTTGCGCAGCAGATCCTCCTCGCGCGGTTCCATGCCGTCGCAGGCTGCGACGAAGTAGAGCCCGCGCGCGAAGGCTTCGATGGTGGAAGGGGGGAGTCCCGGGCCGGTCGTCACCATGGCGACCGAGCCTACCCGATCTGTCGCGCTGCCTGCCCGTCGCGCTACTCGACGGTGAATTCGCGCGTGTACAGCACCTCCGGCGCGTCGCCGTCGGCCGGTTGCGCGGCGACCTCGACCCGCCAGGGACCGACCTGGTGCGGCGCGACCTCGATGCTCGCGGCGTGCTGCAGGGTGCTGGCGGGGCCGAGCGTGCCCGGCACGACGATCGCCGAATCACCGTGGATCCAACGGAACGTCACCGCCCGCGGGGCGTCGATGCCGTCGGCGCGCACGTGCAGGTGGATGGTGCCGACGTCGGCGGAGAAGCGATCGCGGTCCTGGACCGCGCCGGTGGCCTCGTTGGCGAGCACGCTCGACAGGTGCACGACCGCCGCGCGCTGCGGCGCCGCGCGATCGATGGAAAACTGCGACTGATCGCGCGGGGACTCCGGCGGCGGCGTGCGCAGCAGGCCGTCGGCCTCGAGCTGGTCGGCAGTGATCGGCGCATCTGCGCAGCCCCACGTGGGCGCGAGCGACGCGAGGCCGAGGGCGAGGGTCGTAGCAAGCGTGAGCCGCACGGTTGTCCACCCGCTCTACAGATCCCGTGCCAGCCCCGCCGCGATCGGGATGTCGAACGCTTCAGAGGGATCGCTCCGAGGGCTTTGCGACGATGAGCAGCGACGCCGAAACGAAAAGTAGATCCGTCCGGCATGCCGGGCGGGGTATGCTCCCGGCCGCTTCGATGCGGCGTCT
>JAXLYC010000042.1:0-64566 GCA_046351635.1 Nannocystaceae bacterium | reverse complement strand
CCGAGGCCGTGCCGATGCCCGCGGAGACGCCGGCCGCGGTCGCGGCGGTGCCCGAGCCGATCGTCGAGGCGGGTGTGCCCGACGTCATCGTCGACACCGAGCTTTCGCCGGTCGCGCCCGAACCGGAGCTCGAGCCCGAGCCCGAGCCCATCCGCGCGGCCGAGCCCATCCGCGCGCCCGAGCCCATCCGCGCGCCCGAGCCCGTCCGCGTGCCCGAGCCCGTCCGCGTGCCCGAGCCCATCCGCATGCCGCCGCCGGCCGCCGCCGCCGGGCCCGCGTTGGGCGACGACGACGACCTCGACTCCGAGACCATCGTGCGCACGCCCGCGGCGGGTCCCGCGATGTTCGAGACCGCACCGCGTGCGCCCAGCCCAGCGACCGCGGACGACGCTCCGGTGGGCCGCGCGACGGTCATCGGCATCGCGCCGCCGCCCGCGGGCCCCAAGCCCGCGCGCACCGGTGAGACCGTCGTCGGACCCGCGCCCACGGGGCCCGAGCCCAGCGCCGAGATGCCGGCCCCGGCGCGCCCCGCAGAGCCCAAGCGCGCCGCCCGACCGGCCCCGCCCGAGGAGGCCCCCGCACCGGCGCCCCGCGCCGAGCGAGCCCCGCGGCCGCGCCCGGCCCCGCCGCCGGCGGTGTTCGACGCACCCGAGCCCGAGCCAGCGCCGCGACGCAGCGTGCTCGGCACGATGCTCGTGCTGCTGCTCATCACCGCGGTGGGCCTGACGATCGCGAGTGTGCTGCGCAAGGGAACCCCCGACCCGCGGCCGCTGCTCGAAGATCTCGTCCGCGGCTGGATGAAGTGAGCTGCGCCGGCGCGCGCGCGCCGGATTTGCCATCATCGAGGGCATGACCCGAGCGAGCGATGATCCGCTCGAGCGCGTCGAGCCGGCCCTCACGCTCGATCCGCGCGCGGTCGCGACGCGGCTGAGCGCACTGCCGGCACGGGCGATGCGGGCCGCGCGGCTGGGCGAGCTGCTGCGCAGCAGCGACCCGCACGACGCGGCGTGGCTGCTCGACGCACTCGCGACCGCCGGTCGCGCCGGCGGACCACCGTTTTCGATCGGGCTGCTCGCCGCGGTCGATCTGCTGGGCGCTGCGGGTCTCGACGACGAGGCGCGCGCGGCCATCCACGCCGCCGCCGAGGCCCACGGGCTCTCGGCCTGCCGCGACCTGCTCGGTGAGGTCGAGCTGGAAGGCGACGCGCGGGCCGCCGCACCGCGACCGCTGGTGCCCGGCGGCCGGCCGCTGACGCTGGGCGAGCGCAAGGCGATGGCACGCTCGTGGTCCCGCGACGTCCTGGTGAAGCTGCTCGTCGACCCGCACGCCGACGTGGTCGCGCTCCTGCTCGCCAATCCCCACCTGACCGAGGACGACGTGCTGCGCATCGCGACCCATCGCCGCAGCTCGGCGGCGATCCTGCTGCTGGTGCTGCGATCGGCGAAGTGGAGCCTCTCGCCGCGGGTCCGGCGGGCGCTCGTCCGCAACCCTCGGATGCCGCTGCCGGTGGCGCTGCGGCTGGTCGGGCTGCTCGATGCGGGCGAGCTGCGCGACATCGCGGCCGACGCCCACCTCGCGCCGCGGCTGCGCGACGCGGTGCTGCGGCGGCTGCAGCCGCACATGTGAGACGGCCGCGGCGTCGCGGCGCCGGTTCCCTGGCGGCGTGATCTCAGGTCTTGGTCTCGCCGGCGCTCTTGGGCGTGACGTCGATCGCGTCGCGGTCGTCGGCGCGCTCGATGACCTTGTCGGCGGCGGCCGCCGGCTTGTCTTCGTCGATCTGCTTCATTTCCTTCTTGAAGCCGCGGAGCATCTTGCCGATGCCCTCCCCGAGCGCCGGCAGCTTCGACGGGCCGAAGACCAGCAGAACCACCACGAGGATGACGACCACCTCGAGTGGGCCGACCCCGAATCCGAGCACGGTGACCATGGCGGAAAGGTAGTCGGCTTTGACGGGCAATGCTAGCGTCGGACCGTGAGCGGGCGTTCGCCGGTCGCGCAAAGGACGCGGGCCCCTCGCACGGGACCAGGCTGCGCCGGGGCCCGGCGCGGGCTGTGGCTGGGCGCGATGCTGCTGTCGCTGTGGCTGCCCGCGCGTGCGAGCGCCGAGCGTGCGAGCGCCGAACGTGCGTTGCCGAGGTCCACGGCCCCCGAGCCGAGCACGGCCGCGCCGCTTGCCGACGGTGATCCGGCAGGACGCATGCGCGTGCGCGGGGATCGACCCGAGCGCGCGTCGATCCACGCGGCGTGGTCGCCTCCGGCCTACGAGCCCGATGCCGACGATCGCGCCGCGCTGGCCAGCTTCGAGGCCGCGCGCGACCAGGCGGCCACCATCGTCGAGGTCGCGCCCGAAGCGTGGATGAAGGCGTTGACCCTGCCCGATCTGCCGGTGCGATGGAACCGCGGGCTGGTCGACTACCTCGAGTACTTCACGCGCGACGATCGCGGCCGCACGATGATGCGCGCGTGGCTGCGCCGCGCCGGCCGCTACGAGGCACGGCTGCGCAAGATCCTGCGCGCGCACGCGGTGCCCGAGGACCTCGTGTGGGTCGTGATGGCCGAGAGCGGCTTCAACCCACGCGTGCGCTCGGCCGTGGGCGCGGCGGGGCCGTGGCAGTTCATGGAGGGCACCGGCGGGGTCTACGGCCTCGACAAGAGCTTCTGGATCGACGAGCGCTTCGACATCGAGCGCTCGAGCCACGCCGCCGCGACGTACCTCGAGGACCTGCGCGTGCGCTTCGGCTCGTGGGAGCTGGCGCTGGCGGCCTACAACGCTGGCTACGGCCTGGTGATGACCGCGATCGAGCGACACAACACCAACAACTTCTCTGGGCCCTGGCGGAGATCGAGAGCGGCCTGCCCCACGCGACGGTCAACTACGTGCCCAAGATCGTCGCGGCCGCGATCGTCGCGCGCAACCGCGAGCACTTCGGCTTCGGCCCCGACGCGGTCGAGCCGCTGCCGGCGGCCGAGTGGGCCGAGATCGAGGTCTCGCGATCGGTCACGCTCGCGAGCATCGCCAGGCTGGGCGTCGAGCTCGAGCTGCTGCAGGAATGGAACGCGCAGCTGGTCCGCGGTCGCACGCCGCCGAGCTCGGCGCTGCGCGGACAGGGCCTGCGCGCGACCACGCTGCGGATCCCCAAGGACAAGCTCGCGAGCGTGCCCAAGGCGCTCGCACAGGTCGAGCGCGAGCACGAGGGCGAGCGCACCATCGTCGCGCGCGAGGGCGAGCGACTCGAGACCATCGCGCGCCCACGGGCTGAGCGAGAAGGAGCTGCGCAAGCGCAACGGCATCCTCGACGCCGCCGAGGTCACCGCCGGCGTGGTCCTGGTGGTGCCGCAGACCGCCGCCATGACCGACGACGAGCGCAACGCCGCGCGACTGCTCGCGGCGGTGCCCGCGGTGACCACCGGGCCCGACCAACGGCTGGTGTTCTTCGAGGTCACGCGCGCGTCCTCGCCGCGGTCGATCGCGCAGGCCTTCGCCACGCGATGGGAGCGCGTGGTGCAGTGGAACGACCTCGACCCGCTGGCGCGGCTGCAGCCCGGGCAGCTGCTGCGGCTGGTCGTGCCCAAGGACTTCGACGCCCACGCGCGCGGGGTGGTCGTGCTCGAACGCGACCAGGTCGAACACGTGACCCGCGGCTCGCGCGAGCACATCGAGGCCGAGCTCGCGCGTCGCGGCAAGCTGCGGCGCGCGGTCAAGGCCCGAAAGGGCGACACGCTCGAGTCCCTGGGCCGCCGCCACGGCCTGTCGAGCGGCGATCTCGCGCGCATCAACGGCTATCCCCGCGACCACGCCCTGGCGACGGGCGAGCTGGTCGTGGTCTACGTCGACGAAGACGGACGCCGCGGCACGCTCGAGGCCCCGCCACCGCGCGGCGCCGAGCAACCGAGCCAGTCCAGGCGCGAGGGCACCGAAGCCGAGCAGCCGACCACGCGTGCAGCGCGGGGTGAGAACGACACCCGCGGACCGACGACGCCGCGCCCGCGCGACGACGCGAACGCGGCCGTCGCACCAAGCGGCACTCGCCCTCGACGCCGCAGACCAGTCGCGTGCCCGGCCGCGACGACGAGCGCTGATGCTGCCGACGCTCGACGACGCCCTGGCGCGCGCGCTCGCGGCCGTCCCGCCGCTGCCGCGCGAGTCGGTGCCGTGGGGCGCCGCGGCCGGCCGCGTGCTCGCGGAACCGATCGCCGCGGCGTGGAACCTCCCGCTCGCGCCGGTGAGCGTCATGGATGGCTACGCCGTCGACGACGCGGCCGTGCGCGCCGACGCTCCCGTGGCCGTCGTCGGCGAGAGCCGGGCGGGCAAGCCCTTCGCGGGCCCGTGGCAGCCGGGCACCGCGCTGCGCATCGCGACCGGCGCGGTCGTGCCCCCGGCGGCGCTGTGCGTGGTGCCGCAGGAGGACGTGCAGCGCGAGCGCGACGCGATCGTGCTCTCGCCCGCGGCGCGCGAGCAGGCCGCTGCGGGTCGGCACGTGCGACCGGCCGGCGCCGACGCCCGCGCCGGTGCAGTGGTGCTGCCGGCCGGCACCGCGCTGGGCCCGGCCGAGCTCGCGTTCGCGGGCGCGGTCGGTGCGGTCGCGCTGCAGGTCCACCGCCGACCGCGCGTGATCGTCGTCGGCACCGGCGACGAGCTGGTCGCGGTTGGCAGCACGCCGGTGCCCGGACAGGTGCCCAGCACCAGCGGCACGATGCTCGCGCGCCTGATCGAAGACGCGGGCGCCGAGGTCGTCGCGCTGTGGGAGGTCGGCGACGACGTGGCCGCGCTGCGGCGCCCTGCTCGACGCCCAGGCCGCGGCCGACGTCGTGCTCACCACCGGCGGCGCATCGGTCGGCGATCGACCTCGTGCGCAGCACGCTCGCCTCGCTGCAGGCGCGCGAGCACGTCTGGGGCATCGCCATGCGCCCGGGCAAGCCCACCGGGTTGGTGAGCCTGGGTTCGGCGCTGCTGTTCGCGCTGCCGGGCAACCCCGCGAGCACCCTGGTCGCGTTCGTGCTGCTGGTGCGGCCGTGCCTGCGCGCGCTCGCGGGCGTCGCCGACGCGGGCGCGCTGCCGCAGCTCGAGCTGCCGCTCGCGGGCGAGGTCGAGGGCGAGCGCGCGCGCGAGCACTTCGTGCGCGCGCGGCTGCACGCGGGCATGGCCATGCCCTGCCCGACCAGCGCTCGGGCAACCTGCGCTCGATCGCCGGGGCCTCGCTGCTGGTGCGGGTGCCCGCGGGCACGCAGCGGCTGCCCGCCGGTGCGCGCTGCCGCTGCGTGCTGTTGCCCGACGGAGGCGCGCGGTGACCGACGACATCGAGCTCGTGGTCGAGGCCGGTGACGACGTCGGCGCGCGCATCGACGTCGTGCTCGGGCGACGCGTGCCGGGGCTGTCGCGCCGGGTCGCGCGGGCGGTCGCGCTCGCCGGCGGCGTGACCCGCAACGGCGCGCGCGCGCGGCCTCCGATCGCGCGGCGCTCGGCGATCGCATCGCGCTGCGCCGCGAGAGCACCCTGCCGCCGCCGCAGCTCGAGGTGCTCGCGGTCACCGAGCGCTTCGTCTACGTCGCCAAGCCTGCTGGGCACGCACACCCTCGGCTGCGACCCGACGAGCCCGGCGCGCTCGCGGACGCGGTCGCACGCCACCACCCCGAGTGCGCCCACGCCAGCAGCGTGCCGCGCGAAGGCGGCGCGATCCATCGCCTCGATCGCGAGACCACCGGCGTGGTCGCGTTCGCCCGATCGCCGCGCGCGTGGCTCGAGGGCCGCCGCGCACTGGGCCACCCCGAGGCGCTCAAGCTCTACCTCGCGCTGTGCCACGCACCCGGCGATCCACGCTGGCCGCCGGCGCACCCCGGCGTGCAGCCGCGCGAGCCCGCAGCGTTGCCGTTGCCGCCGGGGATCCCGTGTCCCGCGCAGGTGCAGACTGCGATCGTGTCGCTGCCGCTGGGTCGCGGCGGCTCGCGCCGCGAGGTCGCGGTGCGGCCCGGCGGGCACCCGGCGCAGTCGTGGGTCACGCCACTGGCCCGGGGCCCGTCGCACTGGCTCGTCGCGCTGCACCTGCGGCAGGGCCATCGCCACCAGGCGCGCGTGCACCTCGCGGCGCTGGGACTGCCGATCGACGGCGACGGCCGCTACGGCGGCGGTGAGGGTGCACTCGCGCTGCACGCGGTCGTGCTCGACCTCTCGGCCGCGTGCGCGGGTGAACCCCGCGTGGTGTGCCCGTTGCCCGCCGCGCTGGCCCAGCGGCTCGACGCGCTGTCGCTGCGCGCCTGGGGGGCCTGAGCGCGTGCGGCCGCGGACCGGCCGCGCCGGCCGGTGACCGCGGCAACCCTCGCCGCGCTCGCGAGCCACGATACCGGCGCGTCGCGAGCACGTGCTGGCGACGTCGCGACCGTCGGCGCGAAACCAAGCGCGCCGTGCGGCACCATGGTAGGCTGCCTCGTCCGCCCCGCGCCCATGCACATCCGCTATTTCGGTCACACGGACACCGGCCTGTCCCGCGACCACAACGAAGACGCCCACCTCGCCGATCCCGACCTCGGGCTGTTCGTGGTCGCCGACGGCGTGGGCGGACGGGCCAAGGGCGAGGTCGCCAGCCAGGAGACCGTCGAGCTGGTGTGGGAGTGGGTCAAGCGCCACGAGGCCACGATCCGCGAGGCCGCGGCCGGCGATCCCACTGCGCGCGCGGGCCAGCTGTGCCAGATCGTGCGCGGCGCGATCCAGAACGCCTGCTACATGGTCCACACCATGGGCCAGCTCGACCCCGACCAGCGCGGCATGAGCACGACCGCCTCGGTGCTGCTGGTGTGCGGGCGCATCGGCATCATCGGCCAGGTCGGCGACTCGCGGGTGTACCTGGTGCGCCAGGGTCAGGTGGAGCAGATCACCGAGGACCACACCCTCATCAACTACCAGCTCAAGCACGGGCTCATCACCGCGGACCAGGCGGCGAAGTCACGGGCGCGCAACGTCATCACGCGCGCGGTCGGGCACAAGGACTACGTCGAGGTCGACACCATGCCGGTGCCGCTGTTCGGCGGCGATCGCTTCGTGCTGTGCTCCGACGGCTTCCACGGCTACGTCGAGTCGATGGACGAGATGAGCTACTTCCTCGACCTCGAAGTCGAGGATGCGGTGCTCGAGTCGATCCGCTTCGCGAACGCCAAGGGCGGCAAGGACAACATCACGACGTTGTTGGTCGAGCTCGCGGAGTGAGCGAGCTCGACGGGCACCGGCGCACAGCGCCGCGGCACGAGGCCGCGGCGCCGTGGTCGTGGCGGCGCTACAGCTTCACGCTGCCGCTGCCGTACGCACCGTACGGGCCCGAGCTGCCGTAGCCGGCGTAGGCGCCGGTCTGGCCGTAGGTCGTGGGCGTGTCGTAGGCCTGAAGCGGCGGGCAGCTGCAGACCAGGTTGCGATCGCCGTAGGCGTTGTCGACGCGGGCAACCGGCGGCCAGTACTTGTGCTCGCGCAGCCACGCGGCGGGATAGGCCGCCTGCTCGCGGGTGTAGGCGTGGGTCCAGGTCTCGGCCGTGACCGCGGCGGCGGTGTGCGGCGCGTGCTTGAGCGGGTTGTCGTCCTTGGGCCACTCGCCGCGCTCGACCTTCGCGATCTCGCGGCGGATCGAGACCAGTGCGTCGCACAGGCGATCGAGCTCGGCCTTGGGCTCGCTCTCGGTCGGCTCGATCATCAAGGTGCCCGGCACGGGGAACGACATCGTCGGTGCGTGGAAGCCGTAGTCCATCAGCCGCTTGGCCACGTCCTCGGCCTCGATGCCGGCGGCCTTGAACGGCCGCAGATCCAAGATGAACTCGTGCGCGACCATGCCATGCTCGCCGGTGTACAGGATCGAGAACTCGCTCGACAGCCGCTTGGCCATGTAGTTCGCGTTGAGGATGGCCAGCTCGGTCGCGCGGCGCAGGCCGGCGCTGCCCATCATCGCGATGTACATCCACGAGATCGGCAAGATGCTCGCGCTGCCCCACGGCGCGGCCGCGACCGGACCGATGGCCGACTCGCCGCCCAGCGCCACCAGCGGGTGCCCGGGCAGAAACGGCGCGAGGTGGGACTTGACGGCGATGGGCCCCATGCCGGGGCCGCCGCCGCCGTGGGGGATGCAGAAGGTCTTGTGCAGGTTGAGGTGACAGACGTCCGCGCCGTAGTCGCCCGGGCGGCACAGCCCGACCTGCGCGTTCATGTTGGCGCCGTCGAGGTACACCTGACCGCCGTGCTCGTGGATGATGTCGGTGATCTCGCGGATCGCCCCCTCGAACACGCCGTGGGTCGACGGGTACGTCACCATCAGCGCCGCGAGCGAGCCAGCGTGGGCGCTGGCCTTGGCCCGCAGGTCCGCGAGGTCGACGTTGCCACGCTCGTCGCACGCGACCACGACCACGCGCAGGCCCGCCATGATGGCGCTCGCGGGGTTGGTGCCGTGGGCCGAGACCGGGATGAGGCACACGTCGCGGTGGCCCTGGCCCTGCGCGCGGTGATACGCACGGATGACCAGCAGGCCGGTGTATTCGCCCTGGCTGCCGGCGTTGGGCTGCATCGAGACGGCGTCGAAGCCGGTGATGTTGGCCAGCCAGCACTCGAGCTCGCCGATCATCTCGCGGTAGCCCTGGGTCTGGTCCGCGGGCGCGAACGGGTGCAGCGCCGCGAACTCGGGCCACGACACCGGCACCATCTCCGAGGTCGCGTTGAGCTTCATCGTGCACGAGCCCAGCGGGATCATCGAGGTCGTCAGCGACAGGTCGCGGGCCTCGAGCCTCCGGATGTAGCGCAGCATCTCGTGCTCGCCGTGGTGGCGGTGGAACACCGGGTGGGTGAGGATCTCCGAGCGCCGCGCGAGCTCGCCGAGCACGTCGCGCTCGAGCGCGGCCGCGTGCGCGGCGAAGTCGAGCTCGGCCGGGGCCCCGAACGCGATCGCGACGTCGCGCAGCTCGGCCTCGGTCACGGTCTCGTCGAGTGCGACCGCGACGCGGCGTGCGTCGAGCTTGCGCAGGTTGATGCCGCGATCGAGCGCGGCCGCCACCACGGCGTCGGCGTCCCGCGGGCCGACCAGCTCGATCGTCAGCGTGTCGAAGTACGCGCCCTCGGGCACGCGGTGGCCGGCCGCGGCGACCGCCGCCGCCAACAGCTTGGTCGCGCCGTGGACCCGACCGGCGATGCGGCGCAGGCCCTGCGGCCCGTGGTAGACCGCGTACATGCTGGCCATGATCGCCAGCAGCACCTGGGCGGTGCAGATGTTGCTCGTCGCCTTTTCGCGGCGGATGTGCTGCTCGCGGGTCTGCATCGCCATGCGCAGCGCCATGCCGCCCGCGGCGTCCTTCGACACGCCGATCACGCGCCCGGGGATCTGCCGCTTGTGCTCGTCCTTGGTCGCCATGAACGCGGCGTGCGGGCCACCGAAGCCCATGGGCACGCCGAAGCGCTGGGCCGAGCCCACCGCGATGTCGACCCCGACCTCGCCCGGCGGCTGCAGCAGGGTCAGCGCCAGCAGATCGGTCGCCACGACCGCGAGCGCGCCGGCGGCGTGGATGCGCTCGACCATGGGTGCCAGCGGCGCGGCGCGACCGTCGGTGTCGGGGTACTGCACCAGCACGCCGAAGGTTGCATCGCGGCGAAGTCGGCGGTGGCGGGATCACCGACGCGGACCTGCAGGCCGATGGCCTCCGCGCGCGCGCGTACGATCGCGATGGTCTGCGGATGGCAGCGCTCGGCGACGAAGAAGACGTCCCCTTTGTTGCTCTGCAGCCGGTGCGCCATCGCCATGGCCTCTGCCGCGGCGGTGCCCTCGTCGAGCAGCGAGGCGTTGGCCAGCGGCAGGCCGGTCAGGTCGGCGACCATGGTCTGGTAGTTGAGCAGGGCCTCGAGCCGGCCCTGGGCGATCTCGGCCTGGTACGGCGTGTACGCGGTGTACCAGCCGGGGTTCTGCAAGATGTTGCGCTCGACCACGCCGGGCGTGTGGCAGCCGTAGTAGCCCTGGCCCAGCAGCGATCGACGCACGCGGTTGCGTCCGGCGCGGCTGGCCAGCAATGCCAGTGCCTCGCGCTCGCCACGACCGGGCCCGACGTCGAGGCCACCGCGCATCCGGATCGACTCGGGCACGGTCTTGGCCACGAGCGCCTCGAGATCGGCGACGCCGACGGTGTCGAGCATCGCGCGAATCTGGGCCTCGGTCGCGTCGACGTGGCGAGGCAGGAAGGTGTCGGTCGGTCGGAGGAGCTCGCTGGGCGTGCTGGACATGGGCGACGGCGCGACGATACCGCGGGCGCTGCGGCCAGCGCGGCCCGGCGGCCCGTGCCATCGCGCACGCTCAGGCGGCGCGGGCCGGCGCGACCGCCCACGGCAGCGCCGCCGGCGCGACGCAGACGCGGTCCCGGCCTTGGTGCTTGGCCTCGTACAGCGCGCGGTCGGCCGCCTTGTACAGCTGGGCCGCGACTGCGTCGACGTCGACCGGCGCCGTCCCGGGGCCGACGTCCAGGCCAACCCGACCGAGATCGTGAAGCGCCGCTGGCTGCCGTCGGGGCACGGCAGCTCGACCGCGGCCACGGCCGCGCGCATGGCCTCGGCGCGCGCGCGCGCCCCCTGGGGGTCGACGCCGGCCAGGACCACGCCGAACTCCTCGCCGCCCAGCCGCGCGACCAGCTCGCCCTCGCCCGCGACGCCCTGCATCGCACGGGCGGTCGCGCGCAGCACCGCGTCGCCGAAGTCGTGGCCGTGGGTGTCGTTGACCGACTTGAAGCGATCGAGATCGCCGATGACGAACGCGACCGGCAGGCCTGACTTCGCCGCGCGCTCGAGCTCGTACGACAGCCGGCCCGACAGTGCGCGACGGTTGGGCAGACCCGTGAGCGCGTCGGTGATCGACAGCTGCTCGAGCTCGCGGTTGCGCGCGGCCAGCTGCCGCGACAACACCTCGGTCTCGGCCAGCGCGCGCTCGAGTCGACGCACGACCTCCTCGTAGCTCATGTTGAGCTCGACCAGGCCGGCGTTGGCCGACGCGAGGATCTCTTCCATGGTCGGCTGACGGCCGACGCGGAAGCCGAGATCGTGCGCGACCTCGTCGACGCTCGACGACAGCTCGCCGATGAGGCCGTCGACGGTGTCCGCATCGAGCCCGGCCTCGCGACCCATGCCCGCGCGCGCGGCCCCCAGCGCCGGACGCTTGTCGTCGCAGGTCAGCACGTTCGCCAGCAGCTCTGCCTGGCCCGCCAGCATGCAACGCGCGCGGTGCTCGGCCGGCGCGCGTGCGGGATGATGGTGGTAGCGCATCGGCATCGCCAGCTCGGGCGGCAGCGACCACGCGGCGACGAGCTCGTCGGCGACGTCGTCGTGGGCGCGGCCGAAGATGCGCGCCTCCTCGCGGTGGCGATCCTGCGCCGTGCGACCGCGCTGCTGCGACCACGCGCCCGAGCGATCGCTGTAGGTCTGCACCAGCGCGATCACACCGAGGTCCTGCAGCAACCCGAAGGTGAAGGCCTCGACCGGATCGATCTCGTGCTGCGGGAACTTCGACGCCAGCAGCCGCGCCGCGACGGCGCGGCGCAGCGAGTCCTCCCAGAAGCGCTCGAGGTCGAACTCGCCGAGCCCGCCGCGGACGCAGTTCTGCACCGCCACGCACAGCGCGAGGTTTCGCAGCGAGCGATTGCCGAGGATCGCGACGGCGCGTTCGATCGTCGAGATGCGACTGCCGCGACGATACATGCTCGAGTTGACCATGCGCAGCAGCTGCACCGACAGCGAGGGGTCGCTGGCGACGATGCGCGACAACGCCGTGAGCGGCACCGACGGATCCGAGGCAGCCTGGATCACACGCGAGAGCGCTTGCGGGGGCGACGGCAGCCGGACGGAGAGACTCATGCAGGGGATGCGGCGCGCGAACGCCTTCCGCTCGGGTCTTCGGTCGTATCGGGGTTCGCATTGAGTGCCGAGACCGGCCGCGGTGCTGCGCGGGCCGCTCGCGGCGCTTCCCGAGGGCGCGGGCGCGGGCCGCGGCCGGGCCAGCTGGTATCCTTCGCGCCCCATGGCGAACCGGTCGCTGCGCGCACGGGCGCGCTCGCTCGCCCAACGAGCGATCGAGGCCCTGTTGCGGACGCCCACCGCCACGGCTGTGCGGTCGACGCCGAGCTCGCCCCGCACGAGTCCCGCGGAAGATCACGGCGACGCGGTGGCGCTGCCGTGGGGCCAGGCCGCGCACGCGCACCTGCAGCGCTACCGCGCGCGCCTCGAGGTGGGACCGCCCGAGGCGTTCGACGACGCCGAGGTGATCCGCCGCCGGCGCGTCGCGCTGCGGCGGCTGCGGACCGTGCTCCTGCTCGCCGGTGACGCGGACGCGATGGCCGAGGCCGACAAGCCGCTGCGTCGACTCGCGCGCGAGCTGGGCGCGGTGCGGGACGCCGACGTCGCGCTGGCGGCGGTGCGCGAGCACGGACGCGCAGCGGTCGGCACCCTCGAGCAGGCCGCGCTCGACGAGCTCGAGGCCAAGCTCGCGCGCCGGCGCCGACGTGCCCGCGACCGGGCCGCAACGCGGTGGACCGAGACTGCGCTGGCGCACGCGCTGGCAGGTTTCGAGTGCGCGAGCGCGGCGTGGCTCGACGACGTGGGCCAAGGCGCAAGGAAGCGCGAGCGCGTGGCCCTCGCGGTGCACGCCAAGCGCTCGACGCGGCGCTGCAGCAGTCGCTGGCCGACCACGAGCTCGAGCCGCTGCATGCGGTCCGTACCGCGCGGCGGTTTCGCTACGCGGTCGCATTGCTGCGTCCGCTCGCGCTGCCACAGGCGCCGTCAGCCGGTTGAGCTGTCGCGCTTCAAGCGGCGCTCGGCCAGCACCGCGATGCCGCGCTGCTGCACGAGCGTGCGCGAGCGCATCGATCGCGCGCCTGCGCGGCAACGCGTTGCGCTCGCGCGCGGGCTCGAGCCCACGCTCGCGGCCCTGCGCGCGCGACGGAGCCACGCGTGGATCGAGCTCGACGCGGCGCTGTAGCGCGCGCGGGTCGAACTCGCCGCGCCCGTCGGCGACGACGACCCACAACCCGAGCGCGGCTAGCTGCGCGACAACGCCGGCGGCGCGACGCCGACGCGCTCGCCGCCGGGCCGCAGCGGTCGCGCGGGCTCGCTGTGCGGCAGCGGCATCACGGCGCCGGCATCGCGCACGGTCGCGCCGGACCGCGTCGCGCGCGGCCGGCTGGACCACGGCAACGAGACCCACCCGCGGGCCAGCGGCGAGGTGATCGTCGCGCCGAGCGCGACGCCCACGATGGCTCCCCAGGTGATGCTCCGGCCCATGGTGGCTCGCGTGTGCATGGCCTCAACGTCGGGGACGCTTCGGAGCTTTCGCCCCGTCGGTCCCAGCCACAGTACGCACCAGGGCGCGCGGTGGTTTCCTCGCGGCACCGTCCTCGTGCAACGCGCGGCCGCGCCGGCTCGTCGCCTGGGGTCGGGCTCGGGCTCTCGCGATCGGTGCCGAAGCCCTGCAGTGTCCTCGAGCCGCCCGCGGCCTGCTCGGCCCGAGCGCGATCGAGCTCCCGCTGCGCGCGCGTGCGGCCGTGGCGGACCGCGTTCGCATCCGCGCGGGCCTTCGCCGCGGCCTCCGCCCGGGCCTTGCGGGCCTTGCCCAGCTTGAGCACGTCGCCCATCGACGACGCCATCTTTGCACGTCGTCGTGCTGCGTGCATGCCCAACGCCTTGCGCAGCACGCCAAGTCGGCGCCGCGCAGCTTGCCCAACGACCGTGTGGCGACGGGCGGGAACCCGATCCCGGCGTGGGGCGACTTCCGCCTTCGGAAAGCCGGCGCCGTGGGGTGTCCATCCAGCGCGCGTGCGGTCCCGGCTTGCCGCAGCGCGTCGCTGCCCTGGGCTGGAACGCCGGATGCAACCCGAGCCCCCGCGCGCCGCTGCCCTGCGATCGGATCTCCGCCCATGACCACGCCCCGCTTGCTGCTGCTCGTCCCCTCGCTCGTGCTCGGTTGTGTCGGCGACGGCGCGGGGCGCGACGGTGGCGTGGTCTCGAGCGGCATCGGCTCGCTCGGCGAGGGCAGCGCCAGCGCGGGCTCCGAGAGCTCGGGCGCGCAGGACGAAGGCGGCAGCGGCAGCTCCGGCAGCTCCGGCGATCCCGGCGGCGGCACCGGCGGCGGCCCCAAGTTCGATCTCGGCGGCAGTGAGGGCGGCTCGGCGCCGGCGGGCGACACCGGCTGCGACAGCGACGGCTGCGAGTGCACGATCCCCGATCACGTGCCGTGCGACGCCGGCACCAACGATCTGTTCCGCGCCGTCGGCCTCAACTGCGCCGGCGAGCTGCAGGTGCAGTCCTCGACCAGCGGCCCGGCCTCCGCGATGGGCGTGCGCACGGCCTTCGGCGGCACCAACACCTACGCGCCGCGCGAGGGCTCGCTGTACGCGGTGATCGGCAGCGGCCTGGTCGCGGACCTCGACCACGAGACCCCCGGCGGCGACAGCAACGCGTTCCCGACCCACTGCAACGACGACATCGGCAACTTCGATCCCGGCGGCTCGCTGCCGGCCCCGATCAAGACCAACGACGTCGGCGGCGACTGCACCGGCAACCCCGCGCTGATCGGCACCGGCGACTGCTCGAACACCATCC
Source organism: Nannocystaceae bacterium (assembly GCA_046351635.1). Taxonomy (GTDB): domain Bacteria; phylum Myxococcota_A; class Polyangia; order Nannocystales; family Nannocystaceae; genus Xiheibacterium. The sequence continues at coordinate 49,979 of JAXLYC010000042.1, read as the reverse complement.
ACGGCCAGTTCTCCCAGGGCGGCTCGGCCAACGACTACGTCGAGATGCGCTTCGAGCTCGACGTGCCGCCCGACGTGATCTCGTTCAGCTACGACTTCGCGTTCTTCTCGACCGAGTACCCCTACTACTTCGGCTCCGAGTTCAACGACATGTACATCGGCTGGCTGCAGTCGGAGCTGTGGACGGGCAACATCTCGTTCGACGCGATGGGCAACCCCATCTCGCTCAACGCCGGCTTCCTGCAGTACAAGGACGACGCCGGCAACACCCCCGAGCTCGACGGCACGTGCATGCGTCAGCATGCGGGCACCGACTGGCTGACCACGACCGCGGGCGTGATGCCGGGTGAGCACATCACCGTGGCGCTGGCGATCTTCGATCTGTCAGACTCGATCCTCGACAGCTACGCCTTCATCGACAACTTCGCGTGGGGCTGCGATCCCACCGGCACGCCGAGCACCGAGCCCGAGGGCTGAGAGGCTGTCAGCGGATGCCGACGGCCTCTCGTCGTGCCAGCGACCGGAAGCAGAAAAGCACCCGCAGGCGGCTGTGCCGGCGCCAGACGAGGACGCGGAGCTTGCTTCTCCCAGAGTGAGTCGCAGCCGCGGCCGCGAGCCGCGCCCGCGCCCGGCGGCCGCACCACCCACGGCGCCGCGCGGTGCGATCCGACGGCGCGGTCGCGGCCGTGGTACGAGCGGCCATGCGACCGCGCGCGATCCTCTGGGCGTCCTCGTGGGTGCTGGGCGCCTGCAACCCGAACCCGACCGAGACCAAGGCCCAGGCCCAGGCGCAAGCGGGCGCGACCGCGCCGGCGCAGCCCGTCGGTGCCAGCGCGCCCGCGACCGCTGCGGCCACGCCCAGCGTCGCCGCGCCGGCGACCGCGGCCGCCGCGACGCCGGCGCAGGACTGGTTGCTGTGGCGCAGCACCGGCACCGGCGCGCGCACGCAGTGGCTCGAGCTGCGCGACGACGTCGCGACCGAGCTCGCCGCGCGACGGCATCGTCGTCGGCGCCGGCACTGCGATGTGGCAGCTCGAGCCGCGCGAGGCCGCGGCGCCGGTGGGTCCGTGCCAGTGCCCGGCCGAGCAGATCGCCGCTGACGACGGCTTCGTCGAGTGCAAGCCGACCACGACCCACCGCCTGCTCGGCCTGGACGCGGTGCCGCTGGGCGGCGGCGCGCCGGTGTCGATCGTGACCGCCTCCACCGGCGCGTTCCAGGCCGACGACTTCTCCGAGAGCATCACCGTGGTCGGCAGCGCCGGCACCCACGTGTTCGTGTCGCTGTCGTCGGGCGGCTACCTGTGCGGAGCCCACGGCATGGTCGAAGGGTCCGAGCGCATCGTCGATCTCGCGACCGGTGCCGACCTGCGCGAGCGACTCGCGGCGGTGCGCACGGCGCTGCCGCAGGCGCTGCGCCGCAAGGCCGCCGAGGAGATCGCCGGGCTGCAGCGCGAGTGCGACGCGGCCGACGCCCGCACCACCGAGGATGCCCTGCGAGAGATGGCCCTGGGCGGCGTGCAGATGGCCGTGGTCGCCGGCGCGCCGGTGCTGTCGTGGAGCTTCGAGTCCGATCTGCCGTACGTGTGCTCGCCCGACTACCTCGCGACCGGCGTCGCAACCAGCGACGTGTTGCCCGAGGCCGCGCCGCTGGGCCTGGCCGGACCGCTGCCCGCGGGGCTGCGATCGATCCTCGCCGCGCCGGCACGGCCGAGGCGTTCGGCTTCGGCGCGCTGCGCTGGTGGGTCCCGAGCGCGACGCAGCGCTGCAGCGCTTCCGCGATGCGCCGCAGGTGCCACTGCCGCCGCTGCGCTCGGAGCTGACCAGCGTGCCCTCGGGCACGGCGGCGGGCCTGCCCTCGGATGCCCAGAGCGCGGTGAAGCAGGGCCGCGACGCGACGCGCAGCGGCGACTACCCCGGCGCGATCGCAGCGTTCGACGCAGCGATCGCCGCGGACGACAGCCTCGCGACCGCGTGGTCGGGCCGCGGCTTCGCGCGGCTGCAGCAGGGTCAGCTCGATCTCGCCAAGTCCGACTTCGAGCGCGCGCTCGCGCTCGACGACACGCCCAATTCCGCCGCGGCGGTGCGGTTCAACCTCGGCACGGTGGCCGAGCGCCAGGGCGACACGAAGGCGGCGAAGGCGGCCTACGAAGCCTCGCTGGCCCTGCGCGACGTCGCGGCGGTGCGCGAGGCGCTGGCGCGGGTCGCAGGCGAAACGCCGTAGTCCCGCCGCGCGATCCACAGCGCGAACGCGACCAGCGGCAGCTGCAGCGGCAGGCGGATCCACGCGATGGTCGCGTCGCCCATCCACGGCGGCAGCGCGGGATCGTGCACGCCGCCGGCGAGCGCGTGGTGCCAGTTCGCCGGCCACACCGCGATCATCGTCGCGGCCGCGAGCCAGGCGCCGTGACGCCGCGTCGCCGCGGGCAACAGCATCGCGCCGGCGAGCACCTCGGCCACACCGGAGAGCCACACCAGCGCGGCGTGCCACGGCAGCCACGGCGGCATGATCGCGAGGAAGAACGCCGGACGGGTGAAGTGCAGCGTGCCCACGCCCAGCAGCAGCGCAGCGAGCGGCAGGTGGGCGAAGGCCGGGCGCGACATCCACCCAGCATACGGCGGCGGCGCTCCGACGGATCGAGCGCGACGGCGCCGATCCGGTCGCACCTGGGCGCCGTACGTGGGTCCAGCATGGACCGACCCCGTCGACGGCGCCTCCGGGCCGCCCTGCTCTGCCTCCTGGTCACCCTGCCCGCCTGCGACGCGGGCACAGGCCCCACGCCGGTCGCAGCCGAGCCCGCGGCGGCCTCGCCCGCCGCACTGCCCGGCGCGGCCTTGGCCCTGGGCTACGTGCCCGGCGAGGGCCCGACCGAGCGCGCCATCTTGGCCGCGCAGCAGGCCGTGCGCGAGCAGCCCGAGGCGATCGATCGCTACACCACGCTGGCGACGTGGCTGCTGCGGCGCGCGCGGGAGACCAGCGACAGCTCGTATCGCCTCTACGCCGAGGATGCCCTGCGCGCGGCCCGTGCCCGCGACGAGCGCAACCCCCAGGTGCTGCTGCTGTCGGCGATGGTGCTGCAGGACCAGCACCGCTTCCGCGGCGCCGCGGCCCTGGCCCGCGAGTACATCGCGCTGCGGCCCGACGACTCGACCGGATCCCTGGTGCTCGGCGACGCGCTGCTCGAGCTGGGCGAGTACGACCCGGCGATCGATGCCTACCAGCAGGCGATGAACCTGCGGCCCGATCTGCGCAGCTACAACCGTGCGGCGCACATGCGCTGGCTGCTGGGCGACGCCGACGATGCGCGCGAGGTCCTGGTCATGGCCATCGACGCCGGCAGCGAGCGCGACCCCGAGTCGCGCGCGTGGTGCTTCGTCGATCTGGGTGAGATCGATCTGCGCACGGGCGCGATCGATCGCGCCGAGCCGTCGGCCCGCGCGGCGCTGTCGCTGGTGCCCGAGTACTGGCCCGCGCAGGTGCTGCTCGCGCGCGTGCTTCACCGCCGCGGCCAGGTCGACGCCGCGATCGCACAGCTCGACGCCGCGCTGGCGCACAAGACCACCGCCGAGGATCTGCTGCGGCTGTCGGACTGGCTCGAGCAGGCCGGCCGCCGCGAAGACGCCGAGCGCCGCCGCGTGCAGGCGCAGGCGCTCGCGGACGCCGAGCCGCGCGCGTGGGCCCACTGGCTCGCGCGCCACGATCGCGAGCCGGTGCGCGCGGTCGCGCTGGCCCAGCGCGAGCTCGCGGCGCGCCGCAACCTCACCGCGCTCGACACCGCCGCGCTGGCGCTGCTGCGCGCCGGTCGGCTCGACGAGGCCGCGGCCGCCCTCGCCGATGCACGCAAGCTCGGCACGAAGGACGCCGAGCTCGAGCTGCACACCGGCCTCGTCGCGCATGCGCGGGGCGACGTCGCGGCCGCTCGCGCGGCCCTGGCCGCCGCGCTCGCGCTCGACCCCGGGGTCGATCCACTGCTGGCCGGCGAGCTCGCGCGCGCCGTGGGGGAGGCGTGAACACCATGACCTGTCGTCTGCTCGCGACCACGCTGCTCACCGCGGCCTGCGGCGCGGACCCAAAGCCCGACGAGGCCGCGGTGCGCGACGCCACGCCGGCCACGGTGGTGGTCGACACCCGCGATCAGTACGCGTTGCTGGCCGACATCGAGGCCACCGTCGGCACCTCGCTGCTGCGCGACGGCGAGGCCATGGCGCGGGTGCGCGCGTCGTGGCAGGGCCAGCGCGTGCGCTGGGAGCTCGCGTTCGTGCCGCTGTTCTGTCGCGAGGCCTCCGCCTGTCACCGCCGCACCGTTCGACCACGCGCTTCGGTACGCGGCGGATCCAGCAGGGCTGGATGCCGCAGCCGAGCTCGACGCCGCCGGCCGCGACGCGCTCGCGCGCGGGTGCGCGCCCCGGCCCGCCTGCGTGGTGGAGGTGGAGGCGACCCTGCGCGCGCTGACGTTCGACCCCGAGCACGCGACCGCGCTGCGGCTGTCGGACGTGACGCTGCGGGGAGCCCGGGCCGCCCGCCCCGACGAGTCCTGGCTGGCCTCGCCGGCCGGCAGCCGACCGCGCGCGTGATCGCGGCGCCCGGTTGTCGATCGCGGCGCGGGGTTCCCACCGCAGGCGTGAGCGAACGTCCGCGGCGGCGGCCGCCCGACGTGCGTCGGCTCCGATGCGGCGCGGCGGCACTGCTGCTAGCGTGCCCGCGCGGCTGACCGCAGACGGCGGCTCCGCGGGGGTGCGGTGATGACCAAGCGCAACGGCGTGGCAGTTGTGTGCATGGCCTTCGCGATCGCGTGTGGCGACGATGGCTCGAGCGTCTGGGACCAGGGCGAGTCCGGCAGCGGTGGCAGCACCGGCGGCACCGCGAGCAGCGCGAGCGCGACCGCGGCCGACAGCGGCTCGCACACGGGCGGCGGCAGCAGCAGCGGCAGCAGCGGCGACGGCCCGTCGGACACCTCGGCCGCGCCGATCTTCGACGTCGCCACCGGCGACACCGACATCGGCGAGGGCTGCGGCTGCGGCCTCGAGTACATCTGGATCGCCAACGCCGACCAGGGCACCGTGTCCAAGGTCAACACGCGCACGCTCGAGGAGGAGGGCCGCTACATCACGCGCCCCGACGGCGTCGGCAACCCTTCGCGCACCTCGGTGAGCCTCTCGGGCGACGTCGCGATCGCGAACCGCCACGGCGGGCTGGTGAAGTTCTACGCCGACATCAGCAAGTGCCAGGAGAGCAACGGCATGCCCGGCATCCAGACCTCGCTGGGCGCCAACAACGTGCTCGGCTGGGACGTCGAGGAGTGCCGCGCTTGGTACACCGAGTTCCCCACCACCAACCAGCGCCCGGTCGCGTGGACGCCCGGCACGCTGTCGCGCGACAGCTGCGAGGCCACCGGTGAGAACGTCTGGACCGTGATGAGCGCGACGCCGGGGCTGGCGCCCGGCATCGGCGGTGCGGGCGGTGTGATCGCGTCCCTGGTCTCGGGCGACGACGGCACCGTGCTGCAGTCGATCCCGGTCGACGACTTCCCCGGCATCCAGCTGGGCGCCTACGGCGGCGCGGTCGATGCCCAGGGCAACCTCTTCTTCACGCCGATGGGCGCGATCAGCTTCAACAACCAGCTGGCGCGCGTCGACATCGACGACTTCACCGTTCAGCTGTGGCCGATCCCCGGCGGCATCGCGCCCTACGGCATCACCGTCGATCACAACGGCGACGTCTGGGTCAGCTCGACCCTCGGTGCGAGCGCGGCGCGCTTCTCGATGGCGACCGAGACCTGGGAGCCGGTGATGGCGGGCTTCGTCAGCCTCGGCGGCATCGTCGAGGGCCCGGGCGACATGATGTGGGTCGCGGTCGACGGCGGCGCGTTCTCCATCGACATGAACACGCTCATGCCCGGCGTCACGTTCGCCAACGGCCAGACCGTCAAGGGCGTCGCGATCGACGTCGACGGCTACCTGTGGGCGGTCGACGGCGCGGCGCACAAGGTCGATCCCGCGACCGGCATGCTGGTCGGCAGCTACAACGGCCTGACGGGGCCGTACTCGTACTCGGACATGACCGGGCACGCGCTGTCGAACACGTACTGCCCGCCGGCTGAGGCGGGCGCGCCCCTCAGTCGCCGAGGTAGCGTGCCCCGGCGTCCACACCCGCTCGGGCGCGCGCCTGCACGGGCCCAGCGCTCGTCGACCCGGCAGGCTCGCGCAGCGGCGCGAGTAGCCGCGCCTTGTCGACGAGTCGCTCGGCAGGCTGTCACCGTCGTCGGGATCGATCACCGCGCGGCGCACCAGGTCGGCCAGGCGCACCGACAGCCGCGCTGGCGGGATGTTGCGATGGGCCATCTCCGAGGCGACGCGGCCGATGCCCGCGCGCGAGATGCAGCCCAGCCGCCACAGTGCGATCGACATCTGGAACGCGCCGGTGCACGGCACGACCCCGGGCGCGAAGTCGAGGAAGGCCTCGGGCTCCTCGTGACGCTCGAGCCGGATGAGCGCTCGCTTCACGCCGCGGCCACGCTGCAGGTGCCGCACCTCGCGGGCGATCGCGGCGGCGTCGCCCGGCAGCACGCCGCACAGGCCGAGGATCCGCGGCACGTCGTCGTGGCGGATGCGGCCCGCGGTCATGTCGGCGTACAGGCAGTAGGTCAGCGGGTCGTTCTCGAGATCGTCGCCCAGCAGGTACTCCTCGGCGCCCGGCGGTAGCGCAGCACGGTTGGCCAGCAGCGCGGTGAGCTTGAAGCCGACCTGCTCCTTGAGCCGGTGCCAGCGCATGCGCGCCGCGACCATGCCCCAGTCCTTGAAGGTGGTGCCGTCGAAGCCGATGCCGTCGAGCTCCATCTTGCGCTCGATCACCGGCCGCAGCTGCCGCGGGCTCGCCGAGACGAAGTACAGCGGCGTGTCGCGCGTGGCCTCGGCGGGGCCGTTGCGGATCTCGCGGAACAACCGCGCCATCCCCTCGATGTCCTGCTTGTCCTCGGCGCGCTCGAACGGGATCCGCGCCATGCCCTTGAGGCTGGAGAAGCGCGTCATCAGGTACGTGCGATCGATGTCGGCGACGAACACCGGCCCGACGAAGTCGGGATCGAGCGTGCGGTAGTTCGCGCGGTGGATGGGAAAGGACACGGGCGCCTCGTCGAGCTCGGCGATTTGGCCCGAGGGCGACCGTCGCCGTCAATCGGCGCGTGCGCGGCCCGGAATTGACGACGCCGCCTGCGATCCCGGAGGATCGAGGCGGCGTCGTGCCGACGCGGGGCTGAAGCGCCCCGCGCGTGCGCCCATCACAGGTCGTGCGGGCGAACGGTGCTGCGGTTGTTGTCCTTGCAGCGCTTGATGGCGTCCGCGAGCAGGTCGTGGACCTTGTCCGAGACGGCTTGCACGAGCTCGCCATCGCTGCGAAGGCCGGCCTCCTTGATGACCTCCTTCACCTTCGAGCCGACAACGACGATTTCCTTGGGCTTGGACGACTTCGCCATGTTGATCCTCGCTTGATTGCCTGTTTGCAGTGCGTTCGCTGGAAGTTTCGGCATCGCCCTGCCCGCAAATGCGGCCAAAAGACGAGACCAAGAGTGTTTCGCACTCTAGACCCGCTCCGAGCCGCTTGAAAAGGGGTTTTCGTGGGGGACCCCCCCGCGATCCCGCAGAATTCGCCCGAATTCTCGGGGTCGATTCGGAGATCTGCCCTTCGGAGCCCGGATTCTCGGGAAAAGCGGGGGTCGTCGCCGCACGGGCCCGTCGGGAGGCCCGGCGACGGGGTTTTGGCGGGTCACCCAGCGTCAGGATCGGGCGGGCCCGGGACCGGCCCGACGGCCGCGTCCCAGGCGGTCGCGACCCGCTGCGGCCACGGATCCGGGCCGCTGCAGAGGATCGTACGCGCGTCCGGGTCGCCGTGCACCCGCGCGAGCGACAGCACCAGCGCCCCTGCGGGCGACTCGGGCCACAGCTCCGACCACTCGACCACCAGCACCGCCGCGCCGCCGCTCGCCCGTGCGGCGAGCTCGTCCAGCCCCAGCGACTCGAACGCGGCGACGGCCGCAGCCGGATCGTCGCCCAGCTCGCCCAGGCGACACAGATCGACGTGCACCAGCGGCATCGGCGCGGGGTGCTCGCGCGCGAGCGTGAAGGTCGGACTGCACACGCGCTCGGGCTTGTCCACCCGCAGGCCCACCGCGAAGCCGCGGGTCCAGGTGGTCTTGCCCGCGCCCATCGCTCCACGCAGCAAGATGATCGGGCACGGCACCGGCGCGCGCACGATCGCGTCGCCCAGCGCCCGCGCGAACGCGACGAGCCCTGCCTCGCCCTGGGGCTGCAGCTGCGCCGGCCACGAGCGGACACGATCCACGCGCACGCGAGAGTCTAGCAGCGCGGACGTTGCCCTGCGCCCGGCCGCAGTGGTAGCGCTTGGGCGTGACCTCGTGCCCCCGCCGCATGCGCGTGCCCGCCTTCGCGACGCTGGTGCCGCTCGCGTTGGCCTGCGGCCCGCGGATCCCGCCCGCGCCGGCGCCGGTGCCCGAGCCGACCAGCCCGCTGCGCGAGCCGGCGCGCGTGGGCCCGATCCCCGCCGACGCGAAGGTGCAACAGTGGGTGCTGCGCGCGCGGCTGGACGCCGCGACCCATCGCATCGAGGGCCACGCGACGCTGCAGTGGCGCAACACCAGCACGGTCGCGGTGCGCACGATGCCGCTGCATCTGTACATGAACGCCTTCCGGGCCGAGGACACCGCGTGGATGGCCGAGGGCCGCGGGCGACACCGCGGCAACGCCCCCCGGGCCGCGGGCGGCTGGGGCTACGTCGACGTGACCGGCATCGCGCGGGTCGAGCCCGCGCCCGAGCGCAAGACCGTGGCGCTGCAGTACCGCGAGCGCGACGAGCCCTCGCTGATGGAGCTCGACCTGGGCACCGCGGTCGCGCCCGGCGACACCATCGAGCTCGAGATCGACTTCGTCACGCAGCTGCCCGAGGTCTTCGCGCGCACCGGCTACGCCGGCGACTTCCACATGGTCGCGCAGTGGTACCCCAAGCCCGGCGTGTTGCACCGCGACGGCAGCTGGCACGCCCACGCGTTCACCTACCACAGCGAGTTCTACGCCGACTTCGGCGACTACGACGTCGAGCTCGACGTGCCCGCGACCATGGTCGTGGGCGCGACCGGCGTGCTGCACGACAGCGTGCGCGAGGGCGATCGCAAGCGGCTGCAGTACCGCGCACAGATGGTCCACGACTTCGCCTGGACCGCCGACCCCGCGTTCCTCGAGTACACCGCCGAGCACGAGGGCATCCGCATCCGCCAGCTGGTCCACCCCGAGCACGCGTTCTCGGTCGACGCGCACCTGCAGGCGCAACTCGCCGCGCTCGACAGCATGCAGGGCCGCTTCGGCAGCTACCCGTGGAGCACGATCACGATCGTGCATCCGCCTTCGGGCGCGGAGGGGGCCGCGGGCATGGAGTACCCGACGTTGTTCACGACCAGCGCCGTGCGCGAGATCCCCGCGCCGATGCGCGCGCTGGGCCTGCGCGAGCGCGTCAGCGGCGTGTTCACCACGGTGCACGAGTTCGGCCACCAGTACTTCCAGGGCCTGCTGGCGTCGGACGAGTCGGCCGCGCCGTGGCTCGACGAGGGCATGAACACCACCAGCAACGTGCTGGTGGTCGAAGACGGCGCCGAGGACGACGGCTGGGTCGTACGCGTGGGGCCGCACGCGCTGTTCGCCGACGACTTCGTGCGCCTGGCGCAGCAGGGCATCGAGACACTGCAGCCGATCGATCAACCCGCCGAGGCGTTCTCGCCGGTCGTCGGCGGCTACGGCGGCACGGTCTACCGCCGCACCGCGGCGCTGATGCTGACGCTGCGCAACCTCGTCGGCGAGGCCGCGTTCGACCGCGCGCTGCACGACTACGCCATCGCGTGGCGCTTCCGTCACCCCACCGGCGCGGATCTCGAGCAGGCGCTCGTCGACGGCATCGGCGCGCGCGTGGCCCTGGGCACCGCGGATCCGGCCGACCCCAGCACCGGCACCGTCGAGCTCGACGTCCGCGCCCTGCTCGAGGCCGGCCTGCGCGGCACCGGCGAGGTCGACTACCGCGTGCACGCGATCGTCAACCGCAGCGCCATGGGTCACGCCGGCTGGCACCGCAACGCCGAGGGCGTGCTCGTGGGCGGCGAGGCGCCGTCGGAGCCCGGCGCCGACGAGAGGCGGTGGTGGTGGTGCACCGCAAGGGTGATGCTGGCGGTGCCGGTCGAGATCGGTGATCCGCTTTGCCGACGGCTTCGGCCTGACCGTGCGGCGCATCTGGTCGGGCACGCGCTGACCCACAGCCTGCACTTCGACAAGCACCGTGCGATCGGTGCGGCTCGATCCCGAGGGCAAGCTCCTGCTCGAGGCCGTGCGACTCGACAACCACCGTTTCGCCCCGGGCGAGGACTTCGACGACGGCCTGTCGCGGCCGCTGGGTCAGGCGGCCGAGACCCGGCGCTGCTGGTGCTGACGGGGTGGCCCGTGACCGCGCTTTTCGCGCACCATCCTGGGCGCGTGGCGCTGGCTGCTGGCGGTGTGGCTCGGCGTGGAGGTCGCGATCGCGGCGGCGTTCGCGTTCGCGCTGCGGACATCGTCGCCGCGGCGCTGTCCGAGTTCGCGTTGCCCGACGATCGCTTGCTGTACGGGGCGGCCGAGCTCGCCGGCGCGCATCCGCAGCTGGTCAGCGGCGCGATCGTGGGCCTGCTGCTTTCGGCGCTGCTGGGCGGGATCACGTGGAGCGTGCTCGCGCCCCTGGTGATCGCGCGGCTGGGCGACGGGCCACAGCCGGCGGCGACGTTGGGCGGCCGCTGGCTCGCGAGCCTGGGCGGTGTGATCGCGACCACGGCGTGGCATGGCCTGGGTCGCGGGCTCGTGCTCATGGGCCTGGCCAGCGCGCTCGCGGGCCTGCCCGGCGCGGTCTCGCTGGTGGCGCTGCCGCTGCTGTGGGGCCTGGGCAGCTTCGCGCTGGATCTGTCGCGCGCGCAGGTCGTGCTGCACGGCGCCCGCGGCACGGCGCCGCGCACCGCCGCGATGGCGTGGCTGCACGCGGTCAAACGGCCGAAGCTGCTGCTGCTCGCGCTGGCCTTGCAGGTGGCGCAGTGGTTGGTGCTGGGCGTGGGCGTGTGGGCGGTGGTCCAGGGCCTCGCCGGCGCGGTGGCGATCGTGCGCAGCGCCGCGCTGCTCGCGGTCGCGCTGGGCTTTGCCCGCCTGCTCGCGGCGATCTCGACCGGGCCGCTGCCGATGGCCGCCGAGCCCGACGACGGGGCGTGAGCGCCGCCGCACCCGGGTGGCCCTGCCCGGGCCCGCGGGGAGCTTTGCGTGTAGATTTCTCGGCGTGACCGAGCCGGCCGAGCAGCCGCGCCACGGCGGCGGCGACCCGCTGCGCCTCGCGGTGCCGCGGCTCGACGACGTCGAGGCCCGGCGTGCCCGCGCGGCGGTGGCCAGCCGCATCTTCGGCGGCCCGCGCGAGCCGGTGCGGGTCGGTCGCTACCAGGTGCTGGGCCGCATCGGCAAGGGCGGCATGGGCGTGGTGTACCGCGCGCACGACCCCGAGCTCGCGCGCGACGTCGCGGTCAAGCTCATGAACCCCGAGGCGGTCGGCGACGCCGAGGCCACCGCACGCGCGCGACTGGTCCGCGAGGCCCGCGCGATGGCCCGCCTCGCCCACCCCAACGTCATCCACGTCTACGACGTCGGCGCGGTCGAGGACGGCGTGTTCATCGCGATGGAGCTGGTCGAGGGCGAGTCGCTCGCGACCCGGCTCGCGCGCGCACCGATGGACTGGCGCGAGGTGTTGCGCGACTACATCGCGGCCGGCCGCGGGCTCGCGGCTGCGCACGCCGCCGGCATCGTCCACCGCGACTTCAAGCCCGAGAATGTGCTGGTCGGCAGCGACGGCCGCGTGCGCGTCGGCGACTTCGGCCTCGCGGGCTCGCCTGCGACGCTCGAGGTCGGCTCGGCCGACGACGTGCCGCTGGCCGCGACCTCGCTGGCCGATCCCAGCGGCTCGCTCACGCGCACCGGTGCGCTGCTGGGCACGCCCAAGTACATCGCGCCCGAGCTCGAGCGCGGCGCGATGGCCAGCGCGCGCAGCGATCAGTTCAGCTTCTGCGTCGCGTTGTACGAGGGCTTGTACGGCTGCCCGCCCTTCGCCGGCGACACCGTCGCGCGCTACCGTCGCGAGGTCCGGGCTGGACGCGTGGTGCAGCCGCCGCCCGGCAGCCGCGTGCCCGCGTGGGTGGCCGCGGCGTTGTTCCGCGGCCTCGAGGTCGACCCGGCCGCGCGGCACCCCGGGCTCGACACGCTGCTCGACGAGCTCGAGCGCGCGCTGGTCGATCCCCGGACCCTGCGCAGCGCGTGGCGACGCCAGGTGGTGCTCGCACCGCTTTTGGCCGGTGCGGTCGGTCTGGGCGTGGTGCTGGGGCTGGGCGCGGGCGAGCGACGCAACGACGGCGACGGCGCGCTGCCCACGGCGGCGAGCGAGCCCGAGGCTGCGCCCGCGGACGCGAGCCGCGAGCCGGACCGCGTGGCGGTCGCGCCCTCGCCGGCCGTGCCGCGCAGCGACGCGCGCGTGGCCACGGCGGACCCGCGCGTGCCCGCGCGCGACGCGAAATCGCCGCCGGTCGCGAGCACCGAGGCCCGCAAGGCCACGCCGGCCGAGCCGCGCCCGCGCACGGGCGGCCGCCGCCACTGCTACTTCCACGAGGACGAGAAGACGCGCCTGGCCGACTCGGCCGGCCGCCGGAGCCTGGTCCGCAGCGAGGCCGAGCAGTGCTACCAGTGTCGGCGGACCAAGGACGCGTGGACCATCGACACGCTCAACCCCAAGGACGACTGCGGCTGGTTCTACCTGTGCCGCAAGGAAGACGACGACGCGTGCGCGCAGGACGTCGTCGGTGACTGTCGCCGCGCTGGTGCTCGTGTGCGCGTGGCTGCACGCGCGACCCTCCGCGGCGCAGGAGCGCCACGGCGTGGTCACGCTGGACCTGCGACCGACCGCCGGCGCCACGCCCACGCATCTGTGCGTGGTCTCGGAGAGCAAGAGCGAGCGCGCGATCGCCTGTGGGACCTGCTCGAGGCCCAGCCCGAGAAGGTCGGCGCCGCCGGCGGGGTCCAGACCACCGCGTGGCGCGTGCGACCCAAGGCCTGGGACGGCGCGGACGACTGGTCGCGCACCAGCAGTGCGCGCAGGACGTCGTCGGTGACCGTCGCCCGCGCGTCGAGCTGCCGACCAGCCTGACCCAGGCCAACGACTTCTACGCGGCGTGCACCTTCGACAGCCTCGCCGACGGCGGTGCCATCGACGATCCGCGACCGCTGTTCGTGTTGCTCGAGCACCTCGAGGGCTCACCGCCGCGCATCGAATCCATCCGCCTCGCCGGCGGTGTCGCGACCATCGGCGTGGGCGCGGACCTCGATCGCGTGGTCGTGACCGCGCGCAGCCTCGGCGGCGCGTACCTGCCCCACGCCCGCAGCGAACGCGGCAGCAAGGAGCAGAGCTCGACACCGGCGCCGGCGGCAGCCGCTCGGTGTTGGTGGTGCTGCCGCTGCGCCCGCGCTGCCAGATCGTCGAGCTGACGCTGCCGCGCACGACGCTGCAGCCCGACGATCGCGATCGCCTGTCGGTGCGAGCCCACGGCGTCACGCTCGACGTGGACAAGTGCGTGGGCCCGCTGCTGGGCAACGAGGTGCTGCAGCTGCGCCTGCCGCAGGCGCCTTTGGGCGTGGGCAGCATCGACGTCGAGCTGCGCGCCTCCGGCGGCCGGCCGGCGGCGCGCTTCGGCGCGCGCTACGACGGACCCTGGCCCGAGCGCATCCCGTTCGCGCTGCGCTTCGAGCAGGTCAGCTTCCGCTGGCGCCGCCCGGCGTGCATCTACCCCAGCGATCGCTGCCCCGCCGCGACCCTGGCCAACGGCATCGAGTGCGTGGGCACGCCGACCAAGACCGGCTGCGACTACCGCTGCCCCGGGACCGTCGACGCGACCTCCATCGATCTCGACCTGCCGGTCGAGGTCACCTTCGAGAAGACCTCGCCGGTGCAGCGGTGGGAAGACACCCTGGCCCACGCCGGCCAGACGCTTTCGTCCTACGTCGAGGCCGACAAGATCCACCTCGACGCCAACGTCAGCGACTGGGACACCGACACGCCCGACAACCAGATCTCGCGCGTCGAGATCTTCGGCGAGGACGGCACCGCCAAGCAGTACGGCGTGACCCACGTGCCCAACCTGCAGCTCAAGGTCCCGGGCGCCTCGTGCGAGCCGGTGCGCTACCGCCCGGTGGGCGATCGCAGCTACGACGAGGGCATCGCCAACGTCGCCAACGGCCGCATCGAGTTCGGCCCGCCCTACCGCACCGCGCGGCGCGTGGGCTTCAACGTCACGCTCGCGATCGGCGGCGGACCGGCGTGGACCTCCTACGCCGACGATCGCGCCAAGCCGCCGCTGTACTTCAGCGGGCTGGGCATGTTTGCGATCGAGCTGCGGCCGCGCAAGCCCAAGCTCTCGCGGCTGGCGGTCGAGTTCCGCATGGGCGGCACGCTGGGCCGCTACGCCGTGGTCAAGCGTGGCGACGAGGACACCACCACCAGCACCAGCCGCGACACCGGCTGGGCGCGGCTGCTGTTCGAGCCCGGGCTGGTCTTCGCCGCGCACCAGCGGCTCGCGATCGGCGTGGGTCTGGGCCTGGGCATGTCGCTGCCGTTCCGCCGCCAGGAGGACATCGCCAGCGACCGCCTGCGCTTCATCGCCTCGCCCAACCTCGACTTTCGCTTCCGCGTGCGGCGGTGGCTGCGGCTGGTGCTGCAGTTCCGCGGCGTGGTCCACGAGCAGCCGTTCCAGCTGGGCACGCCCTCGGATCCTTTCAGCCCCAAGCACGACACCGCCGGCTCGTTCATCACGCTCGCCGGGGTCCAGGCTTCCTTCTAGCGGGGTAGCGCGCAGTAGTCCGGGAACGAGGCCGGCAGTCCCGCCGCGTACGGCGAGGGATCGGTGCCGAACGGATGCGCGGCGAAGAACTCGAGCACGCTCGGCGCCGCGTCGAGCGGGATGGTGTGGCCGCCGCCGTGGTCGCACATCGGCGCGAAGCGACCGGCTTCGCGCAGGGCCATGCCGTAGTTCGCGCTGGCCTCGGCGAAGTCGAGCGGACCGTACAGATCCGACGCGCCGCCGAAGAAGATCAGCGCGGCGAAGGGGTTGTCGGGTTGCTGGTCGGGCACCGAGAACCCCGCCGGCAGCCCACCCGAGTAGGTCGCGACGCTGGCGAGGTAGTCCGAGCGCATGAAGCTGAATGCGGTGGTCTGCAGCGCGCCGGCGCTCATGCCCATGGTGTGGATGCGGCGCGGGTCGATGCGACCGGCCTCGGCCAGACACGCGACGATCTCGTCGGCGAGCAGGAAGTCGTCGAGCTTGCTGCTCTGGTTGACGATGAACCACTCGAAGGTGCCGGCGCTGGGATCGGCGTGCGGCGCCACCACGATGCCGCCGTGGGCCCCGAAGTCGGCGAGCGCGGCTCCCAGGGCGTACTCGGCCTCGGCCGGCGCGCTGCCGGTCGCGTGCCAGTAGAACAGCAGCGGCGCGGCCTCGCCGGTGTCGTCGCCCAGGTACAGCCGCACGGCGCGGGCCGGCATGCCCGCGGGCGCGAACTCGACGTCGCCGTCGACGATCGCCGGACACGCGCCGGTCGGTGCCGGCAGCTGGGGTTCGATCGCCGGCGCACCGCTGTCGCTGCCGCCGCTCGAGTCGCCCGCGTCGGTGCCGTCGCCACCACCACCGCTGCTGGCGTCCTCGTCACCCGCGCCGCCGCTGCTGCTGGCGTCGCCGCCGCCACCGCCGGAGCTGCCGCCGGAGCTGCTGCCGTGGTCGTCGCCACCGCTCGCGTCGCCGGGGTTCGTGTCGTCGTCGGCGTCGCCGCAGGCGAGGCCGGTCGCGAGGCACAGCGGGATCATGCACAACAGGGGTCGCTGCATCGTGGCGGCAGCGTGCGCCGGGATCGCGGAGGGGGCGATGACCCCAGCGGCCGATCACTTGACCGAATCGGCCACGCCGTGTTGCCCTGATCGCGGTGGCGGCGGGGCGGAGGCGCAAGACGCAGACGCAGGCGGAGGCCGTGCGCGCGGCGGGCGTGTCCGCGGGATTCCTGCACGCGCTCTCGGTGGTGCTGCGCCGCATGGGCGAGGACGCGCCCGGATTCCTCGCGGCCCTGGGCCTGCGCGCCGGCGCCCCCGACGACGGCTACGTGGACGGCGCGCGGGTCGACGCGGTGCTCGAACGCATGGCGCAGCGCCGCGGCGACCGGGTGTTCGGCCTGTCGCTCGCGCGGCAGGCCGCGACCCGCCCGCTCGGACTGCTGGGCCACGTGATGTGGTTGAGCGAGACCCTGGGCGAGGCGCTCGAGCGCGCGGTGCAGCTGTCCGCGGTCACGTCGCAGCGCATGTTGGTCGAGCTCGAGCGGCGACGACACGACGTCGTCGTGCGCCAGCGTGCCGCCGACGGCGTCCCGCGCGGCGTCATCCTGACCGAGTTCACCTTCGCCGCGTTCGTGCAGCGCGCGCGCGCGGCCACCGACGGTCGCTTCCAGCTCGGCCGCGCGGAGTTCCGACACGCCGGCCGCACCAGCGCAGCCCATCTCGAGATCTTCGGCGCGCCGGTCCACTTCGGCGCCGCCCACGACGCGCTGGTGTTCGCGCCGCGCATGCTCGCGCTGCCGCTGGCCAACGCGGATCGCCACACCGCCTCCGAGCTGCACTCGCTGGCGCAGGTCGCATCGCACGGGTGCGCGGCGACGGCGTGCTCGCGCGGCTCGAGGCCGCGATCCGCCGCCGCGTCGCCGGTCGCGTGACCATGGCCGAGCTCTGCGCCGAGCTGGGTCACAGCGAGCGCACCCTGCGACGCGAGCTGCAGCGCCGCGGCACCTCTTTCCGCGCGCTGCGGGACCGCGCGCGGCTGCGCTACGTCGACGCCGCGCTCCGCCCGCGGCCGCCCGATGAAGGTCATCGCGGCGGAGCTCGGCTTCGCCGAGCCGAGCGTGCTCAGCCGCGCGTACAAGCGCTGGACCGGCGCATAGCAGGGTGCGGAAGGACGCGAAGCGTTCTTCCGGACACGCTGCTAGCGCGCCCGCACGCGCGCGGTCGTGCCGTCCATGCGCACGCGGTGCGATCCCGCGGCCACGCCGGCGACGTCGATGCGCAGCGCACAGGTGCCGCACGCCGACGCGACCTCCGGCAGCGGCAGGTGCACCAGCTCGATGGCGTCGGCGCCCACCAGCGCGATCACGGGCCACGCCGTCGCACAACGCCGGGGGCCCAGGACGTCGACGCGCAGCGTGCCCGCGGCGGCGGCCGAGCGCGGCTGCAGCCGCACTCGCTCGATCGGCTCGCTGGTGCAGTGCATGCGCGTGGCGTGGGCCTCGAGCGCAGGCGCCGTGGTGGTCGTCGACAGGGAAGACAGCAGTCCGAGCAGGATGGCGATGCGCATCGGCGACGGTGGAACGCGCGTGGGCGCCGAAGGTGCTGCGCGTGGCATCACACCTGCCGCGGTCGCTCCAGGCCGCCGCGTGTACCCCTGCGCGCAGCCGATGCGGCCGGGCTCGCCCGCGTCGCGCCGCCTTCGCCTGGGGCCATGGCCCGCGCGCGGTTGCCCGGGCGAGCCCGGTGCATGCAGACTCTCGCCATGGACCTCGACGCGCCGATCTCCACGATCATGACCGCCGGACCCGAGTCGGTGACGCCCGAGACGCCGCTGGTGCGGGTGCAGGACATCCTGTTCCGCAACCACGTCCACCACGTGCCGGTCACGCGCGAGCGCACGCTGCTGGGCATCGTGTCGAGCAACGACCTGCTCAATGCCGTCGGCGGCGATCGCTTCGCCGCGGCCAGCAGCGTCGGCGCGATGCTCGAGCGGCTGACCGTGGCCGAGGCCATGACCACCGAGCTGGTCACGCTGGGCCCCGACGAGCCCATCCGCCGCGCAGTCGAGCTGCTGCGCGTGGGCTCCTTCCACGCCCTGCCGATCGTGCAAGACGGCGAGCTCGTCGGCATCGTCACGACCGCGGATCTGCTCGGGCTCGTGCTCGCCGGCTGAGCCATGGCGCCGCGCTCCACCGCCGCGTTCGTGCTGCTGCTCGCGCCCGCGGCGTGCCGCGACGGCGACGTCGAGGCGGGCGCCGACGCGACCACCCTGCCCCACGACGCCAGCGCGACCGCCTCGGACGGCGCGAGCGCGGACGCCAGCGGCGGCGCCGCGGCCGAGCGCCGCTGGGGCGTGACCATCGACGCGATCGAGCTGCTGCCGGAGATCGTCGACGCGCTCGCGCACCTGCACCATCGCCCGACCACGCGGGTGGTGTTCGACGAGTTCGTGCCCGCGTCCGAGTACGTCGACGCCGTGACGCAGATCGCCCAGGTGAGCGACGTGATGGGCGAGCTACTCGATTCGTACTACGTCGAGCAGTACTCGGTCGAGGCGTACCGCGCCCGCGCGCAGGAGTACGTCGATGCGCTCGGCGACCGCGTCACGCTGTGGGAGATCGGCAACGAGGTCAACGGCGAGTGGCTCTGCGGCCCGGACGCGCAGTCGTGCACCGCGGTGCAGACCGCCGCGGTCGTGGCCAAGCTCGAGGCCGCCTTCGAGGTCGTGGACGCCGCCGGTGGCACCACCGCGCTGACGCTCTACTACAACTTGGACTGCTGGTCCTCACCCGACAACGAGATGTTCACCTGGGCCGCGGCAAACCTGACGCCCGCCCTGCGCCAAGGTGTCGACTTCGTGTTCGTGAGCTACTACGAGGACGACTGCAACGGCCTGCAGCCCGACTGGCCGGCGGTGTTCGGGCAGCTCGCATCGATGTTCCCCGACGCACGCCTGGGCATCGGCGAGTGCGGCACGCTCGACCCGGACAGGAAGCTCGCGATGATCCATCGCTACTACGGCATGGAGATCGACGAGCCCGCGTTCGTGGGCGGATGGTTCTGGTGGTACTTCCTCGAGGACATGGTCCCGCGCGACGCACCGCTGTGGGCCGAGCTCGACGCCGCGATGTCGCCGTGAGGGCGTCGACGGCGATGCGCGCACTCGACCTCGCGCATCGCCTGCCGCACCGCGGCCGAAGCCGCGGCGCGGCTCAGCCGTCGACGTCGTCGCCGGCCCCGGGCCGCGCCGGTCGCAGGTGCTGCTGCAGCTGCCGCGCCCACTGGTCGAAGTTGTCCATCGTGCTCTTGACCAGGGCCTCGGACTGCGACAGCTCGACGATGATCTCGTCGAGTCGCGCGCGCGCCCGCTGCAGCCGACTCTTGACCGTGCCGATCGGGGTCTCGAGCACGCTGGCAATCTCGGCCACTCCGAGCTCTTCCCAGTAGAACAGCTCCAGCGCGACCTGCATCTCGATCGGCAGCCGGCGCAGCGCCTGCAGCAGCAGGTGCTGCTCCTGCCGCACCAGCACCGCGCGCGACGGTGAGACCAGGCCCAGATCGGCGACCGAGGTGGTGCCGACCTCGATGGGCTCGCGCGCACGGTCGCGCTCGCGCAGGTACGAGTACAGCCGCTTGCGCGCGATCATGAAGACGTAGGTGCGGAAGCTGGCGTCGCCGCGGAAGCGATCGCGCCCCTGCACCAGGCCCATGAAGGTCTGCTGCACGAGGTCCTCGGCGGCGTCGTCGACCTTGTTGCGGAAGAAGCGGTAGACCGCGTCGAAGTAGCGCTCGAACAGCTCGCGACCCGCGGGCTCGTCGCCGTCGCGCCAGGCCTCCAGCAGTTCGAAGTCGCCGCGGCTCTCGCTCATCGCATCCTCGTTGGCTCAGCGCAGCTCGGCGCGGCGGAAGTCCGTCAGCCGCGAGAACGCGTCGAAGCGCGCGCGGATGCGGCTGGCGTCGAGCTCGGCCAGGCCGTCGTAGGAGAAGCCCTGCACGCAGAAGCTCGCCAGGGTCGAGCCGTAGATCATCGCGGTGCGCAGGTCGTCGCCGTGGGGCGAGTCGCACCGCGCGATCCAGCCCATGAAGCCGCCCGCGAACACGTCGCCCGCGCCGGTGGGATCCACGACCTCCTCGAGCGGCAGCGCCGGCGCAGAGAACACGTCCTCGCCGTGGAACAACAGCGCACCGTACTCGCCGCGCTTGACCACCACACTGTGCGGGCCCAGCCGCTGGACCCCGCGCGCGGCCTTGACCAGGTTGTGCTCACCGGTCAGCTGCATCGCCTCCTCCTCGTTGATGAGCAGGGCGTCGACGCGACCCAGCACCTTCAGCAACGACGGCTTGGCGATGTCGATCCACAGGTTCATCGTGTCGAGCCCGACCAGGCGCGGGCGCGCGACCTGCTCGAGCACCTGCAGCTGCAGATCCGGCTGGATGTTCGCGAGGAACAGGTACTCGCTGTCGCGGTAGCTCGCCGGCAGCTTGGGATCGAAGTTCGCGAACACGTTGAGCTGGGTCTCGAGCGTGTCGCGGCTGTTCATGTTCTCGTGGTAGCGGCCCTTCCAGCGGAAGGTCAGGCCGTCGGGCACGACCTCGAGGCCGTCCATGTCGACGCCGCGGGCGCGGAGGTCGGCGATGGTCGCCTGGGGGAAGTCGTGGCCGACGACGCCGACCAGCCGCACCGGTGCCAGCTGCGACGCCGCGACCGAGAAGAACGTGGCCGAGCCGCCGACGGCCTCGGGTCGTTCGGCGCGGGGAGTGATGATCCAGTCGATGGCGACGCTACCGACGACGAGCAGGCGGGGCACGGTGGACATGATCGAAGGGTTCTCGCCGCGGCGCGCGGCGGGGCGATGGGCTCAGAGATAGTGACCGATGATGAGATCGAGCCGCGCGCGCGCGGCGGGGGCGATGGCGCTGCGATCGGTCATGATGGCGAACTCGCAGGCGCTGGGATACGGCAGCTCGGCGGTGGTCGCAGGCAGCCGCGCGGCCAGCTCCACGATGGTGCGCTGGGCCAGCTCCACGTTGCGCGCGACGATGGCCATGACCGCGTCGACGCTGACCTCGGCCTCGGCCTCGTGCCAGCAGTCGTAGTCGGTCGCGAGCGCCAACACGGCGTAGCCCAGCTCGGCCTCGCGCGCGAGCTTGGCCTCGGGCAACGCGGTCATGCCGATGATGGCCGCGCCCCAGCTGCGGTACATGTGCGACTCGGCCTTGGTCGAGAACGCCGGGCCCTCCATGACCACGAGCGTGCCGCCGTCGTGCACCGTCGCGCCGGCGCGCACGGCCGCGTCGCGCGCGAGCCCGCGGAACGCCGGCGTGGTCGGCTCGCCGAACTGCACGTGCGCGACCACGCCGTCGCCGAAGAAGCTCTGCACCCGCGTGCGCGTGCGATCGATGAACTGATCGGGGAACACCACGTGCCCCGGCACGATGACCTCGCGCAGCGAGCCCACGGCCGAGACGCTGAGCAGGTGCGTGACGCCCAGCTGCTTGAAGCCGTGGATGTTGGCGCGGTAGTCGATCTCGCTGGGCAGCAGCCGGTGGCCGTGGCCGTGGCGCGGCAGGAACACCACCGGCTGCGCGCTGCCATCTTGTCGCGGCAGCTCGGCCACGGTGTACGGCGCGCTGGGGCGGCCGAAGGGCGTGTCGAGCTCGGCGGTGCGGCCGTGCGCGAGCGCGTCCATGCGGTACAGCCCCGAGCCACCGACGATGCCGAGCACGACGCGTTCGCGGGCGAGTTTCGAGGCGGGATGGGGCGTGGCCATCGGGGTCGCGCGCAGCATAACGGATCTTCGGCGCGGCCACGGCCCCGGGCCCCGCCGGGATCACGGCACCAAGAGGACGATCATCACGAGCTCACCGGCTTGACCGCGCGCGATGCCGACACCGGCGTGCAGCTGTGGCTCACTCCACAGTGCCACCGCCAGCAGCGCGTCGAACTGCGGGCTGGTCACCGCGTGGCTGTCGACGCTGGCGTGTCCGCGCTCGAACACCTGCTGCTCCCAGCCGCGCGGCAGCCCGCGTCCGGCCGCCCGGGCCGGGCCAGTCGCGCCGCGATGGCATCGAGCGCGGGGTCCCACTGCGGTGCCGCGAGCTCGGCCTCGCGCCGCAGCGTCGCGACGCGCTGTTGCAGCGTCGGCAACATCTCCGCCGGCGCGGGCGCGTCGGCGCCGGGCGGCCGCAGGAAGTTCTGCGTCAGGAACATCGGCCGCGGCGCATCGGCGGCCGCGCTCTCGGGCGGCCCGAACACCACGCCGATGCCGACGTGCGTGACGTCGTCCGCGAGCAGGTTGGCGCGGTGCCCCGGCGATCGCATCAGGCTCTGGTGGATGCCGGAGGGACCGTAGCCCCGCGCGACGTTCTCGCGCACGACCGCCGCGTCGATCCGTGCGCGCGCGAGCCGGGCCGCGACGTCGCCGGTGGTGGGCGAGACGTGGCCGACGAAGCCGTGCTCGCGCATGTCCCGGCTGTGTGCGCGCGCGACCCGTGCGGCGGGCTCGGACCACTGCAGCTCCGGCAGCCCGCGCGCCCGTCGGGTCTCGTTGACCAGCGCCAGGCTCATGGCCTCGATGTCGTCGGGCGCAACGTCGCGATCGACGTCCTCGAGCTCGGCCAGCAGGACCTTTGGCACCGCGACGCCGCAGTACAGCGGAAAGTTGGCGGCGACCTCCACGCCGTGGGGTCCGTCGGCGAGGATCTCCACCTGATAGGCGCCGTCGCCGGCGTCGCACGCCAGGCTCGTCGTGAACGCGGTGCCGTCGTCGGTGCCAGCGGCGAGCGTGCGCGCGCCGCCGGCAGGCACGGTGACCTCGACGCTGGGGCGCGCGCGGCCGCCCAGCAGCGTGCCGCGCAGCTCGACACGGCCACCGCTGCGCACGCGCACGGGGATCGGGTCGAGCTGCACCGCGCGCTCGAGCACCGCGACGATCATCCGGGTCGAGCCCCGCGCGGTACGGGCGACGCCGACGCCGTAGCGCTGCCCCGCCGCGACCGCGCCGACGCCCTCGACCAGATCGGCGATCGCGGGCTCGCACGCGCGCGCGGCCGTGCGATGGCAGCCGACGCTGTCCTGCTCGAGCTCGACCACGACCAGGCGCGGCGCGGGGTCGGCCACGCCGGCCCACGCCAGCAGTCCGTCGGTGAGCCCGGCGGGGATGTTGGTGCGCGCGGGCGCGAGTCGGGCGAGCTCTCGCATCGCGCGCGACAGCCCCGCGTCCTCGCGCAGGCCCAGGCGCTGCAGCCGGGTGCCGATCGCGGCCTCGGTGCCCGACGCGGTCCATGGCGCCGGCGCGCCGTAGTGCGTCGCCGCGGCACCCTCGGGCGCCAGCTCGAGCTGCGTTCGATGGACCCCGTGGGCCGCGTCGGGCGGCAGCGCCCGCGGACCGCCGGCGCGCTCGCACGCCGGCACCGCTGCGGCGAGCAGGCAGGCCCACGCCAGCGTTGCCCGCGCGCCGCGACCGATCACGGCAGCAGCTCCAACGTCGCGGCGTTCTCGGGCGCGTGGAAGTCGCTCACGCGCGTGGGCGAGCGCGAGCGCCACCGGGCTGCCGCGCCGCGGCTGATCGAGGCGGAAGACGTTGATGCGCAGCACATCGCCCGGCTGCGGCGGACACCGCGTGGCGGTGTTCGCACAGATCTCCGCGAACAGCACCGCGAACTCGACCACCACGGCGCGATCGCGATCGTCGCGGCGATCGACGGTGCCGTCGACGACCGCAGCGCCGCGCCAGCTGCCGTCCCAGTCCTCGTCGCCCTTGCGGTAGCGCTCGAAGCGGGCGTCGAACGCGACGCCGCGGGGCGACGGCTACCTTCGAGTAGCGCTGCCGCGAGGCGTCGCCGAACAGGAACAGCTCGATCGCCTCCTGCTTCCACAGCGGCTCGTCGCGACGGCCGTACTCGCTCCACACGTCGTCGTCCTCGCCCGTCACCGCGAGGTACAGCGCAGTCTCGTCCCCGAAGCCAGCTGTGCGACCGTACGCGGCAGCGCCGGCTTTCGCCGTCGAGGCTCCTCGACCAGCCGCAGCGCCGGCGCGGTGGCCCACACCGCGTCGTCGAGCACGCCGTCGATCGCGACCGGCACCGCGGTGCGGGCGGCCGCGGCGGCGCTGGGCGTGGTCGCGACGCGCAGCAGCGCCGCGGTGCCCAGGCCGTCGCGCGTGCGCGGCCCCGCGACCGCGTCGATGCGACCGGCGCCGTCGAAGCGCTCGAGCGTGATCATCGCGGTGCGCAGGTGCCACGGCTGCGGCAGCGGCAGCGACAGCTCGAGTTCACCAGTGGCCGCGGGCGGCTCTGCACCACCACGCGGTCGTCGTCGGGCCGTCGCTGATCCTCGCGGTCGATGCCGCTGCCGAGCACGAGCTCGCAGCCGCCCACCCGCGGCGGAAAGAGCCCCACCCGCAGCGTCGCCGCGGGCCCCTGCAGCGCCAGCGACAGCAGCACCAGCTCGCGGGCACCGCGGGATCCGGGCGCGGTCGCACGCACGAGCACGCGACCGCCGTCGCGGAAGTCGATCGCCGCGAGCACGTCGCCGGCCGCCGCGGCTCGCTCGCCGACGAGCGACCGCAGCCCACCGAGCACCGCCACCCGGCTTCCACGCGCGCGCGCGCGCATCGTCAGAACCGCAACACCGCCGGGCCGCCGAAGCCTCCGCGTCGGCAGGCGCGTGCGGCGATCGAGCGCGTCGGGCTTGTCGTCGCGCGCGGCCTTGACCCGCGATCGCCGTGATGGCCGCGGCCGAGGCCGCGATCGCCGTCAGCGTCACCCAGAAGTACCACTTCTTGACGATGCGATCGTCGCGCACCGGGACCGGGCGCCGGCGGCGCTGGGCTTGGGCGCGTGGGCGAAGGCGGACGCGACGGCGGCGCCCACTTGCGATCGAGCTCGGCGCGGTGGGTCGAGCTGGCCCCGTCCGCGACGGTGCCGCGCTGCTTCTGCTCGACCCGCGTGCGATCCTGCTGGTTGCGCGCGCGCGCGGTCTCGTCGTCCTGGGCCAGGGCGCCGCGCTCGGCGTCGAGGCGCCGCGAGGGCACCGGACCAGTCGCCGGCGCGCTCGGCCAGCTCGGCCTGGGCACGGAAGTTCACCCGCGGTCGGTGCGCGGCCGCGCGCGCGGCCGCGGCCTCGCCTATCGTGAGAT
The DNA here is from genome assembly GCA_046351635.1 of Nannocystaceae bacterium. Lineage (GTDB taxonomy): Bacteria > Myxococcota_A > Polyangia > Nannocystales > Nannocystaceae > Xiheibacterium. The sequence goes on along the minus strand of JAXLYC010000042.1, from coordinate 24,924 downwards.
CGGTCGGGTCGATCGCGTCGCCCTCGGACGGCGCGGTCGCGACCGGCTCGAGCTGGGCCGACGCGAGGTGACGGGCACGCGCGCGTCGGCCGGAAGCGACACCGAGGCGGCGGCGAGCGAGCAACACGGCGAGCGAACGCAGGGCGATGCGAGACACGTCAGTCCTTGAGCGGGGGTGGACGCGGAGGTGGGCATCGCCCGGAGGCGGCGCGGATCCGGGGTTCGCGGCGGGGGTCTTGGGCTTGGCCCGCACGCGGCGAGGCGCAGGCGCTCGAGCGCCGCGCACGGAGGTCTCGTCGCGCGGTCCTCGTCGCCGCCGGCGGTCGCGTCCGGGCGCGCTGCGGCGGCTGCCGAGGCGTGGGCGTCGGGACCGCGTGGGGCGCACCCGGGCCCGGCTGCGGTGTGACGGGCGTCGGCTCGGGAATCGCCGCCACCGCGGCGGCCTGCTCGGTGGCGGCGGGCTCGAGCGCGACCGGCTCGAGCGCGACCGGCTCGGCGCGCGCCGAGGTCCGCATGCGCGCTGCGGTCCAGCCGACGCCGGCCGCACCGATCGCGACCAGTGCAGCGATGCCGGCGTAGCGCACGCACGCCGCCGCGCGGCCGCGTGGGCACGGCTCGCATGCCGCCCGAGCCCAAGGGCCGCGTCACCGCGCGCGCGGTGCTGGGCGCCGGCACCGGCGGTGGATCGTGTCGCAGCGCCTCGCTGCCGAGCGCGACGGTGCCGGCCGCGACCATCGAGGCCGCCGCGCCGCCGGCGATCGCCGCGGTCGCGGCGTCGAGTCCGACGCGCCCGGCACCGCGGTCGGGCGCGCGGCGATGTCGTCGATCATCGCGGTCGCGATCGCGTCGCTGCTGGGCTCGCGCGCGCCGGTGGGCACCGCATCGATGGCCGCGCCTCGCGCCTGGCGCAACAGCGCCTCGATCGCGTCGGCCAGCGCCGCGGCATCGCGCGGGCGGGCCGCGAGATCCTTGGCCAGCAGCTGCATCGTCAGCTGCGCCACGCCATCGGGGATGTTGCGCTCGGGCGCGGCCTGCCGCGATCCAACGGCGTGGCCTTAAACCTGCTTGGCCAGCACGCCCATGAAGCTCGAGTCGACGAACGGCACGTTGCCGGTCAACAGCTCGTACACGATGATGCCCAGGCTGTAGAGATCCGCGCGAGGATCGAGCGGCTGCCCCAACGCGCGCTCGGGCGCGAGATAGTAGGGCGTGCCCAGCAGCGTGCCCGCGGCGGTCGCGATCGCGGTGTGATCGCTGGCGGCGACCTTGGCGATGCCGAAGTCGAGGATCTTGGGCTGCACCGCGCCGTCGTGACCACGGTGCAAGAACAGGTTCGCGGGCTTGAGATCGCGGTGGACCACGCCGGCGCCGTGGGCCGCGTGCAGGCCCCGGGCGATCTCGGCGACGAAGCCCAGGCCCTCGCGCAGCGACCCCGGTCCGCGCGGTTGCGCCAGCCACTGCTCGAGCGACTGCCCGCGCAGCAGCTCCATCACCATGTACGCCAGCGGCTCGTCGCGCCCGGCGAAGTCGCTCACACGCACGATCGCGCGGTGACCCACGCGGTTGGCGGCCTCGGCCTCGGTGCGGAAGCGGCCGAAGTACTCCGCGCCCTGACGATCGGGCCGCAGCACCTTGATCGCGACGTGCGTGCCCAAGCTGGTGTGGACCGCCTCGTAGACCCGACCCATGCCGCCGCGGCCGAGCTCGGCGACGATGCGGTACCGCCCGCCCACGACCGCCCCCGGCGGCAGCGCCTCGTCCGCGGCCGCGCCCCCGTCCGCGCCGAAGCGAAACGGGCGCGTGGGCGCGCCGGTGGACGCGTCCGGGCCCACGCCCGGCATCCACAGGGCCGTCGCCGACGGTGCAGAGCCGCCCACGGCTCCACGATACCACCGGTGCGACGGGGGGTGCTATACGGGTGCCCTCGCGCCGTGGCTGCCGCGTGGCGCCGACAAGCCCTGCTGCGCCGCCTCGAGCGCTCCGGCGCCGAAGCGCGCGCCTGGACACACTGCGCTGCGCGCAACAGTTCAAGCGCAGCTGGGTCGAGCTCGCCGGCAAGCTGGTCGCGGTGCGCCGCGATCAGCGCGTTCGAGCCGTGGGCTACGACGACTTCTACCGCTACTGCGCGGAAGCTGCAGCTGCGTCGCGCGACCGTGGACAAGCTGACGATCTCCTTCTCGACTGGAGCGGGTCGCGCCGCAGGTGCTCACGTGGGACGGCGTCGCAAAGACGATCCCCAGCTACGAGGCAGTCGACTACCTCTCGCGCGCGATGCGACTGCCGCCGGATCCCCGACTCGAACAGGAGCAGGAGCGACCGCGCCGCCGCGACCCCGGACCCGAGCCGCCGCGCGGTGATCAAGGAGCTGCGCCAGGCGGTGTTCGACGAGGGCCAGACCGTGGCCGAGCTGCGCAAGCGCTTCGATCCGGTGCTGTACCCCAAGCCCAAGGGCGCCGAGAAGCTCGAGCTCATCGTCCGCGCCGGCGGTCTCGCGCGCAAGCTCGCCGAGCTGCTGCCGGAGATCGACGGCCTGTCCGACAAGCGCGCCGCCTCGGTCGAGCAGGCACTGGGTGGTTTGCAGCGGGAGCTCGAGGCGCTCGCGGAGCCGCTGCGCGAGAAGCTCGAGCGCAGCAGAAGCGCGCGGCCGTGGCGGAGCGCAACTGAGGCGCGTCGGGGACGCGCGCGGCGAGACGGTCGAGGCGCGCATGAGCGACGACGCTTCCCCCGACGCGACCCCGCCCGCGGCCCCGCAGCCGCCCGCAGCGACCGCGCCACCGCAGCCCGTCGCGATCATCGGCACAGCAGGCCGGCGCGCCGCCGGCCGACGAGCCCGCGCCGCCGGCCGACGAGCCCGCGCCGCCGGCCGACGAGCCCGCGCCGCAGCGCTTCGCCGCGGTCGCGGCGGCCTATGCCGAGCGTGCGCGCAGGCGCGGACCCACCGGCGGCTACGAGCAGGCCTCGCGCTCGTCCGCCGCGCTCGCGCGGCTGCGCGACGTCGCGGCGCGCGTGGTGCCCGACAGCCCCGAGTACCGCCCGAGCGGCCGGCGCCGGGTCTGGCTCATGACGATGTACATCCTGCGCCGCTGGGCCATCGAGGATCGCGCCGCGGGCATGTCGGGCCTGCTGACGATGCACACGTTGCTCTCGACGGTGCCCATCATCGGCGTGGGCCTGTTGGTGGTCGCGCTGATGGACCCCGCGGCGGGCGAGCGGTTGCTGGGCACGCTGTTCCGCTCGCTGGTGCCCGAGAGCGATCGCGCCGAGGGCCTGGCCCAGGGTGCGCTGGCGCTGGCGCAGAACGTCACGCTCGCGCGGCTGGGCACCTGGGGCTTCCTCGCGACCTTGGTGATCGCGTTCGTGCTGTTCTCCACGCTCGAGCGCACCTTCAACCGCATCTGGCGCGTGGCCAAGCGCCGCAGCGTGTTGGTGCAGTTCACCATGTTCTACACCCTGGCGACGCTGGGGCCGCTGGTGATGCTGTTCAGCCTCGCGACGCCGCTGCTTTCGGGCATGACGGTGCTGCTGGCCTCGCCGATCATCCTGTCGTTCTTCGCGCTGGTGCTGCTCAACCGCTTCCTGCCCTTCACACAGGTGCGTTGGCGCGCGGCCCTGGTCGGCGGGACCATCTCGGCGATCCTGCTCGAGGGCGCCAAGTTCGGCTTCGGCTTCTACGCCACCCGTTTCGCCCTGCGCACCTACGAGGGCATGTACGGCTCGCTCGCGATGCTGCCGATCGTGATCGTGTGGTCGTACGTCTCGTGGATGGTCATCCTGTTGGGCGCGCAGATCACCTACGCAGTCCACAACCACCGCGCCATCGCGCTGCAGGGCTTTCTCAACCGCTACGTGCTGGAGCGCGCGTCGTACCTGCGCCCGACCGGCCGCACCGCCGCGCGCATCATGCTCGCGATCTGCGACCACTTCTCCCAGCGGCAGGTGGGCATCTCGATCGAGGCCATCGGCGAGCGCTTCCGGCTCGCGCTCGACCACGTCGGCGACGTCGTCGACGCGCTCGAGCGCGCCGGCTGGGTGCTGGAGACCGCCGAGCCACGCCAGCTGGTCATCCCGGCGCAGCCGCCGGATCAGATCCGCGTCATCGACGTGCTGACGTTGTTCGACCGCGACCAGACCGTGGGCGTGCGCGACGACCGACTCGGCGCGCTGCTGCGCGAGCTCGACGACGCGCGCGCTGCCATCATGGCCGACGCGACCTTCGGCGACCTCGTGCGCGTGGTCCGAGCGCGGCCCGAGGCCGAGGCCGCGGACACCAGCGCGGGCTAGCGCCGACGCCGGCGCATCGCCGCCGCGTCCGCGCGCGTGAGCGGGAAGCCGGCCGAGACCCCCGTCAGGATCGTGAAGCCCTCGTTGGACAGATCGGGGACCCCGGCCAGGCGCCGGCGCGCGCTCCACAGCTGCATGATCTCCGCGGTCAAGGCGACGTAGTTGGTGATGCGGACCTCGAGCCCGGCGTGCAGCTCGAAGCCGATGCGGGCGCTGACGTCGCGCAGCTGCCCGCGCTCGTGGCGGCGATACGCCAGCCGCAGCACGTCGAAGCCGGCGCCCAGGCCCAGGAACGGGCGCAGCGGGAACTTGGCGAAGGGGTAGAAGCTGCCGCCCAGGAACAGCGGCACCGCGACGTACATTAGCGAGGTCGCGTCGCCGGCCGCGGGCGTGCCCGAGCCGGCGAAGCTGGCCGCGCCCGCGGTGTAGCCGCTGCGGAAGTAGCCGATCCATCGCGGGAAGCGATCGTCGTCGTGCAGCGAGAAGTACTGCCACCGCAGATCGAGGCCGCGCCACTCGGGCGCGCGCTCGGGGCCGACGAAGCCGTTGGAGATCACGCGCCAGCCGTCGACGCTGCCGGCGGTGCGACCGAAGGGCGTGAGCACGGCGCCCAGGTGCACCGAGCCCCAGCGCGAGCGGGTCGCGTCGATGCGCTTGGCCACGCGATCGGCCACCGCCGTCGGCGCGGGCGTGGCCGCCGGCTCGGCCGCGGGCACGGCCGCCACCGCCGGCGACGCGGCGATCGGTTCGGGCACGACCGTGGGCTGCGGCTGCGCGTCCGCCAGGCGCTGCGACCACACCGCGTCGTTCCACGACGACTCGCGTACCGGCAACAGCCCGGTGCGATCGACGAAGCCGGCGTAGTAGCCGGGCCCGAACGGTGTCGCGAACAGGCCCGCGCGCAGGGCCTGATCGAGCGCGCCGCGGGCCTGCTGCGTCGGGCTGGAGAACTCCAGCAGGTGCGCGAGCACGACCCCACCCTGCGCTGCGGCGATGCGGGCCTCCTCGCGGGTGCTGCCGCCTTCGCCGGGTCGCTCGCGCGCGACGAACAGATCGCCCGCGGGCAGGCGCAGCCAACCCGGCCGCTCGCCGCTGCGGCGCACGTCGGCGATGCGCACGCCGTGGTCGTCCTCGATGGTCCACAGCTCGCTGCCGTCGCCGGTCACGAGCAAGATGCGCGCGCGGTCGAGCTGCTCGTGCACCAGCAACGCACGGCGCTCGTCGCCGACCGGCGGCCGCACCACCACCTGCAGCCGCGCCCGCGGGTCCTCGACCGAGCTGTTGGCCGACGACACGAACGCCCCCAGCTCGCTGTACTCGATGTGGCCGTCGCCGTTGAGGTCGGCGCCGCCGCGCAGGCCCGAGACCAGCTCGTGGGTGAAGATGCCGCCGCGGTAGCGCTCCCACTCGTGGGTCTGCTGGTCGACCGAGTGCGCCACGATCACGCCGGTGTTGGGGAACGCGCCGAGGTGATGGGTGTCGAGGTAACGCTTGACCGCATCGCCGTAGCCGCCCTCGGCCTGGTCCGAGCGCCAGCGCCCGCGTCCGCGCGAGAGCACGAACTGCTCGCTGCGGCAGGCATCGACCAGCACGTGGTTGAACGCCGCGGGCGAGCTCGCGAGCACCTCGCCGAACAGATCGGCGCGGGTGAACTTGCCGTCGTCGAGCGTGAGGAAGCCCTGGCCGTCGGGGCCGACATCGCCGTGGCCGCTGTAGAACAGCAGCAGCTCGACCTGCGCACCACCGGCGAGGGCCGCGTCCATGCGCTCGCGCAGGGCCGACCACGCCGCGCGCACGCTCCGCGCGTGTGGCCGGCTGCGTGGTGCCGGCGACGTCGGGGTGCTGCGCCTGCGAGTCGTGATCGAGCTGCACCGCGGTCGTGACCTCGACGCCGGCCTCGCGCAGCGCCGCGGCGAGCTTGAGCGCGTCGTCGTCGGCGTAGCGCAGCGCCGCCTGCTTGCGGTCGAGCGTGTGGTTGCTGCCGATCACCAGCGCGAAACGCTGCACGTGGGCGCGCTCCACCAGGGGCACGGTCGCGGCCGCGGCCGCGCCGTCGCCCGGTGCGGCCGCGGCGAGGCCCGGGGTGGCGGCGACGAGTGCAGCGCACAACAGCAGTGACCCGCGGTTCATGGCGTGGTGTCCTCGGTGACGAGCAGATCGGCCTGGGCGAAGGCGCAGCGATCGCCGCCGCAACCCGCGAGCAGCTCGGCTTGCGCGGGCAGACGTGCGGACCACGGCCGATCGTCATCGTCGCGTCCGACGCGACGACGCAGGGCCGCGGCCGCGGCATCGACGGCGTCGAGCGTGGGCGCAGCCGGCAGCGCCGCGGCGTAGACCTGCAGCGGCCCCGCGACGTGGTTGACGTCGAGCCGCACCGCGCGGGACAGCGGCTGCCACGTGCCCGGCTCGAGCGCGGGCACGGCCGCGTCGTCGGGGTTGGGCAGGTAGTACTGCACCTCGCCCGCGGCATCGACCCCGAACAACACGATCGCGCGACCGCCTGCGTGGTGCGGATCGAGCCGCACGGCGAACGCGAGCGTACCATCGCGGGGACAGCGACCGCGCGCGGCCTCGACCCGCGGCGCCGCGGCGCCACCGTGGTCGCACAGCAGCTGCAGCGACAATGCCGTGGCCTGACCCGCGCCGCGCGGCTGGAACCCATCGTGCGACGCGTCCGGCGGAAGCCGCCGCAGCCACAACACGGCGGCCGCGGCTGCGAGCACGCCCGTCAGCAGCACCGGCCAGCGGCGCGCGGCAGGCCGCGGCGCGAACACGCCGTCGGCCGCGAGCCAACGCTCGACCACATCGAGCTCGACCTCGGCGACGTCGCTGCGCTCGAGCAGCCGCATCGCCGCGATCGCACGATCGTAGCGCGCGCGCGCAGGCCCGTCGTGCGACAACCGCCGCAGCAACGCCGCGGTCGCGGCGTCGTCGAGCTCACCCAGCGCCGCGCGGTGCTCGGGCGGCCGTCGCCAACGACCGATCATCGCAGCGCCTCCACCACCAACGTCGCGAGCAGCGACGGCAACACCGCGGCGAGGCCGTCGCGGCCGCGCTCGCGCAGGTGTTCGAGCAGGGCCTCGCGCAGCCGGGCCTCGCGCGCGCAGCTGCTGGCGGCCCAGGCCCAGCTGCGCGGCCGCGTCGCGTTGGGACAGCCCGTCGACGAAGCGCGCCTGCAACAGCGCGCGGTCGGGTGCGGCACGCGCTCGAGGAAGGCGCGCACCAGCGCGACCAGCTCGCCGTCTTGCGCCGCGCGCTCGGGATCGGCGGCGTCTTCGGCCGCGCCGACCGGCGCGCGCCCGTCGTCGGCCACGTCCTGCAGCGGCACACGCTCGCGCTGCCGCCTGCCCGCGCGCAGCACCACGTTGCGCGCGATGGTCCGCAGGTACGGACCGTAGGGGCGGATGCCGTCGAACGCCGTGCGGGCGGCGGGCTCGAACGCCCGCGCGAAGGTCTCGTGCAGCGTCCTGCAGCTCGAAGGGCGAGCTCAGCCCGGCGAAGCGGCCCACGCCTGCGGCGGAGTCGAACGCGAAGCCGTGTCGGAGCATGGTCGTGATCTCGCGCGCGTGCATGCGATAGACCTCGCGCAGTGCCTCGGGGGTGCCGGCGCGGAAACCCGCGAGCAGCGTGCGGCTCCAACCGCACGGCGCACGCGCGTCGTCGGGCTCGGCCGTGCGGGTCACGGCCGTACTATGCGATCGCGCCGCAGCCGACGCGAGCGTAGGCGCTGCGCGGTGCTGCATCAGCCGGCGGCGGTCGGGGCGATCGGGGTCGGGGCCATCGGCGTCGCCGCGGCCGGTGCCGTGGGCGCGAGCTCGGGCATCGGTGCCGGCGCGGGCGCGGGCTCGGGCATCGGTGTCGGCGCGGGCGCAGGCTCGGCCACCGTGCCGGTGCAGCCAGCCGCTGCGGCCGCCGGCGCAGCTGCGGCCGCCGGAGCGGTGGCGGGTGCGGCCGCGGGCGAGCTCTGGCGCGTCACCGTCACCGTGCGGTGCACCCGGCGGCCGCGATGGACGACGCCATGTCGGCTGGGGATGCTGATCGCGACGCCGGCGATCACCGACAGCCCCGTGGTCGTCACGTCGGGCAGCGCCGAGATCCGTCGCCGGGCGCTCCAGAGCTGCTGCACCTCGGCCGTGAACGCCACGACGTTGGAGATCCGCGCCTCGAGGCCGGCGTGCAGCTCGAAGCCGATGCGCGCGCTCGCGTCGTGCAGCGCGCGATCCTGGTGCCGGGTGTAGCGCAGCCACAGCACGTCGAAGCCCGCGCTCGCACCGACGTAGGGCCGCACGGGGAAGCGCTCGAACGCGTAGAGGTTGAAGCCGAAGAACAGCGGCACCGAGACGTACGCCAGGGTTCGGGCCTCGCGCGCGGCGAAGCCGGTGGCGCTGCGCGGGTCGAAGTCCGCGCGCCCTGCGTTGTAGCCGGTGCGAAAGTAGCCGACCCAGCGCGGGTAGTGCCACGCATCGCGGGCGCGATAGAACTGCAGCTTGAGGTCGAAGCCGCGGGCGGCGCTGCAGTGCTGCGCGCGGAACGGATCGAGGCAGGGCCGCGTGGCGTTGCTGCCGATCACGCTCCCGGGTCGCAGGCGCCCGGGCGTCGGGATCGGCGCCGCGACCACGCCGCCGGAGATCCCGTACCAGCCGAGCTTGCCCTGGTGGTGGTGGTGGTGGCCGTCGTCGTCGTCGTCGTCGTCGTCGTCGTCGTCCTCGTCGTCGTCCTCGTCCACGACCTCGATGGTCTGGGTCGTGGTGGTGCCGGGTGCCGCCGCCGGGGGCGAGGGCGCCGGCGGCGAGACGACGAGCGTGGAGTACAGCGAGAGCAGCATCGACAGCGACATGGCGGGCCTTCGGGGTGCGGGTCGGCGGTCCGTATCCGCGAGGGCTGGGTTTGGGTTGGCGCCCGCGTTCGCGCCTGGCCGCGGCGACCGCCACACCGTCTTCGCGAGGGGATCCGCCCGCTCCGGGCTCGCTTGACGCAGGCCGCGGGCCCGCGACAAGATGCCGATCGACCTTGGAACGAGCGTTCGCGCCACCGCTTCCCCTCGCCGAACAGCGCGCCGCCTCGTTGGCAAAGCTGGGCCGCCTCGACGAGCGCCCGATCGCGCGGCTGGCCCCGCTGCGGACGACCAGCCGCGACGGCCTCGAGCTGGTGCCCTGGCCGGCGCAGCCGCTCGGTCGCCTGCGCGTGGTCCACCGCGGCGCGACGGTGCTCGTGGTGACCGACGGGCTGTCGGACCCGTGGGATCCGAGCCTGCACCACGACGTGCCGAACTTCCGCTACTGGCTCGAGCTCGCGATCGAAGCGCCGGCGACCGGCGACGCGGCGGCACCGGTGCCACCGTGGGTCGCGCCGCTGCTGTGGTCGGCGAGCAACTGGCTGGTCACGCAGCGCTTCGATCTGCGCGCGCGGCTCAAGCACCACCTGTGCCTCACCTTGGGCGTGATGCCGGTGCCCGGACTCGAGGGCTGGGTCAGCCGCGCCGGCGTGCACGGCACCTTGGTGGGACTGCCGTTCTCCGGCGAGACCTTGGGCGCCCACGCCGTGCTCGCGCGCGACGCCGGCGATCCGGTGTGGATCCTGCCGATGAAGCTGCTGCACCCCGCCGAGTACGACTGGGCCATGGGTGCGCGATGCCTCGCGCGCGACGTGGTTGGTGCAGGCGTTCCTGATGAACGAGCGGCACCTGTCGCGCATCGATCGCGCGCCCATCATCGCGATGTGAGCCGCGCGCTCGGACGGCGACCGGGCGGAGGGCAGCCGTGACGGCTTCGCCGGCGCGGCGGGGAGGAAGCGGAGCTTCCTCCCCGAAGACTCAGATCGCGTCGGAGCTGCTCTCGAAACGGAAGCCCTTGGCCACCACCGGCGGCACCACCCACACGCGCTCGGACACCAGGCCCGCGCGCGCCGGCCGACCCAGCGCGACCAACCGCGTCAGCAGCGTGACCGGGCTGTCGTTGTAGCGCAGGTTCTTCACCGGGTGGACGATCTTGCCGCCCTCGACCCAGAAGGTGCCGTCGCGCGTGAGCCCGGTCGCGACGATGCCCTTGGGATCGAGCATGCGGTTGTACCACAGCCGCGTCACCAACACGCCGCGATCGAGCTTGGCCAGCAGCGCGTCGAGCTCGACCTCGGCGCCCTTCATGTGCATCGAGCTGGGCCGCGGCACATCGGGCACGCCGGCGTGGGCCGCGAAGCCGCGCTCGGCGTGCAGCGCCCGCAGCACGCCGGCTTCGATCCACGTCACCGGCTGCTGCGGCCGGCCGTCGTCGGCGAACGGCGAGGCCGGGTTGTCGCGATCGGCCGCGTTGCTGCGCAGATCGACGCGCGCGTCGAACAGGGTGTCGCCGAGCTTGGTGCCGCCGCCGACCTCGGCGAAGAAGCTGCGGCCTTCGATGGCCGCGCGCGCGCCCATGGCATCGACGAGGAACTCGAGCAGCTCCGCGACCGCGTCGGGCATGAGCAGCACGTCGTAGCTACCCGGCTCGAGCGGCTTGGGATCGCGGCTGCGCAGCGCGACGTCGGCGATGCCTGCGACCAGGGTCTTGGGCGAGAGCTTGGCCAGCGCGTGCGAGGCGAACCCGCCCTTGCTGCTGCCGGTGCCGTCGGGCGTGCGGCAGGTGCAGCTCATGCGCAGCTCGGTCGCGGCATGGGCGACGGCGAGGCCGCGACGATCGGCGAAGGCCTCGGTGATGTCGCGGTGCAGCAGGTGACCCGAGACCTCGAGCCCGCGGCTGCGTCCGGTCTCGATGGCCTCGCCGACCAGGGTCGCGCGCGCGGTCGCACTCAGGCGCGCGACCTTGGGATCGCGCGCGACCACCTTGGGCAGCGTCACCGGACCCAGCGGGCCCGCGGCCTCGGGATCGATCGGCGCGAGCGCGGCGAGGGCCTCGGCGCGCTGCACCAGCTCGCGCAGCGCCGCCGGATCCGTGCGGTTGCCGGTCACGGTCGCCGCGCGGCCGCCCTGCGCCGCGGTCACATCGATCGCGAGGGTCTCGACGTCGCCGCTGGTGGTCGGGCGCGAGGCGCCGAAGCGCAGATCGCCGGTCTGTTGCGCGCGCACGTGCACGCGCACGTCGCCGAAGCTGGCCTCCGCCAGCACGGCCTTGCACAGCGCACGTACTGCCGCCACGGTCATGCTCACGCGGCACCTCCGGTGCGGATGACGTTGGCGCGGAAGCGGGCCGGCGGGCAGCCGTGGCTGACCGCGTTGGACTGCTGCGGCTCGCCCTTGCCGTCGCCCATGCTGCCGCCGAGGCGATAGGTGCTCTCGCCGCCGATCATGTCGCAGCTGCGCCAGAACTCGAGCGTGTTGGCCTGGTACGCGACGTCGCGCACGACCCCGACCAAGCGGCCCTTCTTGATGCGCCAGAACATCTGCCCGCCGAACTGGAAGTTGTGCCGTTGCTGGTCGATCGACCACGAACCGCGGCCCGTGACGAGCACGCCGTCCTCGGTCGCGTTGATCAGATCCTCGGTGGTGTAACCCTGGGTGCCCGGCTGCAGGCTGACATTGGGCATGCGCTGGAACGGCACGCCGTCGTAGCCGTGGCCGTAGCTGCAGCCGTGGCTGCGATCCTGGCCGATCCAGCCGGCTTGCTCGCGCGTGGTCTGCCAGTCGACGAAGGTGCCCGCGCGCACCAGCTCCCAGCGGCTGCCGGGCACGCCCTCGTCGTCCCAGCCCACCGTCGCGAGCCCGCCGGGCTGCGTGCGATCGGCGACCACGGTCACGAGCTCGCTGCCGTACTGCAGCGTGCCGGTGTCGCTGGTGCGCAGGAAGCTGGTGCCGGCGAAGTTCGCCTCGAGTCCCATCGCGCGGTCCAGCTCGGTCGGGTGGCCGATGCTCTCGTGGATCGTCAGGTACAGGTTCGACGGCGTCAGCACGACGTGGCGCAGGCCCGGCTCGATCGGCGGCGCGTGCAGCTTCTGCAGCACTTCCTCGCCGAGCACCGGCGCCGCGGCCGGCAGCTCGAGCTCGACCACGCTCTCCCACCCGGCCTGCAGCGGCGCGGCCTCGTGATCGCGGCTGGCGAAGCGACCGCGCCGGCGATCGACCGCGGTGACCGAGAACTCGGGCGCGACCCGCAGGTTGATCTGGTGCACGCGGGTGCCGTCGGTGGTGACCAGCAGCTTGTCCTCGCGCACGCACGTGACCGAGGCCTCGGCGTGGCGGACCCCCGCGGTGCCCAGCGCCGCGGTCGTGGCCGCGAGCAGCAGCGCGGCCTTGTCCGCCGCTGCCACACCGAACGGATCGAGGGTGTGCGGCGTGACCCACGTGCCCTCGACGCCGGCCGCGGGCACCAGCTCCACCCCCGGCGCGCCCAGCCGCTTGCGCAGGGCGGCGTCGGCCTTCGCCGTCGCGATCGCGCGATCGACCAGGGCCTTCACGGCCGTTGCGTCGAGCCGCGGACCCGCGGCGAAGCCCCACGCGCCATCGACCAGCACGCGCACCGAAAGGCCCAACGACTGCGACGCGGTCGGGGCCTCGACCCGGCTGTCGCGCACCGACACGCGCTCGCGACTCCAGGCGACCAGCCGCGCGTCGGCCCAGCTGGCGCCCTTGGTCTTGGCGCGATCGATCGCCGCGGTCGCGAGGCTCGCGAGCGCCGGCAGCGGGCTGCTCGACAGCAGCGCGCCGTCGGCGTTGTTGCTGCCGGTGCCCGCAGGCGCGGGGCGGCGGAACTCCGCCGGCAGGGCGCGCGCGGTGCGGCGCCACGCGAGCTCGGCACCGAGGATCGCGGCGCTCGCGAGGAAGACCCGCCTGGTGGTCGGCATCGCGGCGGATGATATCCTCGGCCGCGTTCGTACGGTAGCGCAGATGCGACCGAGATCCCCGAGCCATCGCCGCGCCGGCGCACGCGGGTCACGACCGCTGCGCGGCCGAGCTGTCGCGCTGCTGGTCTGCCTCGCCGCCAGCGAAGCCTGCGACCGCGAGCGCGACTCGGCCGCCACCGCCGCGCCCGCCGCGAGCACGACCACGCAAGCCGCAGCGCCGCAGCAGTCGCTGGCACAACCGCAACCGCAACCGCAGCCGCCGTCGGCCGCCGAGGTCGCGATCGCGGCCGGCGACGTGATGCCCGCGCTGGCCGCCACCGCGACGCCGCCGCAGGCCAAGGCCAGCCTGTGGATCGTGACCTCGCTCGAGGCGGCGCAGCAGGGTGAGACGCTGCAGGATCTCGATGCGATCGCGCGGCTGTACGCCGACAACGGCCTGCACGCGGCGATCGTGCTGGCGTCGTTCGACGGCAGCAAGGCCCGCCCGCCCACCGCCTTCGACGAGCAGGCCGTGCGCGCGCTGGTGCAGCGCCGGCGGCTCGCGACGCCGGTGGTGCCCGGCAGCGGCGACGCGCCGTGGTCACCTGCGATCGTCGCGGCGCCCACGGTCGTGCTGGCGCGCCCCGACGGCCGCGTGCACTGGGTCGGCGCGGCCGAGTCGAGCTGGGCCGCGCTCGACCGCGCCATCGTCGAGTTGCTCGGGGGCTGACGCGCCCTCGCCCGCGCCCTGGCCCCTGCTCGGTCGCGCGCGGGCTCAGCCGACCGGGATGTTCGCGCAGGCCTGCGCGACCGCGTCGGCCAGCACCGTGCCCACGAGATCGTCGTAGTGCGCGACGTCGTCGATGTCACCGTAGAACGGTTCGTCGGCGAAGAGCTTCATGAACTGCCACAGCTTCTGGTTCACGTCGGTGATGCAGCTGGGCACCAGACCGCTCACGAAGATGCACCCGGCGCCGCCGCAGCCGGCCTTGGCGTCGATCAGCATCTGCGCGTAGAGGTCCTTCGACTCCGGCGACTTGTCGGGCTCGTCGGTCAGGAAGAACACCACCAGCAGCGCGCCCTCGTCGCGCAGGAAGCCGTCGTTGGTGCCCTGGTTGTCGGGCGCCGCGACGAAGCCCGAGGCCGCGACCGGCATCTCGAACGAGCAACCGTCCTCGCCCGCGGCGGTGGCCGCATCCGAGAACCACGTCGCCAGCGGCGCCGGGTCGTCGTCGGAACCGATCTCGAAGTAGCGCTTGCCCGCGAACTCGAACAGCTTGCCCTGGGTGCCGTTGCCACCGTCGTCGCCCTGATCCGGCGTGCGGTAGTGCATCATCACCTCGTCGACCGACGCGGTGCTCTGGCAATTCGCGGTGGCCTCGGCCGCACCGCAGGCGTCGTCGAAGTCGGTGGTGGTGATGCCGACGTGGATGCCGATGCCGGGCGGGATCGCGGCGAACATCGCGTCGACGAACGCGGGGAAGCTGTCGGCCAGGGCCTGCTGGTAGGTCTGCATCGACTGCGAGTTGTCGATCACGAACAGCAGGTCGATGTACGCGCAGCCGCCGGCCATGGCACCGAGGTCGAGCTTGTCGGTGTCGCCCGATCCGTCTGCGCTGCCGGCGGTGTTGGCAGTGCTGCCGCTGCCACTGCTGCCGGAACCGTCGCCGCTGTCGCCCGCGACCGTGCTCGAGACCGAGAGCGAGGCGCTACCGGCCGGATCACCGCGGGTCTCGACGGTGCATGCCGACAGCAGCGAAGCGACGAGGACGGCGGAGCGCGTGCGGGGCATGGTCGCGGAGCTCGGTAGTCTAGCAAGAATGGGCGGTAAACCGCAGGTGAAGCCGGCGGCGGCCGCGACGGCACCGTGACACGCTGCAACTCGTGGTCGCCCTGCGCTTCGCCTTTGCGCCGATGATGTGGATGGTGTCGCTGGCCGTGGCCGGCGGCTGTGGCACCGCGCGCGATCGCGAGCCCGCGCATGGCCGCACGGCCGCGCCGGCGACCAGCGCCGCGATCGCGCCGCTGCACGACGCGATCGCGCGACACAGCGGTGCGCTGCACCAGGCGCCGCTGGCCGCGGCCGACGACGCGCTGCTGCTGCGGCGCGCGAGCCTCGATCTGCTGGGGCGGATCCCCACCGCCGCCGAGCTCGACGAGTTCCGCACGGCGTCGCCACAGACGCGCTACGAGCAGGCCATCGACCGCATGCTCGCGAGCCAGCAGCACGCCGGCCACCTCGCACAGCTGTGGACCGACGTGCTGCTGGCGCGCGCGCTCAAGCTGCCGCCCACGGTCGAGCGCGGCACCCACGACTGGCTCGCGGCGCAGTTCGCCGTCGATCGCGGCTTCGACGAGACCACCCGCGAGCTGCTCGCCGTCACCGGCGAGGTCGAGGCCGACGGCCCCGCGGGCTTCCTGCTCGCGCACGGTCGGCGGCGCCGCACCGCCGCGGTCGCCGGCGAGACCGCGCGGGTGTTCCTGGGCACGCAGATCCAGTGCGCGCAGTGCCACGATCACCCCGACGCGAACTACAGCCAGCGCGAGTTCCATGCCTTCGCCGCCCACTTCGCGCGGCTGTCGATCCGACCGCTCGAGCGCGGCGAGTCGGCGCGGGTGCGCGTGGTCGAGAACCGCCGCGGCCAGGGTCGGCTGCCGACCGCCAGCGATCCACCCGATCGCCCCTCGGGCGCCGTCGTGATGCCGTCGTACTTCGGCGAAGCCACCGCGGAGCGCGGCAACCGGCGCGAGGCCCTGGCCGACGCCATCGTCGCGGATCGTCGCTTCGCGCGCGCGATCGCCAACCGCAGCTGGGCGCAGCTGATGGGCCGCGGCGTGGTCGAGCCGGTCGACGGCCTGCCGATCGACGGCGCGGTGCCACCGTTGCTCGACGCGCTGGCCGACACCCTCGTCGCGGGTGAGTTCGAGCTCGACGCGCTGCTGCGCGCGATCGTGTTGTCGCCGGCCTACCGCGCCAGCGGCACCGGCAGCGGCGACGTCGACGCGCGCGTGGCCGCCTTCGCCCAGGCCGCCGTGCGGCCCCTACCCGACCACGCGTTGCTGCGCTCGCTGGCGATCGCAGCCGGGGTCGATCCCGACGATCCCGCGTCGTTGCCCCCGGGCGTGCGCCGCCGCGACCTCCGCGAGTTCCGCTTCGTGTTCGACGACGACGAAGGCATGGAGGTCGACGAGGGGCCCAACTTGCCGCAGGCGCTGCTGTGGCAGCACGGCGAGCTGGTCGCGCGCGCGGCCTCGGCCAAGGGCACCACGGTGCTGGCCAAGGTGCTGCGCGATCACGACGACGCCGACGCGCGCATCGACGCGCTGTGGTGGCAGCTGTACGCGCGCGCGCCCGACGACCGCGAGCGCGCCGCCGCGCGCGCGACCGTGGCGCGCGACGATGCCGCGTCGTGGGAAGACCTGGTCCACGCGATGTTGTGCTCGAGCGAGTTCACGACCAACCACTAGGAGCCTCGCCATGACCGTCTCCCGTCGCAGCTTCCTCCGCACCGGTGTGACTGCCGCCGCGCTCGCCTCGCTCGGCGGCAGCGCCAACGCAGCGCCGCCCGTCGCCCCCGCGATCGCGCCCGCACGCGCCTGCGTGCTGCTGTATCTGCACGGCGGCGCGAGTCAGTTCGAGACCTTCGATCCCAAGCCCGGGCGCAGCACCGGCGGGCCCACGAAGGCGATCGACACGCGCGTGCCGGGCCTGCGCTTCGCCGCCGCGCTGCCGCAGCTGGCCGCTCGCGCCGATCGCCTCGCGCTGCTGCGCACGGTGACGTCGAAGGAAGGCAACCACGACCGCGCGCGCTACCTCATGCACACCGGCCACGCGCCGCAAGGTGGCGTCGCGCATCCGAGCCTGGGCGCGCTGGTCAGCGCGCTGCACCCGGACGCACCGCTGGTCGGCGCGGTCACGATCGGCCCGCCGGTGCCGGGCCCGGGCCTGTTGGGCCCGCGACACGCGGCGCTGCCGATCCGCGATCCCGCGCGACCCATCCGCAACCTGCAGCCGCCGCCGGGCGTCGACGCCGACCGCACCGCTGCGCGCGCCGACATGCTCGCGACGCTGCAGCAGCAGTTCGCCCAGGGCCGCGCCCGCGGACTGGTCGACGCCCACGCCCAGGTCATGGCCCGCGCGGCGCGCCTGCGGCGGCGCCGGACAAGGGTGCGTTCGAGCTGTCGGCCGAATCGGCGCGCACGCGCGAGCGCTACGGCAGCGGTCGCTTCGGCAGCGGCTGCCTGCTCGCGCGGCGACTCATCGACGCCGACGTGCCCTTCGTCGAGGTCGGGCTCGGCGGTTGGGACACCCACGAGGATGGCTTCAGCCGCGCCGACACGCTCGCGCGCGAGCTCGACGGCGCGATGTCGGCGTTGCTCGACGACCTCGCTGCCAGCGGCCGACTGCAGCAGACCCTGGTGGTGTGCATGGGTGACTTCGGCCGCACGCCCACGATCAACGGCCGCGAGGGTCGCGATCACCACCCGCAGTGCGCCGACATCGTGCTCGCGGGCGCGGGCCTGCGCGCGGCGGTGGTGGGCCAGACCGACGACGACGGTCGCAGCATCGCCGAGCGACCCATCGCGATCGAGTCGGTGTTCCGCACCCTCGCGCTGCAGCTGGGCATCGACGCCGACGAGGTCCGCATGGCCCCCAGCGGTCGCCCGATCACGACCTTCGAGCCGGCCGAACCGGTCACGGAGATCCTGGCGTAGCCCCGCGCGCGCGCCTGGGCGATCTGCGCAACCGTGGCCGCCGCGGCGACCGCGGCCGGGGCCACGCGACCGCGCGCGGCCTGGGCGATCTGCACATTGCCGCCGAGCCGGCTGCGGCGCGACGCTGGCGACGTGATCGCAGCGTCGGCCCTGCTCCCGTTCGCGCTCGCCTCGCTCGCGAGCACTGCGCCGGCGCGCTACGACGGCCACGCGCTGGTGCGAGTCTGGCTCGACGACGCCGCCGCGCTCGCGTCGCTGCGCGCCCGCGTCGACGAGGTCTGGACCGAACACCCGGGCCGCGGCTTCGTCGACGTGCGCGTGCGCCCGCACCAGCTCGCGGCGCTGCGCCGCAGCGGCATCCCGTTCGAGCTACGGGTCGCCGACCTGCAGGCCGGCATCGACGCCGAGCGCACGCGCCTGGCCGCGGCGCCGCATCCGACCGCGTCGACGTGGTTCGACGACTTCCGCGACTACGACGCGATCATGGACCAGCTCGACGCCATGGCTGCGGCCGCGCCCCACCGCGTGAGCGTGGTCGACGTCGGCGTGTCGCTGCAAGCTCGCCCGATCCGCGCGCTGCGGATCTCCGACGCCCCGCCGGGCGCGCCCGCGGTGCTGTACAGCGGCACGATGCACGCGCGCGAGTGGCTCGCGACCATGGCCACGATGTGCGTCGCCGATCGCTTCGCCACCGCCGACGACGCCGTCGTCGCCGAGCTGTTGTCGGCGATCGAGATCTGGGTCGTGCCGGTCATCAACCCCGACGGCTACGTCATCAGCTGGACCGAGGATCGCTACTGGCGGAAGAACGCCCGCGACGGCTACGGCGTCGATCTCAACCGCAACTGGGACTACCAGTGGGCCGTGGTCGGCGCGAGCGACGATCCGTGGGCGGAGGACTATCACGGGCCCGCGCCGTTCAGCGAGCCCGAGAGCAGCGCCCTGCGCGACTTCATCGTGGCGCGACCGCAGCTGCGCGCACACATCGACTTTCACAGCTTCTCGCAGCTGGTGCTGCGCCCGTGGGGCTACGACTACAGCTTGCCGCCCGACGAGGCCACGCTGTCGACGCTGGGCCAGCAGATGTCCGACGCGATGTGGGACGCGACCGGCACCGACTACGCGTCGATCCACGCCGCGGAGCTGTATCCCGCCGCTGGTGCGGTCGACGACTGGGGCTACGGCGTGCAAGGGCTGATGGCGTTCACCATCGAGCTGCGCGGCGACGACTTCGTGGTACCACCGTCGCAGATCGGGCCGGCGTGCGACGAGAACGTCGCCGCCGCGCTGCAGCTCGCGGCGTGGGTGCGGCAGATGGCACCGCAGCCGCCCGATCACGGCGGCACCACCGGCGACGGCTCGCCGCCGGGCGATGCCGGCAGCAGCAGCGGCGACGCAGGGGCCGAGGGCGACGGCGGCGCGCCCGGCAGCAGCGACGGTGGCGACGACCCGAGCCCCGGCGACGCGGCGCCCGAGGGTGCCGCGCTGCCCCCGGGCTTCGGCCTGGGCAGCGAAGCCGCCGGCGGCTGCCGCCTGGGCGACACCGCACCTTTGCCGTGGTGGCTGGTGCTCGCGCCGTGGCTGGTGCGTCGCCGCCCGGCGCGTCAGGGCACGTAGTACGGCTGATCGGGTACGTCGAGGCCGGGCAACGTCCGCAGCACCAACGCTGCACGCAGCAGCACCTCGAGCAGCACCAGCAGCACCGGCCAGATCATCACCAGCAGCCCGCGCAGCAGCGAGAACTGGTGGGTGCGCGCGAGCGAGATCCCGCCGAGCACCAGCAGCGGCGCGATCGCGATCGCGGCCGCCGGCAGGTAGATCTCGCTGGGCATGTCGCCGAGATACAGCGGCAGATCGAGCAGGCCGATCGCGAGCAACGTCGGACCGGCGGCGTAGCCGACCGCGCGCATGCTCGCGCGCCGATCGATCGCGTGGCCCCGCCGGTCAGCGCGATGCCGACGCGTGGGCCAGCAGGCCGCCGAAGAAGTACGACAGCGGCAGTCCGACCGGGACCATCAGCACTTGCCACGCCGAGAGCGCCTGCACGAACGGGGGATCGAGCAGGGTGTGGATCGATCGCAACGGCAGCGGTGGCGTGTGATCCGACGCCAGCCGCATCGCCTGCAGGCCCATGAGCACGGCCCACGGCGGCAGCCGCAGGGTCGCGAGGTAGCCCAGCGCGCGGCCGTGGGCGATGGGCTCGGGGGTGCGGCGGAAGCTCGACCACGGCTGCGCCACCGTGCGCAGCAGCGTGCGCACGCACGCGGACAGCCAACCGCCGCGACCGGGCGTGCCGCCGGGCAGCTCGACCGGGATCACCGCCTCGGGCGCGCGCGCGGCGTCGGACGCCGACGCGGCGGCCGAATCGGCGGGGCGAGACGAATCGGCCATGGGCGCCGCGAGCATACCCGAGCCCGCGTGCGATCGAGGGCCTTCCCAGCGCATGCGCGCCCGTCTACGCTGCCACCGATGCCGACTCGGCGCCTTGCGCGAACGGCGATCCCGGCCCTGGCGGCGTGGGTGCTCTGCAGTGCCGCGGCCTGTCGGCGCGACGGCAGCAGCGGTCCGCCGCAGCACTACGAGGACCCCAAGGCGATGATCGCGGTGTTCGAGGCCGCCAACCGCGATCCGTGGCAGCAGCCCGATCGCGTGGTCAAGGCGCTGCCGATCGATCGTCGCGACATGGTCCTGGCCGACATCGGCGCCGGCTCGGGCTACTTCACGCGACGGCTCGCCGCGCGGGTGCCCGAGGGCCGCGTGTTCGCGGTCGACGTCGACGGCGAGTTCTCCGACTACCTGCTGGCGCACCGCGAGAAGTGGGGCACGCCCAACATCGAGCCGCGCCTGGCGATGTACGACGACCCGATGCTGCCCGTGGGCGAGCTCGACCTGGTCTTCACCGCCAACACCTACGCGTACATCCGCGATCGCGTGGCCTACTTCCGCAAGGTCCGCGAGGCCCTGCGCCCGGGCGGCCGCCTCGTCGTGATCGACTTCCAGCCCCAGGCCCAAGTCCCCGCCACCATGGCGCCCGACCCCCGCTACCGGGTCGCCCGCGACGCCGCGGTCCACGAGCTCGAGCTCGCCGGCTTCCGCGTCGTGGACGAGCCGAACTTTTTGGCACTGCAATGGTTTCTCGTGCTCGAGCCCACGCCGAAGTGAACCTCGATCCCCGCACGGTCGTCGCGCAGGCGCACGGCCGCGCGCTGGGGTACCTCGAGCAGCAGCAGCTGCCCAACGGTGCCTTCGCCGGCGAGGTGGTGTGGAACCCGATGCTGCCCTGCCAGTACGTGATCCTGTGCCACATCCTCGGGCACGAGATCGCGCCGGCGCGCCGCGATCGCATCCGTCGCGCGCTCGAGCTGCAGGTGCGGCCCGACGGCGGTTGGGGCATGCACCCCGACAGCCCCTCGTACCTGTTCCACACCACGCTGGGCTACGTCGCGCTGCGGCTGCTGGGCTACGACGCCGACGATCCGCTGTGCGCCGACGCGCGGGCGTGGATCCGCGATCACGGCGGCGTGTGGACCATCCCGACCTGGGGCCGCATCTGGCTCGCCATCTTGGGCCTGCACCCGTGGGACGGCATCCAGCCCATCGTGCCCGAGCTGTGGCTGCTGCCCGAGCGCGCACCGTTGCACCCGCGGCGGCTGTACTGCCACATGCGGCTCATCTACCTGGGGCTGTCGTTCGTCTACGGCCACCGCTTCGTCGCGCCGATGGACCACACCATCGCGTCGCTGCGCACCGAGCTCTACCCCGAGGGCTACGACGAGCGGCGCTTCGCCGCCTACCGCGACGAGATCGCGCCCACCGATCTGTTCGAGGCGCCGAGCCCGGGGCTGCGCCGCGCCTTCGACCTGCTGCGTCGCGCCGAGTCGTCGCTGCCCCGCGCCGTCGCGCAGCCGCTGCGGCGCCGCGCGCTGGCCCGCGCGCTCGAGCACATCCGCTTCGAGCTGCGCAGCACCGGCGGCGTGTGCCTGTCGCCGGTCAACGGCATGCTGTTCTGCCTCGCGCTGCACATCACCGACCCGCGCCACCCCGATCTGGCCAAGGCCCTGCGCGGGCTCGAGTACTGGTTCTGGGAGGACGACGCCGGCGGCCTGCGCATCGCCGGCGCGCGCAGTGACATCTGGGACACGTCGTTCCTGCTGCAAGCCTTCGCCGAGTGGCCGCAGCCCGAGCGCGCGCGCACGATGGCGCAGCGGGCCGCCGCGTGGCTGCCGACCGCGCAGATCCAAGAAGAGATCTGCGCCGGCGCCGAGCACTACCGCGAGCCAGCCTACGGTGGCTGGGGCTTCGCCAACGAGCGGCACCCGTGGCCGGTGTCCGACTGCACCGCCGAGGCAACCGAGGCGCTGCTGCGCTGTGAGCACGCCGGACTCTCCGACGAGGCCGGGCGCCTGCAGCAGGGCCGCGTGCTCGCGGCGGTCGAGTTCGTGCTGCGTCGCCAAAACGACGACGGCGGCTTCGGCTCCTACGAGCCGCGCCGCGGCAGCATGCTGCTGCGCCGCTACAACCCCGCCGAGATCTACGGCAACTGCATGCTCGAGTACTCGTATGCCGAGTGCACCGGCAGCTGTGTGCGCGGCCTCGCCTATGCCCTGCGCAGTTTGGGCCCGCGGATGCCCGCCGAGCTCGCCGCGCGCGTGCGCAAGTCGATCGCCGCCGGCCGCGATGCCCTGCTCGCACAACAGCACGAAGGCGGCGGCTGGCTGGGCTTCTGGGGCATCAACGTCACCTACGGCACCTTCTTCGCCGTCGGCGGGCTGCTGGCCGCGGGCCTGGGCCCGACCCACCCAGCGATCGTGCGCGCGTGTCGATTCCTGGTCGAGAGCCAGCGCGACGACGGCGGCTGGGGCGAGAGCTACCTCGGCAACCTGCAGGATCGGCCGATCATGTTGCCCGATCACGTGCCCTCGTCCGCGACGCAGACCGCGTGGGCGCTGCTGACCCTGCTCGAGGCCGCGCCGCACGAGCGCGCCGCGATCGAGCGCGGCATCGGCTACCTCGTCGCGCGCCAACGCGACGACGGCGGCTGGCCCGACGAGCTGGCGACCGGCGTGTTCTTCAACACCGCGGTGCTCGACTACGTGCTGTATCGCCAGCTGTTCCCGACCTGGGCCCTGGCCCGCTGGCTCAAGACCCACGCATGATCGAGCTGTTGACCGCGGCCACGCCCAACGGCCGCAAGATCTCCATCGCGCTCGAGGAGCTGGCGCTGCCCTACTCGGTGCGCGCGATCGACCTGGCGCGGCTCGAGCAGCGCGAGCCGTGGTTCCTCGCGCTCAACCCCAACGGCCGCATCCCGGTGATCATCGACCACGACGCGCAGGACTTCGTCGTGTTCGAGAGCGGCGCGATCCTGCTCTACCTCGCGGACAAGACCGGTCGGCTGCTGCCGTCCGAGCCCCACGCGCGCTCGGTCGCGCTGCAGTGGCTGTTCTTCCAGGTCGGCGGCGTCGGCCCGATGATGGGTCAGGCCAACGTGTTCTCGCGCTACGCCCCCGAGCCGATCCCGTGGGCCATCGATCGCTACCGCCGCGAGTCGCGACGGCTGTTCGAGGTGCTCGAGACCCGGCTGCAGCAGGTCGAGTACCTCGCCGGCGACTACTCGATCGCCGACATCGCGAACTGGTGTTGGGTCCGGACCCATCGATGGTCCGGCGTGGACATCGAGGGGCTGCCGGCGCTGCAGCGCTGGCTCGCCGCGATCCAGGCCCGCCCGCGGTGGTCGCGGGCTACGACGTGCCCGCGGTCGACCAGCGCGCCGCCGACGTCGAGGCCGTCGGTCGCGTGCTGGTGCGGTGAACCGCGGCGCGGCTCACTCGTCGTCGTCGTCGTCGTCGTCGATCTGGACCTGCTCGACGCTGACCCGCAGCACGCGGCGCTCGTCGGCGGCCAGCACCTTGATGCGCAGGCCCTCGACCACGAACAGCGAGCCGGCGATCGGCATCTGCCCG
This sequence comes from Nannocystaceae bacterium, assembly GCA_046351635.1. GTDB lineage: Bacteria > Myxococcota_A > Polyangia > Nannocystales > Nannocystaceae > Xiheibacterium. The sequence goes on along the minus strand of JAXLYC010000042.1, from coordinate 1,213 downwards.
GCCAGCTGCGTCAGCATGTCGCCCACGCTGCTGACGCCCTCCTCCTCGCCGAACTCGACCCCGAAGGCCTCCTCGAGCTTGGCCAGGCTGGCCTGACCGTCGAAGTAGTGGGTCCCGAGCGCCTCGTGGACCTGCGCCGGCGCGTGATCGCTCTCGTCGAAGATGTGGCCGACGATCTGCTCGAGCACGTCCTCGAGCGTGACCACGCCGACGGTGTGGCCGCCGTCGTCGACGACGATGGCCAGGTGCAGCCGCCGCTCCTTGAAGCGTTCGAGCAGATCGCCGATGAGCAGGCTCTCGCTGACGAACAGCGGCGGACGCATGAGCCGCTGCACCGCCTCGCGGCTGTGGTCGGCCGCGCCGACCAGCTGCTTGATGTGCAGCACGCCGCGGATGCGGCCGATGTCGCCCTCGTAGACCGGCAGGCGGCTGTGGCCCGAGGCCTGCGCGACCTCGATGATGCGCGTCACCGGCCAGGTCAGATCGATGGCAGTGACGCGGCTGCGCGGCACCATGATGTCGCGGACGATCGTGTCGTCGAACTGGAACACCCTGCGCAGCAGCGCCGCCTGGTCGGCGGGGATCGAGCCCTCGCGCTGGCCGACCTTCACCAGGTAGTCGAGGTCCTCCGACGTGACCCGCTGCGCGCCGTTGTCCGCGTCCGCGCGGCGCCGCAGCACGCGATCGGTCAGCCACGTCGTCACCGCGGTCGCGGGCGCGAACAGCTTGCCGACGTAGTGCAGCACCTGCAGCGCCGGCACCGCGAGCCGCTGGGCGTAGAGCTTGCCCACGGCCTTGGGCAGGATCTCGCCGAACACGATGGTGAGCCCCGCGGCCACGAACACCGCGATGGGCACGCTGTAGCGCGCGAGCTCGCCACCGCCGACGTGGCGGATGACCGCCGCGGTCGTGACCGAACCGATCAGCGTGTTGACCAGGTTGTTGCCGACCAAGATGGTCGAGAGCACGCGCACCGGCGCCTCGACCCAGTCGCGCGCGACCCGTCCGGTGCGCCCGCCGTCCTCGACCAGCTTGCGCCACTGGTGCTCGCCGAAGCTGGTGATCGCGGTCTCGCTGCCGGAGAAGAACATGCTGCCGACCAGGCACAGCAGCAACACCAGCGCGGCGAGCAGATCGGCGTCGCTCACTCGGGCGCGAGCTCCTGCGCGAGGAACACCGCCAGCGCCTGGGTCCGACGGCGCAGGCTCGCCAG
>JAXLYC010000041.1:0-66376 GCA_046351635.1 Nannocystaceae bacterium | reverse complement strand
GCCAGCTCGAGCGCCTCGCCGTGCCGGTCGGCGCCGCGCCGCGCCCGCGCGGCGAGGCCCCGAGCGGTTTCGGTCGTGGGCGCGTCGCCCCGCCAGCCCATCACGCGGCCCAGCGCTGCGAGGTCATCGGCACCGAGCGCGGCGCGGCCACCCGCGAGCGCGACGATCGCCAGCTCGCTGCGACGTTCGTGCACCGGCGCGTCGAGCCCCAGCCGCGCCGCCGCGACGCGCGGGTCGAGTCGATCCCGCAGCGCGACCGCGCGGGTCAGCGAATCGATGGCGGGTGCCTGCGACAGCGCATCGAAGTCCGACGCTTGCAGCGGTGCGTGCACGCGCGGCGGGCTCGCCAGCGGCCCGGGCACCTGCTGCGGCACGTCGAGGCTGGCCAGCGCCCGCTGCAGCTCGAGCGCGACCTCGGGTGCGGGGCCGCGTTGCGAGGCCCCGCGCAGGGTCGCGGCCGCGTCGGGGCCCAGGCCCACGAGCACGCGCACGGCCGTGCGCGCGCCGGCGGGGTCGCGCAGGCGCGCAGCGACGCCGTCGAGGAACGCCTGCGAGGGCGAAGGGCGCAGGCCCAGAAGCTCGCCGACGTCGTTGCTCGACAGGCCCGCGGGGGTCTCGTCGAGCGCGGCGAGCAGCTCGCGGTCGGCCTCGTCGCCGGGCAACAGCGCGAGCGCAGCGAGGATCGAGCGTGTGACCGGCGGTTCGTTGGGGGCCTGCAGCGCCCGTGCGATTGCCGCGGCGACCCGTGCGTCGCCGATCTGTCCCAGCGCGCGCGCGGTCGCCATGCGCACGGTCGGCTCGGCGTCGTCGAGCAGGCGCGCCAGCGCGAGCGTGGCCGCCTGCGCCCCGAGCAAGCCCAGGCTCTCGACCGCGAAGAGCCGCACGTTGGCCGACAGATCGCCGAGCTTGGCCAGCAGCGCCGCGATCGCACGCTCGCGCGTCGCACCGTGAAGCCGCGCCCAGCCGAGGATCTGGGCCGCCTGCGCGCGCATGGTGTCGTTGTCGTCGCGCAACGCGCCCGCGAGCGCGTCGAAGCCAGCGCCCTCGGGCTCGAGCGCGACCACCCGCAGCGCCACCACCCGCAGCGTCGGCTCGGACACCGCAGACCACAGCGTCAGCGCCGAGGGCACGCAGCTGGCGAGCTCGCGCTCGAAGCAGATCCGCAGGGCCTCGCGCTTGACCGAGGTGCTGGGGTCGCCCAACGCGTGCAGCAACCACGGCTCGATCACCTCGGTCGCGTAGGCGTCGAGTTCGAGCAGCGCCTCGACCCGCGCGTGGTCCTGGTCCTCGCGGTGCTTGAGCGGTTCGGCCGCGCGGCTGACCTCCGTGGGCCAACGCGGCCAGCGGTGGCGCGCGTCGGCGTGGCCTGCGGCCGCGGCAGGAGCAGCGCGAGCGACAGCGACAACAGCAGGCGAGACGGCGCGGGCACGGCCAGGCGCCCCACGCTAACACCTGCCGCGGGGTCGTGCAGCGCGGCCGCGCTGCGAACTCGCCGACGCCACACCGCGAGGCCGCAGCGTGCGGCCGGCTGCGCACGCGCTACGATCGCCGCGGCGCATGCAGTTCTTCTTCGACGTGATCTCGCCCTATGCCTACCTCGCGTGGAAGCGCATCGGCCCGCTGGCCGCGGCCTGCGGTCGCGCGTGGGTCGCGACGCCGGTGTTGTTCGCCGCGATGCTCGACGCGTGGGGCCACAAGGGCCCGGCCGAGATCGGGCCCAAGCGCGTGTACACCTTCAAACACGTCGTGCGGCTCGCGGCGCGCCAGCGCGTGCCGCTGCAGCCGCCGCCGCATCACCCATTCAATCCGCTGCTGGCGCTGCGGGTCGCGACCGCGGCCGCGGGCGAGCCCGCGGTGATCGACGCGCTGTTCGACGCGGTGTGGGCCACCGGCGTCGGCGTGCAGGACGAGGCCAGCATCGCGACGGTGCTCGCGGCGCGCGGCCTGCCGGCCGCGGCGCTGTTGCAGGCGGCCGCGAGCCCGGCGATCAAGGCCGCGCTGCGGCAGGCGACCGACGACGCCATCGCGCGCGGCGTGTTCGGCGTGCCCACGGTGATCGTCGACGGCGAGCTGTTCTGGGGTCAGGACGCGCTCGACGACGTCGCCGCGTTCGTGCGCGGCGAGGATCCGGCCCAGGCCGCCGCGGCGCGCTGGCGCGACCTCTCGCCCAGCGCGACGCGGCCCCGCGCGTGATCGCGGGCGCGTGAGCGCGGCCGATCCGCGTCAGCGCGACAGCTCGCGGTCCAGCTGCGCCAGCGCGTCGTCGGCGGGGAAGCGGCGCGTGGCCTTGCGCAGGCGCGTGCGGGCTTCGTCGAGCTCGCCGCGATCGCGCAGCACCACCACGAGGGTGTAGTGCACGTCGGCGCGCACGTGACCCTCGGCCGCGACCGCGGCCTCGGCGTGGCTGCGCGCGTCGTCGAGCGCGCCGCGTTCGTGATCGATGAGCGCGAGCGCGAGGTGGACCAGCCCGGGGTGGGGGTGGCGATCGAGCATCGCCGCGTAGTCGGCCCGGGCGCCGTCGAGCTCGCCGAGCGACAGGAAGAACGCGGCCTCGGTCTCGAGCCGCGCGAGGTCCCGCGGGTGGCGGCGCCGGCCCGCGGCCAGGGCTTCGCGCGCGGCGTCCGTGCGGCGCAGCTCGGTCGCCAGCACCGCCAGGTTCACGTAGCTGCCCGCGGTGCCACCGGTGACCTCGACCGCCCGCGCGGCGGCACGCAGCGCCGCCTTCGCGTCGCCCAGCCGCACCAGCAGCACCGCGAGCCGCTCGAGCTCGCCGCCTTGGCGCAGCCGCGGCAGCAGCCAGGCGGCGTCGCGCGCGGCACCCTCGCGATCGTCCCGCGCCAGCCGCAGCTGCGCGCGCGTGAGCACGATGCTCGGATCCTCGGGCGCCCGCGCGGCGGCCTCGACGATGGCATCGTGGCGCCGTCGATGTCGCCCTGGCGCTGGCGCGCCCGCGCGAGGTCGCGCCAGTCGCTGGCGCTGCTCACGCTGGCGCAGCGCCGCCTCGAACTGGCGCGCGGCCTCGCGGTCGTCGCCGCGGGCCAGTGCCGCGCGCCCCAGCTCGGCGTGGTCGTGGGCGCAGCCGCCTGCGAGCGCCGCGACGAGCATCAGCCGGAGGACTGCAGCCACAGCCACACCCCCACGCCGGTGAAGGCCGCGATCGCGAGCCCGACCCACAGCAGCGTGCCCGCGACGTGCGAGCGGCCGGTGACGGTCATCATGGGGCGCTGCGCGATGGGCTCGGCGATGGGCGCCGCGGCGACGGGCGGCGGCGTGCCGTGGGCCCGGCCCAGCTCGACGCGCAGCTCGGGCACGTCGATGACCTTGAGCCGCCGCTGCGTCAGCGGGTGCACCAGGGTGTCCGTCGCGAGCAGATCGCCGTGGCGCACCGCGGTGACGAGCTCCGCGAGCGAGTGCTCGTGGCCGATGTGCCCGTCGCGCACGACCTGGTAGCTGCGGGCCTGGTCCTCGACGTCGTCGTCGTCGAGCGCGATGGTGCCGCGGCGCACGCGATCGACCGAGTCGGGGCCGGGGGCGTGCTCGAGCGCGCCGCCGAAGGAGCCGAAGAACGAGCCGCTCTCGGTCGGCGGGTTCGAGGGATCGCGCTCGATCATCTCCGGCGCATGCTCGCCGTCCACGGTCTCGAGCCGCTCGGCGGCCTCTTCGACCGAGGCGATGTCGAGCCGCAGCGCCGAGGCGCTCGCGGTCGCGCCCTCGGACGCCAGCCGCGTCGCGCTCTGCGACACGTCCTCGGTCAGCTCGAGCACGCCGTCGCGCGGGGCACTCTCGGCGATGCGCCGCGTCGCGCGATCGAGCTCCGCCATCGCCTCGGGGCTCGCGGTCGGCCGCGGGCGCGGGGCCGCGGCGGGCGCCTGCATCGGCATCGCCTGCATCGGCATCGCCTGCATCGGCATCGCCTGCATCGGCACGCCCACGAGCACCGGCACCATCGTCGGCGCGCCGCCGGGCCCTTGCATCGGCACGCCGACCACGCCCATCGGCGCGAAGCCGGCGGGCAGCATCGCGGTCGCCTGCGGCGCAGCCATCGGCATCGCCATGGGCATCGCGCCCGGTGGCATCGCGCCCGGCGGCATGGGCATCGCGCCCGGTGGCATCGCGCCCGGCGGCATCGCGCCCGGCGGCACCGGCATCGCGGCAGCGCCGGGCGCCATCGCAGGCACGCCCGGCGGCGGCGGTGGGGCGCCCGCGGGCAGGCCGGTGTGCAGCCGCGGGTCGGCGATCGACGGCTGTGCGTGCCCGGGCATCGGTCCCGCGGTGCGCAGATCGATCGGTCCCGCCGCCATCGCCTCCGACAGCTCGGCCTTGAACGTCAGTACGTCGGGCGGACGCGCGCCGACGTCCGGCGCCGTCGCGCGCTCGAGGCACAGCACCAGATCCGCGGGGCCGAACAGGCCCAGGTTCGAAAGCGGCGTGCCGGCGTCGGGCAACGGGAGCAGCGTGAGCAGCTCCAGCAGCAGCGCGGCGACGCCGAACACGTCCGTGCCCGGGGCCAGCTGTGGCGGCGCGAGCAGGTGCTCGGGCGTGAGCTGCGGCAGCCGCCCGCTGGTGCGCAGGCGCTCGAAGCGGCGCGTGCGGGTCAGCAGCGCGCCGATGCCGGGCTCGGCCAGGGTCACGCGGCCGGTGGTGCTGATCCACACCGAGTCGAGCGTGACGTAGCCGTGGACCATCACCTGGTGAAGCGCCGTGAGTGCGTTGCAGACGTGACCGACGATGGTCTGCGCCGCGTCGCGATCGATCGCGCGGCCCCGTGCGGCGCGCTCGGCCACCAGCTGGCGCGCGCTCTGGCCCTCGGGGTTGCCCTGCACGAGGAACAGGCGGTGGCCGTGCACGACGTGGCCGTGCTGCGGCAGCAGGTTGCGGTGCTCGAGCGCGGCGGCCCGCGCGACGTTGCGCAGCAGCCACGCGCGCACGTCGGCCTGTGCCGCCATCACCGGATCGACGTAGGTGACCAGCACGGTGTGGGCACCGAAGCGCGCGCGGTAGAGATCGCCGTGCGGCAGATCGGTGATGCGCTGCTCGATGCGCACGAGCCCGCCGGTCTGGTTGCCGACGCGGAGGCTCTCGGCCGAGAACTCGGTGCCTGGCTCGATCAGCTCCACGGCCCGGCTCGACGATAGCAAGCCCCCGCCGCGCGCGCGACCGCGCCCGCGCGAGTTTCCTGCGCGCCGCGGCGTGCGTCTCGCTGGTGCCCGCGGCCCGCACCCGCGCGGGGCCGGGTCACATGTCGAAGGCTTCCTCGACCGTCGGGCGCTTGCTGTCGTCGCGGCCTTCGCGGATGCCGTTGAGCACCGCGCGGGCGCCCTCGGTCACGAACGCGGTGACGTTGGGATCGGCCACCCGCGCCTCGAGCCAGGGCTCGACGACCTTGCGGACCTCGGGGCTGGTCGCGCGCATCTGGCCCATGGCGACCAGGATCTTCAGCGTGAGGGTGTCCTCGGGCATGAGGATCTCCTCGGCGTCGTCCTGGGCATCGGGGCTCATGAAGATGCGGATCCGCGGGCAGACGAAGTTGAGCTCGGCCTCGGTCGAGTCGTCGTGGGTCCGCACCAGCGCGAGGTTCGAGCGCTCGTGGGCGAAGATGCCCAAGGCGTGCACGATGGCGCAGCGCAGCTCGACGTCGGCGGTCGGGAGGCGATCCTCGAGCAGCTTGACCAGGTTCTTGGCGCCGCGCTGGTCGCGATGCTGCGCGATGGCCCATGCCGCGATCTTCTGCGCCTGCGGATCGCCCTGCTGCAGCACGCGCTCGAGCACGTCCTTGCTGCTGAGCACCTGGACCACGCCCAGGGCGTAGAGCAGCCGCGGGTCGACCGGGCCGCCGCCGGCGAGGTCGGCCTCGACCTCGGCCTGCAGCGCGCCGACCATCGAGCGCTGCTGCAGCCGCCCCAGCGCGATCGCAGCCTCGCGCCGGGTCGCGGCGTCGCCGTCGCGCACGGCCGCCACCAGCGGCGGCACCAACGGTCGGCGGTTGGTCAGATCGCGGTGGCGGCCGATGGCCCACGCCGACCAGGCCGCGACGCCACCGCCTTGCTGCAATCCCCAGCGCAGCGCGGGCAGGACCTCGGGCGCGCGCCGGATCGACAGCTGTCGCACGGCCTCGATCTGCCGCGCCTCGTCGCCGCGGCGCAGCGAGCCGATGTGCACGCCCAGGTGCCGGTAGTAGCCGTCGAAGTCGTGCGTGACCACGCCGAAGGCCATGCTGGTGACCAGGCCCGCGCCCAGCAAGAGCGCGGGGAAGCTCCAGGTGCTGCGCTGCATCGACAGCGCCACGCCCTCGACGTCGTCGTCGGTCCGTGCGGCACCCGGCAGCCGCCCGACGATGTGCGTGCGGCGGAACGCGCCCGCGAACAGCAGCTCGTCGAGCAGCAGCGCGTCGAACAGGGCCGCCAGCGCGATGCCGCCGTAGTAGGCCGCACGCAGCCACTGCTCGGTCGAGTCGGTCGCGGGCACGTTGCGGACCAGCCGCGCGACCCACACCGCGGCCGCGATGCCGAGCGCGTTGGCGATCACGGCATAGGAGAAGAGCCGCGCCCACGTCGGCGCCTGACGCGTGACGCTGACCTGCATCTTGGGCTCGGGCTCGGACACGCGGGCAATCATGACCCGGATGCAGACGCCTGGGCAGGGCCGGGGTTCCCGCGCGCCCGGCCGCGGCCGTCGCCCCGTGCGGGTTTCTTGCGTCGAGGCGCGCCCGGGGCCTAGCGTGCCGGGCACCGTCCGTCCATGCGCGAGATCCCAGGTCGCTCCGCCCGCGGGCCCGTCGAGTCGGACCCAGCCCGCACGCATCCGGCTGCGCCCGCGTCGCCGCGCTCGCGCGCGACGCTGCGGGCGCTGGGGCGGCTCGAGGCGCTCGCGCTGGCCGGCGCGCTGACCCTCGCGCTGGGCCACGCCGCCGCGCGCTACCGCGACTCCCTCGAGGATCCGCGGCCGATCCCAGGCGTGCGCGCCGGCGGCCTGTCGGTCGCGGGCCTGCAAGGGCCGGCGCTCGCGGCGGTGGTCAGCGCCGCCGCCCAGGCCGCGCTCGATCGGCCCACACACCTGCGCGCCGGCGAGGTCGAGGTCTTGCGCTCACCCCGGGCGCTGGGCGCCATCGCGCAGCCCGACGACGCGCTCGAGCACGTCGCGCGCCTGGGCAAGAGCGGCCACGTGCTCGACGATCTGCACACGCGATTGCTCGCGGCGCGGCACGGCATCGACGTCACCGTCGGGTTCCGCTTCGACGAGGGCCGCGCGCTCGAGCAGCTGGTCGCGCTCGCGCCGGCGGTGGAGCGCCCGTCGCTCGCGACGCGCCTCGATCTCGAGCGGCGCCGCATCGAGCCGGCCCACGCCGGCGCCGCGCTGCTGGCCCACGACGCGCTGTCGTCGGTCGCGGTCGGGCTCGCCAGCGGCGCGCAGACCATCGCGCTGCCGGTGGCGGAGAAGCCTGCGGTCGTCGACGACCCGCTGGCGGCGCTGGGCGAGATCGAGATCGGCACGGTGCTGGGCTCGTTCGACACGCCGTACTCGACCGAGGCGAAGGAGGCCGACCGCACCTTCAACCTCAAGGTCGGCGCGACCAAGCTCTCGGGCTTCGTGCTCATGCCCGGCGAGACCTTCTCGTTCAACGACGTCGTCGGTCCGCGCACGCCCGAGAACGGCTTCCGCTACGGCGGCGGCATCACCGGTGGCGAGCTCGTCGACGTGCTCGGCGGCGGCATCTGTCAGGTCAGCTCGACGCTGTACGGCGCGGCGTTCTTCGCCGGACTCGACATCGTCGAGCACCGTCCGCACAGCCGCCCCAGTGCCTACGTCGACATGGGCCTCGACTCCACCGTGGTGTGGCCCGACGTCGATCTGCGCCTGCGAAACCCCTTCGACTTCCCGGTCGTGTTCTCGATGGTCGTGCGTCAGGGCAAGGTCCACGCCGAGGTCCTGGGCGCGCGCCGACCGTGGCAGGTCGCGTTCGAGCGCGAGCTCGTCGAGGTCCTGCCCTACGGCACAATCTGGCGTCATGACGCGAGCTTGCGCTCCGGATCGAAGGTCGTGTCTCAACGCGGGATGCGGGGCTTCAAGGTCAAGCGCACGCGCAAGATCTATCAAGCCGGCGAGCTCGTCCGCGAAGAGCCGCGCGAGCTGAGCTATCCGCCGACCTCCGAGATCGTGCGGCAGGGGACCAACCCTGCCGGCGCGGTGCCGGAGAGCAAGACGCTGGCGCCGCTGCGCGATCCGGCGCCGCAGCTGCGCATCGTGCAGTAGCGCAGCGCGCCGCGATCGTGCGCACGGGCTGGTGCGACGCGAGCCGACGCGACGCGAGCCGCCGCGTCGCCGTTTTCTTGCGCGAACGATCGCGCTTCCCGCATGGTGCCCGCGACGACTTCGCGTCCCACGAGAGGTAGCCATGCGAGAAATGCACAAGTGGAAGGACAAGGTCGAGCTGAGCCTCGACAATCGTCAGATCTTCTTTCTCTTCTTCGGCCTGTCGATCGTCGGCTGCTTCGTGTTCGCGCTCGGCGTGATGGTCGGGCGGCGGGTCGACTTCGACACCGTCGCCGAGGCCGAAGCCGAGCCCGGCGGCGGCCTGGCGCTGCTCGACGCGCCGGCGGCCGAGCCGACCTCCTATGATGAAGGCCTGCGCGACGGCGGACAGCCGGCGCCGCTGGCCGCACCCGCGGTCGCGATCGCGGCCGACGCCGCCGACGACGAGGTGCTCGCCGACGATGCCTCGCCCTTGCCGGGCAAGGGCAACAAGGCCAAGCCCGGCGCGGCCAAGCCCGCGGCGGCGGCGGGCAAGCCCGCGGCGGCGGCGGCCAAGCCCGCCGGCAACGACGCCGCGCTGGCCTCGACCGCCGCGGTGGCGGGTCGTCGCTTCACCCTGCAGATGAAGGCGTTCGCCAAGGCCGAGGAGGCCGAGGCCTTCGCGGCACCGCTGCGCGGCAACGGTCACGACGTGCGCGTCGAAGCCCACGAGATCAAGGGTCGCGTGTGGCACCGCGTGCGCATGGGTGAGTTCGCGACCTGGGAAGAGGGCCTCGCGGCCAAGGGTGACTTCGAGAAGTCCGAGAAGATGATCGCGTACGTCGTGCGGCTGTGAGGCCCCCGCCGGCGACGCCGGCACCGACGTGACGCCACGACCAGGGCGGCCACACCTCGCGGGTGTGGGCCGCCTTCGGTCGTTGCGGGCCGCGACGCCGCGGCGGGCTGGGGCGCCGTGATACAACCCGCGCGGGTCCCCGATGCCGGCTCCGCACAACTCGGCCGACACGCCGGTCATGCGCCAGTTCCTCGAGGTGAAGGCACGTCACCCCGATGCGGTGGTGATGTTCCGGATGGGCGACTTCTACGAGATGTTCTTCGAGGACGCGGTCGCGGTCGCGCCGGTGCTCGACATCGCGTTGACCAGCCGCGACAAGGGCGTCGAGGACCTGGTGCCGATGGCGGGCGTGCCCTACCACGCCCTGGTGGTTACCTGCGCACCCTGGTCGAGCGCGGCTTCAAGGTCGCCATCTGCGAGCAGCTCGAGAACCCCGAGGATGCGCGGCGCCGCAAGGGTCCCGGCGCGAAGATCGTGCGCCGCGACGTCGTGCGGGTCGTGACCCCGGGCGCGCTGCTCGACGACGAACACCTGCGCGGCGAGGAGCCCAACTACCTCGCGGCCCTGGTCGGATCGGGGCTGGTCGACGGCGCCGGCGGCTGCAGCCTGGCGTGCTACGACCTGTCGACCTCCGACTTCCTGGTCGTGCGCACCGACGCGCGCACGGCCTGCGCGCGGAGCTGTCACGGTTGTGCCCGCGCGAGATCCTGCTCGAGGGCGGCGCGCACGAGCGCGCGCGCGCTGCTGGGACCCGAGACCCCACGGCTCGAGCCGCTGCAGCCGCCCGAGCGCGGCGCGCGCTCGCCCGCGTGCGCGCGCTGGCGCAGGACAGCGGCGTGCGCGAGCTCGACGACGACGATCTGCGCGCGGCCGCAGCGGTGCTGGCCTACGCCGAGGCGACCCAGCCGGGCCAGACCCTGCTCGTGCACCGGCTGCGGCGGCACGAGCCCGCCGCGCACACCTGGTCCTCGACGAGACCTCGCTGCGGCTCTCGAGGTCTTCCGCACGATGCGCGACGGGGCCCGCCGCGGCAGCCTGCTCTGGGCGCTCGACGCCACCCGCACGCAGATGGGCGCGCGGCTGCTGCGATCGTGGCTCGGCGCGCCCAGCCGCGACCGCGCCGTGATCGCGGCGCGGCAGGACGGCATCGCGGCGCTGGTGGCCGAGCCGCGCGTGCGCGAGGCGCTGCAGTCGCAGCTGCGCGACGTCCGGGACGTGGTCCGCCTGATCCGCGCGCACGCGGCTGGGCACGGTCACGCCGCGCGAGCTGGGCGCGCTGCAGGCCTCGCTGCAGGCGCTGCCACTGCTCGCCCGCAGCCTCGACGAGCTGGCGCGGCGCCGCACCGACCGCGCGGTGCCGGCGGCGCTCGAGCTCGGCGACGATCTGCTGCAGGACGTGCTCGCCGACCTGGCGGCGACCCTGGTCGACGACCCGCCCGCGATCACGCGCGAGGGCAAGATGATCCGCGAGGGCGCCGATGGCGAGCTCGACGAGCAGCGACGGCTGCGCGACGGCGGCCAGCGCTCGCTCGCGGCGATCGAGGCGCGCGAGCGCGAGGCCACCGGCATCCCCACGCTCAAGGTGCAGTACAACCGCGTCTTCGGCTACTTCCTCGAGGTCTCGCGCACACACCTGGCCAAGGTGCCCGCGGGCTGGGTGCGCAAGCAGACCGTAGCCGGCGGCGAGCGTTACGTGACCGAGGAGCTCGCGGCCCACGAGGCCAAGGTGCTGGCGGCCGACGACCGAGCGCTCGCGCGCGAGCTCGAGTTGTTCACGGCGCTGCGCGGGCGCGTCAGCGCCCAGGCCGAGCGGCTGGTCGCGCTGGGCGAGCGACTCGCCACCGTCGACGTGCTCGCGGGCCTGGCCGAGTTGGCGCAGTCGCGCGACTACGTGCGGCCGACCCTGGTCGACGCGCCGGTGCTCGAGCTGGACGCGGCGCGCCACCCCGTGGTCGAGGTCATGCTCGAGCACGGACGCTTCGTGCCCAACGACCTCGAGCTGGAGGCCCACGGCGCGGGCATGGCCGCGCGGCTTCTGCTGGTGACCGGGCCCAACATGGGCGGCAAGAGCACCGTCATCCGCCAGGCCGCATTGGTGACACTGTTGGCGCACACCGGCAGCTTCGTGCCCGCCCGCGCGGCGACCGTGGGGCTTTGCGATCGCATCTTCACCCGTGTGGGTGCAGCCGACGACCTCGGCCGCGGCGAGAGCACGTTCATGGTCGAGATGCGTGAGACGGCGCAGATCCTCGAGCGCGCGACCGCGTCGAGCCTGGTGCTGCTCGACGAGGTCGGCCGCGGCACCGCCACCTTCGACGGGTTGTCGCTGGCCTGGGCGATCGTCGAGCACCTGCACGATCAGATCGGCTGCCGCACGCTGTTCGCGACGCACTACCACGAGCTGTGCGCGCTCGAGGGCACGCTGCCGGGGCTGCGCAACCACCACGTCGCGGTGCACGAGGATCGCGGTCGCATCCTGTTCCTGCACCAGCTGGTGCGCGGGCCCGCCGGACGCAGCTACGGCATCGCGGTCGGTCGGCTCGCGGGTCTGCCGGCGCGGGTGCTGCGGCGCGCGTCCAAGCTGCTCGAGCGGCTCGAGGCCGAGTCGGTCACCGGCCCGCGACCGCAGCTGGATCTCTTCGCGGTGCCCGCGACCGCCGGCACCGGTGGCAGCGGCGGCGGCGAGGGCCCGCTCGCCGAGTTCGCGCGCGAGCTGGCCGCGATCGACGTCGACGCGCTGACCCCCAGGCAAGCGCACGCGTGGCTGGCCGCGTGGGTCGAGCGGCTCGCGAGCCCGCGCCGCGACCACTGAGAGGTTCCGAGCGCAGCGCTCGCGGGGCCGCAAGACCGCAGCCGTTCGCGCGGCGCCACCGGCTGCTGTGGCAGGCGAGGGGACCGGCCCCCGTTTGTCGGCCGAGCCCCCGGCGATCGTCGTCGCGCGACCACGCGCGATCGCCCCCTGGGCGTGCGCAGGCCTGCGACAGCGCCCACCTGTCTCGACTCGCGACCCCGGAATTCGTGGCGCGAAGCGCCTGCTCGCAGGCGGATCACCTCGCCGATGCGCGCCAATCCGCGCTAGGATCGCCGCGAACTCGGCGACGCGTGCATGCGCTGGGGGCTTGCGCCCCACGCCATCGGCGCGAAGCGGGGACCCAAGCCCCGTTGCCGCAAGCCGCAGTCTCCGGAATCCTTCGAGAATCTCCCGAGCACGGAACCTGCTCATACTCTTGGGCGAACGAGGAGTGGACGCGATGCGACGCACCCAACTGCTTGCCACGATCACCGCCGCGCTGCTGACTCCGATGCTGACGAGCTGCGGTGACGCGCCCACGAAGGACGACGAGGGCCTGCGCGTGCTGGCCGACGGCGGCATCGCCGACATCGCGTTCATCTCGCGCCCCAAGCGGACCGGCGTCGGTGACGTGTTCCAGTACAACTCGTTCTCGGTCGATCCGAAGAGCGCCAACATCATGCGCATGCGTACGGTGTCGGGCGGCGGCGAGGCCGAGCCCATCACGCCGTTCGGCACCGGCGAGTGGCCCAAGGCCGACATCATGTCGATGGACGTCTCGTTCGACGGCGAGGAGATCGTGTTCTCCGCGCGGCTCGAGAGCGACTCGACCTACAACCTCTACCGCATCAAGATCGACGGCACCAACCCCGAGGAGGCCGGCAAGAAGGGTCCGGCGCTGATCCACAGCGGTCCGTACGACTCGGTCTACCCGGTCTACCTGCCCAACGATCGCGTCTTCTTCACCACCAACGAGACCAGCGCGCCGGGTGTGAAGCAGTTCCGCGACGAGTACGAGCGCGGCGTGACGGCCCAGGCCGCGACCATCGACAAGCGCGGCGGCGACCTCAAGTTCGGCCCGCGCAACCTCTCGCACCGGGTCTCGCCCACGCTCATCACCACCGCCGACGGCCGCGGCCAGATCCTCCACACCAACTGGGACCACCTCACCAACGTCAACGAGGGCAACCTCATGGTGATGAACCCGGACATGACCGGTGGTGCCGAGTTCTTCGGCAAGGAGGGGTCGGGCGTCGCCAACAGCTACCTCAAGGCGCGGCAGGTCAACGGCTCGCAGTTTCTCGCGATCGCGACCTCGCGCGACCGCACCTTCCAGTCCGGCGCCATCATCAAGATCGACCACGGCAAGAACGAGGCGAGCTCGACCGCGGAGATCCTCACGCCCGACGTGCCGCGGGACCGCGAGCCGTCCTACGACAAGATCGGCCGCTACTACGACGCGTTCCCCGTCACCGACGACGGCGGCAACCTGACCCACGTGCTGACCTCGTGGGCCAACGGTCCGGTGCAGACCGACGTCGCCGCCGGCGGCACGAACGAGGAGGGCATCGACTACGGCGAGGGCGCGGGTCCACCGGACTTCGGCATCTACGTGCTCGACCCCAAGACCAACACGCGGCTGCCCATCTACAACGACGAGGACATGTGGGACGTGCTGCCGCTGGCGATCGGCAAGAAGCGCTCGGTCCCGACCTCGCCCGCCGGCGCGACCGCGGACACGCCCGACGGCACCGCGCTCATCGGTGCGCTCGACGTGCGCGAGAGCAGCCTCGGCGGCGCGCCGGACGGCGGCATGTACCGCGTGCGCGTGATCGAGGGCTTCTCGGCCGAGGAGGGCATCCCGATGGACTTCGGCCTGACCGAGTCCGACGGCGCCATCTTGCTGGGCGAGGCCCCGGTGGTGCACACCGGCGACTACTCCTTCGCGGCCTACGTGCCCGAGCAGCGCCCCATCCACCTGCAGACGCTCGACGGCTTCGGCATGTCGATGCTCAACGAGGACCGGTGGTTCTCGGCCGCGGCTGGTGAGCAGCGCTTCTGCGGCGGCTGCCACGAGGAGCGCGGTGGCTCGCAGATCGGCGACCCCGGCGTGACCCAGGCCATGGGCATGGGCGCGGCCAACCTCGCGCTGGCGTACGAGGAGCGCAAGCTGCCCGACGCCGCGACCGCCGACTACGCCGCGATGATCGGCAAGCTCGTCGACCCGGCCGCGCCGGAGTTCGCCGACGCGCCGCGCGTCCGCGGTCTGCCCTGGGACATGTCGGTGCAGAAGGTGTTCGACTCGGCCGGTTGCGCCACCAGCGGGTGTCACGACGGCAGCCAGAGCGCGGCCAACCCCTGCGTCAGCATCACCAACGACATGCCCGCGGGCGAGCCGCCGGCCGAGCCCGTGACGTGGTGCTTCGACTTGCGCGGCGAGAAGATCGACTTCGAGTACGGCCGCATGATGGGCAACTACACCCGCAGCCACATCTCGGTGCTGCTGATGGCCGGCATGGCCGGCGAGCCCGACGTCGAGGTCGAGAACCTCGACCCCGCGCACCCGTACCAGTCGTACATGGTGCCGCAGGCGGCGCGCGACTCGATCCTCATCAAGTACGTGCAGCCCGAGCAGGTCTTCCCGGTCCACGACCCCGCGGTGCTGGCGTTCTCGGCCGAGATGAAGGCCAACGGCCAGCCCTACGAGAGCGCGCACCCCAACGAGAACACGCCCGGCTTCGACGCCGCGCAGCACCGTGCCCTCACCACCGAGGAGAAGTACATGCTGATCCTCGCCGCCGACATGGGCGGGCAGTACTACAGCCTCGAGAACGCCCCCGGCCAAGACGCATACGGGAACTGAAGGAGGACGCCATGCAGACGCAAAAGCCCATCCATCGAGTGTGCAAGGCCGTCGTCCTGGCGGCGATCCTGGCGGTGCCCGCAGTCGCGAGCGCGGGCAAGGGCGCGAGCTACGGCTCGCTGCGCAACGCGAGCGCGTCGAACAACCGCGACTCGATCCTGGCCGAGGTCGAGCGCGCGGAGAAGCTGCCGTGCGCGCCGTGTGTCGATCTCATCACGCCGCTCATCGACCACGACGACGCGGCGGTGCGCGACGTCGCCGCGTGGTGGCTGGCCAAGCGCGGCATCCGTGAGCAGGTGCGCGATCAGATGTTCGCGCGCCTGACCGGCGCCGACTCCATCGCCGCGCGCAACGCCGCCGAGGTCCTGGGCCGCTTCGCCCACCCCGACGCGCTCATGCCACTCGAGCTGGCGATCCACGACGACTCGCTGTCCGAGGAGGCGCGTGCGGCGGCTGCGACCGCGGTCGGCAGCATCGGCGACTACCGCGGCAAGGACGTGCTCGAGGGCGCGATCACCTCGGAGTCCGCCGCGGTGCGTGAGGCCGCCGCGCGGGGGCTGCGGGCCATCCGCGGCAACGTCGACGCGGTCGTGGTGGTCGAGCTGCTCGGTGACGCCGAGGAGACGGTCGTGCGCGAAGCCGTGCTCACCGTCGGTGCACTGCGCGAGGCCAGCGGCATCGCGGCGTTGTCGGACGTGGTGCGCGATCGGACCTTGTCGGCGACGGTGCGCCGCGACGCGGCGTGGGCCCTGGGCAAGATCGGCGACGGCAGCGCGCGCGACGTGCTGAAGACCGTCGAGGCGCAGGACGAGAGCATGCTCGTCCGCGGCGCCGCACGGGCTGCGCTCGGCGCCCTGCGCTGACGCACCCACGCGCACCCGAGTCGCGAAAAGCCCGTTCGGCCGCGAGCATTGTCCTTGAAGGACTGCTGCTCGCGGCCGAATGTTGTGGGGTGACCATGAAGCGTCGACATCCACCGCTCGCGCTCGTCGCGGCACCTTGGGTCGTGCTCGTGAGCGCGTGCCAGGATCCCGCGATCGATCAGCGCACGTTCTACAGCCAACGCATCGCGCCGATCCTCGAGGAGAACTGCGTGCGCGGTACGGCGGACGGCCTGTGCCACGTCGAGTCCGACGACGCACCCGGGCAGGCGTTGGGCAACCTCGATCTGAGCACGTTCGAGTCGGTGCACAAGCGCCCGGAGTTGCTCGCGGCCTACGGCAGCTACCCCGAGCCGGTGCTGCTGATGAAGGCGGTCAAGCCCAGCGAGCTCACGCTGCAGTACGCCGGTGCGGCCTATCCCAGCGAGATCGTGCACGCCGGCGGCGGCATCCTCTCGGCGTCGTCGGAGGCGTTCATCGAGCTGCAGCAGTGGCTGCGCGACGGTGCGACCGAGAACGGCGTGCCGCCGGAGCAGAACGTGCCGCAGGGCTACGGCGCGTGTTCGACTGCGCTGCGCCCCGAGGTCGCGCCGTTCCTGGGCAGCGCGACCGGGCCGGCCTACGACGCCTACGTGAAGGACGTGCAGCCGATCCTGGCGGAGCGTTGCAGCTTCGGCAGCTGCCACGGCTCGAGCCAGAGCGATCTGTACCTGACCTGCGGCGACACGCAGGAACAGCTGCAGCACAACTTCATCGTCGCGCAGTCGTTCGTCGCGACCGAGACCGATCGCAGCGAGCTGCTGCTGCGCCCGCTGGCGACCAACGCCGGCGGCGTCGATCACTCCGGCGGCGACATCTGGACCAGCGCCTCGGATCCCGAGTTCGCCAAGCTGCGCCAGTGGAGCAAGCTCGCGGGCCCGCTGGTGCTGCCGGGCGAGACGCCCGAGTTCGAGTACTTCTCGAACCAGGTCATGCCGGTGCTGCTGCGCCGCGGCTGTGCCATGCCGCAGTGCCACAGCCCCCAGGGCTTCAACGACTATCGCCTGCGCGCGGGCTCGCGTGGCTTCTTCAGCCCGCTGGCGCTGCGGCGCAACTACGACGCGACCCTGCGCGAGTTCGTCAGCCTCGACGCTGCCGATCCCAACGAGTCGCGCGTGCTCAAGAAGAACGTCTCGACCCAGCGCGGCGGCATCCAGCACCGCGCCGGCATCGTGCTGCTGGACCAGACCGGCGCCGACGACCTCGGCAATCCGCAGCTGTGCCCCGAGGGCGAGGAGCAGCAGCCGACGTCGTACTGCACCGTGGTCGAGTGGATCCGGCGCGAGCGTGCGGCGGCCGTGACCGCGAACCTGGTCTCGCCGATGGCGGAGGGCGACACGCTGCCGGTGATCTACGTCGATCGCCCGGCCGATGCCGACCGCGTGATCGACTTCGCGACCTTCCGCGGCGGCGCCCAGCTCATGCGCGTCGACGTCACCTTCGGAGTCGGCGGTGCGATCGCGTCCGCGGGCACGCCCGCGGCGATCGACCTGGCCGGCTGCGGCGTGGGGGCCGACCTCGACATCCGCGGTCCCGAGGTCTCCTACGACGGACAACAGATCGCGTTCGCCTTGCGCGACGGCGCCGGCGACGGGCTCGACATCTACGTCGCCGGGCTCGACGGCAGCGGCTGCACCGCGCTGACCACCGACGGGCAGGGCAGCGCCGACGGGGTCGCGCTGCACAACCTCGATCCCGCGTGGGTGCCACCCGATCCCGATCACGCGCCACAGGGCGCCATCGTCTACGCGTCGACGCGCGCGGGTCGCTCCGGCCACGCCAACGTCTCGCCGCGCTACAAGCTGCCGGCGACCAACCGGTGGCGCATGACGCCCTCGGGCGAGGATCTGGGTCAGATGACGTTCCTCAACGGCTCGGAGCTGATGCCGGCGTTGATGCAGAACGGTCAGATCACGATGACGACCGAGAAGGCGACCGAGAACCTCTACCAGCTGTCGGGTCGGCGCATCAATTGGGACCTCACCGACTACCACCCGCTGTTGGCCCAGCGCGGGACGATCGGCTTCACTCAGGCGACGTTCGTGCGCGAGGCGTTCGACCGCGACTTCCTGATCATCCTGTCGGATCCCGCCGCCCGCTTCTCCGGCGGCACGCTCGCGACGTTCAACCGCAGCCTCGGTCCCTTCGAGTTCTCGCGCCTGGGCGAGGACGGCTACGCGCCGGCGGTGACGTTCCTCGATCCCGCGGCGATGGGTGCCGGCAAGGGGCCGGCCCAGGGTGCCTACCGCTCGCCGTTCCCGGCGCCCGACGGCAGCGTGTTGGTCAGCTACGCCGCGGGCACGCTCGATCTCACCGACGGCGGTGCCGCGGTCGACTACGACCTGGTCGTGCTCGATCCGGTCACGGGCGTGCGCACGCTCATCGCCGGCGGCGCGGGCTTCCAGGTCGACGGCGTCATCGCGATGCGTCGCTCGCTGCGCAAGATGTTCGTCAACGTGCCGCAGCTGGTCTTCGGTGGCACCAGCGTGTCGGCGGCCGCTGGCGCCGACGAGGCCTGGGCACACTTCCCCGATCTGCCGATGCTCGCGACGCTCTTGACCGACAACCACCGCGGGGGCCGCGGCATCGAGCGCTACGTCGCGGGCGACACGCTCGCGGTCTATGCCGCCGGCGCGCCGCCGGCGGGTGCGACCGACGACGGCCAGACCTACCAGGCGTGGGATCTCGTCGGTACCCACGAGCTCGCCGACGACGGCTCGGCGTTCCTGCGCGTGCCCGCCGGTGTGCCGGTGGTGCTGGAGCTGCGCCAGGGCGGCACGCCGCTGCTGACGATGACCGAGGAGCACCAGTTCGGCCCCGGCGAGCAGACCAGCCTCGGCATCAGCCGCAACTTCTTCGACGGGGTCTGCGGCGGCTGCCACGGCTCGATCGAGGGCCCCGAGCTCGACGTGGTGGTCAACCCCGACGCGCTCACGCGGGCGAGCGTGTCGGCGTCGCGGCCCGAGCCCGGCGCGACACCGCAGCCGCTGTGACCCGTACGCGCGCGGCCGCGGCAGCCGGGCCCGGCCGGTCCGCGGCCTGCTGGTGGGCGCGTGCGCCCTCGTGCTAGGCTCCCGCGCCGGAGGTAGCACCCATGCGTGTTCCGTCGATCCTGTGCGCGCTCTCGCTTCTGTCCGCGATCCCCGCCTGTGACAAGAAGGGTGAGGGTGGCGACACCAAGGAGCCCGGTAGCAACCTGCTCGGCCCGTCCGTGAAGGACGACTCGCTCGGCAGCGACGAGACCGCGGAGCTGCACGACGAGGCGCAGGACGGCGAGGACGAGGAGGAGAGCGCCGAGCTCGACTCCGAGATCTCCGAGGCCGAGAAGCTCGCCCACGAGAAGAAGAAGGGACCCAACCTGCCGCCCAAGGCCTCGCCGGTGCAGAAGTGCACCGGCAAGGGCAAGAAGCGGGTGTGCAAGGAGGTCGACCCCAAGCCCGAGATCAGCGCCGCCTACGGCGTGTACTCGATGATGGACCAGGGCGAGTTCAAGTGGGGCCAGTCGCCCGACGAGGTCTTCAAGTTCGTCACCGAGGAGATCGAGAAGGAGTACGAGGAGCGCCAGGCCAAGTCCAAGGACCCGGCGGCGCAGGACCAGAACATCCGTTGGCGTCGCGATCGCTTCAAGGAAGCGAAGCAGAACCACGTCAAGTTCGTGAAGAACGCCAACCATCGTTGGGGCGTCTCGCTCATCCAGTACGAGTACGAGGACGACAGCAACGAGGAGATGATCTGGATCAAGAACGACAGCGGCCTGCGGAAGTTCTTCTTCTTCAAGGACGGCGAGCTGTGGAAGATCCTCTACGCCTACTCGACCGAGAGCTTCCCCGGCAAGACCTACGAGCAGGTCGTCGAGGAGAAGTTCAAGAAGTGGTTCGGCATGAGCCCCAGCGCCAAGGTCAAGCAGGACCCCAAGACCGCCGCGCCGATCCTCCGCTACAACGAGTGGGTCGCGCTCGGGGGTGAGCGCGTGCGCTCGTTCGACATGACCGCGGTCCACGGCGTGATCGTGCTGGCGCTGGTCGACGGCAAGGCCGAGAAGCGAATCGGCGAGCGACTGCCCAACGTCGGCGACGACGACAAGGTCACCGACGTGGTCGGAGACGTGCTCGGCAGCAGCGACGTCTGCTACGACAAGTCCGGCAACATCAGCGAGTGCCCGACGAAGAAGTGACCGTGGCCGCGCGCACGAGCGTGCGCGCGCGCGGTCGAGGGCGCTGATGGACCCCGCGGACCCGACCGCCGGCGACAGCGTGCCGGGGGTCGCCGACACGCTGTCGGTCGGCGGCAGCGACGTCGGGGTGCTGGCACCGGGCGAGCGGCTGGGCCGCTACGCCATCGACGAGATCATCGGGATCGGCGGCATGGCCACGGTCTACGCCGCCCGCGACCCCGAGCTGGGCCGCACCGTGGCGCTCAAGGTCCTGCGCAGCGCCGCGGCCGAGTCGCGCACGCGCGCCGAGCTGCTGCGCGAAGCCCAGGCGCTCGCGCTGCTCAGCGACCCCCACGTGGTGCCGGTGTTCGACGTCGGCGTCGACGGTGGCCGCGTGTTCCTCGCGATGCCGATCATGCCCGGCGGATCCCTGGGCGAGTGGCTCGAGCAGGCGTCGCGACCGTGGCCGCAGATTGTCGCGATGTTCCTCGACGCCGGCCGCGGCCTGCAGGCGGCGCACGAGGCCGGCCTGGTCCACGGCGACTTCAGCCGGGCAACGTGCTGCTGGGCGCCGACGGCCGCGCCAAGGTGGTCGACTTCGGGCTCGCGCGGCGACACGGTACCGCGATCGCAGCGACGGGCACGGCCTCGGCGGTGCCGCTGTCGGACGTACGCACGGTCGACGGCTTGGTGCGCGGCACGCCGGCCTACATGGCACCCGAGCAGCTGCGCGGCGGCGCCCTCGATGCGCGCACGGACGTGTTCGCGTTCTGCGTCGCGCTGTGGTGGGCGCTCATGGGCCACCATCCCTTCGCCAGCGGTCCCGATGCACACGACGCCGAGGCCGTGCGCGCGCGTGCTGGCCGGACGGGTGGTCGTGCCGCGCGAGCTGCGGGCGTGCCACCGTCGCTGCGACGCGCGCTGCAACGGGGCTCGCCGCGGATCCGGACGCACGCTGGCCCGCGATGGCGCCGCTGCTGCGGCAACTGCAGGCGACGGTGCGGCCGCGCCGGCTGCGGCTGGCCGCGATCGCGGCCGCGACCGCCGGCGGGCTCGCGCTGCTGGCCAGCCTGCGCGCGCGCGGGCCCGACTGCGACGGCGCGGCGGCCCTGGGCGAGGCCTGGACGCCGGCGCGTCGCGACGCCATCGCCGAGCGCGTGCAGCAGCTGGGCCTGCCCTACGGTCGCGAGAGCCTCGCGGTGATCGAGCAGGACCTCGACGCGTGGGCGGGCCAGTGGCGCAGCCACTACGACGTGCGCTGCCGTGGCAGCTCGCCCGATCGCGACGCGGTGCTGTCGTGCCTGGCGGAGCTGCGCGCGGGCCTGGCCGCGACCGTCGATGCGCTCGAGCGCGTCGACGCGGCGCGGCTGCCCCACGCGATCGGCAGCGTCGACGCGCTGCCGCGGCCGGCCAGCTGCGAGCGCGTGCTCTGGCGCCTGGCCCAAGACGCGGCCGCGAGCGGCTGCGGCAGGCCGCGGCCGAGGTCGCCGCGCTCGACGCGGCTGGCGAGTACGACGCGGCGCTCGCCGCCGCGCGCGCGCTGTGGGCCCGCGCGAGCGCACCCGAGCTCGACGACGATCCGGCGCTGCAGGCCCTGGCGCAGCGGTTGCTGGGCGACGCGCTCGAGCGCGAGGGTGACTACGAGGGCGCGGCGGCGATGCTGACCAGCGCGGCTTACCTCGCGCTGCGCTCGGCGACGACGCGCTCGCGGCCGGCACGATGGCGGATCTGATCAAGGTGCTGGGCACCGATCTCGGCCGCGTCGACGAGGCCCGCGCGTGGGAGCGCCACGCCGAGGCCGCGCTCGCGCGACTGCCCGAGGGCGATCCGACCCACGCGGCGGTGCGCAACGCCCAGGGCCTGCTCGCGATCGAGGCGGGCGAGCCCGAGCGCGATCACTCTACTGGGCGAGACGGTGTCGCTGCTGCGCGAGGACGACGCCAGCCTCGACGTGCGGCGCTCGTCGGCGCTCAACAACTACGCCAACGCCCTGCTCGACGCCGGCCGCTTCGACGACGCGCGCGCGGCCTACCAGCGCGCGCTCGCGCTGCGCGAGCGTCGGCTCGGCGCCGCGCACCCCAGGTCGCGTCGACCCTGAGCAATCTCGGGCTGGTGGCCGAGCGCCAGGGCGACACGGTCGGCGCGCGGCAGTTCCACGAGCGCGCCATCTCGGTCGCGCGCGCGGGCCTGGGCGAGGACCACCCGACCATGGCCGAGCTGACCAACAACCTCGCGGTGCTCGACTACTCGCTGGGGGACATCGCGCGGGCCAAGGCCGGCTTCACACGCACGCTCGCGCTGGTGCGCGCGGGCGGTAGCGCCGGGGCCACCGCGCCGTCGCACGGGTGCTGGGCAACCTCGCGCTGTGCGAGACCGAGTCGGGCGATCCGGCCGCGGCGCTGCCGCTGCTCGACGAGGCACTCGCGCTGCAGTTCGCGTCGCTCGGGCCCGATCACCCCGACGTCGCGATGACGCTCAACAACCGCGGCAGCGCCCAGCGTCGCCTCGGCCGGCTCGCGGCCGCCCAGGCCGACTACGCCCGCGCGCTCGAGATCCGCACGCAGGTGCTGGGCGAGCACCACGGCGAGCGCGGTCAGACGCTCGACAACCTCGGGCTGGTCGCGCTGGCGCAGGGCGACGCCGCGGGGGCGCTGGCGCTGCACGAGCAGGCCCTGGCCATCTTCACCGCGCTGCACGGCGAGCAGCACGACAAGGTCGCCGGCGCGCTGGTCCATCGCAGCACCGCCGAGCTGGCGCTGGGCCAGCGCGAGGTCGCGCTGGCCTCGGCCCGGCGGGCGCGGGCCATCCTCGAGGCCGTGGTCGAGCCCGATCCGATCGAGCTCGCGCGCGCGCAGCTGGCCGAGGCCGCGGCCGAGCCCGAGCCCGAGCGCGCGCGTCGGTCGGCGCGTCAGGCCCTCGCGGCGCTGCAGCGCGAGGGCACCCGCGCCGACGCGGACGTCGAGGCCGCGCGTGCGCTGCTGCAGCAGCTGGGCGGCTGAGCGCGGCGCTCAGGTGCCGGTCGCGAAGTACAGCATCGCGGTGCGCATGGACTCGCCGCCCTCCCACTCGACCAGCCGCGGTCGCACGCCCGCGGGCCGTCGCACCGGCACCATGCGGTGGGGGATGCCGGCGATGAGCCGACGCATGAAGTCGGTCCACATCGGCGTGGCGGTGGTGTAGCTGGCGTCCTCGTCGCCCAGCGAGCGCTCGTAGGTGTCGTCGCCCATCCACGCCGCGGTGACGTAGCGCGAGGTGAAGCCCACGAACCACGTGTCGGTGGTGTACGTGTTCTTCGACGCGGTGCCGCTCTTGCCGCCGGCGGGCACGCCGGCCTTGTTCGCGGTCTTGGCGATGCCGTTGGTGACCACGTCGCGCATCATCTTGGTGATGAGGAACGCGGTGTTCACGTCGACGCGCTGGTCGGGCGGCGCCAGGCCCAGGCGCGCCATCGCGTCGATGCGGCCGCCGACGTCCATGGCGTCGTCCCACGGGTGGCGGTCGTCGATGACGACGTTGCCGTTCTTGTCGGTCACGCGCCGCACGTAGATCGGGTCGACCCAGCGACCCTCGCGGACGAAGGTGCCGAAGGCGCGCGACAGCTCGTCGGTGTGCACGCACGACGCACCCAGCGACAGCGCCTTGTCGGCGATGAGCTCGGTGGTGAAGCCGAGCTTGCGCGCCCATGCGACGACGTTGGCGGCGCCGAGCCGGTTGAACAGCCGGATCGAGGGCAGGTTGAGCGAGAAGATGAAGGCGTTGCGCAGCAGCACCTCGCCCGAGAGCGTGCCGTGCAGGTTCTGGGGATTCCACGCCTCGCCAGGGTCGGGCTGGTACGGCCGATCCTCGAGCACCGTGCCCATGGTGAAGTCGCGCGTGTCGAGCGCGAGCGCGTAGTAGATGGCCTTGAACACGCTGCCGGGCTGGCGGCAGCCCTGGGTCGTGCGGTTGAACTGCGAACGGTCGTAGTCGTGGCCGCCCTGCATCGCGAAGGCGTAGCCGGTCTGGTGATCGAAGGTGTAGATCGCCGCCTCGACCCGCGGGGTCTGGCCCAGCTCGACCTCGGGCAGGGTCACGTCCTCGTTGCCCGGCTGCGGTCGCTTCGCCGGCGGTGCGCGGCGGACCCAGACCACGTCGCCGGGCTCGAGTGCATCGCGCACGTCGTCGATGCGCTTGTCGTTGACGCCGGTGTTGCGATCGTAGCGGCTGGCCCAGTTCATCTGCCGCAGCGGCAGGATCGCCTCGGTGTCGCCGAGGCTGACCCACGCGTTGAACTTGTTGACCCGCTCGACCAGCGCCATGCGAAAGCGCGGCTGGCAGTCGGCCTCGGTCGGGATCGGCTGCGCCTGCGGCGTACACATCGCGCCCTCTTCGTTGGGGCAGTCGAGCTCGAGGCGATCGTCGGGCGCCGCGGGCACGCACACGTCGGCCGCCAGCGGATCGGCGCCGTAGCGCTGACGCAGCCGCGTGCGCAGCTCGGTGCGCGCGTCCTCGCCGGCCAGGTGCGAGATCGGCCCGCGGTAGCCCTGGCGCCGGTCCATGTCGCGCAGGGCGTTGTCGACCGCGCGATCGGCCATGGCCTGGGCCGGCAGCTCCAGCGCGGTCTCGATGCGCAGCCCGTCCTGCAGCAGCGCGTCCTCGCCCAGCCGCGTGGTCACGAGCTGACGGGCGTGCTCGGCGAAGAACGGCGCGCGCGCGCGGAAGACCTCCGGCTGACTCGCGAGCGCGATGGGCTCGGCGTCGGCGACGTCGCGCTCACCGGCTGTGATCGCGCCGGCCTCGACCATGTCCTGCAGCACCACCGCGCGGCGGTTCTTGGCCCGATCGAGGCTGACGAAGGGGCTGTCGCGTCCCGGCGTGCGCGCGAGTCCGGCGATGAGCGCACACTCGGCCAGGGTCAGCTCCGACAGCGACTTGCCGAAGTAGCGGCTCGCAGCCGAGGCGACGCCGTAGGCGTTGTGCCCGAAGAAGGTCTTGTTGAGGTAGATCTCGAGGATCTTCTCCTTGGGCAGGCGCGCCTCGATGCGCACCGACAAGATGGCCTCGCGGAGCTTTCGCAGCAGCGTCTGCTCGTGGGACAGAAAGCCCTTGGCGACCTGCTGCGTGATGGTGCTGCCGCCCTGGCTCACCGTGACCGAGCGCAGGTTCGCGAGCGCCGCGCGGGCCAGGCCGCGCACGTCGAGGCCGGCGTGCTCGAAGAAGCGACGATCTTCGCTGGCGAGGATCGCCGCGATGAGCGGCTTGGGGATGTCGTCGTAGTCGGCGTAGGCCCGGTGCTCGCGCGCGAGCTCGGCCAGCAGGGTGCCGTCGGCGGCGTAGATGTGCGTGACGCCCGGGGCCGAGGACGCGTAGTCCTCGATCACGTCGAGCGTGGGCAGGTCCTCGGCGAGCTTGCGGTATGCCCACACCGTCGCGCCTGCGGCGACCACCAGGCCCACGGCGACCGCGAACAGGTAGTAGCGCAGCAGCCACACCACCAGGCCGCCGCGCGCGGGGTTGGTGATCCACACGCGCGCGCCCGGTCGCGGCGGCGGTGGCTTGCCCGCGCCGCCGCCACCACCGTCGCGCGAACGCGAAGACCCGCCGACGCCGGGCGCGGGCGGGTCCGACGCGGCCGCTGCCGCGCCGCTGGGCGCCGCCGGGAAGGCGGAGCCACCAGCCGCGGGCTCAGGGCTCGGGCTGCGGGTTTCCGCCATCGACGTCGGGGTTGGAGGCGTAGTTCTCGAGCGCCTTCTTCGCCGTCGTCTCGGCCGAGTTCATCTCGTCGAGCGTCTCCTTGACGCGCTTGAGCATGAAGTTGCGGACGAGCAGCGCGTTCTTGGCCGGCTCCTGGCCCACGGCGTAGTTGTACACCGCGCCCGAGGGCGCGATGAGCGACACCTGATCCGCGGCGGTGCCCTTGGCCACGGTCTTGTCCTCGCCCTGCAGCGAGTCCTTGATCTTGAAGCCGACGGCCTTGGCCGGGTCGTCGCACTCCTTCCACGAGGCTTGATCAGCCGGCGTCTCCGAGCACAGCAGCGAGGTCACCGCGACCATCTGCGCCGGACCCTCGGCCGCGAACTTCACCCCGAAGAGGGTGGGGCCGCCGGCTTGCGTCAGCGCGCCGGCGTACTCGTTGAGGAAGCCGCCGAGCTCGAGCAGCTCGAGCTTCACGCGGTTGGTCTTCTCGTAGAGCTCGAAGACCTTCTTGATGCCGTTGGGGTGGATCGCGGCGAGCTGCCAGCCGAACAGGTTCTCGAGCCGCGGGCTCTTGTCGAAGCTCTCGCCCACGAGCTGACCGACCACGGTCGCACCCTGCTTGGGGTCGGCGTCGATGACCTTCGAGAGCTCCTCGAACTTGAGCGCGGCGCCCTTGCGCGCGTCGCCCACGGCCACGACCTCCTTGTACATCTCGTCGCCCTTGGCCCGCGCGGCCTCGAGCCGCTCGCGGCCGCTGATGATGCGCTGGCCGACCCAGCCGGCACCCAGACCGATGGCGAGGAAGATGACGCCGGAGAACGCGATGACCCCGATGTTGCTGCGGCCGGGCACGTCGCCGCCGACGTCGATCGACGGCCCCGGATCGAACTGGCCGCCGGCCGGTCCGCCGAACGGATCGTCGGCCGCGGGCGCGGGCGCGCTGAACGTCGGCGCCGGCGCGGGCGCGCTGAAGCTCGGTGCGGCGGGCGGGCTGAAGCTCGGCGCCGCGGGAGCATCGTAGTGCTGCACCACGGGCTCGGGCGCGGGCGCCTCGTCGTAGTGCGCGGGCGCGGCCGCTGCGGCCTCGACGGGCGCAGCGTCGGCCGCGGGCGCGGACTCTTCGCCTTCTTTTCCCTTCTTGGCGAGGCGCGCCTTGAGAGCCGCAAGATCGGTTCCGGGTTTCTTCGGTGTGTTCAAGGCCGAACCCTCTGCTCGAGCGGGCGCGCCAAGCGGGCGCCACGATGCTCGGCGGCACAATAGGGACACAGGCCGGGGTGTGTCAACGTCCGACGGGCAGCGGGCGCGCGGCCCGAGAGCGGCTGGCCGAGCCCCGTCGGCGTCGGTCGGCGTGCGGATGCGCCGAGGTGGCGCCAGCTCGCGGCACGGCGGGCTCTGGGGGCTTGCGCGCCGTCGGCGGTGCGTGGAAGCGGGTCTAGCGACGGCGGCGGGAGCGTGTGGTGCCGCTAGCGTGCCCTGGCTCGGGGGCGCGGGCGGGCTGCGGTTCGCCGTGCGTCGCGGCGAGCAGCCGTGCGAGCACGGCCGGGGCCATCGCGACCGCGAGCACGCCAGGGTGGGGATCGGCCAGCGGCGCCAGGCGTCCGGTCAGGCGCTGTGGGCGCGGCCACCGGTGTGACCGTGGGCGCGTCGCCGGCCGTGCGCGCGTCGGCCGGGCTGGTCAGCAGCAGAGGCAACAGCTCCACCGCGAGCGCGGCGTCGGGGCGCGCCGCTGCGATCGCGGCCAGCAGGGTCGGCACGCGCACGCACGCGCTGACGACCTGCAGCGGCGACGCCGGCACGCACGCATGGACGTGGCGCCACAGATCGGCCCATGCCCGTCGTGCGATCCGCTCGACGGGATCGATCGGTGGGGCGCTGGGATCGAGCGCGAGCAAGAGCGCGCCGCCGTCGGCCCACGACAGCCCGCGCGCGATCAACCATCCGCCGGGCGTGTCGCCGATGCGTGGCACGGCCACACCCAGCAGCAGCGGCAGCGGTTGGTGCGTCGCTGCCGTGAAACGATCGACCGCGCGCACCGGCGGATCGATCTCGTCGAGCACCATGCGCGGCCGTGGTCCGCCGCGGCGATCGAGCGCGACGTCGTCGCGCGCGCTGGGCCGCGAGATGGGACCCGGGACCAGCACCTCGGCGACCGACGGCTGCGCGCTCAGGGGCGGACCAGCTCGAGCATGGAACTGGCTTGCCAGAGCCTGGCGCTCGCGACCAAGAAAGTGGCCGAGCCGCGGCAGCCCGCGGCGCCGCCGCGCGTCGGTGCTCGAGCGCGACCCGGGCGGCGCAGCGGCAGCGACAACGCCGGCAGTTTCGCGACGGTAGCCGACGTCCTATCGTGTGGAGCATGAACCGCGAGCGGGTCGTCGGAGTGCTCGGTGGCGCGTTCGATCCACCGCACTTGGGCCACACGCTGCTGCCCGGGTACCTGCGCGCGCGCGGGTGGGTCGACGCGGTCGTGGTCGCGCCGGCGGCGAACCATCCCTTCGGCAAGGCCATGGCGCCGTTCGAGCAGCGACTGGCGTGGTGTCGCGCCGCGATGGCGGACTACGGGCCGTGGCTGCAGGTCAGCGACATCGAGCGCGAGCT
Organism: Nannocystaceae bacterium; assembly: GCA_046351635.1. Lineage (GTDB taxonomy): Bacteria > Myxococcota_A > Polyangia > Nannocystales > Nannocystaceae > Xiheibacterium. The sequence continues at coordinate 38,293 of JAXLYC010000041.1, read as the reverse complement.
CGCCGCGCGCGAGCCCGGGCCCAGCTACACCGTGCGCCTGCTCGAGGCGGTCGCGGCCCGCGAGCCCGGCGCGCGCGTGCGGCTGGTGGTCGGCTCGGACATCACGCGCTCGGGTGACACCGCGAAGTGGCACCGCTGGGACGAGATCGAGCGGCGCTTCACGCCGCTGGTGGTGCCGCGCGCGGGCTGGTCCGAGCCCGACGCATGCACCTTGCCCGAGGTCTCGAGCCGGGCGATCCGGGCCTGGCTCGCCGTGGGCAGCGTCGAGGCGCTCGCGCGCGTCGCCGAGGCCGTGCCCGCCGCGGTGTTCGCCATGCTGCAGCCCACGCGGGCGCCGGTGTGGCTGGTCGGGCGCGGCCACGTGAGCACCCACGCGGCCGAGTTCCTCGCGCGGCGGGGCCATCGCGTCGAGATCCTCGGCGGGCACGCGGTCGCGGACGGCGGACCGCTGCCGTCGGAGCCGCCCGAGGCGGTGTGGATCGCCGTGCGCGATGGCGGCATCGAACCGGTGGCCCGCGGGCTGGTCGGGCGACTGCCGCTGCAGACCGTGGTGCTGCACGCCGCCGGCGCGCGCCGCAGCGTCGACGTGCTCGCACCGTTGCGCGCCGCGGGGCACGCGGTCGGCTCGCTGCACCCGGCCGCGAGCATGCGCGGCGGCGCGGTGCGGGCGTCGATCCTCGAGCAGGCCGTGTTCGGCATCGAGGGCGATCCCGCGGCCGAGGCGTGGGCGCGGGCGCTGGTGGCCCCCGCGCCGGTGGTGGCGCTGGGCGGGCTGCAGCCCCAGGCGCGCACGGCCTACCACGCTGCGTGCGCGCTGGTGGCCAACCATCTCGCCGTGCTCACGCTGCAGGCCGAGGCGGTGTGGGGTTCGCTCGGCGCCGACGCGGCACTGCGTCGGGCGCTGCTGGGTAGCCTGCTGCGCAGCGCGGTCGAGAACCTGCTCGCGCTGGGCGTGCCCGCGGGCATCAGCGGCCCGGCGACGCGCGGCGATCGGGCCGGCATCGCGGCCCACCGCGACGCGCTGCCGCCGGCGGCCGCGGCGGTCTACGACTGGCTCGGCACGCGCCTGCTCGACATGCTCGCGCGCGGCGACGGCTGAGGGGCTGTCAGCCTACGCGGACAGCCCCTCGTCGCGACGGCGACCGCAAGGAGAAAGGGCCCGCGATGGCTTTGCCGGCGCGGCAAGTGGAAGCGGAGCTTCCTCTTCATGGACATCGACCCGCGCCGGCGTCAGCGCACGACGAAGCCGGTGCGATCGACGTCGACGTGCAGCGCCGCGCCGGCGCGCACGCGTCCGCGCAGCACGCGGTCGGCGACCAGGGGATCGATTTCCCGCGCGAGCAGGTGTCGCAGCGGTCGTGCGCCCAGCCGCGGGTCGTCACCCGCCCGCGCGACCAGGCGCGCGCAGGCGTCGTCGCTGAGTTCGTAGCGGACGCCGCGCTCGCGCAGCAGCCGATCGCTCGACGCCCGCGCGATGCGGCGACAGATCTTGTGCAGGTCCTCGGGCGACAGCGGCTGCATCACCAGCGGCGCCTCGATGCGGTTCCACAGCTCGACCGGGAACGCCGCCCGCGCGGCCGCCAGCACCTCGGGCGCGGGCATGTACGGCCGGCCGTTGCGCTCGCGCAGGTGCTGCGCACCGAGGTTGGAGGTCATGAGGATCGCAGCGTGGCGGAAGTCGATCACGCGCCCGCGGCCGTCGGTCAGGCGACCCTCGTCGAGCACCTGCAGCAGCAGCTGGTGCACGTCGCGGTGGGCCTTCTCGATCTCGTCGAGCAGCACCACCGCGTGGGGCCGCGACAGCAGCGGGTCGGTCAGCGCGCCGCCCTGCTCGAAGCCGACGTAGCCCGGCGGCGCGCCGACGATGCGCGCGACCGCGTGGGGTTCGGCGTACTCGCTCATGTCCAGGCGCACCAGTGCGTCTTCGCGGTCGAACAGCGCCGCGGCGAGCGACTTGGCCAGCTCGGTCTTGCCCACGCCCGAGGGGCCCAGCAGCAGCGCGGTGAGCATGGGGCGGCTGCCCGCGAGCCCGGCACGGGCGCGGCGGACCAGCTCGGCGATCGCGACGATGGCCTCGCGGTGCCCGACCACGCGCTCCGACAGCCGCGCCTCGAGCTCGAGCGCGTCCTGGTCCGAGGCCGCTTCCACGCGCAGCAGCGGCAGGCCGCTGCGTTCGGCGACCAGCTCGAGCACGCTCGCGCGCGCGACCTGACGCGCGCCGCGGCGGCGCGTGCGGGCGCAGGCCAGCTCGAGCAGATCGAGCGCGCGGCCCGGTTGCGCGATGCCACCGAGGTAGCGGTCGGACAGCCGCGCGAACTCGCTGGCCGCGAGCTCGGGCGCGAGCTCCAGCCCGTGCCCGCGCAGCACCGCGGGCGCGGCCGCGGCGACCGCCTCCGCGATCGCGCTGCCCGCCAGCGGCGCGAGCCGGATCACGTCGCTGGCCTCGAGCACGCCCGGCAGCCACTGCGTCAGACGCATCAGGCCCTCGAACGACACCACCGGCAGCACCCGCGGGCGATCGCGCGTCCACGCCTGCGCCAACACCGACAACCACGGCGGCGGGCTGTCGAGCACGCGCTTGTCGAGGTCGTCGAACAGCGCGAGGCCACCACGGTGCGCGACGAGCTCGAGGTCGGTCGCGAGCGCGTCGTCGTCGTCGCGGTAGTCCAACGCCGACAGCGCGAACACCGGTCGGCCCGCGCCGGCGGCGAGGTGGCGCGCGAGCAGGCTGCGACCGCAGCCGGGCTGGCCGCACAACACCACCGTGCGCGCGCCGTGGCGGCCGGTCGCGTCGCGCAGCTGCGCGAGCTCGTCGCCGCGGGCGACCAGCGGCGGCAAGCTCGACGGATCGATGGGGCAGGGCGCGTCGCGCCGAAGCCCGAGCGCGGCCGGGGCGACGGTCGGCGGCGCGGGCTCGGGTGCGCGCGACGTGGCCGTGGCCGTGGCTTCGGACGGCGGCGGCGCGGCGCTGCTGCGCACGGCGGTGGTCGGCACACTCGCGCGGGCCGCGGCGCGGGCACGCGGGGGCTGCGATCGAGCCGCGGAAGCGTCGTCGTGCGCGGCGCGCGGGCCATCCCTCGCGGCCGGCCGCGGCGGTCCGCCCGGCGCCTCGCGGTCGACGGCGCGCCAGGAGATCACGGCGCAGCGCCGGACACGACGCACCCAGCTGCTCGAGCAGGCGATAGCCGTGGCAGTCGGCCGAGCGGACGATCGCCAGCAGCCGCGCGGCCGGGTCGTCGTCGCCTGGCATCGCGCGCGTGCGCCAGTCGTTGGACTCGGGGCCGCAGTGGGCGTGCAGCTGCGCCCGCGCGGCGCTGACGCGCTCGAGCGTCACGCCGTGCGCGCCCAGCAACGGCGTCAGCGTTGGCGCAGCCGCGAGCTCGGCCACGACCTCGCACGAGCACTGCAGCGAGCGACTGGCGGGGTGCCCATCGGCCGGACGCTAGCAACCTCGGCTGCACGGCCCAAGGAATCGACGCGAAACGGGGGCGGATCGCTCCGGCCCCCCGTTCGACGCGCGCACGCCGGCGCGCGCGTCACGGGATGAAGTTCATGCAGCCCTCGGCGACCTTCTTGAGCGCGTCGTCGAAGAACGCGTCGTAGCCCGACGCGCACACGCTGCCCTCGAAGTGGGTCTCGAAGCTGTCGAAGAACTGCTCGAGTCGCGAGGTCTGCTCCGCAACCTTGCCGTCGGCCGACAAGGCCGCGCAGTCGTCGAAGCGCGGCGAGCCGCCGATGAGGCCCAGCGCCACGATGTTGCTGGACTTGCCGGCCTTGGCGTCGACCATCGTCGCGAACCACTCGTCGGGCTCGCCGAGGCTGCCGCCTTGGGGCGGCGGCGCGTCGGTGTGGTCGTCCTCCTCGTCGCTGATGAGCAGGAACACCAGCAACGCGTCGTCGCGCATGAAGCCGGCGTTGCACGCCCCTTCCGCGGCGTTGGCCGGATCGACCGCAGCCGTCAGCGCGCCGATCTGCTGCTCCACCGGGTTGCCGTCGGTGCCGACGATCGCGGCGCACGCGAACTCGTCCGGGAACGTCTCCGCGGCGCCGTCCATGTAGGCCCCGCCGGTGGAGAAGTTGCACGACGTCGCCGGGTCCGCGTTCGACAGCGGCTTGGTCACGAACGCGCCCAGCGTGTAGTCGCAGGCGCTGCAGTCCACGCCCTCGGTCGGGCAGCCGTCGGTGGGGGCGTCGACCGTGCCCAGCGCCGGGTAGCTGTCGGTGTCGACCACGCCGACGCGGAACGATTTCACCGTCGGCAGCGCGGTGCGCATGGCGTCGACGAAGCCGGGCACCGAGTCGACCAGGTTCTGCTGCTCGTCGGCCATCGACGACGAGTTGTCGATCACGAAGACGAAGTCGATCTTGTCGCAGTTGAGCTGGGTCGGCTCGCCCGTGCTCGAGTCGGCGGCCTCGGTGGTCGAGGTGCTGGTGCCGTCCTGGCCGCTGACGGAGAAGATGCCGTCGAGCGTGGTCGAGCTGTCCTCGCCGCCGCCGGTGCCGGCCGCGTCGTCCTTGCAGGCCGCCGGCAGCATCAGCGCCGCCAGCAACGGCGCCAGCACCGGCGTCGGCACGCAGGCCGGGCGCGCGGGCCCCCGCGCGCGGTTCGTAACGTCGTGCCCACCATCGGGGCGACTGGACTTGGTCGTCATCAGAAGTTCTCGTAGACGATGTTGACGGTGTCGCCGACCACCGGGATGTTGTTGACGATGGTCAGCGTGCAGGTCGCCGCGTTGTAGTTCCAGTCGGCGCCGTTCATCGGGATGCCGTTGACGATGACCTCGATGGTCGCGGGGTTGATCGCCAGGCAGTTGCCCGCGGGGTTGCCGTCGAGCACGTAGGTGTCGTTGGGGATGTTGTTGACGATGTCCTGCGCCAGGCCCGACAGATCGTAGTTGGCGGCGCACACCGCCGTCATCGAGTCCTGGGTCTCGCTCAGCAGCGAGAGCTTGACGTACTCGTCACCGGTCTCGGCCATGGTGTTGCAGGTGAACTCGTAGCCGTCGTCCGCGCCCATGAGCACGGCGGTGCCGGTGCCGCCGATGATGGAGTAGAAGGTCCAGTCGTCGACCACGGCGTGGTTGGGGAAGAAGTTGGTCATGAACGAGGTGAAGCCGAGGTAGCCCATCCAGTCGTAGGCCAACGAGGTGTAGTTGTTGGCCGAGAGCGGATCGTCCCAGCGACACAGGTTCGAGGTCGTGCCGTCGACGATGAAGCCGGCGCCGCAGTCGTCGACCGCCGAGTCGTCCTGCGGTCCGACCCAGTTGGCGTCGTCGCCGTCGTCGTCGGTGGTGACGATGAACGCAAGGTGCGAGTTGGGCTGCAACCGCGGGATCCACACCGGCGACTGCTGCATGATGCGACCCAGCGCGTTGGAGCTGTGGACCATGCACGCGCCGTTGGTGCCGCCGTTGGTGTCGTACTGGTAGAACAGCGGCGCGTTGTCGGTGCAGTTGTTGCCCGCCAGCGGCGGCGCGACGCACATCTCGAACGACTCGGTGCCGCGGTCGGCGATGACGTGCAGGTGGCCGGAGGAGCCCGACGCCGCGAGCGTGTCGGCGAAGTCCTGCAGCTCGACCTCGACGGTCGCGATCTCCTGCGCCATCGAGCCCGAGGAGTCGATGGCCCAGATGATGTCGACCGGACGAATCTGGTTGTCGGTGCCGACCAGGAAGGTCTCGATGCACGCCGGCGCCTCGCCGTCGCAGTTGTTGTCGACGCCGTCGCCGCAGATCTCGTCGCCACCCGGCAGCGGCACGCAGCTCTCGGGCGGCTGCGGCACGCCGTCGATGCAGGTCGGCACCTGCACCTGGCAGTCGAGCATGCCGCAGACCCAGTTGCCCTGGTCCTCGTCGGTCAGCCCGTCGCAGTCGTTGTCGATGCCGTCGCAGGTCTCGTTGGTCGCGCCCTCGTAGGGGTCGCAGTTCTGCGGGATGCCGTTGATGCAGGCCGGCACCGAGTGCTGGCACTGGCCCACGCCGCACTCGAGGTCGCCGAGATCCTCGTCGGTGTCGCCGTCGCAGTCGTTGTCGATGCCGTCGCAGGTCTCCTGGGTCGCGCCCTCGAGCGGATCGCACTCGGGCGGATCGCCGTCGGCGCAGGCGGTCACGGTGTGCTCGCACTGGCCCACGCCGCACTCGACCATCTCGTCGCCGAGGCCGTCGTCGATCTGGCCGTCGCAGTCGTCGTCGAGGCCGTTGCAGACCTCGTCGGTGGCGCCGTCCTCGGGATCGCACTCGTTGGGCATGCCGTCGACGCAGACGGGCTCGTCGTGGTTGCACACGCCCAGGCCGCAGTTGTCGGTGCCGAGCTCTTCGTCGGTCTCGCCGTCGCAGTCGTTGTCGAGGCCGTCACAGACCTCCTGCTCGGGGCCCTGCTCGTCCTCGCACGGGCCCCAGTGGCCCAGGTCGAGGTCGTCCTGCACGCACTCCTGCACGCCGGGGTGGCAGATGCCGACGTTGTACGTGTTGGGCGCGCCGCTGTAGCACCACTGCTGCTGGCCGGGGTCCTCGCACAGACCATTCTTCACGCCGGGGGGATCGCTCGGCGGGTCGCCGGGGCCGCCGGTGTCGGTCTCACCACCCGAGCTGCTGCCGCCGGTGCCCTGGCTGTCGGTGCCGGCGGAGTCGGTGCCCTGGCTGTCGGTGCCGGCGGAGTCGGTGCCCTGACTGTCGGTGCCGGCGGAGTCGGTGCCCATCGTCGCCGAGCCCATCGTCATCGAGCCCTGCGAGGCACTCATGCCGCCGCTGCCCGAGTCGGCGCTGTCGCTCATCGTGCCCGAGAGCGAGTCGCTGCCCGAGCCGCTGCCGCTGCTGCCGTCGCTGTTGCCCTTCGAGGTCTGTGTCTCCGATCCACCGCCGCACGCGGAGCCCAAAGAGAGCGCGACGAAGATGGACAGCCGATGAACTCGACGATGCATGGCAAGACCTCGCGTCATGGTTCGACCGATCGCGGCCCTTGGTTTTCCGTGCCGGACCCGCCCCCCGCGCGTCCGACTGCCGATCGGTTTCGAGCCGTTCATACTATGAAATAACTGTGAGGTCGGGAGCAAGTCAAACGATTTCGGCCGTCCGGGCGAAATCGAGCCAGGGCCGAGAATCCCCCCTCCGCCGGGCTGGGCGGGGAGATCATCCCCAGCCGGGCCAGAGGGCGCCGCGCGCGGCCCGGCCGCGGCGTCCGAACGGCCGTGCGCGGCGCCGCGCATCCTCTTCTAGAATGTTGTCTGAAAAAACGGTAACCATGGTTGCACGGGCATGTGCCCGCCGCATCCAGTGCACACGGCTACGCCCGGGGGGACGTCCATGCGCCGCACCGCTTCGCTTGTCCGCATCGCTTCTGTTCCATGGCTCGCGCTGCTCCTGCCCGCGTGTCCCAGCGACACCGCGCCGGTCGACGACTCGACCACGACCGACGGCAACGGCATCAACACCATCTCCGACTCGCAAGGCACCGGCTCGAGCGGTGACACCGTCGCCGACTCGGGCACGACCGAGATGAGCGCGGGCACGTCGGGCATGCCGACGTGCACCGACGAAGTCCACAACGGCGACGAGACCGACGTCGACTGCGGCGGCAGCTGCGATCCCTGCGACGACGGTCGAGACTGCAACCTGCCCGAGGAGTGTCACTCGCTGGTCTGCGACGGTGGCGTGTGCCAGAGCGCGACCTGCTACGACTTGGAGCAGAACGGCAACGAGGACGGCGTCGACTGCGGCTCGGGTTGTCCCAACCCCTGCGGTCAGACCGGCGAGTGCGACAGCGACGGTGACTGCCGCCCGGGCGAGTTCTGCAACGTCGACACCTGCGAGCCCTCGGCGTGCGACAACGGCGTGCTCGACACGCACGAGACGGACATCGACTGCGGCGGCATCGACTGCCCCGACTGCGGTCCCGGCGGCGCGTGCAACGTCAACGCCGACTGCGACTCGCACGTCTGCGACACCAAGGCCGGCGTGTGCGCCGACCCGGCGTGCGACGACGGTCACCAAAACGGCGACGAGACCGACGTCGACTGCGGTGGCTCGTGCGACCCGTGCGGCAACTCCGACAGCTGCATGGTCAACGCCGACTGCATCAGCGGCATCTGCAACATGAACAACTGCGAGGCGCCGGGCTGCAACGACGGCGTGCAGAACGGCAACGAGACCGCGGAGGACTGCGGTGGTGACTGCGGTCCGTGCGACGACGGCGAGGGCTGCGTCGACGCGAGCGACTGCAACAGCGGCGTCTGCGACATGATGGTCTGCGCGGTGCCGACGTGCAGCGACGGCGTGCACAACGGCGACGAGACCGACGTCGACTGCGGCGGCACCTGCGGCGCGACCTGCGGCACCGGCGACGACTGCTTCAACCCCGGCGACTGCGTCCAGGGGGTGTGCGAGTTCGGTCAGTGCTCCGCGCCCGACTGCCTCGACAACGTCGAGAACGGCGACGAGACCGATCTCGACTGCGGCGGTGCCTGTGGTGCGACCTGCGAGGTCGGCCAGGATTGCATCGACGGCGGTGACTGTGTCGAGCAGGTCTGCGAAGGCAGCGTGTGCTCGGCGCCCGACTGCATGGACGCGCTCGAGAACGGTGACGAGACCGACGTCGACTGCGGCGGCAGCTGCGGGCCGACCTGCGACACCGGCGATCAGTGCATCAACGACGGAGACTGCATCAGCGGCGTGTGCACGATCAACACCTGCCAGGCGCCGACCTGCACCGACGGCGTCGCCAACGGCGACGAGACCGGCATCGACTGCGAGGGCAGCTGCCCCAACCCCTGCGACATCGGCGGCGAGGACACGGTCAACACCTATACGCTCGACTCGCAGCTGTCGCCGGCGATCGGCGCGGCGCCGGGCGGCAACTACTATGTCGTGGTCTGGGCCAGCGTGCCCATCGCCAACCCCGCGCAAGACGGCAGCGGCGCCGGCATCTACGCGCAGATGTTCGACAACGCCGGCCAGCCCTTCGGCAACGAGTTCCTGGTCAACACCACCACCAACGGCACCCAGGCCAACCCCGCGGTCGCGGTCTACGACGGCGGCTTCGTCATCGCGTGGGAGTCGCCCGACGCCGACCAGACCGGCGTGTTCGCCAAGCGCTACGACTCGGGCGGCATGGTCGTGACGGCCGAGTTCCAGGTCAACGGCAGCGCGACCGGCATCCAACGCCGCCCCGACGTCGCGGCCGACAACGGCGGCGCGTTCGTGATCTGCTACGACAACCGTCCGCTGGCCAGCTACGAGGTGCAGTGCCGCCGCTACAACAACGCCGCGGTCGCGCAGAACCCCGAGATCCAGATCAACTCGACCACGCTCGGTGATCAGCAGCTGCCCTCGGTCGTACGCGCGAGCGATGGCACCTTCTACGGTCGCGTGCTCGACCAACGATCAGGACGGTTGTCGGCATCGGCGTCTTCATGCGCCGGTTCAACAACGCCGGCACCGCCCTGACCGGCGAGACCCAGGTCAACGCACCACCTGGTCCTCAACCAGAGCCAGCCTTGCCGCCGGCGGCAACGCCGACGGCGAGTTCGTGATCGCGTGGAGCAGCGACAGTCAGGACGGCTCGTCCACGGCCGTGGTCGCGCGGCGCTACGACGCGACCGGTGCGGCCCAGGGCGCCGAGTTCCTGGTCAACAGCTACAGCGCCGGCGCGCAGAACAACCCTGCGGTTGCGCTCAACGCCGACGGCGACTTCATGATCGCGTGGGTCTCGGCCAACCAGGACGGCAACCTCACCGGCGTGTACGCCCAGCGCTACGACCAGGCTGGTGCAGCGGTGGGCGTGGAGTTCCGCGTGAACACCACGACCGCGAACTTCCAGGAAGAGCCGGACATCACCGTGCGCGGCGCGGACGAGCCCATCGTCACGTACAGCAGCGGCAGCGCCTCGGATCGCAACGTGTTCTCGTGCGCCGCTTCGACGCCAACTTCCTGTGGTGGCAGCCGCCGCGGCCGTGCTCGTGTGGCCGCGGCGACGGGTGCGGCTCCCCTGCTGGCCGCACGCGGGCCGGCGTCGCCCGGGCACCGGTGCCGGGTGCGGCGCGGCCGCGGCGGGTCGCCCACGCGCGGCCGCACCGGCCTGCCAGTGCGGCGCGGGGTCGATGACTGCGCTGCGAGGGTTCGACCGATGTCGTTTCGACGTGCGATCGCAGGCGCCGTGATCCTGGGTGATGCTCGTGCCGCTGCGGCCCGCGGCGGCGCAGGCCGATGGCGCGGCCTGAGCGAGCGCCTGGTCGAGGAGGTCAGCGCGAAAGCTGCTGGCGTGGGTCGCCGATCCTGACCCGGCCGCGGCCGTGGCGCTCGACGCCTGCGTGCGCGCCGGCGGCCGCCGGGGGCGCTGCTGGCGGTGCTCGACGCGCTCGCGCGCACGCCCTCCCGGTTTTCGAGCTCGGTGCGCTGCTGCAGGAACTCGCCTGCTACCGCAGCGTCGACGTGCGCGCGCGGGCGCCGACGGCGTGGGCGGCCATGGCGACGAGGCGGCGCCGGCCATCGCGCGCGCCGCCGCCGACGTCGCGCTGCCGCTGCGGCGGCTGGCGGTCGCGTTGCGCACCGCCACCCCAGCGCGGCCGCCCGCGCGACCATCGAGGACCTGCTCGCGCGCGACCCCGAGCTGGCGGCCGAGCTGGCCGCGCCCGCGCCGGTGCTCATCGAGGAGCCCGACGCGGTCGTGATCGAGGACGAGTCGTGAGGCGCGGCGCCACGGTCGCGCTGCTGCTGCTGGCGCTGGGCGGCGGCTGTGCCCGCGTGCTGCCCGAACAGGCCGCCGCCCACGGCAACCTGCTGGCCCACGCCGAGCACGCGCGCCGCGGCGCGAGCAGCCACGCGCGCGCGAGCATCGTGCTGTTCGAGCACGGCGGCGTGCGTGCGATCGATCCGGTCGACGCGCGCACGCAGTGGTACCTGCCGGTGGACGTGACCGGTCATCCGGTCGCGGACGAGACCAGCGTGTACCTGCCGGTCGCGGGCCATCGCCTGGTCGCGGTCGATCGCGAGACCGGTGCGCCGCGCTGGTCGATCGCGCTGCCGGGTGAGGCGCTCGCGGGCCTGTCGGCGGGCGGACCGTGGCTGGTCGCATCGGTGATCGGGGCGCGCCGGGGCCACGCCGCCGCGGTCGTGGGCCTGTCCGCGCACGAGCGGCTCGCTGCGCGGTGGCAAGCCCGCGGCGCCCCACGCCGGTGGGCGTGCCCGCGGCCGGCGACGTCGCGGTCGTGCCGCTGGGCCGCGACGTCGTCGCGCTGCGGCTGTCGAGTGGCCGCGAGCTGGCGCGCCAGCGGTTGGCGCTGCCGGGCACCGCCGCGTCGCAGCGCGTCATCCACCAGGGCCGCGCGTGGTTCGTGGGCGGCGGTCGCCGCTGGGTCGAGTTGGGCCACGGTGGGCGCGCCCACGAGCTGCGCGGCGCGGTCGCGCCGGTGTTCCCCGAGCACGCGGCGGTCGACGCCGGGCATGGCGACGACGAGCGCCTGCGGCTGTGGCTCGATCTCGGTGAGCGGCCGCTGGGGCGAGACGCGATCCTGCTGTCGCGTCGCGCGGTGATCGCGATGCGCCTGGGCGCCGACGGTACGCCGCAGCGCAGCCGCTGGGCCCACCTCGAGGACGCCGGCGAGTTCGTGGCCATGCACGTGGCGGGCGAGCGCGTGGTGCTGGTGCGCGAGGACGGCGGCATCGTCACGCTGTCGCGCGCTTCGGGCCGCGAGATCGATCGCATCGCCGGCGGCGAACCGGTGCGCGGCGCGATGGTGTTGGTGCCCGATCGGGTGGCCCGCGGCCACGCCGACGAGCCCGAGTCGGGCCGCGACGTCATCGCCGACCTGCACGCGGTCGTGCGCGACGCCGATCCGCGGCTGCTGCCGGCGCAGCGCCTCGCGGCCGAGCTGCTGTGGCGCGACGATCAAGCCGAGGTCCGCGCAGCCGTGCTCGCGCTGGCGCGCGGTCAGGTCCGCAGCGAGCAGACCGCGGCGGCCGAGGCCCTGCGCGACCACGCGGCCGCGCTGGCGCAGGGGCGCTGGGGCGGCGGCACCGATGCCGACGTGCTCGCGGTGGTCGAGGCGCTGCGCCAGCGACCGCGCTTCGGCGCCGACGACGAGGGCCGCGCCAGCGCGATCCGACAGGCCGCGCACTCCGGGCGGCCCGAGGTGGTCGAGGCCCTGGGCGCGCTGCTGCTCGACCCGGGCACGCCCGCGGCCGAGCTGGTCGAGGTGGTGCAGACTCTCGCGCAGCTGCGCGATCCCGCGGCGGTGGTGCCGGTCTCGACGTTCCTGCGCCGCTACCACGCCGATCAGGCGGTCGCGTACGAGTCGAGCGCGTTGCGCGGTGCCGCGGCGCTGCTGGTCGAGCTGGCCGGCGGCGAGGGCCCCGACGCGCTCGCGGCTCGTGCCGCGCTGCAGGAGGTCGCGGCCGACCCGTTGTGCGAGCCGTCGCTGCGTGCTTTCATCCACGCGCAGCTGGCCGCGCGCCGGGTGCCTGCGACCGTCAGCCATGAGCAAGCCCCGGTATTGTCTGCGCGTCTGTGATGGTCCCAGCTGCGGTGTGATGCACGGCAGCGAACGCCTGGTCGCGCTGGCCGAGCGCATCATCGCCGGCGAGCCCAGCCTCGCGGGCGCCACGGTCGTGCGCAACTACACCTGCTTCGGCCGCTGCGACGACGGACCCAACATGTTCGTGCAGCCGCTGGGCCCGGGCGACGATCCCGATCGCGATCCCGAGTTCGAGGTGCTCGAGCGCGAGCGCGGCTTCTACCCCGGCATGGACGAGACCAAGCTCGAGCGGGTGCTGAAGCAGCACTGCGGTCGCGGCGAGGTCGTCGACGATCTCGTCGACGACTACTGAGAGGCTGTCAGCGTATGCTGACGGCCTCTCGTCGCGACAGCGACCGAAGGAGAACGGACCCGCGACGGCTCTGCCGGCGCGGGAAGAGGAAGCGGAGCTTCCGCTTCAAGACTGCGCCGCGGCGTCGGCCGCAGCAGATCGGCCAGGCGCTGCGGGCCGATGTTGCTGCCGCACACCAGCGCGAGCGCGCGCCGCCGGCCCAGCCGCGACGCCAGCGGACCCAGCGCGGCTGCGGTCGCGGCCGCACCGGCGGGCTCGACCGCGAGCTTGAGATCGGCAACAGCAGTCGCATCGCGTCACGCATCATCGCGTCGTCGACGGACCAGCTCGTCGACGTAGGCGCAGCACAGGCCCGAAGCCGTAGGGCGCCGCATGGGGTGCGCCGAGGCTGTCGGCGATGGTCCGCACCGCGTCGATGCCCTGGGGCGAGCCCGCGGCGAAGCTGCGGTATGGCGCTGTCGGCGCCGGTCGGCTCGACGCCGTAGACCGCGATCTCGGGCCGCAGCTGCTTGACCGCCGCGGCGATGCCGGCACACAGGCCACCGCCGCCGATCGGCACCACGATCGCGTCGAGCTCGGGCACGTCGTCGAGGATCTCGAGCGCGACGGTGCCGGTGCCGGTCGCGACGGTCTTGCCCTCGAACGGATGCAGCATCGTGCGGCCCTCCGCGGCGGCGATGGCCTGCGCGGTCGCGAATGCGCTGTGGACGTCGTCGACCAGCACGACCTCGCCGCCCTGCTCGCGACAACGCGCGACGCGCCAGGGGTCCGCGGTGCGCGGCATGACCAGCTTCGCGCTCGTGCCGACCGCGCGGGCGGCCCACGCCACCGCGATGGCGATTGCCCGCGCTCACGCCCGTCAGCCCGCGCGCGCGGGCCTCGTAGCCAGCGCGCGCGGGCCAGCAGCGCCGCGCGGGCTTGCCAAGCTGCCGGTGACCTGGAACAGCTCGAGCTTGAGCCACAGCCCTCGGCGCGCCGCGCCGCGATCGCACCCATTTGCCACGCGAACGTCGGGGTGCGGCGGATCGCGTCGCGCACCGACGCGTGGGCAGATCGGAACTCGTCGGGGGTCGGGGCGTCGGCAGGCATGATCGGCGCGGGCATGCTACCGCCGCGACGTCGCGCCGTGACGGCCGCCACCGCCGGTGCCCCCGCGGCTGGGCCGTGTGTGGCCGATTTCACTGGCGCCCTGGGGCGTTGATGGCATCCGTCAGCCAAGGGCCTACGCATGAACATCGATCCCAACCGTTTCTTGACCCTGTGCACCCTGATGGCGGCGCCGCTGTGGCTGCGGTGCCGGGCTGCATCATCACGACCGACGACGACGGCGGCGGCGACAGCACCTCGGCCAGCTCGACCGCGTCGACCACCGCCACGACCACCGCGACCACGACCGAGGGCACCAGCGCGTCGACCGGCGAGTCCAGCGGGGGCGGCAGCGCGGAGGGCAGCTCGGGCGTCGCCGACAGCGGCAGCCCGAGCGGCGGCAGCACCGGTCCGCTCGACACCAGCGCGGCTCGGCCTCGACTCCGGCGGCGTCGACGTCGGTGACTGCTGCGAGGCCCACGCGACCGGGGCTGCACCAACGAGGCCATCCAGGACTGCGTCTGCGCCCAGGACGAGCCCTGCTGCGCCGCGATGTGGGACGACATCTGCGTCGAAGAGGTCGACTCGCTCGGCTGCGGCGTCTGCGGGGTCGAACCGCGCGGCCGATGCAGCTCGATCGCCCCACGTTGCCGCCGTTTCCGTGGGCCGATCGCTTCTTCACGATCGCACCACCGGTACCAACGGCAAGACCTCGACCACCCTGCTGCAGGCCGCGATCCTGCGCGCGCAGGGTGAGTCGGTCCTGGTGGTGTCGACCATCGGCTACTTCATCGACGACCTGCTGCTGGCCGACGTGCCGCGCACGCTGCTGGGCTTCCACGAGGCCTTCCGCCGCGCCGCGGCCTGGGCCTGCGCTTCGCGGTGGTCGAGGCCACCAGCAAGGCGCTGGCGGAGGCCTACGCCAAGCGCTGGCGCTTCGATCTGGGCGTGTTCACCAACCTCTCGCCCGATCACCTGCAGACCCACGGCAGCTGGGAGCACTACCTCGCGGCCAAGGCCCAGCTGTTCGGCACCTGGGCCCCGGCCGCGCGGCGGTGCTCAACGCCGCGGACGAGGCCGCGCTGCTCATCGATCGCGCGACCCCGGCCGACGTGCGACGAAGGTGCGGTTCCACGCGCCGGCCTGGGGCCCGGCGCTGCGCGAGCCCGATCTCGCGATCGCCTCGATCGAGCTCTGACGCGCACGGCACCGCGGTGACGCTGCGCCCGTCCGCGATCGCCGAGCAGCTCGGCGGTGGCTTCCGCTTGCGGCTGGTGGGCGAGGTCTTCGCCGAGAACGCGCTCGCGGCCGCGCTCGCGACGCTCGACGCCGGCGTCGCGCCGGCCGCCGTGGTCGCGGGCCTGGCCGCGTGCCCACCGGTGCCCGGCCGCTTCGAGGTGCTGCATGCCGATCCGCTGATCGCGATCGACTACGCGCACACCCCGACGCGCTCGCGCGCACTGCGACAGCGCGCGGCGGCTGGCACGGCGCCGCGTGCTGGTGGTCTTCGGCGCCGGCGGGGACAGCACGCCGCTCAAGCGCGAGCCCATGGGCGCCGTGGGTGCGCGCGCGGACCTGGCGTGATCACCAACGACAACCCGCGGCGCGAGGATCCCCGGGCCATCGCGGCGGCACTGCAGCAGGGGCTGCAGCGCGGCGGGCGGGCGCAGATCCACGTGCAGCTCGACCGCGCCGCCGCCATCGCCGAGGCGATCGCGCCGAGGCGCGGCCCGGCGACGTGGTCGTGATCGCGGGCAAGGGCCACGAGCGCGGGCAGGATCTCGGCGACGTGGTGCTGCCGCTGTCCGACGTGGACGAGGTCCGCCGCGCGCTGGGGGTGCAGCCGTGAGCGACGCGCTGCGCCGCGGCGCGCACGACCATCGACGAGGTCCGTGCGTGGGCGCTGGCGGCGTTCGGCTGGACCCACGTCGCGCTCGAGCCGGTGGCGGTGGCGCCCGCCGCCGTGGCGCTGCAGGGCACCGTGGTCGCGCCGCGCTTGCTCGCGCGGGTGCAGCAGCAGCTCGCGGCCCGCGGCATCGCCAGCAACGCCGACGCGGTCGCGTGGTTGCGGGGTGAGGATTTCGTCGCCGTCGTGCAGCCGCTGTCGCTGTGGCGGCGGCCCGATCGCTGCGAGCCCGACGAGCTGGTCACCGAGCTCGTGCCCGGCGATGGTCCGCTCGACGGCTCGCGCAGTTGCCCGGCGCCACGCTGGTGCGTGCACCGGACGCGACGCTGGGCTGGGCCCACGCTGCGCTCGGACCGAGCGTCGCGCCGGTCCAGCTGGACGCTGCGCCGCTGCGACCCGACGCGATCGCAGCCGCGGTGCCGCGCTGGCTCGGCGCGCCGTATCGCCTGGGCGGCGCGACCGCGGCAGGCGTGGACTGCTCGGCGTTGGTGCAGCGGTTGCTGGCCGCCGCCGGCGCGTGCGCGCCGCGGCACTCCGCCGATCAGATCGCGATCGCACCACAGCCCGGCGCCGGCGGGGATGTGCGCGGCACCATCGTCGCGCTGTGGAGCGCCGACGAGGCGCCGTGCCACGTGGGCCTGCGACTGGGGCAGGGGCGCGATCGTGCACGTCGCGCTCGCGCGGTGCGGTCGTGGTCGACGCCATCGCGACGTGGCAGCGCGACGCCGCGCGGCTGGCCCACGTCGGGCTCGATGCGATCGCTGCGCTGCAGCTGCGCGCGCGGGGCCACCCAGCCCGCTGGGCCTGGTCGCGCCGCCTACGGCAACACCGTCACCGACGGACGCGCCCGACGCGTCGGCGTGAGCTCGCCGATCACCGCGGCCTCGATGCCTGCGGCGGCCAACGCCGCCTGCGCCCGCCGCGCAGCGCCGACGGGGCCACGGCCGCGAGCAGCCCGCCGGAGGTCTGCGCGTCCGCCAGCAAGAGCGCCGCGTGGGGATCGTCGCGCAGCGCCGGCGCGAGCCGCAGACGACGTCGCACGCTGTCGAGGCGCTGGCGCGTGCCCCCGGCGAAGCAGTCGAGCGCCGCGACGGCGCGCCGCTGCCGGGATCGGCATCGGCGTAGCGCAGCGTGGCGTCGACCTTCGATCCGTCGAGCATCTCGAACAGGTGGCCGAGCAGGCCGAAGCCGGTGATGTCGGTGACGGCGTGCACGGCCTTGCCCAACGAGCGCAGCGCGGTCGCGGCGTCGCGGTTGAGCGTCGACATCACGCGCGTGACGGCACGGATCTCGGCCGGCCGCGCCGAGCCTGCGCTTGATCGCCGTGGTGATGACGCCGGTGCCCAACGGCTTGGTCAACAGCAGTCGATCGCCCGCACGCGCGCCGACGTTGCGCCACAGCGCCCGCGGCGAGACGCGTCCGACCACCGCGAGGCCGAACTTCGGCTCGGGATCCTCGACCGAGTGCCCGCCACCGACGGTGGCCCCGGCCTCGCGGCACGCAT
Organism: Nannocystaceae bacterium; assembly: GCA_046351635.1. GTDB lineage: Bacteria > Myxococcota_A > Polyangia > Nannocystales > Nannocystaceae > Xiheibacterium. Next base: position 20,978 of record JAXLYC010000041.1, on the reverse strand, counting down.
CGGCGCCGCCACGGAGGATCCGCGCGATGACCCGCGGGCCCAGCAGCTTGGCCGGGCACGCCAGCAGGTTGAGCGCGAGCATCGGCTCGCCGCCCATGGCGTACACGTCCGACAGGGCGTTGGTCGCGGCGATGCGGCCAAGTCGGGTCGTCGACCACCGGCGCGAAGAAGTCGGCCGTGAACACGAGCGCAGCACGGCCCATTCGGTACACCGCCGCGTCGTCGCGGGTCTCGGTGCCGACCAACAAGTCGTCGTCGGGGATGTGGGGCAAACGGCGCAGGACCTGCGCCAACTCCGGGATCCGGAGCTTGCCCGCTCAACCCGCGGCGCGACTGAGCTCGGTGAGTTGCACTCGAGGCATGACCGCTTGCTCTCATACCAGAGCTTGCCCTGTTGGTCGCGGCCCAACCGCGCTACCATGGGCGGGCGTGCCCGCGCGCGCGGAGCTCCGAGCCATGCCCCACGATCTCGACATGATCTTCACCATCGTGCTGGTGGTCGCCGCCGGCGGGTTCGTCCTGGGCGCGCTGATGTGGATCGCGGCGCGACTGGGCGGTCGCGCGAGCAAGCCCGCCGGTTGGCTATGGGCCTGTCGCTCACGCTGTATCTGGGCGGTGGTGTGGCCGGCGCGGCGGTGCGTGTGCAGCACGCCGGGCACCAGGCGACCACGGTCTCCGCGGCGCAGACCAAGGCGCCCGCGGACAAGGCCGCGCCGACCGGTGCCGAGGCTGCGCCCGCCAGGCGCAGCCGCCCGCACCCACGCCCAGCCCGATCGCGCCGCCGGCCGAGCCGCCGTCGATCGGCACGCCACCGCCACCGCCCGCGCCCACAGGCACGCCCGCGGCGCCGACGGGCGCGCCCGTGCCCACCGCGACGCCGCCCGCACCCACCGCGCCCGCGGCGCCGCCTGCAGCCGCGCCCGAGCCCGAGGCTGCGATCGAGCCCGAGCCCGAGCCCGAGCCCGAGCCGGTCGCGAAGGCCGAGCCCAAGCCGAAGAAGAAGAAGGAAAAGAAGAAGAAGAAGGCGCCCGCGGCCGACGCCGGCGGGCAGACGCCTGCCGTCGATGCGGAACCCAAGCCGGAGCCGGAGCCGGAGCCTGAGCCCAAGGCCGAGCCCAAGCCCGAGCCGAAGCCCGAGCCTAAGCCCAAGCCCGAGCCCAAGAAGCCCGAGCTGCTCGACGTGCCCTCGCCGGGCTGACGCCGCCCGCGTCTGCGCGGCGGCGCCTCAGCGCGGCGAGGCCGCGAGCGCGAGGCAGACCTGCGCCGCGTAGTACGTCGGCAGCCCCCACGCGCGGTTGATCCAGGCGCGGCGGATGAACACGTCGCGCGCGACAGACAGATCCGAAAGATAGAACGCCGACGCGCCCAGCCGGATCCAGCCGGTCGCGCCGCCGGCGTCGCAACACCACGCTGCCGCGACCATCACGCTGATCGCGACCACGTACGCGGCGACCGGCGCGCGCATGGCCGCGGGCACGTGCGGCCACAGCCACCGCAGCACGATCGCCGCGGGCAGCGCGAGGATCGCCGTGCCGATCGCGACCGCGCCGACGCTTGCACCGTCGCGCGCGAACGCGATCGCGTAGCCGACGTGGCCCAGCAAGAACGCGCTCAGGCCGGCGAGGAACCACCGCGGCGCGCGCGACAGCAGGCACGCGTCGCCGACGGCACACGCGAGCAACGACAGCAGCAGCACGCGCCCCGACGGGTGCGTCCACGCGCCCTGCGACCACGCCAGCGCCAGGAATCCCGCGGAGGCCGACAACTTCGCCGGGCGCGCGATGGCGCCGCGCTCGCGGGCCTCGGCCCACACCAACACCGCGGTCGCGATCGCGACCACGCCGATCCACGTCGTCGCGCTCACGGGGCCTTGCCCGCGGGCTTGCCGGCCCCGTCGGTCGAGGCGAACACGAACGGGTAGGTGACGCTGACGGTGCCGCCGCCCTCGGGTGGCGCGAAGCTCAGGCTCATCATCGACTCGCGCATGCACTCGAGCAGGGCGGGGTGCTCGATCTCGCTGCTGGGGTCGATCTCGGCACCGTCGACCACGCCGCCGACGCTCTCGTCACCGATGATGTCGAAGTGCATCGTCAGCTTGCCCGCGACGGCGGCGTCGTCCTCGAGCGCGGACTCGTAGCACTCCTGCGCCAGCGGCACGAGGTCCTCTTTGATCCGCGCCTGGATGTAGTCCTTGTCGAGCGTGCCGGTGGCGGGCTCGTCGCTCGCGTCGCCGCCGGCCTTGCGGCCGCCGCCGTCGCGGCTGCGACGTTGCTGCAGCGCGAGTCGCAGCGCGTCGCTGCGCGCGCGGTCACGCACGGTCGCGCGCGGCGGCTCGGTCGGTGCTCCCGCCGCGGTCGCGGGGCCGGGGTCGCGGCGCGGCTGCAAAGGCGCGGCGTCGGGCCGCGAGCCCTCGGCGCTGCCGCTGCGCGGCGCCTTGCCCAGGGCCTTTTCCGCGGGCGCCGGCGCGACCGGGCCTGCGCTGGGTTGGCCACGGTTCCACAGGTACCAACCCGCGAGCACGGCGAGCGCCACGAGTGGCAGGGCGAAGTTCTTCCACGACGACGACACCGCCGCTCAGTATGCCCCGAGCGGGGCGTCGCGCGGGCGCGCGGCGAGCGAGCGGCCGCCGTGCTCGCTCAGCGCCGTCGCGACGGCGCGCTCGCGGGCGTGCTCGTGGCGGGCACGCGGTAGCGCTGGGCCAGGGCGGCGAAGACCCCGCGCACACCGAGGATCTCGCCACCGGCGGGACGACCCGGCCGCGCCGAGACGTTCCACGCCATCGTGTCGATGTGGACGAAGCGGCGGTGCTTCGCCACGAACTCGCGCAAGAACAACGCCGCCGTGATCGCGCCGCCCTCGGACACGCTGCCGACGTTGTTGAGATCGGCGATGGGACTGTCGAGGTGCTTGCGGTAGGGAGCGAACAGCGGCAGCGCCCACAGCGGATCGTGCTGCGCGACGCCGGCCGCGAGGATCGCGTCGCGCACGCCGTCGTCGCTGCAGAACAAGGCCGGCAGATCGGTGCCCAGGGCGACCCGCGCCGCGCCGGTCAACGTCGCGAAGTCGATGAGCAGATCCGGATCCTCGGTGTCGGCCTCGGCCAGCGCGTCGCACAGGATCAGCCGACCCTCGGCGTCGGTGTTGCCGATCTCGACCGTCGTGCCCTTGCGCGTGCGGATGACGTCGCCGGGGCGGTAGGCGTTGCCCGCGACGCTGTTCTCGACGATGGGCAGCAGCACGCGCAGCTGCACCGGCAGGCGCGCGTCCATGATCATGTGCGCCAGCGCCAGCACCGACGCAGCGCCGCCCATGTCCTTCTTCATCAGCTTCATGCCCGACGCGGTCTTGAGATCGAGCCCGCCCGAGTCGAAGCACACGCCCTTGCCGACCAGGGTCAGCCGCGGCGCGTTGGCGTCGCCCCAGCGGATGTCGACCAGCCGCGGTGCGCGGGTGCTCGCGCGACCGACCGCGTGGATCGTGGGGTAGTTGCGCGCGAGCAGGCCGTCGCCCACGATGACCTCGCAGCGCGCGTCGAAGCGCTTGGCCACCGCGATCGCGGCGGCGGCGAGCTCGATCGGGCCCATGTCCGACGCCGGCGTGTTGACGAGGTCGCGGCCCTCGGCGATGGCCGCGACCGTGCGCTCGACCTGCTCGCGATCGGCACCCTTGGGCCACAGCAACACCGCGGCCTTGCGGTCGCGGCTCTTGTAGCGAGAAAAGCCGTAGCTCGCGAGTGCCCACGCCATCGCCGCGAAGCTGGCGCGCTCGGGCGACAGCGGCCGATCGAGCCGGTAGCGCCCCGGCGGCAGCTTGCCCACCGGCGCGGCGAAATCCCACGGATCGGTGCCGTCGCCCAGGCCCAGCACCACCTGCGCGAGCTTGCCGTCGCGGCCGGGCACCAGCGACAGCTTGCCGTGCTCGGCGCGGAAGCCGGTCGACGCGAGCCAGTTGCGCACGAACGCGGGCTGCCGCTCGAGCCACTTCGATTGCTCGCTGCGCTCGAGCGCGACGATGGCGGTGGCGGGGGGCTTGGCGCGGGTGGTCAGGGCGTCGAGCATGCTCGGGCGAAGCTACCACCGCTGCGCGCGGCGCGGCAGCGCGGCCGGGGTCCAGTCCGCCCGCCCGCCCCCGCACGGCCGAGGTTCAGCAGGCCGCGCCGCAGGACTGCGACGCCGTCTGCACGCAGACGTCGTCCCACGGCTCGAGGCAGCAGACGAAGTCCATCTCGACACGCACTGCTCGACGCCTCTCGTCGTCGCAACCGGGGTTGCCGTGCGCGGCACAGCTTGAATCGCCGTCGCCGCCGATGCCGGGGCACTCGCCACAGCCCAGCCGCACCACCTGCACGGTGCAGTAGAGATCCCACTGCACGGTGCAGCAGAAGTCGTCGCCGGCGCACACGCACGACTCGACCGTGTCGTCGCCGCAGCCAGCCGCGTCCTGGGCGTCGCAGCAGGGGCCGCCGACGGTGCCGGTGTCGCCGGTCTCGACCGCGCCGCTGCTGGCTGCGCCCGAGCTGCCGTCGAGCACGCCGGAGCTGTCGCCGGGGCTGCCGGTGCTGCTGCCACCGCCGCTGCTGCCCTCGCCGCTGCTGCCGGCGGAGGTCGAGGTCGTGCTCGACACCGTGGTCGGATCGCCGCTGGGATCGCCCGAGTTCGTGAACGTCTGGCTGACCGGACCCGAGGGGTCGCCGCCGTGGGTCACGACGGTGGTGGCGAACGAGGTCGTCGAGCCGGTGTCGCCGGCGTCGTCGGCCTCGTCCTTGCCGCACGCCGCCAGCGTGCAGGCGATGAGCAGCGCGCGCGTGCGCGGCTTCGAGATGGTCATGACTCCTCCGGCGCGGGCTCGCCCTCGAGCGCAGCGGCGACGTGGTGCCACAGCGTGTCCGCGTCGAAGGGCTTGGGCAGGATCGAGATGCGGCCGAGCCCGCGCAAGCGCGGTGCGTTCGGCGTCGGCGTGGCCCGAGGCCACGATCACCCGCAGCAACGGATCGCGCGCGCGCATGCGGATGATGGCCTGCTCGCCGTCGAGGTTGGGCATGTCGAGATCGACGATGGCGACCGAGATCGGCTCGCTCTGCGAGGCGTGCACCGCGACCGCGTCGAGGCCGTCGACCGCGACCAGCACCTCGAGGCCGAAGCGCTCGAGCATGCGGCGCGTGGTGCTGCGCACCAGCGGCTCGTCGTCGACCACCATCGCGCGGCCGCTCAGCCGCGTGCGCCGCGGCGGCTCGGGGGTCATGGGCGCGGTGTCGCCGGGGTTGGCCGCGGGCAGGGTGATGACCAGGCGGCTGCCGACGCCGACCTCGCTCGCCATGGTCACGTCGCCGCCGTGGGCCCGCACGATGCGGTAGGCGGTCGCGAGGCCCAGGCCGGTGCCTTCGCCCTTGGGCTTGGTGGTGAAGAACGGCTGGAACACCTTGGCCAAGGTCGCCGGATCCATGCCCGCGCCGGTGTCGGAGATGGTGATGCGCACGAAGTCGCCGCTGGCGCCGGCGGTCGAGGTGATGGTCGCGCTGCGCACCGCCGCGGCCGCGCCCTCGCGGGCGCTGCGGACCGCCTCGATGCGCAGGGTCCCGCCGCCGGGCATGGCCTGCTTGGCGTTGACGCAGCCGTTCATGAGCACCTGCAGCAGCTGGCCGGGGTCGCCCATGACCGCGAGCGTGTCGGGCACGTCGGTGACGATCTCGAGCGAGCGCGGCACCGTGCGCCGCAGCAACGCGACGACCTCCGCGACCAGCTTGTGCAGCTCGACGACCTCGCGTGCCCGTCGCTGCGGCCGCGCGAACGACATCAGCTGCGAGGTCAGATCGGCGGCACGCCGCGCTGCGCTCTCGATCTCGCCCAGGCAGTCGGCGAGCTCGGACGGGCCCACGGGGTTGTCGCGCAGGTAGGTGACGTTGCCCAGCACCGTGACGATGAGGTTGTTGAAGTCGTGGGCGATGCCGCCGGCGAGCTGGCCCAGCAGGTGCAGCTTCTGCGCCTGTAGCACCTGCTCCTCGTAGCGGTCGTGGACGGTGAACAGCAGGATCGTGCCGGTGCCGATCGCGACCTTGTCACCCGAGTGCAGCGGCGCGGTGCCGATGCGGATGCCGTTGACGAAGGTGCCGTTGCGGCTGCCGAGGTCCTCGATGATGTACTCGCCGCCGGCGTTGCGACGGATCGCGCTGTGCCGCCGCGAGACGCCGTCGTCGGTGACGATGATCTCGACCTCGCCGTCGCGGCCGATGACGACGTCGCCCTCGACCGGGTAGCGCCGGCCGGCGTCGGGCCCCACGAGCACCACGAGCTGGGTGGTCTCGCCGCCGTCGCGCGCTGCGGCGTCGGCGACACCCATCGCCATGGTCGACTCGAGCAGGTTCTCGCGCGGCATCGGATCGCTGCCATGGTATCCGGCGCCCTGCGGCGTGGCGACGAGTCTGGCCACCTTCGGGCCGCGGGCGGCGGTCCGATCGGACACCGCGGTGCACATCCGGGCGTCGGGATTCCAGCGACTTATCGTGTGGGCGCGCCGGGGCACGGCGCTTGCGAAAGCCGGGGCCCGCGCGCCGCAGCGCGCTCGAGGCCTCGCCATGGACCTGCCCAGCAGTGGACACCAGAGCCCCACGCACCTGCGCCGCGCGCTCGGTCTGCGCGCGGCCCTCGGCTGAGCGTGGTCGTGGGCGTGCGCCCCGCTCGAGCAAGCCGATGCCATCGCCCAGCGCCTGGTCGAGCTCGCGCGGCGCCGGGATCTCCCGTATGCGGGGCTGCGCATGCTGACGCAGGCTGCGCTGGGCGACGAGGTCCGCACCGCCGCGGTGGATCGCTGGCTCGAGTCGATGTCGGTGCTCGCGTTGCTCGCGGCGGTGCGCCACGTCGGTCGCGGCTCGACGGCGTGCAGGCGCGCGCCCGCGCGGCCAGCCGCCGCGCGGCAACGTCGCGCTCGAGGCCCCGGGGCTCGCGCGTCGGGCCACGGCAGGGTAGACCCAGGGGCCACTGTGACGCGACGCCACGCCGCAGGCGCTCGGCCCTGCCGCGTGGGCTCAAGGCGCAGGCCGAGCGCGTGCGCTCCGGGGGCCACGCTGGTGCACAGCGCGGACGCCCGGCCAGCGCCGCATCGCGTCGAGGACTGCGCGCGAGCCGCGCCGCCGGGCTGCAGCGCACCGACCGGCTCTCGACCGTCGGCTGAGCCTCTCGCCGCGACCACGCGCGGCCGTGCACGTGGTCGCGTCAGCCGTCGTCTTCGGGGTGGATGAGCACGAAGTGGCACTCGCCCAGGGCGAAGACGTCGCCAGGCTCGGCGTAGACGGTCGACGCACCGGCTCGCGCCGTTGCGCAGCAACTCGACAGGGCCGCCGGGGCGGATCTGCATCGGTCGTCCGCCGCTGCTCCAATCCACGATCGCGCTGGGGAGTCGAGGCCGCGGGCAGGACGATGTCCGAGCCGGGCCCGCCCAGGGTCCGTCGCCCCGGCAGCAGCGTGTGATCCTCGGGCGTGAGCCCCGGGGCGACCCGCGCGCACGCGACCGGCCGCGATGGCGTCGAGGTCCTCGTGAAGGTTGACCAGCCGCGCTGGCCAGCTCGCCGGCGTTGCTCGGGCGCTTGTTCAGGTCATAGCCCAGCGCGCGGCGCAGCAGCGCAGCAGACCGTCAGGCAGGGCCGCCGCAGCAGGTACAGCGGCGATCAGCACCATCTGCCGCATGGCGTGGGCGTCGAGCCACGCGATGGGGTTCGCGCAATCCTCGGCGGCCTCGCTCACGCGGCGCTGCGAGGAACAACACCGCGTGGCCGCGGAAACGCTCGTAGAGGATCGTCGCCAGCGATGGCGTCCGGGCCGGCGTCGGCTGATCGGTCTGACTGCTCGGGCTGGCAGTAGTGCAGCGTGCCCACGACCGTGCGCGCGGCGGTGGCGTTGGTGCCGTAGGCCCATGGCACGCCCCACGCGCGCGCGAAGACGAAGTCCAGCAACGTGACGGTGCCGTCGGGCTGGATCAGATGTTGGCCGGCTTGACGTCGCGGTGGACACGCCCTGGGCGTGGTAGAGCTCAGCCCGAGCCATGCGCCTGCATCGATCCTGGCGCGTCGGCCACGGCCATAGGCTCGTCGAAGTCGTGGTGGTGATCGAGCTGCTGGCCCTCGTCCATCAGCACGTAGAAGTGGTCAGCGCCGATGCTGGAGCCGTGCGGCTTCTACGCGGCGATGAGTTCGACCGGCGCAGCACCGCGACCTCTCGGATCGCGCGCTTGATCTGTCTTCGCTCATGCGAACGTCGTTGGCGATCTTGAGCGCGAGCGGTGGTCGAAGCCCGGCGCGAAGACGCTACATGGGCGCCTGCGCAACGAGCCGGCCCGCGATCGTCGAGGATCTCGAACTCGCGGTAGGTCATGCCCGGCTGCAACGGCGCGCACTCATGGGGGCGAAGCGCCGGCAGAGTAGCAAACCCGGGGCTGCGCGCGGGCGCGGCGTCCGAGCCCCGCGCAGCGAAGGCCGCACGCGATCGGGCGCGCCGTGGTAGATCGTGGGCGCAGTGTCGCCCGGAGCTCCGGCCACCAGCGCGGCCTCGCGCTGGTTCGAGCGGGTGATCGCCGTGGCGATGGATCGCTCGCGACCGCGTGGTGGCTGCGGGACGCAGGCGAGGCCGATCCCGGCGCGAACGCAGCGACGCAGCCGGCGGTCGCGGCGACGCAGCCGCAGCTTCGGCGAACTGCTGGCGGCGCAGCCGGCCGTTGCGGCCAACGAGCCCACCGTCGCGGCGACGCAGCCAGCGCCCACGGTCGCGGTCGCGGCGAGCCGCGCCCGGCAGACGCGCCGGCCGCGGACCCGGACGCACCCGCGCTCGTGAGCCCTCGCGCGCGAGATCCAGCAGCGATCGACGCTTCGCCACCGCCGGCGGACGCGGACGCGCCGGCCCGAGGCGACGCCGGCACCCGCCCGCGCTCGCGCCGACGCCAGCCGGCGAGCCGCCGAGCCTGCCGCTGCCACGAATGCCCGGCGCGATGCGGCTGTCCGGACTCGTCGCTTCGATGCCGAGGCCGGCGCGTGGGTGCTCAAGGCGGCGTTCCGCGTGCACGCGCGCTCGCCACGTGCTGTCGTTCTACCGCAAGGCGCTCGAGGACCAGGGCCTGTCAGTCCCGCAGGCCGACGATCCACCGCAGGCCGACGGCGCCGAGCCAGACCTCGCGGTCGCAGCCGCCGCGTGCACGCCCAGGTCGGGCTGCGCGGCCCGGTGAGCTCGAGACCCGGGTGTGGATCATGGCGCGCGCGCGCGTGATGGGGAATGCCGCGCCGTCGCGCCGCGTCGAGGCGCGATGACGTGCGCGCGCGTGCCGCGGTCGCGCTGGCGCTCGCGCTGCTGGGCGCGTGCGAGCGCCAGCCGGTCGCCCGCACAGGCCCGCGCCGACGGCGGCGTGCCCCGGGCCCGAGCCGGCCGTGTTCGCGCCGGGTGTCGATGCGTCGCTCGAGCGCGCCGAGGCGTGGTCGCGCCCGGGCGACGCGCAGGTGGTGCTCGACGAGCCCGCGTTGACGCAGCTGCGAGCGCGGCGCGGCGACGCCGACGACCCGTGGCGCGCGGGCTGGGACTCCGCCCATGCGCTGGCCGACGCGGCCGCGCGGCTGTCGTCCTACGACACCGAGATCCGCGACGGCGCGTTGATCGAGGCCGAGGCCGGCGCACTGGCGGGCGCGCGGGCGCAGCTGGCTTCGGCCGAGCCCGTCGACCATGCGCGGCTGGTCGTGCGCGAGACCCAGCTGTGGTGCGCGCCGCTGCAGGGCGCGCTGCTCTCGGGCAGCCGCGATCCGGCGTTCGATCGCAACCTGTGCACCTCGCTGCATGCCGGTGAGCTGGTGCGGGTGCTCGCGCGCAGCCAGGCCGGCCGATGGTTGCTGGTCGACGCCGGCCACACCCTGGGGTGGCTGCCGCCGACCCGATCTGTCCACGCGGCTGCGCGGGGACGATCGGCTGGCGTGGCGCAGCGCGCCCAAGCTGTGGGTCCGCCGCGACGGCGCGCACCGAGGGCGGCGTGGCGCTGCCGCCGCATGCGTCGCGTTGCCGCTGCTGGATCACACCGATGGTCGCGCGCGTGTGCACGTGGCCGGGCCCGAAGGCCCGGTGCAGAACGCCATCGCGCTGGACGACGCGGTCGCGATCGGTCCGGTGCCGCTGGTGCGCGACGCGGTGTTGCGCGCGGCGTTCGACCAGCTCGGCGCGCGCTACGGTTGGGGCGGGCGCGAGGGCGGCCGCGATTGCTCGCAGTGGCTGCGCGACCTGTTGCCCTTCGGCGTGGCGTTGCCGCGTCACTCCTCGCAGCAGGCCCAGGCCGGCGTCACGACCGTCGACCTGCGCGGCATGGCGGACGCCGACAAGCTCCGCGGCGATCGAGCGCGCGGCGAACTCGGGCCTGGTGCTCGAGTACATGCCCGGCCACGTCGCTGCTCGACCTCGGCGCGCGCGGCGGTCGGCGCTTCTCGATCTCGGCCATCGCCGAGTTCGTCACACCGACAAAGGCAGCGGCGAGACGCTGTGGCGGCTCGATCGCGTGGCCCGTGACCGATCTCGAGGCCGGCCGCGGCAGCGCGCGCGCCTTCGTCGAGCGCATCACGACGCTGGCGGTGCTGGGCCCCCGGCTGAGCCTCACCGGGTGATGCGCACGATCTCGTCGCCGCCGCCGCCGTCCGCGTACCGAGGTTGCCGTCGGGTCCCATCGCGAGGCCCATGAGCCCGACCGCGGGCGTGGCGACGCGGCCGAGCTCGTGGCCGTCGAGGTCGAACGCGATGATCTCGCCGGTGTCGTGATCGCCGACGAACAGCCGGCCGTCGTGCAGCAGCAACCCGCTCGGCGCCGACAGCCCGCTGCAGACCGGCGTCCAGCTCGCGCCGTCCCAGCCGCTGTAGTCGCCCACGCCGTCCCAGTCCCCCGACAGCGGTCCGTTGCTGGCTCCGCTGTCGACGTCGAGCACCATGACGTTGCCGCTGCCGGGATCGGCGACGTACAGCAGCCGCGTGTCGGGATCGAGCTGCATGTGCCCGGGCACGCCCTCGACGCGATCGATCACCGCGTTGAGGAATCGGCGGATCGAACCGTCGGAGTGATCGCCGCCGCCGGGGCCGTGGTCGCTCTTGAAGTCGTAGCGCACCAGGTGTCCGTTGAGCCGTCGTAGGCCCAGTAGACGTTGCCGCTCTCGTGCGCGATGCCCATGCACAGCGGGCTCTGGTGCAGCATGTCGAGGTGGCTGCCCTCGCCGGTCTCGTCGCCCACGGTGGACGACCGCGAAGATGTCGAGATCGGCCGACCACAGCGTCGGGCCCATGAAGTCGTCGGGCGGTTGCGGTGCGCCGTTCCACTCGTCGCGTGACTCGGCGCAGGTGGCCATGCGGTTGCCCTCGCCGAACGCGAGCGACGAGACGTAGGGCATGAAGTGCTGCGCGTAGTCGACCCGCGTCTCGGCACGCTGCTGCGGCGTGCCGGGGTCAACTGGGATGACCATGCCGTGGAAGTCCTTGTTCGCGGTCCACAGCTGATCGGGGTGATCGGGCGCGAACTCGAGGTCGCGCGGCGTCGACAGGCCGTCCTGTGCGGTCGCGATCACCTCGAAGCTGCCGTCGAGCTCGGGCACGCTCGCGGGCCCGCCGTCGTCGCTGCCACCGCCGTCGGTCGCGGCGGTGCCGTGGCTGGTGGGGCCGGCCGAGTCGGCGCTGCCGGCTCCACCCGCCGCTGCCGTCACGCTGTACACCGTCGCCGTCGCCCTCGCCGTCGTCGCCGGCGTCGTCACCGGCGTCCGCCGCAGTCGCGCTGCCGTGGACCCACGGCATCCGCCTGCACCTTCGCCGCGCACGCACCGAGGCCCACAGCCACCGCACAACATCGAGGTGATCGGTCGCATCGGCTCGGACGCTAGCGGCGGTGCGGCGGTGCAAGCCGTGCAACTCGCCCAGCGTGCGCGCGCTGCGGCGCCGCAGCGCTGCGCTTGGGCAGGTTGCCACGCATTCGTCCGCAGGGCGGCCCGCATGTCGTCGGCGCGGTGCCGCGCCGCGGGGCTCGTCGCGACCGCGACCGGAAGCAGGGAGTCGCGCCGGGAGGAAGCGCAGCGTCCTCCGCGAAGACTCAGATCTCCACGCGGATCAGAAGTCGGGATCAGCGCCACCGCGATGTTCGTCACGAAGCCGAACCGCGTAGTCGCCGCCGCCGCGTCGTCGCCGACGGTGATCGTGTACCGCCGGTGCCGATGGTCGAGCCCGCGACGTCGTGGTCGAACGCGACCTCGCGGATCTTGCCCGGCGCGAGCGGGGAGTTGCCCAGCCGGTCGCGTGATCACGGCCGAGCGGCTCGCGGGTGATCGGCGTGCTCTCGGAGATGTAGCCCAACCCCACGGCGCCCACGCAGCGCGGGCAGGCCCTCGGAGATCGACATCGTAGGAGACCGAGCCCGGCACCGTCACGGTGCCGCCTTGCGCTGCAGTACACGTCGAGGCCATCGATCGTGTCGCACGCCGCCGGCTGGGGCGGCACCGCGGATCGACCGCACCGGTCTCGCCCATGCCGCCGTCGCTCGGATCGCCTGCCACCGGACACCGCGCCGCTGCTGGCCTCGCCCGCACCGCTGCCCGCGTCGTCGCTGCTCGACCCGGTCGATCCGTCGTCGCCGTCGCCGACCCCCGCGCTCGCGTCGCCCGAGTCGGCCGCCGAGTCGCTGCCGCCGCCGGGCGCCGACGCGCTGCCGTCCGCCGACGCGCTGCCGTCCGCCGACGCGCTGCTGCCGTCGCCGGCGTCGCTGCTGCCGTCCGCGTGGGTGTCGCTTCCCGCCTGCGGCCCGCCGCCCGAGATCGCCGAGCCCGGCCGGTCGGTGCCGCTGCTGCAGCCCAGCCCCAGCGCCAGCACCACGCACCCGATCCGCCGCCCCCGTCGCGATGCCGCCATGTGCTGCATGGCGTGCCGCAGCACCGACAAAGGTTGCTGGAGCCGCTTGGCGGACTCGAACCGCCGACCTACTGATTACGAATCAGTTGCTCTACCGACTGAGCTAAAGCGGCCTGGGGCTCGCGGACTCTAACGGCCCGGGCGGGGGGCGTCAACCGGGTCTGCGGGCGGTTTCACGGCTTCCACTGCAGCCCGCGCGAGCCGGGCTCGAGCTCGGGCAGGGCGGTGGTGTCGCCCGCGAGCCGCGCGAGCACCTCGCCGCGGATGGCGTCGGGCTCGATCCAGCCCAGCGCTCGCGAGTCGCAGCAGCGACCCTCGTCGCGGTTGTCGGCGAGCACGAGGTAGCCGGGTGCGGCGATGGCCTCGCCCAAGGTGGCGCCCTCGGGCAGCAGCGCGGCCCAGCGCGGCGCGCGGTCGCCCGCGTCGAGCACGAGGTAGCGGCGGTCGCCGGCCTGCTCCCACAGCGCCCGGCGTTGCCGCGGCGCGGTGTCGTCCTCGAGCTGCAGGCGCACCGGCGTGCCTTCCTTCTGCTCGACGCGCTGGCCCTCGACCGTGATGCCGACGCCGTCGCGCTCGAGCGAGAGCACCACGCGGTCGCCCGGTCGCGCGAGCACGCGGCCCACGCGGTAGGTCGTGCGCGAGGCGAGCCCGGCGTCGGCGCGGGCCTGCACGGTGCGCCAGTTCTCGTCGAGCGCCTCGCCGAGCTCCTCGGGGTCGACCACCGCGGTGTTGCGCAGCTCGCCTTGTGGCGCGCGCCGGGCATCGGGGAACTCGCGGCCGTCGTCGCTGCGCGAGCGCGGTCCGTCGCTCGAGCGCCGCTCGGACGCGGCCGGGGCCGGCGCGTGCAGGCGCGCGGCGTAGACCACGACGTCGCCCCGATCGACCGACCAGGTCCCGCGCAGCAGCAGCACGTGATCGCCATCGACCAGGGTCGGGGCCATCGCCGTGGACGCGCACCGCGGTGGCGAACACGACCCGCGCGGCCACGATCACGCCGCAGCCCACGAGCACGCCCCACGCCAGCCAGCTCCAGGACAGCCGCGCGGCCGGTTCGGCCGCGCTCGGCGGGCGCGGCCGCATCAGGGCTCGGAGGCTTGGCCATGGCTCGCCGTCTGCAACGCGGTGCAGAACGCGGCGACATCTTGGGCCACCTCGTCGGCCGGGCCAAAGAAGCTGCGGATCACCGAGCCCCACGCGCGCCCGCGCGCCGCACGCGGCGGCGTTGGCGGTCGACCGCCCAGTGCGAAGACCCGGCTGCCCGCGCTGGCGGCCATGCGCGCGAGCGCGGGCAGCCCAGCGCCGGCGCCAGGCGCCCGGGCTTGGCGGTGTGGGGCGCGTGGATGGGCGCAGCACGGTCGCGTCGACGCAGTCGTGGTCGGCGGCCGCGGGGTCGTGGCACGAGCGCAGCAACCGCCGCGGGCCCACCGCGGCGCGTGCGGCCTGCTGGCGCGGCGCGATCGAGGTCGCCGCGCAGCACCACGCCGTGCAGCCCCGCGCGCGCGGGCAAGGCCGGGTCGGACGCGAGCGCGTCCTGGCGAGCCCAGCAGCACCGGCACGGAGCGCGCCCGTGCGCGCGCCACGATCGCGGCGCAGCGCTCGAGCACCGCCTGCGGCGCGGCACCGGGCGTGCGCAGCCACAGTGCGACGCGACCGCCTGCGCCACCGTCGAGCCAGCGATCGATCGCGTCGGCATCGATCGCGCCCTGCGGCACAACGTGATCGCGAGCAGCCGCGCGGTGATCGTCCTCCTCGATCGCGCCGTGGCTCGGGCTGCTCGCGACCGCGTGATCGCGCACCGGCATGCGACCGGCGCGATAGGCCAACCGCCCCGCGACGACGCCCAGGCGCATGGCCGCGGCCATGGCCGGGTTGCTGCGCCGCCGCGATCGCTCGGTGTTGAGCAGCCGCGGTGCAGCCCAGCTCCATCGCCACGGTCGCGTCGCTCGCGGTGCCCACGCCCGCATCGACGATGACCGGCACCTCGACCGCGTCGAGGATCATCCGCAGTTGTGCGGGTTGCGGATGCCCATGCCGCTGCCGATCGGCGCGGCCGGAGGCGAAGCCGCCGCGCAGCCCATCTGCGCCAGCTTTGCGGCACACGATCGGATCGTCGGTGACGTAGGGCAGCACCGTGAAGCCCTCGTCGAGCAGCATCGCGGCCGCTGCGCAGGGTCTGCTCGTTGTCGGGCAACAGCGTCTTGGGATCGCCGGCCGACCTCGAGCTTGACCAGATCGGCGATGCCGAGCTCGCGGAGGCCAGCCGCAGGGTCCGCACCGCCTCCTCGGCGGTGTAGCAGCCCGCGGTGTTGGGCAGCGGCGATGCTTAACGCGATCGCGATCGATCCAGCTCAAGCGGGTGTCGCCAGCCCGGCAGATCGACCGCCAGCGCCACGGTCGATCGCGCCATCGGCCAGCGCGCGCTATGGTGCAACGTCGCGTACTTGCCAGATACCGACGATCAGCCGCGAGCGCAGCGTTGCGGCCCGCGAGGTCAGGTGTCCTGCGCCGCGCGCTCGTCGAGCGCGCTGACGCGGCGATGCTGTTGGGATCGCTCATCCTCGCCTATCCTCCTCCGACGAAGGTCACGACCTCGAGCCGGTCGCCCTGCTGCAGCGTGGTGGACTGCCACAGCGCGCGCGGCACGATCTCGGTGTTGCGCTCGACCGCGACGTGGCGGGGGTCGAGCGCGAGCACGGTCACGAGATCCATCACCGTTGCGCCGCGTTCGATGGATCGCGGGGCGCCGTTGACCTGGATCTCGAGCACGGTCGCTGGTGCATAGCACGCCCGCGGTGCCGCCGGGACCGCTGCTCCGGCCGCGGGGGCACGCGGCGCCAGGGCATCGCTGCCAGGGGCGCTGCGGTGAAACGCCACGTGCCCGTCTGCTCGGCATGCCAGTGTTGGGTTTTCGCGACAGCCGATCCCGGGGCGGACGGGCTGGAGCCTGCGCCATTTGTCCAGTCATTCCGGGCGGGTCACGATCCGTTCACGGAGTGTGGCCTGTGGCACGCCACGCGTGCTCTTTGGGCTTGCCATGCCGACGCCGTCCGATTCGCGCTTGCACACCATCCCCTCGAGCGGATGCCCGTTGCCGATGTGCTCACCTGCGTGGAGCCCTTCACCGCGGCGCGCGCGCCGGAGATCGAGATCCTGGCCCAGGCGGCGGTGCGCGTGCGCAAGCCCGCCGGCGCCCCGATCATCGAGGAGGGCAGCACCCCAGACGGCTTGTACGTGGTGCTGCGTGGGCGCGCGTGAACCTGGTCCGCGCCGGCGAGGGCAACCGCGACCTCTATCCTCGCGGCTGTCCGGTCCCGGCGACGTCGTCGGCGAGACCTGCGCCTTCGATCGCGGTCACGCGACCACCGCCGCGATCACCCGCGGTGCCGGTCGAGGTGCTCAAGATCCCCGCGGAACGTGCTGTCGGCCCACCTGCGTCGCGAGCCCGAGTCGATGATGCGTTTGATGCAGCTGGTCGCCGACAAGCTGCGCGACATCGAGAGCGTCGCGTCGTCGCTCGCGCTGCACGACGTCGAGGAGCGGCTGCGTCGCACGCTGGTGCGCCTGGCCCGTCGTCAGAGCCGCATGTCGCCGACCGCGTCGCAGAGCCTGGTGCTCGCGCCGGTGCCGACGCAGTCGAGCTCGCGCGCATGGTCGGATCGTGCCGCGGAACGATCGCCTGCGCTCTCGGCGATGGCGCGCGACAGCCTGGTCAGCTCCGAGCGGGCGGCGGATGATCCTGGACCCGCGGCTGGTCGGCACGGTCACGGCGTGAGTCGGCGAAGGCGGTCGACATCGACCACGCGTGCACGGGGGTGAGCGTGGCGGCGCGGTCCGCGCGGGAATGCGCGGCCCGGGCGTTCGCGTCGGGCCTGGTGCGACCGGCGTTTGTGCGGCAACGTCGGCGCCGCCCATACTATGAGCCCGCCCGTGGCCCACGATCCGGCTTTGCGCTCGACCCCGCCGGGCGCGCCCGCGGTGACCGTGCGCCCGACCGTGGCGCGCGTCGACACCTCGGTGCTCGCGCACAACCTCGCCGTGGTCCGCGCAGCGTCGGCAGCGGCTGTCGCGTGCTCGCCGGTGGTCAAGGCGGACGGTTACGGCCACGGCGCGACAGAAGCCGCGCGGGCGTTCGAGGCCGCCGGCGCCTGGGGCCTGGCCGTGAGCCTGGTCGAGGAGGGCGTCGAGCTGCGCGAGGCCGGCGTGCACGGCAAGTGGTGGTGCTGGGCGGCGTGCCGCCGGGCGCCGCCGACGTGCTCGTGCACCGTCGACTGCGGCCGGTGGTGTGGAGCGTCGTCTACCTGCAGATGCTCTCGGCCGCGGTGCTGCGCGCCGGTGCCCGCGCGCTGCCGGTCCACCTCAAGATCGACACCGGCATGTGCGCCTGGGCCTTCTGCCCCGCGACCTGACGCCGGTGCTCGACTGGATCGTTGCGGACGCAGGTCGAACGCTGGAGCTCGAGGGGCGTGATGACGCACCTCGCGTGCGCCGACGAGATCGAGGGACGAGCTGACCTCGGCGCGCCAGCTGGCCAGCTTCGCGGACTGCCTGGGCACCATCGCCGCGCGGGCTGCAGCCGCAGCTGCGCCGCGTGCAACTCGGCCGCGATGGTCCGCTTCCGCGGCGCCCACTACGACATGGTCCGGCCGGGCATCGCGCTGTACGGCGCGGCCTCGAAGGCGCCGCCGTCGAGCTGCCGGGCCACTGCGCCTGGCGATGTCGGTGCACGCGCGTGCTGGGCATCCGCGAGCTACCCGCGGGCGTGCGGGTCTCCTACGGCGGGCGCGCGCAGCGCCGCGCCTGCGTGACTCGCGGCTGGCGATCGTGCCGGTAGACTGCGGCGACGGCTATCCCCGCGCGATGTCCGGGGCCGCGCAGATGCTCGTCCGCGGCCACCGCTGCGACGTCGTCGGCACCATCACGATGGACGTGTGCATGCTCGACGTGACCGACCTACCCGGCGTGCGCGTGGGCGAAGAGGTCACGCTGCTGGGTCGTCAGGGCCTGGGCGCCATCGACCTGTACGAGCTGGCCGGTTGGGCCGGCACGGTGCCATACGAGATCACCTGCGGCATCTCCAAGCGGGTGCCGCGGCGCTACGTCGGCGGTTGATCGCCGCGGGCGATCAGTGCCCGGTCTTGGGCGCGTCGGTCTTGGCTGCGTCGGTCTTGGCTGCGTCGGTCTTGGGCGCGTCGGTCTTGGCTGTGTCGGTCTTGGCCGCGTCGGTCTCGGCCGCGTCGGGCGTGCCGCCCTCGGTGCACTCCGCCTCGCCGACGTAGTCGGGGTTGCACGGGTCGGTGATCGCCTGCACGTCGCCGCCCTCGGTGCACTCGGCCGCGCCGACGTAGTCCGGATCGCACGGGTCGGTGATCGCCTGCACGTCGCCGCCACCGCCGCCCGCACCCGCGTCGCCGCCCTGCAGCTTCTTCCACGTCACGTCGACCTTGCGGAAGGCCATGCCGTTGACGGGATCGTAGTCGCGCGACTCGCCCTCGACGTCGGCGAGGTAGCCCGCGGTCGAGAACAGCGCGGTGGCCTTGGTGTCGCTCTCGGTCGTGCGCGCGCCGTCCTTGGTGGTGAAGACCTCCTTGCGCTTGTGCTGGATCTCCAGCCGCAGCAGGTCCTCCTTGCGCCCCTCGTCGCGGAACATGCCCGCGACCTTGGTCGTGACCTTGCCCTCGACGTAGCGCCCGAGCTTGCCCTTGCGGCCGCGGTGCTCGTCCTCGGCCCAGCTCTCGCCGTCCTTGAGCGAACGATCGGGCACGACCAAGAAGCCCTCCTCGAGCGCGCGCAGGACCTGGTCGATGAAGGCCTTGAGCACGTCCGAGACGTCCTGCGGCGGCGCCGGCATGTACGTGATCTCGCCGGTCGGCTTGACGTTGAACGTGACGTTCATGCCCTGCAGCTTGGCGGTCGCGTCGGCCGCGAACTCCTCGGGCGAGACCGGTGCAGACGGCGGCAGGCCCCACTTGAGATCGACGTTGGAGAAGGTCGCGCGCACCAGCGCGCCGCGGGGGTCGTCGCCGACCACGACGAGCTTGACGTCGCACTCGAGCGACTGGCTGATCGAGCCCGCGCCGTCGACGGTCTGGGTGTTGCCGATGCGCAGGTGGCCGCTGTAGCTGGCGCCGGGCGACAGGTCGTAGGCCAACCGCACGCCGGCTGCGGGCACCTGATCTTGTGGCGCGCGCCTGGGCCCGCACGCGGTCAGCGTGAGCGACGACGACGAGGCGAGCGCGAGCGCGAGCAGGAGGCGGGAGACGAGGCGCATGGCGGCCGCGAGACTACCAGGTTCGCCCCGCGTCACGCCACCTTGGGACGCGTGGTCGGGCTCAAGGGACCGTCGCCGCCGGCAGGCCTGGCCGCACCGACCTCGACTCGGCCTCAGCTCCGCCTTCTGGGCGCGGCGCTTCTCGGCGGCCTCCGTCTTGCGCCGTTCCTCCTCGGGATCGGGCGGACCGATGGGGCGCGACTGCGTGAACTGCAGACCCTCCGGGCGGCTGCTGTCGCGCACGTGCACCACCGGCGCGTGCTCGAGATCGGAGGGCAGATAGCCGGTCCAGCCCCGCGGCAGCGCCGGACCGACCCAGTCGAAGAGCCACTTCGCGTCGAGCGGCGCGACGTTGACGCAGCCGTGGCTGCGGCGGTTGCCGAAGCGATCGTGCCAGTACGCGCCGTGGATCGCGTTGTGGCCCTGGAACAGCATCACCCACGGCACGCCTTGGACCAAGAACGCGTTGTCCTCCCAGTCCTGGTTGGCCATGTCCATGCTCGCGACCTTGGCCCAGATGGGATAGTTGCCCAGCGGCGTGGGCGAGCTCTTGCCGGTCGAGACCAACGTGGCGAACACCGGCGTCTCGCCGCGGTAGGCCACCAGCACCTGCTCGCCGATGTCCACGTCGATCCACTGGTCGTTGCCGGTGGCCTGCACGCGCGCGTCGGTCACCACGCCCTCGGGCGGCGGGATCACGTGGACCTCGTTGAGCTCCGCGGCCGCGATCCACTCGCCCTCGCCGATGCGCCAGAAGCGGGTGTCGACCAGGCTGTTGGGCTCGAGCAAGCCGACGATCTCGCGGCGGCCCACGGTCCGCAGCTTGGCCGCGTCCGAGGCCGGTCCGTCGCGCACGATCGTGCGCTCGGCGTTGGTCCACGCGAAGCGCGGGCCCACGGTCGCGTCGTCGAGCACGAAGCCCGCCCAGGCCGAGCCCTGACCCATCCAGCCCACGCCCTCGCGGGGCACCAGTGCGCCGTGCTGGGTCTCGACGTACTCGGCACCGTCGACGTCGACGCTCTTGCGGATGACCAGGCTCATGCCCTTGGTCAGCTCGCGGCGCAGCAGGCCCGCGCGTGCGTCGGCGACCGAGCCGTACTCGGGCACGCCGTCGTGACGCACGAGCGCGTAGCTGTGGGGCAGCCGACGGCCGGGCAATGCCGGCAGCGCGACGCCGGCCTCGGGCGGCGCGTCGCTGACCTTGGCGTGCTCGGAGCAGACGAAGCCGAAGGGATGGATGGCGTACCACGGCTTGCCGTGACAACCGTTCTCGTCGCGGCTCTCGACCACGCCGCGCACCGCGAAGCGCGTGCCGCCGGCGACCGTCGCGATGCGCTTGTGCGGCACCCACGGTCGACCGCGCACGACGGTCTCGGCGTGGCGCGCCTCGATGAAGCGCACCTCGCTCGGGCTCACGGTCACTTCGCCCTCGCGCGCCAGCGCGGTGGGCTCGAGCCCCGTCAGCGCGGTCAAGACCCGCGTCAGACTCAGCGCTCCGACGATCATCGCGGCGGCCACGGTATCACCTCGGTCGCTCGACGACGCGCGAGCGCGGCGGGCTTCTTCCGCGGGCCCGCGTGTCGGCGCGCGTTCACGGCGACAGCCGCACTGCTGCCAGCCCCACGTGGCCCCGCGCGGGCGCCGGCAGCGGCACCAGGCGGTGGTCGAGGACCTCGCCGCGGCCGCCGGTCGCGAGCTCGGCCAGGGTCGCGAGCACCGGCAGGCCGCTGGGCCGGCCTTGCCCCAGTCGATCGTCGGCGCGTGCGAGCAGCTCGCGGGTGCGGCCGCGGCACAGCGACTCGAGCAGGGTGCGGTCGCGC
>JAXLYC010000040.1:0-67334 GCA_046351635.1 Nannocystaceae bacterium | reverse complement strand
TCGCACCCGGGCACCTGGGCGAGCGCGCGAAGCTGGCCTATCTGCCCTTCGGCGCGGGCCCGCGCGTGTGCATCGGCAACCACTTCGCGCTCATGGAGGCCAAGATCATCCTCGCGACCGTGGTGCAGCGCTTCGCCATCGCGGTCGACGATCCCGCGTCGATCGCGTTCGACCCCAGCGTGACCTTGCGGCCCGCCGGCGGCATGAAGGGCCGGCTGCAGCGCCTCGCGTGAAGCGTCAGCTGCCCGGCGCGGTCGCGGGCACGAACGCGAGCGAGACGGAGTTGATGCAGAAGCGCAGCCCGGTGGGCCGCGGTCCGTCCGGGAACACGTGGCCCAGGTGCCCGTCGCAGCGCTGGCAGCGGATCTCGGTGCGGATCATGCCGTGGCTGACGTCGCGCACCGACTTGATGTGCTCGGGATCGAACGGCGCGAAGAAGCTGGGCCAGCCGGTGCCCGACTCGAACTTGTTGTGCGAGCGGAACAGCGGCAGGCCGCACAAGCGGCACACGTAGACGCCCTCTTCCTCGTTGGCGAGCAGACCGCCACAAAACGGCCGCTCGGTGCCGTGATCGAGCAGCACGAAGCGCTCTTCCTTGGTCAGCCCGGCCGCGAGGGTCTCGCGCTCTTCGGCCGACAGGGGGGTCAGATCGTGTCCGGTGGAGGATCGACGACTCATCCGCGGCGGCAAGCGTGACACGCCCCGCGCGACCGGGCAAAGCCGCCGGCGTCAGCGCCGGCGCGCGTAGACCTCGAACGAGGTCCCCAGGCCCGCGCGATCGATCCACGACGCCGGCACCGCGCCGAGCCGACCGAGCAGGCCCGCCAGCGGGCTGCCGCCGAGCCCCCGCCGCCGCAGCGCGCGGGTCAGCGCGGGTGCGTCGAGGTTGGAGAAGCTGGTCCAGCGCACCGACTGCAGCCCCGCGCGCGCGAGCAGTCGCGCGAGGCCCTGCCGCGTGAAGATCTCGAGGTGATCGGGCGGCGTGATCATCGGGAAGTTGCGCCCCATCACCCGCGCGGCGATGCCCGACAGGCTCGGGGTCGAAAGCGCGACGATGCCGTCGGGTCGCAGCCACCGCACCATGGTCGCGAGCGCCTCGGCCGGCGCCGGCAGGTGCTCGAGCACCTCCCACAACGCCAGCGCGTCGAACGGTGCCGTGGGCACGTACTGCTCGAGCCACAGCGCGTGCACGACGTGGCCGCGCGCGCGCGCAGCTGCGGCCGTGCGCGCGGGGTCGACCCCTTCGATCGTCAGCCCGCGATCGCGCGCCGCGTCGAGGAAGTGGCCCGGACCGCAGCCGACCTCGATGATCCGCCGCGCACCGAGCCCTTCGACCACCCGCACGCGTGCGTCGGCCT
Organism: Nannocystaceae bacterium; assembly: GCA_046351635.1. GTDB lineage: Bacteria > Myxococcota_A > Polyangia > Nannocystales > Nannocystaceae > Xiheibacterium. The sequence goes on along the minus strand of JAXLYC010000040.1, from coordinate 65,976 downwards.
CGGCCCGCATGCGCACGGCGGCGTCCTCCGCGGTCTCGTGGTAGTCGGGCCGCAGGTACGTCGCCTGCACCACGTCGGGCGACGGCAGCGGCGAGACGAACAACGTGCCGCAGGCCTCGCAGCGCACGCAGGGAAAGCCCATCACGACGAAGGCCCACTGCGCGCGGTCGTGGTCGCACGCGGGGCAGCGCCGCGCTGCCGGCAGACGGCTCGACTGCATCGACGCGGGGGACGATACCAGGTTGGCCCGCGCGGGCGACCGCGTGCTTCCCTCGCGACCGCGCGCGGGGAACTGCGCGCGCCGCCGGGCCGCCGTGACGGCTAGCATCCCCGGGTCATGGCCTCCGCCCTGCTCGCCGCGTGGCTCGTGTTCGGTGCCCCGCAGGCGCCCGAGCGCAGCGCGGAGCAGGCGCCGCAGCGGCCGGCGACGCCGCCGCCCCAGCCCGTGGCCGCGCAGCCGACCGCGGCGACGCGGCGCGTGATCGTGCGGCCCACGCTCGCGGTCGAACCGCTGCCGATCGTCGCCGGACCCGCCCAGCAGATCTCCGCGCGCGAGCTCGAGGCCCACGAATACGACGACATCCATCGCGTGCTCACCGGCGTGCCGGGCGTGTACGTGCGCAACGAGGACGGCTTCGGCCTGCGACCCAACATCGGCATGCGCGGCGTGAACCCGGAGCGCTCGGCCAAGATCACGCTGATGGAAGACGGCATCCCGATCGCGCCGGCGCCCTACTCCGCGCCGGCGGTGTTCCAGGCACCGCTGGCGACGCGCATGGTCGGCGTCGACATCGTCAAGGGCCCCGCGGCGCTGCGCTTCGGTCCGCGCACGATCGCAGGCGCGGTCGATCTGCACGCCCGCGCGATCCCGGATCGCCCGACCGCGTTCGTCGACGTCGCCGGCGGCCGCTTCGGCTACGGCAAGCTGCACGCGGTGCTGGGCACCAGCTACCGCGGTTTCGGCGTGATGCTCGAGCTCGCGCGACTGCAGAGCAACGGCTTCAAGCAGATCGACGGCGGCGGCAACTCGGGCTTTCGGGCCAACGACGCCACGCTCGCGCTGTCGTACCAGCGGCGCACCCGCAACGGCGTGCGGCACCGGCTCGAGACGCGGCTGGGTTACGCCGACGAGCTGTCGAACGAGACCTACCTGGGGCTGTCGCTGGCGGACTTCCTGCACACGCCCTATCGCCGCTATGCCGCGTCCGCGCGCGATCGTTTCCGGCTGTGGCGCAGCAGTGCGGTGCTCGCCTATGTCGCGGGCACCGACACGCTCGAGCTCGACCTGCGGCTGTATCGCCGCGATCACCACCGCGTGTGGTACCGCGTCGACCGCTTCCGCGACGGCCCCAGCCTCGCGAGCCTGCTGCTCGCGCCCGACGACGAACCGCTGCAGCAGCTGCTCGCGGTGCTGCGCGGCGACGTCGACTCGCGCGGCCCAGGACAATCGCTGTTGACCACGCGCAACGACTGGCGCTACGTCAGCCAGGGCGTGCAGCCGACGCTGCGCTGGCGTCCGCGCTGGCGCGCCGTGGCGCAGCAGCTCGAGATCGGTGCACGCGTGCACGGCGACTCGATCGTGCGCCACGACACCGAGGACGCGTGGCTCATGCACGCGGGCCGCATGGTGCCCGAGGGCAGCCCCAGCGTCGACGCGCTGCGCAACCACGGCGCCGCGCTCGCGGCCGCGTTCCACGTGTTCGATGCGATCACGATCCGCGATCGCATCACGATCGCGCCGGCGCTGCGGGTCGAGGTCATCGGCATGCGCTTCCGCGACGGCCTCGCCGGCACCCGCACGCGCCGCACCGACGTGCCGGTCAGTCCAGGCCTGGGCGCGCTGGTCCGTGCGACGCAGTGGCTCTCCGCCTTCGCGGGGGTCCACCGCGGCTTCTCGCCGGTGTTCCCGGGCCAACCGAAGTCGGTCGTGCCCGAGCGCAGCGTGAACTACGAGGCCGGTCTGCGGGCCCTGCGAGAGGCGCTGTTGGCCGAGGCCGCCGGCTTCGTCAACGACTACCAGAACCTCAACGGCACCTGCTCGTTCGGTCCCGACTGCGCCGGCGGCAGCGACAACCGCCAGTTCAACGCCGGCAAGGTGTGGATCTGGGGCTTCGAGGGCCTGCTGCGGTGGCGGCAGGCCGTCGGCCGCCGCGGCCTGCACGTCGAGGCCGGCGGCCAGTACGCCACGAAGTCGCGCTTGCGCCACTCGTTCCACTCCGACTTCGGTCAGTGGGGCGACGTCGAGCGCGACGACGAGCTGCGCTACCTGCTTCGCGTCACGTCGCGGGCGGCCTGGTCGCGATGGGCGGGCGCATCTGGGACGCCTCGCTGTCGCCGAGCTACGCGGGTGCGATGCGCGACGTCGCAGGTCAGAACCCGATCCCGCTCGAGCGCCGCATCGACGGCTTCTTCGTGCTCGATGCCTCGGCCGAGGTGCGCGTGCTGGGACGGCTGCGGCTGTACGCGCAGATCGGCAACCTCACCAACGCGGTCTACGTGGTCTCCGCGGCGCCTTCGGTCTGCGCCGGAGCGCACCATGAAGCGCGTGGCGAACCTGGTGCTGCACAGGTTCTGATCGCCGCGCGGCGCCGCGACGCCGCGGTCAACCCGCGGGCTCGGTGAACGCGGCCAGATCGCCGCCGCCGATCTCGTGCAGGTACCCGCCGCCGGTGGCCCAGAAGTGGTGCAGCGGCGAAGCCGAGGCCTTCGACCGGCGCGCCGGTGGGACCGTCGTAGGCAAAGAGGTTCTCCTGCACCCAACCGACCTCGGGGTCGAAGCGGTACTGTCGAGAAAGTCGCTGGTCATGTCCGAGACGTACACGAACAGCACACCGCTCGACGTGGATCCGCGACGACCTCGAGACCGTCCATGTGATCGCCCGCGAGCGCGGGATGTGGAACGCCAGCCCCCACGCGTCGTCGGCGGGATCGCGTTGGTACACCGCGCGGGCGCGCTGGTGCGACGCATACCAGACGCCTGCTGCGTCGTCGTAGCCCAACTGCTCGAAGTTGTGCAACCACGGCGGCAACGCGCTCAGCGGCGCCGGCGCCGACGAAGGGGTTGTCGATCAGCCCGTGACCGCCCACGACCACCCACCGGTGTCGGTGATCTGCAGCTCCGCGGTGGTCGGCAGCGACGTCTGCGGGTCTCGACGAGGATGCTGTCCTCGAGCATGAGCACCCTGGGCTCGATCGCGCCGAGGTGATCCGGGATTGTCGAGTTGCTGGTCCGGCTCGGCGACGCCGTCACCGTCGCCGTCGAGGATGCTCCACGCGATGAATGTCGACCTCCTCGCGCGAGCGATGGACGAACAGGCGATCGTCGCAGCCGCCGACGTCGAAGCCCTCGATCGACGTCGTCATCGGGACCGAAGGACGCGTAGCGGAAGTAGACCCCGGTGGGCTCGGTACCGCCGATGACCTCGGCAGGCGCGCACGCCACCAGCTCGACGTCGCAGGCCTCGCCCGCGGCCGCGTCGCAGACCTCGACCACGCGCCACGCCGCCGGCACCACGGTGTCGTCGCACACCCGCACCTTGTCGGCGAGGCAGCTGACCTGGCCCGGCACACAGGCGGCGCAGCCTTGGCCGTCGACGCACGTACCCGGCAGGCACGAGTGCGCGCCGATCTCCTCGCCTTGCGCGTCGCACTCGATCGCGGTGGCGCCGTCGCAGCGCCACCCGGCCTGCGCATCAGGACAGCGATCCTGCGGCACGTCGAACTTGAGCCCGGGCTCGGCGTCGGCGGTCGCAGCATCGCCGCTGCCGCCGGCTCGGTCGGATCGACCAGCGAGGTCGAGATGTCGCCGCTGCTCGACGAACCCGCGGTCGCGGTGCCGTGCGCTCGAACTCGCCCCGCGCTCCGGGTGCAGCCGGAGATCGCGAGGCCCAGGACGACGAGGTGCGTGCGTGTCACTCCTGGACAGGTGCCCCAGGCGCCCGGGCGGTTGGCGAACGAGCACGCAGGAGTCCTGCAGGGCCCGCTGCACCTGCTCGGCCAGCGCCGGGTCGATCGACCAGCGCGCGACGATGGCCTGCGCGCGCAGCAGATCCGCCGTCGCCGCGCCGACGTCCCGCGCGCGGCGTGCCAGCAGGCCCGACCGACGAGCGGCTCGACATGCCATCAGCGGGCGCGTCCTCGCCGGCGCGGCCTCGAGGTCGCGCGATGGCCTCGCCGAAGGCGCCGGCCCCGTCGTCGCCGACGTCGCACAGCCCGCGGACGAGCTCGGCCTCGGCCAGGGCTTCGTGCTCAGGCTCGGTCGTCGCGCTCGAGCAGCGCGAAGCCGTGCTCGACCTCGTCGCGCGCGCGATCGCAGCGCCGAGGAAACGCGCCGCGTCGACCCGTGCGAGCACCAGCGTCGCCTGCCCCAGCCGCACCAGCTCCGGCCCTGCGCGCGAGCTCGACCGCGAGCTGGGCCACTCGGTCGCGGCCGCGGGTTGCGCCAGCGCGAGGTGGGCGCGGGCCAGGCGCATCGCAGTGGTGATGCGCCGCGGCGAGTCGACGCCGAACGCGGCGATCTTCACCGCGTCCCGCCTCGGCCAACAGCCGACGCGCGCGCGCCGGATTGCCGCGGTCGAGCTCGACGCCCGCGAGGTTCGTCCAGCACGTTGCCGCGATCGAAGTGATCCGGACCCAGCCGCGCGACGATGATGGCGGCGGCCTCCTCGAGCGCGGCCGCAGCACCGTCGGAATCACCGGTGCGATGGCGCAGCGTGCCCACGCGGTTGAGGTGGGTGACCAGCAGCGCCGGGCCGTCCCCGGACAGCGAGCGCGCGCGCGACAACGCCTCCTCGGCAGCCTGCAGCGCGCCGTCGAGATCGGGCTGGGCCTCGGCCACCGCCGCGCGCATGGCCGCGAACTCGAGCATGAGCCAGTGATCGGGCGCGACCGTCCGCGCCGCGCGCTCGCCCGCCAGCCCGCAGCCACAGCGGCGCGGCCTCGGCTCCGGGATCGATGAAGACCAGGCGCAGCAGCCCCTGCACCGCCAGGCGATCGGCACCGGCACGCTCGGCCGCAGTGAGCGCGGCGCGACGACGATCGCGCTGGACCGCGGGCGGGCGTCCCGACAGCGCAGCGTTGCACAGGGTCGTCTGCGCCCGGGCTGCCGTAGGCATCGCCGGCCTCGCGCGCGGCGGCCAGCGCCTGCTCGGCCAGGGTCGTCGCCGTGTCCAGGTGCCCGGCGAGATCGTGCAGCGCTGCACGACGCAGAGTCGCATCGCTGGCCGCGCGGCCGGGTCGCGCGGCTCGATCCGCACGATGCGGCAGTCCTCCGGCGGCGAGATGTTGGCCGCGATCCGCACCGCAGCGCGCGCGACCTCGGCGTCGGCGTCGCGCGGCAACCACCGGAATTCCTCGACCTCGGCGACGATCTCGTCGAGGCACGCGAACTGCCGGCTGCGCACCGCTTCGGCCTCGTCGCGGGCGCTGCGGACTCGACCCTGCACCTCGCGCCAGCGTTGTCGAGTCGACCCAGCGCGTCGTCAACTGCCGCGGTCGCGGCCGGCGTCTCGGTCTCGCCGGCCGGCCAGCAGGCCGCGGCGGCCTCTCGTGCGCTTGCAGGCCCAGGCCTCGCGCAGACGAGGAAACCTACGCCGCCTCGCCGCAACGCTGCTGCAGCGACGCCTGCAACACCGACGCCGCGCATGACCGCGACCGCCGCCCGGTCACCGTCAACACGCGCATGCAGGTCAGCGCGCGCGACAGGCCTGCGATCGAGCGCGTGCACCAGCACCGCCCATGTCCTCGAAGCGATCCTCAGGCCGCGGCGCGGCCTGCACGAGGCGTAGGCCAGCCGGGCATCACCACCGCGGTCGCGTTGGGTGGCTACGGTCGACCGTGCAGCTTGGCCTCGGTATCGGCCATGGTCGCGCCGCGAAACGGCGGCGTGCCGTAGGCCGCGATGTAGAGCGTCGCGCACAGGCCATGCCAGTCGGTGCGCGCGTCCGCTGGGCCGCCGCGGTGCTGTTCGGGTGCCATGGTCGCAGGAGTCCCGCTCACCTGAGCACGCGCCTCGGCCTCCGCGCCCTCGACCGAGGGGCTCGCGAGCGCCTGCGCAGGCGAAATCGATCGGCCGCGCGCGTCCGTCGAGCCGACCACGTGTTGCTGGGCGGCGTCCTGGTCACCACGCCGGCCGCGTCGACCTGGTCGAGCCGCGACCGACCTGGGCCTGGCTCGACCCGGCGCGCGCCACCGGTCGACTCGGCCACAGCCCGCCGCCGAGCGTCTGACCGTCCGCGTGTTCCTCCACCGTAGCCACACCACGAACAGCCGCGGGTGATCGCGCATGGCGCACCACCCCGACGTCGTGGATGCCGGCGACGTGGGGATGAACAGCCGCGCGACCGCACGGGCCTCGTCGAGCGGCATCGAAGCCGTGGTCAGCGTCCGCGCTACCGCCGGGACGCTTCGAGCTTCACCGCCACCGCGCGCCACCAGCTCAGGATCATCGTAGTGGTGGACCGTGCCCATGCCGCCGCGACCGATGGGCTCGAGGATCACGTAGCGACCCGGGGTCGTCGGCGTCGGCGCGAGCCCGAACAGCGCCTGTGCGACGTCGGCATGCGCGGCGAAGATCTCGGCGTCCTCGTCGGGATCTGCGGCGAGATCTCGGTGCGCAGCGAGTCGTCAGGTACCGCTCACGGCTCGTCCTCGCCCTTGGGCACCGCCGCGGCCAGTCGCTCGAGCTGGCCCAGGTGGTGTCGCGCACGACCAGATCGAGGCCTGCTCGGCAGTCGCTGGCGCAGCATCTCGCGCCCCGCGACAGCCGCCACTTCACCGATGCCCTGCCGATGCCGAGCAGCTCGGCGATCTCCGCGGTGGTGAGATCGTCCCAGTAGTGCAGCTCAAGGTCGCGCGGAACTCAGCAGCAACGGCTGCAACGCCGGTACTGGCCATGAAAACCGCTGGGCGACCTCGACCGCGCGGCTGGGGCTCAGCACGGAGTCGTCGTCCGGCTCGAGCTGGCCCTCGCGGCGCGCGGCTCGCGATACGCCCGCAGCACCAGGTGATACGCGATGCCCAGCAGATACGCGCGCATGCGCCAGGCAGGCTCACTCGGAGGGCGACTCGAGCACCGCGAGGAACGTCCGCTGCACCAGATCGCCGCCACCGGATCAGTCGCGCGGCGGCGCAAGCCGATAGACCGCCGCCGCCGAAGTGCGCGCCGACGACCTCGTTGCCGGCGCCGCGATCACCCTCGCCCGCGCCGAGCAGCTCGACGTCACCTCGCTCAGCCAGCAGGTCACGGCGATCACCAGCATAGCAGAGCGCTTTTCGAGATTCCACGCACCGCGGTCACCAGCGATCAGCTGTCGCGGCTGAACCAGCAATCGCCGAACCGCGCCCGCCGCTGCCGCTCGTCGCTGCGTGCGGCTGACTCCATCGTCCGCGACCGACACCTGGACAACCCGCACGCCGACGGCGGCCTCGTCGTCTGCGCGTCGAGCAGCACCAGGCAGCAGCGACGAACAGCGGACTGGGCATCGGACGCTCAGCAGCGACCAGCGCGCCGCCGAGCTCGACGTCGGCGATGCCGATCTCGACGCCCTCGGGCGCAGGCTGCACCAGGTCGACTTGCTCTTCGTGGTCAGGTACTCCGGCCTCGATGGCCGAGGAGCAGGCGCGGCTGTTCGCGGCTTCCCGGAGGTTCGCCGCGCGGTGGAACTCGTCGCGGGCGGCTTCCATCGCAGTTGTAGTCGACACCAGCGCGTCCTTCGCGGTGCCGCAGGTGCAGGAAGTCCTTCGTCCAGCCCAGGACATGCCTGGCCTGGTGGCGACGACCACGATCGGCTACCTCGCCGGTGGCCGACGGCGCCCGCCCGCGCAAGCCCTTGACCAGCTTCCAGGCGCGGGCCGGACCACCACACCGGCGTCGGCGTGCGGCTCGACGCGGACACCGCCGTCACCCAGGACAAAGGCGACCTCGCAGGGCCGCCTTCGCCACATCGCGCGCGTCGTCGGCGCCTCGGCGAACAGCCCGCCGCGGCATCTTCGTGGCCGCGCTCGCGGCCGACTCAACGGCGCCGTTGCAACGACGGTTCCTGCGCGACGACGCCCTGCCGACAATCCGCGGTGATCGACGAGGACGACCACCGGCGAAGGCGGCGGCGTGGTCGCCAGCACCGTCGCGCAGTGGCACGACGCCGTGGTGGGCCAGGGCAGCAGCGAGGACGGCGTCGTGTTCCTGGGCCTGCTCAGCGATCTCGGTGTCGCTGGCGGCGTGTGCCAACCGTCGATCCGCCGGTGGCCGCCCCCGCGCCGCGCCTACGCGAGCTGGCGGAGAGCTTCTCGCGCGGGCAGTGGGCCAGCGTCTGCGCGGGCGACTACGATCCGTTCTTCGCGGACGTGGTCGAGGTCGTCGGGCTCGCGTGCGACAGGTTCGAACCCGCCGGCTGAACTCCAGCGACCGGCACCTGGCCGCGCGATCACTTCGCCTTGAGCGTCGCACAGGCGTCGCGCTGACGCCATCCACTCCTCGGTGTAGCCGCCATTGGTTGCAATTCGCAGATCCACTTCTGGCCCTTGGGTCCACGATCATCTGGAAGTGGTGCGCGGCCAGGACCTGCGCCTTCTCGTTCTGCGCCCAGTCCAGCGCAGCGTGCAGGCGTCTTCTCGAGGATCTTGTTGGTGCTGTACTTGCTCTGCACCATCATCTTCTCGATCTCGTCGAGTTCCAGTTGAACTCGGCACGCCTTGCCCACCTGCACGCCAGGCTTGCCGCGATCGCGACCTCGCTGATCGATGCGGTCTTGGTCGTCGTCGAAGATGAAGGTGGTCGAGCCCTTGGGCACGTCGATGGTCGCGGGGATCTTGCTGTCGCCCTGATCGAGCGCGATGGTCTCGACCTCGGTCAGCAGCGTCGCCATCTCCGGCCGCCTTCGCGGGCTGGTGGCGGCCTTCCCCGGCGGCGTGGCAGTGGCGGCCGGCGTCGCCGCGACGCAGGAAGACCACGGCGCCGGCGTCGGCGCTGTCGCACGCGATCGACGAGGTGAGGTGGGCGCAGAGGAACAGTCGGAGATGCTGCATGGCGTCGACCGAGACGGGCGTACGCGTGGTGGTTTGTACGTTCGCGGCGCGAAACGTCGACGTGCACGGGCGATGCCTGAGCGGTCGAAGATCGTGCACGAGCGTGCCCAACGCGGCGCGGCCGCGTGCCGCAGCGCACGACCGCCCCGTCGGTACGGCGACCGCGTGCGGACCTCACGGACGCGGCACCGGCACGCGTTGACGGCGTGCAGGCGGTCCGCGACGCTGGCCGGCATGCCCGCGTTTCTGGCCGCGTTCGAGGTCGATTGGGGTTGGCCGGGTCTGTCCGAGGCCAGGCGGACGATCGTGCGTCGCGCGAGGAAGGCATGGCCTGTAGGCCCGACCCTGGCCGATGCAGACCCTCGGCTCGCTCGCGGAGCGGCTGCAGCAGGCCTCGAGCGCGCTGCCGAGGCCGGCAGATCCGCGCGCGCGCCGCGACGCGTCCGGCGGCCACGCGCTGTACGCGTCCGCCGGTCAGTGCACGAGCACGCCCGAGGGCGCCTTCGATGCCACAGGCAAGTACTACGTGGCGCCGACGTCGACGACTACCGCGAGGCCGGCGTGCAACGGCTGTGTGTCGCGTTCTACCTCAAGCGCAACACCGTGCACGCGCTGCAGACCGAGGCGGCGCGTCTCGACGTGTCGCTGTCGTGGATTGCCCAGGCCGCGCTGAAGCTCGCCCCGACCGCAACGCCGGCGGGCGGCGCCGTGCTACCGATCGACGGCGAGCGCACGAAGCTCTCGTTGTACCTGCCGCTCGAGCTGTGGGCCGAGCTGTCGCAGACCGCGGACGCAGAGGATCGCAGCATGTCGACCATCCTGCAGCGGGCCCTGGCCGCGGCGTGGCCGGCGATCACGGCGATGCCACATCGCTGACGACCACGATGCGCGGCCATACCCGTGCACGACCGGCGTCGGGTCGTGCACGGGCATGAGCTGCGCGCGGTTCAGCAGCACCCGCACGGGCACGAAGGGTCGCAGTCACAGGCATCGCCGTCACCGGCGCAGTCGCACGGACAGGGACAGGCGGCGGTCGCGGTGTCGCCCAGACCGGTGGCAGCGCCACCGCAGCAGCGGTTGTCGTTCGTGGGCAGGGTCGTGTGGAGTGTGTCGTGTTCCATGCCCGTGCCGACGCACGAGCGCGCCCGGGATTACGCGTCGTGGCGATGGCTCGTGCACGTGCAGTCGCGGCAGCCGTGATCGGCGCAGGTGCCACAACAACGCGACAGCGCCTCACGCAGCCGCGCGCGCGCGGAACAGTCGCACGCCGGCATTGTTCGCGGTGATGCCGGCTTCGTGGGCGTAGTCCTTCACCGCGACACCTTCGAGATCGACCCGTCGCAGCGCGCGGGCCTGGTCGGCGGGCAGCGCCTCGGCCAGCGTCAGCAGGCACGCGCAGACCTCGTCGCGCTCGGCCGGCGTCGCGCCCTCGGGTGCGAGCGCGAGCTCCTGCGCGAGGTGCTCGAGCCGGCGCGCGGCCATGCGATCGTGACGCTGGTGGTCGATGACCGCGTTGCGCAGCATGCGGTAGAACCACGCCACCGCAGACTCGCGATCGCGCAGCTGCTCCTGGCGCTCGAGCGACCGCACGAACGCCGACTGCAGCAGGTCCTCGGCCAGCGCGCGGTCACCGAGCTTGCGTTGCAGGAACGCGAGGAACGCCCGGTGCCCGGCGACCAGGGTCGCGATGGGCAAGGTCGTGTCGCTGTGGGTCTCGGACATCGGCGAAGTGGTGTCGATCATGGGGCCGTGGCGCGGGCCGCGGAAGGCCCGTTCCCCGGCGGACGAACGAGCACTCGCGGCATTACGGCGCCCGCTGCGGCTGCCAGCGCCACCACGCGCCCAGCTGCACCGCCTCCGCCAAGGCCAGCGCCAGCGGCGAGGCGACCGGACCGAACGCGAGCGCGCCCAGGCCCAGCGCGGCCGTGCGCAGGACCAGGCCCGCGAGATCCCACACGACCAGGCCGTCGGGGTCCTGCGCCACGCGACGCTGCCGACCGATGGTGTTGGCCAGACGCAGCGCGGCGAACGGCGCGGACGCGAGCACGATCGCGTCGATGCGATCGGCGACCGGCCAGCCGACCGCGCGATCGACCAGCTGGCCCACCGGTGGCCATGCCAGCGCCGCGGCCATCAGCGCCACGCCGACGCCGGCAATCACAGCGCCCAGGCTCGACCAGCGCCGCAGCGCGGCGGCCTGGGCCGCGCCCACGACACCGCCCGCACGCAGCGCGAGGATCGTCGCGCCCGCGGTCGGCACCGCGAGGATCGCGTTGACGAAGAAGTAGCCGTAGCTCAGCAGCGCGAAGTCGCCGTCGCCGAGCACGTACAGCGACATCAGCGAGTCGACCACGCCCAGGTTCACGTAGACCAAGGTGTCGAGGTACAGCGCGAAGCCGGGCGCGCGCGCGGGCGCCGGCGCAGACGCGTCGCGCTCGCCGACCGCGAAGGCCGAAGGCACCAGCACCAGCGCGGCGAGCAGCAGCCCGCTCGACAGGCCACCGATCGCACCCAACGCCAGCGCACCGCCGCTGCGCGCGACCACCAGCGTGCCGACGATCGTGCCCAGCGGCGGCAGCCAGTCCACGATCACGCCCAGGCGTTCGTGACCGTGGCGCTCCGACAACGCACGCACGGCCCCGCCGTAGGCCGCGATCACGACGCACAGCGCAAACACCAGGCTCTCGGGCGACCACCACGACCCGCGCGGGATCACGATCGCGAGGCTCGCGGTCGCGATCGCGGCGACCAGGCTGCAGCTGCCGAGCCCGCTGCGCCACAGCGCTGCGCCCGAGGGGCCCTTGGGCAGCGGGATCCAGCGTGCGCGCAGCAACGCGAGCGTGAAGCTGCGCGTGGCGTTGACCACGACCACGCCGCGGAAGAACAGATCCGCGGCTTCGCTGGCCTGCATCTGCCGCGCGATCACCAGCTCGCGCACCATGCCCAGCAGCAGCGTCGCGGCCGACAGCACGGCCATCCACGCGAAGGTCTGCCGCGCGCCGCTCATGGCGATCGGAAGTGCTCGGGTACCTCGGCGCTGGGCAGCTTGCCCTTGAGGTGCAGCAGCGTCGCGGTGATGCGCTCGAACGCCGCGCGCACCGGCGCGGCGACGTCCTCACCCTCCCACAACGACAGCACCCGCAGGCCGGCCTCGAAGGTCGACATGCCGCGGGGGTCGTGCTGCGTGCGCACGGTCCAGATCGACGGCGGCCCTGGCGGCAGCGCCAGGCACGGCAGCTCCGCGACGATGGGCACGCGACGGGACATGCGCGAGCACTGGTGCCAGGTCCCGTCGAGCAGCACGATGCCGCGGGCGCGTCCGGGTGCAGGCACCGGCGGCGGCACCGGCAGCTGGGGCGCGCCCTCGCGCGGGAACAGCAGCCACCAGTCGATCGACGGATCCGCGAGCACGCCGGGATCGAACGGCGGCTCGCGCATGCCGTAGCGCACCAGCGCGGTGCCCTGCACCATCTTGGCGAACACGCGCCCGGTGTTGGTCGGCTTGGGCTCCTCGCGCGCGTGCTGCACGATCGCGAAGCGCGTCTGCGGCACGACCGTGGGCAGCGTGGCACACAGACACGTCTGCGGCGTCAGGCTGCAGTCGCGACAGCGCGGCTTGTCCCGGCTGCGGGCGCTCATCGCCGCGGACGATAGCACGGCGCAGCCGCGCGACTCACAACGGCCAGATCTCGACGTCGTCGACGTAGACGCTGTCGACGCCCGCCCAGTTGTAGATGTCGACCGCGAAGCTGCCGGGCTGGTCCTGCAGCTCCACGGTCGCGTCGGTGATCTCGAAGGTCCAGGCCGCGGGCTCGGCGTCGCCTTCGAGCCAGATCTTGGCGCGCAGCGCGGACTCGCTGCCCTGCTGCTGCACCTGGTAGCGCACGCGATAGCGCACGCCCGCCTGCACGCCGCCGGGCACGGGATCGTACGACGCGTACGCGAGGGTCTCGACGCCGGCGAGCTCGGTCCAGATGCCCAGCGACTGCAGATAGAAGCCCTCGAGGAACAGCGCGTAGCCCTCGCCCGGCGGATCGGTCTGCGTCAGCGAGCCGCCGTTTTGGCGCTGGTACACGCCGAAGCCCTGCGCGCTCCAGTCGGTGAACTCGATGGTGACGAACACATCCGCGTCGAGCTCGGCGAAGCCGGGCAGGATCAGCCGCGCGGTGCCGCCGGTGATGCCGGAGAGCTGACCGCGGCCGCCCTGCAGCGTGGCGGACAGAACGTTGTCGCCGACGATCGTCCACGGGTCGTTCCACGGCGCGCCGTCGGGACCGTCGAAGTGATCGATGAACAGCGGCAGCGGGCCGCCGCCGCCGGTGGTGCCGCCGTCGCTGCTGCTGCCGTCGGTGGTGCCGCCGCCGGGGTCGGTGGTGCTGCCGCCGGGGTCGGTGGTGCTGCCGGGATCGGTGGTGGTGCCGGGATCGGTGGTGCCCGAGATCGACGGGTCGCTGGTGCTCGCGCTCAGGGTGCTCGCGTCGGTGGTGCCGGTGGTGCTCGGATCCGCGGTGCTCGTGCTGGGGTCGGTGGTCGTGCCCGCGTCGCTCGTGCCCGCGCCGCTCGTCGTGCCCGCGTCGGTGGCCGTGCCCGGATCGGTGGCCGTGCCTGCGGCGCTGGTCGTGCCCGCGTCGCTCGTCGTGCCTGCGCCGCTGGTCGTGCCCGCGTCGCTGCTCGTGCCCGCGTCGCTCGTCGCGCCTCCGCTGGTCGTGCCCGCGTCGCTCGTCGTGCCTCCGCTGGTCGTGCCCGCGTCGCTCGTCGTCGGATCGAGGCTGGTCGCGCCCGTGCCGGTCGCCCCCGTCGATCCCTCGCTGCTGCCGCTCGCGGCGGTGGTCGTCGCACCGCCGGTGCTGCTGTCACCTGCGCTGCTCGATCCCTCGCTGCCGCTCGACGGCTGCGTGGTGGGGCTGCCGTCCGCGCTCGAGTCGCTGCCGTGGCTCTCGCCGGTCGCGGTGCCGTGGGTCTCGTGCGTCGCGCCCGACGAGCTCGCGCCGACGGCCGAGCTCGAGCCCAAGGTGCTCTCCGAGCCCGAGCCGTCGCCGGCGGCCTCGACCACATCCCCTCCACAACCGGCCGCGAAGGGGATCAGAGCTCGCAGCACGCTCGCGAGCGTGCGCTGTCCTGCGCGCATGCACTCGCACGGTAGCACGAGTCGAGCCGCGCGCGGGTGATCGACCGCGCGGGCTCGCCGCTCGCGCTGGCCGCACTCCCATCGCGAGGAGCGATCGCGAACGTTGGTTCGGCCACGCGGGCGCGGGGCTCGATCACGCGCGCCACAGCGCCGCGTCGAGCCCGTCGAAGAGCCGCTGCGCCTGCGCCTGGGTCGGCATGCCCAACTCGACGTGCGCCGCGGGCCCGTGCCCGCGCACGAGCTCGCCGCGCAGCCGCGCGACCGCCTCGGCGCGATCGCGGGCGATCCGTTGCCGCGCGCGCGCGCCCATGCGCGCCTCGGCCCACGCCGCCAGCGACCACGACAGCGCGGCGTGGCGGGTCTCGTCGCGGGCGATGGACGCGAACACCCGGCGCACCATGGGGTCTCGGGCCTGACGCGCCTGCACGTGCGCGACCGCGGCGCCGAAGGTCTCGCGCACGCAGCCCTCGATGGCGTTGTCGCGCGCGAGCGTCTCGAGCGGACGCGGCGGCATCGCGCGCACCCGCGGCGCGCTCGCGTGGGCACCGTAGCGTCGCGCGAGCGCGGCCATCGTACCCGCGTGCCGGATCTCGTCGTGGCGCGCGCGCACACTCGCCGCGACCAGGGCTGCCGGTGCACCGTGGTGACGCAGCTCGACCGCGAGCTCGCCGAAGGCCGCGACCGCGGCGGCCTCGAGCCCGGCGATGTCGGCCAGCAGCGCTCCCACGGCGCCGCGCGAGCGCGCCCGCTGCCAGCGGCACGCGCCGCCGGGCATGCGCCCGACCGCACAGCCGGGATCGGTCTTCTGCACGAGCACCGTCTGCAGTGTCTGCAGGGTCCCGTCGGATCGCACCAGCACGACGTGCTCTTCGATGTCGTCGCCCGGTCCGCACGCGCCGCCGGTGCGGGTGTGCACGACGAAGCCGTCGCCGTGGGGGCCGACGTCGTTCTCCTCGTCGCAGACGATCTGCGCGTACGACAGATACGCCCACAGGGCCGCGTCGCCCGGGGCATCGATCTCGCCCAGGAACGTCCGCAGGCCGCCGAGCTCGGCCACGCCCGCGGCCTCGTCGCCACGGGTGTAGAGCAGCCCGCGATAGTACGTGTCGTAGTCACTGCCGGGGACGAACTCCGTGACCGGACTGATCGCCGCGAGCGCCGCCTCGCACGCGGCCCGGTCGTTCGCGCCGCCGCACAGCTCGCCATCGGCATCGAGCACCGTCGGCGGGAGGAACGAGCCGTCGTCGCCCGACTTCACGGTCTCCCGCAGCTGCATCGCGTCGACCGGCATCGCCGGCTCGACCGCCTGCAGCGCCTGCAGCCGCTCGTCACAGAGGTTGTCCGTGAACTGATCGAGATCGATCTGGCGCTCACTGCACGCGAGCACACCGGGCACCAACGCCAACAACACCGCACTCAGCCGTTCAACCCGTTCCAACTTCCAACTCCTACATCACCATGATAGGTCATCGGTGGGCGAGCGCCAGTCGATCGCGAGAGAAAGAAATCGTGGAACCCAACCGCTTCGCGTGGCACCTGACGGTTTCGTCCGCCGACATCGACGAACTCGACCATGTGTCCAACGTGGTGTACCTGCAGTGGGCACTCGAGGCGGCGCGACGCCACAGCGACGCGCGCGGTTGGGATGCCGCGGCCTACCGGCGCGAGGGCGCGACCTGGGTCGTGCGGCGCCACGAGATCGACTACCTCCGCGCGGCGCGAGCCGGCGACGCGGTCACCGTGACCACGTGGGTCGAGTCGTGGAAGCGCGTGTCGTGCGTCCGCCGCACCGACATCGTGCACGGCGGTGACGGCGGCGTGCTCGTGCGGGTCGCGACGACGTGGGCATTCGTGGCGCTGGACGGCGGACGGCCCACGCCGGTGCCTGCGGCCCTGGTCGCGTGCTTTGAGGCCACCGGCGCAATCGTGCGATCCTCGGTGCGAGCCGTGTCCGCACCGCGCCGCTTGCAGCCCGACGGCGAGCCCGACCCAACGCCGTCACCGCGCGCCGCCGCCGTGCGCCTGGGCGCAGCCAGCCTCGCGACCGCGCTGACGATCGCGACCGTCGATGCCGTGGCGACCATGGGACACCCTCTGGCCGGGGTAGTGCCGGGGATCGACGTCACGATTGCGCTGATGGCCGCGATCGCGATCGCGATGATCGCTGGCGTCGGCGCCGGCGCCCTGGCCGCCGTCGCGCTGGCCCTGCGCGCGCGCATGGGCGCGCGTCGGATGTGGCTGCCGATCGCGGCCGCGCTGGCGCTCGCAGCGGTGACGGTCGCGCTCGATCGGGAGCTGCTGGCGCGACGGCCCCTGGTCTGGGCCCTGGTCGCCGGCGCGACCGGCTTCGCGATCGCGACGGTGCAGCTCGCGAGTCGCGGCCGGCGTCGGCTGGCGGCCGCGCTGCAAGGCGGCGCCGCGATCGTGGCGCTGGGAATCGACGCATGGGGTTTCCGCGGCGTGTTGCCGCTGCAGCACGCGATGCTGGTGCTGTGGGCTTGGGCGCTGGGGCTGCCCGCCGCGTGGTTGGCGCTCGCCGGGATCACGCGCCGCGTGCAGGCCGAGCCGCGCGCGTGGTCGCGGCTGGCCCTGCTCGGGCTCGCCGCGGCCGCGGTGTTCGTGATCCAGGCGATGCTCGCGCTGCGCGACGCCCGCCGGCGCGCGCCTGGTGTTACGCGAGGTGACGGCAGGCGCGGCCGCGACGCTGGTGCTCGCGCGACCGTTGCTCGAGCTCGACGGCGACGGCGCCCCCAGCTGGCCCGCCGGCGGCGGCTGTGCGCCGTTCGACGGCGCGCGCGCATCGTCGGTCCACGAACAGGCCGGCAACGGCGTCGACGACAACTGCCTGGACGGCGACGCGCTGCCGGAGCACGTCGACGGACTCGCGCGCGCGCTCGCGGGTGCAAAGGCGACCGAACGCCCCGCGGCCACACGGATCCTGCTGCTCACGGTCGACGCGCTGCGGGCCGACGCGCGCCTGCCCGAGCTCGAGCGGCGCCTGGGTGATCGCTGCGTGCAGGCCGAGCGCGCGTGGTCGACCAACCCCGAGACCACCTTCGCGATCGACTCGCTGTTCGCGTCGCGGTTCCCGTCGCAGGGCCGCTTCCGACGCGTGGGCCCGTACCACGCGCCCATCGACGATCCGTGGCCGCGCCTGCCCGCGCTGATGTCGGCCGCGGGTCTGCCCTCGATCGCGATCGCATTCCACAGCCGCTTCGACCCGCGCCTGGGCCTGACGGTCGGCTTCGACGAGATCTGGCTCGCCGATCCCTCGCCCGAGTCGATGCTCGGCATCGCCGGGCCGCGCATCACCGAGCACGCGATCGCATCGCTGCGCGATCGCAGCGGGCCCTTCTTCGCGTGGGTGCACTACTACGATCCGCACGAGCCCTACCTGCCGCACCCCGAGCTGGCGCTGCCGCAGGCGACGCCGCAGCAGGCCTACCTCGCCGAGGTCGCCGCGACCGATCGCGAGATCGTGCGCCTGCTGGACGCGCTCGGCCCCGCGATCGACCAGCTCGCGATCATCGTCACCGCCGATCACGGCGAGGCCTTCGGCGAGCACGGCAAGCGCTTCCACGCCACCGACCTGTTCGAGGAGCAGATCCGCATCCCGATGTGGCTGTGCACGCCCGCGGGCCACCCGCGCCCGCCGCCGCCGCGCACCGCCTCGATCATCGACGTCGCGCCGACCGTGCTCGAGCTCGCCGGCGTCGCGCGCCCGCCCGCGTTCGTCGGCCGCTCGCTGCTGGCCGCCGGCACCGCACCGATCTTCGCCGAGATGATCGGCGACGCCCGCCTGCAAGCCGCCGTCTTCGAGCACGACGGCCGCCTGCACAAGCTCGTGCGCTGGGTCGACGACGACGTGCGCCTGCTGTTCGACCTCGATCGCGACCCGGGCGAGAGCGAGGATCGGCTCGGCGACCCCGACGCCCCGCGGCAGGCCGCGGAGGCCCTGCTGGACGTGTTCTCCGCGCTGACGTGGGACGGTCGCAGCGCGGCGCCGCAGCAGTGAGGCCCGCTCGCGCTTCCCGATTGGGGAATGGCGCGACGCGGCGCCCAGGCCCATGGTCGACGCATCGATGATCTCGTGGCTCATCACCGTGCTCGCGCTGTTCGTCCTGCACACGCTGCTGCCGGCGTCGCTGCGCTACCGCCTGCACGAGCCCGGCGCGCTCGCGCGCCTGCGCGATGCCCTGGGCCCGCGCGACGATGCGCCCGCGGACACGCCGATGGGCGCGCGCGCGCAGCGGGCGCTCGCGAACGTCCCCGAGGCGCTGTGGGTGTTCGTGCCGCTCGCACTGCTGCACGCGGGCCGGACACCGCAGGACCCGACCGCGATCCACGGCGCGGCCGTCTTCACCCTCGCGCGCGCGTGCTACCTGCCTGCGTACCTGTCCGGCATCCCGGGCCTGCGATCGGCGATCTGGATCGCGAGCTGGGTCGGGCTGTCGCTGATGATCGCGCGGCTGTGATCGCACCGGGGCCACGCGAGCTATCGTCGCGCTCGCGCATGACCTCGAGCTCACCGCGCCCCGCATTCGGCCGCAAGCTCCGCGAGTGGCGGCAGCGCGCGGGCCTGTCGCAGCTCGAGCTCGCCGCGCGGGCGTCGACCACCGCGCGGCACGTGTCGTTCGTGGAGACCGGACGCTCGCGGCCGGGCAGCGATCTGGTGCTGCGGCTGTGCGAAGCGCTCGATCTGCCGCTGTCGCAGCGCAACGGCATGCTCGAAGCCGCGGGTCTCCCCCACGCCTTCACGGCCCACGCGCTCGAGGACCGCGCGATGGCGCCGATCCGGCGCGTGCTCGACCGCGTGCTCGCGTCGCACGAGCCGTACCCCGCGTGGATCTACGGCCGCGGCCTGCAGCCCCTCGCGGCCAACCGTGCCGGCGAGTCGCTGCTGCCGGGGCTGTGCGCGATGACACCGTCGACGATCGTGGATCTGTGGTGCGCGCCCGGGCCCCTGCGCGCCCTGGTCGACAACTGGGCCGAAGCGATGTGGGCCGCGATCGACAGCCTCCGTCGCGAGCTCGCGCGCAGCAACGACCCCCAGGTCGCGACGCTGCTGCGCCGCGCCGAGCGACACGCTCGCGGCGTCTCGCGGCCCGCCGCCGTCGATCCCGAGCTGCCGGTCGCGTGTCCGCGCTTCCGCGTCGGCGATCGCATCGTGCGGACGGTCGCGGCGGTCCTGCGCTTCGACACCGCCATCGACGTCACCGCGTCCGAGCTCCGCGTCGAGCTGATGTTCCCCGCCGACGACGACAGCGACGCGTTCTTTCGCGAGCGCGCGCAGGGCGGTGCGCCGGCCACTGCGGGCTGAACGTGCCCGCTCACCGATGTGCTTCGTGTCTCGTCCGTCGCGAGCGTGTCGTGCCGCGCGCGGCTCACCGCACCTCGCACTCGTCGTCTTGCCCGACGTACTCGAGCCACAGGGAGAACCTCGGTGACTGCTCGGCGCTGGCCGTCGTCGACACCACGATCTCGTAGTCACCGGCCGGGAAGCAGAACAGCGTCCGCGGCCAATCGTCGCCCTCGTTCGCGGCGAACACGAAGTCGGCGCGGCCGAAGTCGGGCTCCGGACCGATGTTCATGCAGCTTTGGTCGCACGGCCGCCCCGATATCCGCCAGGTCGCCGCGGTGCCGCGGGTGTCCATCCGGAGGTGGTACATCGCACTGTGCTCGACCCGCAGACGAAAGGTTCGACGCCGCGCGCCATCGGCAAGACCGAACACTTCGTCGTCGCTGCACGCGAGATCCTGCTCGATGACGACCGGGGCCGCGCCGGCTTCGCTCGGCAGGGTGACGAAATCACCCTGGCAGTCGAAATTCGTGTCGCGAAACTGCGAGCCGTCGCACATGTCCGGGTAGAACAACTCGTACGTCGCGACGACTTCGGCGAGCGGTACGCCGAAGACCTCCATGAACGTCGCCTGCGTCTGCGACCAGTCGTCTTCCCAACTCGACGCGGCGCGGAGATCGACCAGGGTCTGCTCGCCGTAGGCGAAGCGGAGGAACGACGCGAAGTGGCCAGCCCGGCCGTAGAGCTCGGCCGGCAGGAGCGCGCCGCCGCCGTGCTCGCGAAGAAGACTCTCGGCGTCGCCTTCCAGCGGATAGGTGCCGAGCACAGCGCCGCCGTAGAGTTCCGCGATCCCTTCCTCGAGAGCACGGTGCGGCATTTGCGTCATCCGGCTGGCGTGCACGAGTTCGTGAGAATTGACGACGTTTCTCGAGAACGCCTCGTCGCCGATCGCACAGTCGACGTCCAACGTGCAGTACCGCTCGATGTCCTCGTCGATCCAATACGAACTCACGAACGCATCGGGATTGCCGAACACGTCGCCGACGTACCCCACGAACCGATCCGCCCACGGCAACGTGCCGGCACACACTTCATCCAACGAGCGCTCGGTACCCAGCTCGAGGTGCTCACCGGTCCACACGATCGGCGGCCGCGGCTCGCGTGCGTCGTCGGGATCCGCGTCGGCGCTGCAGCCGAGCGCCAGCACGGACAACCCACACGCCGCGCGGACGCCCGACGGTCGGCGCCGGTGGATCCGCCGGTGGATCAGGGCGCCCACACCACCCCCGGCACGTCGACCTCCCAGTGCCCGCCCATCACGTCGTCGTATTGGATCGTGAACGGACGATTTGCGATGCAACCCGAGCCCGCGCTGGTCGGACAACCGCTGGCACCTGCCTTCACCTTGTAGAACGCCACGGAGCCCTTGTTGGTCGCCATCACGGCGCTGCCGCTCCCGTCGACATCCGCTCCGAGCATGAACGCGAGCGAACCAGCGGCGCGTGTGTAGTAGGTCGAGCCTGACTTCGTGAACGTCGCGTCGGTCGCGAGTCGCAGCAGGAAACCTCCGACCTCCGATACCACGGTAGATGTGCCGGCCGTCGTCGGCTCTGCCTCGAACATCGTCCAGTCTCGAATCGCGAGTTGACTGGTCCCGACGAACGCGTGGGTGATCGACGATGCATCGCTGAAGTCGCCGGCACCGTGGATCAACCGAGAACCGAGAACCGAGAACCGAGAACCATTCGCGCCTCCTTGCGAGCTTCGTGGAAGCCTACGAACCTCCGCGACGCAGCGTCAAGCCATCGGGTGCGGCTCCGGGTGGCTCCCGACCCGCACCGCGGTTGCGACCCGCACCGCGGTTGCGACCCGCCGATTGCCGCACACGCCGAGCGGGCGCGTTCGGGCCTCGCCGGATCCGGCGCGCCGGCGGGCGCCGGACGCCGCCCGCACAGTGGCCGATCGGCCACCGCGTGGCGCGATACGCTGCGATCATGTCACCGCTGTGTATCGTCCTCGGGCTCGTCGAGCTCGTCTTGGTGCTGTTGCTGGGCGGCTTGATGATCGGCTTCGTCCTCGGCGTCTTCGCTGCGGTCGTGCTCGCCGCCATCGGCATCTTCCTCGCGCTGTCGGGCGGAGGAGCGCCCGCGGCGGTGCCGTTCATGCTCGCGGCGGCGGTGTGCTTCGCGTTCGCGACGGTGTGCCTGCTGCTGAGCGCGCCGCTGTTCGCGATCGCGATCCCGCTCGGCTTCGGTCTGTTCCAGCGGTGCTTCCCATGAGCGCCGCGATCATCGTCGCCGTGGTGCTCGCCGTGATCGTCGCGGTCGCGCTGGGGATCCTCGTCGCGATCGCGGTCGCGGTCGCGATCGCGGCCGCGCTGCTGTCGGGTGCCGCGCCGGGCGGCAACGTCGCGGGCTGGCTCGCGGGCGTGCGCGCGCTGCTGCGGCTGCTGCCGAAGCTGCCCACGCTGTTGCCGGCTGCGGCGCGCGCGGCCTGCACCGCCGCCGCGGCGCTGGGCGTGGTCGCGGCCGCGCTGCGGGCGGTGCAGAGCGCCGGCCACACCCTCGCCGGCGCGCAGGGCACGACGCGCAGCGTGCCGACGCTGCAGACCGACTCGCTGTGGAACATCATCGGCAAGACGCTCGATCTGGGCGATCACGCCGCCGAGGTCATCACTGCGCGGCACGAGGTCAGCGTGCTCGACGGCCTCGGCACCGGGTTCCACACCGCCGGCGCCGCGCTCGAGCAGCTCGACGCCGTGCGCGTGCAGGACCTCGACGACGCCGCCACGGTGCTGCGCACGCTCGCCGACGCCATCGCCCCCGGCAGCTGCCCGCCGCCTTGAGCCCGCGGCCCGCCGCGGAATTCCTGCCGGCGGCCGTGAACGATCGGCCGCGGGCCGCGACTGGTCCTTCGAGGGGATCGCAAAGGCATGGCACGACGGCGCGCGCTGGGGATCGTGGTGTGGGCGACGGCAACGGCGGGTTGTGATCTCGAGCCGCCGCGACCGCGGCAGGGGCCCCCGTGGGCGCCGCAACAGGCCGGCGAGGACGACGGCGACGGCGGCGACGATGGCGTCGACGCCGAGCCGACCGAGCCTGGCCACGACCAACCCGCGCCGCAAGGCGCCCCCTCGCCGACGCTCGACCCGTCGCCGTACCAGGACAAGGTCACCGCGATCTACTTGGTGCCCGCCGATCAGGCGCTGGTCCAGGCGCGGCGCGACTTCTTCGCCGCCGCGATGGACGTGGTCGCCGCGTGGTACGCGACCGCGACCGGCGGCGAGAGCTTCGCCCACGATGTCACGGTCGTGTACGCCACGCACCCGATCGCGTGGTTCGACGCCGCGCTCGGGCTCGACCCGTGCTTCGGCAAGCTCGACACACAGCTGCGCGAGCTGGGCTATCCCGTCTACGCCGAGCGCACGAACTTCCTCGTCGCGGTGCAGGGCGTCGACGTGCACTACGGCGGGGCGATGGCCGACACCCGAGGCGGCCTCGAGCTGGTCGGCGCCGACTCGTTCCAGGCGGTCATCGACGCCGGCTGTGCCCCGGGGCAGTGCGGCATCAACGGCCTCGACGGCGACGGCGTGACCGGCGGCATCGCCCACGAGCTCGGCCACGGCCTGGGCCTGCCCCACACCACCGGCACCGACGCGCAGAGGCGCTGGGCGGTGATGGCCGAGCACTGGCACTTCCCCCACAACGGCTTCGTCGGCAGCGAGGTCGACACCATCCGCAACCATCCGCTCGTCGTCGGGAGTGCGAGCGGGCCGGTCTGTGGCGACGGCGTGTGCGGCGGCGGCGAGGACTGCAGCAGCTGCAGCATCGACTGCCCGCAGTGCGATCCCGGCGATGGCGGCGGCGGTGGCGACGACGGCGGCGGTGGCCCGGTCTGCGGCGTCGGCTGGTGCGACCCGTCCGAGGACTGCAGCAGCTGCGCAGCCGACTGCGCCTGCGAGGGCTGCACGTTCGCGTGCGAGGACTACGGCTACGCCGACGGCCAGTGCGTGGACGGCTGGCTGTGCACGTGGCCGTGCATCGACGCCGACGCCTGCTGACGCGCGCGCGCGCGCGCGGTCGCACCGGCTTCGCGCGCGCACGCGCTCGCGATATGCTGGCCGGGCGATGGGCGACGCAGAGGACCTGGCGATGCTGGGCCGATGGCGCGCCGGCGACAGCGAGGCCGGCACGACGTTGTTCCGTCGTCACTTCGACGCGGTGTTCTCGTTCTTCCGCGCCAAGCTCGGCAGCGACGTCGACGAGCTGGTCCAGCGGACGTTTCTCGCCTGCGTCGAGGCGGGCGAGCGCCTCGACGCGGTGCAGAGCTTCCGCGCGTATCTCTTCGGCATCGCGCGGTTCCAGCTGCTGCGGTGGCTGCGAGAGCGGTTGCGCGACGACGCGATCGATCCCATGTCGATCTCCGCGCTCGCGAGCGTCGGCACGCCCTCGCGCCAGATCGCCGCGGCGCAGGGGCACGAGCTGTTGCTCGAGGCCCTGCGCGCGCTGCCGCTCGACCTGCAGATCGCGGTGGAGCTGTTCTATTGGGAGCGCCTGACGATGGCGGAGATCGGCAGCGTGTTCGGCATCCCCGAAGGCACGGTCAAGAGCCGGTTGTTCCGCGCGCGCACGCTGCTGCGCGAGCGTGCGGTCGCGTTCGCGGGCGATTCCCGCCGCGACCCCGCGGGCGTGGCCGAGCTCGATCGCTGGGCCGAGGCGCTGCGCGCCGCGGTCGGCGCCGCGGCGCCGGACGACGCCGGCGGCGATGCCCCGCCGGGTCGCGTGGATAGGCCCCGGTGGGCCGACGAGGCGGAGCTCGCCCGCGTCGCCGCCGAGGCGCGGCTGTTCGGATCGCTGCCGCAGGCCAGCGGCTTCGGTCGCTACCGTCCGCTGCGCGTGCTCGGTCGCGGTGCCATGGGCGTGGTGTTCGAGGCCTACGATCCCGCGCTGCGCCGCCGCGTCGCGCTCAAGGTGCTGCGCGCGGGGGCACGACCGGGCGCGACCGCACAGCTGGCCGCGGCGCTGCGGGCCGAGGCTGCCGCGCTCGCACGCCTGCAGCACCCCAACGTCGTGCGCGTGTTCGACATCGTCACGCGCGAGCGCGGTGGCGCGGTCGCGATCGTCATGGCGTTGGTCCAGGGCACGACCCTTGCGCAGTGGCTGGCCCGCGACGTGGCGCGGCCCCACGCCGAGGTGTTGGCGCGCTTCGTCGCGGCCGGTCACGGCCTGGCCGCGGCCCACGCCGCCGGGGTCGTCCACCGCGACTTCAAACCCGCCAACGTGCTCGTCGGCGACGACGGCACCGTCGCGGTCGCCGATTTCGGCCTGTGCCACGTCGTGCCCGCGATCGCGACCGAAGACACCACCGATCCCGTCGCGAGCACCCGCGACAGCTCGCGCCCGCGGATCCGCGGCACGCCGCGCTACATGGCACCCGAGCAGCTGTCCGGTGACGCTGTGGACGCGCGCGCGGATCAGTTCGCCTGGTGCGTCGCGCTGTGGGAATCGCTCGTGGGTCACGCGCCGCACGAGGGCCGCACGATCACGCAACTGGCGGTGGCCAAGGCCGCGGGTGCGCCCGACGACGGCGGGGTCCTGCCGCGCGCGCTGCGTCGCGCGCTCGCGCGGGGGCTCGCACCGGATCCGCGCCATCGCTTCGCCGACATGGACGGACTGCTCGCCGCGGTGACGGGCCCGCCCGCGCCGCGACGGCGCGTGCTGCAGCTGGGTGCGGCGATCGTCGGCGCGGCGATCGGCATCGCTGCGATCGACCGCCGGACCGCGACCGCGTCGTGCGAAGACGTGGCGCTCGAGCACGCGAGGCCGTGGGATCCGTCGGCGCGGACGCGGCTGCACCATGCGATCGCCTCGCGGCCCGCGCCCTACGCTGCGGCGCTGGCCGATCACCTGGTCGAGCGCATCGATGCGTGGGTCGATCGCTGGTCGTCCGCGTGGGCGCAGGCCTGCGCGGGCGGGCGCCAGCCCAGGTTGCGCTGTCTGGCGCGGACACGCGCCGAACTCGACGCGGTGATCGAACGCCTCCAGACCGCGGAGCCCGCCGAGCTCGCGACGCTGCACGAGCTGCCCGCGCAGCTGCTCGATCCCCGCGCGTGCGCGGACGAGGACGCGAGCGACCCGGCGGGCGCGGCCGCACCGTTGGCCGCGCTGCTGGAACAGGCGGAGCGGTCGCACGCGCTGGGTCGCCACGACGAGGCGCTGGCCTCGCTGGACGCGTTGCAACGGCTGATGCCGTCGTCGGGCGACGACGCGACGCGGGCGGCCGCGGACGTCGTACGTGGGCGCGTGTGGTCGGCGTTGCGTGAGCCCGAGCTGGCGCGCGCGCTGCTCGAGCGCGGCGCGAACGCGGCCGAGGCCGCCGGCGACGATGCGCGGGTGCTGCAGGCCGCGAGCGCCCTGGCCCAGCTCGAGACCGACGCGCGGCGGCCCAGCTGGGCCGAGCACTGGCGCGCGCGGGGCGCGGCCTCGCTGCGGCGCATGCCCAGCGCGACGGCACGAGATCGCCTGGCATCATGGCGCGCGACCGCGGCCCACGCGATCGCGACCGGCCGGCTGCAGCGCGCCGACGATGCGCTCGCGCGGGCGCTCGAGATCGTCGCGCGCGAGCGCCCCGAGGACGACGCGAGCTTCGTCGAGCTCGCGCTGCGCTGGTCTGCGGTGCTCGACGAGCAACGCGAGCTCGATCTCGCCGCGATGCTCGAACGCGAGGCCCTGGCGCGGGCGCGGCGACTGGGTCCGCGTCACCCGCTGGTGGGCTCCGCGATGCTGCGCGTGGGCCAGGCCGCGATCGATCGCGGCGAGATCGATCGCGGCCTGCTGTGGCTGCAACGGGCCGCGGACGCCCTCGCCGAGGCCGGCGCAGCCGAGCAGCGCACCCACGCCCTGAGCGCGCGCGCGTTCGTGCTCGCGATCTGGGATCCGCCGGCGTTGCCGGCCGCGGTCGCGGCGGTCGAGCAGGCCGCGGCCGTGGGCTGTGATCTCGACGGGCGCATCGATCGCCTGCGGCTCGCGGCGATGCTCGCGGCTGCGCAGCACGATCCCGCAGGTGCGCGCGAGCAGGCCGCGCGGGCGATCGAGTTGCTGCACGAACACGGCTACCCCCGCGCCGCGGTCGCGCTGGCCCAGAGCGACCTCGGCTTCGTGCTGCTGGCCGCCGGTGACACCGAGGCCGCGCTGGTGAGCTTCGAAGAGGCGCTGGTGCTCGCGCCGGGCGAGAGCGCGCTGCCGCTGGACGCTGGGCCCGCGTTGGTCGGCGCGATCCAGGCCAACATCGGGCTTTCGCGCGAGCGTCCGGCACGCGACGCGCTCGCGCGCCTGCAGACGCTGCTGGCCGGCGATCCCGGCGGCACCGAGCACGGCGCGCTCGTGGCCGATCTCGCAGCGATGATCGACGCCGCGTTCCCCGGCTGAGCCGCGCGCGCAGCGGTGACTGCCGGCGCGGCAGCGATGCAGCGTGAAGCGATCCCAGCCGCGCTCGCGCTCCGGCCCGAGCGTGGCGAGCGTGCCCCGGGCTGCGTCGACGCGCGGGCTTGCCCGGCGCGTGCCGAATGCCGCAAGCTTCCCGCGCATGTCGAAGCCCGCGAGCAACGAGTCGTGCGTGGTCCTGGTGCCGGTCGGCAACCGCATCGAGCCGGCGTGCGAGGCCGCCCTGCGCGAGCTCGAACGGCGCGGCTACGCGGTGCAGCGAGTCTACGGCTTCTCGGCCATCGATCAGGGCCGAAACGTCATGGCCACGCGCGCGCTCGACGAGGGCTTCGAGGAGATGATGTGGATCGACGCCGACGTCGCGTTCCATCCGCAGGACGTCGAGCGGCTGCGGCGACACCAGCTGCCGCTGTGCTGCGGCATCTACCCCAAGAAGGGCCAACGCGCGTTCGCGTTCAACTTCCTGCCCGAGACCCAGAGCGTGCGCTTCGGCGAGCACGGTGGGCTGCAGCGCATCGACCGCGCGGGCATGGGCTTCGTGCACACGCGCCGCGCGGTCTACGAGCGCATCGTGGCAGCGTGCAGTCTGCCATCTTGCAACGAGATCTACGGCGAGCGCATGCTGCCGTTCTTCCAGCCCATGATCGTGCCCGACGCGGTCGGCCACAGCTACCTGCCCGAGGACTTCGCGTTCTGCGAGCGCGCGCGCCAGGCCGGCATCGAGATCGTCGCCGACACCTCGATCCGGCTGTGGCACATCGGCAGCTATCCCTACGGCTGGGAGGACGCCGGCCGCGAGGTGCAACGCTTCACCGACTTCACGTTCCACATCACGCCCGGCAACTCGCGCTGACGCAGGCGGCCCAGAGCCTGCCCGCGGATGCTGACGAGCGGAGCTTCCTCCCGACAGCTTCCTCCGGACAGACTCAGATCCCGCACGTCAGACCCGAGCACGAGCAACTGCCCGAGCCCGAACCCGCGCCGGCCCCGACGCCGCTGTTCTCGGCCGCGAGGTCGTCGATGCTCGCCGGCGACGCGAGCACGTACGGGCACGTGCACGCGCTGCACGAGAACGCGACCGTCCACGGACGCATGCAGGTGTCCGTGCAGGTGTACTCGGTCAGCGGCCCGGGTTGCGTCATGGTGCAGCTGCCCAGCTGGTGGGTCCAGCCGCCCGAGGGCGCGGCCGCGGAGCTGAAGCTGCAGCCCTTCTTGGGCGACGGACACGGCGCACAGCTGGGGATGTCGTTGACGTAGACGCCGCCGGCGTTGGCGGTGCAGTTGGCCTGGGCGTTGTTCGCGGCGATCTGCGCCGTCGCGCCGGTGCCCGAGCCCGAGCCCGACTGCGTGCCCGGGGCGTTGGTGCCCGAACCGCACGCGAGCGTGCTCGCCTGGGGATCGATCTCGGCGGTGAAGGCGTCGGCGCCCAACGCGTCGCGGCACCAGGCGTCCTCGCAGATCTCGAGATCGCCGGGGTCGAGCTCGACCCACTCGCCGGTGACCGGCACCTCGGGGATCGAGGGATCGACGGTGAGCAGCCGCGGATCGATCGACACCGCCGCGAACTCCTCGGCTTCGCTCGCGGCGAAGGCCTCGGGATCGTCGCGGTCGAGCCCCGGATCGGGGTCGTCCTCGAACGTCAGACAGCCGGACAGACACACACTGGAGAGGAATGCGCTACGAGACAGCTTCGCCATGACCAACGACCTACGCGGGCTTGGTAACCCGTGGCCGCGGTCGGTTCGGTCGTCAGTCGGCCGAGGTGTTGCGCAGCACGACCACCTCGAGCGGATCGGTGTGCCGCACCAGCACGAGATCGGGCAGCTGGTCGCCGTCGACATCGCCGGCGGCGATGGCGGCCTGGCTGGTGCCACCGCCGATGGTCGTGACCACGCCGCCAAATGGCGCACCGTCGTAGGCCAAGACCTCGACCGCGTTGGCGCCGTTGGCGACCGCCGCGTCGGGCGAGCCGTCGAGGTTGAAGTCGGCCGCGGCCGCGCCGACCGCGGTGCCGGCGAGCGTGCGCGTCACGCCCTGCAGCGCGAAGGTGGCGACGCCCGGCTCGACCGCGCCCCACAGGTACGTGCCGCCGATGCCGCCCTCGGTGACCACGAGCGCCTCGAAGCTGACGGCGCCGCTGTAGCGCGCGACCGCGATGCCGCGGACCGACGCGCCGAAGCCCACCGGCGTGAGCCCGAGCGATCCGAAGTGACTCGCACCGTCACCCAACAGGCCCGCGACGCGGCCCGCATTCGCGACCGGGAAGACCACGTCGAGCACGCCGTCGCCGTGCAGATCCGCCACTGCGATGGGGCCGGGGGTGGGCTCGACCGCGCCGGCCGGATCGATGGCGATGATCTCGCCCTCGCTGATCGGCATCAGCGCATTGCCGGTGGTGAAGAACGTGCGGGCCACCGGCGCACCCGAGTCGCCGCCGCGCACGACGACGTCGTCCGCGACCGCACCATCGACGTCGAACACCGCGATGCCGTGGACCTGGTCGAGGTTGGTGCTGTACTCGGAGGGCATGTCGAGCCCGGTCGCGGTGAGCAACATGTGCAGATCCGTGGTGCTGGCGACCACGACGTCGCGCTGACCGTCGCCGTCGAGCTCGCCGGTCGCGAGCGCGGTGCCGCCGACGAAGGGGACCTCGACGATCGCGGTGCCGAAGCTGCCGCTGCCGTCGTTGGCCCACACCGACACGCTCGCGGGCACCGCGGTCGAGACGACCACGTCGAGCGCGCCGTCGCCGTCGATGTCGTCGAGCACGATCGCGGCCTCGCTCGGGTCGTCGCTCAGGTCTGTCAGCACGTCCGCGGGGAGATCGTCGAAGCTGGGCACGTCCGCGACGAAGCGGTAGGCGTTGTCGAGCGCCGCGTCGCAACCACCACCGCTGACCGCGACCGTGGCCGGTCCGATGAGGCCAGTGCCGGCGGGGATCTCGATCTCGGCCTGTTGCGCGCTGATCAGCTGCACCAGCGTCGCGGCCACGCCACCGACCTGCCAGCTGTCGACCTGATCGAGCGCGGTGCCGGTCAGCGTCACGTGCACCGCCAACTCGGTGTTGCCCAAGCTCGGCGTCAGCTCCGATAGTGCGATCGTGCAGGGCTCGCCGCTCGACGACTCCTGCGCGGCGCCGCTCGACGAGCTCTCCGCAGCGCTGGTCATGCTGGTCGCCGCGCTGCTGGTGCTGCCGTCGGTGTCGCTGGTGGGGTTCGCGGTGGTGCCCGAGCTCGATGCGTCGCCGCTGCTCGAGGCGTCGCTGCTGCCGAGCGTCTCGCTGGTGCTCGACGTGGTCCCGACCGTGCTCGTGCCCCCGTCGGTCAGCGAGGTGCCGCCGCTGCTGTCCTCGCCCGGTGGCGTACACACCTGCGTGTCGACCGCGCAGACCAGGTTCGGCCCGCAGTCGGCATCGACCGCGCAGGGATGACCCGCGGCGTCGAGTCCACCCACGAAACACGCCGCGCTGCCCAGCGCGGCCACCCCCATCATCGATCTCAGAAGTGCCATGCCCCACCCGCCCACTGCAGCGCGCGTGCGTGGCCGCCGTTGCGTGCCCGCGCGCGCGCCTTGAAGCCCAACGCCAGCAGCGTCACACCCGCGGCGACCGCGAGACCGCCGAGCACACCCGTGGCGATCGCGGCGCGGTTCGCCGCCTCGCCCTTGCGCGTCAGCCCTGCGAGATCGGCGGCCGCGCGATCGGGTTCCTCGCCGTCGCGCTGGGCCCCGCGCCCGATCGCGAGCCCGGCCCCCATGCCACCGAGCAACGCGACGCCCAGGCCGGTCGAGACCGCGCCGCCGATGATCGCAGCGCGACCCGAGCGCACCGGGACAGCCGCTGCACCCGGGTCCGCGGGCGCCGTCGCGGCCGGAGCTGCGCCGCCCGTGCCCCCGTCGGGCTCGAGCAACGCCGACAGCTCGTCGAGCTTGGCCTGCACGCGCGCGTGTTCGGCCGCGACCGCCTCGTCGTCGCCCGCCTCGGGCAGCGCGTCACGGTAGCTCTCGAGCAGCCGCCGTGCGAGCTCGAGGTGGTTGCGGTCGTGATCGATCTCGAACTGCTTCTGCCGCGCGCTGGCGAGGTTGTAGACGATCGCAGCGCGGACGGTCGCGGCCCGCGGGTGGCCGGCGATCTGATCGTAGGCCTCGGTCCACAGCTGGATCGCACCGAGGTAGTCGAAGGTCTCGTACTTGGCCTGGGCGCGGCGGTGGAGCGTGCGGGCCTGCTCGAAGCTCGCGTCGTCCTCGGCGGGTCCGGCCTGGGCCGGTCGCGGCGCGAGCGAGATCGCCAGGGCCAGCGCGGCCACGCCGGTCGTGTGGAGCACACGGTGGAGCATCGGACCGATCGACGGGCCCTGCCGACGCTGTGACGATCGCGATCGTCACAGCCGCACCGCGCGACATCGACCCTTCGTTGCCCGCGATGTCGGACGCCCCGCGCTACACGGTGTTGCAGTTCTCCGCCCCCCCGCCCGGTGCCGCGGCCGGGCGAACCCAGGTCGCGGTCGTGCCCGGCGACGGCGGCGCGCAAGTGCTGCCGGCCGCGGTCACGCCCACGAACGCCCGAGCCGGGCGAACGCCGCGGCACCACCGTGCTGCTGTACGACGCGGCCTGGCTCGCCGCACTCGCGGTGCCCAGCGGAATCGCGCCCGGCGCGGTGCTGGCGGAGCGCTACCACCTCGTGCGGCGCATGGGCCAAGGCGGCATGGGCGAGGTGTGGGAGGGCCGGCACATCGCGATCCGCAAGCCGGTCGCGATCAAGCTGCTGTGCGCCGGGCTCGAGGACCCCGCGCACTGCGACCGCTTCGTGCGCGAGGCCCGGCTGGTCGCACGCATCGCCCATCCCCACGTGATCGAGATCTTCGACTTCGGCCAGTCGCCGCGCGGGGCCCCGTTCTTCGCGATGGAGCTGCTGCGCGGCGAGTCGCTCGGCGCGCGGCTGCAGCGTTGCGGCCCGGTGCCGTGGGCGCGCGCGCTGGCGATCCTGCGGCAGATCGCCGACGCACTCGCGGCCGCCCACGAGGTCGGCGTGATCCACCGCGACGTCAAGCCCGACAACGTCTTCCTGGTCGAGCGCAGCGGCACGCCCGACTTCGTGAAGCTGCTCGACTTCGGTATCGCCAAGGCGATGATCCCCGACCCGCACAGCGTCGCGCTGACCAGCGCTGGCGTGGTCTTCGGCACGCCGGCGTACATGAGCCCCGAGCAGCTGCGCGGCGATCCCATCGACGGTCGCAGCGACGTCTACGCGGTCGGTTGCGTGGCCTATCAGATGCTCACCGGGGGCCTGCCATTCGAAGGCACCACCGCGCACGCGGTCGTCGCAGGTCACCTGTTCGACGATCCGCGACCGCTGCGCGAGGCCACGCCGTTTCTGCGGCTGCCGCCGGCGGTCGAGGCCATCGTGCTCAAGTGCCTGCACAAGGCACCGGCGCAGCGCTACGAGAGCGCGGCAGCGCTGCGATCGGCGATCGATCGCGTGCTCGCGACGGCGCCGCGACAACCGCGTCGACCGCGGCCGCGCGCCGGGCTCGCACTGGGGCTGGTGTGCGTCGGCCTCGCGGGCGTCGCCGCGTGGCAGCTGCATCGCTTCGTGCGCGCGCGCGCGGCCGCAGACGAGCCGGGCACGATCGAACCCGCCGCGACCTCGGCAGGCGCGCCCGTGATCTCGCGACCCCCACCCGGCGATGTCGCCGGCAGCGAGCCGCCGGCGCGCGAGCGCGGCAGCATCGAGACCTGGCGACCGCCGGCCTCGCCTCGGCCACCGCAGCTGGCCCCGGCGGGCACGGCAAACCAACCTGCGCCGCGCGACCCGCCGCAGCCGACACCGCCGGCCGAACCTGCGCGGGCGGGCGGCCCACGGCGCAACGCGCGGGCGGCCGCGAGCGCCCCGGAGCCGGCTACCCGTGCGGACGCGGCGGCTCCCGGCGCGACTGCGCCCAGCACCGCGCCCACGGTCGCGACGCCGCCGGCCGCGACCGCCGCCGATCCCGCGAGCGCGTTGCCCCGCCGCGTCGACACGCCCGCGGGCGAGGTCATGGATCCGTTCTGAATCCACCGCAGGCGCCGGCGCGACGAAGCGTCGTTGATCGATCGCATGCCGCTTTGCCAAACTGGTGAGGTTGCAGGAGCTGAGCGAGTGGACGCTGCGTCGCGCGCTGGACCGCGCGCGCGAGCAACACGACGACGAGGCCGAGGTCCGCGCGCAGGTCTTCGCGCGCATGGGCATCGCGCACGCCGAGACCCGGCTGGGCCCCTACCTCGTGCGCCGCCCGCTGGGACGCGGGGGCGCGGGCATGGTCTTCGACGCGCTCGACACCCGGCTGGGCCGCAGCGTCGCGATCAAGTTCGTGCGCGGCGAGGGCCTCGACGGCACCGATGCCAGCCG
This sequence comes from Nannocystaceae bacterium, assembly GCA_046351635.1. GTDB lineage: Bacteria > Myxococcota_A > Polyangia > Nannocystales > Nannocystaceae > Xiheibacterium. Next base: position 32,697 of record JAXLYC010000040.1, on the reverse strand, counting down.
CTCCGAGCGTCGCTTGCTGCGTGAGGCCCGGGCCATCGCCGCGCTGCGCCATCCGGGCATCGTGGAGATCTACGACGTCGGCCGCTACGGCCCCCAGGAGCTCGCAGCCCTGGGCGAGATCGCCGGCGGCGGCGGCATCTACGTCGTGATGGAGCACCTCGACGGCGGCGATCTGAGTGCGTGGATGCGGACGTCGCCGTCGCAGCCAGAGATCGTCGCGGTGTTGTGCGACGTGGGTCGCGCGCTGCACCACGCGCACGTCCACGGCCTGGTCCACCGCGACGTCAAGCCGACCAACCTGCTGGTCACGCCCGAGGGCCGCGTGGTGTGGGTCGACTTCGGCCTCGCGCTGGGCATCGCCGAGCTGCAGCGATCGCACACCGACAGCATCGACGGCGCGCCGCTGCGCACCCGGCTCACGCGGGCCAACATGATCGTCGGCACCACGAACTACATGTCGCCCGAGCAGCTGCTGGGCCGCGATCTCGATGGTCGCTGCGATCAGTTCGCGCTGTGCGTGACCGCGTTCGAGGCCCTCTTCGGGGTGCGGCCGTTCCCACAGACCTCGGCGTACGAGCTCGCGCTCGCCTACGACGCGGGCACGCCGGCGACGCTGCCCCAGCGCCCGCGACTGCCCCGCGAGGCTCGCCGCGCGCTCGCCCGCGGCCTCGCGCTCGCGCCCGAGGATCGATTCGCAGATCTCGAACAATTCGCGGATGCGCTGTGCCCGAGGCCCCGGCCCACCCGCCGTGCGTTCGCGCTCGGGGCGGTCTGTGCCCTCGCGGCGGCGGGCGTCGCGGCGTGGCTTGCGAGCGCCGCGGCAGCGCCGATGTGCCAGCAGCTCGAGCGCGACGCCGCGGCGTTCGCCGAGCTCGCGCCCCAGGCCGCACCCGGCGACGACACCGCGCTGCAACAGACCGCCGCCCGACTGGGCGCGCTGGCGCAGGCCAGCTGCGCCGCCCAGGCCGCGCCCGACGACGCGCGCGCGTGCGCGTTGCAGCGCGCGCACGAACGCTCGCAGCTGCTGGCGGTCGCCGCCGCACGCAGCTTGACGCCGTCTCAGGTCGCGGGTGCGCTCGCGGCCCTGCCACCGTTCGAGCAGTGCGAGCCCGCGACCGCGACCGCGCAGTGGGAGCCGGTCGCGCCCGCGGCGATCGCCGACGATGTCGCGAGCCTGCGCGCGCGCGTGGCGGTCTCGCGCGCCCTGGTCGACATCGGCCGCATCGACGAGAGCGCGGCCGAGGCCCAGGACGTGGTCGACCAGGCCCAGGCCCTGGGCTTCGCGCCGCTGTCGATCGAGGCCGCGACCGCGCTGGGCTTCGCCGAGCTGTCACGCAACCGCGTCGACGAGGCCGAGCGCGGGTTGCAGGCGGCGTACTGGTCCGCGTCCGAGCTCGATCACGTGCTCGAGACCCAGCGCGCGGCCGAGCTGCTCTCGGTGCTGTACTCGCGCAAGCGCCGTGACGTCGCCGCGACGCAGACCTGGGAGCGCCACGCCGAGACCGCGCTGCAACGACTGGGTCACCCGGCGCTGGCGAGCGCGCGACTGGCCGCGGTGCGCGGCAGCAATCGCAACGACCGCGGCGAGCTGGCCGCGGCCGCGGCCGAGTTCGCGCAGGCAGCCGCGACGCTGGAGCAGCTGGGCGACGCGTGGATCGAGCAGCGCGCGACCATGCTCAACAACCTCGGCGAGGTGCGCTCGCGCGCGGGCGATCACGCCGGCGCCGAGTCGGCGCTGCTGCAGGCGCGCGGGCTGCTGCAGGGGCGAGCCGGCAGCGGCGTCTCGATCGTGAAGGTGCTGTCGCACCTGTCGACGCTGCGGCGACGTCAGGGCCGCGGCGACGAGGCGCTCGCGCTCGCGACCGAGGCGATCGAGCGCCTCGATGCGGCCTATCCCGGCGGGCACCCGTGGCGCGCGCCGCTGCTCAACAGCCGCGGTGCGATCGAGGGCGATCGCGGCGCGTACCTCGACGCGATCGCGGACTTCGACGCGGCGCTGGCCGCCGCAAGCAGCTCGAGCGCAGCGCCCGAGCTGGCCGGGTACCACGCCAACCTCGCGGCGGCGTGGGGACGGCTGCAGGACTGGCCCGCTTCGGCGCGGCACGCCCGTTTGGCCCTGGAACTGATGCCCGCAGGCGATGCCCGTCGCACGCGCGCGTGGCTCGGCGCTGCGCAGGCCTCGTACCACCTCGGCGAGCACGTGCGCGCACGCTCCGAGCTCGCGCAGCTCGACGGCGTGACGCTCGACGACCCCGCGCTGGCCGCCGAGCTCGACCAGCTGCGCGGCATGCTGCGACCGACGCCGTGATAGCGTGGTCACACCCATGACGCCCGACGACGACGACGCGCTGCTGCGCGCGTGGCAAGACGGCGACAAGCTCGCAGGCGACGCCCTGGTCGCGCGCCACTTCGCGCTGGTGTTCCGCTTCTTGCGCCCGCGGGCGGGCCCACACACCGCAGACCTGGTCCAGCGCAGCTTCCTGGCCCTGGCCCAGGCCAAGGGCTCGATCCCTGCGGGCGTGCCGGTGCGCGCGTACCTGCTGGGCATCGCGCGCAACCAGCTGCTGATGAGTCAGCGCGGCGACGCCCGGCGGGCCAACGTCATCGCGCCGGGCACCGCGAGCGGACGCGACGGCGGCCTCAGCCCCAGCGGCGCGGTCGCGATGCGCGAGGAGCAGCGCGTGCTGCTGCAGGGCCTGCGCATGCTGCCGCTGGAGATGCAGCTCGCGATCGAGCTGTTCTACTGGGAGGGCCTGAGCCGCGACGAGATCGCGACGGTGCTCGAGGTCGAACCCAACACCATCAAGTCGCGGCTGCAGCGGGCCAAGGATCGCCTGCGCGCGCTGCTGCCGACCATCGACCCCGTGACCGGCAGCGTGACCGCAGCCGATCTCGATCGCTGGGCCGCGTCGCTGCGCGGCGTGGCCCAACCCGACGACGCCTCGTGAGACCCGCTCACGCGCCGACGTACAGCTCGACGTACTCGTACACGAACGCGCCGACGTCCGCGGGGTCGACCACCTCCGACACCCGCGGCTCACCCGGGCTCGCGCCCACCAGCGCGACGGTGCCGGGTGTCGCGTCGACCAGGGGATCGCCGAGCGCCCACGCGTCGGGGTCGTCGCCGGGCAACGACGCGTCGATGCGCGACAGCAGCGTGCCGGCCTGCAGCGGCGGCGAGGGTCCGTCGACCACGGTGGCATCGGCGGCGACCAGCGCGAAGGTCTCGTCGCCGTTGCACACCGGCAGCACGTCGTCGGCTTGCACGTAGACCACGTCGTCGCCGAGCACCACACCCCAGAAGGCTTCGAACGCCTCGCGGCTCGCGTCGCGCGCGATCACGACGGTGCCGCCGCGCGCGACGATCGTGCCCTCGGGCAGCACCAGCACGCGATCGCTTTGGGTCTGCACCACGCTCCAGCCCGACAGATCCACGGGCTCGCGCGGCAAGCCGCCCTCGCTGCTGCTGCCGTCGCCGCCGTCGCTGCTGCTGCCGTCGCTGCTGCTGCCGTCGCTGCTGCCGGTCGCGAGCACGCCGACACCCGTGCTGTCGCCCGATGCATCGGCGCCTCCGCTCGACGACGTACCAGGTGCGGACCCGTCGCTGCCGCCCGCGTCGCCGGTGGTGTCGGGACCGGCGCCGCTGCTCGAGCCCGACACCAGCGGGACCGCGTCGCAGCGCTGGCGCAGGCCGTCGTCCGCGCACGGCTCCGCGCACGCGGGCGCGAGCGCGATCATCAGGGTCGGCAGCAGGGCGGTGCGAGATCGGGGCGTGGTGCGCAGCACGGGTTCAGCCCGATGACGCCGGGGTGCCGGGACCGTCGCGGGAAACCGCGCGCGAGATTTCTTGCGACCGCGAGGCCAGCGCGGCGTGGTTGGGACAGCGAGGCGATGCTGGCCCCTGTCCCCGACCCGCCGCGGCGCGCGTCAGCCCGCCGCGCCCTGCGTATCGCGCGCGGCGAGGAACCGCTCGATGCTCAGATCGAGGCGGCTGGCGACCAGCGCCATCAGCTGATCGAAGTCCTGCCGACCGACCGCCATCTTCGCCAGCAACGCCCGTCGCGTCGCCGCCAGCAGGGCCTCGCGCGTCCGCACGATCCGTCGGGCCGCGCTCGAGCGGTGCACGCCCAGCAGCTTGCCCAGCTCGTCGATCGACAGCCCGTGCAGGTAGTGCAGCCGCAGCAGGTTGCGCTCGGACGCCTCGAGCTCGCCCAGCGCGCACTGGAACGCGGCCACGAACTCGCCGTGCCAGTGCTGCTTGAGCAGGCCCAGCTCGGGGCCGCTGTCGGCGGCCTCGAGCGCGAGCACCTCGTCGTCGTCGAGCGCGGGCGCACGCCGCTGCGCGCGGACCAGGGTCAGGGCCTCGCGCACCACCACCACGCGCAGCCACAGCGCGCAGCAGTCCGCGTCCGGCGTAGTGGGCCAGCCGCGGCGGCTCGCCGTCGTCCGACACCAGCAGCTTGAGGCGCACGCGTTGCCCGGCCTCGTCGACGAACGTGCGCGTGCCGTCGACCCGCGCGATGACCGGGTCGAGCGGTGCGACGCACTCGCGCTCGAAGCGTGCGAGCGCGCCGGCATCGCCGCGGCGGCATGCGAACGCGAGGTAGAGATCGACCGCGTGCACTGCCGCCAGCGCGCGATCGAGGTCGGCGTCGGCGGTGCCCTCGGGCAGGCAGCGCGCGAGCTCGGCGAAGAACCCCGCCAGCGGCACCGCCGCGGGCACACCCGCGGGCCAGGCCTCGGCGATCGCGCGCGCGAGCTCGTCGAGCCGCGACGCCAGCTGCCCACGCTGCGCCTCGTCGGGATCGCCCAACCACGCCGCGAGGAAGGCCTGGCTCGGTGTCGTCGCCATCGACGCTGCCGGCTGGCCCTGCGACACGAGCGTCATCGTATCACAATGGCAGCGCGCGCATGAGCGATCCCGCGGCCGCATCGGGGGTGGCACCGAGCCTGACGGAGGCACGCATCGCCGCGTACGTGCGCGGCGAGCCCGACGAATGCGAACGCGCGGCGATCGAGATCGCGATCGATCGCGAACCGCAGTGGCTCGCGGTCGTGGCGCTGATGGCTCGCATGGACGACGACGCGATCGCGGCGACCCGCTCGCGCGCGCTCCTCGGGGCTGGACACCGTCGCCGCAGGCGACACCGCCGCGCGGCTCGACCTCGAGCAGGAGGCGCGACTGCCCCGCGGCACCCGCGTGGGCCGCTACGAGATCGAGGCGCCGATCGGCCGCGGCGGCATGGGCACGGTGTGGGCCGCGCTCGATCCACGGCTGGGACGACGCGTGGCGATCAAGCTGCTGCACACCGGCACGCGCGATCAGGCCCGCATGACCCGCGAGGCCCGTGCGCTGGCGCGTCGCCGATCCGCGCGTGCTCGCGATCCTCGACGTCGGCAGTTGGCGCGGCCGCGTGTTCGTCACCACCGAGTTGCTCGACGGCGAGACGCTGCAGACCTGGCGCGCGCGCACGCGACCGGCGTGGACCGAGGTCGTCGCTCGCTACCGCGAGGCCGGGCGTGGACTCGCGGCCGCGCACGCCGCCGGCGTGATCCATCGCGACTTCAAACCCGCCAACGTCATGCAGACCCGCGACGGTCGCGTGGTCGTGCTCGACTTCGGGCTCGCGCAGCTCGACGACGAGCACGGCAGCGGTCCCAGCGACGGCGGCGACGACGGCGAGCCCAGCACGATCACGGCGCGCGTGGTCGGCACGCCCGCGTTCATGGCCCCGGAGCAGCGCGACGGCCGGGCCTGCGGACCCGAGGCCGATCAGTTCGCGTTCTGCGTCGCGCTGTGGGCCGCGCTGTTCGGCCGCTTCCCCGCCGCAGCGACGTATCCGGCCGCCAACGTCGGCCACGGTCCCGCGCGCGGACGCGTGCCGCTGGCGCTGCGACGCGCGCTCGAGCGCGGCCTCGCGGGCGCGCCCGACGATCGCCACCGCACCCGGGCCGCGTTGCGGCAGGCGATCGAGCGGGCGCGCCGCAGCGTGCGACGGCGACGGCTGCTGGCCGCGCTCGCGCTGCCGGTGCTGGCGCTCGCGGCGATGCGACCGGGCACCGACGATCAGCGCTGCTCCGGCGCCGCGCAGGCGCTGGCGCGCTCCTACGATCCCGCGCGCGCGCGCGCGGCCGCCGAGGCGATCGCGGGCTCGGGCCACGCGTGGAGCGAGGACGCTGCCGCGGGTGTCCGCCGGGCGCTCGACGGCTACGCCGCGTCGTGGCTGGTCGCGCACGAGCAGGCCTGCGAGGCCGCGGCCGCGCGCGCATTCGCGGGCGACCCGCTGCTCGACGCGCAGATGGCCTGCCTCGATCGCCGCCGCCTCGCGCTGGCCACCGTGCTCGATGGCCTGGTCGAGGGCGGTCACGATCCCTCGCGCACGGCCCTGGCCGCGGTCGAGGGCTTGCCGCCGGTGGCGTCGTGCAACGGCGACGACGCACTCGCCGAGGCTGCGCGACTGCCCGACGATCCCGTCGCGCGTCGCGCCGCCGCGATGCTGCGCGAGCAGGCCGATCGCATCGGCGCGTTGCGTCGGCTGGCGCGCTTCGACGACGCCCTCGCGCTCGCGCAATCCGCCCGCGACGACGCCGCGCGCCTGGGCGACCTCGCGACCCAGGCCGAGGTCGGCCTCGCGGCCGCGGGCTTGTTCGACGATCTCGGGCGGTGGAGCGATGTGGAGGACGCGCTGACGACGGCGCTGCAGGCGGCCGAGAGCGCCGGCTACGACAGCGCGGCGGCGACCGCAGCGATGCGACTGGGCGATCTGCTCGGCGAGCGTCTCGGTCGCGTCGACGAAGCCCGCGCGCTGCTCGATCAGGCGCAGCGGTGGATGGAACGCGCGGGTGAGCCCTCGGGGTTGGCGGTCGAGCTCGCGCGCACCCGTGGCTATGTCGAGCTCGCTGCGGGCGCGCCGACGCAGGCGCGCGCGCGCTTCGAGCAGGCGTTGGTGGCGGCCGCAGGCAGCAGCGGCGCAGTCGATCCCGATGAGCTCGCGCTGGTCCACAACGGCCTGGGCAACGCCACGCTGGCCCTGGGTGAGCTCGATGCGGCACACCACGCACTCGAGCTCGCGCTCGCGAGCCTGCGCGCGCGACTGGGCCCACATCACCCCAACGTCGTGCGCGCGCAGGTCAACCTCGCGTCGGTCCGACGCATGCGCGGCGACGCCTCGGGCGCACGCGCGTTGCTGCTCGACAGTCTCGCCACGGTGCAGGACGCAGGCACGCGCGCACAACCGGTGGTGTCGGAGACCCTGCTCAACCTCGCGGTGGCGGGCTCGACCTGGGCTTCGTGCCCGCGGCGCTGCAGCACCTGCAGGACGCCGAGACCAGCCTGGTGATCGAGGGCCGCGCGCGCGATCCGATGCTGGCGAAGCTGCTGGCGCTGCGCGGCGACGCCCTGGTCGGTGCCGGCCGTGCCCGCGACGCCATCGCCGAGCTCGAGCGCGCGCGCGAGCTGCTGACCGCCCTGTCCGACGCGCCGGGGGCCGAGTTGGGCATCGTCGAGTCGAACCTCGGCGCGGCCTTCTCGGCCTTGGGTGATCCCGATCGCGCCGCGGCGCACCAGCGACGGGCGCTGGCCCTGCTCGAGGCGGCCTCGGGCACAGAGCACCCGACCTCGCGTTCCCCTTGCTCGCGCTGGCCCAGGCCCACGGTGCACGCGGCCGGCACGACGAGGCGTTGCCGCTGCTGCGGCGCGCCGCCGCGATCGCGCCACCGCAGGCGCGACCGTTCGCGCTCGCGCGCCTCGCCGCCGGCCTGGTCGCGCTCGGACGCGTGGACGAAGGCATCGACAGCTTCGCGCGCGCGCTCGCGGGCTTCGACGAGGTCGACATCGATCCCGCGCTGGTCGGCGACGTCGAGGAGTCCTTCGCGACCGCGCTGTGGTCGGCGGCGCGACCGACCGAGGCGCGCGCGGCGGCCGCGCGCGCGCGCGATGCCTACGTCGACGCCGACCAGGGCGAGCGCGCCGACGCGGTGCAGGCCTGGCTCGACGCCCACCCCGATCCCTCGCCGCTCACTCGCAGCCCACCCGCGCGGTCGCAAACACCACGTCGTCGATGAAGAACGAGAGCGGTCGCTCCGGCGGCTGGGTGTAGCTGGTGAAGCGCAGCGCGTTGAGGCCGGCACCCCGCCAGGGTCCGCGCAAGCGCAGGCCCTGGGCCTGCGCCTGCAGCTCGCCGTCGATCCACACCTGCGCGGCGCCGTCGTCGGCGTGGTCGAGCTGCACGTGGGCCTCGACGCAGCGCCAGCTGCCGGCATGCGCCGCGTCGAACCACTGCGTGGACCCGTGCGCGCGCCAGATGTTGCGCAGGCCGCCGCGCCAGTCGTTGCGACCGTCGCAACGCAGCGTGCCATCGGGCTCGATGCAGCTCCAACCCAGCGGTGCGAGCCGCAGGTCGTCCTCGGATCGGATCGCGATCTCGGCGGCGATGGCCCAACGTCGAGGATCCATCGCGATGAACTCGCCGATGTCGCCGATGGCGTGGCCAGGCCAGTCGTCGGAGGTGCGCACGCGGTAGCGCAGCCACAGCGCGTCGAAGTGTTCGTCGGCGGCGTCGATCTCCGCGCCGTGCTGCGCCGACACCGGCCCGGCGCCGACCCGCAGCGTGACCCATCCGCCGAAGCCGACGTGCGGACGCAGGTGCACCGCGAGCATGCGACCGCCACCGGGGGCGTCGACGACCTCGAAGCCGCGATCGAACACCAGCCACTCGCCCAGCTGCAGCTGCGGATCGTCGATGGCGTCGAAGTCCTCGCAACCGACCCAGCTGTCCGGTGCGGCCTCGGGGCAGCCATCGGCGATGCGGTCGCGCAAAGCCGCTGCGACGGGCGACGGTCGCGGGCTCGCGGCGGGCGGCTCGCGATCGCGCACGCGCGTGCCGCAGGCGAGGCCGAACGCGAGCGCGAGCGCACCAGCGAGGCTCTGTCGCCACGCGCACGTGCGCGCGCAATCGATTGCGGCAATCGACGGGCCGTGCCGCCGCCGTGGCGCGCCGCACACCCTCGTCAACTCCTGCCCGAATGCACGCATCGGCTGCCCACTTGCCCGTCTCGCGCGGTCGAGCGCACGTGTAGCATCGAAGCATGCGTCGGGGTGGGCTTCGGACGAAGGTGGCGTGCGCGGGCCTGGGCTTGCTCGCGTGGTTCGGTGGCGCTGCGAGGGCGCGCGCCGAGACCGTGTGCGGCACGGTCGCGGAGTTCAACGCGGCCATGGCCGACGCGGGCACGGTCGCGACGGACGTGACGCTGACGTTCGATCTCGTGGGCGTGAACCCGGCCGACTTCCCCGGCGGCAAGGGCTCGCTGGCGCAGATGCGCAACAGCACCTGCGCCACCGGCCAAGACGCCGGCATCAAGGTCTACGGCCCCGACGATCCGCCCAACGACGCACATCCGTCGGGCACGCTGAAGATGGAGTACGGCAACTCGTGCTGCGGTGGCACCTGCGGCGAGCACTGGGCCGATCCCAACGCCTCAGCGGTCGTGTTCGTCGACGGCACCGAGACCTGCAACGTCACCATGTGGATGCGCCCGACCGAGGCCGGCTACACGCTGCTCTGCAACGTCGGTCAGTTCGATGGCCTGGGCGACAACCCCGAGGGCAACGCGGTCGACGCGATCGTGCTGCTGGAGTTCGTCACCGCCGACGGCGGCACCATTTGGGGCTTGCCCAACGCCACCGCCAGCAACGACCAGGTGTGCTGGGAAGCGATCCCCAGCGACATGATGACGGTGACCGTGCCGGTGATCGAGGACGTCGCGGCGGGGCCGGGCTGGCCCGACACCGTGTTCCCCGACCCCACCGATCTCGCGGTCGAGGCCGACGGCACCACTGCATACCTCAAGTTCGACGTGCCGCAGATCGAGGGCAAGATCACCGGCGCGCGGCTGTCGATGCACGTCAGCACCGCGCCATCGTCCGACGGCGACGGCGGCGAGGTCCACCTGGTCACCGACAGCACGTGGTCGGAGTCGACCATGACGTGGAACACGCGGCCGGCGTTCGAGCCTGCCTCGCTCGGGCGCATCGGACCCGGCGCCGCGGACACGCCGCTGTCGATCGATCTGGGCACCGCGATCGACCAGGGCGGGACCTGGTCGCTGGCGGTGTTCTCCCCGCCGACCGACGGCAACGGCACGCACTTCTGGTCCAAGGAGGGCAACGCGGCCGCGGCCGCGAGCCTGCGCATCGAGTACGTGGTCGTCGACGCGGACGGCGACGGCACGCCCGACGGGCCCGACTGCGACGACGCCGACGCCGACGTGTCGCCAGACGCCGACGAGAGCTGCAACGGCATCGACGACGACTGCGACGGCATGCTCGACGAGGGTTGCGGCGCCGACTCGGGCGGCAGCGACGGCGGCAGTGGCGTGGACTCGGGCGTGGGCACCGGCTCCGACGGCGGCGACGGTGGCAGCGAGGACGGCGCTGCGCTGCCCAACGGCCCGGGCCAGCGCGGCGCGGACACCAGCTGCGCGTGCGCGACCGACGGCGCACCGAGCCCCGCGGCGTGGCTGTGGCTCGCGGTCGTCGGCGGGCTGCGCCGGCGTCGGCGCCCGCAGGCCGTGTTCACACCGCCGACGAGTCCGGTGCGCGGCTGCGCCACCACCACGTGAGTGCCGAGGCCGACAGCAACACCAGCAGCGCGTACAGCAGCGGCAGCCACAGCATGCGCTCGTGCATGGACTCGGGGAACGTCGCGACGATGATGCCCAGCGCCAGTGGGCTGTTCTGGATGCCGGTCTCGAACGCGATCGCGCGGCGCTGCGGCACCGGCAGGCGCGCGATCGCAGCGCCGAGGTAGCCCAAGCCGAAGCCGCACACGCCCACGCCCGCGGCCGCGGCGAACATGGTCGCCGAGGTGCGGCCGAGCAGATCGGCGTTGCCGACCAGGCCGGTGACCACGAGCAGCACGAGCACGCCCAAGCCGGCGAACGAGCCGACGCGCTCGATCGCAGGCGCGCGCGCGGGCCAGCGCGCGCGCACGGCCATGCCCGCGAACAGCGGTACCAGCATCAGCGCCAGCGTGCTGATGATGCCGCCCTGCGGGATGGTGAAGCTGGCCGAGGTGAACGCGCTGCCGTAGAGCCCCAGCACCAGCGGCATGAACACCACCGCGGTGACGGTCGAGATCGCGGTCATCGACACCGACAGCGCGACGTCGCTGCGCGCGTACATCGTGAACAGGTTCGAGGTCGTCCCGCCGGGCACGCAACCGACCACCAGCAGCGAGATGGCCTGGTCGTCGGGCAACCGCAGCGCCTTGGCCAGCGCGAAGGCGACCAGCGGCATCCAGCCGAACTGCGACGCCAGGCCCAGCAGCGGCGCGAACGGTCTCCGTGCGACCTGACGGAAGTTGTCCGCGGTCAGGCCCGCGCCCATGCCGAACATGAGCACCAACAAGAGGATCGCGAGCAGGGCTTTCTCGAGCGGGCCGAGCACCGCGGCGCAGCATAGCCCGGGCGCCGCGCCCCGCGGAAGTTCACACGAACGCGAGGTGCTGCGGCTCGGCGCCGGCCGGGCGCCGCAGCTGCACGAGGTCCTTCTGCAGCGCGTCGAGGGCCTCGTTGACCTTGTGTTGCAGGCACAGCGAGCCGCACATCTTCTGCGCATCGAAAGCCGGCGACGCGAGGTGGTTCATGACCTCCCAGTAGCGGTCGCTGGCCCAGATGTCCTTGAAGCGGGTCTCGCAGATGTTGCCGATGTGGAACTTGGCGTAGCGCTCGTTGAACAGCATGCCGCACGGCGCGACCAGGCCCGAACCCGACAGCTGGATCATGAACGGCGGGCCGTAGCAGCGCTGGTACGAGCGGCGGCCCTTCGCCTCGATCTTCGACCACTTGACCACGACCTTGTAGTGCTCGTCGGACAGCGCCTCGGCCGCGCGCAGCTCGTCGTAGATGCGTTCGTAGGCGTCGTAGTCCACGCCCAGCTCGCCGTCCTCGGAGTCGGAGCAGTGCTTGAGCACCAGGTAGTCGGGTCGCAGCTGCTGACCCAGGCGCGCCAGCGGCAGGATCTGGTCGCCGTAGCCCGGCATCACCACCATCTGCATCCCGATCGTGACCGGCAGGCCGTCGCGCTGCTTGATCTCGACCATGTCGCGGATGTTCTGGCACACCTGATCGAACCAGCCCTCGCGCACGCCCATGATCTGCGCGTAGCGCTCGCGCTCGCCCGCGGAGATGTTGACGCGCAGGTACGTCAGGTACGGCAGGACCTCCTCGAGCCGCATGCGCGTGAGCGCGAGCCCGTTGGTGCCCACGGCCATGGACAGGCCCAGCTCGTGGCCGTAGCGCACGGCGTCGGCGAACACCGGCGAGATGGTGCTCTCGCCGTCGGACACGAAGCTGATGCCGCGCACGCCGATCTCGGCGCAGTCCTCGAGGAAGCCGTGCATGACCTCGCGGGTGATGACCTTGCGATCGTTCTCCTGCAGCATCGCGTAGCAGTACTCGCATGCGAAGTTGCACGCGCGTGTGAGCGCCATGTCGATGGTGATCGGTGCGATACGCTCGCCGCGTTGCCACGCGGCCACGCGATCGTGGTGCCACGCGATCTTCGTGCCGTCGAGGATGAGGTCGGTGTGCTCGGTCAGGCCGGTCATGTCTCGCTCCCGCGGCTCACACCACCGCCAGGCGGCGCAGCTTGTTGCGGTCCTTGCGTTCCTCGAGGTACAGCTCGAGTCGCGGATCGATCTCGGCCTGCAGCGCGCGCTCGATCGCCATGCAGTGCGCGCCGCGATCGCGGCCCGCGAGCGCACCGCCGACACGAACCACCACGCGGATGCCGATCTCGATCGCGACCAGCTCGGCGTCGTCCGCCGCCGCGCCGTGGGCCCGGGTGTAGCGCGCCAGGGTCGCGGCGACGGCCTGGGCGCGTGCGGCCTCGTCGAGCCCACGCCAGCGCGGGCCCGGGCCGGGGTCGTAGCGACTGTCGCGTTCGGCGAAGCCGGTGTGCTCGCGGTAGCGCTGCAGCGCGTCGCGCACGAGCGTCGTCGGCAACGCAAACGCGGGATCGGCCGCGCTCGGCGTGACGATGCCCGGCACCGGCGGCGGCGCAACGGGATCGCGCAGCGCGTGCTCGAGCCGCGCGGGTCCGTGCTGCGCGGCCTCGAGCAGCGGCAGCGACTCGACCACGCGGCAGAGCACCTCGAGCACGCCGGTGGTGGCGGCGTCGGTGCTGCCGAAGAAGCCGGCCTCGCGGATCACGTGGCTGTCGCGCTCGACCGCGAGCATGAGCATCACGCCATCACGGCCGCGGCGACGAGGATGCAGTCGGGGTGCGGCGGCAGCAGGTGGCCGTGCCACGGATCGCGCGCGGCCTCGGCGATGGCAGCGGCGTACGGTGACGCGGTCGCGCGCGTGGGCGCCGACGCCGTCGCGTTCGCGGCCGCGCGCACCGGTGCGGGTGGCCGCGCTGGGGCGACGCTGGGCAGGCCGCGCGCGGGATGCAGGCCCTGCACGAGGATCGAACAGCGGCGCTCGTCGTCGTGCAGACACGGCGAGCCGAAGCGCGCGGCCATGTCGAGCAGCACGCCCCGATCGATGCCCGCGAGCGTGCTCGCGGCGAGGTCGAGCTGGACCGCGCTGCAGCCGGCGGCCGCCGCCGCGTCCCACAGGTTGCGCAGGCTCGCGACCGGGTCGTCGTCGGGCACCCACAGCGCCAACCACGCCTCGGCCGGCCCGAAGCCGCGCAGGCGATCGACCAGGCCCGCGCGATAGTCGGCGAGCAGCGCATCGTAGTCGAGCACCGCGAGTGCGGGCGCGTCGTCGGCGGCGGGTCCGCGCGAGGCCAGCTGCGTCATCGATGGAACTCCGCGATGGTGGCGACGACGCGATCGATGTCCGCGTCGCGCAAGAACTGGTGGATCGGCAGCGACAGGATCCGCGCCGCCTGGGCCTCGGCGACCGGGAAGTCGCCGGGCCGGTGGCCCAGGGCCCGCGCAGCCGGCTGCAGGTGGATCGGCACGGGATAGTGGATCGAGCTGCCGATGCCGCGCGCGGCGAGGAACTGCTGCAGCGCGTCGCGGCGATCGAGCTGGACCACGAAGGTGTGGAAGCTGTTGAAGGCCTCGGGCGCGCACGCGGGCCAGAACACGTGCTGGGCATCGAGCTGGGCCTGGTAGCGCGCGGCGTTGTGCCGGCGCTTCGCGAGCACGTCGTCGAGCTGCGCCAGCCTGTGGCACAGCACCACCGCCTGGATCGTGTCGAGCCGCGAGACCGTGCCCCACTCGACCACGGTGTTGCGGTCGACCAGGCCGTTGTTGCGCAGCCGTCGCAGCCGCACCGCCAGGCCGTCGTCGTCGGTGACGACGAAACCGGCGTCACCCACGGCGTTGAGGTTCTTGAGCGGATGGGCCGAGAAGCAGCCCACGGTACCGAAGCGCCCGGCATGCACGCCGCGCCAGCGCGAGCCGAACGCCTGCGCCGCGTCCTCGATCACGGCCAGCCCGAAGCGCTCGGCCAGCGCGCCGATCTCGTCGACCTTCGCGATGCGTCCGGTCAGGTGCACCGGCATGATCGCGCGCGTGCGCGGCGTGATCGCGCGGGCGACGGCCTCGGGGTCGAGGTTCTGATCCGGCAGCACGTCGGCGAACACCGGCCGCGCGCCGACCATCACGATCGCCGCCGTCGACGCCACGAACGAATTCGGCGGCGTGATGACCTCGTCGCCCGGCCCGATGTCGAGCGCCCGCAGCGACAACACCAGCGCATCGGTGCCCGACGCCACCGCGATCGTGTGCCGCGCGCCGGTGTACGCGCAGACCTCGAGCTCGAACCGCTCGATCGCCGCGCCGCCGATCCACTGCCCCTGCGCGAGCGCCTCGACGATCGCCGGACCGAGCACCTGCTGCTCCGCGGCGAACTGCGCCGCGAGATCGACGTAGGGGATCGGTGTCCCGATCCCGGCCGGCGCAGACGCATGGGCAACGTGGGACATGGCGGTCGCGATCGGTTCGTCTGGCCGGCGGGGCGGCGATGCCAGGGGTGACAACCCCGACTCCGCTCGCGCCGGCGCAGCGCCTGCGCGTCCGCGCGACCGTGGCCGTGCGAGACTCGTGCGCCACCGTGACCGATCGACCGCGCGACCGCCCCCTCGCACCTGGCCCGGCCGGGCGCACCCACGTCACGGTGCGTCGCGATGGTGGGGCGCACACGGTCCACGCAGGCACGCCGCTGGGCGAGCTGCTGCCGCGCGAGGTCGATGGCGAGCCGACCGTTGCCGGGCTCATCGATCATCGGCCGACATCGCTGGTGACACCGGTGTGGTCCGATGCCGAGATCGCGCCGATCACCACCGGACACTGGGAGGGCGCGCGGATCCATCGCCACAGCGTGGCGTTGCTCTTGCTCGAGGCGGCTGCGCGCGCGCGGCCGGGGGTGCAGCTGACCATCGAGCACTCGCACGGCTACGCGCACGCGGTCGGGGTCGCCGGTGCGACCGAGCCGCTCGACCTGCTGGTCACCGCGTTGACCGAGGCGATGGTCGAGCTGGTCGACGCCGACCTGCCGCTGGTGGAGCAGTGGTGGTCGGTCGAGGATGCGCGCGATCACCTGCGCAACGCCGGCTGGCACGACGCGGCCGCGCTGCTGCAGACGCGGCGACACGCGGCGGTCGCGATGGTCTCGTACGGTCGCGTGTTCGCGCCGCGCTTCGGTCCGCTCGCGCCGCGCACCGGCATGCTCGGCGATTTCTGCCTGATGCCGGATCACGACGGGCTCTTGCTCGTGCAGGGCGTGATCGACCCTGCGCCCGGCCGCGGCGACCCGACGGCGCAGGTCGGCGCACAGGTGCAGGCGGTCGCGACCGCGGAGGCGAAGGCGGGCGCCCACGGCCTGCGCGATCACCTGCGCTGGCTCGAGGCGCTGGGCACCACCAGCGTCGCCGCGCTCAACCGCGCGTGCATCGGCGGCGGTGTCTCGCACCTGATCCGCGTCGCCGAGGGCTACCAGGAGAAGCGCATCGGCCAGATCGCCGACGCGATCGCGGCACGTCGCGGTGAGCTCGGCGTGGTCTGCATCGCGGGCCCGTCGTCGTCGGGCAAGACCACCTTCATCGAGCGACTGCGCGTGCAGCTGCAGGTCGACGGCGTGGTGCCCAAGGGCCTGTCGCTCGACGACTACTATGCCGATCGCGCCGCGATGCCGCGGGGCCCCGACGGTGACTACGACTTCGAGGCGATCGAAGCCCTGCGCGTGGATCTGCTGCGCGAGCACGTGCGCGCGCTGCTCGACGGCCGCACCATCCGCACCGCGCGCTACGACTTCCACACCGGCGCGAGCGATCCCCGAGGCGGCGCCGAGCTGCACGTCGGCGGCCGCGAGGTGCTGCTGGTCGAGGGCATCCACGGGCTCAACCCGGCGCTGCTGGGCAACATCGACGAGCACCGCATCTACCGCGTCTTCGTGTGCCCATTGGGACAGCTGCCGTTCGATCCGCTCACTCGCATGCACGCGTCCGATCTGCGGCTGCTGCGTCGCATCATCCGCGACCGCCACGGCCGCAGCACCGACGCGGCCGCGACCATCGCGCGCTGGCCCTCGGTGCGCGACGGCGAGCGCCGCCACATCTTCCCGCACCAAGGGCGCGCGCACGCCGTGTTCGACTCGTCGCTGATCTACGAGCCGGCGGTGCTGCGCGTGTACGCCGAGCGCTACCTGCTCGAGGTCCCGCCGGCGCACCCCAGCTATCCCACCGCGTATCGCCTGCTCGAGCTGCTCGATCAGTTCGTGACGATCTACCCCGATCACGTGCCGCGCAACTCGATCCTGCGCGAGTTCATCGGCGGCGGCGGCTTCGACGGCTGAGCGCACCGTGGTACGATGCGCGCGAGGATCTCCGCGTGCTGCACACCCTGCCCCGCGTCACGTTGCTCGCGCTCGCGCTCACCGCCGCCCCGGGTTGCGAGATCATCGACATGATCCGCGGCTTCGCGGCCGCAGCCGACGAGATCGGCAATCACCTCGAGAGCGATCTGAAGTCGGAGCTGACCGACGCGAAGATCTCCAAGGTCATCGAGGTGACGCCGCTGCTGACCGAGTTCTCCAAGACCGCCAAGACCAAGTGGCAGCCCGATCCGCACGCGCCCGACTTCTCGCAGCTGGCCAGCGCGATGGGCGGGCTCGCGGAGTACATCGCGTTCTTCGAGAGCCACGGCACGCGCTTGACCGAGTACTACGTCGACGTGGCCAAGATCGCCGACGGGAGATCGCTGCTGACCCTGCGCAAGGCCCACGAGGAGGCCACCACGAAGCTGAAGCAGGAGCGCACCGAGCTCGAAGGCAAGATCGCGGCCGCCAGCGGTGACGAGAAGAAGCAGCTGGAGGACCAACTCGGCGTCAACGCCAAGGCCAGCGAGACGCTCCAGCAGCAGTTCGACCAGACCATGGAGGCGCGCAAGGCCGCCAAGAGCGGCGGCAACGGCGGCTTCACCCTGTCCGACGAGGAGGTCGCACGCGTGCAGGCGCGACTGCCCGAGATCACCAAGGCCTTCGACGGCGCCGGCTACCGCGAGTCCAAGTGACCGCCGGCGACAAACCGTGGAGCCGGCACGTGCCCGCGGGCGCGTGGGACTACATCGTGGTCGGCTCGGGCATGGGCGGCATGGTCGCGGCCGCGATGTTGTCCAAGCTGGGTCGCCGCGTGCTCGTGCTCGAGCAGCACTACGTGCCCGGCGGCTTCACGCACACGTTCCGACGCAAGCACTGGACGTGGGACGTCGGCGTGCACGCGGTCGGCGAGGTCACGCGTCACAGCATGCCCGGTCGCCTGCTCGCCTCGCTCACCGACGGGCGCCTGCAGTGGGCCTCCCTGGGCCCGGTCTACGACGAGTTCCACTTCCCCGACGGCTTCCGCATCGACTTCCCCGACTCGCCGCAGCGCTTCCGCGAGAACCTACTCGCTGCGTTCCCGGCCGAGCGCGACGCGATCGACGGCTACCTCGCGCGCGTGCGTGACGTCGCCGGATCGATGAAGGGCTACTACCTCAGCCGGCTGCTGCCCAGCGGCCGCATCGCGAGCATGGCCGATCGCCTCGTCGCCCGCCGCGCGCTCGCGAGCCTGCGCGCGCGCACCAGCGAAGTCATCGCGTCGCTGACCCGCGATCCCAAGCTGGCGTGCGTGCTCACGGCGCAGTGGGGCTACTACGGCGCCCCGCCCAGCCGCGCCTCGTTCGCGATGCAGGCGCTCGTGACACGGCACTTCATGCACGGCGGCTACTACCCCGTGGGCGGATCCGCTGCGATCGCGCGCGAGCTGCTGCGCACGGTCGCAGCCGCGGGAGGGCACACGGTGGTGCACGCCGACGTCGCGCGCATCGTGGTCGAGGACGGCCGCGTGCGCGGCGTGGCCCTGACCGACGGCCGCACCATCACTGCGCCGCGGGTCGTGAGCGCCGCCGGCGTCGCGGCCACGGTCACGCGCTTGTTGCCACCTGGGCTCGCGCAGGCGCCGTGGTCGCGCGAGGTCGCCGCGCTCGCACCCGCGCCCGCGCACGTCTGTCTGTACCTGGGCTTTCGCGGGGACATCCGTGTCGCGGGGGCCAGCGCCGCGAACAAGTGGTTCTACGAGACGTGGAGCTCCGAGGCCGAGGCCTGGCAGATCGACGGCCCCGATCCGCTGCCCGAGGCACCGGTGCTGTACTGCTCGTTCCCCTCGCTCAAGGATCCCGAGCACGACCCCGGCCCGGAGCAGCTCCACACCGGCGAGGTCGTCACCTTCGTGCCGTGGTCGATGTTCGAGCGCTTCCGAGACCTGCGTTGGCGCAAGCGCGGCGACGAGTACGACGCGCTCAAGGCCAGACTGCAGGCGCGACTGCTGGACCAGCTGCTCGAGCACATGCCGGGCCTGCGCCAGCACATCGCCTACGCCGAGCTCTCCACGCCCGCGTCGACGGATCACTTCGTGCGCCCGATGCAGGGATCGATCTACGGCCTCGCGCCCACGCCCCAGCGCTTCGCCACCGCAGCACTGCGACCCCGCGCACCGGTCGAGGGCTTGTTCTTCGCCGGCTCGGAGGTCGCGACCGTGGGCGTGATCGGAGCGGCGATGGGCGGCGTGCTCGCTGCGATGGCGGCGGAGCCGGTGCGCGGCGTGGGCTGGATGCGCGGCGCGGTCGGGTGATGATCGACCGCCGCACGCGAGCGCCCGTCACGGCGGCTCGACCCGCTCCTCGTCCGTCCCGACCATGACCATCGGATCACGATCCGGATCCAGCCCCGCGTCGAGCATCTGCTGACGGATCTTCGCGATCTGCTCCGGCGTCAGCCAGTTCTGGTTGGCGACGTCGTCGAGCAGGCCGTGGATCAGCTCCGTGTTGCGCTCGAAGTTCGTGCCGGCGTCGCCGAAGTCGAGCGTGTACATGCCCTGCGTCAGGCACTCGGTCAGCGCGTCGTCGACGCCCTCGGGGCCGGTGGCCTGGACGCTGTCGAGCAGCGTGCCGACCTCCGGTGCGCCGATCAGTCGTGCCGCGATGCGAACCGGCCGGGGCTCGCCTTCGAGCAGCTCCTCGCATCCCTGGGTGAGCTTCGTCGTCTCGTCGATGAAGCGCGAGAACATCACGTCGCCCGGCGCCTCGTCGTGGGCCTTGCCGCCCCCGTCGGTGCCGCTGCCGCCTTCGTCGGGCCCGCAGGCCCCGTCGACACAGCCCGGGGCCGAACGCGCCCGCACCGGCGGTGCATCCGCGTGCGCCCGCGGTGCATGGGCGGCCCGGATCTGCTCTCGTCGCTGCTCCCATCGGGCGCGTGAGATTCGAAGCGTGCCTTCGTCGATCGTGCTGCGGGGCGCCTTCGCCTCGCGTGATTCGCTCGCCGCGCTCGGGGTCGGCTCGACGCTCGGCGCGGGCCTGAGCACCGCGACCGCGGCCGCGAAGAGCACGGCCACCACCACGAGCACGAGCGCGAGCGCGGTCTTTCGCAGCATCGGCATGACTTGGCCACCATGGCATGGGCCGCGGCCGGATCTGACAGGCGCACGAACGCCGCGCGCCGACCATCGCACGCACACCTGCTTGCGGCGTATCATGCTGCGATGCGCAGACCGTCGTTCTGGCTCGTCGCCCTGTCCGCGTGCGCGTGTGCCGATGGCGACGCGAGCTCCGGCGGCGAGACCTCGAGCAGCACCGCGAGCTCGGCGAGCACCGCGGGCAGCGGCAGCGCGTCGGCCAGCACGGCCCCGAGCACCGCGGGCACGCAGGGCACGACCACCAGCGACGCCGCGACCGCGACCGACACGGTCGATCCCACCGGCACCTCCGCGGACAGCGGCAGCGACGGCGGCACCAGCGGTGGACAGGCCTGCGTCGACGACCACCGCGTCGTCGCATACCTCGCGAACTGGGCCGCCTGCCCCACCGCCGATCAACTGGCGCAGTACAGCCACGTCGTGATCGCATTCGCCGTCAGCTACACCTGGACCCCCGACGGCGTGGTCTGCGACGAAGCGTGCGCGCTGTCGCCGGTGGACGGCTGCGCAGGCACGCCGTTGCCGGATCTGGTCGCGCAACTGCACGACGCCGGCATCGAGGTCATCGTCAGCTTCGGCGGCGCCAGCATGGGCGGGCTGTGGGAGGGCACCTGCGGCGAGATGACCAAGTGCTGGGATCACTGCCTCGACCAGGTCGACAGCGTGACCGCGCAGCTGGTCGACCTCGTCGAGGCCAACGACCTCGACGGCGTCGACCTCGACTACGAGTACTGCCTGGACGATCCCAGCTACGTCGACTTCGTCACCGGTCTGACCACGTCGCTGCGCGCGGGCCTGGACGCCGCCTTCCCCGGCGACCACAAGCTGCTCACCCACGCGCCGATGGACAGCGAGCTCGAGCTCGGCGATCCGTACTTCGACATCGTCGCGACCGTCGCCGACGATCTCGATTTCCTCATGCCGCAGTACTACAACGGCGGCCGCTCACCGTTCGTGCCCGAGCAACTGGCACAGATCCACGATCACTTCGGCGCGCTCGTCGACGGCCCCTTCGCCGGCGACGCATCGAAAGTGGTGTTCGGCTTCTGCATCGAACCCGGCTGCCAGCCCGTCGCGACCCAGCCCGCCGCGCTCGAGGTCACGACCATGGTCGACGCGTGGTACCCACGAAACGGCGGCATCTTCTTCTGGGCCCACCCCGACGACACCGGCGCGTGGTTCAGCCAACCCATTCGCGAGCACTACGACGCGACGGTGTGCCCGCGCTGACGCGCGCGCCGGTTCAATCGGTCGCGAACGCGCGACCGCTGGCGCAGCCAAAGCGCGCGTCGCCGTACGGCCAAGGCCGCGCGTGCTCGACGTCGCCGGCGGTGCAGTGCTCGGCCGCGACCATCGCCGCGATCTCGTCCTGTTCGATGCGCATGTGCGCGACGAGGTCGGCGCCCGCGAGCGACATCACCGCGATCGCGAGTGCACGCCACGAGGCGATCGGCGCCAGCAGCACGAACGCGAGATAGAGCGGCGCGGCGCACACGGCTGCCGCGAGTAGGCCCACGACGACCGAACCGACGCTGGTGCCGATCTGCTCGAGGCGGATGATGCCGGCGAGCACCGTCGCGATCCACGTTGCGCCCGCCCAACTCAGCAGTGACGCCAGCGCGCGCAGCCGGCTCCAGCGAGTTGCCGCCATGCGTGGGAGTCTACCGGGATGCGCCTCAAGGCACCAGCTTGCGCACCCAGATGTCGCCGACGTCGTCACCGTCGGGTGAGTAGACGCCGCACGCGACCAGCGTGCCGTCGCTGGCGATCAGCAGATCCGACACGTAGTCGCGCCCGGGCGAGTCCTGGGCGTACGGCACGACCCAGCTCGGATCGCTCGCGTCGCCGTCATAGCGCATGATGGCGGCGTCGTACGTGACACTCGCGCCCGCAGCATCGCTGACGCCCGCGCCCACGAACACGGCATTGCCGTCCACCGCGAGCGCGTTCGCGATCGCGAACGGTCGATCGCCCCAGCTGGTCTCGGACAGCGGCTCGAGCACGAGGTCGTCGCCGAGGCCGTAGCGAACCAGGAGCAGCTGACCGCCGGAGCCGCTGGCACCGAACGCGTGACCGGCCGCGACGATGACACCGTCGTCGCGCACGACCACGCTCGAGAACACCTGCTCGCCCTCGCCCGAGTGCGTGTACACCTGATCGTGGAGTGTCCCGTCGGGGTCGAGCACCATGATCGCGGCCGATGGTGGGTCGAGCTCACGCGTGAGCCCGACCGCGACCACGAGGCCATTGCCCAGGGGCTGACCCGCGAACAGCTCGACCGCCGGGAGCTGCTCGGGGACCTGCGCGGGATCGGGCTCGAACTGCCCCGGCCGTGTCGGCACATAGTCGCGCAGCAGGCTGTTGCTCGACCCGCCCCCGGGTCGGCTGGACATCAGACCGAACGCGCGAAAGCCGTCGCCCAGCGGCATCACGCCGAGCAGCACGCCGTAGCTCTGCTCGGTCACGCTCTGCGACCATGACAGCACGCCGTCGCCATCACGCGCTTCGAGGTAGCCCAGTTCCAAGTCGCCGCTGCGCGCCTGCCCCACCGCGACCGACCACGCCCCGATCGCAGCGACGCGCCGCAGGTTCCCCGGCCCGAGCGCGACGCCGCTGCTCTCGGACCAGCGCATCTGTCCGTCCGCGCTCACGCCCAGCGTCCACGGCAGGCTGTCGCCATCGGTCGCGCGACTGCCCACGACCACGAAACCGTCCGCGACCTCGGCAACGCCGCCGGCGTAGTCGTTGCCCTGGCCGCCCTCGACCAAGGTCCAGATCGCGGTGCCTGGCTCGGGGCAGTCGTCGCCGCAGCCACTGCCCGAACTGTCACCCGAACCGTCGCCGAGGGTCGGATCGGTGCTGCTCGAGCCCGTGCCCTCGCTCGACGCGTCGCCCGAAGATCCCGACTCGCTACCGGTCGAGCTCGCATGACTCCCGCCGCCGTCCTGTGGCGCTTCGCCGAAACACGCGGGGCACGAGGCGAACACGAGGGCGAACCAGCGGCGGCGATGGAGCACCGCCCCAGAGACGGACGCCGTCGGCCGGTGGCGCACGAAATCTTGCTGGCGTAGCCAGTAGGCCTACACCGAGCTCGACCCGTCTACCCACCGCGCCGGTTCAGCCGCGGTAGAACGCGCGCACCGTCTCGATCACGAAGTCCATCTGCTCGCGGCTCAGGTGCTGGTCGCACGGGAACGTGATGACCTGACCGACGTGCCGATCGGTGACGGGGAAGTCGCCCGCCCGATAGCCCAGGTGTGCGAGGCCCTTCTGGCGATACACCGGGATGGGATAGTGGATCTTGGCCTCGATGCCCGCGGCCTGGCAGTGCGCGAGCAGCTCGTCGCGACGCTCGGCGAAGACCATGTACAGGTGATAGACGCGGCGCATGCCGGCGGTGCGCGGCGGGATGCGGATGCCTTCGATCTCGCACAGGTGGCGGTCGTAGTACGCCGCGTGCTCGATGCGCTTGGCCGCGATCGACTCGGTCTGCGGCAGCAACCAGTTGCCGACCACCGCCTGCAGCGTGTCGAGCCGCGAGTTGTAGCCCAGCAGCGCGATCTCGTCGCGGTTCTCCATGCCGTGATTGCGCAGCAGTCGCAGCATGCGCGCGGTCTCGTCGTCGTCGGTGACGACCACGCCGCCGTCGCCCCACACGTTGAGGTTCTTGAGCGGGTGCAGCGAGAAGCCACCGGCGCGGCCCCAGGTGCCGGCGCGCTTGCCGTCGATGTCGGCCAGGATCGCCTGGCACGCGTCCTCGACCACCACCAACCCGTGACGCTGCGCGATGGGCATGAGCGCGGTCATGTCGGTCATGTAGCCGGTGTAGTGCACCGGCACGATGGCCTTGGTCCGCCGCGTGATCGCGCGCTCCAGCTGCGACACGTCCATGCAGAAGGTGTCGTTGCAGTCGACGAACACCGGCCGCGCGCCGACCTCCGCGATCGCGCCCACGGTGGCGATGAAGGTGTTGGCGGTGGTGATGACCTCGTCGCCCGGGCCCACGCCCGCGGCGCGCAGCGGCAGCTTGAGCGCGTCGGTGCCCGAGCCCACGCCGATGGCATGCTTGGCGCCGAGCATCGCGGCGAAGCCCTGCTCGAAGCGGGCGAGCTCGGCACCGAGGGTGAAGTCGCCCGACTGCACCAGCGCCTTGATCTGGCTCAGCAGGCTGTCGATCTCTGCGAACTGTTGCGGAAGATACGAGTAGCGAACGTGCATGGCGTCCTCGCGCGCGGCGGTCCGATCAGAACGGGCCCTTGAAGCTGGGATGAGGGATGTCGAGCGGTTGGTCCTCGCGGCTGTGGGCCAGCCGCGCGACGATTGCGTCGCGGGTATTCGCCGGCAGGCCCACCAGCTCGGCGATGCGCGCCGCCACCTGCGGCGAGCGCGGGTAGTAGTGCTGCGCCAGTGCGCTCGACGATGGCGTGGGATGCTCCGGTAGACCGATGCGCTGCGGTGCCGCACGCAACTCGTCGAAGGCGCCGGCGACCGTGCGCGCGACGACCTCCGCGCCGATGCCATAGCCCGCGTGACCGGTGTCGACCGTCAGCAGTCGGCCGGTCTTGCGCACCGACTGCACGATCGGCTCGACGTCGAGCGGTCGCAGCACCCGCAGGTCGAAGAGCTCGACACCGACGCCGGCGTCGTTCAGCGCCGCGACCGCTTGCTGGCACTCGAGCGTCATATACGAGGTCGCGACCACGGTGACGTCGTCACCGCTGGTCAGCTTGCGCGGACCCTGCAGCGGCAGCGGTGCCCAACCCGGATCGATCTGCCCCTGGGCGTAGTGCACCCAGCGGTGTTCGATGATCACCACGGGCCCGTCGTCCGCCACCGCGCCCAGCAGCAGGCCCTTGGCATCGCGCGCGCACGAGGGCATCACGACCTTGAGCCCGGGCACGTGCGCGAACAGGGCCTCGAGGCTCTGCGAGTGCGCCGGTCCCTGACCCCAGCCGCGACCCACGATCAGTCGCACGGTGATCGGCACGCGGTGCTTGCCGCCCGAGACGTAGTGCATCTTGGCGGCGTTGTTGACCAGCTGCTCCATCGCCAGCAACGTGAACTCGACGCGCTGGTGCACGAGGATCGGTCGCTGGCCGGCGAGCGCGGCACCGATGGCCGCGCCGGTCCAACCGTTCTCTGCGACGGGCATCTCTAGCACACGCTCGTCGCCGAAGCGCTCGCGCAGGCCCAGGGTCGTGCCGAACACGCCCTTGGGATCGGTGACGCCCTCGCCCATCACGAACACGCGCTCGTCCTGCGCCATCGCGAGTTCGGTGGCCTCGCGGATCGCCTCCGCGGCGTTGGTGATGCGGACGCCCTCCGCACGTGCGAGCTCAGGCATGGATCGACTCCGTGATGGTGTGCGCCGCGGGGAACGGGGCCGCCAGCGCGGCCGCGAAGGCGTCGTCGATCTCGCGCGCGATCGCGGCTTCGATCGTCTCGAGCGTGGCCTCGTCGATCTCCTGTTGCTCGAGCATCTCGTTGCTCAGGCGTTGGATCGGACAGCGCGCGGCCCAGCGCGACAACTCGCCGGCGGGGCGATAGCCCAGGTGATCGTCGTCGGCCGGGCCGCAGTGCTCGAGCTGGCGGTACGTGTGCGCGACCAACAGCGAGGGTCCGTCGCCACGCCGCGCGCGCGTGACCGCGTGCAGCATGGCGCCGCGCATCGACAGCACGTCGTTGCCGTCGATCTCCATTGCCGGCATGCCATGGGCGTCCGCGAAGCGCGACATCGATCGCAGCGGCTGACGCTGGTCCAGCCGCGTGTAGACCGAGTAGAGGTTGTTCTCGAGCACGAACACGATGGGCAGCCGTAGGGTCGCGGCCAGGTTCGCGCTCTCGTGCACCACGCCCTCCTCCAGCGCACCGTCGCCGAAGAACGTCGCCGCGACGCTACCATCGCGACGCTGCTTCGCGGCCAGGGCGAGGCCCACACCCAGCGGCACGTTGCCGCCGACGATGGGCACGCTCGCGACCACGCCCGCGGCGTCGTCGAACAGGTGCATGGAACCACCGCGGCCGCCGCAGCAGCCGCTCGCGCGGCCGTGCAGCTCGGCGATCATCGGCTTCAGATCGCCGCCCTTGGCCAGGTAGTGCGCGTGGCACCGGTGCGTGCTGGTGATCTTGTCGCTGCGCCGCAGCACCGCGCACGCGCCCACCGCCGCGGCCTCCTGTCCGATCGACAGGTGCACGGGGCAGCGCATGAGCCCGCGTGGGTACTCCTTGGCGATGCGCTCTTCGATGCGACGAATGCGGATCATCGCGGTCAACAGCGCGCGCCGCTCGTCGGGTCCGACGACGGTCTGCATCATCGTGTTGCGGGGGGCCATCTCGTGGGATGCCGACATGTCACTTCAGCCCCGCGGCCTGCATCCGCTTGATGTTGTGGTACAGCGGGTCGTTCATGGCGCCGGGGACCTTGCCGGCACGAAACGCGTCGCACAGCTCGCGCACCGCATCGCCGATGGTGTGGCGCGGCGCAAGGCCGATGCGACCGCGCAGCTTCTCGTCCGACACGCGATACGAGCGGTTGTCGTTGGTCGGCACGACCTCGAACTCGATGCTGGGATCGACGTTGCGGCGCACCACGTCGGCGAGCTCGCGCACGGTCAGGTTCTCGTTGCCGGCGTTGAAGATCTCGCCGTCGACCAGCTCGTCGGGCTGAACCAGCAGGTCGAGGTAAACCGCGACCATGTCGGCGATGTGGATGTTGGGCCGCATTTGGTCGCCACCGAAGATGCGGATGCGGCCGTCGTGCCACGCGGCGGCGGTGAGGATGTTGACCACCAGATCGAGCCGCAGGCGCTTGGCATAGCCGCACACCGTCGACGGTCGCACCGTGACCGTGGTGAACCCCGGCGCGGCCTCCTCGGCCAGTACCTGCTCGCACAGCGCCTTGTACTTCGAGTAGTCGGTCAGCGGCTCGAGCGGCAGCTCCTCGGTGACCTGCGGCTCCTGCTTGACGCCGTAGACACTCGACGACGAGGCGTACACGAAGCGCTTGACCCCGCGTGCTTGCTCGCCTGCACCAGCGGGCGGAACGCGTCGTAGTTGATCGAGCGGCCGAGCGCGGGGTCGAGGTCGTACGAAGGGTCGTTGGAGATGCAAGCGAGGTGGATGACGGCGTCGACACCCTGCAGCGCCTGCTGCACCGCGTCGACGTCGCGGATGTCACCGACGATCTCGCGCAGGGCGTCGCTGCGCACGTCGTCGAAGACGTCGGTGCCGTACAGATACAGATCGAGCACCGTGACGCGGTAGCCCTCCTGCAGCAGCGCCGGCACCAGCGCGCTTCCGACATAGCCGGCGCCGCCGGTCACGAGCACGTGTTCGATGGGGGGACGTCGCTGGGCGATCATGATCCAGTCCGCGCGTGTCTCGTAGTGGTGCGGCCCGAGCGGTGCCACCGGGGTGGACCGATCCGGGCCGAGCGCGTACGCTTGGTGCAGGTGCGCACGCGACCGTCCGCGGCGTGCCCACGCGACCGATGACCGCACCTCCGCTCGCGCGCGGCATGGCGTTCCTGGGCCTGCTCAAGCAGCTCCGCGCCCGCTTTGGTGGCGAGGCGCTCGCGCCGGTGCTGCCCACGTGGGGCCCGGCGCTCGCGCAGGTCGTGGCCTCGCGCGTGGGCAAGACCGACTGGTACCCCTACCCCGCGCTGGTCGAGCTGCTCGACGGCGCCGAGCGGGAGCTCGGCAGCGGCGACGGCAGCCTGGTCGCGAGCCTCGGCGAGGGCGCGGCGCGCAGCGACCTGTCCGGCGGCGCGTTCTCGATCCTGCGCATGCTCGGCTCGCCGCGCCACCTCATCGGTTCGTGCGAGCGGGTGTGGCCGCGCTACTACCAGAACGCCGGTCGCATGATTGCGGTCGCGCGCGAGCCCGACAACACCGTGCTGCGCATCGTCGACTTCCCCGGCATGGCGCCGATGCACTGCCGCATGATGGAAGGCTGGATGCGCTCGGCCATGACGCAGCTCGGCGCGACCGTGCTGCCGGGCGGTCGCGAGACCACGTGCACGAGCACGGGCGGGCCGTGGCACGAGTTCGCCTGCCGCTGGACCAGCTGACGCGTCAGCCGGTGCCGGTGCGCGGCAGCTGACGCACGTTGGAGTCCAGCGCGATCACCTGCGCGCGATGGTTCTCCGTCGCGATCGCGTGCGTCAGCCAGCTGGTCATCATGTGCGACAGCACGCCGTGGGCGCCCTCGACCAGGCCGTAGTCGCGACACGGCACCACGATGGGATGGTCGCACAGCGCCATGGCCTTGCCGCCGTCGAAGCCGAGCAGGCCGATGGTGACGATGCCGTGGGCGCGCGCGACCTGCAGCGCCTCGACGATGTTGGGCGAGTTGCCGCTGGCGCTGATCACCACCAAGACATCACCCTCGCTGGCCGCGGTGCGCAGCGGCTCGCTGAAGACGCAGTCGAAGGTCTCGTCGTTGGCCCACGCGGTGAGCTTGGCGACGTTGTCGACCAGCGACTGCACGCGGAAGCGCTTCTTGGCCTTGCGCGGGTCCTTGCCGCTGACGGTCTTCTCGAAGTCGCACGCCATGTGGCTCGCGAGCGAGGCGCTGCCGCCGTTGCCGGCGATGAAGACCCACGCGCCGCGCTCGTAGGCGTTCTGCAGCGCCGCGTTGGCGGTGGCGATCGGCCGCGGGTCGATGCGCGCGAGCACCTCGGTGACGCTGGCGAGGTAGGTCTCGGTGAAGAGGTTGGGGTTGGCGCCGTTGGCGGGGTTGCTGACGGGGTTCACGACGAGGGGCTCCTGAGCGAGGCGAATGCACCGGTGCGGTGGGCGTGGCGGGCGAGCTCGAGACGCGCGGGGGAATCGACCGCGACGCGGAAGCCGTCGAGCCGCTGGGCCCACAGCCGCCCCGCGCGCGCGAGGATCGGGAACACATGCGCCGGCAGGTCGGTGATCGGCAGTGCCGGGATCGCCGCGCGTGCGCGCGCCGACAGCACGCACACGCCGGAGAACGCCCACCACGGCACGAGCGCCAAGTGATCGGGCGCGGGGCGCTCGATGAACTCGACCACGCGATCGTCGTCGTCGAGCACCGCGCGACTGTTGGCGCCGACGCGCTGGTGCACGAGCGCAGTCGCCCAGGCCTCGCGCTCGCGGTGGCGCGCGAGCAACTGGCCGAGGTCGTGCTCGGTCAACACGTCGCCGTAGTGCACCAGCAGATCGCCCTCGCCCAGCTGCGGCGCCAGGTCGCGCACGGTCCCGGCGGTGCCGCGCGGGGCGGTCTCGTGCACGACGTGGACGTTCACGCCGCGGCGCGGCCCCGCCAGCGATGCGAAGCGATCGGCGAGGTAGTGCACGTTGATCCACACGTCGGTCACGCCCGCGCGCGCCAGCCGATCGAGGATGTGCTCGACGATGCTGCGGTCGCCGATGGTCAGCAGCGGCTTGGGCGTGTGCTCGCACAACCCGCCCAGGCGCGTGCCGAAGCCCGCGCACGGCACCAACGCGTTCAGGCGCCGAGCCACTGCGCGACCTCCGTCAGGGTGGTGCACACGTGATCGGGCCGCGCGTCCGCGATGGGCGTCGCGCTGCGGATCGGTGGATCGTCGTGCCGGCCGCTGTGCAACCACACCGTGCGGCAACCGGCGGCACGCCCGGCCGCGACGTCCGAGGGACGGTCGCCCACCATGATCGAGCGGCGAAGATCGAGCGACAGCTCGGCGGTCGCGCGCAGCAGCATGCCCGGCGCGGGCTTGCGGCAGTCACACGCGCCGCGATACGCCGCGACGTCGGCCTCGGGGTGGTGCGGGCACAGGTAGAACGCGTCCAGCGGCACGCCGCCGCGCAGCACCATGGTGTCGTCGATGCGCTGCTGCAGCGCGCGGGCTTCGTCCTCGGTCAACAGGCCGCGCGCGACCACGGTCTGGTTGCTGACGCCGACCAGCACGTAACCCGCGCGGCGCAGCCGCGCGAGCGCGACCGGCACGTCGTCGGGGATCTCGGCGTCCTGCAGCTGCACCAGCGGTCCGTGATCGCGCACGAGCACGCCGTCGCGATCGAGGAACACCGCGGCGCGACCACGGCTCACGGCCGGCCTCCGACCACGCGCAGCGCTGGCTCGGGCAGCCGCGCGATACCCAGCAGATCCGACAGCGCGGCCTCGAGCGGCGCGCGACGGATCGACGCGCTGTTGCCCATGACCGCGACCATCTGCGCGCCGGCGAGGTTGCCCAGCACGCTGGCGAGCTCGGGCGACAGGCCCGCGGCGATCGCGAGCGACGAGAGCGCGAGCACGGCATCGCCGGCGCCGATGCGCTCGACCACCGCGGTCGCGAGCGCGGGGCAACGGACCACGC
Source organism: Nannocystaceae bacterium (assembly GCA_046351635.1). Lineage (GTDB taxonomy): Bacteria > Myxococcota_A > Polyangia > Nannocystales > Nannocystaceae > Xiheibacterium. Next base: position 2,410 of record JAXLYC010000040.1, on the reverse strand, counting down.
CGATGTCCTTGCACCACAGCTGCGTGCCGTGCTTGCCCAAGGTCGCCATCATCGCGCGCGCGCGCATGCGGCCGGCGGTGCGCTCGAGCAGCAACTCGAGCTCCGACAGCAGATCGCGTGCGTCGAGCCGCAGCTCGCCCTCGTGCAGACAGGCATAGTCCGCGCGGGGGTACTTCGACAGCACGTGGTAGCCCGAGTTCGCGGCGTTGAGCTGGGTGTTGACCGCGAGGAAGCGCGCGTCGGCCGTCAGCATCGCGACCGCGTCGGGCGTGAGCAGGCCGTGGCCGTAGTCCGCGACGATGCAGACGTCGCAGCGCCGCAACGCGCACGACAGCAGGTCGAGGAAGCCGCGCTCGTCGTCGCCGGCGATCGGCGTGAGATCCATGTGGTAGACGCCCATCATCTTCGCGCGGGAGTACGCGTCGATGTAGCGGCGCTTCACGATGGTCGGCGAGCCGGTCATGGTCGCCAGCGACGCGCGCACGTGCGGCTGCAGCGATGCGCGCACGAAGTCCTCGCGCCGGTCGATGGTGCCCAGGGCGCTGACGACCTCGACGTGATCGCAGAATTCCGCGACGTGGTTGGCGACCGCGAGCACACCGCCGGCCTGCGCGTCGCAGCGCAGGAAGCGATTGACGATCATCGGCTCCTTGCCGCTCTTGCCGATGGCGTCGCAGTACGCGTACTCGTCGATGATGGTCTCGCCCACGACGCAGACCGAGAGCCCGCGCATGGCGTCGAAGCCCGCGCGCACCTGCGCGGGCGACAGCCGCGCGGCGATCGCTTCCCGGGTCGGCACGTCGCGATCACGCGGCGACATCGTGACCCTTGCCCAGGTGACGGAACCATGCCGCGGTCGCGTCGGCGATGCGCTCGGGCGTCCACACCGGCGCGTCCTTCCAGTCGTCGATGTGCGCGAGCAGCTGCGCGATGCCCTGCTCGATGCCGACCTGCGCGACGAAGCCCAGGAGCGCCTCGGCGCGGCGGGTGTCGGCGCAGGTGCGGTCGGGCTCGCCGGGCCGCTTGGGCACGTGCACGACCGGACCGCCGAGGATCCGCACGATCTGGTTCACGCTCACGGGCTTGCCGGTGCCGACGTTGACGACCTCACCGCGCACGTCGCTGTCGCCCGCGCGGACCAGCGCCTCGACCACGTCGCCGACGTAGGTGAAGTCGCGCGACTGCGTGCCGTCGCCGACCACGGTGTAGGGCTTGCCCGCGAGTCGCTGCGCCAGGAACACGCCGAACATCGCGCCGTAGGTGCCGCTGGTGCGCGCGCGCGGCCCGTAGACGTTGAAGAAGCGCAGCGACATCACCGGCAGGTCGTAGACCTGACCCCAGTGCAGCACCGCCTGCTCGCCGAGGTACTTGGTCAGCGCGTAGGGATACTGCGGCCGACACGGCGCCTGCTCGGGCGTGGGGTAGACGTCGGGGATGCCGTAGCACGACGACGACGCGGCGTAGACGAAGCGCTGCACACCCGCGGCCCGGGCGGCCTCGAGCACGGTCATGGTGCCGGTGACGTTGGCGTGGGCGTATCGCAGCGGCGCCTCGATCGACGGCACGATGTCCGCGAGCGCGGCGAGGTGGAACACGCGCGTGCAACCGTGCACCAGCGGTCGCAGCGCGTCGCCATCGGCGACGTCGATCACGTGCAGCGCGAACGCGGGGTTGTCGGCGTGCTGCGCGAGGTTGCTCGCGCGTCCGATCGACAGATCGTCGACCGCGCGCACCTGCCAGCCCGTCGCGAGCAGGCGGTCGCACAGGTGGCTGCCGATGAAGCCCGCGCCGCCGGTGACCAGCGCCACCTTCCGCTCGTCCCGCTGCATTCGTCCCGTGTCGGTGCCGCCGTGCATGCGTGATCCCGCTGCCGGTGTTGTTCGTAGTGAGGCGGACCGCCCTGTGCCAGGGGCCAGCGGACGGGCCGCCGGACCGATCGCGGACCGCGGCGGCCGCGATCGGGCCGGATCGCGCGCGCACGGCCGCGCACCGGCGCTACGCTCGGGCCATGCGACGCCTGCACCTGGTCGAGCTCGAGGACCTCGACGCCGTGCCGCGGACGATCCGCGACGGTGGCACCGACCTGCTCGACCTCGCGTTCGCGCGCATGGGCTTCTACCGCGGCGTCGCGCCCGAGCTGGCCGCGCTGCTCGCGAGCGCCGGCACCGACAGATTGGTCGATCTGTGCTCCGGTGGCGGCGGCGGCACCTTGGCGCTGTGGCGCGAGCTGCCCGAACCCAGGCCGCAGCTGCTGCTGAGCGACCGCAACCCCAACCACGCCGGCATCGCGCGGGTCGCCGCCCTGGCCGACGCGCGCGTGCGCTACCGCGAGCAGTCGGTCGACGCGATGGAAGGCGGCGGCGATCAGCCCGGCGTGCGCACCATGTCCGGCGCGCTGCACCACTTCCGC
>JAXLYC010000039.1:0-67449 GCA_046351635.1 Nannocystaceae bacterium | reverse complement strand
GACGAGATGTGCCTCGCCGGCGTGGGCGTGGCGGTGCGGGTGTTCTAGCAGGCTCCCAGCGCCTGCAGCAGATCGTCGCGCAGGTCGTCGAGGTCCTCGATGCCGACCGACAGCCGCACCAGGCCCTCGCGGATGCCCAGGGCCGCGCGCTGCTCCGGCGACAGCTCGTAGTAGCTCATCAGCGCCGGCTGCTCGATCAGGCTCTCGACCCCGCCCAAACTCGGCGCCAACTTGGGGATCGTGACCGCATCGACCAGCGCGGTGCCGGCCGCGAGCCCGCCGTGCAGCTCGAAGGTCACGACCGCACCGCCGCCGCCGAGCAGCCCGCGCGCGGTCGCGTGATCGGGGTGGCTGGCCAGCATCGGGTACCACACGCGCGCGACCGCGGGGTGCTGCTCCAGCGTCTGCGCGAGCGCCAGCGCGCTGTGGTTCTGCCGCTCGAGCCGCAGCGCCAGGGTCTTGAGCCCGCGCGCGAGCAGGAACGCCGACAACGGATCGGCGATGCCGCCGAGCGTGCCCAGCTGCTCGCGCACCGCCTCGATCATCGCCTGCCGTCCGATCACGACGCCGCCGAGCAGGTCGTTGTGGCCGGCGAGGTACTTCGTGGTCGAGTGCACCACCAGATCGGCGCCCAGGGCCAACGGCTGCAGGTTCACCGGGGTCGCGAAGGTCGCGTCGACCACGGTCTTGATCCGCTTCGCCTTTGCCAGCGCCACCACGGCCGCGAGGTCGACCACGCGCAGGTACGGATTGGTCGGCAGCTCGGTGAACAGCAGCTTGGTCTCGGGTCGCAGCGCCGCTGCGATCGCGTCGAGCTCGGGCGCGACCACGTCGACCGCGACGCCGAAGCGCGCGAGCGTGCCGGTCGCGAACGCGCGGGTCTTGCGGTAGACGTCGGCGGTGAAGACCGCGTGGGCGCCGTGGCGCAGCATCGCCAGGCACGTGGTCGTGATCGCGGCCATGCCCGAAGCCATCAGCACCGCAGCCTCGCCGCCGTCGAGCGCGGCGAGCTTGGCCTCGGCCGCGGCGAGGGTGGGGTTGCCGTAGCGGCCGTACTCCGGCGTGCGCGCGTGCTCGCCGTCCATGTACGCGCGCAGCTCGGCGGTGTCGGCGAACGGGAACGTCGACGACAGCACCACCGGTGCGGTCAGCGAGTGTCCCGCGCGCACCCGCGGCTCACCGCCGTGGACCGACAGCGTCGACGCACCGCGCTTGCCGGGTCGGGCCATGTCAACCGCCGAGCGCGGCGAGCTTGTCGTCGCGCTCGCGATAGCCCTGGGGGATGCCGATGAGCTCGGCGATCGCCGCGTCGTTGTCGCCGATCTTCTCGTACACCGTCGCGAGCTCGTACTTGGCCTCGTACAGCTCGTCCTCGTTGCTGGCGGCGCCGATGGCCCGCTGCAGGTCCGCGACCGCACGCTCGGGCTCGCCGCGGTGCAACCGCAGCGCGCCGCTCATCACCAGCGCGCGGGCCTCCCAGCTGGCGTCGTGGGCCGCGAGCTCGAACTGCGCGATGGCGTCGTCGACCAGGCCCATGTCGCGGTAGGCCATGCCCAGATCGTAGGCCGACGCCGCGTCGCCCGGATCGCTGCCGGTCGCGCGGATCTCCGGCGCGCGGGCCTTGGGCTTGGCCGCCGCGGGCTTGGCCTTGGGCGCCTCGCCGAAGATGGCCGACAGGTACGCGTCCTCTTCTTCGTCCTCGCCGACGCTGACCAGTGGCTTGGCGCCCGAGTGCTGCGGCGGTGCGGCGGTGTCCTTCTCGAACTCGCGCTTGAGCGCAGCGACGTCGGGGTGCCCCGGGTGTCGGCGCTCGAGCTCGGCCAGCGACGCCTGGGCGTCGTCGTCGAGGCCCTGGTCCACGAAGAACCGCACCTCGGCGAGCTCGTCGCTGAGATCGGGCCAGGCGGGCTTGGCGGCCGGCGACGACGGCCGTCGCGGCGGTGGGGGTCGGGGTGGAGTCGGCACCGGCTGCTCCTCCGAGGACGATGGCGTCACACTGCGCGGCACGACGGGCTGGGTGGGATGCTCGCCCGCGTCGCCGTCGGGCGCGGTCGCGTCGTCGAGCTCGAAGTCGACGCTGGGCTCCGACAGCGCCGCGCCCGGGGGCGCTGTGGCGTCCGAGCGCGGCGGCGACTGCGGGTAGAAGCGTGCGGTGCTGCCGTCGGGCGGCGCGTCGAGATCGAGCGACTCGGTCGGCGCGACCACGGCGTCCGAGGGCGCGCGGGGGTTGTACGCGAACGGCGGGGTCTTGTCGGGCGCGTCCGCGCCGCTGCGCATGGCTGCGAGCGCCTCGGCCAGATCCTCGGTCGGGCGGTGCTCGCCGTCGCCGCCCTCGGCGGTCGGCAGCGGCCGCGCGTCCGAGAGCCCGAAACGGTTCTCGACCGCGATCGGTCGGGTCGGCGCGGCCTCGGGCTCGCCCTCGCTGACGTCGATGGCGAAGTCGTCGACGCTGGTGTCGGGCTCGAGCGCGTTGATACCCGAGCCCTCGTCGCCGACGAGGTCGAACGCACCGCTGTCGCCGCTGCCGGCGAACATCGAGCTGCCGCGCTGGGTCCCGCCACCTTCGGGGGTCGCGCGCGCGTCGAGGTCGGCCAGCAGGTCCATCGCTGCGGCGCTGTTGGCATCGGCGTCGAGCGCGGCGCCGAGGTGCTCGCGCGCGAGCTTGGGGTCGCGATCGACCACCAGCCGTGCGACGCGGATGTGGGCCTCCGCCGACTCGCTGCGCCGGCCGAGCTCGCCCAACGCACGCGCGCGCAGGGCCAGCGCGCCGACGTGATCGGGCTGCACCGCGAGCAGCTCCGAGACGTGCTCGATCGCGTGCTCGAACAGGCGGTACTTCACGTACACGCGGGCCTCGAACAAGATCTTGTCGAGGTCGACACCATCGGGCACCGCCGGCGAGATGCCGGCGACGTCCGAGAGCACGCGATCGGTCATCGAGCGCGAGGGTGCATCGTCGCTGCGGTTGCGCTCGCGGACGCCCCGGCCGCCGCCGGTCGGCAGCGGCACCGAGGTCGAGTCGCTGGGGATGACGTCGTCCTCGTCGAGCTCAAGCAGGTCGTCGGCTTCGACCACTTCGTCCTCGACCTCGTCCTCGTCGCTGGCCTCGGCCACCGTGGGCATCGGCGGCGCGGTGGCCACGGGCGCGGCCACCGGCGTGGGCCGCGTGGGCTCCGGCGGGACCGTGCGCGGACGCGGTGGTGCGGCCGCGCCGTCGCCCATCGCGATCGCACGCAGCTCGGAGTGGTTCGGATCCCACTGCAGCGCTCGCGTGGCAACCCGCGCGGCCTCGGCCGCGCCCGAGTCGCCCTGGGCCTTGAGCTGGCGCACCAGCTCGAGCGCCACGCTGGTGGCCTTGTCGGGCTTCTCCAGCGCCAAGAACGTCTCGGCCAAGAGCTCGAGCCCGATGCGATCGTGTGCGTCGGCGTGGAGCAGCGCGTTGAGCTTCATCAGCGCGCGCCGGGCATCGCCGAGCTCGAGGTAGACCCGCGCGAGCTTGCGCATCGAGTCGGGATCGTCGGGCTTGTGATAGATGAGCCGCTCGGCCACGCGCACGTAGTCGGCCTTGCGCCCGGTCGCGAGCAGCTGATCACCGGCGATGCGGAAGTGCTCGACCGCCTTGTCGACCATGCGCTCGCGCGAGTACAGCTCCGCCAGCCGCAGGCGCTTGGGGATCGCGGCGGGCTCGGCGTTGGCGATGAGCTCGAAGGTCGCCAGCGCCTCCGACACGTTGCCGGCCTGCAGCTGGGCCTGGCCCAGTTGTTCGTAGATCGCGACCGCGTCGGGCACGCGACCGAGGTCGAGGTTGAGCTGGGCAATCTTCTGGTGGACGTCGAAGCGCCGGGGGTCGAGGTTCACGACCTGGCGGTAGACCGCCATGGCCTTCTGCGGCTGCTGCTGCGCGGCGTAGTAGCCCGCGACCTGCAGGTAGCGCTCGATCGCGCCGTTGCGGTCGCCGCAGCGCACGAGGCAATCGGCCAGCATCAACCACGCGCGGATGTCCTTGGGATCGTTCTCGACGATCGTCTGGTACTCGCGCGCGGCCTTGTCGTGCTGGCCCTTGGCGGCGAATTTCTCCGCCCGCTCGTGCGCCTTCTCCTTGCTGAACGCCAAGACCCCCTCGCCTCCTTCAGTTCTGCGGTTCGGCCTCGGCCGCCACCGCCGCGGGGTCGAGCTTCTGCTCGAGGAAGTGGGTGTCGTAGCGGCCGGTCACGAACGCCTCCTGCTTGAGCAGCCAGCGGTGCAGCGGCACGTTGGTGCGGATGCCCTCGACCACGATCTCGTCGAGCGCGCGACGGATCCGGCGCAGCGCCTGGTCGCGATCCTTGCCCCACGCGATGACCTTGCCGATCATCGAGTCGTAGTACGGCGAGACGCGATAGCCCTGGTAGACGTGGCTGTCGACGCGCACGCCGTAGCCGCCGGGGAAGTGCAGCGCGGTGATGGTGCCGGGCTGTGGCGAGAAGTTGATCGGGTCCTCGGCGTTGATGCGGCACTCGATCGCGTGGCCGCGCGCGTGGTGCTCGCGGTCGAGGTGCGCGAGTTCCTCGCCGTTGGCGATGCGGATCTGCTCCTGCACCAGGTCGACGCCCGTGATCATCTCCGTCACGCAGTGCTCGACCTGGATGCGCGTGTTCATCTCCATGAAGTAGAACTTGTCCTCGCCGTCGCGCAGGAACTCGCGCGTGCCGACCGACTGGGAGCCGATGGCCTTGACCGCGGCGACCGCGGCCTTGCGCATGGCCGCGCGCACGCTCTCGGACAGCGCGGCCGAGGGCGCCTCCTCGATGATCTTCTGGTGTCGGCGTTGGATCGAGCACTCGCGCTCGAGCAGGTCGATCAGTTGCCGTGCTTGTCGCAGACCACCTGGATCTCGATGTGGCGCGGGCTGGTCACGTAGCGCTCGATGTACACGTCGCCGTTGCCGAAGGCCGCCTGTGCCTCGGCCTGGGCCGTGGCCAGGGTCTCGGCCAGCTTCGACGCGTCGCGTACGATCTTCATGCCGCGGCCGCCACCACCGGCGGAGGCCTTGATGATGACCGGCACGCCGATGCGCTCGACCGCTTCGAGTGCCTCGGCGGTGCTGCCGATGACGCCGGTGCCGGGCAACACCGGCACGCCGGCCTCGGCCATGGTCTGCCGCGCGCGGACCTTGTCGCCCATCATCGCCATGTGCTCGGGCCGCGGGCCGATGAAGTTCAGCCCGCACTTGCCGCACACGCGCGCGAAGTCGGCGCGCTCGGACAGGAAGCCGTAGCCGGGGTGGACCGCGTCGGCGCCGGTCAGCTCCGCGGCCGAGATCAGGTTGGGGATGTTGAGGTAGCTCTGCGTCGCCGGGCCCGGGCCCACGCACACGGCCTCGTCCGCGAAGCGCACGTGCAGCGCCGACTCGTCGACCGTCGAGTGGACCGCGACCGTGCGGATGTCCATCTCGCGGCAGGCTCGGATCACGCGCAACGCGATCTCGCCGCGATTGGCGATGAGCACCTTGCGGATGGGGCCCTTCACAGCTTCTGCACCCGGAAGAGCTTGGTGCCGTACTCGACCGGCGCGCCGTTCTCGACCAGGATCTCCTCGATCCGGCAGGCGTAGTCCGCCTCGATCTCGTTGAACAGCTTCATCGCCTCGATGATGCAGACCGTGGCGCCCGCGGCGACCGACTTGCCGACGTCGACGAACGCGGGCGCGTCGGGCCGCGGCGTGCGGTAGAAGGTGCCCACGAACGGCGACGTGATGTAGTCGCCGGTGGCTGCGGCGGCGGCGGCCACCGGCGCCGCAGCAGCGGCGGGCGCGGGCGCGGGCGCGGCCACCGGCGCGGGTGCCATCGCGGGCATCGCGACCGACATCGGCATCGCCGCGGGCACGGCCGCGTCGGCGTGGCGCATGAGGATGCGGGCCTCGCCACTTTCGAGCTCGAGCTCGTGCAGCTCGCTCTCCTTGAAGATCTTCGCCAGCTCGCGCACGTAGCGGAGATCGGGGAACTTGGGGTCCGCGGGTTCGTTCATGCAGGCTCCGAGGTTGCGGCGGGAGCAGAGTCGACAGTGCCGCTGGGCGTGGGGTGACTGAGGCCGTGGCGCGCCGAGTCGGACGCGCCGAAGATGAGCGCGACGACGTGGCGCAGCGCGAGCAGATAGGAGTCGGGGCCCAGGCCCATGACGACGCCACGACAGGCCGCGGCCGTGACCGAGACATGCCGCATCGGCTCGCGCGCGTACAGGTTGGACAGGTGGACCTCGACCGCTGGGATCGCGAGCGCCCGCAGGGCGTCGTGGATGGCGACCGACGTGTGGGTGTATCCGCCGGGGTTCACCACGACGGCGGCGCAGCGCTGCCGTGCAGCGTGCAGCAGATCGATGAACGCGCCCTCGCCGTTGGTCTGGTGCGCCTCCAGCTCGACGCCCAGCGCCTCGGCCTGTGCACCAAGGCGTGCGTCGAGCTCCGCGAGCGTGATCGCGCCGTAGACCGCGGGCTCGCGCTCGCCCAGCAGATCGAGGTTGGGCCCGTGCAGGACCATCACGCGGGGCCGCGGCCCCAGACCCGCGGCTGCGCCCTTGGAAACGCCCGCGTGTGCGGGCTCCGTGGCTGTCTGCGGGGCCATGGCCGGGGCCGTATTGTGGGGCCGATGGGGCCGCGAGCGCCAGGGGGTATCGGCGCCGCCGCGAAAGGGCGTGCAAGCCCTTGCACGCCGGTGAAGCGACCCGAACCGCGTCCTTCGCGGGCGCGTGGAATCACAGGTCCGCGAGCAAGCCCGGCGCGGACTGCCGCAGCAGAAACCGACCCTTGCCGAGGAAGCCGGGATCGGTGAGCAGCACCGCGACGAAGTACTCGTCGGAGAGCACGCGGCACACCAGGGTCTGGCGGTCGCCCTTGACCGTGATGTCCTGGACCTCGCCCATGTCGAGCGACTGCGCCGCGCGCCGCAGTTCCATGAAGCGGAACGAGAACTCCATCGCCGTCGACTCGAGGTCGACCTGACCCTGGGCTTCGTCGGCGACGTGCTGCATCACGGCGATGCCGTCGAAGCCCATGAGGATCGCACCGGCCGCGCCGGGCGTGTTTTCCACGATGGACTTGAGCTGATCGCCGAGCATGCGTGGTTGTCGCTGGCGCAAGAGTCGCGCGAGTTGGGGCCCGCGGTCAAGCACCGTCGCGGCAGGTGCGGGCCGGCTCGTCTCGCACGAGCACGGGCCGCTCGCACGGGCCCGCACCGGCGGAGCCGGCCGCGGCCCGCCGGGTCAGTTCATCTCTTCGCAGCCCGCAGGGATGAGCGCGAGATCCTGCGCGTTGCCGCAGACGCCTCCGTTGAAGGAGCTCGCCTGGGCCGGGCACATCTGATCGGGGCACGTCGAGCAGTCGATCAGGCAGCCCAGGCACAGCGAGACCGGGAAGCTGAACGCGCGGGCATCGATCTCGCCGACGCGGCCCACGGTGTTGCCGCTGCGGCTGGCGTGGAACTGGACGTCGGCCCGCAGCGTGACGCGCGCAGCGGCGCCGAACTTCTCGGTCACGGCGGTCGCGAGCGCCACCGCGGTCTGTTGCGGGACGATCTCCACCAGCACGCCGGCGGTCGACTGCGGCGGGATCGAGTTGGTCGACAGCGGCACGTCGAAGTGCACCAGCGCGTCGTCCTGCGCGCGCAGGTCGCTGATGATCTCCGGCGCCTGTGGGATCTGCAGCGACACGGTCGCGTCGATCACCTGCAGCTCGTTGCTCATGGTGCCGGTGTTCTTCTTGGCGGCGTTCTGCTTGAGCGTCTGGTTGTACAGCAGCGCCGGCATGATGTACGGCGTGCCGAACGACAGGTCGAGCGTGCCCTGCAGCATCGCGTCGGTGCTGTCGGTCACGCCGCAGTCGCCGTCGTCGTTCCACAGCGGCGCCATGAGCACGATGAGCGACTCCTGATTGTCCGCGCAGCCCGTCAGGGCCGACAGCGCCAACGACGAGACGACGGCGAGGGTGAGTCTGGACATGGCGAAACGCTCGCTCGCACACGGCGAGGGCCGGCGCGTTCTCAACGCTAGCACTCGCCGTGCGCGCGCAGCAAGAATGCCACCGCGCTCACGGCCGCGGCGGGCCGGCCGCGCCCGCGACGATGGCGTCGATGGTCAGCGCGCACACGCGCGGTTCGGCCACCTCGGCCAGCGCGATGTAGGTGATCGTGCCGCCGTCGCCGCGCTTCTTGTCGTGCGCGATCGCAGCGGCGAGCGCGGCCGCGCGCTCGCCCTGCAACCACGGTTCGAGTGCGGTCGGCAGACCCACGCGCTGCAGCACGTCGACCACGGTGCGCTCGAGCGACGCCTCCGCGAGCCCCTGCGCCCGCGAGACCCGGGCTGCCGCGACCAGGCCCAGCGCCACGGCCTCGCCGTGGGCGACGGCGAAGCCCGAGACCTGCTCGATCGCGTGGCCGACGGTGTGACCGAGGTTGAGCAACACCCGTCCGGCGGGTTCGGTCTCGAAGGGATCGGCGGCGACGCACGCGGCCTTGAGCGCGATCGAAGCGCCCACCAGCGCCGCGAGGCTGGCGGCGTCGCCGCGGCGCAGCGACGGCGCCGCGGCTGCAATCGCGTCGAGCTGCGGCCGCGAGAACAGCAGCGCGTGCTTGATCATCTCCGCCGCGCCGCAGGCCGGCTCGCGCGGTGGCAGGGTCTGCAGCCAGACGGGATCGACCAGCACCGCGTGGGGGAAGTGGAACGCGCCCAGCAGGTTCTTCGCCGCCGGGCGATCGATGGCGACCTTGCCGCCCACGGACGCGTCGACCTGCGCGAGCAGGCTCGTGGGCACGCCGACCCAGGGCACGCCGCGCATGTAGAGATGCGCCGCGAGCCCGGCGAGATCGCCGACCACGCCGCCGCCCAGCGCGACGACGGCGTCGCGGCGGGTCAGGCCGGCGGTGGCCCAGCCGTCCACGCAGCCGAGCACGACCTCGATGGACTTGCTGCCCTCGCCCGGCGCGACCACCTGCGGCAGCACCCGCAGGCCCTCGTGCTCGAGCGCCGCGCACGCGCGGCCCCGTACAGCGACCAGACGTTGTCGTCCGAGACCACCCCGACGGCGCGGGCGTCGGGCGCGGCCTGCCGCACACACGCGCCCAGGCCCTGGGCCACACCGGCGCCCACGCGCACGGCATAGCCGCCGCGCTGCGACGGCGGCGGCGGCAGCTGCAGCGTGAGCACGTCGCTCATGCGCGCGCCTCCACGGCCGCGCGCACCCGCGCGACGACCTCGTCGACGCTGCCGCTGGCATCGACGGTGAACTCGGCCTCGCGGTAGTACGCCTCGCGCGCAGCCCACAACGCGGCCACGCGGGCGGCAGCAGCGCCGCGGACCCGTCGCCGGTGTGCGCGTACAGCAGCGGCCGCTCGGCGGGGTCGCGGGCGATTCGCTCCGCGAGCGCAGCCAGCAGCTCGAGCAGCACCACTGCACCGGCGCGGCGCATGTCGGCGCGGTTGTCGAGGTCGATCACAGTGCCGCCACCGCCGGCGACCACCAACGCGCGCGCGCCGATGCCGGGCTCGGCCAGCAGCGATCGCAGCGCCGCGCGCTCGCAGCGGCGCAGCGCCGCTTCGCTGTCGGCGAGCAGCGCCGCGGGCGTGCGAGCGAACACCAGCGCGATGCGCCGATCGAGGTCGCAGAAGTCGGCGCCGGCCTGCGCGGCCAGGGCCGCGCCGACCGTGCTCTTGCCGGCGCCCATCATCCCCACCAGGAACACCGGGCGGCGCACGGCGGGCTCACCCGCCGATGCTGCTGGCGCGGTTGACGATCTTCGGCGTCAGGAAGATGAGCACCTCGGACCGCTGGTCGGCCTCGGCCTTCTGCTTGAAGAACCACCCGATGATCGGCACATCCGCGATCCACGGGATCTTGTCGAAGTTGACGGCCTTGCTGCGGGTGTAGATGCCGCCGATCACCGCGGTGTCGTTGTCGTTGATCAGCATGCGGCTCTGCGCCTGCTTGGTGAGGATCGTCGGGTCGCCGCGGGCGCCGGTGTTGACGAAGTCGGCTTCGTTCTTCTCGACCACGACGTCGAGCAAGACCGCGCCCTCGTTGGTCACGTGGGGCGTGACCCGCAGGCCCAAGGTCGCGCGGACGAAGCGGGTGTTGACGCCCTGGGCGCTGACCTGGGAGATCGGGATCTGCACGCCCTGCTCGATCTGCGCCTCGCTGTTGTCGAGCGTGACGATCTTGGGCGCGCTGATGATGCGGATCTCGCCGGTGCTCTCCGAGGCCGACAGGCGCAGGTTGGTGTTGAGGTTGCCGCTGATGCTGCCGAACGAGAAGCCGATCGCACCACCGGTACCGGTACCGACCGGCACCGGCAGGTCGACGGCGTAGTTGGGGCTCGCGGCCGCGCCCGGCAGGATCAGACCGCGGGCGTCCGGCGGACGGCCGGTCGCGCCACCGCCGACGCCGATGGAGTTGGGGAACAGCAGCCCCGTGGGGTTGCCGGTACCGGGGCTGGCGATGTAGTCGAAGCCCCACTGCACGCCGAGCTGTCGCGCGAAGGTCGTGCGCGCTTCGACGATGCGGGCCTCGATCAGCACCTGCGGCGTCTGCGTGTCGAGCTGCCCGACCAGGTTCTCGGCCAGGGCGATGTTCTCGGCCACGTCCATGATGATGAGCGTGTTGGTGCGGCTGTCGGGCGTGACCGTGCCGCGCGGTGAGAGCACGCTCTGCACCTTGGGCACCATCTCGTCGACGGTCGCGTACGACACCGGCACGAGCTTGGTCTCGAGCGGCTTCTGCTGCACGCGGGCAGCGGCGCGCTCGATGGCGGCGCGGCGCTCGTTCTCGAGGTCCTCGACGGTGGCCACGCGGATGACGTTGCCGTCGCGGGTCGAGCCGAGGTTCTGCGAGCGCAAGATGATGTCGAGCGCCTGATCCCACGGCACCGACTTGAGGCTCAGCGTGACGTTGCCCTCGACACCCTTGCCCGCGATGATGTTGACGTGGCCGATGTCGGAGAACAGCAGCAGCACGTCCTTCATGGGCGCGTCCTGCAGTTCGATGGTGATGCGTTCGCCCCGCCAGCGGCCGCGGCCGCGGGTCGGTCGGCTGTCCATCACGACGTCGTCGTCGGAGAACTGCGGGCCCGCACCGCCACCGCTGGGCGCCGGCGGAGCCATGACCGCCGCGGGCACGCGCGCGCCGCCGAGCGCGGTCGTCGTCGCGGCCGCCGGCACCGCGGCGTGGGCTGCGACCTTGGTGCCCGCGAGGCTGACCGCGTCGCTGGGCTTGCCCTTGCGTGCGCGCGGGAAGTGCCACACCAGCGCGCCGGGCTTCTCCTCGAGTCGCGGCTTGCTGGCCTTGCCGGTCGAGACCACGATCTTGGCGTCCTCGCCCTCGGCGAAGGAGGTCACGAGCTTGATGGGACCGTCGTAGGCGGTCGCGTCGAGGCTGCGCTCGAGCGCCGCGGGCATGCGCGCGTGCTCGAGCTGCAGCACCTGGATCGTCGGCGTCAGCGAGTTGCCGGCGTAGGCAATGGGTCCGTCGAACGAGATCACCACGCGTGACTCGTCGCGATCGTCCTCGAAGCGCACGTCCTTGACCTTGGTCGCGAGCGCCGGCCGTGTGGGCTTGCGCGGCGCCTCGGCCTCGGCCTCGGCGGCGGAGGTCGGCGCGGCGGCGGCCTCACGGCGCGGCGTGGCCGGACGCTTGAGCGCGACCGCCTCGACGCGCGCGTCGAGCTCGGCCTGGCGCGGCGGACCTCTTGCTCGACGCCTTCGAAGGTCGAGCGCGCTCGCTGCCCAGGGTCTTGCGCACGTCGGCCAGCTTGGCCTCGGCGCGGGCGAGCTCGGCCTGCGCGGCATCGTTGCGGCTGCGCAGATCCTGGCCCTGGCTCTCGAGCTGGGCACGCTGGGTCTGCAGCGACTCGAGCTCGGCGCGCCGACTTGGCTCGCGCTGCGCATCGCCAGGCGCCCGTCCATGCGCGACAGTTCCTTCTTGGCGCTGGCGGCCTCGCGCTTGGCGGTCTCGGCCTCGTCGCGCGCGGCCTCGAGCTTCTTGCGGCGCGCGCCCTGCTCCTCCAGCTCGCGCACGCGCGCCGGCCGCGGTCGCACGCGTTCGCGCGTCGTCGGCCTCGCCGCGCGGTCGCGCGACCTGCTTCTCCAGCGCGATGGCGGTGGCCTGCACCTTGCGGGTCTCCACCCTGCGCCGACGCGAGCGTCTCGGGGCTGACGTGCTTGCTCAGTGCATCGAGATCCGCGCGCGCGCTCGACCTGGGCCATGGCCGCTTCGAGCTCGCGCTCGCGCTTCGACATGGTCGCGGCCATGGCCTCGGACGCGCCTTCTCGGCCGCGAGCTTGCTCGCAGCGTCTCCTGATCCGCGCGCGAGCTTGGCCAGATCCTGCTCGGCGCCTTCTGCTGCGCGCGAGGCGGTGTCGCGGGCCTGCTCGGCCTGGGCCACGCGCTGCGACATGGCATCGTCAGCTCGCCGCGCTTGCGCGCGCGAGGCCTCGGCATGGCGCGACCAGCTCGCGATCGGCGGCCTTGCGGGCGTCGATCGCGGCCTGCTCTGCTTGGTCGCGTCGGCGGTGATCGCCGCGCGGAGGCCGCCAGGGCGGACTCGGCCTGCTGCCGCATGGCCAGCGCCTCCGCCTTGGCCTCGCGGGCCTGCTCGCGCTCGTGCGCGACCTCGTCGCGCTCGTGCGCGACCGCGTCACGCTCGGCCTTGGCCGCCGCGAGGAGTCTCGTCGGCCGCCGCGAGCTTGCGCGCGGCGTCGCGCTCGGTCTGGCTTGCGCGCCTTGGCTGCGTCGACTGCGGGTTGGCGTCGGCCTGGCCTTGCGGCGAGGCCTGCGCCAGGCTGACCTTGGCCTCGGCCTCGGCCTTCTCGCGCGCCGACACGCGGCGGCGGTCTGCGTCGCGGCCTGCTCGCGCATCGCGAGCTCGCGCTCGGCGGTGGCGACGGCCTGCTGCGCGCGGCCGCGACCTCGGCGTCGGCGCGGCGCTTGGCCTCCTTGCGCGCGGCGGCGAGCTTGCGCTCGGCCTCGGCCTCGGCCTCGGCGAGCTCTCGCGCTCGGCGGCCTTACGTCACCTTGCTCTCCGCGGCCGCGGCGGCGCCGTGCGGCCTCGACTCGGCGGACTTCATGCGCTCGGCGATCAGCGCGTCGGACTTGCGCCGCGCGGCGCTGAGCACCGCCTCGGCATCGCGCGCGGCGCTGTCGAGCTTGGCCTGTCACCGCGGCCTGGGCAGCCTTGCGCTCGGCGGCGGCGACGGGTGCGCGTCGGCGGTGCGCTCGGCCGCGTCGAGCCGCGCCTGCGCGGCGGCCTTGGCTTCGGCCAGCACGCGATCGGCTCGGCCTTGGTGCGGTCGGCCGCGGCGCCGTGCGCAACGCGTCGCGCGCCTGCTCGGCGTCGGCGCGGCTGTTCGGCCTCGGTCTTGGCGCGGCCGGCGGTCGCCAGCTCGCGATCGGCCTCGGCCTTGGCGAGGTCGGCCGCGGCAGGCCTTCGCGCGGCCTCCTGATCGCGGCGGGCCTGGGTCGCGCAGTCTCGGCGTCGGCGATGCGCTCGCCGCGGTGCGCTCGGCTGCGTCGACGCGGGCCTGCGCGCTCGCGGATCGCTCCTGCGCGGCCGCGAGCTGCGCTGCGCGGCGTCGAGCTTGTACGCGTCGCCGAGGGTGTCCTCGGCCAGCGCACCAGCTTCTTGCGCGCGCTCGCGTCCACCGCGGTGGCCTTGCTGCGCAGGGTCTCGGCATCGCTGCGCGCCGCTGCGGCGGCGCTCGGCGCACAAGCTTCTCGCGCGCGGCGATCAGCCCTTGGTCGCCTCGCCCTTGCTGCGCTTGGCGTCGTCGAGCGTGCGCCTCGCGGCGAGCTCGGTCGCCTCGGCCTGCTTGACCGCGTCGGCGAGCTGCGCTCGGCCTCGCCCGCGACCGCCTTGGCGCGCGCGTCGGCCTTGGCCAGCCGCTGCTGCGCGGTGGCCTCGGCGTGCTCGAGCGTGCGGTCGGCGGCGGCCTCCTTGTGCTCGGCGCGGCGACGGGCCGCGACGGCCTCGGCACGCTCGCGCTCGGTGTCCTGCCGCAGCTTCGCCAGGGCGCGATCGGCCTTGCGCGCGGACTGCTCCGCACGCTCGCGCACGTCGCGGGCGCGCTCGAGCTCGTGCTCGGCCTGCCGCAGCGCGCGACGGGCCTTGCGGCGGTTGCCGCCGTCCTCGGCGACGCCGCGCTTGGCCTGGGCTTGAGCCGCTGCCGCGCGGGCCTCGGCCTGCTTCGCGCGCGACTCGGCGTCGCGCGCGGCCTCGAGCCGGCGCTCGGCATCAGCGACGAGCGTCGCGCGCGGCGAGCTTGACCTTGCTGTCGGCGTCGGCCGACCTGCGCGCCGCGTCGTCGCGCAGGCGCGCGGCGGCCTTCTCCGCGGCCTCGATCTCGGCGCGGCGGGCCGATGCGCTCTTGCGCGCGAAGTAGGCCTCCGGCGGCACCTGCCGGGGCGTGATGGTCACGACCAGGGTGTCGTCGTCGGGCGTGACGATGTAGCTGGCGTCACGCTTGAGCACCACCAGCCGGACCAGGCGCGCGTCCTGCTCCTCGACGTCGTCGATCGCCAGCCGTCCGCAGGCCCAGACATCGAGCGGCAGGTGCGGCACGACCTTGCCGCGCTCGCTGGCGGCGATGTCGACCACGAGCCGGTCGGGGTCGGACATGCGGTAGACGTTGAAGGTCGGCTTGGCCGAGCCCACCAGTCTGAGCGTCGTGGTGCCGTCGTCCTGCTCGTCGACGGTCAGGCCGTCGATGCGGTTGGTCGGCGCGACCCACAGCTCGGGCGTGAGCGGCAGGCCGGTCCAGGCGGCGATCGCCGGGTTCGCGAGGGCGTCGACACTGGCGGCGTGGGCGGCCTGGGGCTGCAGCGCGAGCAGCAGCGCCACGGCCGAGGTCAGGGTGCCCAGGGGCGTCGCGCGACGCACTCCGGTACGGGGTGCAGAACCGAAGCGCATCATGGGAGGGTCGCTCCGAGGTCACTCGTTGCGCAAATAAATGGCGCGGCGTTCGCCCCGCTGGAGATTGAGACTGCTGGCCAGGTCATCGTCCACGACCTCGATCTCCACATAGTCTCGATTCACCGCGGCCAGCAAGACTTCGGCGCTGCTGAAGTACTCGCCCTGCTCGATGGGCCGGCTGAAGCCGTCGCTCGCGACGAACAGCGCCCGCGGCCGCATGTTGCGGCCCGCGTTCACGATCGCGACGAGCTTGAGGTCCTCGAAGGCGTACTGCCGCATCTCGACGTCGCGCCGCTTCACGCGCGGACGGTCGGGCTCGGGCACGACCACGTCGTTGGCGACGAAGCTGACGAAGGGATCGCGGCGCAGCTGGAAGGACTTCGCGTCGAGCGCGATGGGCGGGCGCGCCGGCAGCTCGGCCGGCACCTCTTCCTCTTCGGCGCCGCCGCCCGTGGCCACGCGGGGCTTGCTGGCGCCGGGCTTGGCCTTGGCACCCGAGCCCTTGGCCTCCGACTTGCCGCCGCCCTTGAGGTCGGGCGCGCCACGGGCCTTGGAGACCTCGGCGCCGCCGTCGTCGACGCAGGCGGGCGCGGGCGAGAGCAGCGCGAGCGCGAGGATGGGTCGTGCGAGTCTCACTTCTTGCGCCTACCCTTCTTCGCCGCGGGCTTCTCGGCCACCGCGGTGCGCTCGTCGTCGGTGAGGAAGCGATACGTCGCAGCCTCGAACTCGACCTCCAGCGGCGGGCGATCGCCGGGCTCGGCGCCCTTGCGCGAGGTCTCGTTGGCCTTGAGCGACAGCCGGTCGACGCTGACGATGCGCTTGAGCTCGGACACGCGCCGGAAGAACTCGCCGACCTGCGACCAGGTCCCGCTGGCGCGGACCTTGATGGGCATGCGCGCGTAGAAGTCCTCGATCTGCTCGGGCTCGTTGTTCCAGCTCTCGACCGTCATGCCGACCAGGCGCGACTGCTGCTGGAACGTCTGCATGAGGTTGTCGACCGTCGAGGCCGTCAGCGGCAGCACCTCGCGCTGCTCGGTCAGGCGCTTCTCGGCCTCCTCGACCTTCTTGCGCTCGGCGTCGAAGTTGTCGCGCTTGGCCTTGACCTCGGCCAGCTCGCTCTGCGCGTTGGTCAGCGCCACATCGGCGGCCTTCCGCGCGTCGACGGCATCGAGGAACGAAGGCGAGTACCAGCCGCCGGAGCGCACCCCGGCGCCGAGCAGGAAGATCAGCAGCTTCTGCCAGATCGGGAGTCGTCCGAATCCGTCCATCGTCGGCTCAGTTCCAGCGCGCTTGACCTCGACGTCGAGGCTTCACGTCGGGTGACGCGCGCCCTCGTCGCTGTCGCGCGTCACCGTCACGCGCTCGTAGTCGGGGTGGGTGATCTCGCCGAACCACGCTCGCGCGCAGGCGACAGGTGAACTCCGGACAGGTCCGCGGCGTCGCGCGCGCGCCTCGATGGTGAGCTTGCCGCCGGTCTCCTCGACGCTCGTCGACCACAGGCCCGCGGGGTCCCAGCTGGGGTTGATCTCGCTCTGGGGATCGTCGGCCTTGTTCTTCTTGTACTTCTCTTCGTCGATGGTGACGCTGCCGCCGCGCTGGGCGTCGGTGAGCATCGACGCGAGCTCGTACATCACGAACACCGGCGCGTGCGCTGCTGGCCTTGAGCTTGGTGATCGCGATCTCCTGGCGCTTGACGTCCTCTTCGCGCTGCTTGAGGCCGGCCTCGTCGATCGCGCCTTGATCTCGTTGACTTCCTTGCCCACCGCCGCGGCCTGGCCGCGCACGACCAGCGCGGCTTCGTCCTCGATGGTCAGCAGGTACCAGCCGGCGCCGCCCAGCGCAGCCCGGCCGATCACCGTAGGCAGCAGCGCGAGCCCGCGGAGCCGCCTTGCCTGCGACCGCCGTGGTGGTCGCGCGCGCGGCCAGGGCCGCGGCGGCGCCAGGACGCTTGCGCTTGGTCGGAGCGAGGTTGATGCGGATCATTCGGAGTCCCCTGGGCGACGCGCCGCGAGGCCGAACGCTACGGTCGCAACCGGCGCGTTGACACGCAAGTACTCGACGTCGAAGCGGCGGGTGTCGACGATGACCCGCGCGAACGGGTTGATGATCTCGACCGGGATGCGCGAGCGGTCCTGGATGGCCTTGGGCAGCTGCGGCACCAGCGACGAACCGCCGCTGAGGTAGATGCGGGTGAGCCGGGCGTCGATGGCGTCGTTCATGTAGAAGTCCAGCGAGCGCTGGAACTCCTCGGCGACCTGCTCGGAGACCTGCCACAGGATGCGGTGGACCTCCTGGGGCACCACGTCTGCGGCCGCGCCGGCGGCTGCGAACGCACCGCCGACCTTGGAGGCCTCGGCACCGTCGAGGCTCACGCCCAGCGTGCGCTGGATGGCCTCGGTGTAGGTGTTGCCGCCGGTACCGAGGTCGCGGTTGAACGACGGGCGCCCGCTCGAGACGATCGACAAGGTCGAGTAGGTCGCGCCGACGTTGACGATGGCGACGGTGTCACCGGGCGCGAAGCCGATGCCGAGCTCGACCGCGTTTTGCAGCGCGAGTGCGGCCGCATCGACGATCACGGGCTGGAACCCGGCATCGCGCACGACCTGCTGGTACTGCGCCACGATTTCGCGCTTGGCCGCGACCAGCAGCACCTCCATCTGGCCGGTGGGCGTCTGCTTGACCAGGACCTCGTAGTCCACGAGCACGTCGTCGCGCGAGAACGGGATGTTCTGCCGAACCTCCCACTCCATCTGCTCGTCGAGCGCCGGGCCTTCCATCGCCGGGATGGTCAGCCGCTTGATGATGACGCTGTTGCCCGAGACCGCGAGCGCGATCTGCTTGCCCTTGAGGTGGATCCGCCGGGTCAGGCTCTTGATCGCGTCGACGACCGCGCCGTGGTTGAGGATGACCCCGTCCACGATGGTCTGCGGCGGGACCGGCTCGATGCCGAAGTTCTGCAAGCTCATCGAGCGACCCGACGGCTTGAGCTGCACGAGCTTGATCGCGCTCGAGCCGATGTCCAGACCGATGCACTGCTTCGCCACGTCGGTCCTATCCCAGCGTCAGCGTGCCACGGCCGCACGCGGCATGAAAATTGTGGTCGTCGACGACGAGGTCGGGGCCGGTCAGCCGAGGTCTTCGTCGGGGAAGACTTCCTTCGCGGCGGAGGGCTGCAGGCCCAGTGCCTCGAGGATCTTGCGCTTGGTGTCCATGCGGCAGGGGCAGCCGGCCTCGACGCGATCGATGGTCAGCGGGCTGACCCCCGCGCGGCGGGCGAGCTCGGCCTTGCTCATCATGGCGGCCTGGCGCAGCCGCTTCACGTTGTTGGGGACCAGTCCCTCGTTCTCGCGCGGAACAGGCGCCTTCGCGCGGCGACGCTTCGCCGGTGGGCCCGACTCGCCGGCACCAGGATCGCGCGCCGCCGCGGGCTCGCGGCCCGAGTCCTTGCGCGCGTGCGCCTCGGCCGAGCGCTGCGGCTCGTCGGGCTCGTGCGACGTCGAGGCGTGGCCCGCGGACGGGGACGCCTTCGCGCCTTGCGTGGATTCCGGATCCATCCTGGTGAAGCCCGTACATCATCGGTCCCGATCGGTGATCCGTCAACGCGTTGTTGGCCCTTCAGTGATATGTAGTTGAATGACACTGATAGGCCATTGATAGGTCATTGTAGTGATCTGGCCGCGTGGATCCCGCCGCCCGGAGGCGGTCGTGGAGGACCAAGTCCCCGAGATCCTTGGCGAAGAGAGGTCGGCCATGGCGAGCCCGGGCGGAGGCGCCCCCCGCGAGCATTCCACGGCCGGCGCCCTGGCCCAAGAAAGCCTCGAACGCACGCGGCCCCGCCCGGCGCGGGGCCGGCCGGCGCCCGAACCGGCCCGACCGCCCCGGCCGCGCGGCACGCGGCCGCACAGAGAGGATCGCCGGCCCGGCCGCCGCCAGGCCAGGCCAAGGCCGAACTCCTTGATCTTGTACAGCAGCGCGCGATGGCTGAGCTCGAGCAGCTTGGCCGCGTGCGGCGCAGTTGCCGTCGATGGCCAGCGCGCGCCGAGATGAACTCGCGCTCGAGCGCGCGTTGGAGCCCGCTTCACCGAGAGGTCGCCCTCGGGGATCGCCAACGTGACGCCGCCGCCGGACTTGGAGCGTGCGGAGCACGCGCTCAGGCAGGTCCGCCGGCTGCAGCACGCCGCCCTCGGCCATGACCGCGGCGTGCTCGACGGTGTTCTCGAGCTCGCGGACGTTGCCGGGCCAGTGGTAGGCCAGAAGCCGCGCGAGCGCGTCGTCTGCGACCGACTGCACCTTGGTGCCCAAGCGGCGGTTGATGGCGGCGATGAAGTGCTCGAGCAGCGGCGCGATGTCCTCGCGGCGCTCCCGCAGCGGCGGCACCTCGATCGGCATCACGTGCAGCCGGTAGTAGGAGTCCTGGCGGAAGCTGCCGTCCTCGACCATCTGCGCCAGCTCGCGCGAGGTCGCGGCGAGCTCGCGCGTCGATCTTGACCGCGCGGGTGTCCCCGACCTGCGGATCTCCTCCTCCTGCAACGCGCGCGCAGCGAGCTTGACCTGCACCAGCGCCAGCGGTAGCTCGCCGATCTCGTCGAGGAATTGAGGGTCCCACTTGCCGCCAGCCCTCCTCGAACAGGCCGCGCTTGTCGCGGTCGCGTCGGTGAAGGCGCCGCGCACGTGACCGAACAGCTCCGACTCGAGCAGTGCCTCGGGGATGGCGCCGCAGTTGACCGCGACGAAGGGTCCGTCGGCGCGCGGGCTCAGGCGGTGGATCGCGCGGCTGACCAGCTCCTTGCCGACGCCCGACTCGCCCAACACCAGCACCGTGGTCTTGAACGGCGCGACCTTGCGCACGGTGCGAGCGACCGCGCGTGCATCCCCGCGCTGCGGATCAGCATGTCGCCGAGCCAGTCGCTGGTCGCGGCCGTCGCGCAGCTGCTCGCGCAGCGCCCGGTTCTCGCGCCGCAGCCCGCTCGCGCTCCTCTGCCTTGCGCGAGGTCAGCACGACCTCGTCCTGCTTGAAGGCTTGGCGATGTAGTCGTAGGCGCCCGCGTGCATGGCCTCGAGCGCGAGCTCGATGGTGCCGAAGGCGCTCATCACGATGGCGGTGGTCCCGGGCCGCTCGGCGTGCAGCCAACGCACCAGCTCGAGCCCGCCGGCATGCCGGGCATGCGCGCATCGGTCAGGACCACGTCGACGTCCTCGCGACCGAGCAGCTCGATCGCCGCCTCGCCGCTGTCGGCGTGCAGCACCTGGTACCGCTCGCGTCGCAGCAGCAGCTCGAGCATGTGCCGCAGCGGTGCCTCGTCGTCGACCACGAGCACGCGCGTGAACCCAAGCGGCTCGCCTGGCTTCGCTGCGGGCACCTCGGCGGTCACCGTCATCGTCGTCTGCCGGCTCGGCGCGACCACGATAGCTGCCCGGCGCAGGCGCACGCGGTCGCGCGTGGACGGCGCGCCGCGGCGCCGCCGCCGCCAGGGCGGCGGCTCTGTCGATAGCGCGGACCGGCCGGCCGACCCCGGCGCGCCCACGACCATGAGCAGCCACGACCTCGTCCTCGCCATCGATCAGGGCACCACCGGCAGCACCACGCGCTCGTCGTCGACGGCGAGGCCTGCGCGTGCGCGCGCCAGCCTGCAACGTCAAGATTCCCGCAGCACTTCCCGCAGCCGGGCTGGTCCGGCCTGACCCCGCCGAGCTGTGGCGCTCGGCAATGCTCGACGCCATCGCGGAGGCGCGCTGGCGCAGCCGGGCATCGACGCCGCGAAGATCGCCGCGGTCGGCATCACCAACCAGCGCGAGACCTCGCTGCTGTGGCGCCGCGCCGACGCCGCTGCACCGCGCGATCGTGTGGCAAGACCGCCGCACCGCCGACCGCTGCGCCGAGCTGCGCCAGGGCGGGCACGCGCCGCGCATCGCCGAGCTCACCGGCCTGGTGCCGGACCCCTACTTCGGCGCAAGCGTGGACGCTCGGCCATCGTGGTGCGCGCGGCCGCGGCGAGGCGAGCTCGCGGCCGGCACCATCGACACCTACCTGCTGTGGCGCATGACCGGCAGGCGCAGCCGCATTGAGCCGTCGAACGCGTCGCGCACGATGCTGTGGCCCCTGCGCGGCGGCGGCTGGAGCGAGAGATGTTGCGAGCTGCTGCGGGTGCCGTCGCAGGTGTTGCACCAACCAATTGCCGGCCCTGCACCGCCGCCTTCGGCACCACCGCGGGCGTGCCGGGCCTGCGCGACGGCATCCCCATCCACGGCATCGCCGGCGATCAGCAGGCGGCATTGTTCGGCCAGACCTGCTTCCGCGAGGCCCAGGCCAAGTGCACCTACGGCACCGGCGCGTTCATGGTGCTCAGCACGGCGAGCGCATCGTGCCCTCGCGCGGCCTGCTCACCTCGGTCGCGTGGCAGATCGGCGAGCGCACGACCTGGTGCCTCGAGGGCTCGGCGTTCATGGCCGGTGCGGTGGTGCAGTGGCTGCGCGACGGGTTGGGCCTGTTCGCGCGCGCGCGGCCGACATCCGAGCCGCTCGCGCGCAGCGTGCCGGTAGCGGCGGCGTGGTGCTGGTGCCGGGAACCACGCGGGCCTCGGCGCGCCACACTGGCGCCCCGAGGCCCGCGGAGGCGCTCATCCGCGGCATCACGCGCGGCACCACCAAGGCGCACCTGTGCCGCGCGGCGCTCGAGGAGAGCATCGCGCTGCAGATCGCGCGAGCTCGCCGATGCCATGGCCGCCGATCTCGGCCGCGGGCTCGACGTGCTGCGCGTCGATGGTGGCGCCGCGGCCGGCGACCTGCTCATGCAGATCAGTGCGACCTGCTCGGCGTCGCGCTGGATCGCCCGCGCATGCTCGAGGCCACCGGCCTGGGCGCAGCCGCGCTGGGAGGCTCGGTGTGGGGCTGGCCCGATCTCGACGCGCTCGCGCGCAGCTGGCAGCGCGAGCGCCGGTTCGAGCCCGGCGGCGACGCGACCACGATCGCGGCGCTGCGGCGGAAACCTTCCGCGACGCGATCACCTGCGCGTGAACGTCGCGAGCGTGATCACCATCGGCGTCGGCAGCTCGCACACCCACTGCTGCGGCGCCTTGCAACCAACCCGAGCACGGTGCCAAGCCGCGCGGCCACGGCCGCGCGCGCGGGCTCGCGACGCCAGCCCCACAGCCGCACGCGCGCGCCCCACGACGACACCCACGCGAGGTCGACCACCAGCTCGACCTCCTCGAGCTGCGCGCGCACGGGCCCGCGCAACGGCGAGGGCCGGTGCAGCGGCGCCGCGACCACCGCGGCGCGGGCGTGGGCCTGCGCGCGCGGCAAGCCATCGAGCAGCGCCGACAACCGCGCCGGCGCACGGCCGTCGATCGCGACCACGGCGCCCGCCTCGGGCACCCACCGCCGCAACCACGTCGCCGGCGACGGACACGGCAGGTGATCGTCGAACCACGTCGGCACGCGCGCGTGATCTACCATCGACGTGCACGGCGATGGCACTGCACTGGCTGCACGACGGCGCACACGCCGAGCTGACGCCCAAGGCCGCGGGGCTCGCCCGCGCGCTCGTGGCCGGGCTGCCGGTGCCGCCGGGCTTCGCGGTACCGCTGCGCGAGCTCGGCGACGCCGCGGTGGTCCCTGCGCTCGCACGGCTGCTGCGCGAGG
Source organism: Nannocystaceae bacterium (assembly GCA_046351635.1). Taxonomy (GTDB): domain Bacteria; phylum Myxococcota_A; class Polyangia; order Nannocystales; family Nannocystaceae; genus Xiheibacterium. The sequence continues at coordinate 44,883 of JAXLYC010000039.1, read as the reverse complement.
GCGCGGTCATCGTCCGCTCCGCGCTCGCGCACGAGGACGGCAGCGAGCACAGCGGCGCGGGCCTGGGCGAGAGCCGCGGCGACGTGGTCGATCGCGCGGGCTTCGACGCGGCCGTGGTCGCCATCACCACGGCGCGTGCGGCCGCGGGCTTCGACGATCCGCGCGACGCGATCGTGGTGCAGCGCCAGCACCCGGCCGCGCTGCGTCTGGTGGTCGCGTGCGAGGACGGCCGCGACACCGTCGAGGTCTACGGCGCCGCGCTCGACGCCTTCGGCCGCGGCGACACGCCCGACTACGCCGGTCCGCTGCGCGCATGGGCCCACGCCGCGGCCGCCGACGTCGCAGCCGTGGTCGCGCGCGCGAAGGGCCTCACGCAGACCGAGGGCTTCGGCCTCGACCTCGAGCTCGTCGTCGACGGCGACGGCGGCGTCGCGTTGATGCAGCTGCGTCCGCTGACCGCACCGCTGCACCCCGACTGGCCCACGTTCGTCGCCGCGGTCGAGGCCGACGGCGGGCACATCCCGCCGCACGGCACCTGGATGCTCGACGCGGAACACAACCCCACGCCGCTGTCGCCGGCGCACTGCTGGCTCGTGACGTGGTTGGCGCGGCAGCGGCCCGCCACCGGCGGCCTGCTGCCGCTGGCGGGCTGGCTGTACACCCGCACGCTCGTGCGCGACCTCGTGGCCACGACCACGCGCGCCCCCAGCGAGGTCCTGCGGCGGCTGCATCGCGATCACCTGCCGGCCGCGCGTGCGCGGCTCGATGCGCTGCAATGCGCCGCGATCCCGCACGACGCCGCGGCGTTGCAGCAGCGCTTCGACGAGGCGCTCGCGGCGTTTCTCGCGATGATCGACGTCTACACCGGCGAGCTGGTCGGCGCGCGTCGGCGTCGCGGCGCGCAGGTGATCGATCGCGACGATCCGCTGTGCCTACGCGGGCGCGACGACGTGCTCGACGTGTTGCCGTGGTCCTGGGATGTCGCCGCGACCGCGATCGGCGAGCGCCGCGTCCGCGCGGTACCGCCGCAGCTGCCCGAGGACGACGACACCGCCGCGACGCTGCTGGGCGAGTGGGACGATCACCTCTTCGCGCTCGGGCTGCGCGCGGTCACGGTCGCGTACGAGCAGGCCGCCGCGGCCCTCGGGTGGCCGCGCGACGACGTCTTCGCGCTGACACCGGTCGAGCTGGGCCAGGCCCTGGACCCGCGCGCGCACCCGGCGATGCGCGCGAGCATCGACCGCCGTCGTGCCGCGCTGGCGCAGCGCGCGGGTCTGCGCGTGCCTGCGCGCATCGTCGACGGTCAACCCGCGGTTGCGCTGCGCCGGTGGCTGCGCGGCGTCGGCATCGGCGAGGATCACCAAGGCGCGCTGGCGCAGCGACGCGACCTCGAGGCACTCGTGCGCGATCCACCGCCGCCGGGGGCCATCGTCGTGCTGCCGGCGCTCACGGCCCAGGCCGCGGTGGTGCTCGCGCGGCTGGGCGTGCGCGCGGTCTGTTGCGAACACGGCGGCGCGCTGGGCCACGGCGCGCTGATGGCCCGCGAGCTGGGGCTTTCGGCGCTGCTGGGCTGTCGCGGGGTGCTGGCGATCCCCGACGGCACGCCCATGCGGCTCGACGCGCGCCGCGGCGCGCTGCGCCCGAGCCCGCCGATCAGATGACGTCTTCGGACACGCCCGGGCCCGGCCGCGCGGGGACCTTCGCGCCCTGCGGCGCGGCCTGGACCGGCTTGGGCGGCTCGCGGCGGCGCGGCAGGGTGCGCCCTCGGGGCGCTCCCCGTTGATGCGCTTGCGGGGATCCTTGCCGACCTTGAAGAACGGCAAGCGCTTGAGCGCGACATGCACCGTGTCGCCGGTCCGGGGATTGCGCCCTTCGTAGGGCTTGTACTGCCGCACCGTGAAGCTGCCAAAGCCGCGGATCTCGATGCCTTCGTCGCGGCGCAATGCGTCGACCATGGCCTCGAAGATCGTGTTGATGACGAGCTCGGCGCGACCCTTGGTGAGGTTGGCTTCCTGCGCGACGACCTCGATCAGTTCGGACTTGGTCACAACGCGACCCCCAGGCACCCGGACGGACGCCGGGACGACGCCCATCGTGGCCGGAAACCCCAGCGATATCAAGCTGCAACCGCGGCGGACGCCGGGGTTTCGCGGGGTTTGGGACCGCCAACGGGGCCTGGCATGCGTACGGCTCGGCCTGCGCCTTCGCGGGCCCGCCGCGACGGCGGGCCCTTGCGCACGCGCGTGCGCGACCGGCCGCGGTGCCGCGGCGCGTCAGCCCGCCGCATCGGCGGCCGCCCGCACGCGCGTGTACCCGGCCGGCATCGCGTCGCGATGACAGTCGTGGCGCGCGAAGTAGTCGGTGACGTCGGCCCAGCTGGTGGTGCCGTCGCGGACCATCGCCGCCAACGTCTGCGCGTTCATGCCGATGCACAGCTCGACCGCTTCGATGGGTTGATGCGCACCGGCCGTGATGTCGTCGGCACCGAGCGCGCGCGGGCTGACCTGGCTGAGCAAGCGCTGCTGGAACTCGCTGACCTCGATCACCTCGACGTGCTCGAGCCGCACCGATCCGCTGCCGGCACACAACACAACGTCGGCGACCTCGGCCGGGCGCAGCGCGTTGGCGTTGTGCATCCGCGAGCCGCGGACCTCACAGCGACCGCGCTCGGCCGAGCTCGCGCGCACGAGGTACGCGACCGGGATGCTGCTGATGTTCTCGATCCGCGCGATGGTGTGGTTGGCCGCGACCGTGACGCCCTGGTGCTTGTAGGTCACGCGCTCGACCACCGCCGTGACGCGGACGTGGGTGCCGGTCCACGACGCGCCCGGCTGCAGCGCGACCGCATCGACGAGCTCGACCGCGTGCACCAGCGGCGCCTCGAGCTCGGCGCGCGTCGGCGCGGGCAGGCCCCACGCCGCGGCCAGCTGGGCCATGTGCCCGAGGTAGGCGTCGTCGCCGTGCTCGAGCTCGGCACGATCCTGCGCCAACTTCACGCGCGCACTCTGGGCATCGCGCTCGCCCGCACGCAGCACCTGCACGCGCGCGGCCGACTCGCGCGGGAACTTGTTCGACAGCCACACGCCGACCAACAGCGCGAGCGCGAGCGCAGCGGCCGCGAGCACGCGTTGGAACAGGACCGGCACGCGGCAAGGATGCACGAGCGCGGCGCGGGCCTCACCTGGCCAGCGCGAGGTCCAGGGCGCCCGGGCTCAGGCCCGCGAGCGCGGCCAGCCACGCCCGCGCGAGTCGAGCGTCGGGCCGCCGGGGACCCCAGGCGGCCGCGACCGCGGCGGCATCGCTGGGCCAGCGCGCCCGCGCGTCGGGCTGCAGCCGGGCCAGCGCAGGCCCGAGGGCGGGGGTCCCCCGCATGGCCCGCACGTCCCATAGGAGGATCGAGAGATCGGCCCACAGCGGCAGGGCGCCCAGGCCCGCCTCCGCGAGCGCGGCCCGGCTCGACGGCGCCGCCGTCCGCGCCGCGATCGCACGGGCGCGCAGCCCCTCGAGCGGGACCAGCTGCGCCTCGCGCAACGCCCCGGGCCAGCGCTGCGCCACGGCCCGCAGCGCCGCAGGATCGGCCCCCCCGCCGTCCGCGTCGAGGATCTCGAGCAATGCCGTGTACTTCGGCGAGCACACGCGGGGGTCGAACCGCTCGCGGGCCCACGCGGCGGCGTCGGGCCAGCGCGCGGAGGCGAGCCACGTCACCGGCTCGGGCGTGGGCCGGGGCACCGGGCTCCAGGGCGAAGAGGATGGCGATGCAGCGCTCGCGGGCGCGACTGCGCGCGTGGTGGTTCACACTTTCGGTGCGGCCCGGCGCCAGATAAGCTGAGCTGCCCCGGAAAACTTCCGCGAAGGGTTGTCCCACAGTGCAGGAAGGCCGCTCCGAATCCTCGATGCTCGAGCACGTCGAGAATCTCGCGATTGCGCATACGCAACCTGCTGAGGCAGCTGCGGCGGAGTCGGGCACCTTCTTGACGCCAGAGGAGCGCCAGCTCGTCGCGCGCGCACGCGTGGGCGAGCACCGGGCGCTTCGCCAGATCTACTCGAGCTACCACGCCCAGGTCCGCGCTCACCTGTACCGCCTGCTCGGACCCGACTGCGAGATCGACGACCTCACGCAGATCGTCTTCGCCCGGGCCTTCAACGCGCTCGATCGCTTCCAAGGCAACTCCACGCTGGGAACGTGGTTGTACCGCATCACGGCCAACACGACCCACAACCTGCTGCGCCAGCGCTTCCGTCGTGAGCGCGTGAAGTCGGCGCTCAACTGGTTCAACTCCAGCGGCGCCAGCAAGGTCGGCTCGACCCGCGTCGAAGCACGTGACGAGGCGCACCGCATCTTGCAGCAACTGCGACCGGATCTCCGCGAAGTCTTCGTCCTCTATCACTATGAAGGACTGACGCTGCAGGAGATCAGTGAAATCCTCGAGAAGCCGATCAGCACGATCGGTGACCGTCTGACCCGCGCCCGCAAGCAACTGCGCGACCTGGTGGTCGCGTGAACCCGCCGATGCAACCCCGAGAGACACAACCGCGCACGCGGTACGGCTGCCAGGAGGCCCGCGAGGACTCCGAGCAGGTCCTCAGCGATCGTGCGGCGGCTGGCGTGCGCGAGCGGTACGACGAGCACCTGCGGGCGTGTCGCGATTGCCGTCGCATGCATCGAGCGCTGTACGCGGTCTACGAAGGACCCGCGGTGCCGCCGGTGCCCGCGGGCGTGCGCGAGGAGAAGGAGTTCCACGCGATCCTGCGTCGGATGAAGACCGAGCGGCCCGAGCCCTGGTACCGCAAGTGGGCCCTGGGCGCGACGGTCGGTGGCCTCGCGACTGCGGCGGCCGTGCTGACGCTGACGCTGTTCGACGTGGCGCCCGAGGTGTTGTCGCTGCCGGCGTTCGACGACGAGCGACCGGCCCCGCTCGCGATGGTCACCGGCTCGGCCGGCGACGAGCGCGAGGGTGACGACGCGGCCGGTGGCATCGAGCACCCCGCGCAGAGCTACGGCCGCATCGTCGGCGGCCTCGCCGAGGTGGTGCCGCCGGGCGAGCAGGCATCGACCACCAACACCTTCCCGGTGGGGACGCGCTTCCTCGTGAGCGACGAGCACCCGCTGCAGGTGGGGCTCGTGGGCAAGATCGTCGCGAACTTCTCGCCCAGCTCGGAGATCGAGTGGACCGCGGCATCGCCGAGCCTGCTCGAGCTCGAGGTCGAGCGCGGCATCGCGGCGGTCCGCTACGACCGCAGGCCCTCGGATCCGGTACTGCAGATCCGCACGCCTACCGCGGTCGTGCGCGTCATCGGCACCGTGTTCACGGTGCAGGTCGAGCCCGACGACAACACCATCGTGTCGGTCCTGCGCGGTCAGGTCGAGGTGCTGCACCCCAAGACCAACCGGCTGCTGGCCGAGGTCGAGGCCGGCTTCCGCTACGACGTCGCGCGCTCCACCTTCGACGACCCCGGGCGCACCGAGGTCGAGGCCGCGCTGCCGCTGTCGAACGACCCCGGCGACGAGGACGGCGACGGCAGCGAGACGCTGGCGCTCGCGGACGGCCGCATCCCCGCGGCGTGGAACGTGCCCGGCCTGCCCGAGGACCCGCGCTTCCGTTCGATCGACTTCGTGCCGGCCAAGGCCGTCGCGGCCGAGACCCGCACGAGCCCGCGCCCGAGCAAGCCCACCGTCGTCGCGGCGGTGCCCAGCGAGCCGCGCCGCGCGGTCGACGACGACGGCGAAGACCTCATCGAGTCGCTCGTGCGCGACGCCGAGCTCACCCGCCGCAAGGAGCTGCGGGCCTCGCTCGAGACCTGCCGCGGCTTGTACGACTCGGTCGACACCCGCTACCTCGCTGCCAAGTGCCTGTCGACCTTCATCGACAAGTACGGCACCGACCCGCTCGCGGTCGAAGGCTACCTGCTCGTGGGCATGCTCCGCATGGACTACGCGCTGGACTACGAGGCCGCCGAGGTCGCGTTCCAGACCTTCCTGCGGCGCGCGCCCAACCATCCCTCGGCTGAGGTCGCGCTGTTCCGGATGTGGCTCGCCAGCACCGAGGACGGGCGCATCACCGAAGCGCTCGATCGCGGACGCAAGTACCTCTCGCGCTACCCGAACGGCAAGTACGTCGGCAAGGTGCTGCAGCGCTTCCCCGAGCTCAAGTCCGAGCTCTGATCGCGATGCGACCTGCGGCGGGTGGCTTGGCGCTGCTGGTCGTTGCGACTGCATGCGGCGGCACCGTGCTCGAGGCAGTGGAGACCGGCGGCTCGTCGGGCACGACCACGGCGGTGACGACGAGCTCCGACGCCGCGTCGCAGGGTGACGGCACCGCGAGCGCGAGCGCGGCGAGCAGCGAGGGCGGGCTCGACACGGGCCCGACCGGCACGTCCACGGGGAGCGACGGCGGCGGCAGCAGCAGCAGCGGCGGTCCGTCGACCACCAGCGGCAGCAGCACCGGCGGCAGCTCGAGCGGTGACCCCAGCGCCGGCAGCAGCAGCGATGGCACCACCGGCGACGGCGGCGTGTGCCTGGACGACGGCGACTGCGACGGCGGCAACGCCTGCGTGTACGGGCTCTGCTACGACGGCAGCGTCGACGATCCGTGCCTCGACGACGCCGACTGTGACAACGCTGCGCCGGCGTGCGTGTACCACGTGTGCAGCGATGGCGAGCTGTACGATCTCTGCGAACAGGACGACGACTGCTCTGCCGCTGCGCCCGCCTGTGTCTTCGGCGCGTGCTACGACGGGACCGAGGGCTCGCCGTGCGCGGCCGACGACGACTGCGATGCGGGCTCGCCGAACTGCGTCTTTTCGGTCTGCTACGACGGCACGCGCGGTGATCCTTGCGCCGAGCCGGGCGACTGCATGAACACCTGCACCGCCAACGCGCTCTGCGACTGAGCGGCAAGACGAAGAAGGGGGACGAACCCGCAAGGCTCGCCCCCCTCGTGGTCACGGGGCCGGATCGACCGGCCCCGTGCAGTGGCTGTGGTTCAGCGCCGCGCCGGCATGCCGGGCTGGAAGGCGCCGCCGGGGGCTCCGCCGATCTCGTTGAACTCGTGGTTGTTGAAGTCGAACTTCCACAGCTTGATCATGAACCACGGCGTGTAGATGCCCGCGGTCACCAGGGTCAGCAGGTAGCCCACGAGGAAGGTGACGAAGAACTCGCCACCGGTGCCGTGGAAGGCCCCCGCGAAGACGCGGCCCTGGTAGTGGATCCGCGTGTTCTCGGCCCAGAACTTGGTCATCTTGACCTGGAACCAGGGCATGTAGATGTACAGCGTGATCGCACACAGCAGGCCGCCGACCAGCAGCGTGACGAACAGCTGTCCGCCCTTGCCGTCGAAGTCGAGGTTGCCGACCGGCTGTTCGTTCTCGAGGATGGCGAGCCGCGAGTAGATGACCTTGCGCAGCTTGCACAGGAACCAGGGCATGTAGATGTAGAGCGTGATCATGGTGAGCAGGCTGCCCACCAGGAAGGTCACGAACAGCTCGCCGCCGGTGCCCTCGAAGTTCAGTCGGTAGCGCGTGCCGTCCTGCGCCGTCGCCGAGGTGTTGTCGGCGAAGAACTTGATCAGCTTCGCGATGAACCACGGCGTGTAGATGAACAGCGTGATGACCGTCAGCAGGTAGCCGACCAGGAACGTCACGAACAGCTCACCACCTTTGCCGGTGAACTCGAGCCGCAGATCGCCGCGCCGCGTCGGGCCCAGCGTCGTGTTGGACAACACGAAGTTGGCGATCTTGCAGTAGAACCACGGCATGTAGATGCCGAGCGTCACCGCGGTGAGCAGGTAGCCGACCAGGAAGGTGACGAAGAGCTCGCCTCCGGTGCCCTGGAAGTTCGGCCGCACACCACCGCCACCGCCGCCGCCCATCATCGGCGCGGGCGCACCGAAGCCACCGGGCGCCGGCGCACCGAAGCCGCCAGGCGCCGGAGGACCGCCGCCGGGGCGCGCCATCATGCCCGGAGGGCCAGGCGGAGGTCCGCCCATCGGCATGCCGGGCGGACCCATCGGCGGGCCACCCATCGGCGGGCCGAATCCGCCGGGAGGACCGGGCGGCGGGCCCATCGGTGGGCCGGGCGGAGGACCGAAGCCGCCCGGCGGCGGACCGCCCATCGGCGGGCCCGGCGGAGGACCGAAACCTCCGGGAGGACCGGGTGGCGGACCACCCATCGGCGGACCCGGCGGAGGCCCGAAACCGCCGGGAGGACCCTGCGGCGGGCCGCCCATCGGCGGGCCCGGCGGCGGACCGAAGCCGCCGGGAGGACCGGGCGGCGGACCGCCCATCGGCTGGCCGGGCGGAGGCCCGAACCCGCCCGGTGGCGGACCCATCGGCGGCGCACCCATCGGCGGACCCGGCGGAGGACCGAAGCCTCCGGGCGGACCGGCCATCGGCGGCGCACCCATCGGCGGACCCGGCGGAGGTCGAGCCTCCCGGGGGCTGGCCGGCCATCGGCGGCGGCGCGCCCATCGGAGGTCCCGGCGGTCGCGGAGCGGCCGGCGGCGGTGCCCGGCGGCGGACCCCAACCCGGCGCAGCGGCAGGCGGAGCTCCCGGCGGCGGACCGAAGCCGCCCGGCGCCGGCGCGGCGGCCGGCGGTCCCGGCGGGCGCGGAGCGCTGCCCGGGGGACCCCATGCCGGCGGCGGTGCCCCCGGACCTGCCGGCGGCGGCGGTGCCCCATCGCCATCATCGTGCGCGCCGGCGCGGCCGGCTGCTCGCCGTGGATCGCCATCAGCTGCAGCGTGGTCTGCCCGGCCTGGAACCACTGCCCGGCCTCGAGCACGAACTCGTTGAGACGCTGGCCGTTGAACCACGTGCCGTTGGTGCTGCCGACGTCGCGAACGCGAACCTGACCGTTCTGGAACAGGATCTCCGCGTGTCGTCCAGACGTCTGCGGGTCGTTGAGGACGATGTCACCCGACTCGCGGCCGATCGAAGTCATCGGCGCGGCAATGTTCCTCGTCTCCGGTGGCCGGTTGACGTACTGGATCTTGAGGACGAAGTAGCTGCTCACACGTGCCTCCGCAGGGGGGAGCGCGAGTCTCCCAATCGAGCCCCGCGATCGCAAGGGCGATCGACGAGAACGGTGGCGCCCGGTTGCGTCCGCATCGGCTGCGCCCGGTCGCGACTGTGGCTACCAGGGCGGCGTCGCGGCGTCGCGCCGCGCTGGCGTTCCGGCCCCCTGGCGACGCGCCGGGCGGACCGCGGGCGCGCCCGCGTCCTGGCGACCGAGCGGACGGACGGCCGGCAGGACGACGGGCGCGGACGCGCCGGATCGTGCCGCCCGAAGGCGGCACGGCCCGGTCGACGCGGACAGACGTCACGCCGCTGCAGCTGTGACAGGCCGGGCTGCGGGTGGCCCGGCCAGCTCGCGCGTGAGCAGCTCGTCGCGCTCCTTGGGGTGCTCGCGCAGCCACTCCAGCGCGGCGGACCGCCCCTGGCCGATGCGCGTGGTCCCCAGCGAAAACCAGCTGCCGTTCTTCACCACCGCGCCGTGTTCCAGCGCGGCGTCGAGGATCTCCGCCTCGCGATCGATCCCCCGACCGAAGGCGATCTCGAACTCGGCCTCGGCGAAGGGCGGCGCGCACTTGTTCTTGGCCACCTTCACGCGCGTGCGGCTGGCGACCGCGCGCTCGCCGTCGCGCACGGTCTGGATGCGGCGGATGTCGAGCCGCACGCTGGCGTAGTACTTGAGCGCGTTGCCACCGGTGGTGGTCTCGGGCGAGCCGAACTGCACGCCGATCTTGTGGCGGAGCTGGTTGATGAAGATGACGGTGGTGTTGGTCTGGTGAGCGATGCCGGCGATCTTGCGCATGGCCTGGCTCATCAACCGCGCCTGCAGGCCGACATGTTGGTCGCCCATGTCGCCCTCGAGCTCGGCCTTGGGGATGAGCGCGGCGACGGAGTCGACCACGATGAGCCCGACGGTGCCGGTGCGGCACAGCGTGTCCGCGATCTCGAGCGCCTGCTCGCCGTGGTCGGGCTGCGCCACGAGCAGGTCCTCGGTGCCCACGCCCAGGGCCCGTGCGTAGGAGACGTCGAACGCGTGCTCCGCGTCGAGGAACGCGCACAGGACCCCGCGCTTCTGCGCCTCCGCGATGATGTGCAGGGTCAGCGTGGTCTTGCCAGAGGATTCCGGGCCGTAGATCTCGATGATGCGGCCCTTGGGCAGACCGCCGATCCCGAGCGCACGGTCGAGGTTGAACGAGCCCGTGGGCAGGGTCTCGTAGCGTGGCTGCTCGCCGGTCTCGCCGCCGAGGGCCATGAGTGCGCCCTTGCCGAAGCGGCCGACGATGGTGTCGACGACCTTGGCGATGGCCTCGCGGACGGGCTTCTTGTCTTCGTGCTTGGACTTGGTGATTGCGCCGATGGGAGGAGCGGTGTTCATTGGTGTCGTCTCCGATGGTGGAGTTGCGCCCCCGCTTTGCGGCCGCCGTGCCAAGCCACGGCGCCACCGACTTCGCGGATCGATCGTCGCCCGACGTGGTGGCCGGCCGGCCCGCGCTGGCCACGGGCCGGCCACGCGGGCCAGCGCGCGCGCAGAGGCCTCGCGCTGGCGCTCGCGAGGCTGTCCCGCGCCGGCCGCGACGCCACGGCCGCCGATCGCCGCGGCGCCGACGCGCGCGATCGCGTTCGACGGCGAGGCCGCGCTCGCGACCCTGCAGCAGTGGTTGCCGCGCACGCGCACCCTGGGCGTGCCGGCGCGGGCCCAGAGCATCGAGGCCCTGCTCGCCGAGCTGCGCCGCCGTGGCGCCGACACGATCGAGCGTCGACCACGAGGCCGCCGACCCCGGCAGCGGCGCGCGCTGGTGCCGTTGACCGAGATCGTCGCCGAGTTCCGCCGCGACGCGCCGCGTCGCTTCGTGCTCGCGACCCACTTCGACACGCGCCCGTGGGCCGACGAAGAGCCCGATGTCGCGTTGCACGAGCGCCCGATCCCCGGCGCCAACGACGGCACCAGCGGCCTCGCGGTCGTGCTCGAGCTCATCGCACCGCTGGCGGCCGCGCTGCCGCCCGACGTCGGTTTCGTCGTGGTGCTGTTCGACGGCGAAGAACTCGGTCGCCCCGGCCACGGCGGCTACTGCATGGGCTCGCGCCACCTCGCCGCGCGCATGGCCGAGGGCGCGCTGCCGCGACTGCGCCAGGCCGAGCTCGGCATCGTGCTCGACATGGTCGGCGATCGCGACCTGCGGATCGTGCCCGAGCCCAATTCGCAGCGCTTCCACCCTGCCCTGGTCGAAGCGATCTGGCGCAGCGCCGCCGCGCTCCACGAGCCTGCCTTCGCGATCGAGCCCCGCGCGGTCGGCATCGTCGACGATCACAAGTACCTCAGCGAGGCCGGCATCCCCAGCGTGCTGCTCATCGACCGCGACTACGCGTCGTGGCATCGCCTCGGCGACGACGCCTCGCAGGTCTCGGCCGCGAGCCTCGGGACGGTCGGGCGCGTGGTGCTGCACGCGCTGGTGCGCTGGTACGCGGACGACGACGACGGCGGTGCGTAGACTCGACGCGATGCCGTCGCGACGAACCTTCCTCGCCAGCTCCGCCGCCGCGCTGGCCTGTCGACCCGCAACGCGCCCGCGCCCGCGCCCACGCCAACACCCGCGGCCTCGCCGGCGCAGGCCCCGCCGGCGCAGACGCGATCGATGCCGCGACCCTGGCAGCGGCCGAGCGCATCGCCGGCGTGCAGTACGACGCGCGCGAGCGTGCCGCGGTGCTGGCGGTGATCGGCGCGCAGCTCGAACGCGCGGCCCGACGTCGCGCCGCGACCCTGCCCGAGTCACTCGCGCCCGCGACGTGCTTCGACCCGCGCGTGCCCGGCAGCCCCAAGGGTCCCGCGCAGCAGGCCGTCGCGGTGCGCTTCGACGACGTGCCGCTGCCGGCCGACGACGACGCGATCGCGTTCGCCCCGATCGCCGCGCTCGGCGGCTGGCTGCGCCACGGTCGCATCACCGCCACGCGCCTGGCCGAGCTGTCGCTGTCGCGCCTGCGCGAGCACGGCGCGGCGCTGCAGTGCGTGGCGCGAACGACCGACGCCCTCGCGCTCGAGCAGGCCCGCGCAGCCGATCGCCTGTTCGCGCGCGGCCTGAGCTGGGCCCGTTGCAGGGCATCCTTGGGGCTGCAAGGACATCATCGACACCGCTGCGATCGCGACGACGTGGGGCGCCGAGCCCTTCGCCGATCGCGTGCCCGCAACCGATGCCACCGTGGTGCAGCGGCTCGCGGCCGCCGGCGCGGTGCTGTGCGCCAAGCTCACCACCGGCGCGTTGGCCTACGGCGACATCTGGGACGGCGGCGTCACGCGCAATCGCGGAACCCGCACGAAGGCGCGAGCGGATCGAGCGCGGGCCCGGCCGCCGCGACGGCCGCGGGACTGGTCACGTTCGCGATCGGCAGCGAGACCCTGGGCTCGATCGTGTCGCCGTCGATGCGCTGCGGCACCGTGGGCCTACGCCCGAGCTTCGGCCGGGTGCCGCGCGGCGGCGCGATGCCGCTGTGCTGGTCGCTCGACAAGCTGGGCCCGCTGACGCGTTCGGTGCAGGACGCGATGTGGGTGCTCGCCGCGATCCACGGCGCCGACGATCGCGATCCTGCGCGCGGACGGTGCCGCTGGCGTTCGACGGCCGCACCGACGCCAAGGGCCTGCGCGTCGGCTTCGTGCCGCAGTGGTTCCCGCCCCGGGGCGAGCCGCTCGAGCGCGCGGCGCTGGACGCCCTGCGTCGGCGCGGCGCGACCCTGATCGAGCTGGCGCCACCGACGTTGCCGGGCGAGATGCCGTGGGACGCCCTGCTCACGCCGTTGCTGGTCGAGGCCGCCGCGGCGTTCGAGCACCTCACGCTGTCCGATCGCGACGACGCGCTGAGGTGGCAGGGCCTCGACGCGTGGCCCAACACCTTCCGCACCGCGCGCTTCATCAGCGCGATCGATCTCGTCAACGCCGATCGCGTGCGTCGGGCCGCGATGATGGCGTTGCACGCGTGGTTCGAGCCGGTCGACGCGGTCGTGGGCCCGAGCTTCGCCGAGCCGATGCTGCTGGCGACCAACGCCACCGGTCATCCCTGCCTGGTCGTACGCACGGGCGTGCGCACGCGCGCGCCCGAGCCTGGCACCGACGGCACGCCGCCGGCCGACGCCGCCGCACGACCGTGTCCCCACGGCGTGACGCTGTGGGGCAAGCTCTACGACGAGGGCCGGCTCGCGCGCGTGGGCCTCGCGATCGAGGCCGAGCTCGGCACCGCGACGCTGCGACCGCCGCGTCCGTGACGCCGCTACGCGCGGGTCCGCAGGGGCCCCGGCAGCCCTGGCGCGCGCAGTCGGAGCCCGCCCGCGACCAGCTCGAAGCACGCCGGCAGTCGCCCAGGTTGTTCACCGTCGAGGTCGATCAGCACCACGTCGTCGTCGTTGCAAGGCTCGAGCGTGATCGTGCGCGCCGGCGCAACGCCGACCGCGGCGTCGTCGGCATGGGCGCCGCGGAACACCTTCGCCAGCAGCCCGACCAGGCGCAGCTTGCTGCCGTCGCCGGTCCACAGCGCGTCGAATCGTCCGTCGCTGCAGCGCGCCCGCGGTGCGATCCACATGCCGCCGCCGAAGTACTGGCCGTTGGCGACGACCGCGAGATCGAGCGCCATCGTGAACGGCTCGCGGTCGTCCACGCGGATCCGCACCGGCTTGGGCCGGTGCTCGGCCAACGCCCGCAACGTACCCAGCAGATACGTCGCGGTCGGCCCGAGCCAGCGATTCGATCGCCGGACCGCGTCGTCGACCAGCCCCGACAGCCCCGCACTCGCGACATTGAGGAATGGCCGCACCGTGGCGTGTCCGTGGCGATCGACGAATCGCGCGATGCCGTAGTCGATGGCGTGGGCCGGCGCGGCCGCGAGCGCGTCGAGCACCGCCGTGGACGCCGCGTCTCCGAGGTGGCGCACGAAGTCGCCGCCGGTGCCGCTGGGCAGCAGCCCCAGCTCCGCCTGCGGGAAGCGGTTGCGGCCGTCCTCGTCGACGAAGCCGCACAACACCTCGTTGTTGGTGCCGTCCCCGCCGACGCTGACCACCAGGGTCGCGCCGCGCTCGAGCGCGCGACGGCACAGCAGCGTCGCGTGTCCCGGCGCCTCGGTGTGGACGATCTCGAGCGCACCGAGGCGCTCGCGCAGCGCCGTCTGCAGGTGCGGCCAGCGCCGCAGCGTGCGGCCGTTGCCCGACGCGGGATTGACGATGACGATCGCGGGCACGGCCACGGCGCGGTACGCTACCAACCGCGCGCATCGCCGCGCAGCCGTGGGCCGCGTGGGCGGCCGCGGGCGCGATCAGCGGCGCACGGCGCGTGGTTGCCGACCAGCTGCGCCTCGTGGACCACCGGCAGCTCGCTGCAGCGCGCGCAGGTCGGCCTGGAACGCGCGGAACGCCGGTAAGATCCAGCAGCGGCGAGCGCTCGATGCTCGGATCGAGCAAGGCCAGGTGGACGAAGGTCCCGTCCGCGAGCCGCAGGCCGGTGTACTACAGGCCCGGCGGCGGCGCCTGGACAGCGCGTCGAAACACCGCGCGGATCGGCTGCTCGTTGTGCTCGACGTGCTCGAGCTGATGCGGTGGCGGACGAAGGTCGCTTTCATCGCTGCGTGCTGGGCTCCCGAGGGCACCACGGACGGCGGGGCAGAGGATGCGCGGGGCCGGGAGGACGATCGCGGCTTCGTCCGCGTGCCGCAGCGCGGAGAAGTCCAGCAAGCGTGCGCAAACCGGGTCAGGTCCACTGCTTCCGGTCGCGACGACGCCGGACACGGCTCCGGGCTCGCTCACCCCGCCTCCACGGCTACGGGTGGGCCATGTTTCTGAGAAAACCGCGCCAGGGCTGGATCATGTTGCCGGAAACCACCGCTAACGGTGGATCATGATCCAGAAGACGTGGCCGCGGCCTGGATCATGTTCGCGAGAAAACCGCAGCGCGGCTGGATCATGATCGTGGGAGCTGACACCACGGGCGGAATCCCGCATAGCACCGCGCGTGGTGTCGACGTGCACGCAAGAGCTCGGGCGCCTTCCGGGTCGGGGACGCGACGCCCACGAGCGGTGAACGGTGACCGCCGTCGACTGCCACTATGCCTCCTGGCTAGAGATCAGCCTCGCGACTCCTGCAAGTGCTGAACGGAGGTTCCGCCCTATCCGTTTCGTTCGCGTAGAAGAGCAGTCCTCTCGACAAGCTGGCTCCAGTCCCGCTCCTCCTCAACGTCGTCGAAGTTCTTCTGCAGGATGAAGTGCTCACCGACGTCGCCCTGTCGAATAGTACTCCCCGCATCGATATCCGCTCTCATGCAAGTCCATCTTGACTCAAGGGCGCGCTCGAGTCGAACTCGTGCGACATGGATTTCGTCGCCCTCAATTCCGAAGAGGAGGTAGGTCTTCACGTTCCGGGCTCTGCTCACGGAATGGGGATGCTCGGAGCTCGCGCGAGTGCGGCCGCGGCATCTCCGTAGATCATGAAGTTCACAGGACGCCCCGCCATCTGCGACAGGGACTGCTGCAGGGAGCAGGCCAGTCGCATCGCACGGTAGCTGCTGCTGCCGTACGGATAGAACTCCTCGTACGCGATCACCTCGCCGGCCGGGTCCGCACCGAGCTTGCTGCTGCCCAGGTGGTCCGCCACCGCGTAGCGCCGCAGCGCCACCGGCTGCGCGATCGTCTTGCCCTGCGCGATCAGCTTGATGTCGACCTGCAGCCCGCCGCCAGCGTGCTCCGTCGGCGTCTTCTCGACGATCGTCGCGCCCGCGCCGCTTGTGCAGCTCCTGCGCGCCAAGGTACACGCGGTCCTCGATCACGCCCTCGCCGCTCATCACCAGCTTGCGCACGTCCCGGCGCATCGACCTGCGATCCGCTCGGCGAGCCCGCACGCAACAGCAGCACCACCGCGTCGCGCGCCCGCGGCATGCACCAGTCCTTGCTGACCTGGCCCTCGTGCTCGCGGCCGCTCGCCTCGACCAGCCGGTACAGCGCGTCGTAGCGGTCACGTCGTTGCACCGATACCTCCGCGTTGTCGCGGTACCACCGCCACAGGCCCCGTCGCGCCTGCGTGATGGTACCCATCGCACGTCGTCGACGTGCACCCCGGGCCGCGGCACCTCGCGCACGCGAACCTCTGCGTGAACGTCGGCCGCGGCGACCCGGCGGCCGTCGCGGTCTCTCGCGCCCACTCCATTGAGCGACGCCCCGCCCCAACCGCGCCTCGGAGACCAGATGCGCGTGCGCACCTGGGAGGGCTGGCTCAACCTCGCGGTGATCATCGATCATCGACGCCGTCTCGCGACGTGTCGTGGGCTGGGCCGCCATGACCACATGCGGGAGCAGCTCGTGGGGAGGCGCTGCACATGACCATCGGCCGCCGCCTGCCCGGCGCCGACCTTGTCCATCACTCCGACGCGGCTCGCGGTGCGCCAGCCGCAGCTACCGCCGAGTGCTCGACGAGCACCGCATCGTCTGCAGCATGAGCCGCAAGGGACACTGCCCAGGACAACCTCGTCGCCGGGCTTCTTCAGCGGCCTCAAGCCCGAGCTCGACAATGCCGCACCTGGCGTACCCGCGCCCAAGAGCTCGGGCGCCTTCGGGTCGGGGACACGCGACGCCCACGAGCGGTGAACGGTGACCGCCGTCGACTGCCACTATGCCTCCTGGCTAGAGATCAGCCTCGCGACTCCTGCAAGTGCTGAACGGAGGAGTTCCGCCCTATCCGTTTCGTTCGCGTAGAAGAGCAGTCCGCACTCTCGACAAGCTGGCTCGGTCCACTCCTCCTCAACGTCGTCGAAGTTCTTCTGCAGGATGAAGTGCTCACCTCCGACGTCGCCCTGTCGATAGTACTCGCCGCATCGATATCCGCTCTCATGCAAGTCCATCTTGACTCCAAGGGCGCGCTCGAGTCGAACTCGTGCGACATGGATTTCGTCGCCCTCAATTCCGAAGAGGAGGTAGGTCTTCACGTTCAGGCTCGTGCTCACGGAATGGGGATGCTCGGAGCTCGCGCGAGTGCGGCCGCGGCATCTCCGTAGATCATGAAGTTCACAGGACGCCCCGCCATCTGCGACAGGGACTGCTGCAGGGAGCGAGCCCGGTCCGCATCGCACGGTAGCTGCTGCTGCCGTACGGATGAAACTCCTCGTACGCGATCACCTCGCCGGCCGGGTCCACCTCGAGCTTGCTGCTGCCCAGGTGGTCCGCCACCGCGTAGCGCCGCAGCGCCACCGGCTGCGCGATCGTCTTGCCCTGCGCGATCAGCTTGATGTCGACCTGCAGCCCGCCGCCAGCGTGCTCCGTCAGCGTCTTCTCGACGATCGTCGCGCCACGCCGCTTGGTGTACAGCTCCTGCGCGCCAAGGTACACGCGGTCCTCGATCACGCCCTCGCCGCTCATCACCAGCTTGCGCACGTCCCGGCGCATCGACCTGCGATCGCTCGGCGAGCCCGCACGCAACGGCACCACCACCGCGTCGCTCGCCCGCGGCGTGCGCCCGTTCGCGGCCTGGCCCTCGTGCTCGCGACCACTCGCCTCGACCAGCCGGTACAGCGCGTCGTAGCGGTAGTCGTTGCACGCCGATACCTCCGCGTTGTCGCGGTACAGCACTGCCTGGGCCCCGTCGCGCACCTGCGTGATGTTACCCATCGCGTCGTAGACGTACTGCAGATCCTGCAACACACGCCCGCCGGCGCCCGTCTGCAGCCGCAGCAGCCGCTCGGTCACCACGTCGTACGCGAAGCTCGTCCGCACCGCGTCGCCCTGCTCCACCGCCAACGGCCGCCTGCGGTGGTCGAATGCGCTGGCCTCGTACACCCGCTCGTTCGTGCCCGCCGCGCTCTCGCGCTCGATCCGCTGCAGCAGGCCGTCCTCGGTGTAGCGCCTGCGGTGGGTCGAGCCCGACATCGGCAGCGTGGTCTCGACGACACGCCCCGCTGCATCGTGGCGCGCCGTGGTGCGGTGCGGCCCGCGGCCCGGGTCAGCCCTCGGGCAGGCACCGCAGCGCGGCCGCCTGGGCCAGCTCGAGCTCGTCGATGTCACCGCGACCCTGGCCCGTGACCACGGCGAGGTCGGCGAGGGTCTGGGCCACGCGACGCAGGCGATGCTGCGCCCGCGGCGAGAGCCGACGCGTGCGCACGACGTCGCGCAGCAGCGTCCGCGCGGCCGGGCGCAGCGGGCACAGCGTCTCGATCGCGCCGGCCTCGGCGGCGATCTGTGCGTTGGCGTGCCAGCCGCTGTCCGCGAGGCGCTCGCGCTGGCGCGCGCGCGCGGCCTCGATGCGCGCGGCGACCTCGGCGCTGGACTCGGGCGCGGTCGGCTCGTCGAAGAGCTCGGCGCCGACGGGCTGCACCGGCACCACGAGATCGATGCGATCGAGCAGCGGGCCCGACAGCCGCCGGCGATAGCGCGCGACCGCGGTGGGCGGATCGACGCACGCGCGCTCGGGGTGGCCGAGATAGCCGCACGGGCACGGATTCATCGCGGCCATGAGCTGGAAGCGCGCGGGCAACCGCACGACGCCGCTGGCGCGCACGATCGTGACCTCGCCGTCCTCGAGCGGCTCGCGCAGGCCCTCGAGGCACGCGCGCGGAAATTCGAGCAGCTCGTCGAGGAAGAGCAGTCCGCGGTGGGCGAGGCTGACCTCACCCGGGCGGATCGGCGTGCCGCCACCGAGCAACCCCGCGACGCTGACGGTGTGGTGTGGCATGCGGACCGGGGCCCGCCGCACCAGCTCGCGCGCCGCCACGCCCCGCGCGACGCCGTGCACCTTGGTCACCTCGAGCGCAGCCGCCTCGTCGAGCGCAGGCAGCAGCGCGCCGGCCCGCCGCGCGAGCATGGTCTTGCCCACGCCGGGCGGCCCGTGCAGCAGCAGGTTGTGCCCGCCCGCGATCATCACCTCGAGCGCGAGCCTCGCGACCGGCAGGCCGCGCACGTCCGCGAGATCGGGACCGCGTGCGCGTCCGTCCGCCGCCGGCGTCGCCGCACGCACGTGTCGCGGCAGCGCCCGGTCACCGCGCAGTGCCGCGACCAGCTGCGACAGCTCCGCGACCGCGACGACCTCGAGCCCGGAGATCAACGCCGCCTCGTCCGCGGCCTCCGGCGCGACCGCGAGCCGCTTCGCGCCGTGGCGCCACGCCGTGTCCGCGACCACCAGCGCGCCCGCGGCCGGACGCACGCGACCGTCGAGCGCGAGCTCGCCCCACAGCACGAGGTCCTGCAGCGCCGCGGCCGGCACGATCTCGTGGCTGGCCAGCAGCGCGACCGCAACCGCGAGATCGATCCCGGGGCTGTCCTTGCGCACGTCCGCCGGCGCGAGGTTGACCACCTGCTTGCGCGGCCGCAGCTCGTGGCCGCAGTGCGCCATCGCGGCGCGGACCCGCTCGCGCGCCTCTGCGACCGCTCCCGTGGCGCGACCCACGATGGTCAAGCCCGGCAAACCCAGCCCGACCTCGGCCTCGACCGTGACGAGCGAGCCGTGGATCCCCTGCAACGCGGCGGTGAGGCTGCGGGCGAGCATGCGCGCCGCCGCATGAGCAACGCGCGTGCCGACGCATCGCGCAGCGACCACGCGGGCGATCGGTGCGGCCACGGTGGCCCGCGGGCCGGCCATGGCCGGCCATGGCCCCGGGCGCGCCCGCGCGACGCCGCCCGCCTGGGCGATCCATCGCGACGAGGTCGCCGCCTTCGCGCGAGCACGCCGCGACGGCGCTCGCGATCACGCGTAGAGGAGCGGTGCCGGCTGCGGTGCCGATGAGCACCCTCGGTGTCCTTGGGCGGCCGGCCCGCTGGCCCGCGCCGCGCGTCCGGATGCTATGTTGCCGCAGGGATGCAGACGGTTCGGTTCGACGAGCTCGAGGGCAGCGTGCTCGAGGGCAAGTACCGACTCGAGCGCGTGATCGGGCGCGGCGGGATGGCCGTGGTCTACGAGGCCACGCACCTGGGCCTCGACCGACGCGTAGCCGTGAAGATGCTCTCGGGCGCGATGGCGGAGCGCTCGGACATGGCCCGTCGGATGATCCGCGAGGCCAAGACCGCCAGCGCCATCGGCCACCCCAACATCGTGCTCGTCACCGACCTCGGCTGGCACCTGGGCGCGCCGTTCATTACTGGTCGCCTGGAGTACCTGCAGGGCGTCACGCTCGCGGCCGAGCTGTCCGAGCGCGAGGCCGATGCCGCCACGCGCAGGCGATCGCGATCCTGCTCGACGTGCTCGACGCGCTCGACGCCGTGCACCGGCGCGGCATCGTCCACCGCGACATCAAACCCCAGAACGTGATGCTCGTGCGCGCGCACGACGGCCGGCGCGTCGTCAAGGTGCTCGACTTCGGCATCTCCAAGGCGCCGCGCGACGACGCCAACCTCACCAAGGACGGCGCGGTGATGGGCGCCAGCGCACATGGCCCCCCGAACAGGCCCTGGGCGAGCGCGCCGACGCACGCGCCGACATCTTCGCCGCAGGCTCGCTCTTGTACACGCTGCTGGTGGGCGAGTCGCCGTTTCTCACGCACTCGTCTGCGACCACGATCGCGCGGCTGCTCGACGGTCGCTACACACCCGCAGGCGAGCGTGTCGCCGGCGTCCGCGGCTGGACGAGATCATCGCGATCGCGCTCGCACGCGAGCCGGCTGCGCGCTACCGCGACGCCGCGACCATGCGCGAAGGCGCTGGTGGCCGCAACGAGCTGGTCGCACCGGTGCGCGGGCCCTCGCCGCTGCTGCGCACGCCCGCGCCGACGCCGAGCCCGACCGCCGCGACGTCGAGCGCCGCGCCGGCCGACGCACGCTTCGCGCCGCCGCCCGTGGCCAAGCTCGATCTCGACGCGGTGCTGGATCGCCCGCGTCCCGGCGCGAGCAGCCGGGGTGGCGACGCACGTGGTCCCATCGCGGTCCGCACGATCGCCTGGCTGCTCGGCGCGGTCGCGGCCGGCGCGATCGCCTGGCACTTCCGCGCACCGATCGCCCGCTTCGCGCGCGAGACCGGCGAAGCCCTCGGCGTGCTCGTGGGTCCAGCGCCCGAGCGCGAGGCGAGTGAGCCCACCGACGCGCCCACGCCGGAGCCCCGCCGCTCGCGTCGGCGCTGAGGCCGGCTATCCTCGGGGTGGATGCCGACACCGCACACGCGGGGCCTGGCCGCACGCACGGCGCTGGAGCACGTGGACGCGTTCGTGCCCGGGCGCGGCGCCGCGGTGCGGGCGCGGATCCCCGAGGCCAGCCTCGCGGTGCTCGACGATTGTCCCAACCACGGCTGGGTCTCGGTCGAGCACGAGCACTGGATCCCGCAGTCGATCTACGCCGAGCTCGGCGCCGACGCGACCGGCTACTTCCGCTGGCTGATGTCGCGCCGACTCGCCGAGACCACGTTGATGCGGCCGCTGCTCGATCAGGTGCGGCGGATGTTCGGCGTCGATCCGGGCACGTTCCTGCGCATGGGCCCGCACGCGTTCTCGCTCGTGTTCCGCGACTACGGCCAGCTCGCGATGATCGACCGCGGGCCGCAGCACGCGACGCTCGAGCTGTCGCACTGCCACGACGCGGTGTTCGAGTACCCCGCCTACGCGCAGTCCTGGCTCGGCGCGATGACCGGGGTCTTCGACCTCGCGCTCGCGCGCGGGGACGGCCGGCTCGAGCTCGACGAACCCGGCGCGCGGGTGCAGTTCCTGCTCACGTGGTGATGCGCTCGCGCAGACGGCGGGCGAGCCGGCCCGCGCGTGCGCGCACGCGGTGGTGCCACGACGGCGGCGGCGCCGGCTCGCAGCGCACCTGCGCGAAGGCCTGCTGCAGCAGGGTGCACTCGGCGTCGGCCAAGCGCAGGGTCGCGGCCGCGATCGCGTCGTCGATCTGTCGCGCGCTCGACAGCCCGACGATGGCCGCGTCGATGCCGGGCTGCGCCAGCACCCACGCGACCGCGACCGGTGCCACGCCGACGTCGTGCCGCGCCGCCAGCGGCAGCAGCGAGCGACGCACCGCCGCGCCGATCACCTCGCGGCTGGCGGGCGAGAACTCCGGTGCGAAGCGGCGATCGTCGTCGTCGCCCGGCGCGCGCGTGGGATCGCGGCCGGCCAGGGCGCCGTGGGCCAGCGGCGAGTAGGCCAGCGCGGCCACGCCGAGCGCCCGTGCGGTCGCGAGCGCGTCGGCGTTTGGTTGCAGCAGCGACAGCGGCAGCTGCACGCTCGCGAGCGGGGCCCCGGCCATGGCCGCGACCGCGGCGCGCAGCTGCGTCGCGTCGAAGTTCGACACGCCGATCTCGGCGATCTTGCCCTCGGCCCGCAGCTCGAGCAGGGTCCCGATCGCATCGGCGATGGGCACGTGCGGGTCGGGGTGGTGGATCTGGCACAGCTCGAGGCGCTCGACGCCCAGGCGCGCGAGGCTGGCGTGGACCTCGGCGCGCAGCGACGCGGGACGCGAGTCCTTGCGCACCGGCACCACGCGACCGTCGATCCACGCCTCGAACAGCACGTCGCCGTGCCCGCCGTCCCAGCGCAGCCCGACCTTGCTCAGCACCTGCACGCGCGCGCGCACCGGCGCGATCGCGGCACCGACGATGCGCTCGGAGCGACCGAACTCGTACAGCGGTGCGGTGTCGATGGCGGTCAGGCCGCGGTCGATCGCGTCGCGCAGCAGCGCCGCACGCTCGGGGTCGCTGCGGTGCGCGAGCGCGCCGTAGGCCATGGCGCCCACGACCACGCGGGGCACGAGCAGACCGCTTTCGCCCAGGCGGCGCTGCGGCAACGAAGGAGGATCGTTCGAGCGCTCGGCGGACGTCACGGCCTCTCGCCTCGTAACAGAGCCACCGCCGAACGCCGCGCCCCGGGCCTGGGCGCGACAGTGACGGCGCTCACGGGTCCCCACGACGCGGTCGGTCGGCGTCGCCGTCTCCGACAGTCGCCGTCGGCAATCCGCCACGCCCACGTGATCGTTGCGTGGCGAGTGGCAACAGTCAGGGTCGAGATCCGTCGTCATCCCTCGGACCGTGCAACCCGCCGCGGGTTGGCACGCCACTTGGACTTCGACCGGCCGTCCGCGACCCCCGAGCCCGCCATGTCGACCCTGCTGACCCTGCTGCTCGCGACCACGACCACCGCACCGGTGCCGACGCCGCCGCCCTACACCGAGACCGCGGGCGACGCGCTGGCGCCCGTCGGGCTGCGCCACCAGGAGGCGCTGCGAATCGATCGCGACTTCGGCAAGCCCGAGTTCGATCTCGTGGTCGACACCTGGACGCCCGAGCGCGGCCCCGACACCTTCGCCGAGGTGCGGCTGTGGTGGGTCAAGACCACCGCCGGCGATCGTCGCAGCCCCTTGTCGACCCGCGCACAGAAGTACGTCGACATCGACGCCCGCGCCGACGGCCCCGACCACTGGACCCTGGCGGTCACCGGTGACCACAAGCGCTTCGCGTTCGACGTCGAGCTCGACGCCGAGGGCCGGGCCCACGTGTTCACCGACGTCGTCGTCGAGGGCGGCGAGCGAGTCGATCACTGCCGCGCGCTCTCGGGCTTCCTCCACGCGCGCAAGATCCTCGGCGTGCCGGTCGGCATCGCGAAGCTGTCGGTCACCTGCGTCGACGACGACGGCGCGCTCGTGCGCGGGCATGCGGTGATCGATCGCGTGCGCCGCTGATCGAGCGCACGCCTCAGCGGGGCGCGGGGTGCTCGCGCAACCACGCGTCGACCGCGGTTCGCAGCTGCGACGCCTCGTCCGCATCGAGCGCGGCAAGGGTCGCTCGTGCCTCCAGCGCGAGCGCCCGTGCGCGCGCGGGGTCCTGTGCGGCCAGCTCCAGCGCGCGCGCCAGCGTCAAGCGGCACTCGGCCGCGTCGGCGCTGCCCGGCGCCTTGGCGTCGTAGATCGTCAACGCCCGCTGCGCGTGCGCGATCGCGAGTTCGCCCTGGGCCTGCTCGATCGCGATCCGAGCCAGCACCGACTCGACCTCGCCGACCACGACGGCATCGGGCCCGTGCACGCGCGCCCGCAGGGCCAACAGACGCTCCGCGGTCGCGGTCGCGTCCGCCCAGGCACGGGCCCCGCGCTGATCCCGGCTGAGCGCCACGAGGGTCTCCGCAACCTTCGCATCGTCGGGGCCGAACGCCGCCTCGCGGATCGCGAGCGCACGCAGGTCGTCGACGATCGCCGGCTCGAAGGCGCCGAGCTGCCGGTGTATCGCCCCCAACTCTGCCGCCAGGTCCGCGGCTGGTTCAGCCACGCGCGCAGCGTCACGCCCGCGACGAGCTCCATCGCGACGAACACGTGTTGCGCGTGCACGCCGACGTCGTGCACCGCGACGACGTTGGGATGGTTCAGCCGCGCGAGCGCCTGGGCCTCGCGCTGCAGCCGCGCGCGCGCGAGCGCCGGATCCCCGTCGCCGCCGCGCAGCAGCTTGAGCGCGACGCGGCGATCGAGCTCGGGGTCGTAGGCCGCGAGCACCACGCCCATCGCGCCCGCGCCCAGCCGCGAGATCACCACATAGCGACCCACGGCCTCGCCCCGGGCCGGCTCGCGCGGCGGCGCGAGATCATAGTCGAGTGTGCCACGACGCGAGCCCAGGATCGTGTCCGCCGCGTCGGACATCCGCACCCGCATGCTACCCGAGTCGACCGCAACACCGCGAGCACCCATCGAGCGTCGCTCCTGGTACCGTCGAGCCTGTCGTGCCCACGCCGCTGCTCTCACTCGACGCCGCGCTGGCCCTGCTCGCGCGCCCGCCGTGGGTGAACCCGGTCGACGGCGGGACCAAGCGGCAGTTGCCGTCCTTGCCGATCGACGCGGCCATGGTCGAGCACGCGCGCGTGCTCGCGAGCGGCCTTCGCGGCGACGAGGCGACCGCGCTCGAGCGTTGGATGCTGCACGACCCCGAGCACGCCGCGGGCGCGCTGCTGGCCGCCGGCAGCCGCGACGCGTGGATGGCCCTGCGGCTGTTGTGCACGCGCTACGAGGCCCACGCGGAGGTGCTGACCGCGGCGCACGTGTTGGGCGTGCGCGAGCCGGTGGTCGCCGCGCGGCTCGACGACGCGCTGCTGTGTCATCCGCTCGAGTTCCCGCAGCTGCCCGCGCGGCTGCCCGCGGTCGCGCTGCGCTCCGAGCTCGCGCACGCGCGCCGCGGCACGCCGCTGCGCGACGACGAGGTCCGCCGGCTGGTCGAGCTCGCGGGCGCGCCGCGGTCGTTCGCACCCCACCCCGCGTTGCCGGTGCTGCGCGCGGCGCTGGCCGACGACGATCGCAACGCGCTCGCGACCGCGTTGCAGCGCCACGATGACCACCTGCGTGCCGCCGCGCGGCTGGGCGACGAGGCCATGCGCGAGCGGTTGTTCACGCGCGCGCGCAGCTCGGGCCAGCCCGACGCGTTGTGCGACGCCTTGGTCGCCGCCGATCCGCTGTGGTGGTCGCTGCTGTCGACCTGCGACAGCGCGCCGGTGTCGGCGTGGGCGCGCGCGCGCCACGATCCGCTCGACGTGCCGCCGTCGGTGCCGGCGTCGGCCGAGGCCGCGGTGCGGCAGGCACACCGCGCCGCGCTCGAGCGCGCCATGGTGCAGGGCGATCGCTGGCCCCGCAGCGCGCTGCACCGCGCCGCGCGACATCCGGTGCTCGGCCCGCTGGTCGCGGGCGTGGTCTTCGGCTGCTACGGCGTGCAGGGCCTGGTGCGGTGGTTCCTGCTCGACCCCGGCGGCACCGCGGTCGACGGCTTCGGCACGCGCGTCGAGTTGGTCGGACGCATCGGCGTGGTCCACCCGCTGGCGCTGTCGGAACGCGAGCGTCGCGAACTCGCGGATCGCTTCGACGGCCAGCAACCGATCGAGCAGCTGCGCCGCGCCGTCTACGTGCCCATGCCCGACGGTCGGCCCGACCCCGCGACCGTCGGCGGCGCGATGGTGCCCGCGCGCATCCTCGGCCTGCTCGAGCGCGGCTGGCAGCGGGTCGGCGACGGCGACGTGCTGCGCGGTGTGGCCAAGCCGGTCGCACCGGGCCTGGAGATCGCGATCGAGCTCGCAGGCGTGCCGCGCGA
Organism: Nannocystaceae bacterium; assembly: GCA_046351635.1. Classification (GTDB taxonomy): domain Bacteria; phylum Myxococcota_A; class Polyangia; order Nannocystales; family Nannocystaceae; genus Xiheibacterium. The sequence goes on along the minus strand of JAXLYC010000039.1, from coordinate 18,901 downwards.
GGAGCTGGCCGGCTTCGCCCGCGCGGCACAGACCATGGGCACGGTCGTGTTGGGCGAGAGCGGCAGCCGCGACGCCAGCGGCTACCTGCAGCGCCACGGCAGCTGGGCCGCGCTGGATCCGATCGGGTTCAGCGAGATCATGCGCGAGGCCTCGGCGTGCCTGCTCTCGGCCAAGCTCGCGCCGACATGGATCGACCCGGTGCTCGCGGGCATCCATCGCGAGGCCATGCGTCGCGCGCCGGCGGACGAGCACGCGGTTTTGGCCTGGGCCGAGCTGCTGCGCAAGCACCACCACCCCGAGGGCGAGCTGATCGAGCTCGATCTGCGCGAGCGTCAGGGCCGGCTCGACGATCCCATTGCGCTCGAGCGCCTGCTCGAGCTCGCGGGCCTGCTGGGCTTCCCGCGGCTGCCCGACGATCCCGACGAGGACCTGCTCGCGTTCCGCCCGCAAGGTGGCACCGCCTACGCCATCGCGCTGGGCGGCCGCGTGCACCGCATCGGCTACGAGGGCGGCGTGCTCACGATCGAGGACGGCCGCGCGCGCAGGGTGCTGCGACCGCGGCTGTCGTCACCCGATCGCTGGACCGACGAGGAGACCACGGTGATCCTCGCGACCGCGCTGACCAACTTCCGCGAGCAACGCGGACTCGAGGCGCTGTGGCTGCCGGGCCACGAGGCCTTCGTCGGTCATCCCCGTCACCGCGTGGGCCCGTGGCCGCTGTATCCCTTCCCCGCCGGCGTGCGCCCGCCCGCCGCCGACGCCGACGCGGCCGTGGGCGTGCGCGCGCGCGACCGTCCGCGATGGACCCAGCTGTGGCACAAGCTGCAGGTCATGCTCGGCGATCGCCCGACGCAGCGGCTGTGAGCGCGGCCGCCGACTGGCCGCCCGGAGCCGCGGCGCCGGCCGTGTCCGTGCCGCGCGACGGTGAGTCCACGCCGTAACCGCGATCTGGCCGGCCTTGCCGGGGTTGCGCGCGGCCCCGGCAGCCTGGCCCCGCTCGCTGCTACAGTCCGGTCCCGCCGACGGGCGGCAAGCAACGAGCCGGCGCGCGCCCGCTTCGGGTCCGACCGGCAGGAGACGTGGAATCGATGTCCGAGAAGCGCACGGTCATGCAGGTGATGGAGTCGACGGCGAAGGTCCACGGCGAGAAGCCGGCGCTGCGCCACAAGCAGGGTGGGACCTGGCGCACCACGACGTGGTCGGAGTACCGCAACCACGTGCGCAACGCGGCCAAGAGCCTGATCAAGCTCGGACTGCAGCCGGGCAAGGGCGTCGCCATCATCGGTTTCAACTGCCCGCAGTGGGCCATCGCCGACGTCGCGGCGATCTACGCCGGCGGCGCGCCGGCCGGCATCTACACCACCAACTCCGCCGATCAGTGCAAGTACATCGCGGGCCACAGCGAGGCCCAGGTCGCGGTGGTCGAGAACCGCGAGCAGCTGGCGAAGTTCAAGGCGGTGTGGAAGGACCTGCCCGACCTCAAGGCCATCGTGATGATGTACGGCGATGACGACGCCGAGCACGTCTACAGCTGGACCGAGTTCCTCGATCTGGGCAAGTCGGTGAGCGACGACGAGCTGCGCGAGCGCATGGACGCGCAGAAGCCCGACCAGACCTGCACGTACATCTACACCTCGGGCACGACCGGCGATCCCAAGGCGGTGATGATCTCGCACGACAACATCACCTGGACCGCGCAGGCGACCCTGGAGATGTTGGGCACGCAGGAGGGCGATCGCGTGCTGAGCTACCTGCCGTTTTCCCACATCGCCGAGCAGGTGGTGTCGCTGCACGGGCCCATGGCCGCGGGCATGTGCACCGCGTTCGCCGAGAGCTTCGAGAAGCTCGGCGACAACCTCAAGGAGGTGCGCCCGACCATGTTCCTGGGCGTGCCGCGCGTGTGGGAGAAGATCCAGGGCAAGATGCAGGCCATCGGTGCCAAGAACACCGGGCTCAAGAAGAAGATCGGCGAGTGGGCGCGGACCCAGGGGCTCGCGGGCGGCTACGCCGACCAGAAGGGCGAGAGCAAGCCGCTGCTGTTCGGGCTCGCCGACAAGCTGGTGTTCTCCAAGGTCCGCGAGGCCCTGGGCCTGGACCAGTGCCGCATCTGCGTGACCTCGGCCGCGCCGATCTCCCGCTCGACGCTGGAGTTCTTCCTCAGCCTCGGCATCCCGATCATGGAGGTGTACGGCATGTCGGAGTGCACCGGCCCGGCGACCATCTCGCTGCCCAACAAGTACAAGACCGGCTCGGTCGGCAAGGTCCTGCCCGGCACCGAGATCAAGATCGCACCCGATGGCGAGATCTGCATGCGCGGCCGCCACGTGTTCAAGGGCTACTTCAAGAACGACGCCGCCACCGACGAGGCGATGGACGCCGAGGGTTGGCTGCACTCCGGTGACATCGGCGAGTTCGATGCCGACGGCTTCCTGCGCATCACCGATCGCAAGAAGGATCTGCTGATCACCGCCGGCGGCGAGAACATCGCGCCGCAGGTGCTCGAGGGTCGGCTCAAGGCCATCTCGTGCGTGTCGCAGGCGGTCGTGATCGGCGACCGGCAGAAGTTCCTCGCCGCGCTCATCACCCTCGACGAGGGCAAGCTCGAGTCGATCGCGCGCGACGCCGGCAGCAGCGCCAAGACCATGGCGGAGCTGGCCGCCGATCCCAAGGTCGAGGCGTGGCTGCTCAAGCAAGTCGAGGAGATCAACAAGACCCTCGCGCGGGTGCAGACGATCAAGAAGATCAAGATCCTGCCGGCCGAGCTCTCGATCGAAGGCGGCGAGTTGACGCCGACGATGAAGATCAAGCGCAAGGTCGTGAACCAGAAGTACGCCGGCGAGATCGCGGCGTTCTACGAGGGCGCGGGCGACTGAGCGGCTGACGGGAAGCGGAGCTTCCTCTTCACAGACCGAGCCCGGGCGGGGCCGCTGCGAGCAGCCGGCACCGCCGGCCGCTCAGGACTGCACCTGCACCGCCAGCGACACGCCGTCGCTGATGGCGACGTCGGGCCGGCCGTCGCCGGTGAAGTCGCCGACCGCCAGGTGCGCGACCGCCAGACTCACGACCCCGAGGTCGACGCACGCGACCAAGTCCGGCGCGGGCTCGTCCGCGCCGAAGCCGACCGCGAGCACGTTGGTCGCGGCACCGCCGGCGACGACGTCGGCGAAGCCGTCGCCGTCGAGGTCCGCGGTCGCTGCGACGTCGATCGGCGTGTTCCACCACGTGTGCATCCAGCCGCCGCCGGTGAGCACGGAGCTGGGCCACATCGTGACCACGGTGGTGCCCGCGACCGACTCGAAGCCGAGCACGTCGTGCAGACCGTCGGCGTTGAAGTTGCCGGCCGCGAGCGCGCGCCGCGGCGCCGACACGCCGCTGTAGAGCGGGTAGCCGTAGACCAGGCCGTCGGACACGGCGTAGCTGTCGTCGCTGTGCACGACCGCGTCGAGCATGCCGTCGAGGTCGAGGTCGGCGGGCACGAACGCGACCGCGCTCTCCCACACGTACACCGGCGCATCGAAGCCGCCGCCGTGACCGAACCACGCGTAGGCGCTGTCGCCCTCGCCGAAGCCGACCACGTCGGGCACCCCGTCGCCCTCGAAGTCGCCCAGCGCCACGCGCGAGACCGCGGGCAGGCCCGGCAGCGGCGCGCCGACCCAGTTGCCGCCGGCGTCGAGCAGGGTGTGCACGGCCGCGGTGCCGTCGTTGCCGGCCCAGACCACGTCGACGTCGCCGTCGAGATCGAGATCGGCGGTCGCGAGGTCGGTGACGACCGTACCGGCGGCGAGGGTCGTGACCGAGCCGTCGACGTCGGCAACCGCGATGGTCGTGGCGCCGCCGACGATCAGCTCGCGCTGGCCGTCGGCGTCGAGGTCGAGGAATGCCAGCGCGGTCACGCCGTCGACCACGGGGATCGGGATCGCGAAGCCGAGCTCGACGCGTTCGCACTCGAGCTCGGCCTCGATGCTGCTGCAGTGATCGTACTCGCAGACGTAGCCCAGGCCGCAATCGGCGTTGGTCGTGCACTCGTAGTACCAGCCGCACTCGAAGCCGCAGCAGGTGTCGTAGCAGCAGGCGCGCTCGTCGCAGCCGCCGACGCACTGCCCGCCGATGCAGTCGTAGCCCGGCGGGCAGTCACCGGGCCCGCCGCAGTTGCCCGAGACGGTGGTCTGCGCCGCGCTCGACGACGGCGTGCCGTCGTCGGTGGGCTCGAGCGTGATCTCGCTGGCCTCGGCCTCGGTGTCGGACTGCGGCACCACCGGGCCGCAGCCCAGCGCGGTCAACAGCGCCCACGGCGCGGCGCGGCGCGGCAGGTTCCACACCGAGGGATCGAAGCCCGGCGCCGTCATGCACGAACCATCGTAGCGAAGAACGGTTGCACGCACAGGAAGCGCTTGCCGGCGGTGCCACGCCGGCGTCATCGTCGAGCCCATGCGCCGCACGACCATGCTCGCCTTGTTGTTGGCCTGCGCCCCTGGGCAAGGCGGCCGAGCCGCCCCCGGTCGATCACAGCCACGATGCCCAGTGCAGCGAGCCGCGGCCGAGCCCCACGCACGAGTGCGTGCAGGACTGCGGCTCGCTTGTCGCCAGCGCCGACGATCCCGCGTCGGCGTGGCGCTGGCTCACCGCGCAGGAGGCTGCGTCAGCCGGCAGTTCGGCTGTCCCATCTGCCTGCCGCCCGACACGCGCATCGCCACGCCCGACGGCGACGTGGCCGCGGACGTGCGCTGCGCGTCGGCGATCCGATCTGGACGCTCGACGCCCAGGCCGGCGCGCGCTCGGACAGGTGCTTGTGATCGGCTCGACGCCGGTCGTGGGCGGACACGCCATGACGCGCGTGACGCTGGACGACGGTCGCGTGGTCACGGCCTCGCCCGGACACCCCACCGCCGACGGCGTGTCGCTGTGGGCGCTGCAGCCCGGCGTCACCCTCGGCGGCGCGCGCGTGGTCGATGTGGCGCACGTGCCGTTCACCGGCGCGCGCACCCACGACGTCCTGCCCTCGGGTACGAGCGGCGCGTACTGGGCCGACGGCGTGCTGCTGCGATCGAGCTTCGTCGACCCCGCCGCCGAGTAGGCCGCGATCGTGCGCTCGGGCTCGACGCCCGCCGCGACGCGAGCGATGCTGGCCCCGTCGCCCACCCGCCTCGGTGCCCGCCACGACCGACATCGGCCCCGCGTTGCGCCGCACGACCACGGGCGCCGCGTCCCCTGCGACGGCGCAAGCCCTGGCCGCGGCACTGACCGCGGCGCTGCGCGCATGCGACCCGGGGGCGTGGATCGCCGAGCGCGTGCGGTTCGATCGCGACGCGGTGCGACTGGGCGCGCTGGTGCTGCCGCGCCGTGCCGGCGCGCGCGTGCACGTGCTCGCGGCGGGCAAGGCCGCGCTGGCGATGGCCGACGCTGGCGCGCGCGCTGGAGCACGAACCCGACGCGACGCTGTGGGCGGTGAGCAAGCGCGACGGCACCGCCGTGCTCGCACCCGCGCGTGGTCGGCCGCGTCGCCGCGCACCCCTTGCCCGACGGCGACAGCGTCGCGGCGGCCCATGAGGGCGCGCTCGCGCGTGCAGCCGCATGCGGCCCGGACGATCTGCCGCTGCTCGCGCCTCGGGGCGGCGCGTCGTCGCTGCTGTGCGCGCCGGCGCCGGGCTGGACCCTGACGACGGTGCGCGAGCTACCGGTCGCTGCAGCGCGTGGGCGCGCCGATCGAGCGACTTCAACTGCGAGCGCGCCGCAATCGATCGCGTCAAGCACGGCGGCCTGCGCGCGCGTGCTCGGGTCGCATCGCGCAAGGTGCTGGTCGACGTGCTCGCCGGCGACGCGGCCGCGGCAGCGGGCGCGGTCGGCTCGGGCCCGGCGTGGCTCGAACGCGACGTGCCCCACGTGGCTGTCGCCGACAACCGCACCGCGGTCGAGGCCGCGATGTCGCGGCTGGTACCGCGCCCCGCAGGGCTGCGTCCACTGCGGCGCACCGCTGGTCGGGCCCGCCCACGTCGCCGGTCGGGCGCTGGCCGCCGTTGCGTTGGCGCGACGCACCGAGGCGCCGGCGGTGCCACGCCGGCGGCGAGACCACCACGGAGATCGTCGGGCCTGGCCGCGGCGGCCGCACGCTCGAGCTGGTTCTGGGCGCCGCGCGGGTGCTCGCGGGCAGCGCGGCGTCACCGTGGCCGTGTTCGCGACCGGACGGCGACGACGGCAACAGCGGCGCGGCTGGGGCGATCGTCGATGGCACCACGCTGCAGCGGCTGGCCGCGCGTGGATCGACGTCGACGCCGCGCTGGCGCGCAGCGACAGCGACGCACCGCTTTTGGCGCTGGGCGACCGCATCGTCACCGGGCCCACGCGCACCAACGTCTGCGACCTCGCGATCGCGTGGATCGATCCGATCGCGGCGTCGTGACGTGCGATCCTCGGACGCACCATGGCCCGTCCGACCGTGATCGTCACCCGTGCCCTGCCCGAGCCGTGGTTGGCGGCGCTGCGGGCCGACTGCGAGCTCGTGGTGGGCCCGGCCGCCCCGCCGCCGGCGTCCGCGGTCGCGGGCACGCGCTTCGCCGGGCGCGGCGCGTGGTGTGACGCGACCTGGTCGGCACTGCCGCGCGCCGACGCGATCTTCGCTGCTGACCGAGCCGGTGGACGCGGCGGTGATCGACGCGGCGCCGCGGCTGCGCGTGGTCAGCAACATGGCGGTCGGCGTCGACAACATCGATCTCGCGGCCTGTGCCGCGCGCGGCATCCCGGTCGGGCACACCCCCGGCGTGCTCACCGACGCGACCGCGGATCTGACGATGGCGCTGGTGCTGAGCCACTCCGCCGCGTGGTCGAGGCGGCCGACGACGCGCGCGGGCTGCTGGACGCCACCTGGTCGCCCGGACGGCTGGCTCGGCCGCGATCTGAGCGGCGCGACCGGGCATCGTCGGCTGGGCCGATCGGCCGCGCGGTGGCGCGGCGCGCCGCGGCTTCTGCGCTGCCTGGTCCACAGCCGCGCACGCCGCCGCCCGCACGCGACGGCATCGAGCCCGCGAGCCCGCCGGTGCTGCTCTCGCGCAGCGACGTCATCACGCTGCACGTGCCAGTACCTGCAGCAGACCCGTCACATGATCGATGCCGCCGCGCTGGCGTCGATGCGGTCACCGCGCTGCTGGTGAACACCTGCGCGGCGGCGTGGTCGACCAGGACGCACACGACGCGCTGCGGGGCGTGCTCGCCGGCGCGGCGCTCGACGTGACCTCGATCCTACGCGCCACCGGCGCACCTGCTGTTCACGCTGCCGCAGGTGCTGGTGCTGCCGCAACATCGGCTCGGCGACCGAGGGCACGCGCCGCACGATGGCCGAACCTGGCGGGGCGCAACGTGCTGGCCGCGCTGCGCGGCGAGCTGCTGCCCCACGCGGTCGTGTTCACGCGCGGGGCTGAGGCCGGCGCCGCCGCGGTAGGGCCAGCAGGCCTGCACGGTCGCGCGGAACGCCGCCACGCGGGCGTGGATCGCGTCGAAGTCACCCGCGGCGAGCCACTGCGGTCGGAACACGTCGCCGACCATGCCCACGCCCACGGCACCGGCCTCGAACCACTGGGCGAGGTTGTCGAGCTCGACCCCGCCGGTGGGCACCACCGGCAGCATCGGCAGCGGCGCGAGCACCGAGCGCAACCACGCCGGGCCGCCGGCCGGTGCCGGGAACAGCTTGAGCAGGGTCGCGCCGGCGCGATGGGCCGCGAGCATCTCGGTGGGCGTGTGCACGCCCGGCAGCACCAGCGATGCCGGCCTCGATCGCGGCCGCGACGATGACGGGATCGAACACCGGCGAGACCACGAAGTCGGCGCCGCTGTCGATCGCGCGCTGCAGCTGTGCGCGCTCGATCACCGTGCCCGCGCCGACGATCGGGCGCGCGCCAGGCCGTCGACCGGGTCGAACGGCCGCCGCCCGAACTCGGCGCGCCGCGCTTGTTCTCGAACGCGCCGGGCGTGCCCACGGTGAACTCGAGGATCCGCGCTCCCCGCGCACGGCCGCGTCCATGGCCCGCGCCGCGATCAACGCCGAGTCCGCGCGCACGATCGCGACGGTGCGATGCTGGGCGATCGCGGCGGCGAGCTGCGCGGGGAAGCCAGGCCATGGCTGCCAGGTGCGGCAGCGTGGCCGGCCGTGCACCGCGGCCGCCGCCGCCGCGACGACGCGCCGCGGCCGCCGCAAGCGGCCGGTGACGCAATCGATCCCACCGGCTTTGCCGACCCCACCCACCGTGGTGCACGATGCATCGACGCTCATGCTCGCCCTGGCTACTGCTCGCGCTCGCGTCGACGGCCGGCCTGCCGCCGCGCCCGCCACCTCGCGATCATCTGCGGGCGAACGCCGTGCCGAGCGCGGCTGCGTCGAGCCCGCGGTCGCAGCGCCTGTGGCAACGCCTGCCGCGAATGCGAGCGCGACTCCCTGGTCCCGGCGACCGCGGCCACTCCACGGCCGTCGCGACGCCGGCCGCGACGACCAGCGACAGCAGCGATGGCGCCTGCGCACAGAGACGCCGCGCGCAGCCGCTGCCGCGGTTGCAGCCGGCCGCGCACGTGCTCGCCGGTCCGCACGCGTTCGGCAACGAGGAGTGCCGCAGCGAGCAGGTGCGCTGCGAGGCCCACGGCACCTTCTTCGGCCTGTGGGTGTCGGCGCCGAGTTGCGCGCGGTTGTACCGTCCGCTGTACCTGCACCTGCGCGGGCTCTTCGTCGGCAACGTCTCGCCGCGCGATCCCATCTACCGCGGCCTCGGTGGCGGCGGACTGGGCCTGGGCGCCTACGGTCGGCGCGTTCGGTCGCGCCGAGTACCTGCTCGTGGGCGCGATCGGTGACAACCATTTCACGCGTCCGTCTGGCAGCGGCGAGGTCGGTCGCGATCATTGGGGCCACCATGCTGGGCTTTTCAGCGCCGGCGCGCGACTGCCGGTGCGGCCGCGGCTGGGCGCCGAGCTGTGGGGCGGGCTGATGGTCGGGCCGAAGTCGGTGCGCACGCTGCCTGACGAGCTGGCGGAGCGTCGCGCTGCTGACCTTCTTGATCGGGCTTGGCATTTCTGTACGATCTCGTGCCCGATCGCAAGCGCTGATCGAGTGCCAACCGGGCCCGGTGCGCGCGCGTGCGCGCTCGGAGATCGCCTCGCACACACCGGGCGCCACGCAGTCCGGTGCACTGGGGCCGCACGCGGGCCGCGATCGCCGTTGTCGGCGCGCCGCGCTTGGGCTGGCAGGTCGCCCGGCGGCGCTCGCCATGGATCTCCGGACTCAACCTCCCAGGCGCGCGGCGGTGACGACGATCGAAGGTCCGTTGGTCGTGCTCGCGGGCGCCGGCTCGGGCAAGACGCGGGTGATCACCCACCGCATCACCCACCCGTTTGCTCGGCATCCGGCCCGAGCGCATCGTCGCGGTGACCTTCACCAACAAGGCCGCCGGTGATGCGCGAGCGCCTCGCCGCCATGGTCGGCAACCGCATCGCCGGCGCGCTGGTGCTGGGCACGTTCCACAGCATCGGCGCCGCGATGATGCGGATCCCGAGGCCTTCGGCCTCGACGGCAGCACCTTCTCGATCCTCGACCAGGGCGACGGCTACCGCTGGTGCGCGGGTTGCGCGAGCACGGCCACCACGGCGCCGACGACCGCCGCTTCGACGTCGCCGGCGTGACCCAGCGGCTGGGGCTTGTGGAAAACGCGTTTCTTCACCGCCGCCGATCTCGAGCGCGAGATCGTCGACGAGTACGACGTGGTCGCGGCCAACATCTACGACGCCTACGAGGACCGCCTGCGCAGCCTCGGCGCGGTCGACTTCGACGACCCCGTGCCTGGCCCGCGCGCTGCGCCGCGACGACGCCGCGCGCGCGAGCGCTGGCGCGCGCGCTTCGACTACTCGTCGACGAGTACCAGGACACCAACACCGCGCAGTTCGAGATGCTGTGGCAGCTGTGCGGCCCGCTGCACAACCTCTGCGTGGTCGGCGACGACGACCAGGCCATCTACGGCTGGCGCGGGGCCAAGATCGAGAACATCCCTGCAGGTTTGCGCGGCGCTTCCCCCGGCGCGACCACGGTCAAGCTCGAGCAGAAATCCGCTGCTCGCGCGGCGCCCATCCTCGAGTGCGCCAACGCGGTCGCGCAACAACGTGCAGCGCAACGAGAAGAAGCCGCTGCCCGCCGCGCAGCGGCGGCGAGCCGGCCGACGTGGTCGTCGCCGCCGACAGCGTGCAAGAAGCGCAGTGGATCGGTCGGCAGATCCGCAAGCTCGTGGTCGAGGACCGCCGCAGCGCCGACGAGGTCGCGGTGCTCTACCGCTCCGCAGCCCAGGGCAAGGCCATCGAGCGCGAGCAGCGCTGCAGCTGCACGGCATCAAGTACGTGCTCGGCGGGCAGTCGGTCTACGACAAGAAGGAGATCAAGGACGCGCTCGCGCACCTCAAGACCATCGTCACACCGCGCGACGAACTGGCGCCGCGCCGCGCGCTCGAGACCCCGCCGCGGCACGCGCCAGAGCATCGAGCCGCCTCGCGCGCCACGCGGCCGCGCACCGGCTCACGCTGTCGGAGGCTGTCCACCGCAGCGCCGAGGTCACCGGGTTGCCGCACCGGGCCCAGACCGCGCTGGCGCAGTTCTCCGCCATGATCCGCCGGGCCCAAGGGCGCGCGCGGGCGGAGGGATCGGCCGCCGCCGCGCTCAAGGGCGTGCTCGAGGAGATCGGCTTCCGCGACCCCGTGCGGCGCGAGATCGGCTCCGACGGGGCCACCGACGCGCGCATGTCCGGGGTCGAGTGGCTCATGGGCGCGGTCGATCGCTACGAGCAGCGCCAGCGCCAGGGCGGCAAGAACCCGCAGTGGGCGTCGTACTTCGGCACCGTCACGCTCGACGGCTCGAGCACCGACAACACCACCGAGCAGCCCGCCCCCCAGGGCGAGGTCACGCTGTCGACGCTGCACAGCGCCAAGGGCCTCGAGTGGGACTTCGTGTTCCTCATCGGCGTCGAGGAGGGCACGATGCCGCACCGTCGCGTGGCCGCGCCGCGGATCAGCGACGCCATCGCGGGCGATCTCGAGGAGGAGCGGCGGCTGTTCTACGTCGGCATCACGCGCGCGCGCGAGCGTCTGTGGCTCACCCGCGGCGCGGCGCGGCTCGATCGCGGTCGCGAGCTGCCGCGCGCGCCCAGCCGCTTCCTCGACGAGCTGCCGGCCTCGGCCATCCGCCCCTACGAGATCGCCAAGCAGGAGGAGCTCAGCTCCGACGCGATCGGCGAGATGGCGGCGGCGTTCCTCGCGATGGCGCGGCCACCCGAGCCCGAGAGCCCCCCGGCACGCCGCCGCGAAGGGTGACGTCGCACCTCGTGCGCTTGCCGTTCGCGCAGGCGCGGTGGCGTCGCCCACGGTCGCGGCAGCAAGGCCGCGCGAAGCCGCCCAGTGTGCCCGCGCCGGCGCGACCGCGACACGACAGGCCTTGGCAAGCCGACGCCGCCCGCCCTACCCTGGATTTCGCGCCCGTGTCGATCGAGTCCCATCGCCGACGCCGCTCGTCGCTGTTCCAGCGCGTGGCCGTGCCCGCGCCCGCGCCCGCGCCCGCATCCGCGACGCTGCTCGAGCCGCCGGTGCAGCCGCTGGCGACGCGGCCGGTGACCGCACCCCAGGCTCGCGTCACGCTGCCGTTCGTGGTGCCGCCGCCGGGCGTGCAGCCGCAGCCCCGCTGAGCGCCGCAACCGCTGCGCCGACGAAGCCGTCGCGGCTCCCCACCGTCCGCCGTTGTCGCGACGAGCCTGGCCGCAACTGGCGGACAGGATCCGGAGCACGGCTCACTCGATCACGGAGTCGACCACGACGATCGGTGTGTCGTCATGGTTCGAGATCTGCGGGTAGGTCGGGTACCACGACCCGCCGGTGTTCTGCGTGATGCGCGAGTGCTCGATGCGGATGTCGCCGCTGTGATCGTTGGACACGAAGAAGATGGCGCCGCCGTGCTGCACGACGTCGTTGTGCTCGATGAGGCTGCCGCAGATCGACAGCGTCATGGTGTTGCCGTCGTTGCAGATCGCGCCGCCGCTGCCACCGGGCGTGCCCGCCTCGGCCGGGTTGCCGCCGTTGCTGACGGCGTGGTTGTACGACAGCACGCTGTCGAGGATGGTCCACGACACGCCGATGCTGCCGGAGCGCGCCGCCGCTGCTGCCGGTGTTGCCCAGCGCTTCACCGCCGCCGAAGGTGCTGTTGACGATGTAGACCTCGCGGTCCTCGAACTGGTCGAACACGCGGATGGCACCGCCGCCGACGTCGGGCCCGGTCTGCGCACAGACGTTGCCGAAGCGCTGGTGTTGACCGCACGGAAGCGGCCACCGCGGGATCCAGATCGCACTGCCACCGTCGTTTCGCCCCCCGCCCTGCGAGTTGCCGTCGACGAAGGTCAGGTTCTGCACCACCAGCTGCGGGTGATCCTGGTCGTCGCAGTGTGGCGTGGTCCACACCTGGGCCTGGTCGCAGGTGTTCATGTAGAGGATCCGCGTGGTGCCGCCGCCCGACAGCGTCACTCAGCCCGCCGCTCAGGATCACGATGTCGGGGCCGGTGTCGTTGCGGATCTCGCCGGGCGATCGACGGTGATCGTCACCGGATCGGGGCCGCAGTCGAACGCAGATCACGCCGCTGCCCTCGACCGCGGCGAGGAAGGCCTCGGCGGTGCAGCTCGCCGCGGTGCCGTCGCCCAGACCTGCGTGGCTCGCTGACGTCGGCGAGACCCGCCTCGGCCGGGATCCGCAGCCACCGTCGGGGTTGCCCGCGGGCGGGCCGTCCTCGGGGTTGGTCAAGGGATTGGGCACGTCGATGCCGCCGCCGCCCTCACTCGCGCAACCCACCGCCAGGAGCAGCCACGCGGCGCGGATGCTGGGCATCGCGGTCACTCCCCCTGCGCGTCCGCGAGCGCGCGCTTCCACTCGGCCGAGCGCGCAGGCATGTCCTCTTCGCCCTCGTCGTCGCTGCTCTCGCCCGCATCCTCGACCAGCTCGAGATCCTCCTCGTCGAGCATCTCGAGATCGTCGGCGCTGTCGCCCGCGGCGACGTGCTCGGGCCGCTGCGTACCGGCGGCAGCGGTGCGCGCGCATGGTCTGCGGACTGTCGTCGGCCTCGGCCTCGGGCGTCGGCGGCGCCACGCTGGGCTCGAGCGGACGCGGCAGCGCACCGGCGCGACCGGGGCGTAGGCGCGCACGGTCGTGACGGTCGCGGCCGGCGTCGGCGTGCCGCCCAGCAGCGCAGCGGTTCCTCGGGGTCGTCGAGACCTTGCGCCAGCGTCTGCTCGGCGCGCTGCCGCGCCCAGACGACCAGCTCGTCGAGCGATTCGCCCTCTTGCCCGAGCACGTCCTCGAGTTGCGCGAGATCCATGGGGGTCAGCCCACGGTATCACGGCCGCGCACGCGGTCAAGGGGCCCCTGGGCGTGGCTGTGTCGCGCGCGGCCCTGGGCGTTCGGCGGCGCGAAGGCTTGACTCATGGATTCGACTGCACACCGTCGCGCCCGCACGCGCCTGCCCACGTTCTCCGCCCGCAGCGTGCTCGCGACCAGTGCCCTGCTCGCGGCGATGCTCGCCGCAACGCAGCGCGGCGGCCTTGTCCGAGACCGCGGCGCCCGCGACCGCGGAGCCCGCGACCGCGCCACCGGTCGTCGTGCCCGAGGTCGCGCCCGCGATCGAGTCCGGTGCTCGGCCCGCCCGCGACCGGACTCGCGCAGGACGCCGCGACGCCGCCGCCGGGTGCGCGGTCATCCGTTCGCCGTCGGCCGGCGTCGGCGGCTGCGTCGCAGGCGACGTGCCGAGGTCGCCAGTGCGCCGTCGCAGGTCCGGCCGTGCACGGCTCGACGAGCGCCGCGACCTTGAGGACTTCCATGCGGAGTCCGAGCAGGTGGTCGGCGCAGCCGGCGCAGCTTCTGCCGCCGGCGTCAGCATGATGCGGCAGGGCTTCGTGCCGTCGATCGGTCACCGCATCGAGATGGGCGGCGGGATCAGCGATCGCATCACGCTCGGCGTCGCCGGCGGCCTCACGGGACACCAGGGCATCCACAAGGGCGTCGCCGGCGTCGCCGACGTGGTGCTGCAGGGCATGCCGTGGCGCGGGCTCACGCTGCGCGTCGGCGTCGCGCCGCGCAGCCACGCGCCGGTGCCTGCCTGGCCGCGGCAAGCCCGGCCTCGGTGGACTCGTGGGCGTGGGCTGGGAGTTCCGCCCGCTCGAGAAGCTGGCGGTCGCGTTGTCGGTCGACTACGACGCGCGCGTGCGCACCGATGGTCTGCTCGTGCAGGCGCTCGTGCTCAACCTCGGCCTGCGCGCCTATCTCGACTTCCACAAGAAGCCGAGGAGGCCGTCGACGGCCTCTCGTCGCGACAGCGATCGGAAGCAGAGAACACCCGCGACGGATCCGGCGGCGGAAGAGGAAGCCGCGCTTCCTCTTCCCGACTGAGCCGCACCGGCGCAGCTCAACCGCTCGAGGACGACGACGAGCCGCCGCCTGGAGCTGCCCTCGCCGGTGCGGACGACGCCGATGTCGCTGCCGTCGCCGCTGCTGTCGCTGTCGCTGCCGCCGTAGGTCGTCAGCAGCGTGCCGGCCTCGCCTGCGCTGGGATTCGTTGCTGGTCTGGCCCGCGCTCGCGAGCGTCGGGTCGATCGACAAGGTGTCGCCGTCGTCGCCGGTCTCGCCGTCGTCGCCAGCGGTGCTGCTGCTGGTGCTCCCGCCGGTCGAGGTCTCGGCCACGGCATCGTCGTCGCCGCCGCCATCGTCGTCCTTCGAGCATGCCGTGAGCGCGAGCATCCACACCGCCTGCGTCAGCAGCCGTCCGAGCTTCGTCTTCATCGTGGTCCTTTCAGACCGCGCCCGCATCCGGTGGCCGCGGGCTGCAGGAGGGCACCTGGACGCGCCGCGACCACCGGGTCGGTCGCGAGAAGGTCGAGCCGCGCGCCCGTCGACGACGAGTTCCCCCGCGCGTGCCGACCGAAGCCACAGACATGGCGTGCACGCGGGCTTGCTCGACCGCGAGGCCCGCGCGCAACATTGCCGCGCGCGCACAGGCGTCGCTCGCGACGGTCGCGTTCGCGATCCCGCGAACGGACACTCGATGCCGGACGCGAGACCGCAAGACGGACGGCCGCGTAGCCGACGTTGCTGCCGGCTATTGTGGCGATGCGCCGAGCTGGGCTGCGATCGCCGGACCTGCGGCCTGCAGCGCCTCGGCGAGGCCTGCGCCAGTTCGCCTGCCTGCGCCAGCTCGGGACGACCGCCGCCCTTGCCGTCGATGAGCGGCGCGAGCGCGGCGATGAGCTTGCTGGCGTGCACGCGGCTCCCGAGGTCCTTGGTCACCGCGCACAACAGCGTGGCCTTGCCGTCGACCTCGGCCGCGAGCACGACCACGCCCGAGCCGAGCTTGTCGCGCAGGGCATCGGCGGCGCCGCGCAGGGCCTTGCCGGCCGCGCCGACGTGACGCCGCTGTAGCTTGATGCCCGCGACGACCTCGATGTCGTCGCCACCGCCGCCGCTGCCGGTCAGCAGGTCGCGGCGCAGCTTCTCATCTCCTTGGCGCTGTGCTTGAGCTCGCTCTGCAGCCGATCGATGCGCGCGGGCAGCTCCTCGAGCACGTGCACGTTGAGCTTCTCGCGCGCGGCTTCGGTCAGCTCGACCAGCGACTGCAGGTACGCGACCGCGCCCATGCCGGTCACGGCCTCGATGCGGCGTACGCCCTGGGCGATGCCGCCCTCGCTCACGATGGCGAACAGGCCGATGTCGTCGCCGGTGCGCGACATGGTGCCGCCGCACAGCTCGATGCTGGGACTGAACTGCACCACGCGCACACGCTCGCCGTACTTGGCCTCGAACAGGCCGATGGCGTGGCGGGCCTTGGCCTGCTCCATCGACTGCTGCCGCACGTCGGCGCCGTCGTTGCGCAGCACCAGCTCGTTGACCGTGGCTCGATCGCGCGGCGCTGCTCGGGCGACAGCGGCCGGTTGTGGCTGAAGTCGAAGCGCAGGCGGATCGGGCGCCACCAGCGAGCCCTTCTGCGCCACGTGCTCGCCCAGGTGCTTGCGCAGGGCGTGGTGCAGCAGGTGCGTGGCGTCGGTTGCGGCGGATCGCGTCGCGGCGCGCGGCGTCGACCTCGGCCTGCACCGTGGCGCCCACGCGCAGGCTGCCGCTGCGGACCACGCCGCGGTGCACGTGCATGCCGCCGCGCGGCTTGATGGTGTCGCCGATCTCGACCTCGACGCCGTCGCCGTGGATGCGACCGGCGTCGCCGATCCGCCCGCCGCTCTCGCCGTAAAACGGCGTGCGGTCCAGCACCAGCTCGACCTCGGTGCCGGCGCCGGCGTGATCGACTCCAGCACCGCCGGCGACGATCGCCTGCACCGTCGCGGCCGCGGCGGTGGTGTCGTAGCCGAGGAACTCGTCGCCCAGGGCGCCGTGCAGGCCGAAGTAGACGTCGGCGACCGCGGTGTTCCGGCCCAGCTCGGTCGCGCCTCGCCGGCCGACTGGCGCTTGCGCAGCGCCGTTGGCCGCGGCCTCGTCGAGCGCGAGCCCGTGCTCGCCGACGATGACCGCGGTGAGATCGAGCGAAGCCGTAGGTGTCGTAGAGATCCGCCGCGACGTCGGGCGAGAACGCAGCCCCGGCGCCGTTGGCCGGCCGCGTCGATCGCGGTCCGCAGCCGTCGCAGGCTGCGGTCGAGCGTGCGGCGGAACGACTCCTCCTCGACCTGGACCACCTCCGCGATGGTCGCGGCGCGCTCGCGCAGCTCGGGGTACACGTCGCCGAAGCGCTCGACCACCTCGGCGCAGACGTGGTGGAAGAACGGGCGGTCGAGCCCGATCTCGGTGCCGTGTCGGATCGCGCGACGCATGATCCGGCGCAGCACGTAGCTGCGGCCGGCCTTCTCCGGGAACACACCGTCGGCGACCAGGAACGCGGTCGCGCGCGCGTGGTCGGCGATGACCCGCAGCGGCGCCTCGCCCTTGCCCGCGGTGCCACCGGCGAGCCGCCGCGCACACTCGACCAGGGGTGAGAGCAGATCGGTCTCGCAGTTCGAGCCCACGCCCGCGACCGCCGCGGCCACGCGCTCGAGCCTGGAGCCGGTGTCGAGCTGGGCTTGGGCAGCTTCGACATGGTGCCGTCGGCGTGCTTCTCGTACTGCATGAACACGAGGTTCCACAGCTCGACGTAGGCGTCCGACTCGTGCGCCGGGCCCTTGCCCGCGACCGCGGCCAGCCCCGGCGCGACGTCGCCCTTGAACAGGTGGATCTCGGAGCACGGTCCGCACGGGCCGGTGTCGCCCATGGCCCAGAAGTTGTCCTTCGCGCTGCAGCGATAGATGCGATCGGCGGGCACGAACGGGCGCCACAGCTCGTAGGCCTCGTCGTCGGCGGGCGCGTCCTCGCCGGTGCCGTCGAACACCGTCACGACCAGGCGCGTGCCCGGCAAGCCCAGCTCGCCGGTGAGAAACTCCCACGCCCACGCGATCGCGTCGGGCTTGAAGTAGTCGCCGAACGAGAAGTTGCCCAGCATCTCGAACAGGGTGTGGTGCCGCGGCGTGAAGCCGACGTTGTCGAGATCGTTGTGCTTGCCACCGGCCCGCACGCAGCGCTGCACCGTGACCGCGCGGGTGTAGGGCCGACTCTCGCGCCCGGTGAAGACGTCCTTGAACTGGTTCATGCCCGCGTTCACGAACAGCAGCGTCGGGTCGTTGCGCGGCACCAGCGAGCTGCTGGGAACGTGGGTGTGGCCGCGCGTGACGAAGTAGTCGACGAAACGCTGCCGGATGCGGTGAGCGGAAGACGGCGAGACCATGGCGAATGTGCGGACGATGCGTGGTGGCGGTCGGGGGACCGGCGGTCAGTAGCTGCTGTCGACGCTCAGGCCCGAGTTCTGCTGGCCCGAGGCGACGCCGCGGAAGTACAGCGCGAAGTCGTCGGCGTTCGAGGCCGCGGACAGCGCCATCTCGTAGGTCACGAGCTGGCGCTGGACCAGTTCGGTGAGCGATTGGTCGAAGGAGATCATGCCGTAGGGGTGCACGCCGTCCTTGATCGCGTCGACGATCTCGTGGGTGCGCGAGCCGTCGACGATGAGATCGCGGATGCGCGGGGTGTTCACCAGGATCTCGACCGCGGGGATCATGCCGCGGCCGTCGGCGCGCGGCAGCAGCCGCTGCGACACGATCGCGGTGAGGATCGAACCCAGCTGCAGCCGCACCGCGTTCTGCGAGTGCGGCGGGAACATCTGCACGATGCGGTTGATGGTCTCCTGGGCGTCGAGCGTGTGCAGGGTCGAGAACACCAGGTGGCCGGTCTCGGCGGCCAGCAGCGCGGTCTGGATGGTCTCGAGGTCGCGCATCTCGCCGACGAAGACCACGTCGGGATCCTGGCGCAGGGCCGAACGCAGCGCCGACGAGAAGCTGTTGGTGTCGAAGCCCAGCTCGCGCTGGTTGATGACCGAGCGGTGGTCGCGGAACACGTACTCGATCGGATCCTCGATCGTGATGATGTGGGCCGCGCGCTCGTAGTTGATGAGGTTGAGCAGCGACGCCATCGTGGTCGACTTGCCCGAGCCGGTGATGCCCGTGACCAGGACCATGCCGCGCTGCTCGTTGGCGAGGTCGCGCACGCGTTGCGGCAGGTTGAGCCGCTCGAACGGCGGCACGTCGGCCGCGATCACGCGCATGACCATGCCGGTCTCGCCGCGCTGGCGGAAGACGTTGACGCGGTAGCGCAGCCCGTCGGGGGTCGCGTAGGCGAGGTCGACCTCGTGATCGCGCTGGAACTTGTCGTGGATGGTCTCGTTCATGATGTTCATCGCGAACGTCATGACGACCTCGCTGGTCATCGGCGGCACGTCCTTGAGCGTGCGCAGCACCCCGCGGATGCGGAAGACCGGCGGCAACCCGACCTTGAGAT
>JAXLYC010000038.1:0-67583 GCA_046351635.1 Nannocystaceae bacterium | reverse complement strand
GCTCGTTGGTGCCGGAGTTCTGGTAGGTCGCAACGCGGAAGGTCGCGAGCTTGAGATCCGCGAAGGTGCACTGCGCGGGCTGGCCCTCGTACAGCGGCGTGGCCTTGAGCCGCACGATCGCCGGGGTCGCGGTCAGCTCGGCGTCGACCTCCTTCGAGGCGCCGCCGACCACCGAGACGTCGAGGCTGTCGTCGTCGCCCTGGTTGTCCATCACCGCGAAGCCCTCGGCGTCGATCGCCTGCACGAGCAGCGCGTAGTGGCCGGCCTTGAGCCCCGCGACCACGATCGGCTGGCTCGGATCGCAGTCGACCGACTCCATCGCCTTGCCCATGCCGACGTCGGCCTGGACCGTCAGCACGCCGAGCGTCTCGCACATGTTGGCGGCGCCGAGGGTGTAGTTGACGTTGATCGAGCCGGACTCCTCGTCCTTTCCGCAGGCCAGCACACCGAGAAGGCAAAGGACCGCGAGCGGGCGACGGGAGTGGGAAGGGGACCAAGCGCGGGGCACGGGGCAGGTCATGGTGGGCATCTTCGTGGATTGGTTGTGTAGAGGCTAGTGCGGCGGCCCACCGGTTCGCCAGCGCCGGGGCCACCTTGGGACGAAGTGCGCCGGCGCGGCGGTGAGGCCTGGGACGGCCCGATCCGTGGGCTTGTTCACGCCCGACACCGCACGGCGTGCCCAGGCGGGGACGCGATCGGCGATTTGTTGCCCTCGACCGCGGGATCGTGCCACGTGGCCGTGGGGAGTTGTCTCACCCAGTGCCGCGCATCACAACACGCGCCCATCGCAAGCTTCTCCATGGTCTCGCCATCGTCGCCTGCTGGGGCGCAGCGGTGGGCGAGGCCCACGCCGTGACCCCCCGCCCGGCCCGCCCGGCCGCGTCGAGCGACGAGGTCGCGACACCGGCGACCGAGCGCGCCACCTTGCCGCGCGCGTCCCATCCCGCTTCGAGCCCGGTGCCCAGCGCTGGCCCGACCGCGCCCGACGACGGCGACGAGCACGACGGCGACGCGCCCGAGCGGCAGATCCCCGAGCACACGCGCGCGCCCGCCCATCCCGATTGCGAACAGCGCGTGCCGCTGTGGGAGCACGTCGTCGACGGCGGCGAGACCCTCGGAGGGATCGCCGGTCGCTACGGTGTGCGCCGGGCCGACCTGCTGCGGCTCAACCCCGCGCTGACCAACCCCGATCTCATCAAGGTCGGGCAGCGCATCCGCGTGTGCCCGACCAGCGCGCCGCGGCTGCGCAAGACCATCGAGGTCACCGTCGCGCCGGGCGACACCGCGGGCGGGCTCGCGCAGCGCCACGGCCTGACGGTGGCCGAGCTGGTCGGCATGCAGAAGGGCAAGCTCGCCGACCCGAACAAGCTCGCCGCCGGCATGGTGCTCACGCTCGTCGTCGATGGTGGCATCGCGCCGGAGTTTCTGCCGGCCGAGCCGCCGCCGGCCGAGCGCAGCCGCAAGTCGGGCGGGCGCCGCTCGCCGCGGGCGAGCGTGCCGCGGGGCGACGTCGCGATGCAGCTCGACGTCGACGCGCCGCGCTACTTCGTGAAGCGGCCGCACCTGGCGTGGGGCACCCCCGAGACCATCCGCGCGATCGAGCGCGCGGTGGGACAGTACGCCAAGCGCCACAAGCACGCGCCGCTGGTCCACATCGGCGACATCAGCAAGCGCGGCGGCGGGGCCCTGTATCCGCACCTGTCGCACCGCCAGGGCCGCGACGTCGACGTCGGCTACGTGCTGCTGGGCGAAGACGGCCACCGCACGCGCTTCTCCGGCGTCACGCGCACCAACCTCGACGTGCCGCGCACGTGGTCGCTGATCAAGGCGTTCGTCGACACCGGCCGCGTCGAGGTGATCTTCATGGACTACGGCCTGCAGCAGCTGCTGCACGCCTACGCCAAGGAGCGCGGCGTGTCCGACGAAGAGCTCGACGAGCTGTTCCAGTACCCGCGCGGTCGCGGTCGCAGCCACGGCATCATCCGGCACTGGCGCAGCCACCAGCACCACTTCCACGTCCGCTTCCGCTCATGAGCGGCGCGGCGCATGCACCCGCAGCCGCACGGTGCCGTCGCGCTCGCGCTCGACCGCGGTGAGCTCGAGCGTCGCGCTCGCGGCGACGCGCGTCCTGTGCCACGATCGCCGCGACGGGCTGGACCAGCGCGCGCTGCAGGTGCGCGCGATCGAGCTCGCCGCACACCAGGCTCGCGAGCCCCTGGGCGTCGGCGACGAAGCCGAAGTCCTCGGCTGCGCCCAGGGTGCCGGCGACAAGCCGCAGCGTGACCGGCTCGTCACCACACTCGAGGCCGCCGCGCAGCGCTGCGCCGTCGTCGGAGCGCTCGACCGGCGGCGCGACGCGACCAGGGCCGCCTCGACCTCGTCGAGCGTGCCCAGGCCCAGCGCCACGTGGACGAACCGGCTCACACGCGGACGCGCTCCGTGCTGCCGCACAGCGGACAGGCCGCGACCGCGGCGAGCACGAACCAGCCGCAGTGACCGCAGGGGCGCGCGGCGTTCGGGCCCGAGGCCTCGGGCTCCGGCGGGGAGCGGCTCGCCCAGCGGCACACCGAAGTGCTCGAACAGATCCCCCGGCTGGGGGCGCAGCCGACGGAAGCGCGCGTCGCGGTCGCTCACGGTGGCCCCACGCTACCGCGGATGCGGCCCGGCCGAGGCGGGGGCGGCCGCGGGCCGCCCGGGCCGGGCCGTGCCCGCCCATGCCGCCAGGGCCCGCGCCGGTGCGCAGACTTGCTTCGCCGTGCGCGACGCGCCAGGATCAGCCGCACGGGACCCGCGGTCCCGCGCCACGACTCGTGTCCAGCGACAGCCACAGGGATCGCCGCCGTGCCCGGCGGGTGCCGATGAGCGCCGCGTTCAGCGGGCTCGACCCGCGGACGACCACGCCGGTGAGCGACCTCTCGGAGACCGGCTGTTGTGTCCATACCGGCGAGCAGCTGCCGATCGGCTCGCTCATCGAGCTGCGCTTCACGGTCTTCCCCGAGGAGCCCATCTTGTTCGAGGGCCGCGGTCAGGTCGTGCGCCACGTCGACGACCCCCGGGCATGGGCGTCGAGTTCGTCGAGCTCGACGACGCGGCGCGCGACGTCGTGCGCAAGATCCTCTTGCGCGACGAGGCCTCGCGGCGACTGCCGACCCTCGCGCAGCGCCACGTCAGCCTGCGCACCCACGGCCTGGTCGCGCGGGTGCTCGGCACCAAGGAGTAGGCCTCGGAGCCTGGCAGACAGGCTCGTGGCGACGGCGACTGGAAGCAGGGGAGGCGCGGACGGCTTCGCCGGCGCGGCGGGGAGCAAGCGGAGCTTCCTCCTTGGAGACTCAGCCGCGCCGGCGGCTGGGCTTGCGCGCCTTGCCGCGCGTCGCCGCCGGCGCGGACGGCTTGCTCGGCGTGGGCGTGGGCGCGGCGGCGGCGATGCGACGCACGAGCTCGGCCACCAGCGCGACGCCGTAGCCGGTGCCGCGGTCCTTGGGGAACGACGGGCCGGCGAGGTCGATGTGACACCAGCGGCGTCCGGCCGCGTCCGCGCCGTCGGACAGGTGCGACCACACGAACTGCGCGGCGCAGCTCGACTGCGCGTTGTTGCGGTTCGCGACCGAGTTGCGCATGTCGGCGATGGGGCTGCGAAACTCGTGTTGGTACAGCTCGGGCGCGAACGGCAGCGGGTGCACCAAATCGCCGCTGTCGCGGCCGGCGGCCACCGCCATCGCCTCCAGTCCGGCGTCGTTGCTGACGACCGCGGCGTGGATCAGGCCGGTGGCGATGAGCTGCGCGCCGGTGAGCGTGGCCGCGTCGATGATCACGTCGGCCCCGAGCTCGCGCGCGGCGAAGCTGACGCCATCGGCCAGTAGCAGTCGACCCTCGGCGTCGGTGTTGTTGATCTCGACGGTCTTGCCCGAGTGCAGCGTGAGGATGTCGTCGGGCTTGTAGCTGCGAGCGTCGACCGCGTTCTCGGCGATGCACAACAGCAGCGACAGCCGCACCGGCAGCTGCTCCTGTCGCGCGATCGCGAAGGCGCCGAGCACCGCCGCGGCGCCGCCCATGTCGCCCTTCATCGTCTCCATCATCCCGCGGGCCTTGATGTGCAGGCCGCCGGTGTCGAAGCAGATGCCCTTGCCGACCAGCGCGACGTGGGTGCCGCCCTTGGGACCGCAGCTGGCGATCAGCAACCGCGGCGACTCGACCGCGGCGCGGCCCACGGCATGGATGCCGCCGAGCCGGCGCTCGAGCAGGGCGTCGCCGACGATCTCGTCGATCTCGACGTCGTCGCCCAGCACCGCGCGCGCGGCCTCGGCCAGCGCGCGCGGATGCAGCTCCGAGGGCGGCGTGTCGACCAGGCGCGCGGCGGCGCGGGCGTGCTCGACGGTCGCGCGCACGCGGGCGTCGGGCACCAGCTGCTTGCCGTCGGGTCCGAACGCGGCCAGCTGGATCTTCACGCCCGCGGGCTCGCGCCGCGCGTCGAGGGCCGGCAGCGCCCGCGCGACCGCGTTGGCGGCCGCGAGCAGGTGCGCGGGATCGTCGAGCAGCAGCACCACCAGGGCCTTGCCCTTGCTGCCCCACTTCACCGACTCGAGCGCGAAGCGGATGCTGTCGGCGCGTGCGGGCGAGTTGTAGCGCGACAGCCGATCGGGCAGCACCGCCGCCGACAACCACACCGGTTCGTCCGCGAGCGTGCTCGCGAGCGCACCGCGATCGCCGGGCTTGGTCTGCGCGACCAGGGCCGCGAGCAGACCGGCGCGGCGGCGATCGAGCAGGCCCTTGGGCAGCGGCCGGCCGAAACGAGCCTTGGGTGCGACCACGACGACGTGCTGCAGGCCGGCGGTGGACAGGCGGGCGGTGGCGAAGCCGAGCTCGATCATTCGCTGCAGGGTACGACAACTCGCGTCCGCTCACCCACGCCCGCGCGACGCGACGCCCGTGGTCGAGCACCCGGCTGGCTACGCGCGGCGGGCTCGACCGGCGGCCCAGCGCCGCAGCGCGCCGATCTCCTCGGCACGCAGCACCGACAGCGGGATCGTGGCGAGGATCGCCTGCTGCAGGTCGTCGGGCTGCAGGCGGCGCCGCTGCACGAACGCGGCAGGCGCGCCTCGGCGACCGCGGCCTCGAGCTCGGCGCCGCTGTGGCCCTCGGCCGCGTGCGCGACCGCGTCGAACGCCGCCAAGCTGTCCGCATCGGGTCGTGCGGCCTGGGGCGCGTCGAGCAGGTGCACGCGCACGATCGCGGCGCGCTCGTCGGGCCCAGGCAGGTCGACGAAGATCTCGTCGAAGCGACCGCGACGCAACAACTCGGCCGGCAGCAGCTCGACGCGGTTGGCGGTCGCGACCACGAACACCGGGCGGCTGCGCTCCTGCAGCCACGTGAGCAGGCCGCCCAGCACCCGCGCCGAGGTGCCGGCGTCGCTGGCGGCACCGTCGACGCCGGCGAAGCCCTTGTCGAGCTCGTCGATCCACAGCACCACCGGTGCGGTGCGCTCGACCTCGGCGAGCGCGCGGCGCAGGTTGGCCTCGCTCTCGCCCACGGTGCCGCCGAACAGCCGCCCAGGCTCGAGCCGCAGCAGCGGCAGCGCCAGTTCGTGCGCGCACACCCGCGCCGCGAGGCTCTTGCCGCAGCCCTGCACGCCGACCAACAAGCACCCGCGCGAGGGCTTCACGCCCCAGCTGCCGGCCTCGGGTTCGAAGGTCGCGCGGCGGCGCTGCAACCGCTGCAGCAGGGTCTGCAATCCGCCCACCGCGCTGCGCGGCCGCGCGCGGTGGTGTGCTCGAGCAGGCCCGCGTGCGCGAGCGCGTCCGGGCTTGTGCGCCGCGACGTAGTCCAGCCACGCGTCGATCGAGCGCCCGTGGGCGAGCACGGCCTCGGCCAGCAGCCGCTCGAACGTCGCCGCGGGCAGGCCCTGGGCCGCGCGGGCGACGCGCGCGGCGCAGTGGGGCCACGCGCGCGCGCGCGCCGGGCCAACCGCCGTGCTCGAGCACGCCGGCGACCTCGTCGAGCCGCGTCGCGAGCTCGTCCTCGTCGGGCGGTGGCAGGTGGATGCGCGGCAGCTCGGGCAGGCGCGCGCGCACCGCTCGCCGTGCTCAGGCTCGACCAGCACCACCGCGACGCCGCTGGTGCGCTGGGCCAGCTCCCGCAGCGCGCGCGCGGCCACGGCATCGAGCGCGGCGCCGGCGTCGAACAGCACCCACAGCGCGTCGTCGTGCTCGCTGCGCAGCGCCGCGAGCAGCTCGCCGAGGTTGCGCCGCCGCGCGTCGCCGTCGCAACCCGCCGCCGCGCTCCAGGTGTGCACCGGCCAGCCCAGCGCGCGGCCGGTGTCCTCGAGCAGCACCAGCGCGCGCGACTCTTCGTCGGTCACCAGCACCGCGCCGCGCAGCCCGCCTGCAGCGAGGCGCGAGCGCGGCGGCCTCGTGCGCCAGCGCGGTCATGGCACCGCCGTGTGGACCTGCTTCGCGGCCCAGCCCAGCCACGCGCGCACGGGGTGGATCTGGATCGGCGCGCGCAGCCGCGTGTCGCCGTCGAAGCACCAGCCGTTGATCCACGTCCGCGTGCCGCGTTGCTTGGCCAAGCGACCGTGCAGCCACTGGACGTCGTGGGCGATGGCCGCGGCACGTCCGGCCAGGGTCCGCGCCGCGCATCGAGGCGAAGCGGTGGTGGATGCGGCCGTCGACCTCGAGCGTCTCGAGCGCGTCGCCGAAGACCTGGCGCGCGCGGCCCAGGGCGTCGTCGAACGCGGGCGTGCGGCCGTGGCGGAAGTCGATCGCCAGCATCGGCACCACGGTGCCGGCGTCGACCCGCGCGCGGCAGACCCCGCCGGCGAACGCACCGTAGAGCGCCTCGACCCAGCCGGGCACGCCCTGCGGCAGCGCGAGCAGGGCGTCGACCGCGGCGCCGTCGCGCTGGCACGACAGTGTCTGCACCGCGGTGCGCAGCATGCCCGGCACCAGGCCCAGGGCGTCGACCAGCGCGGCGCACTCGCCCGGCGCCAGCGGCCGGCGCCGCGCGGTGTCGAGCCAGCGCGAGACCGACTCCAGCGCGGCGCTGCGCGGGTCGTTCACCGCCGCTCCCGCAGCGCGCGCTCGACCTCGCGCTTGTGCTCGCGCTCGCGCACCTTCTCGCGCTTGTCGTGGGCCTGCTTGCCGCGGCACAGCCCCAGCTCGAGCTTGATGCGGCGACCCTTGAGGTAGATGCGCAGCGGGATCAGCGTGAGCCCGGCGCGCTGCACCGACTCGAACAGCTTGTCGATCTCGCGGCGGTGCAGCAGCAGCTTGCGGCGCCGCATGGGCTCGTGGTTGCGCCGGTGCGCCAGCTCGTACTCCGCGATGTGGGCCCCGACCAGCCAGGCCTCGTCGCGCTCGATCTGCACCCACGCCTCGGCCAAGCTGATGCGACCGTCGCGGACCGACTTGACCTCGCTGCCGACCAGCGCGAGGCCGGCCTCGTAGCGCTCGAGGATCTCGTAGTCGAAGCTCGCGCGACGGTTCACCGCCAGCGTCGCGTCGGTCGCGGCGCCGGTGGTCTTCTTCGCGGCTGCGCCCTTGTTGGCCAAGGCGGCTTGTTCTACGCGGCGACCGGGCCGCGGGCAAGCCGGCTGCGGTCACGCGCGGTGCAGCAGCGCGAGCCCGGCCACCCGCGCGGCGCCGGCGGCTCGCAACGCGGCCAGGGCGGCGCGCAGGGTGGCGCCGGTCGTGGTCACGTCGTCGACCACGAGCACGCGGCGGCCCTGCACGCCGGCACGCGGGTGCACCGCGAGCGCGTCGTCCATGTTGCGCGCGCGTGCGGCCGCGTCGAGCGAGACCTGGGGCGGGCCCGAGCGCGTGCGCACCAGCAGCGCGGCCGGGCGCGGGCCTCGCTCGGCGGAGGCCGCACGCACCAGCAGGCGCGCGTGATCGAAGCCGCGCCACAGCCGACGTCGCCACGGCATCGGCACCCACGTCGCGAGCTCCCACGGCACGCCATCGCGGTCTGCGACGAAGCCCGGCGCGGCCGCGAGCGCGCGGCCCAGCGGTCCGGCGAGCGCGAGCTGGCCGCCGTACTTGCAGCGGCGCAGCGCCTCACCCAGCGGGCCATCGTAGGCGAACAGCGCCGCGATGTCGGGCTCGCTCAGCGGCGGCGCAGCCGCGAGGCTCGCAGCGCAGCTGCGACACAGCTCGGGCGTGCGCGGCCGCAGCAGCACCAGGCCGCACGCGACGCAGCACGGCGGCAGCAGCAGCGCGATCACGACGCCGGCCGTCGGCCACCGCCGCGCCGGCGTTGCGCGGGGGCGTGGGGCCGCCGCGCACGTCTCAGCCGTGGTGGTACGGGTGCCCGGCCAAGATGGTGCCCACGCGGTACAGCTGCTCGCACAGCAACAACAGCGCGAGCCGGTGGGGCAGGGTCAGCTTCGACAGCGCGAGCAACCACTGCGCCTGCGCGCGCTCGGCCTCGCTGAAGCCGTCCGCGCCACCGATGAGCAGACCCACGTGCTTGACCGCGCTGCGCTGCCAGCCCGCGACGCGCTCGGCCAGCTCGGCGGAGCTGCACTGGGTGCCGCGTTCGTCGAGCAGCACCACCAGCCCGCCGCGGCTGCGCGCCGCGTCCCACTGCGCCTTGGCGGTGGTGCAGTGCACGCGCTCGAACGGCAGCAACGGCGCGGCGCGGCGCACGTACTCGTCGCACGCGCTCGCCAGTGCGACGTCGGGCTTGCGCCCCTGCGCGAGCACGGTCAGCCGCACGGTGGCTCAGTCGCGCGCGCGCGGCTTCTTGCTCGCCGCGGCGGGGGCCGCCGGCGCGGGCTCGGCCAGGGCGCGGGCGTCGAGCGCGTCGTCGTCGAGCGCGTCGTCGTCGAGCGCGTCGTCGTCGAGCGCGTCGTCGTCGTCGTCGAAGGCCTCGTCGTCCTCGTCGAACGCGTCGTCCTCGAACACCTCGTCGTCGCCGATCGCGTCGTCGAAGGCGTCGTCGGCCTGCAGCGTGTCGTCGTCCGCGACGCCGGCGTCGCCGCCGACCAGGGAATCGCCGGCCGCAGCCTCGTCGCGCGTGCGCCGACGCGCGGCACCGGCACGCCAGCGCGGGTTCGCCTCGGGCTCGCCGAACTCGTCGTCGAAGCCGCCGAAGGTCGCGTCACCACGGTAGCTGGGCAGCACCTCGGGCAGCGCGAGCTGATCCAGGTCCGAGGTGTCCATCACGTCGTGCGGCAGGCCCAGCTCCACGCGCGGCGCGTCGCTCCACATGCTCTCGAGATCGTAGTGCAGCCGCACGGGATGGAAGAACACGTGGATCATGAAGTCGTCGAAGTCGACCAGATCCCACAGGTGCTCGCCGGTGCCTTCGACGCCGCGCAGGGTCGCGCCGTGGGCCTTGGCGGCCGCGACCGCGGCCTCGGTGATGGCCTCGACCTGCCGCTCGTTGCGGGCGGACAACAGCAGCACGAAGTCGGTGTAGCCCGCGATCTCGGTCACGCGCAGGATCGCCGGCGCGCGCGCGCCCTTGGCCACGGCGGCATCGAGCGCGGCCGACAACGCGGCCGGCAGCGCGCTGCGATCGAGCGGTCCATGGGAGTGCGCGCCGACGCCACGCCCGCGCGCGGGCTTGGTGTCGTCGGCCCGCTCGTCGGTGTGCACGCGAGACTTGGTCACTGCCGAATTCGGTTGTAGCGCGCCGGATCACCGCCCGGCAAGCCCGTCGAGCAACTCGATGCGCTCCAGCTCGTAGCGGGTGCGTTCGAGCAGCGGACGGGCGTCCGTCGGTGGGCTCACGACCGCGGCCTCGGGGGCCAGCGGTGTGTTCTGGGCGCGCAGGACCACACGACCGCGCAGCGGTCGGCCGTCGGGGCCGGGCATGGAGTAACCCACGGTGATCTCGGCCGACAGCCACACGGCGGTGGTCGCGTCGAGCAGGACCGTGCCGGAGAGCTCGTCGATCTCGGCCTTGGCGCGCCACGCCTCGCGTGGGCTCGCGCCGTCGGGGCGCGGTGCGGCCGTGCCGCTGCGCGAGAGCGTGAGCTCGACCGCGTCGGCACCGGCGATGCCGCCTCCGGCGACGGCGCGGGCGGCCAGCGCCAGGCGCGGCCGCGCGAGCGCGAGCACGTCGTGGACCGATCGCACCGCGTCGTCGAGCCACAGCTCGTAGACGTCGGACTGTCGCGGACCGACGTACCAGCCGCGGTTGCGATGACGGGTGTAGACCTGATCGCCGTCGACGATCACGTCGCGCCCGCGATCCTTGTCGTTCGATTGCGTCAGCGAGAAGCGCGGTGCGTTGGGCGGGGCCTGGGCCCACACCAGCTCGAGCTCGTCGGCGAGCTGCTGCTGCGCGGGCCGGCGCTCGCCGACCGCGGGTTCCTCGCTCGCGGGCGCGCCCTCGGGCGAGAGCTCGAACGCGACCGCGGCGTGCAAGCGATGGGGCCCCAGCGCGGCGCGGACCTGCGCGTGGTGTTGCGCGGTCGCGGTGAGCAGTGCGTCGGGATCGCCGGCGGCGAGCGCCTGCACCAACGCGTCGTGATCGTTGCTGCGATCCCGCGGACTCGACGCGGGTGCCTCGGCGGGCGCCGGCGCGTCGGGCTCGCCGCAGGCGAACAGACCCAGGGCGAGCGCGAGCGCGGCGCGGCTTTGCGCGCGTGTCACCGCGGCGCGCCAGCGGTGGGCGCGAGGACACGGTGTCACCACGCGCGCGCTGGTGCCCGGCGGGGTTCCAAGGTGGTGGCCGCGTCGGGCTCGCACGATCGGGGCGGGAGCATAGCAGCACCGGCGCAGCCGCGGGCGATGGCGTATGCTGCCGGGCATCATGGTCGTGCTCGCGACGATGGCGTCGGCGGCTGTGAGCGCGGCGAGCGAGCTGCTGCTCGGCCACGCGCCGGCGGGGCCGAGCGCACCGGTGTTCGGGCCCGAGCCGTGGCCGACGCTGCTGCTGTCGCCGTGGGCGAGCCTGCTGGCGTTCGTGTGGGGCACGCTGTGGGGCAGCTTCGCCAACGTGGTGATCCACCGCGTGCCGCGCGGCCTGTCGGTGGTGCGACCGGGATCGCGCTGCCCCGCGTGCGGCCACGCCATCGCCGGCTTCGACAACGTCCCGGTGCTGTCGTACCTGCTGCTGCGGGGGCGCTGCCGCAACTGCAAGGCTCCGTTCTCGCCGCGCTACCTGCTGGTCGAGCTGCTCGGGGGCCTGCTGTCGTTCGCGACGTTCATCGCGGCGGTGCACGTGCCGCTGGTCGCCGGTGGCGCCCCCGGCGTTTGGCTGTGGCAGCTGCAGTTCGCGCTGTGTCTCGCGCTCGTGGTCGTGATCTTCGTCGACCTCGATCTGTGGATCATCCCCGACGCGGTGGTGCTGCCGATGGCGGGCGTCGGTGTGCTGCTCTCGATCGTCGCGCCCGACGTGCTCGGCATCGGCTGGTCGGCGTCGCTGGGCGCGGCGCTCGGTGGCTGGGCGTTGTTCGCGGGCATCCGGTGGTTGTACCTGCGCGTGCGCGGCATCGAGGCCCTGGGCCTGGGCGACGCGAAGCTGCTCGCGATGGTCGGGGCATGGACGGGACCGGTCGGGTTGTCGTGGTGCATCGGTGCGGGCGCGGTGCAGGGCCTGCTCGTCGCGGTGCCGATGTTGCTGCTGGGCAAGTCGATCGCGAACACCGAGCTGCACGACGTCCACGGCGACGACCCCGAGCTGGGCCCGCGACCGCGTCGACGCGTCGGCTCGAGCGCGGCGGCCGCGCCCGCCGACGCCGCGTCGGCGCCCGTGAGCGCCGCGGCGACACCCCCTGCGGTCGACGACACCCAATCGCACGCGCCCCACGACGCCGACGCCCACGACACCGCGGCGCGCGACACTGCGTCGGCCCCCGACGCGGTCGCGGCCGGCAACGCGGACGCGCCCAGCGGCGCGGATGATCGCGACGGCTCCGATCATCCCGCCGGCTCCGACGATCCCGACGGCTCCGACGATCCCGACAGCCCCGATGATCCGGACGTGATGTCGACCCACGTGCCGTTCGGTCCGTTCCTCGGCGTCGCCGCGCTCGAGTACGTGCTGCTGCGTGCGCAGCTCGATGCGCTGTTGCAGTCGTGGCTGACCTGATACGCTGCGCGATGATGGACGGAGGCAGCCGCGCCGCGCCCGACCTCTTCGCCGCGCTGGAATGGAGCGCCCGTGTGGCGCCTGCGACCGAGGCCGACGGCCTCGGCCGCGCGCCGGCCGAGCGCGCCGCGGCGCCACCGATCGCGGCCGCACCGTCGCCCGCGCTCGCGCCGTCACCGTCGCCCGAGTTCGGGCCGTCGCCCGAGTTCGCGCCGTCGCCCGAGCTCGCGCTCGAGGATGCGCCGACGCACGAGGCGCCCGCGGTCCGCACCGAGCCGCCGCGTCCACCCGCGCCGCCGAGCCCTGCGCCGCCGCGTCGCGCGACCCCGCCGGCTGCACCACCGGTCGCGGCGACGATGCCGGCTGCATCCCCGGCAGCCGCGTCAGCGGCGGCCGCGTCGTCGCCACCGTTCTCCGGGCTCGCCGACATGCTCGAGCCCGACGACGTGCCCGAGCCGCCGCGGCCGGGCGTCCGCAGGACCTCACCCGCGCTCGACGAGTTCGAGGGCCTGCTGGGTCTGTTCGACGAGCCCGATGCGAGCCCGCCGCCCGCGGGCAGCAAGCCGGCACCGCCGCGCGCACGACCGCCGAGCACACCCAAGCCGCCGCGACGCGGCACGCCGGTCATCGCGACGATGCCCAAGCCCGGCGGCGTGGCCGAGGCCGCCCCGGCGGTCGATTTCCCCGCGCCGGGCGATCCCGCGGCCTCGGCCCAGCTGGTGGCGCCGCCGCTCGACAGCGCGTCGCCGATCGTCAGTCGCGTCGCGCCGGTGGTGCGACCGATCCCTGCGAGCGTGCCCGAGGAACCCGAGGAGCCCACGCGCCGACGCGGCGCAGCACCGGCGCTGTGGATCGCGCTGACGCTGATGCTCGGCGGCGCGCTGGCGTACGTGGTCGCGACGCAGACCGATCTGCTCGAGGGCGACGTCATCGCGAACCGCGACGCGGAGGCTGCCGCCGCCGATCAGGCCGACCTCGAGCGCCGCAAGGCCGAGCAGGAGGCGAAGAAGAAGGAGTACGGCACCATCGAGATCGCCAGCGAGCCCAAGGGCGCGCGGGTGTTCGAGCTACGCGAGGGGCCGACCGCACGCTTCGAGCACCTGCCGGTCGATCACGAGTACATGGTGATGGTCGCGGCGCCTGGCTTCTCGCCGCGGGTTCGGGTGGTCAAGGGCACCGAGCTCGCTGCGCCGGTGGTCATGGATCTCGATCCGCTGCCGGCCGGTGCCGCCGCGCTGCCGCTGCCCGACGAGCGCACGCCCAAGCTGGCGCCGACGCCCTCGAAGCAGACCGCCACGCTCGAGCTGCGCTCCAACACGCCCGGCGCGGAGCTGGGCCTGCTGGTCGGCTACACGCCCGGCGTGAAGGTCGTCGACGTCGACGTCGCGCAGGTCCATCGCTACCGCGTGGTGCTCGCGGGGCACGAGCCCGCCGAGGTGCAGGTCAAGGGCCGCCACTTCGAGGAGGTCGGCGGCGTGCTGCAGTACCTCGCCGACGTGAAGCTGCAGCCTGCCGCACCCGCGCCGCCGCCGGCCGCCGCCGAGGACGACGACGCGCTGGTGATCGACGACGACGAGCCCGCCGCCGCCCCGGCGGCCGCGCCCGCGGGCAAGCCCGCGCCCGCGCCGAGCAAGCGGGGCAAGAAGAAGAAGAAGAAGAAGAGGCGCTGGCAGGGTGCGGAGACGCAACGAAGCGGTCGTCCGGACACGCAGCCCAGTTCGTCCGCCAGCGTCGCCGCGCCAACCCGAGCACCAGCACCATCACCGACCCCGCGAGCGCGCCATCGCGCCTGAGTGCGGCCGCGCCACCGCGCAGCCGTCGTCCTCCTTGGGCGGCGCGGTGTCGATGCACTCGCAGTTGCTGCACCGAGCCCGACGAAGTCCACGCCGGTCTCGTCGCGGATCCAGCACAGCGCAGGTAGGCGTGCCGTAGCAGCTTACCGTTGCCGCACGGGCTCGACCCGCGCGACGTGATGCCGGCCAGCCGCAGCGCGCCCGAGGCGACGCGCACGAACGCGGCCCGGCTGGAGTCGCCGTTGCACGAGTCCATGTCGTTGCTGCCGGCGTAGAACTCGAGCCCGGCCGGGCTGATGCGGCGCACGGTGGTGGTGACCTCGCGCTTGACGCCGATGCCGCCCTGGACCGAGCCGTCGTCGCTCGAGTCGCCGTAGCCCACGAGCGTGACTTCCTTGCCCGGCGTCATCGCCTGGTCCCACCTGCGTGGTGATCGGCAAGATGAAGCCGCCGGGGATGCTGAAGTCGGCCTCGATCTCGACGTAGCCGTAGTCGAAGATGTCTTCCTTGCACTCGGGGCAGAAGCGCGGGTGCACGCCCCAGTCGCGCACACCCACGGTCATCTTGTTGATCTCCTGCCCGTAGTGCACGACGACCTCGGCACTGTCGTCGAGCTGATCGAGGCAGTGCGCGGCGGTCAGCACCAGCCGCGCTGCGACCACGGTGCCGGTGCACAGGCCGTTGCCGGCCTGGATCGCGACCACGCCGTCGAATTCACCTGGTTCGGTGGTGCGTCCACCGATGATCGGATCGACCTCGGGCGCAGCCCGCAGCCCGCCTGCGAGGCTCGCCGTGGGCGCCAACAGTCCGATCGCGAGCGCGCAGCACGAAAGCGGCGCGAGCCGGATCGCAATCGCACTCGTGCAGGGGCCGGGGCGCCGCGATGTCATGGATCGCGTTCGATCGTAGCACGCGCGCGGCGGCGTGGTGCGGACCCGGCCCGAAGCGATCCCCGCGTGCGCGCTCGCGAGGGCGCGGCCGTCGGGGCGGCGGCGGTCCCGGGCGGCGGCGGCGCGCCGGCGAACTGCGCTACAGTGGGCCGCGTTCGAGGCGCCCGTGCGCGAGGGAATCCACCACGTCATCTTGGTGCCGGGCTTCTTCGGCTTCCTCAACCTCGGCGAGCTGACCTACTTCTCGCGCGTGTGCGAGCAGCTGACGCTGCGGCTGGAGCAGATGGGCGTGCGCGCCGACGTGCGCGCGGTCGGGACGCTGCCGACCTCGTCGCTGCGATCGCGCGCTGCGACCTTGGCCGAGGCGGTGTCGGCGTGCGCGTCCGACGGTGGGCCGCTGCACTTCGTCGGTCACTCGAGCGGCGGGCTCGACGTGCGTCTGCTGGTGACCCGCAGCGTGTCGCTGCCGACCGACGCCGACGTCGAGGCCATCGGCCGACGCACGCGCTCGGTCACGACCGTCGCCACGCCGCACTACGGCACGCCGCTGGCGAGCCTCGCGACCGGCGTGCTGGGGCAGAAGCTGCTGCAGACACTCTCGGTCGTGACGCTCTACGGCTTGCGCGCGGGCAAGCGCCCGCTGCGGGGTGCGCTCAAGGCCGCGCAGGTGCTGGTGCGGCTCGACGATCTCGTCGGCCTGGGCGGTCGCGTGATCGAGCAGCTGTACGAGCAGGTGCTCGCCGACTTCGACGACGAGCGCTCCGACTCGCTGGAGAAGTTCCTCGGCCACGTGCGCGGCGACCAGGCCCTGCTGCCGCAGATCACCCCCGACGGCCTCGACCTGTTCAACTCCGCGGCCGAGGATCGGCCCGGCGTCCGTTACGCCTGCGTGGTCACGCGCGCCCGGCCGCCGCAGGTGTGGGGCTCGTTGCGCGTCGGTCTCGATCCGATCGCGCAGCTCACCTACGCGCTGTATCACGCGCTGTATCGCCTGACGGCGTCCATGCCGACCGCGCGACTGGGCCCGTTGGCCGACGCGCAGGTCGAGGCGCTGGTGAGCGCCTACGGCAAGGTCCCCGCACCGTCGGCCAACGACGGCATGGTGCCCACGCGCTCGCAGATCTGGGGCGAGATCATCCACGTCGCGCGCGCCGATCACCTCGATGTCATGGGCTATTATGGCGATCCCGAGGGCGGGCCGAGCCACGTCGACTGGCTCGTGACGCGCTCGGGCTTCGACCGGACCCGCTTCCGCGCGCTGTGGGGTGCGGTGGCGCGGGCCATCGCCACCGCCCCGGCGGACGACGATCCGGGCGGCCATCGCAGCTGAGCTACCGGCGCGCGCGCGTCCTCTGCTATCGTCGCGTCCGTGGCAGGCAGGCGCATCGCAGCGACCGCAGTGGGGCTCTCGTTCACGTGGTGCACCGCGGCGCCCGCGTTCGCATCGGCGCAGGTGCCCGGCGGCTTCGTGCACGCCGCGACCGCGGTGCCGGCGATGATGATGTTCGCCAAGAAGAAGAAGGCCCCAGCCGCCGAGGCGCCGGCTGGACCGGCGCTGACGCCCGACGCGGCCGAGGCCAAGCTGCAAGGAGATCCAGTGACGGCGTTGCGGGCGCGAAGGAGTCGGGCGACTTCGCGGCCGTGGCCGACGGCCTGCAGGGCAGCGCGGAGGAACTCGGCGATCCCGTGACCATGCTCGAGGCGGGCGAGGCGAGGCTCGAGCAAGCGAAGAAGGACCGCGACACCGATGCGGCCCAGGCCGCGATCGAGACCACGCGCGTCGCGCTCGACATCCTGCACTTCTATGCCGCCGTCGACGCCGGCGCGGCCAGCTCCGACTGGCTCGTGATCGCGCCGTCCGATGCCGGTGGGCTCATCGAGCAGGCCGACGCCCAGATCGAGGCCGCCGAAGCGCTCATCAAGGAGATCGAAGCCGAGAAGACCCAGGCCGCCGGCGGTGCGGTCGCCTCGGGCGACGACGACAAGAAGAAGAAGAAGCGCAAGCGGAAGAAGCGCGACAAGGGCGACGGACCCGCCGCGGGCACGGGCCTCATCGCCGCGGGCTCGATCTTCACGGTCGTGGGCATCGGCGGCGCCGGCATGGGCATCGGCGGGCTCGCGGTCAGCTCGGGCAAGCAGAAGGAAGTCGAGAAGCACATGGTCGGCGACCCCGAGGTCGCCGAGCTCGACAAGGCCGGCAAGCGCGCCAACATCCTGGGCTACGCCGGGCTCGGCGTCGCGGTCGTGGGCCTCGCCGTCGGACTGCCGCTCATCATCGTGGGTGCCAAGAAGCGCAAGGCTGGCAAGTCGCCACCGGCTGCTGCCGCGCGCGCGAGCGAGCGCGCGTGGTCGATCGCGCCGAGCTTCGGCCGCGGCGGCACCGGCCTCGTGGTGCAGGGCCGCGTCTGAGGCGCGGGCCCACGCTCGCCCCTCGCGCAGGGTTGTCGCCCGCCAGCCGTCTGCGGTATGCACACCGTGGGCGATCGCTCGCCCGAGGAGCCATCCATGACGCTTCGCATCTCTTCGCTTGCGCTGTCCGTTGCCCTGCTCTCGACGGCGTCCGCGTGCCCCGCGACGGGTGACGACGCCGCGGACACCGGCGACACCTCGTCTGCCGCGACCACTGCGACCACGACGGCGAGCACGACCGCTTCGACCACCAACTCGGACTCGTCGGGCGGCTCCGACACCGCGCCGGTCGACGTCGACTACGCCACGCAGATCCAGCCCATCTGGACCGCGACCTGCGTCGAGGACTGCCACACCCCGGGGGGTATCTACGCGACGCTCGATCTGAGCGATGGCGTGTCCTACAACGCCCTGAGCACGCAGAAGCCGGTCTACAGCGGCGACGCGAACTTCGTGGTGCCCGGCGACGCGGCCGCCAGCTTCCTCAGCCGTGCGGTCCACGGCACCGACACGATCCTGCGGCAGATGCCGCTCGATCTGGGCATGGACATGATGGGCAACCCCGTCGGGGTCGAGGGCACGCCGCTGTCCGACGCCGACATCGCGCTCATCGACGCGTGGATCGACGGCGGCGCGATGGAGTGACGCACGCGGCGGTCCACCGGCGACGGTGGACCCCCGCTCAACCCGCCGGCTTGCGACGGACCTCGTAGCCCAGCGCCCGACGCGTCGCGGCATAGGCGGCGCTGGTGGCGAAGGCGATGAGGTCGCGCAGGTCGTCGTCACGCTCGGCGCGGGCCAGCAGCGCCTCGCCGCCGGGCGGCGCGTCGGTGTGGGTCACCACGCGGATCGCCGCGCCCAGCTCGCCCGCGACCGCCAGGCCCACGCGGTGCGACGCGCGGCGTAGCCACGCGCGCCACTGCACGCTGTCGAAGGGCTCGTCCTCGTGGTCCTTGAACAGCTGGCCCAGCTGCCGCGACACCCGCATCGGCAGCTTGCGCAGCAGCTCCTGACCCAGGCGCACGCTCTCGTCGTCACCTTTGTGGTGCTTGCGGCGGCCGTGACGGGGGTGGAACGCCTGCAGCAGCGCCGACAGCAGTCGCGCGAGCACGACCCGGCGCAGGCCCAGGGCGAAGACCGCCTCGGGCCGCGTGGCGTACAGCGCGGCGGCCAGCGCGAAACGCAGCGCCGGCGCGTCGTCGATCGTGAACGCGACGTCGTGCGCGAGGATCACCGGCGGTTGCTGGCAGCGCACCTCGAGCCACGCGCCGGGCTCGAGCTCGGGGCCCTCGCCCGGATCGGGCAGGCCGTGGCGGGCAATGAGCGCGACCTTGCTCATGCCCAGGCGCTTGAGCACGTCGCCCCAACACGCCGCGAGCACGCCTTCGCCCAGCGGTGAGATGCGTGCGTCGGGCGGCACCTCGAGTCGCGGCAGCATCTCGGACAGCACCGGACCGCCGCCCTCGAACAGGGCCGCGAGCGCCTCGGCGATGCCGCCGTCGCCCGGCGGCGCCGGCACGACCGTGGCGATCGCCAGCTCGCCACCGGCGCCTGCGGCGACGTCGTGCGACCCGAAGAACGCGGCCGCGTCGGCGTGGTCGGGCTCGCGCGCGCGCAGGACCTCGTACAGCGCCCACGCGCGATCGAGATCCCCGATCTCGGCGTGGTGGCGAGCCAGGAACGCGAGGCTGCGGCGCTCGAGCGGATCGACCGCGAGCAGCTCGACGTGGTTGGCGAGCACGCGCTCGCCGCTGGTCTGGGCGGTGTCGTACAGCTCCGCCAGCACGCGGCGTTCGGCTGCGCCCAGCGCCCGCGGATCGAGCTCGAGCGCCAGCTCCAGCGCGGCGATGGCCTTGGCCGGGCGCGCGCGCTGGATCTCCGCCAGCCGCAGCAGCAACGCGATGCGCGTCGGCACGTCGGCGCCGCGCGAGCGTCGGCCCAGCGCCGCGAAGAAGCTCTCGACCAGGGGCTCGATCTCGTCCGCCCGCGCGGTCGCCTCGTAGACCCGCGCGAGGGCCAGCACCGCCGCGGACGAGCTGGGCTGCAGCTCGCGCGCCTGCTTGGCGAATCGCTCGGCCAGCTCGGTGCGGCCGGGCACCTGCATCGCGATCTCGGCGCCTTCGAGCAGCAGATCGTGGCGACGCTCGCGGCCGAGGTCGGGTTGCAGCAACAGGCGATCGAGGCAGCGCAGCGCGGTCGCGGGATCGTGCGGTGCGGTGGCCCGGAACGCGACCTCGAGCTGCGCGCGGTCGAGCGCGGCGACGTTGTGTTCCTCGAGCAGTTCGAGGCCCAGGCGGATGTTCTCGAACGCCGCGCGGCGCAGATCGGCCTCGCTCGGACCGCCCTGAGCTTCGCCGCCGTCGGCCAGCGCCGCCGCAGCGTCGTGGAACAGCATGCCGGCGTCGATGAACTTCTGTCCGCGCGCACGCGGCTCGCCGAGCTCGCGCGCGGGAGTCGGAGCCGCGGCCTCGGCGGCCTCGGCCAGGGCGCCGCGCTCCTGGCACAGCCGGATGAGCGGCTCGAGGCGCGTTGGGGTTGCTGGGATCGAGCTCGGCCGCACGGCGGTAGCGAGCCGGGCCTCCTCGATCTGTTTGAGGGCGAGCGCGCTCGGCCACGAACGCGAACACGTCGTAGAGCAGGCGCACCCGCTTGGGCGTGCGCTCGAAGCCCAGGCCAGGCGCTCCTCGAGCGCGTCGGCGGCCGCGAGCGCCTCGCGGTGCCGTCCCGGCCAGCACGCGGTTGCACCAGCGCGGCGCGGATCTCGAGGTTGGCGGGATCGTGGCGCGCGGCCAGCGTCAGCCGACGATGCGCGTCGGCGTGGCGGCCGCTCTGCTCGAGCACCTGCGCCAGCGCGAGCAGGCCCGAGGCCAGCTGCGTCGGATCGCCGCCCAGGCCCAGGGCATCGACGGCCTGCTCGAGCAGGGCCTCGGCCTCCTCGTGGCGGCCGGCCTCGGCCAGCATCTCGCCCAGGCCCAGCTTGGCGCGGGCGTAGTCGGGGTCCTCGGCCAACGCCGCGTCGAAGCGCTGGCGCGCGGCCGCGACGTCGCCGGTGCTGCGGTAGGTGATGCGACCCATCTCGGTCAGCAGCTGCGCGCGGATGGTCGGGCCGCGCATCTCGGCCAGCTGCCGATCCATGAAGTCCATCGCGCCGCCGATGTCGCCGTCGTCGACGCGCAGGCGCACCAGGCCCTCGAGCGCGGCCGCCAGGCGCCGCGGCGATTCCGGATCGTCGGCGGCGACCTTGGCCTCGGCGAGCACGCGCGAGTGCAGCCGCACCGCGCGGGCGTTGTCCGCAGTCGCGTGCGCAGCAGATCCGCGGCCTCCAGCAATCCGTCGGCGTCGGGCAACGCTGCGAGCGACTCGACCAGCAGCGCCTCGTCGTGCACCGCACGCGCGAGCCGGCTCTGCGCGCGCAGCAGCGCCGCGACGCCGGGGCGCCGCAGCAGCGCCTCGGACACGACGCCGATGGCACCGCGGGGATCGTGATCCTCGCGGTCGAGCACGTCCGCGAGCGCGGTCGCCAGGCGCACGTGGCGGGCCTCGTCCGCGCCGCCGGCGGCCTCGTCGAGGTGTCGCCGCAACAGCGCGAGGCCGTCGTCGTGCCGGCCCTGCTTGCGATACAGCCGCGACAGCGCCAGCACCACGTCGTCGTTGTCGGGTGCGGTGCGGACCAGCTCCTCGAGCGTGGCAGTGGCCGCGTCGTTGTCCCCGCCGCTCTCTTGCAGCGCGCGGGCCTTGGCCACCAGCAACGACACCCGCGCGGCGCCGTCGTCGGCGCCCAGCTGGGCCAGCCGACGCTCGATGATCGGCAGCGCCGGCTCGAAGCGCCCGGTCGCGAGGTAGAGCTCCTGCAGGTGCGCGAGCGCGTCGGCGTCGTCGCGCACCTCGGTGACCTCGAGCCACGCTGCGATCGCGCGATCCGGCAGGCCCAGGCGCTGCTCGTAGATCTCGGCGATCTGCGCCAGCGCGCGCAGGCGGTAGGCCTCGTCGGGCACGTGGTCGGCCGCGACGCGCAGGGCCTCGATGGCCTGCTGCCACTGACGGTTCGCCATCAGCAGGCGCACGAGCTCGTCGTGCAGGCGCTGCTGGTCGGGGGCTTCGCGCGCGAGCTGCTCGAGCCGCTCGATCGCGTCGCGCGGGCGCGCGAGCTGGGTCTCGAGCACGCGGCACAGCTGCAGCGTGCGATCGATGCGCTGCTCCAGCGTGAGATCGGGCGCCTGCAGCTCGAGCAGGTCGGCGTCGATCGCTGCCCAGTCGCCGTGGCGCGCCAGGGTGTCGTAGATCGACAGCAGCGCCGTCATCGCGCCGACGTGCTGCGGTGCGACCGCGAGCACGGCCCGGTAGCGCGCCTCCGCGGGTTGCCACTGCTCGCGTGCGGCATGCAGCTCGGCGATGCGGAGGTTGTGCGCGACTACGTGCTCGGGTAGGGCCGACTCGGCCAGCAGCAGCTCATAGGCCTGCAGCAGGCGATCGTGCACGCCGTGGCGCTCGGCCACACCCTCGAGCCGCGCGAGCGCCTCGGGGTGGCGCGGGATCCACAGCAGCGCGCGCTCGAGCGACTGGAACGCGCGCTCGAGGTTGTGCGCGCCTTCTTCCCACAGCCGCGCCAGCGCCAGCGCGACCTCGACCTTCTCGGTCTTGCTGTCGGCGGGCACCTCGGTGTACGCGAGCGCGACCTCTTCCCACGCGCTCGCGACCCGCGGTCGCGGCGGCAGGATCGCGCGGGTGAGCTTGGGCAGCGCGGGCAGGCCCTGGTCGGGCGAGCGCGGTGGCGGTGGCGGCGGTGCCGGTGCCGGCGCGGCGATCGAGGCGCGGGTGTAGTCGGCGCGCTGCAGCTGCGACTGCATCGCCGCGACCGTGGGATCGACCGTGGGCAGCTCGGCGAGCTCGTCGAGCTCCTCGAGCTCGTCGACCTCGATCTCCGCGTCTTCGATCGCGTCGGGTTCGACCGAGATCGGCGGCGCGAACGGCAATCCACCCGGCGGCGGCGGCATCGCGGGCGGGCGCGCGACCACCGACTCGGCGTCGGCGACCAGCAGCTCCTGGGTGTTGCCGCCGGCCACGCGCATCGGCGCGGCCAGCTCGACGCGAGGCGCGTGCGGCGAGGGCAACGTCTCGACCAGTCGCGGCTCGAGCCCGGCACCGATCCACGCCGCGAGGTCGGCGACCTCCGGTGGCGCGAGCGTGGGCAGCAGCATCGGATCGCGCGGTACCGGCGGCGTGTGGTAGCCGCCAGCGTGCTCGGCCAGGCGCCAGATCGCCGCGTGCTCGTCACCGATGTCGCCGTCGCGCGGCGGCAGCTGCGGTCGCGTGCGCCAGGCCTGCAGCCGCGCACGCAGGGCGTACTCGGGGCGACCGAGTGAACCCTCGTACAGCTGCGCGAGTCGCCGCAGCAGCTGGGCTTGATCGGCCGGCTGCGGCGCGACCTCGAGCGCGGCCGCGGGCACCAAGAGGTACAGCTGCCACAGCTCGCCCTCGTCGGCGAGGCGCTCGAGCTCGGCCAGCGCGCGCTCGTCGTCGGGCTCGAGCCGCAGCACCCGCATCCACTCCGCCATGGCCGCGGCGCGGTCCTCGAGCCGCTGCTCGCGGATGTCGGCGCGTTGGGCAAGAAGCGCCATGGTGCGGTCGCGGTCGCGGCTGCGCGCGATGAGCCGCTGCAGCAGCTGCAGCAGCGCCAGCGCGCCGACCGGCGGTAGCGCGCCGTCGCGGCGCTCGTCGACCGACAGCGACAGCCGATCGAGCTCGGGCAGCAGCGCGTCGCCGCCGGCCTCGTCGAGTGCGCTCGCGAGCACCCGCAGCGCCGCCAGCGGATCGGAGAGTCGCTCGTCGAACACCGCCGCGGCGTCGCGCAAGGCCGCGATGGTCGGCTCGCCGGCCTCGGCGTTGCGTGCCCGCTCGAGGTGGAGCTCGCACAGCTGCGCCCACAGTCGATGGCGCTCGGCGAGGCCCAGGATCTGCTCGAACGCGTCCTCGGCCAGGGCGAAGTCGTGCTCGCGCAGATCGGTCCACGCCTGCCGCAGCCACTCGAACGCCTTCTCGGGGTCGTGCAGCTCGTCCTCGTAGATCGTCGCGATGGCGCGGCAGGCCTCGTAGCGGCCCAGATCCGACGCGGCACGGCCCAGGCGCAGGCCGAACAGCTCGATGACCGCCTGCCACAGCCCGTGGGCCCGGGCAGTGCGCTCGAGCTCCGACGCGATGGCCTCGTCCAGCGGCGCGGCGCGATGGGCCCGCTGCAGGTAGCCCACGGCCTTGGCCGGATCGTCGAGCCGATCGAGCGCGACGGTGGCGGCCTCGCGCAGGCGGGCGACCAGGGCGTCGATGGACTCGCGTCGCTCGAGCACGGCGAGCTCGCGGTCGAACGCGTCGAGCAGCTCGCGCCACAGCCCGTGCTCGGCCGCGAGCGCCCGCAGCCGCTTGCCCGCGGGCCCCAGGGTCAGATCCGACTCGAGCGCCGCGAGGTAGCCGCGGCGGGCCCAGTCGAACGCGAGTGCCGGGTCGCCCCAGCGCTCGTGCGCGATGGTGCTGGCCTCGAGGCACAGCTGCACCCGCGCCTCGACCATGCCGGCCTCGCCGAGATAGCCGTAGCGCTCCTCGTCGATCGCGAGCAGCTCGCGCCACAGGCCCTTGGCCTGCGCCAGCCGGCCGATGCGCGCGACCAGCCCGGCGTCGAAGTGATCGACCGCGAGCGCGCGGCGCAACAGTTCGAGCGCGCGCGCGCCGTCGCCGAGATCCTGCTCGGCGATGGTCGCCATCTGCTGCAGCGTCGCGGTCTGCGTCGCGATGTCACCGGCGAGCTCGAGCCGCCGCTGCAGCGTCGCGATGGCGGCCTCGTGATCGCCGGTCTCGTGCTGCAGCCGCGCCATGGTCGCGAGCCCCTCGATGTCGGTCGAGAACTCGGCCACGAAGCGACCATAGGCCGCGACCGCGGCCTGCTTGTCGCCCAGGTGCTGCAGCCAGGTGTTGGCGATGGTGCCGTACAGCCGGCGGCGCTCCTCCGCCGAGGTCGCGGCCAGCAGCATGAGCTCGGCCTGACGCACGAGCTTGCGGTGGGCGCCCGCGCGCTCGTACAGCTCGAGCAGGCTCTGCGCGACCTCGCGGCGGCCCAGCGCCAGGTCCTCGCCCAGACCCTCGAGCAGCTCGGCTGCACCTTGGGGATCGTCGAGCTGATCGCCGAGGATCTCGGCGCGCTCCCATGCGATGCGGAAGGCGTCGTCCTCGGTTTCGGCCAGCTCCTGCAGCTTGCCCAGCACCGCGACCAGGGGCTGCCACGCGTCCTCGCGGCGGTAGATCCGGACCAGGGCCTCGAGCGCACCGCGGTGATCGGGCCGCGAACGCAGCACGCGCTCGAACGACGAGCGTGCCAGCAGCGGATCGTCGAGCGCGGCCTCGGCCAGCTGGCCCAGCCGCAGCAGATAGTCGATCTGCCGCACGAGCGGCGTCTTGGGCGAGCCCGCGGCCTTGCTCAGCAGCGTGCCCAGCTCCTCGTTGCGGCCGGCGCGGGCGTAGGCGAGCACGAGCTTGTCGATGATCTCGAGGTTGCCGGGGCGCAGCTCCAGCAGCTCGGTCCACAGCGACGCGGCGCGGTCCTCGTCGTGCAGGTCGAGCTCGCAGACCCGGGCCATGCGGCGCAGCAGCTTGGCCTTGGCCTCGGGTGAGCCCGCGCTGGGCACCTCGCGCTGCAGCAGTTCGAGCAGCTCGGCGTAGCGGCCCTGTTCCTCGAGCAGCTGTTCGAGCCGGTACATCGCCTCGCGATCGTCGTGCGCGAGCTCGAGGATCTGCCGGCAGGCCCACTCGGCGTGCTCGAGCTCGCCGAGCTCGTGGTGCCAGATCTCGGCCATGCGCCGCAGCAGCGCCACGCGTTCGGTGCCGCTGCGCGAGCGGTCGTGCTGGTCGCGCAGCATCTCGATCACGCGGTCGAAGTCGCCGGCGCGGTCGTACAACGCGGTCAGGGCCCGGGTCGCCTGGATGTCGCTGGGCGACAGCTGCAGGATCTCGCCGTACAGCTCGATGGCGCGGTCGGGGTTGACCTGGCGGTCGCGGTAGACCTGGGTGAGGCGCTTGAGGATGTCGAGTCGCTTGGCCGGATCGACGGTGCGCTCGAGCTCGGCCTCCTGGACCCGCACCATGTTGTCCCACATGCGCGCGCGCTTCTCGATGCGGGCGATGTGCTTGGCCGGGCGCTGGTCGTCGGGGTAGGCGACCTGCAACCGGCCCCAGGCATCGAGCGCGCCGTCGATGTCGCCCAGACGCCGCTCGCAGATGTCGGCGAGTTCGACGAACTCCTCGGCGAACCCGCGTTGCTCGTAGGGGCTCTCGCCCTCGGGCTGGGCCGCGGCCTGCTCGATCTGGTAGAGGACCAGGTCACGCAGCTGCGTCCAGTTGTGCTTGCGGCGCCAGTGCTCCTTGTAGCCCTCGAACGCCGCGGCGTTGAACGGCTCGCGCTCGAGCACCTTGTAGTAGTAGACCGCGGCGCGCTCCTCGTCGCCGAGTTCGTCCCGGCACACCGCGGCGGCGCGCAGCAGCGTCTCGGTCGGGACCTCGTCGGGCATGCGCTCGATCTGCGCGTCGAGCAGCGCGACCAGGGCCCAGTGATCGCCGCTCTCGGCGTAGATC
Organism: Nannocystaceae bacterium; assembly: GCA_046351635.1. Lineage (GTDB taxonomy): Bacteria > Myxococcota_A > Polyangia > Nannocystales > Nannocystaceae > Xiheibacterium. The sequence goes on along the minus strand of JAXLYC010000038.1, from coordinate 41,839 downwards.
TGCTCGAGCCGACGCCACGACTCGTCGTCGGGGCGTTGGTAGCGACTGACCTCCTCGAACAGCTGACGCGCCTCTTCGCGGCGGTACAGCCGGCGGTCGAGCAGGTCGGCGCGCCGCAGCTGCAGCGGCACCGCATCGGGGCCAGAGAAGTGGAACAGCCACTCGCGGTACAGCTCGTCGAGCGCGAGCCAGTCCTCGGCGTCGATGAGCGTGTTCTCCAGCGCGGCCGAGGCCTGCTGGTGATCGGGCAAGAGCATCAACGAACGCCGCAGCAGCTTGAGCGCGCGGGGCTTGTCGCCGCGACGCCGTGCGAGCTCGGCGGCCTTGTAGAAGATGTCGGCGGCCTTGGTGACGCCGTCGTCGGTGGCCTTGCCCGAGGCCAGGTACAGCACGCCGAAGGCCCGCAACGCGTCGATGTCGTCGGGCACGGCCTTGAGCGCGGCCTGCAGGTGGCGTGCGGCCGAGGGCACGTTGTCGAAGTGCTCGGCCTCGATCGCGGCGAGGCGGCGGTGCAGCTCGGCCAGACGCGTGCGCTCGGCGGTGCTCTCGACCCGCGCGAGCTCGGACGACAGCCGCGTCGCCGCGGCGCTCCAGGCTCCGGCGGCGAGGTACAAGCGGATCAGCCGATCGGCCGCCTTGGCGTGGGCCGGGTCGAGCTCGACGACGCGCTCGTAGTGCCGCACGCCCTCACCGATGGCGAGAAAGTGTTGCTCGAGCAGCTCGGCCAGCTCGAAGTGCAGCGCGGCGCCGTCGGTCGCGGCGGGCTGGGTCTGCAGCCGCCAACGCAGCAGCTCGACGAGCTCCTTGTGCGCGCCGAGCAGCTCGTAGAGCTTGCGCAGTCGTTCGTGCGCGCGGGCGTTGTCGGGTCGCAGCTGCAGCGCGCGTGCGAGCGCGTGCGCGGCCTCCTCGCGATCCTTGACCCGCTCGAGCCACAGCTCGTACGCCTGCACGCACAGCTCGGCCGCCTTGGCGCGGGCCTCGGTGCTCGCGGTGTCGACCGCGGCCGCATGCAGCAGCAACAGCGTCGCGAGCGATCGCCAGTCCTCACCGTCGCGGTACTGGCGCCGTAGGCGATGGAACGCGCGTTCGTCCGCTGCATTGGCACGGAACTCGGTGAGCTCGGCCGGCTCGCGGCTGTGCCGACCCGGCAGCGGGCAGGGCAGGGTGGCGGGGGCGACGGGCGCGGGGGCCTCGTGATCGAGCATCTGCACGATGGGCCGTCGGGGTGGTCGTGGGAGACCGAACGACGATGGCACGGTAACATACCCGCAGGACCACGAACCGACTCGGTGAAGCGACGACCCCACGACCCCGAGGTCCATCCGCCAGGCCCACTGCGAAACGGTTCAGGCCGTGCGCGCGAGCGCAGGCGGACCACCGCGCGCACCGGGGGCCGCGCAGCAGCGACGACGCGCGGGTCGGTCGGCCCCGAGGGCATCGACGCGGTGGTCCGGCGCCTGCGATCGGGCGCACGCATCGTGGTCCACACCACGCCGCGCCGCGGCCCCGGGGCGGCCACGGTCGCGGTCCAGCTGTGGATCTTCGCCGGCACCGCCGACGAGCGGCCGCGCGAGCACGGCATCGCCCACCTGCTCGAGCACATGGTCTTCAAGCCGCTCGTGCTCGACGGCGTCCGGCTCGACATCGCGTCCGCGGTCGAGGCCGTCGGCGGCGACGTCAACGCGTTCACCAGCCACGACGAGACCGTGTTCCACGCGACCGTGCCCGCGCCCGGCTTCGAGGCGGTGTTGCACGCGCTGGTGCGTCCGCTGGCCCACGCCCGCCCCGCGGCCGCCGACCTCGCGCAGGAGGCCGAGGTCGTGCTGGAGGAGATCAAGCAGTACGACGACGACCCAGCCTCGCGCGCGATGCAGGACATGACCGCGGGGCTGTACGGCACCCATGGCTACGCGCGTCCGGTGCTGGGCACCGCGGCCGAGGTCGCGGCGCACACGACCGCCAGCTTGCGCGGCTTTCTCGAGCGCAACTACGGCGGTGATCGGCTCGTGCTGGTGGTCGCGGGCCCGCTGCCGGCGGCGCGGGTGCTGCGGGCCGCGACGCGGGTGTTGGGCGAGTTCGACGCGCGGCCGCCCGAGCGGGCGCTGCGACGGCCACGCCCGCGGGTCGAGCCCAGCGTGGTCGTGCGTCGCGACGACGTGCACGAAGCCCACGTCGCGATCGGCTGGCAGGCGCCGCCGTGGCCCGAGCCCGACGCGTGCGCGCTCGAGCTCGCGGCGACGGTGCTGGGCTACGGCGAGTCGAGCTGGTTGTCGCGCGAGCTGCGACGGCGCCAGGGTTTGGTCACCGACGCGCACGCGAGCCTGTTCGCGGGGCGGCAGGCCAGCACCATGGCCGTGAGCGCCCACGCGCCGACGGCCAAGCTCGAGGTCGCGATCGTGGCGATGCTCGAACAGCTGCGTCGCATGGCCGCAGTGCCGCTGCCGGCCGACGAGCTCGACCGCGCCCGCGCGGTGCTGCGCAGCGACGTGGTCTACCGCCGCGAGACCGCCGGCGGCATCGCCCACGCGATCGGCTACTACCTCAGCCTCGGCGGCGACCTCGGGCTCGATCGCCGTTACCTCGCGCAGCTCGCCGCGACCACGCCGCAGCAGGTCCGCGATGCCTGTGCGCGCTTGCTCGCGCCCCAACGCGCCGCGATCGCCGTGGTGCTGCCCGCGGCCGAGATCGACGCGGCGGGCGCACGCGCGCTGGCGCGGCGGCTGACCGCGCGTCTGCGGGGCCTGGCCCGCGGTCCGCGGCGCGCGGCGCTGCAGCGCGACCGCCACGGCATCGTCCGTGCGGAGCTCGACTGTGGCCTGCGCGTGCGCATCGCCCCGGATCCGAGCCTGGCGATGGCTGCGGGTTGGTTGGTGTGGCCCGGCGGCCAGCGCATCGAGGCCGCGCGCCACGCGGGCATGAGCCCGGTGATGGCGGCGCTGTTGACCCGCGGCACCATCGATCGCGACGGCGACGCGCTCGCGCGCGAGATCGAAGGCTGCGCTGCGGCGCTCGACGGCATTTCCGGCCGCAACAGCGTGGGGTTGCACTTCGAGTGCCTCGCGCGTGACCGCGAGCTGGTGCTGCGCCGCATGATCGAGTGCGCACTGCGACCGCGCTTCGCCCCCGACGAGGTCGCGCACGAGCGGCGGCTCGCGCTCGAGGAGCTCGCCGCCGATCGCGACGACCTCGCGGGGCTGGCGTTCCAGGCCGCGGCGTCACAGCTGTACGGCGCGCACGCCTACGGCCGCAGGCGTCGCGGCACGCCGCAGACGCTCGCAGCGGTCGACGCCGGCACGCTGAGCCGGGCGCGGCAGCGCGGCTATCCCATCGGTCGCGGCTGCCTGGCGCTGTCGGGCGACGTCGAGCCCGAGGACGTGGTCGAGCTGCTCGCCGAGCGCTCGCCGACGCCGAGCCTGCGCGGGCCCTGGGCCGCTGGCCGGCCCGCCGCCGCGCCGCAACCTCGAGGCGGTCGCCCGCGTGCGTCGCCGTCGCGAGCAGGCCCATGTCGTGCTCGCGTGGCCCGGGCTGACCTTGGCCGACGATCGCGTGTGGACCATGGAGGTGCTCACCAGCGATTCTCGGCGGTCAGGTCGGGCGGCTGTTCACCGCGCTGCGCGAGGAGCAGGGGCTGGTCTATCACGTGTCGGCGTCGTCGACCGAGGGCCTCGACGCCGGCCACATCGCGTTCTATGCCGCGACCTCGCCCGACAAGCTCGTGCGCCCGCGCGGCGCTCGAGCGCGAGCGCGAGCGGATCTGTCGCGAGCCCATCGCCGCGCTCGAGCTCGAAGCGCGCGCAGGCGTACCTCGTGGGTCAGGCCGAGGCCGCGATGCAGCGGCGCGGTCGCATCGCCTCGTCGATGGCATTCAACGAGATCTACGGCCTGGGTTACGCCGCGCACCTCGCCTACGCGCGCCGCGTCGAGGCAGTGCGCGCGGCCGACGTCACCGCGCTCGCGCGCGCGCTGCTGCAGCCGTCGCGACAGGTCACTGCCATCGTCGCGTGAGCGGTGCTCGCCGGCGTCACGCCAGGCTGAGCACGTAGACGTCGTACAGCGCGTGGGTCCACGCTGCGACTGCGAAGCCGCGGATCTGGTAGACCAACGCGAAGAAGACCCCAGCGAGCGTCCGGTACACCAGCGGCGCCCAGCGCAGCGGCTCGCCGCTGGGCCCGAGGTGGTGCGCCAGCGAGAACACCAGCGACGAGATCACCAGCGCGCCCAGCCACGCGCGCCGCGGGCCGGTGAGCCCGGTCAGGAGCCACGCGCAGCCGCCCATGATGCCGACGCGAAAGATGAGCTCCTCGTGGAAGCCCGCGCCGGCGGAGATCACGAGCACGTCCACGCCGCGTTGGCCGCCCAGCGAGAGGCCCGGCGCCACGCCGAGCAGCTCGTCCATCACGAAGAGGATGAGCGTGCCCATCGACAGGGCGTACACGGTCGACTCGGCCAGCGCGGGCGCGAACGCGCGGGGGTGGAAGCGCCCGCGCCGCGCCAGCAACACCAGCGTCGCGGCGTACACGGCCAGCATCCCGGCCATGATCGCGAGGTAGTTCGAGAGGTCGCGCTCGGCCACCGCGACCAGCGACCGCGTCAGGATGTCGACGCCGTTCTGGCCGCGGCCCGTGAGGATGCCGAGCTGGTAGACCAGCAGCAGCGGGAACACGAGCACCGCGCTGGTGATGCCGTCGACGCGGGCCTCGAGGTGCCCGCGCCAGGGTCGGGGACGTGGCGCGGGCTCGTCGTGATCGCGCATGGCGGCCGCGGCGGCGGACTACTTGCGCGCCTTCTTGGCGGCGGGCTTCTTGGCGGCGGGCTTCTTGGCGGCGGGCTTCTTGCCCGCGGGCTTCTTGGCCGCCGGCTTCTTGGCGGCGGGCTTCTTGGCGGCGGGCTTCTTGGCGGCGGGCTTCTTGGCAGCCGGCTTCTTGGCCGCCGGCTTCTTGGCCGCAGACTTCTTGCCGGCGGGCTTCTTGGCCGCGGGCTTCTTGGCCGCGGGCTTCTTGGCCGCCTTCTGCTTGGCCAGGCGCGCCTTCTCCTTCTCCTTGGCGAGGCGCTCCTTCTCCTTCTCCTTCTCGCGCAGGGCGTTCTCCTTCTCCTGCAGCTTCTCGAGCCGCTTCGCCTCGCGCTCCTCCTCCTTGCGCCGGCGCTCGTCGTCGCGGGCGCGCTGCAGCTCGTCGCGCTTGCGCTCGGCCTCGAGCTTGCGCTCCTCGGCCTTGCGCACGCGCTCCTGCTCGCGCTCCTGCTTCTTGCGCTCGCGCTCCTCGTCGCGCTCGCGCCGCTTGGCCTCGCGCTCTTCTTCGCGCCGACGACGCTCTTCTTCGCGGCGCTCGGCCTGGGCGGCTCGCTCGCGCTCCGCGGCGAGGCGCTTCTCCTCGCGCTCGCGCTGGCGCTCGGCCTCTTCCTCGGCGAGCCGTCGCTCGCGCTCGGCCGCGATTTCCTCGGGCGAGGGCCCGAGCTCGAGGCCCAGCAGCTGGCGGACCTCCTCCTCGGGCACGCGCTCGCCTTGTCGGTCCGCTTCGGCCTCGCCGCGCCCGTGAACGAGCACACGCGGCAGGTTGTTGCGGAACATGACCTCGACCTTCTGCTCGCCCGCGATCTCGCAGACGAAGCCCACACCGAAGGTGGGGTGGACCACGATCTGGTGGAGCGAGAGCTCGGCCTTGGGGGAGTAGCGCACCGCGCTGTCGAGCGGGTACGCGTTCATGCCTTCGAGCCAGTCGAGCTTCTTGGCGCCGCGGCGCTTGGCGGCGGCCAGCGGCTCCGGGTTGTCGTCCTCGCCGCCGCGCGGGGGCTTGAAGGCGTGGGTGTCTCCGCAGACAGCGCACTGGACGCGGCGAATCTCGTCCGCGTAGCTCTCGAGAATGATGTGTTGAGTATCGGCTCTACACTTGGGGCAGTACCCGTCGGTCTCGCCGCCGTTGCTCGAGCTCTGATTCCCACCGAAATGGCTCTCGAAGATCTGATCCATGCTCAAACTCCGGCCGACGCTCGCACGTGACCTAGCACGGGGGAATCTTAGCAACAAGCATCAAAGACCCCGAAAATGCAGGCATTTTCTCGGGGGTGGGTCGGCCGGGCCCAGGCGGGCACGATCCAAACCGCTGGAATCACAGCGAAACTCTGCGGCTCGTCGGCGCGCACCCAGGGGATCGCGGAGCGGCTGTCGCGGGATCGGTTCGCGCCGGGCCGCGCTCAGGCGGGCTCGCCCTCGATGCTGACACCCACGGGCTCGCCGCCACGGCGCGTGTCCTCTCCCAGCCGCCGGACCTCCGCTGCGACGTCCTTGGACTGCTCCGCGAGGCTGCCGAGCTCGCGGCACACAACGCGGAACGCGCGGCCGTGGTCGCCCGCCTGGGCCGCGATGATGTTGCCGTTGAGTGCCAGCAGCTGCAGGCGCCGCGCGACGTCGTCGACAGGTCCGGTGATCGCAGCCAGTCGCTCGTGGTGCATCGCGCGCGAGCGCAGCGGGGTCCTCGGCTGCGCCGCGGCGCCAGCTCGCCGCCGGCATCTCGCGCAAGGTCGCGGTGTCCTGGAACATGCTCGAGGATGCCGATGGGGCCGTACTCCTCGGGCTGTCGCTGGCGAACAACGGGCGCGCCGCGAGCATCGTGGCGCGCCCGTTCCACTCGAGCGTGCCGCGGAACGGCTGCCGCTTGCGCAGCGCCGTCTCGACCAGCTCGCTCGGCATCCAGGCCCCGACCTCGGGCGCAGGACCGGCGTCCAGCGACGTATACGTCGCGATCCGGCGGTTGCCGAGGTAGACCGAGACGCCGAGGCTGCTGGCGCGGGCGACCCGCGGCGGCAGCTCGCGATCGTAGTTGAGCACGGTGTGTCCGGCCCACAGCTCCTGATCGCGACGCACGACGCGACCCTGCGCATGGATCAGCGTCTCGAGCAGCTCGACGGCCGAGCCGGCGCGCTCGAGCACGCGGCGGCTGACCGTCTGCAACACGACGTCGACGAGTGCCTCGTCGATGGCCTCTTCGCCCACGGCCGCCAGTGTAACGGCCTGGGCCGGCTTGTGGTAGGAGCGTCGGCATGACCGAGGTCCCGGGCCGCATGCCGCCCCGCGTACGCATCGCGCCGAGCCCCACGGGTGACCCGCACGTGGGCACCGCCTACATCGCGCTGTTCAACTTCGCGTTCGCACGCCGCCACGGCGGCCAGTTCGTGCTGCGCATCGAGGACACCGATCAGGAACGCTCCTCGCGCAGCAGCGAGACCGCCATCTTCGAGGCGCTGCGCTGGCTCGGGCTCGACTGGGACGAGGGCCCCGACAAGGGCGGTCCGCACGCGCCCTACCGGCAGTCCGAACGCCTGGCGATCTACGCCGAGCACGTCGAGCAGCTGCTCACCCGCGGCGAGGCCTACCGCTGCTTCTGCAGCCGCGAGCGACTCGACGCGGTGCGCAAGGCCCAGCTCGCGGCCAAGGTCGAGCACCCCGGCTACGACGGCCACTGCCGCGACCTGCCGCCGGCCGAGGCCGCCGCGCGTGCGGCCGCCGGCGAGGCCCACGTGGTGCGCATGCGGATCCCCCGGACCGGCGACGTCGTCGTGCACGACGGCCTGCGCGGCGAGGTCCGCTTCGGCGTGGAGCAGATCGACGATCAGGTGCTGATGAAGTCGGACGGATTCCCGACCTACCACCTGGCCAACGTCGTCGACGATCACCTCATGGGCATCACCCACGTGATCCGCGGCGAGGAGTGGCTCACGTCGACACCCAAGCACGTGCTGCTGTACCGCGCGTTCGGCTGGGAGCCGCCCTCGTTCTACCACCTGGGCCTGCTGCGCAACGCCGACCGCAGCAAGCTGTCCAAGCGCAAGAACCCGGTGTCGGTGTTCCACTACCGCGCGCTGGGTTACCTGCCCGAGACGTTCCTGAACTTCCTCGCGACCCTGGGCTTCTCCATGGCCGACAACCGCGAGCGCTTCACCCTCGCCGAGCTCATCGCGGAGTTCGACCTCGCGCGGCTGTCGGTCGGCGGGCCCGTGTTCGATCCGGTCAAGCTCGCGGCGTGGAACGGCGAGGACATGCGCGCGATGTCGATCGACGCCCTGGTCGCCCGGCTGCAGCGCGACGTGCTCGAGCCGTCGCGGCTGCGCGCCATCGTCGAGCTCGGTCGCGAGCGCGTGCAGCGGCTCGACGACTTCGTGCCGTTCGCGGCGTTCTTCTTCGGCGGCGCGATCGACCTGCGTCCGGTGCTGCCCGAGTTCACGCTCAAGGGCCGCAGCCGCGACGACGTCATCGAGATCCTGCAGCGCTTCCTCGAGGAGATCGAGCGCGACAAGGACGCGCGCAGCTTCACCAAGGAGTCGATCGAGGCCTTCGCCCGCGGCTTCTGCGAGCGCACCGGCTGGAAGACCAAGGAGATCTTCGGCCTGCTGCGCCTGGCCGTGGTCGGGCGGACCGCGGCGCCGCCGTTGTTCGACACGCTCGCGGTGTGCGGCAAGGACCGCACGCGCATGCGTCTGCGCGACGCGATCGAGCTGCTGCGCGCGACCGCCTCGGCGTGACGCCTCCGGGCCGCGGTGGGCGAAAGGCCCCCGGGCCGGCGCTCGGCGATTCCAGTTCAACCCCTACCATGGCAGGTGGGCACCACGATGACCGCTTCGGGCTTCCCGCCGAACGGGCTTGCACTCCCACGGACAGAGGCGGCTCCCGGGTTGAACGGAGTAGGTAGAACTCGAACGCCGAGCGCGGCCCGAGGTTATCGGTCAGCTTAGCAGATGCGAAGCCGCGTGCAGCCCGAACTCGCCGCGATCGGGACGCGCGCGCCTGCTCGCCCTGCGCGTGTGGCCGCGTGTGGCCGCGTGCGACGGAGGGCTTGCGCTTGACAAGCGTGCGCTGCGGGTGCGCGCGCCCGTCGTCGTCATCTCAGTCCATGAAGAGGAAGCTCGGCTTCCTCTTCCCGCGCCGGCAGAGCCGCCTTCGGGTCCTTTGTCCTTCCGGTCGCTGGCGCGACGAGAGGCCGTCAGCATCCGCTGACAGCCTCTCAGCGGCTGGTCGGGAAACGCGGATCGGCAGCAGGTGCCGTCGCACGATAGTCCGCGCCCTGGCCGCCCTGCACCGCGACCGAACGCGAGCCGCGGCTCATCAGCTCGAGCTTGCCGAGCACGGCCTCGGCGCGCTCCTCGGTCGGCGTCATGTGCTGCGCGCTGTCCATCCGGATGGCGTCGCACGGGCACGCCTCGACGCACAGGCCACACACGACGCACTTGAGCTCGTCGATGATGAAGCTGGCCGGCGCCTTCTCGGCGTCGTCGCGGCGATCCTCGGCGACGATGTGGATGCACTTGGCCGGGCACACCGTCGAGCAGCACATGCACGCGACGCAGCGGACCGAGCCGTCCTCGCGGTGCATCAGCCGATGCACGCCGCGGTAGCGCGCGGGGTAGTAGGTCTTGGGATCGACGTCGGGTTCGCCGTAGCGAATCGTGTCGACGTCACCCATGCCCTTGGTCATGGTGTTCTTGAAGAAGTGGCGCGCCGAGGTCAGCAGACCCTCGAGGATCGCCGGCAGGAAGATCTGGTCCCGCATCGAACGCTGCAGCGAGACTTTCTTGACGCCGATGGTCATGGTCGATGCTCCTTGCGCGCTCAGTGCCCGGCGGCGGGCTGGTTGTCGCTCGGCGCGGCGGCCGGACGGGCGTCCGCGGGTGCGGCGGGCTTGTCACCTGCGAGTGGGGCCGCGGCCGCGGGCGCGCCGGGCTTGGCCGCGCCCTCGGGGCTGGTCACGGCGGGCTTGTCCGTGCTGGCGGCTGGGGCCGGCGCGGACGGGGTCATGGCGTAGACCGCGAACGCGGTCAACACGATGTTCGCGATCGACAGCGGCAGCAGGCCCTTCCAACCCAGGCTCATGAGCTGGTCGTAGCGGAAGCGCGGCAGCGTCCAGCGGATGAGCAGCTGCAGCCAGCACAGCGCCAGCACCTTGAGGCCCCACGTCAGCAGCCCGACCGCGACCACCGCGATGTGCGGCAGCGCGGTGCCCCAGCCGGTGAACAGCGACCACACCGCGACGACCGCGTGCATGGTACCGAGCACGACCAGCACCGACGCGACGCCTTCTGCGTGCTTGCTCGCGCGCCAGATCGCCGCACCGGTCACCATCAACCCCACGCCGGCCCCGGAGAAGAACAGCTGGCACGCCAACGCGCTGGAGAAGCCGTGCGCGCCGAGGATGCCCAGCGGCAGGTTCCAGCCGCCCAGGAACAGCGTCGTGACCATGGCGGACACGAACACGACCTCGATGAACTCGCCGAGGTAGAACAGGCCGAAGCGCATGCCCGAGTACTCGATGAAGTAGCCGATGATCTCGGACTCACCCTCGGGCAGGTCGAACGGTGCGCGCTTGGTCTCCGCGATGGCGGCGGTGAAGAACAGCACGAACGCCAACGGCTGCAGCACCACGCCCCAATAGGCGGCCTCCTGGGCCTTGACCAGCGCGTGGGGCTCGAGCGTGCCGTAGACCAGCAGCGCGCCGACGATGGTCATGCCGATCGCGACCTCGTACGAGATCATCTGCGCCGAGGCGCGCAGGCTGCCGAGCACGGCCCATTTGTTGTAGCTGGACCAGCCAGCCAAGGTGGTGCCGTAGGTCGCCAGCGACGCGATGGCGAAGTAGTAGAGCAGGCCCACGTCGATCTGGGCGATCTGCAGCGGCGTGCCGCCGCGACCGGCGGCGCACTGGTCGACGTCGGCCTGGCTCAGCGAGTCGAACAGGTGGCCGTAGCACAGTGCGTCGCCGAACGGCACGATGGCGAAGACCACGATCGCCGGCACGAACGCCAGCAGCGGCGCGAGGGTGTACAGCGCGCGGTGGGCCCGGCGCGGCACGAAGTCCTCCTTGAACAGCATCTTGAGGCCGTCGGTCGCGATGTGCAGCAGGCCCCACGCGCGCAGCGTGAAGTTGCCGACCGAGATCCGCGCCATGTTGGGACCGACGCGGTCCTGCATCATCGCGCTCTGCTTGCGCTCCATCCACGTGAGCAGCGACGCCAGCGGCATGATGAACGCCAGCACCAGCGCGAGCACCTTGATCAGTGCCGGCCACAGGTACGTCGACGTCCACGACGGCGCCTCGAGCGACAGCGGCACCGTCGCGGTCGCGCCCGAGGCGCGGAAGCTCAGGTAGGCCGAGCCGGCGCGGTAGTCGTTGGGGCCGATCTCGGGGGTGTCCTCGTGGCTCTCGACCACCGCGCCGCGCACCGGCTCGCCGGGGCCGCGCAGCGACGCCGCGTCGACCGCGACGCGCAGGGTCGTGCGATCGCCGGGGCGCAGCACGCCGGCCTGCATCGGATCGACCAGGCTGAACGAGGTCCAGTCGGGCCCCTCGATGCGGAAGTCACCGACGGCGATGGGCTTGTCCGAGGTGTTGACGACCGCAACCTCGACCGGGCCGGTGCTCGGGTGGAAGATGACCTGCATCGGCTCGGTGCGCACCGGGACCGCGCCGCGCTTCGCCGACGGTGGGTCGGCGCAGGCGGTGGGTCCGAGCAGGCCGACCAGGACGAGCAGCAGGAGCGCGAGCAGGCGGTGGGCTTGGGCGTGCATGGTTCAGCCGCGGCTGTGGGAGAAGCGGAGCAGGGTGGGGCGCGCCGCGACCGGATCGGCGGTCAGGCGGCGCAGCTCGGCGTGGTCGTGCAGCTCGGCGACGGCGCGGGTGCGGTCGCGGCTGCTGCCGAGGTCGCGCTCGCCCATCGCGAGCGCGACCTCGCGGATCAGATCGGCGGGTTCGCGGCGGTCGGCCTCGGCGCGCCAGGCCGGCTGCAGCACGCGCAGGCGGCCCCGGCGGTTGATGAGCGTGCCCAGGGTCTCGGCCCAGCTGGTCGACGGCAGCACGATCGTGCACGCCTCGACCAGGGCGTGACGCGCTCCGCGAGCACGATCGAGGTGATCGACTCCACGGTCTTGCGCACGACTTCGGACAGCTCGAAGGTGCCGTCGACGAACAGCACCGCGTCGTAGGCACGGCCCGCGAGCTCGAGCGCGAGCTCGCCCTCGTGGCGCGCGTTGCCGGCGGCCGTGATGGCGCCGCGGAGGTTGGGGTTCTTGTCGGCGTCGCGCAGCAGCGCGTCGGTCTTGCCCGCCGGGCGTCCGACCACGAAGCGCTCGGCGCCCAGCAGGCCCGCGAGGTCGGCCAGGGCGGCGTTGGCCTCGTAGGTCGCCGTGCCCGAGAACACCGCTGCGACCTTCTTGCCGCGCGCGCGCAGCCGGCGGGCCGCGGTCGCGATGGCGTGGCCCAGCGAGACCTCTTCGCCGTCGACGCGGGCGTAGCGGACGCGCGTGTCGGGGTCCGTGCTCTTGTACGTGTGCCGGCCCTCGTCGCACATCCAGTGGCCGTTCACCTCGGGGTCGTGGCGCGGCACCAGGCGGAAGGCCTGCTCGTGCTTGTGGTGGATCTCGACGGCACAGCCGGTCGCGCAGCCGGTGCAGGTGCTCGGCGTGGTCCGCAGCTCCCACGCACGGACGGCGAAGCGGAAATCCTTGGCCGTCAGCGCGCCGACCAAGATGTCGACCACGTTCATCGAGTACGCGTTGTCGAGCGGGTGGCCCGGCGCGACGTCGAGGATCTCGTGGTCGCCGCGGAAGGTCATGCCCAGCTCACCGGTGCCGGGAATCTCCTCGCAGAAGCGGATGCAGCGCGAGCACAGGATGCAGCGCTCCGCGTCGAGCACGATCTCGCGGCCGATGTCCTTGTGCTTGGGCTTGCGGATCTTGGGCACGTCCACGCGCGTGAGCTGGTGGTCAGTGGTTCATGTAGTGCCGCTGCAGCGTGCACTCGCCGGCCTTGTCGCAGATGGGGCAGTCGATGGTGGTTCTTGAGCGTGAACTCGAGCAGCGCGCGGCGGGACTCGAGCACCGCCGGGCTCTCGGTGTGCACGACCATGCCCTCGGCCACGACCTGCTGGCAGGACGGCTGCAGCTTGGGGTTCTTCTCGATCTCGACCAGGCACTGGCGGCAGCTGGCCGCGATCGACAGGCCCGGGTGGTAGCAGAAGTGGCAGATGTCCTTGCCGAGCAGCTTGGCCGCTTCGAGCACGTTGGTGCCCTTGCGGACCTCGAGCGACTCGCCGTCGATGACGAGCTTCACCGTCGCGCCACCCGGTTCGGGCGTCGCGGGCAGGTTCGGCGCGACCGGGGCCGGCGCGGGCTTGTTGTCGGGCAGCTTGACCGTGGCCGCGGTCGCGGTGCGGGCCGCCGCGGGCGGCGGCGGCGGCTCGGGCGGCATGATGATGGTCGCCGAGCGGGGGCGGCTGGGTGCGGGCGGATCGGAGCTCGTCATGGTCGGGAGTCTCGCGAGGTCGGAAGCGGCGTCAGCGGTCGCACTCGCCGCCGATCATGTTGATCGAGCCGAAGATGGGCACGACATCCGCGATGTTGGCCCCGAGGATCATCTGGCGCAGCGCGGCGGTGGTGTAGAAGCACGGCGGTCGGCAGCGGTTCTTGTACGGCCGGCCCGAGCCATCGCTGACGATGTAGAACCCGAGCTCGCCGTTGCCGCCCTCGGTGTAGCTGTAGGCCTCGCCCTCGGGCACGCGCAGGCCGTCCATGATGTGCTTGAAGTGGGCGATCATGCCCTCGATGGAGTTGTAGACCTCGCGCTTGGCCGGCAACGCGATGAGCGGGTCGTCGACGATGACGGCGCCGGGCGGGATCTGCACCAACGCCTGCTCGACGATGCGCAGCGACTGCTCCATCTCCTCGATGCGCACGAGGTAGCGCGCGAGGTTGTCGCAGCCGTCCGCGACCGGCACGTCGAAGTCGAAGTGCTCGTAGACCGAGTAGGGATGGTCCTTGCGCACGTCGTAGGCGATGCCGCTGCCGCGCAGGCACGGCCCGGTGATGCCGTAGCTGATCGCGTCCTCGGCCGAGATGATGCCGACGCCCTCCATTCGGTCGAGGAAGATGCGGTTGCGCTCGACCAGCCGGCGGATGTCCGCGACCAGACCGCGGATCTTGGTCATCTTCACGCGGGCCTTGTCCTCGAAGTCCGCGGTCAGATCCCACGCGACGCCGCCGATGCGGCAGTAGCTGTGGGTCATGCGCGCGCCCGAGACGTCCTCGAGCAACTCCCAGATGTGCTCGCGCGCACGGTTGCCCCAGAAGAACGCCGTGAGCCCGCCGAGCTCGGCCAGCGACGCGGTGATGCAGGTGATGTGGTCGGCGACGCGCGACAGCTCGCCGACGATCACGCGGATGTACTCCGCGCGCTCGGGGATCTGTGCCGTGATACCCAGCAGCTTCTCCACCGCCATGGCGAAGCCGACGTTGTTGAGCATCGGCGAGACGTAGTTGAGGCGATCGACGTACGGGAAGATCTGCGTGTACGTCGCGCTCTCGCTCTCCTTCTCGAAGCCGCGGTGGAGGTAGCCGACCTGCACGTCGGCGTCCTTGATGGTCTCGCCGTCGATGCGCAGCACCACGCGCACGGTGCCGTGCATCGCGGGGTGCGACGGGCCCATGTTGACGATGAGTTCGTCGGTGGGCAGACGTTCGGCCTGATCGGCGAACGCCTGCATCGAGGGCGACAGCGACAGCTCGCCGGCCTGGCGGCCCTTGGCGTCGTAGGTCTCGGCGGCGTTTTGGGCCAGCGGACGCGCGGAGGTGGTGGGTGCGCTCATGGTTCCTCGGGTCGGCTCAGCTCACGCGGCGGTCGTGGCTGTCGGGCAGAAGGCGCGTGGTCTGATCGTCGGTCGCGGGCGCGTCGGGGCGCCGGATGAGCGGCTGCCGCCCGTTCTGCGGGTAGTCCTTGCGCAGGGGGTGGCCGACGAACTCGTCGTACATCAGGATGCGTCGCAGATCGGGGTGGCCCTCGAAGCGCACGCCGTAGAGGTCCCACGCCTCGCGCTCGGCCCAGTTGGCCGCGTGCCAGAGGCTGCAGGCGCTGGGCACCCAGCACTGTTCCTCGCCGTCGGCGATGCGCACCTTGATCCGCAGGCGGTGTTTGTGGACCAGGCTGTACAGCTGGTACACGACCTCGAAGCGCGGCTCCTGACCGAGGTAGTCGACCACGGTCAGATCCGACAGCATGTTCATCTTGGTGTCGGCGTGATCGCGCAGCAGCGTGAGCACGTCGAGGAGGTGATCGCGGTGCACGACCGCGATCTCGTCGCCGACGTGGCTGCCACTTTCGACCAGCGCCGCGGGGCGCTCGCGGTGGAGGAAATCGAGCACTCGCTGGGCCATCAGCGCACCCTCCCGTCCTGCGGCATGCGTTCCTCGGGCAACAGCGTCATGCTGGTGCCGTCTTGCAGCACCGGCAGCTTGCGGCGGTCGGTGTAGCCGATCGCGGCGGTGTTGCCGATCTGCTGCTGGCAGTGGCCGCGGTGCTCCTGGATGCGCCGCTGCAGCGCCATCAGGCCGTCGAGCACCTGCTCGGGGCGCGGCGGGCAGCCGGGCACGTACACGTCGACGGGGATGACCTGGTCCGCGCCGGGCTTCACGGTGTAGTTCTGATAGATGCCGCCGGTCGACGCGCACACGCCGAAGGCCATCACCCACTTGGGGTCGGGCATCTGGTCGTAGATGCGCCGCAGCACCGGCGCCTGGCGCTCCGGTGATGGTGCCGATGACGATGAGCAGATCGGCCTGGCGCGAGAAGCGGGAACTCGGCGCCGAAGCGCGCGATGTCGTAGCGCGAGCCCATCGTCGACATGAACTCCATCGCGCAGCAGGCGGTCGCGAAGGGGTACGTGAACAGGCTGCGCTTCTGCGCCCAGTTCACCGCGTCTTGCAGCACCGTCGGTACGTAACTGGCACCGGGTTCGGACATGGAATCCTCCGTCGTTCGGTGGGGGCTGGCGGCCGGGCTCGCGTGGACGTCCGGCGCGTTGGGGATCAGGCCCAGTCGAGGGCGCTTGCGCTACACGTACGCGAGCGCGATGACCAAGACGACCAGGAACACCAGCATCTCGACGAGCCCGAACAGGCTCGAGCCGCTGGTGCAGACGCCGGCGGCGTCGAGGGCTCCGCTGCACGAGAGCTCGCGGAACAGCGACGCCCAGGGGTAGAGGAACGCGACCTCGATGTCGAAGACGAGGAAGAGAATCGCGACCTGGTAGAACTTCACGCTGAACTTCACGCGCGGGCTGCCGATGGGCTCGCTGCCGCACTCGAAGGGCTCGTCCTTGATGGCCGAGGTCCGCTTGGGACCCAGCACCATGGTCAGACCGAGCATCAGCGCGCCGAAACCGACCGCGAAGATCACGAACACGAGCGCGGGGAGGTACGAGGCAGCCATCGAGGAGCGTTGCGCCCCGCGGTGTATCACAGCCGGAGCAAGCGCGCGACGGCGCCCGAGCGCCCGACGGACGAGCGCGCCCGCGCCTCGCACGGCCCGCGCCGCGCGGGATCGCGGCCCGCGGCCGCGCGGGCCCTGGGGAGGATCCTAGGCCGTCCCCTCGATGGCCATCTCGAACACCTCGACCTCGTCGGCGTCCTTGGCCATGAAGACCACCCGCAGCGGCTTGTCGCCGCGCCATGCGCGAAACTCGCTGTGGATCGCGCGCGCGGCCTCCTCGGCGGGGATCCCGGTCTCGAACGCGCCCATCAGGGGCATCGCGACCGACGTGAAGCCCTTCACCTGGCAGGCGACGATCACCGCGGCGGTGGCCCGCAGGATGTCCTCCACCTGGACGCGCCCACCGGGTTCCTCGGTGTTGGGCACGTGGATGAGGTGCTTGGCCTTCATCTTGCCGGCGTGGGTCACGAACGCTGCCCCGATGGCCAGCGGCGTGTGCTCGCGGACCAGGGCCTCGACGTCCCCCCCTGCCAGCTCGCGGATCTTGGCCGCGGGGTAGAAGGACATGTTGCCGGCGGAATTGGTGGGGCAGACGAACGCGTCGACCTCGACCTCATCCCAGGGATCCGTGCAGATCTGCAGCGTGAGGTGGTCGGCGTTCTCCACGGGCGGGTCGTTCCTCATGGCCCTGACTCTGGCCCCTCGCGCGCAGGGCGAGGGCGCAGCCGCGGAGGTTGCTAGTTCTTGAACATCGAGTCCAGCTCTTTTGCGACCTGGTCCTCGCTGGCGGCGCGCGCCACGGCCAGCTCCTTGACCAGCAGGTCACGGGCGGTGCGCAGCATCTGCTTCTCGCTGTGGGACAGCTGCTTGGTCTGCTTGAGCAGGGACAGGTCGCGGTAGACCTCGCCGACCTCGAAGAGCGAGCCCGTGCGGATCTTCTCCATGAACCCGCGGTGGCGGCGGTTCCAGGTCTGGCGGTCGCAGGGGACCTCGTGGTCCCGCAGCAGCTCGAACAGCTCGTCCACCTCGGCCTCGTCCGCGACCGGGCGCATGCCGTTCTCCGCCGCCTTGTGCACCGGGACGATGATCTTCAGGCCCGAGCCCATCACGCGCAGGTGATAGAAGGACAGGTCATTGCCGCCGACGGTCTTGCGTTCGACCGCCACGACGTCTGCGACGCCGTGGGTGGGGTAGACCGACTTGTCTCCGACGCGAAACGAGGGCTCCATCGGTGGCTCTCCTGAACGGGCGATGCGCCCGCCGGCCGCCCCATCAGCAAGTTCCATGCCTCGATGTAGGACTGGGGCGCATACCCGAAAACATCCGGGCTGCGGGCCGCGCCAGCGGGCGCAGGGAGGCCGCGGGGCGCGCCTGGCAACCGCCGTAGCCAAGGCCCGGCCGCGGTCCCGGCAACTGCAGTAGCCACCCCGCGGACCCGGCGGCGGCGCGTTACTCGAGCCCGGTGATCGTCCAGCCGCGCGGGGTCTGCTCGAGGGTCAGCACCCGCTGGGGCTCGTAGCGCAGCTGCGCGCGGGAGAGATCTTCGCTGAGCTCGATCGCGCCGGGCACCTGCAGTGCGGCCTCGATCGCGTCGACGCGCGCGGCGAACTTCGCGCATGCGGCCAGCTCGTCGGAGAGAAGCGCCGCGCCGCCGAGCTCGGCCTTCGCAATCGCGGCGAGGAAGCTCGATCGCCTCGGCCGGCGTGCTCGCTCGCGGATCGCCCGGCAACCCGTCGACGACGAACCATTGCTTGCCGAGCTTGGCCCAGCAGCACCACGCCGCCGTCGTGCACCGTGGTCGCGCGTCGCGCCACCGCGACGCGATCGCGGCCCTTGCTGGCGGCGCGGCCGGCCTCGAGGATCGCGGCTCGCCCGCGGCGTCGGCCCGCCAGCGCGCCTCGAACGTCGGGTACGGCACGCGCCGGGCAGCTGCGCGGCCAGCAGGGCGTAGGTGGCCTTGGACGGTCCTCGGCGAGTGTTACCGAGGTAGTGCTCCAGCGCGGCGACAGCAGGAGAGGAGGTCGGCGGCCGCCGCGGCAGTTCAGCGGAGGTCGCATCATGGAGCGCAGCAGAAGCGCGCGTCGTACGGCACTGCCCCGGCGCTTGGACAACACCGTGTCCTGCGCGAACGCGGGATCGCTGTCGGGGTAGTCGAGGTTGTAGTGCAGCCCGCGGCTCTCGAGCCGCCGTCGCGCGCACTCGATCACGAGGTGACCTGCCAGCGAGATGTTGCGCAGCTCCAGCAGATCACGGGTCACGCGGTGGCGCTGGTAGTACTCGCGGATCTCCTCGCGGATGAGCTCGATGCGCCGCTTGCCCGCTCGAGCTGCTTGTTCGATCGCATCGATGCCGACGAAGTTCCACATCGCCGCACGGACCTCGCCCCAGTTCGCGCTCACCATCACGGCTTCGTCGGAGTCGACGGTGTCGCCGTCGTTCCACTGGTCCACGCGACGCGCTGCGGCGGAACTCGTCGCAGATCTCGCCGCGCCGGCGGCGAGCACGACCGCCTCGAGCAGGCTGTTGCTGGCCAGGCGGCAGGCACCGTGCGCGCCCGACAGCGTAGACCTCGCCGGCGGCGAGCAGGCCCGGCACGTCGGTGCGCTCCGCGGGTGTCGACCTGCACGCTGCCGCACATGTAGTGCGCCGCGGCACGACCGGGATCGGCTGCGTGCGCATGTCGATGCCGAGCTCGAGCAGCGGCGATGGATCGCGGGGAAGCGCTTGACCACGAACTCGCCGTCGAGGTGGGTGACGTCGAGGAACACGCACGGCTCGCCGGTGCGCTTGAGCTCACCGTCGATCTCGCGCGCGACCACGTCGCGCGGCGCGAGGCTGCCCATCGGGTGGCGGCCGTCCATCAACGCGGTGCCGTCCTTGCGCCGCAGGATCCCGCCCTCGCCGCGCACCGCCTCGGACACCAGGAAGCTGCCGGCGCCGGGGTGGAACAGGCAGGTGGGGTGGAACTGCATGAACTCGAGGTTCCCGACCGTGGCGCCGATGCGGTAGGCCATCGCGACGCCGTCGGCGGTCGCGACCTCGGGGTTGCTCGTGTAGCGATAGATCTGCCGGCGCCGCCGGTAGCCAGCAGCGTGACGTCGGCGACGTGGCTGTGGACCTGGCCGCTGGGCACGTCGGCGCTGTAGGCGCCGAAGGTCCTCGTTGCCGTCGACCTCGACCACGACAAGAGGTCGATCACCATCTGGTGCGGCAGGATGCGGATGTTGGGGTGGCGCTGCGCCGCCGCCAGCAGCCCACGCACGATCTCCGCGCCGGTGGTGTCGAGGTGGTGCACGACGCGGCGGTGGCTGTGACCGCCCTCGCGGCCGAGCGCAAAGCGATCGGCGTCGGGCGAGCGATCGAAGCGCACGCCGTAGACGTTCGCGAGCCGCTCGACCAGCGCGGGCGCGAGCTCGACGGCGTGCTCGACCATGTCGCGGTGGCACAGGCCCGCGCCGACGCGCAGCGTGTCCTCGACGTGGGACGCGACCGAGTCGTCCTCGTCGAACACCGCCGAGATGCCGCCTTGGGCCCACTGCGTGTTGCTGCTCTCGGGGACGGTCTTGGTCAGCAGCGTGACGGTGTGGCGCTCGGCGACCTCGAGCGCGAAGTAGAGCCCGGCCAGGCCGCTGCCGAGCACGAGCACGTCGCTGCGGTGGATCTCGTGGGCCAAGGGGGTGCGCGGGACTCTAGCAGGATGTCGGCGGACGCTCCGCGCGGCCGCGGGGGCGGGGCCGGGCCGACCGCCGCGCCCCCGCGGATTGCCCGAGATCGTGCACCGCGGGTCCCCGGCGGGCTATGCTGCCGGGGTGCGTGTCCTCGCCGCCGCGCTCGCGACCCTGCTGGCGTCCGTGACGCCCGGCGACGCCGTGGCCCGCGGCAACCGCAACAACTACTGGCGCTACGTCGACGGCGACGGGACCATCCACGTCACCAACCTGCCGGGCAAGCGCCAGGGCGGCTGGCAGCTGTGGAAGAGCCTGCCGGGCAACGCGACCCCCGAGCGTGGCGGCGCGGCGCGGCGGCCCGCGGACGACGAGCCGGTCGCGCTGGGGGCCGAGCGCTTCCACCGCTACGACAGCCTCGTCCGCGCCGCGGCCTCGCGCTACCAGCTGCCCGAGTCGCTGCTGCGCGCGGTCATCCACACCGAGTCGAACTACAACCCCGCGGCGGTCTCGCGCGCGGGCGCCATGGGGCTGATGCAGCTGATGCCCAAGACCGCGCGGACGCTCGGCGTGCGCGAGGCCTTCGACCCGGCGCAGAACATCCACGGCGGCGCGCGGTACCTGCGGCTGCTCGCGAACCGCTACGGCGGCGACATGGTGCTCGTGCTCGCGGCGTACAACGCCGGCGCCGGCAACGTCGAGAAGTACGGCGGCGTGCCGCCGTTCGAGGAGACCCGCGCCTACGTGCGCTCGGTGCTGCGGCGCTTCTACGCCTACGAGCGGCAGGCCGGCGCAGCCTCGGCGCTGCGTCGGGCACCGGCGCGCCACCTCGCGCAGTGACGCCGCGACGAAGCGGCCCCCGCGGCGCACGCCGTCGCGCCGCGGCCTGCGGGCAAATGCGGTAGTCTGCCGGCCGCACGTGCCCCACCTGCCGCCGATCCCGGGCGTGACCGAGTTCGCGTTCGGCCGCCTGCTCAACCCCGGTCGCGACACGCCGACGTTGTCGCTGACCGCCGATGGCCACCTCATGGTCACGGTCCGCGGCGAGATGATGACGCGCACCGAGGCGGTGCTGCTGTGCAGCGAGAACCTCGACATCCGCGCGGTCAACCGGCGCATGCAGGGGCGGGCGGTGCCGGAGGTG
Organism: Nannocystaceae bacterium; assembly: GCA_046351635.1. Classification (GTDB taxonomy): domain Bacteria; phylum Myxococcota_A; class Polyangia; order Nannocystales; family Nannocystaceae; genus Xiheibacterium. The sequence goes on along the minus strand of JAXLYC010000038.1, from coordinate 20,789 downwards.
TTCCAGCGCCTGGTCTCGCTCGAGGGCGAGGGCCAGCTGGTGCTCTCGCGCGAGCACGAGCGCTTCTTGCCGCTGCAGCTGCAGCGCGATCTTTGCTTCTTCGTCGAGAGCTACATCTGGGCGATGGAGTCCACGCTGATGTGGGACGTGGGCCAGCTGCCGCGCTCGGGCCGGACCATCTCCTTGGTGCGCATCGCCGGCGAGGGCGCGGTCGCGGTGCGCGTGCCCGGTGAGCTCGTGGCGGTGAAGATCGCGCCCGAGCGACCCTACCGCGTGCATCGCTCGGGCTTCGTCGGCTGGGTCGGTAACGTCGTGCCGCACCTCGAGCCCGACATCGGCTTCCTGCACTGCGAGGGCGAGGGGGCGGTGTTCGTGTCGCTGCCGACCGGTCCGCACCCGGGCGGACGCCGGCCGGAGTCGGGCGTGCTGCCGGCCGCCGGGAGGGCGCCGTGAGCGGGAGCGAGGGCGCAGGCCGTCCGCCGGCGTGGGACGCGTTCAAGCGCGAGGTGCTCAACCTGCCCAACCTCATCACCATCGGGCGACTGTTCCTGATCCCGCCGGTGTTGGTGCTCATCGATCCGACCGATCCGATCCGCAACTTCGCCGCCGCCCTGCTGTTCGCCGCGGCCAGCGGCCTGGACATCCTCGACGGCTGGCTCGCGCGATCGCGCAACCTCGTGACGGTGTTCGGCAAGTTCGTCGATCCACTGGCGGACAAGCTCATGGCGATGTCGGTCATGGTCTGGCTGGTGATGGTCGGGCTGCTCGCGCCGTGGATCGTCGTGGTGATGCTGGGGCGCGACTTCTACATCTCGGGGCTGCGCTCGGTCGCGGCCAACCAAGGCGTCGTCATCGCGGCGGGCGAGGGCGGCAAGATGAAGACCGTGTTCCAGCTGGTCGGCATCTGCTGCGTGCTGGCGCGCTATCGCTATCGCATGCCGCTGGTACCCGAGCCGATGGACTTCCACGTGGTGGGCCTGGGCTTCCTCTACGTCTCGCTGGCGCTGTCGCTGTGGTCGGCGGTCACGTACACCGTCGAGTTCGGCGTCGCGCTCAAGCAGCAGCGCGCGAGCTGAGCCGGCCATGGCGGACGAGCCTGCGTTGGCGCTGCTGGCCGATCCGTCGCGGCGCGCGGCGGCAGTGCTGGCGAGCGCCGCGGCGTCGCGCGGCGGCTTCGCGTGGCTCGACGGCGGCGACGACGGCCGCGGCATGGTCGGGCTGCAGCCCGAGCTGGAGCTGGTCGGCGACAGCCTCGCGCTGTTCGACACCGCCGAGGCGCTGTGGCGGCGAGAGCCGGCCGTGCCGTGGGTCGGCGTGATCAGCTACGACTTCGCCGCCGATCTCGTGCTCGGCCGCACGCCGCGGCCGCGACGGCTGCCGGGCGTGGTGCTGCGCCGCTATCGCGATGCGTTGGTCTGGGGCCCGGGCGCGCCGCCGCGGATCCTCGGCAACGCCGCGTCGCTGCAAGCGCTGCTGGACGTCGCAGGGGCGCCGTCGCCGTCGCCGTCGCCGTGGCCGCTGCGGCCGCCGCAGGCGCTGTGGGATCCCGAGCACTACCGCGAGCAGGTCCGCGCGGCGGCGGGCCATCGTCGCGGGCGACACCTACCAGGTGAACCTGGCGCAGCGCTTCGTCGCGCGGTGGCTGCGGCCGCCGGCGCAGCTGGGTCCGGCGGTGGCCGCGATCTACGGCGCGCTGCGTTCGCGTGCGCCGGCCGAGCGCGGCGCGTTGGTGCAGCTGCAGGATCTCTGGGTCGTGTCGAACTCGCCCGAGACGCTGCTCGACGTCGACGAGGACGACGCCGGCCTCCGCCACGCGGTCAGCCGCCCGATCAAGGGCACGCGCCCGCGCGAGGCCGACGCTGCTGCCGACACTGCTCAGTGCGACGCGCTGTGGCGCAGCGAGAAGGACCGCGCCGAGCGCGTGATGATCGTCGACCTCGTGCGCAACGACCTCGGCCGGCTCGCGCAGCCGGGCACCGTGCGCGCACCCGCGTCGCCGACGCCGCTGTCGCTGCCGACCGTGCACACCTCGTCAGCGAGGTCCACGCGCGGCTGCGCGACGGCGTCGCGTTGGCGCAGCTGGTCGCGGCGATGGTGCCCGGCGGCAGCGTGACCGGGGCGCCCAAGCGCCGCACGATCGAGATCATCGAGAAACGCTCGAGCAGGCGCCGCGCGGGGTCTGCGGCGCGATCCTGTGGCTGTCGGCCAGGCAGCTGCGCATGAGCATCCCCATCCGCACCGGCGTGGTCGGTGCGCAGGGCGCTCGAGCTGCACGCCGGTGGCGGGATCGTGCTCGACAGCGAGCCCGAGGCCGAGCGGCTCGAGACCTGGGCGAAGCTGCGAGCGTTCGCGCCGCCGTGACCGCTCACGCCGAGGGCGACTCGGACGGCGCCGCGACCTCGCGCTCGGCCGGCTCGCTCGCGGCCGGCGCGGGCTTTTCCTCGGCCGCGGTCGCATCGGCGGGCTTGGCCTCGTCTTTGTGCTTCGACTTGGCCTGCGCGTCGACGGCTTCGCCGTGGCGGGTGAGGAAGATGAACAGCAGGCCCACGCCGACGACCAGCGCGATGTCGGCGACGTTGAACGTCGGCCATGGCTGGTCCTTCCAGTAGAAGACCTTGATGAAGTCGACCACGCCGTAGCGCGGCTCGCCGCGCACGTCCATGATCCGCACCAGGCGATCGTGGAGGTTGCCCATCGCGCCGCCGGAGACCAGGCCGATCGCGAGGTAGGCCGAGGGCCACCGCGTGGGCAGCGTCATCGCCAGCTTGCCCATGTACAAGAGCGCGAGGATGGTGACGCCGATGAAGATCTGCCGCGAGTAGCTCGCGTCGCGCAGGAAGCTGAAGGCCGAGCCGGTGTTGAAGCCGAACTCGAAGTAGAACCACCCCGAGATCACCTCGACGCTGTCGCCGCTGCGCAGCGTCTCCCAGGCCCAGGCCTTGCTCCACAGATCGAGGCCCAAGGTCACCGCGACCACGATGGCCAGCAGCACCAGCCGACTCCGGCGGGACGGTTCCGGGCTCGCGGGTGTCGGGGTCGGGTCGGCCATGCGCGGCTGCAGCATAGCAAACCCCCTGGCGTCGTCGCGGCCGCGCGCCGGTGGGCTCAGGCGGGCGCGGCCGCGGCGCGGCTGCGTCGCAGGCCCCAGATCCCCGCGGCGACCAGCGCGAGCGCGAGCAGCTGCGAGCTCGACAGCAGCAGCGGCTGCGTCGTCGGCACGCGCAGCAGCGGCGCCAGCCACGGCAGCGGCAGCGACAGCAGCAGGCCGCGGCTGTCGTCGCCGCGCAGCATCTCGGTGGCGAAGCGCAGCACGCCGTAGGCGAGGGCGTAGCGGCTGGCCTGGCGATACGCCGGCTCGACGCCGCGGCGCAGCCGCGTGAGGATCAGCCACGCCGCGATCGCGAACAGGCCCATGGCCTCGTACAGCTGCACCGCGTGCAGCGGCACCGTCGCGTCGCCGTCCATCGGCGCGCCGTGGTGCAGCGCGACCATCGAGTCGGACGGGAAGCGCATGCCGATCGCCGCGGTGGTCGGCGCGCCCCAGCAACACCCGGCGAAGAAGCAGCCCAGCCGACCGAAGCCGTGGCCCAGTGCCATCCACGTCGCGGCGAGATCGCACAGCGACCAGAACGCGACGTCGTAGCGCCGCGCGAGCCACAGCCACGAGCCCACGATCGCCAGCAACGAGCCGAAGAACACGAAGCCGGTGCCGTCGGCCACGAGCAAGCGCCACGGCTCGGCCAGGTACGCCCCCGGTACGGTGAGCACGTGCAGCACGCGACCACCGACGTACGCGCCCAGCGCCAGCGCGAGGTAGAAGTCGACGAAGAACGACGCGCGCCGCTCGACGGCGATGCCGCGGCGCGCGGCGTCCCACCACAGCCCCGGCATGCTCGCGAGCGTACCCAGCAGGATCAGGGTGCCGTAGGCGTTGGCGGTGCCGCCCCAGGGCAGCGAGAACAGCGTCGGGTGCACGGTCTCAGCGTCCCCTGGTCCGTCGCAGCCGCAACAGCGCCACGGCCATCAGCACGAAACCCACGGTCAACACGATGTCGGCGACGTTGAACGCCGGCCACGCGCGGCCCGGCGCCCAGAACACCACGATGAAGTCGACCACGCCGTGGCGCACGCCCTCGCCGGGCACCAGCACGCCGCGTACGAGTCGGTCGTGGAGGTTGCCCAGCGCACCGCCGACGACGAGGCCGATCGCGATCGAAGCCATGCGCCCGCGATCGGGCCAGCGCCACGCCAGGCGCACGACGAACGCGACCGTCACGATCGCGATCGCGACCAGCAGCGGCCGCGACCAGCTCTGCTCGCGTCCGATGCCCAGGGCCGCGCCGGTGTTGAGCGCGTACTGCAGCTGCAGCAACCCCGGGATCACCACGCGCGGCGGGTGCGGCCGCGGCCGCAGCTCGAGCCAGACCCATGCCTTGGTCCACAGATCGACGGCGAGCGCCAGCGCGGCGAAGCCCACGACCAGCGCCAGGCGGAGGTTGCGTTCGCGCGCCGCCGACATCGCCGGTGCAGCATAGTCCACGGCGGCCGGCGGCACAGCACGCGTGCGCCGGCGGGGCGCGGCCGCGGCGTATCAGCCGTCGTCGTCGGCGTCGTCGCGATCGCGCAGCAGGTCGAACAGCGCCGGCCGACGGCGGCGCGGCCAGTGGCCCGGACCCGCGCCCAGGGCCCGGCGTCCGCGAGAGACGCGCTGATCCATCGCCTGGCGCGACATGCCGTCGAGCGCGAGCGGATGCGCTGCCTGCAGCGCGTCGAGCTCGAGCCGATCCTCGCCCAGCAGGTTCGACAACGCGTTCTCCAGCAGCACCGCCTCGGGCAGCCGCAGCTCCCGCAACGCCGCCCGCAGCCGCGCGCGCACGCCGAGCTGATCGTGCACATCCTGCGAGCTGCGCCGCAGCTCGTCGATGCGGGCATTGGCGCCGCGGAACAGCGACACGCACGCGGCCGCGAACATCACCTGCAGCGGGCGTACGCCGTGCTGCCCCAGCTGCGGGTCGGCGAGGATGGCCTCGACCTCGGACCACGCGACCGCGTCGATGTCGTCGTCGTGGCCGCCGCTGCGCTCGTAGTCCTCGCTGCTCCACACCGCGACCGCCAGGCGCAGCGCACGGCCTCGAACACCAGCAGCTCCGCGAGCGCGCGCGAGCGGGCGCTGGCGTCCTCGCCACGGGCGGTGTTGGCCAGGGCGTCGGCGAAGCGCTGCAGCTTGCCCGGCCCCTCGCCGACGCCGTCGCGCAGCTCGCCGATCCAACCCACCATGGGCTCGTCGATCTCCACGAACAGCGCGTCGCGGAGGTCGCGATGGAACGAGACCAACGCGGGCAGCCGCGGGTCTCGCACCGCGCGATCGAGCCCCAGGCCCTCGGCCCGGGCCTGCGCCGCCTGCTGCGCGACCTCCTCGAGCTCGTCTTGCAGGCGCTGCAGATCGACCGACTCGGTCGCTGCGGGGACGGGGAGGGCTTCGGACACCGCGAGCGCGACCGGGCTCATGGACGCTTACCTCTAAGCACCGCTTGGTCGTCGTAACTGCCGCGGGCGAAGTTTCTTCGCCCGCGCGATTCCGGGGCCGCCCGATCGGGCAGGCGGCATCTCGATCGGCGGCCGAACCCAGGGAGCCCGGACGCTCGCGCGCGGCACGACCCCCAGCCACGGCCCGAGGCGATCGCTGCGCACTCCGCTTGCCCCGCGGCGCGCCGGCCGGCTCGCCCACTGCGGCGCGGCAGGCTGGCGGCCGCGCACGCCTGCGCCAGCATCTCGCGTCGCGGCGTGTGATCGCCGTCGACCACGTGGATGACGCCGCTGCGCTCGCGTGGCAGCTCGATCGCCGCGTGCACGGCCGCGACCGCGTCGTCGCGGTGCACGAGGTTGGTCGCGGTCATGCCGTCGCCCGGCAGCGGCGAGGCGTGGCCGCGCGGCTGCAGCCGCGCGAGCTCGCGTCCGGGGCCGTAGAGCTCACCCAGCCGCAGCAGCGCCAGCGGCACGTCCGCGCCCGCGCATGCCGCCGTGATCACGGTCTCGGCCTCGCGTTGATGCGGCCGCGCGCGTCGTTTCGGCCACGCGAAGCAGTCCTCGGCCAGCTCGCCGTCGTGATCGGGCAGCGAGGTCGAGCCCAGCCACACCAGCCGCGACAGCGCCGGCAGCCACGCCTTCAGGCGCCGCGCGCCCTCGACGTAGAGCGCGCGCGGATCCTGCCGGGCCTGGCGCGATCGCGACGACCCACGCGCGCGCCTGCGCCAGCGGCCGTGGCAGCGGTTGCGTGCAGGACGTCGAAGCCGACGACCGGCACCGAGGCGCAGCTCGGGCGGGCGCGCTGCTGCGTGTGGTCGCGACGACCTCGCCGGTCCACGCGTTGGCGATCGCGGTGCCGAGCCAGCCGCAGCCGATGATCGCGAGTGCCGCCATCGCGGATCCGACGGTAGCATCAACTCGGGGGCTTTTCGGCATCATCGCGGCATGGTTGCGTTGCCGTGGCGCTTCGCCGTCGCGCCGATGATGGATCGGACCGACCGCCACTTTCGCTGGTTCTTCCGCCAGCTCAGCCGCGGCGCGCTGCTGTACACGCCGATGATCGTTGCTGCCGCGGTCGCGGCCGCCGCCGGCGCGGCGCTGGCCCACGACGCGATCGAGTGCCGCCGGCGCCGCAGCTCGGTGGCAACGACCCACGGTTGCCGCCGCGGCCGCGCGCGCGGGAAGCTGACGCTGGCTTCGCCGAGATCGATCTCAACCGCGGCTGTCCTCGCCCGCTGCGGCGCAGAGCTGTGGGGCGCACGCCTGATGGACCAGCCGCAGCGGGTCGCCGAGTGCGTCGCCGCGATGGTCGCGGCCTGCCGTGTCGACGTGACGGTCAAGCACCGGCTGGGCATCGCCGGCCGCGACGACGTCGCGTCGCTGCACGCCTTCGTCGACGCCGTGCACGATGCCGGTGCCGCGCGCGTGATCGTCCACGCGCGTGCAGCGGTGCTCGGCGGCCTGGGGCCTGCGGCCAATCGCAGCGCGCCGCCGCTGCGCCCGGCCGAGGTCCACGCGCTGGTGCGCGCGGCCGCAGCTGCCCATCCTCTACAACGGCGGCGTCCGCAGCCTGGCCCAGGCGTGCGCGCACCTTGGCCGGGCCCGACGCGGTCGCGGGCGTGATGTCGGGCGCGGCCTACGACGATCCAGGGGCCTTCCGCGACCTCGATCGCGCGGTGTTCGAGCGCGAGCCACCGCCGGGCGATCGCCGAGGTCGCGCGCGGCGGTGCTCGGCGCGCGCGGGCGTGCAGGGTGCCGGCGGCGATCCGCACGCGGTCACGCGCCACCGCCTGGGCTGTGGCATGGCATCGCCGGGCCCGGCGGGCGCGTGCGGCCGTGGCCGCGCTGGCGCAGCGGCCTGCTGGCGCTCGACGCGGTCGACGCGGCGATCGCGGTGTTGCACGGATAGCGTGAGCGCGGCTCACGGCTACGGGCGTCAACGCCACGCGCACGCGCAGCTTCTTGCCGGCCTGCAGCCGCACGGGCTCGCCGGCCATGGTCGCGGCGACCAGCTCGTGCTCGGGCGGGGCAAGCCTGCAGACCGCGCCGTCGAGTCGCACCGCGCCAGCTTCGATGCGCTCGCGCGCGGCCTGCTTGCTGGGGAACGCACCGATGCGCGGGTCCACCACCAGATCGATCGCTGCACGCGCTCCAGCGGCAGCGTCACCAGCGGCACCGCGCTCCAGTCGTCGCCGCCGCCGAAGGCCTGGCGCGCCGCGGCCTGGGCCGCCTCGGCCGCGGCGCGGCCGTGGCAGGATCAGGTGGCCTTGAGCGCGAGTCGCTGCTTGACCTCGCGCAGCGCCGCGCCCTCGACCTGGCACAGCCCGTCGATCTCGTCGATCGCGAGGTCGGTGAAGATGCCCAGCAGCCGCCGCACGTCGCGGTCGTCGCAGCCGACCCAGTACTGGTAGTAGTCGAACGGCGAGACCATGCTGGCGTCGAGCCAGACCGCGCCCTTCTCGGTCTTGCCCATCTTGGCGCCGTCGGCGTTGGTCAGCAGCGGGAACGTCAGGTACTGCGCCGCGGCGCCGCCCTTGCTCATGGCCATGCGCCGCACCAGCTCGACGCCGGCGATGATGTTGCCCCACCGGTCCGATCCGCCCAGCTGCAGCGTGCAGCCGTGGTCGCGGAACAGCCGCCAGTAGTCGTAGGCCTGCAGCAGCTGGTAGTTGAACTCGATGAACGACAGCGGCTGCTCGGCGTCGAGTCGATCGCGGTAGGTCTTGGTCGCGATCATGCGGTTGACGGTGAAGTGCACGCCGACGTCGCGCAGGAACTCGATGTAGCCCAGCTGCGACAGCCAGTCGTAGTTGTCGAGCACCAGCGGGGCCGGCTCGCCGTCGAGCACGGTGCCGAAGATCCCGCGCGATGGCGGTGTTGCGCGCGATGGTCTGGGCGTACGAGCAGTCGCCGGGTCCTTCGCTCTTGCCGCTGGGATCGCCGATGCGCGCGGTGCCGGTGCCGAGCACCACGACGCGGGTGGCCGTGGCGCTGCAGCCGGCGCATGGCCATGACGCAGACCATGTTGCCGATGTGCAGCGACGGCGCGGTCGGGTCGTAGCCGATGTAGAACGTGATGGGGCCCGCGGCCATGGCGGCGTCGAGCGCCGCGGCGTCGGAGATCTGCTCGATGAAGCCCTGGCGCCGCCGATCACGCAGCGCCGGCGAGGTGAAGTCGTGCTCGGTCATCCCAGCTCGTCCATGCGGCGTTCGTGGTCCTGCAACGCCAGCTCGAGCGCATCGAGCTTGGCCGCGACGCGCTGACGGAACTGCTGCGCGAGGTCCTCGCGGAACAGCTCGTCGGCGAGCTGGATCGCGACCCCGCCAGCAGCGCCGCGCGCTGCAGGTTGAAGTCGCGCGCCCGCCCGGCACCAGCCGGCAGCCGCGCGTCGACGTAGTCGGCGAGTTCCTGCACGTACTGCGGACCCTCGTCGCTGCGGATGGTCAGGCGCTGACCGGCGATCTCGACCTCGACGCTGTGCTTCATGACTTCCCCGTGGCCTGGGACTCGGCCAGGCGCTCGGCCTCGTCGTGGGCCGACAGCGCGTCGATGACGTCGTCGATCTCCCCGGCCATGAAGCCGAAGATGTTGTGTCGCGTGAGCCCGATGCGGTGGTCGGTCACGCGGTCCTGCGGGAAGTTGCGGTGCGGATTCCTTTTCCGGAGCGGCGTCGCCGCTGCCGACCTGGGACTTGCGCGGCCGCGCGCGCGCGGCCTGCTGCTTCTGCAGCTCGAGGTCGAGCAGCTTGGTCCGCAGCATCGTCATGGCGATGTCGCGGTTCTTGATCTGCGACTTCTCCTGCTGCGACTCGACCACGATGCCGCTGGGCACGTGGGTGATGCGGACCTTGCTGTCGGTGGTGTTGACGTGCTGCCCGCCCGAGCCCGACGAGCGCATGGTGTCGACCTTGAGGTCGGACTCGACGATGTGCACGTCGACGTCGTCGGCCTCGGGCATGATCGCGACGGTCGCGGCCGAGGTGTGGATTCGGCCCTGCGACTCGGTCGCGGGCACGCGCTGGACCCGGTGCACGCCCGACTCGAACTTGAGCCGGCCGTAGACGTTGCGGCCACGGACCACGCCGATGGCCTCCTTGAGCCCGCCCGCGGCGGCGTCGGAGGCGGACAGCAGCTCGACGGTCCAGCCCTGGCGCTCGGCGTAGCGGCTGTACATGCGCCACAGCTCCGCGGCGAACAGCGCCGCCTCCTCGCCGCCGGTGCCGGCGCGGATCTCGAGCAGCACGTCGCGGCCGTCGTTGGGATCGCGCGGCAGCAACAACTTCTGCAGCTGGGCCTCGAGCGTGGCCTTGCGCTGGTCCAACAGCGGCAGCTCGCCCTCGGCCAGCTCGCGCATCTCGGGGTCGGCGAGCAGCTCGCGGGTGGCCGCGAGGCTGCGCTCGACGTCGCTGAGCTCGGCCCAGGCCTCGGCGACCGGACGCAGCTCGGCGTGCTCGCGCGACAGCGCGAGGAAGCGGGTCTTGTCGCCTGCGATCTCCGGCGCGCACAGCATCGTGCCGAGCTCGTCGAAGCGCTCGTGGATGTCCTCGAGCTTGCTGCGCAGGTGCATGTCCATGACGACGGGGCGGCGGGCCGAACGCGCCGCGGCCGGCCGGCCGGGGAGCGAGTGTAGGCCTTTCGGCGGCGCTCGGCGGGCGCCGGCGGCGGGCCGGCCGATCCGCGCCGTGGCCGGCGCGAAAGCGCGGCGTCGCCCTGCCCGCGTCCCGGCCGTGGCGCCGGCAGGGCGAGGCTGATAAGAAGCGGTCCCCGACCGACGATGCGCTGGGCCGCCCGCTACACCTTCTGCGATCCGCTCTGGCGTGGGCGCGCGCGCCTCGTCGTCGACGCGGAGCTCGAGGCCGTGCTGCGCGAGGTGGCGGTGGATCGCCGCGCCGGCACCGCGCCGTGGCGCGAGCTGCTCGACGCGCTGCTGCCCCGCGAGCGCGGCGTGCCGGGTGTGGATGCTGGTCGGCAGCGACGAGGCCGCGTGGCCGTGCTCGCGCCGCACTGGCCCGGGGTCCGGGCTTCCTCGCGCTCGACGCGATCGAGGATCGCATCGCGGCAAGCGCGCGCCGTGGGAGATCGCGTTGCCGACGATGCCGCGCGACGGCGACGGCTGGGGCGCGCTCGAGGGCGTGCTCGGTGACGTCGGTGCAGCGATGGGCCGCGGTCGCACCGCGGTGGTCGCGGCGCTCGCCGACGACCTCGACTACGACAGCTTCGCCAACCTGGTGGGGCCGTCGCTGCCGCAGGCGAAGATCTACGGCGGCTACGCCCCTCGATGTTCGCGTTCGTCGAGTTCGGCGCGGACGAGGGCGACGCGCTCGAGGACGACGACGACGACGTCATCACCGGCATCCCGACCCACCCCGGTCTGCGCGGCGCGGACCGCTGGGAGGACGACGACGACGACGTTCCGCCCGAGGCCGAGGACGAGGGCGTGCCGCTGTCGTCTGGACAACACCCTCGTGGGCGGCGAGCCGGCGCTGTCGGTGTGGATCGCGATCGCATCCGAGACCAGCGACTTCGCCGAGGGCCTGACCCTGGTCGAGCTGCCTGAAGGTGGCGGCAGCGACGGCGCGGTCGTCGGCGCTGCGCCGGCAGCTGCACGAGACGCGCCGCCTCGCGGACCTCTCCGCGCTGGAGCGCCAGCGGCTGGTCGAGCGCGTCGACGGGCTCGAGGGCGACAACGCGACCTTGCGCGAGGCGTTGGCCAGCTGCGCGAGCAGCTCGCGGGGGCGCTCGATCCCGGGGTCTCGGCCGAGCGGCTTCGACGCGGCGCTGTCGCGCGAGCAGAGCCTGCGCTGGCGCGTCGCCGCGCTCGAGCGCGAGATCGCCGAGCTGCGCGTCCGCCCGGTCGACGCGCCTTACGGCGGAGAACGAGCAGCTGCGGGCGCGGCTCGAGGCGACGCAACAACCCGCGCTCGCCGTGGTCGCGCCCCGGCGCGAGCCCGAGCCGCCGCGCGAGGCGGCCGAGCCCGACGGTGAGCCGCCCCGTCGTTTGCCACGCCCGACGCCGCGCGACGGCTGCGGGTGGTCGCGCGGCCGGCTCGGGCGGACCGCCGCGCCGCGGGTGCTCGAGGCGCTCTTGCGCCGGGTCGAGGTCGGGCAGCTCGATCGGGCGAGGCCTGCGCCGTGAGCTCGCCGCGCTGCGCCGGCGGCTGCGGGGGTAGCCCGCGGCTGGGCCGGTGGCGGGGCCGCGGCGCCGAGGCGTCGGGGTCCGCCGGGCGGCTCGCGCGGGCCCGCGGCGACTTGCCGCGACCCCCACGGTGCCACCTGCCGACGATTGCCGCGTTCCCCCAGGGCGCGGATGCACCGAAACCGAAGCATCAGGCCGAGCGGGGTCTGACCAACCCCGAAGCGGAGCCCAGAGCGCAAGCCATGGAGACGTTACCCCATGCGAGTCTCGCCCCACGGGCCCAAGCCCGATTGGACTGCGATGGAGACGGCGTTCGAACATAACGCGCCGGAGACCCACAGCTACCTCGATCTCAAGACCGGCCAGGTCGTGACCATCGTCGACTCCCGACCGGAGGACGACGAGAAGCGGCAGCTCGTGCGCCGCAGCGAGGGCCGCTTCGTCCACCTCGATCCCGCGTCGTCGCGGGAGCAGTACCGGTGGATGGAGCGCTTCGTGCAGTCGGTCGCCGACCCGACCCTGCGCGAGCGGTTGATCCTCGCCATCGACGGCAAGGGTGCGTTCCGCCGCTTCAAGGACGTGCTGTTGTCGTACCCGGTCGAGCGCGATCGCTGGTTCACCTATCGCGGCAACCTGCTGCACATCTACATCAACGGCTGGCTCGCCGCGCAGGACATCCTGCTGGGCGAGGTCCCGCCGTGGGGTGATCTCGATCAGGCCGCCCGAGCCCGACGTGCCGCTCGAGAAGCCGATCGGTCAGCGCGGCGAGGGCCCGACCGAGACCCTGCGGCGACAGGCCCGCGAGCTGGTCGACGCCCTGCCGGCGCTCGAGCTGCCCGCGCTCATCGCCTACATCCGCTTCCTCACCGATCGCGCGCCCTCGGTGACCGAGGGCGCCGAGCGGCCGGTGGAGTGAGCACCGCGGCCGACGCGGCCGCGACGGTGCCCGCGGGCCCGCGCGCACGCATGCACCGTTTCGTCGGCGTCGATCTCGGCGGCGGCCGGGGCAAGACCACGGCAGTCGCTCGGCTCGAGCACACCGAGCACGACGGCCAGCGGCGCCTGGTGCTGGCCGACGCGAATGCGCCACGGCCAGCGCGGCACTGGCAGCGACGAGCCCGCGGTCGTGGGCGACGTGCTCTTCGCGACGAGGTCCTGGTCGACTACCTCGAGCGCTGGACCGATGCGCGCACCATCGTGGCGATCGACGCGCGCCGCTGACGTTGCTCATGCGCATCCGCTGCACGCTGGCGTGCCCTGGGTCGAGCGCTTGAGCCGGTGGCGTGGATGCGGCAGTTCGCGCCGCAGCGCCGCGCCGTCGCGGCTGCCCGACCCGGGCAAGCCCGGGCGGTCACGCCGTACACCCAGCGTGCGACGAGCTGCTGCACGGTGCGCTCGGTCCAGCCGCGCGAGGCGCTGGGGCAGGGCACCGGCCCGCTCGCGGCCCGGGCCGCGTTCCTGCGCCGGCGGCTGTCGCCGCGGCTGCGCCTGCACGAGAACCTCATCGAGGTCGGCCTGCCGCGACCTTGCAGCAGTGGCTCGACCTGAGCGCACGCGCGCGCTGTACCACGGCGACACCTCGCGGATCTGGGAGCAGCGCAAGCGCAGCCTGCACGCGCTCGCGCAAGGCCTGTCGTTCGAGTACGTGTGGCCCGAGATGGTCGTCCGCAACGTGCACGTGTTCCACGCGGTGGTCTGCGCGCTGACGGCCTCGCCGTGGGCCGCGGGCCAGGAGCTGACCTGCGAGGCTGTGGCCCAGGGCGAGCAGGGCGATCCGACTGCGGCCGCGGCCGCCGCCGCGCTGCACGATGTGCCTCGAGGACGGCTGGACAGATTCCCCGGCGACCCCGGCCGGCGTAACGCCGTGGCCCCGGTGCGCCGATCGTCTGGCGTGCGTCGCCGCGATCTCCGCGTTGGGTCTGTCCGCCGCGCTGCTGCCCGCCTGTCGCGTCGCGGCGCCCCCGAGCACCACGCGCGCCGCCGCGGCCACGCTGTCGGACGACGTGCTCGAGGTCGGCGGCTGCCGCTTCACCGTGGTGAGCGAGGGCCGCGAGCCGCTGCCGCACGCAGTGCTGCGCGGGTGGGTCGAGCGCGCGGCCACGATGATCCGCGACTACTACCGCGGCGCGTTCCCGGTGCCGGGGCTGCAGGTCACGCTCGTCGCGGGGGCCGGCCGCGGCGTGGGCTTCGGCAGCCACCAGGATGGCCGCTGGGTCCGCGTGCACTACGGCCGTCACAGCACGTCTGGACAGCTTCGAGCGCGACTGGGTCATGGTCCACGAGCTGTTGCACGCGACCTTCCCCGATCCGCCTGACCACCAGCGGTGGATGCAGGAGGGCCTGTCGACCTACCTCGAGCCGATCGTGCGCGTGCGCGGCGGCGCGACCACCGAGACGCGATGTGGCAGCGATGGCTGCTGGCGCATGCACCGCTTCGTCGACCGCAGGCCGGCGACGAGGGCCTCGACCGCACGCACACCTGGGGCCGGACCTACTGGGGCGGCACGTTGTTCTGGCTCATGGTCGATCTGCAGCTGCGGCTGGCGACCGACGGCCGCAGCTCGATCCGCGACGTCGTGGTCGCGATCGCCGGCGCCGGCGGCAACGGCCGCGCGCGAGCTGGATCGCGGCGCAGGTGTGCGAGCATCGACGCGGCGACCGGCACGACGCTGGTCTCGACGCTGTACCGGCAGCTCGCTCGACCCCGGCGACGTCGACCTCGACGCGTTGCGGTCGCAGCTCGGCGTGGCCCTGGGTCCGGGCGACGCGGTCGCGTCTTCGATGACGGCGCGCCGCTCTCGGCCGTCCGCCGTGCGCTCGTGCGCGCGTGAGGCCCGCTCGGTGTCGCTGCAGCCGCGACCTGCACGGGCCGCGGTGGACCCGGCGGCTGCGGCTTGCCATGCTACCGCCCGGACGCGTGGACCCACCGTGGCCGCGACGAGGACGCCATGACCCGCACGATGTTCCGCTCCAAGATCCACCGCGCGACGGTGACCCACGCCGATCTCGACTACGAGGGTAGCGTGACGATCTCCGGGGAGCTGCTCGACGCCGCCGACATCGTGCCGCACGAGCAGGTCCACGTGGAACGTGACCCGCGGCACCCGCCTGGTGACCTACGCCCTGCGCGGCGACGACCACAGCGGCATCGTGCGCATCAACGGCGCGGCCGCGCACCCCGCCGGCGTCGGCGACACCGTCATCATCGCGACCTTCGCCGAGGTCGAGGCCGAGCGGCTGCCGCAGTGGCAGCCCACGGTCGTGCTGGTCGATCGCGACAACCGCATCGTCGACGCGGCGCCGCAGGAGATCAGGCCGCGTCGCCGCGTCGCCGCCGGCTGAGCCCGCGGCGGTCCGCGGTTCATCGCGCCGGGCGCGGGCGCTGGCGGTGGCGGGTCGACGCGACCGGCCAGCCACACCACCAGGCGCACGCGCCAGTTCTGCTGCCCTGACCAGCATGCGGTGCAGGTCGTCGTAGGCCTTGTCGTCGAACACGAACGCGCCCAGGCTGCCGTCGCCGCGCGCGATGGCGTCTCGCGATCGCGACCGCGGCCGCGGCCGTGCTGCGGACGTTGGCCAGGGACCGCTCGACCTCGCCGGTCAGCTCGCCTGCGGGGTCGTGCAGCAGCTTGGACAGCGTGCCCGTGCCGCCGGGCCGCAGCGAGTCGAGCTTGGTCCGCACGCGGTCGGCACCCGCACGCAGCTCGCTGACGCGCGGGCCGATGTCGCGGTCGACCTTGGCCAGGCTCTGCTTGGCGTCGTGGACCACGCCGTCGACGAAGGTCGCGGTGTCCCGGGTCTTGCGCATCACCGACGAGAACTCCTGCTGCCAGGCGGGGTCGTGCAGCAGTGGGCCGATGCGGCCACGACCGCCGGCGATGTCGTCGGTCTCGTGCTGCAGCTCGCCCAGGGTCTGCTTGACCTCGGCGATGGTGTTCTCGTCGTTGAGCTCGGCGAAGGTCGACGAGATGCCCGACAGGCCCGACTCGACCTTGTCCGAGAGCGCGCCGAAGTTGTCGCGGAACTGGCCCACGCTCTCGCTGAACGACGACACCGACTGCAGCCGGTGATCCTCGCCCAACGGCTCGCGCCCTCCGCCGGTGATGTTGATCATCTGATCGCCGAGCACGCCGCTGCTGGCCACTGTGGCGCGGCTGTCCGCACCGATGTTCACCAGGCTCTCCTCGAGCACCGACATCGTCACCTGCACGCGCTTGTGGTCGGTGTTGAAGCGCGCGCACATGCCCTCGGGCCCGCTCCACGAGACCCGTCGCGCGCGGCGACGGAAGTCCGTGGTCACGCAGATCTCCTCGCGGCTGCAGTCGTCGTCCTCGAGGCAGGGGCGATGCATCTCCTTGGCCGCGTAGGGCTCGAGGTCTGCGCACAGGCCGTTGCTGGCGCAGAACAGCATGGTGTCGCAGTCGTTGGTGCGGCCGGCGCCGTGGCGGCCGATGTCCTCGGTCGCGGGGTTGCACACGTAGCGCCGGGTCACGAAGTCGATCGACTGCACCGTGCCGATGCGCACGCCGGCGCAGTGCACGGCGCTGTCGCGGCGCAGGCCCGAGATCGTGCGGAAGTCCGTCACCAGGGTCGTGCGGCGCACCCAGAAGCCGGTCTGCTGCGACAGCACGAGCAGCACCACGAACAGCACCAGCGCGAAGCACACCATGCCCACGCCGATCATGCGCTGGGATCCCTCGCGTGCTCGCCGGGCCATGGCCGACGACGATCATGGCACGCGGGCGGGCCGCCGTCGAACCGCGGGCCGAGCCCGGGATGGCGACCAGAGGCCGTCGGCAGCCGCGAACAGCCGCTCAGCCGTCGCGCCGCAGCGGGTAGCTGCGCTCGATGCGGTAGTGCGCGCCGGCGTGGCCCAGCACCGAGCTGTACAGCAGGAACGACGTGACCTCGAAGCTCGCGGTCCGCAGCAGGCCGTGGTGCGCGACGAAGGCCGCGACGCGTTCGAGCGGCGCCTCGCGCAGCCGCGCCAGCGTGACGTGGGCCGCGAACTTGCGCGGCTCGGGCGGCAGCCCCGCCCGCTGCAACGCACGCTCGATCCGACGCGCCAGCTCGGTCACGGGTCCGGGGTCCGCGACGCCGGCCCACAGCACCCGCGGCTCGCCGCGCGGCGGGAACCAGCCCACGCCTGCGAGCGCGAGCGCGAACGGTTCGGCGCGCACGCTCGCGAGGGCCTCGAGCGCGCGGTGCTGGCTCTCGCCCTCGAGCTCACCGAGAAAGCGCAGCGTCAGGTGCAGGTTCTCGCGCGGCTCCCAGCGGGCCCCGGGCACGCCGCCGCACACGAGCGCGAGGTGCTCGTCGACCACGTCGGGCAGGTCGAGCCCGAGGAACAGCCGTGCCACGCGGGTCAGGTCTCCGGGCGGCCGCGCGCGAGCTTGCGCTGCAGGCTGCGGCGATGCATGCCCAGCCGCCGCGCGGCCTCGGAGATGTTGCCGCCGCAGTCGGTCAGCACC
Source organism: Nannocystaceae bacterium (assembly GCA_046351635.1). Lineage (GTDB taxonomy): Bacteria > Myxococcota_A > Polyangia > Nannocystales > Nannocystaceae > Xiheibacterium. The sequence continues at coordinate 3,656 of JAXLYC010000038.1, read as the reverse complement.
TTCTGCAGGTGCTCCCACTCGACCTCGTCGAGCGGACGCGGTGCGGTCGGGGCTTCGACCTCGGTGACCGCGTCGGTGCGCTCGAACGCGGCGAGGATCTCGTCGACGCTGGCGGGCTTGGTCAGGTAGTGGACCGCGCCGAGCTTGATGGCCTCGACCGCGGTCGCGATGCTGCCGTAGCCGGTCAGCACGATGATGCGCAGCTCCGGCGAGATCGCGCGCAGGGCCGAGACCACCTCGAGTCCGCTCTTGCCCGGCATGCGCAGATCGACCAGGGCGCGCTCGGGGTGCCAGGCGTTGGCCTCGGCGATGGCCTCGTCGGCGTCGTGCGCCACGACCACGCGGAAGCTGCGGCGCCGCAGCGCGCCCGCGAGCGCGCCGCAGAAGACCTTGTCGTCGTCCACCAGCAAGATGGTCTCTTGCAGGTCGTCGCTGTCGGCATCGTGCGCGGGTTGGTTCATCGGCCCAGTCCCGTCATGGGTCCCAGCAGCTTGGTCGGATCGGGCGGTCGCAGCGTGACGCGCAGCGTCACCTTGGTACCGCGTCCGGGATGCGATTGTAGATCGAGCTCGCCGCCGAGCTGGCGCATCTGCGCCTTGGCCAGGTACAGGCCCAGGCCCAGGCCCTGGCCCTCGGGCTTGGTGCTGTAGAACGGGTCGAACACCATGGCCGCGACCGCGGGATCCATGCCCGCGCCGTCGTCCTCGACCTCGATGACGCCGTGCTCGCCGTCGACGTCGATGCGGACCGCCACGCCGCGGCTGCCAGGACGGCGGCGGCAGGCCTCGGCGGCGTTGGTCACGAGCTCGCGCAGGATCTGGCCCAGGGTCGCGCGCGCGAGCGTGGTGGTGCCGCGCAGCTCTCGCGTCGCGGCGGTCGCGACGAACGTCAGCTTCACACCCTCGGGATCGTCGAGCTCGTCTTGCAGCTCGCACAGGAACCAGGGCTGTGCGTCCCGGGCCGACAACGCGCTCACGCGGACCTCGGGGCTGGCCATGCGGTGCAGGATGTCCTTGCAGCGCTCGACCTCGCGCTTGATGGTGTCGATGGCGCTCTTCTGCTCCTCGGGCGCCATGTGGGGCAGTTCGGCCGCGAGCAGGTTGACGGTGCCCAGCGGCGTGCCCAGCTCGTGCGCAGCCCCGGCCGCGAGCGTTCCCAGCGCGGCCAGGTGCTGATCCTGGATCGTCGCGTCACGCAACTGATCGTGCTCGGCGCGATTGCGTGCGGCCGCGGTCACCAGCTGTTGGACCAACCAAGCGGCGCTCGATCCAAGCACGACGAGCGCTGCGTAGCTGCCGTGCAGCAGACCCGAGCGCGCGGCGTCGCCGTGGGCGACATCGTACGCGACCATGAGCAGGCCGAAGCCGACGATCGCGGCGGCCCCGGTGAACGCCTGGGCGCGGCGGCCCAGGGGGCTCGCGGCCAGCACCGGCAGCACGTACAGCGCTGCGAGTGGGTTCGCCGGCCCACTGGCCAGGCCCAACGCCACCGTCAGCGCGCCGAGATCGAGCGCGAGCTGGCCCAGCACGTGGCCGCGGGTGATGCGATCGTGACTGGCGACCCACAGCCGCGTCGCGACCGCAGCCGAGCCCCACACCAAGAGCATGGCGATCATCGCCCGCAAAGGCGGCGCCTCGGGCAGCCACCGCAGTGCCGCAGCGGTGCGCGCGGGCGCGAGCCACAGCACCGACGCCTCGACCGTGAACGCGGCGACCAGCACCAGGCGCAGCGCCACGATCGCGCGCAGGGTCGGGGCCAGCGGCGCGTCCGCGGAGGCTTGCCCGGTCATCGCGGCTTGCTGCGCACGGCGGGGTCGGTGGCCTTGCGCCGCGGTGGCTTGGCCGCGGCCGCCGGCGCGGACGGGGCCGCGGGTGCGTCGGGCAGACGATCCCGCAGCAGATCGCCGAGGCTGCCCAGCGCGCCCGACGACTTGCCGGCGTTGCTGCGAAAGTCGCGGTAGTTCCGGCGCGCTTCGGCCTCGGCGACCTTGCGCACCGACAGCCGCAGCTTGCCGCCGCCGCCGCGCAGCACCACGACGTCGATCGTCTGGCCCACCGCATACGTGCGCCGTGGATCGCCGCCGGGCGGGAGGTCGAGCTCGGCCACGGGCACGAAGCCGCCGCCCTTGGGCGTGTCGACGAAGATGCCGTTGCCCTCGATGCGCGAGACCGTGCCGGTGAGCACCTGGTCGTCGCTGCCGGCGGCGGTGGGCTCGGCCTGCACCAGCGCCTTCATCGACAGGCTGATCCGCGGCGCGCTGCCCTTGCCGCTGCCCTTGAGGCCGGCTTCGATCGCGAGCACCTTCACGCGCACCTGCTCGCCGACCGAGACCACGTCCGCGGGCGAGGCCACGCGGCCGTGGCCCAGCTCGGAGACGTGGACCAGGCCCTCGACGCCGCCGAGATCGACGAACACGCCGTAGGGCTGGATGGTCTGCACGATGCCGTCGAGCTCTGCGCCGACCTCGAGCCGCGCGAGCACGGCCTCGGCCTGCTGCTCGCGTTCGGCCTGCAGCAGCGCGCGGCGCGAGACCACCACCGAGCGACCGTGGTCGCGGACCTCGAGCACGCGGAAGAAGTGGCGCTGCCCCACCCACGCCGCGAGATCGCCCGAGGGCCCCAGCTCGACCTGGCTGGCGGGGCAGAACGCGCGGATGGTGCCGATCATGACCTCGAGGCCGGCCTTGACCGCCTTGACGATCTCGCCCTCGACCGGGGTGCCGGCGGCCGCGGCGGTCTCGAGCAGGCTCGCGTCGACGCCACCACGGCCCAGCTGCACCGCCAGCACCGGCGCCTCGCGTCCGCCGGGATCGATCACGGTCGCGCGCACGCGATCGCCCACGCCCACGCGCAGCTTGCCGTGCTCGTCGGACAGATCCCCGCGGTCGATGCGGCCCTCGGCCTTGGTGCCGACGTCGACGAAGACGACGTCGTCCGCGATCGCCACGACCGTGCCGTCGACGACCTCGCCGGCCTTGAGCCGTCGCGTGGAAGGAGTGCGCTGCTGCGACTGCTCGAACAGCGCTGCGAAATCGTCGTCGTCGGCCATGGGCCTTCGGACTATCGCCAAGGCCCGTCGCCGGTGCAAGCCGGCCGCCGCGCGGGCCACAGGTGGGCCCGCGCACTGCGGCGTCAGAGCTTCTTCATGTCGGGCAGAGGTGGCAGCGGCTCGCCGACGTTCTTCGGGCGCCAGTTCTGCACCACGTCGACGTAGCCGTCCTTCTGCAGCCGGATCTCGTGCGAGGTCTCGTCACCGACCGGCACCTTGATCTCGCATGGGGTCTCGCACTGCACCGTGCCGTCGACGAAGACCTTGGCGCCCGGCACGTTCGCGCGCACCAGCGCACGGTTGAACGGATAGCTCTTGGGCTGCGTCGTGGCCGGCTCCGACGTGGTCGTGCTCGGCGGCGGCGTGGTCTGCTCGGTGCGCTTGCCGTTGCCGAGATCGCCGAACACCAACACCACCACGAGCAGCAGCGCGAGCCCACCCAGGCCCAGCACGATCAGCAGGCCCTTCTTGTCGACGTTGCCGACCGCGCGACCCAGGGCATCGGCGCGGTCGCGGGCATCGACGCGGGGATCTGCATCGAGCCGGTGCTGTGCTGCGCGACCGACATGACCTTGCTGCTGTCGGGCGGGCGGCCCTCCTTCATCGCG
>JAXLYC010000037.1:0-70135 GCA_046351635.1 Nannocystaceae bacterium | reverse complement strand
GCGCGAGGCCCAGGACCCGGCCGCCGCCGTCACTGCGCGACACAGCACACCGTGACCGGCGTCGTCGTGGCGGTCGCATCGGGGCACGCCAGCGGGCCGGGGGCCGCGCGCAGCGAGTGACGATCCGCCGCCATGGCGCAGCTGTCGTTGGGCTGCACGAAGCCGTCGTCGACGCCGCTGCAATCGCTGCTGTAGAACCACGACACGTGCAGGCCCGCGCAGTACGTGTCGGTGTCGGGCAGGCTGCAGGCCTCGCACTGCGTCGCCCACAGCGGGAACGCCACGGGGTAGCTCGCCGGACACTCGGCCGCGTCGTCGCGGTGGATGCACGGGCCGTAGCTCTGCGGCGGTCGCGGCACGCACGCGGCGTCACCTGGCGCGGCGCAGCGGAACAGCAGCATGCCCTCGTCGCGCGGGTGCGGCACCGGCATCACGATCTGCGGCTCGGCGTGCAGCTTCACCGATGCGTCGGTGTTCTCGAGGCAGTCGTCGCCCAACGGCTCGGGCGTGTCGGCGTCGATGGTCGTGCACTGGTAAGCCTGCTGCACCGTGACGGCGCAGATCTCCGAGGCCGCGCTCGGGCACTCGCACGCGCACGTGGGCGTCCGGGGCTCTTGCAGCGCGCCCAGCAGCACCGGCTCGGTCTGCAGCTGCAGCGGGCACGCGGGCGCCTCGTCGCCGGCCGCGACCGCGGTGATCACGTCGAACGCGGTCCAGCCGGCCGGTACCTCGGGTGCCGGCACCGTGCCCTCGGGGCACGACGCGCCGCCGGTACTCTCGCCGCCGCTGGAGCCCTCGCTGCTGGTGCCGCCGTCCGCGGCGCTGCTGCTGCCGGGGTTGGTCGCGCTGGTGTCCGCGTCGCTGTCGCCCTGCGTGGCGGTGCCCGTGCCACCGCCGCCCTCGCTGAAGCAGGCCGCCGCCGTCGCGAGTGAAGCGAGCACCCCGCGGCGCAGCATCGTCAGCACCGCGCCAGTATACCCGTGGCGCGGCCGTGGCATAGCATGGCCGCCGTGTCGGCAAGGCCAAGCGCGGGTGGGCGCGTACGGCGAACGCGGCCTCGCGTGGAGCGCGTGGCAGTGCCCGCGCGGTGGGCCTGCGTGCTCGCGTTGCTCGGGCCGCTGGTGGCCGCCGCGCGTGAGGCCGATGCCGCCGACGTGCGCACGATCTCGCGGACGATGGGCGAGGGCTACATGGTCCGCGTGCCCGGCCCCGAGGGCACGCTGCTGAGTCGCCGTCGCCTGTCGCAGTACGTCGGCATCGGCGTGTACCGCATCCTGCCGCCCAAGCGCGTCGACCAGCTCGAGCGCGCGCCCGAGGACGGCCAGCTGCAGATCGTCTCGAGCCTGCGCATCCGTCACGACTTCGGCACCTTCCGCCGCAGCGCGGTGGGCCAGTCGGCCAGCTTGCTCAACGCCATCGACGGCCGTCAGCTCGACCTGCTCTACGGCTACCTCGAGGGCCGCAACCTCGGCGGCGCGGTCGACTTCCGCGTCGGGCGACAGTTCGAGATGAGCGGGCTGGACTTCTACGCTTTCGACGGCGGCTGGATCCGTGCGCGCACGCCGGCCCACCTCGCGTTCGAGGCCTTCGGCGGCTTCGCGGTCAATCCCAGCGACATCCTGGGCCTGCCGAACTTCGCACCCGACGGCACCTCGGGCACGCCCAGCGATCGCGTGACCACGCCGATGGTCGGGGCCGCGTTCGCGATGAGCGACGTGAAGTTCATGGACGCGCGCTTCGCCTACCGCCGCACCTGGACGCCAGCGGGCCTGGCCGAGGGCCTGAGCGCGCCCGACGGCAGCCGCGGCCTGTCGACCGGCGTCGATCAGGAGTTCGTCACCGCGACCGTGGCGCTGCGCCTGGCCCAAGGTCGCGTCTCGCCCAGCTTCGCGTCGCGCTACAACCTCGGCACCGCGCGGCTCGACGACACCACCGCGATGCTGAGCTGGTCGATCACCGAGCTGCACACCGCGCGGCTGCAGTACATCCGTACCATCCCCAGCTTCGATCTGGACTCGATCTTCAACGTCTTCGCGCTCGAGCCGATCGAGGACGTGCGCGCGGTCTACGAGGTGCGGCCGGGCCCGCACTGGACGTTGTACGGCCGCTTCCAGGGCCGCATCTTCCGCAACGACGCGACCGCGGACGGCACCGCGCCGGCCCGTCGCGCGCGCTTCGGCGGCGGCGGGGCCACCGGGGCCGCGTGGCGAAGGCGTCGCTTCGCCGCGCGCCGATCTGTTCGGCATGTCGGGCGAAGGCGGCGGTCGCATCGGCGGCGACGTCGACACCCGCACGCACGTGGTCTACGACCGCCTGGCCTCGACGCACGGCTGTACGCCTTTGGCTTCCGCGACGAGGTCGTCGCAGCGCGCCACGGCTGGTCGGTCGCGCTGCAGGCGGGCGGCAACCTCCGCATCGCCCACGGCATCTACCTCAACCTGCTGGGCGAGCAGCTGATGACGACCTACTATCGCTCGGCCTTCCGCCTGTTCGCGGCGCTGTCGGTCGACTGGGTCCTGCGCGGAGGACGACGATGATGCGCGCGCGCGTGCTGTGGCTGTGCTTCGTGCTGCTGGCGGTGGCCGGGGTCGTGCACGCATCGGCGGCAGCGCCCAGCGGATCGCGGCCCGCGGGGGTCGGCCGCGCGCCGGTGCTGCGTCAGGGCAAGCCGCCGCGCGCGCGCGGCGAGGTGCCGGCGACGGTCGGCAGCGCCAGCGGACCGACCATGCGCGGCAGTGCGGTCTACCCCGCGCAGGACATCCCGCTGCGCTTCACCCACGACCAACACCTGGGCCTGGGCCTGGGCTGCGATCGCTGCCACGACCGCGCCGCCACCAGCACCAAGAGCAGCGAGCTGCTCGTGCCCACGGGTGCAGTGTGCGACGAGTGCCACGGCGCGCAGCACCCCCGCACGCCGGAGCAACCGGCGCGCTGCGCCACCTGCCACACCCAGCTCGACGCCAAGATGCGCCTGCGCGCGAGCCTGCGGATGCCGCGGCCGCTGCTGCACTTCGACCACGCGCAGCACGTCGCGCTGGGGCAGGGCTGCAGCGACTGCCACGACATGAGCCACGTGCGGCTGGGCTCGGTGTTGCAGCTGCCCAGCGAGGCCAAGTGCCTGCACTGCCACGACGGCTTCCTCGCGAGCGACGACTGTGCCACCTGCCACGTCGCCGGCGGCGACGGGCGCCTGCTGCTGCGCGCCCAGGATGATCGCACGCTGCCGGCGCTGGTGCCCCGGGGCACCAGCGCGCACGGCATGGCCCACGACCTCGCGTTCGTCGAGGATCACCGCACCATCGCCAAGGCCGATCCGCGCGCGTGTCAGGGCTGCCACGACGACAGCTTCTGCACCGACTGCCACGACGGCGCGGTGCGACCGATGCGGATCCACGCCAGCGACTACGTCATGGTCCACGGCCAAGATGCCCGCGGCGCGGTGTCGGACTGCCAGAGCTGCCACCGCCAGCAGAGCTTCTGCCTGGGCTGCCACGAGCGGCTCGGCTTCGGCGATCGCGCCGGCGGCGAGTTCGGCGTGGGCGGACCGCTCGACTTCCACCCGCGCGACTGGGCCGGGCCGCCGGGCATGCCGCAGGGCCACGCCCAGGCCGCGCAGCGCAACCTCGGCGCGTGCGTGTCGTGCCACACCGAGGACAGCTGCCTGGCGTGCCACGCCACCACCTCCGCCGCGCAACCCGGGCTCGACATCAGCCCGCACGGCCCCGACTTCGCCCGCTCCGCGCGCTGCGACGCGCTCGCGAGCCACAACCGTCGCGTGTGCCTGCGCTGTCACGCGCCCGGCGATCCCGAGCTGTCGTGCCTGTGATGCGTGCGACCCGGACCGGGGCGCGGCGGCGTCATCATATCGCGCCGACGTTGCAGTGCAGGCCGTCCCAGAAGCACACGTCCTGGCCGTTGCAGGTGTCGCGATCGTCGATCGCGGCGCAGTCGACCAGGCACTGCGCCTCGGCCGGGACCCACACGCAGCCGTTGGCGTCGTCGCACGGGGCCTGCTGGGCGATCGCGAGGCAGTCGTCGATCGGCGCGTCGCCGTCGTCGCCGTGCGGACACGCCGCGAGCCCGATCAGCAGGCCGGTGGCGAGCCCCAGCGCCAGCACGCCTGGGCGCGCGGGCGCAGCGTCGGTCCGCGCGATCGCGAGCGTGGTGGGCAACCGCAGGCGGGGCAGGGGAGTGCGCAGGCTTCGGTCCACGGTCACACGATGATACGATCGCGACCGCCGATGCGAACCCGTGCCCGTCGCACCGTCTTCGCGTGGGCGCTCGCCGTGGTCGTGGGCGCCACGGCCTGTGGCTTCGATGCCAGCGGCGAGCCCACCACGTCGATCGGATCCGCGACCACGCAGACGGGCAGCTCGGGCACGGCCGCGGGCGAGTCGTCGAGCGCGGGGCCGGCCGACAGCACCGCTGGGTCCGGCAGCGCCAGTGCCGAGGGCGAGCTCGAGGGCAGCAGCTCCGCGCCCGCCAGCAGCGACGGCGAGACGACGGCGGCGGACTCGGGCGCGAGCACGGCCGGTAGCACCAGCGCCGCCGGCGAGGGCAGCAGCAGCGGCGGCGGCCCGGTCTGCGGCGACGGCGTCGTCGAGGGGGGCGAGGCCTGCGAGACCAACGATCTGGGCGGATTCACCTGCGCCTCGCTCGGGGATCACTACATGGGCGAGCCCACCTGCGCCGGCTGCCAGATCGACGACGGCCCCTGCTGCATCGAGGACGGGCTCGGCTGCGTGCCGGGCTTCCACGACTGCTGCAACGGCTGCGGCCTCGACTTCCAGTGCGGCTGACGGGCTCGCGCGCGCCCGCAACTCTGCTGTACAACCGCGGCATGCGTCCTGCCCCGCGCCGCCTCGCGCACGCCTCGATCCGCGCCCTGGTCGCGGCCGCGCTCGCGGTCGCCACGGCAGCATGCGATCGCAAGCCCACCGCGGTCGATCACGGATCGAAGCCGCCGCCGCCGGGGACCCGGATCGAGCACCGCGCGGCACCGGCCCAGGCGAGCGCGGCCTACCGCTGGGTCGACATCATGCTCGAGGTCACCGGCCGCGAGGTCGTGCAGGTCGGCGCGCGCCCGACCATCATCTCGCGACAGATGGCGATCCCGATGACCGCGATGTACGACGCATGGGCCGCCTACGATCCGGTGGCCGTGGGCACGCGGCTGGGCGGCAGCCTGCGGCGCCCGGTGGCCGAGCACACCCAGGCCAACAAGGAGGCCGCGATCGCGTACGCGATGCATGCGGCGCTGGTCGACCTGTTCCCGGCCGACCGCGCGTTCGTCGACGCGCAGATGCGGGCGATGGGCCACGACCCCGCGGTGCAGGGCGAGCCCGGCAGCCCCGCGGCGATCGGCCGCGCGGCCGCGGCCGCGGTGCTGCAGTACCGCCGCCACGACGGCAGCAACCAGGCCGGCGACGAGCCCGGCGGCGACGGCACGCCCTACGGCGACACCACGGGCTACGCGCCCAAGAACTCGGTCGACCGCATCGTCGATCCGGATCGCTGGCAGCCGATTCCGTTCGAGGACGCCAAGCGCGGCACCTTCGCGCCGGGGTTTTTGACGCCACAGTGGTACAAGGTCAAGCCGTTCGCGCTGCGCACCAGCGATCAGTTCCGTCCGCCGCCGCCGCCCAAGGTCGGATCGCCCGAGCTCGCGGCGCAGACCGAGGAGTGCATCCGCTTCAACGCGACCTTGTCGCTCGAGCAGAAGGCCATCGTCGAGTTCATGCGCGACGGGCCGCGCTCGACCGGACAATCGGGCCACTGGCTGCAGTTCGCGCAGGACGTGTCGCGCCGCGATCACCACGACCTCGACACCGACGTGAAGCTGTTCTTCGCCATCGCCAACACCGCGTTCGATGCCTTCATCGCGGCGTGGGAGGCCAAGCGTTTCTACGACTCCAGCCGGCCGTGGACGCTGGTGCGCCACTACCACCGCGGCGGCACCGTCGACGGCTGGTTGGGCGTGTGCAAGGGCACCGGCACGGTGCCGGCGGAGCAGTGGTACCCGTACTCGCCGCGCAGCTTCGTCACGCCGCCGTTCCCCGGCTTCCCCTCGGGCCACAGCACGGTCTCGGCGGCGTGCTCGACCATGCTGCGCCACTTCACCGGCAGCGATCGCTTCGGCGCCTTCGCCAAGCAGACCGCCGGCATCTACACCGAGGCCGAGTGCCCGACCGCGCAGATGCAGGCCCGAGGCGGCGTGCCCGCCAGCGACGTCCCCGCGTCGCACGAGATCGTGCTCGAGCTGCCGACCTTCACGGCGACCGCCGAGATGGCCGGCATCTCGCGCGTGATGGGCGGCTATCACATCCAGGCCGACAACGTCGAAGGCCTGGGCCTGGGACGCAAGGTCGCCGACTTCAGCTGGCCGGTGTACCGCAGCTACTGGGAAGGCACGGCCACGGTCGCGCCGGGGCCGTGAACGCCCGGCTCAGTTCATCGGCGAGTAGACCGTGAAGAGCTCGACCTCGGTCATCGCGACCAAGCGGTAGCTCTTGCCCGGATCGATGAACACCGGCGCGGCGGGCAGCAGCTCGACGCGGTCGGTCTCGCCGCCTTCGTCGACCTCGAGCACGGCGCGGCCGCCGGTCAGCATCACGTTCATGTCGCGGCGGTTGGCGGTCGAGACCACGACGTTCTCGCCTTCCTTCACGCGCAGGACCGTCGCGACGTACTGCTCGCCCTTGGCCCACACGAACGACGCGCCGAAGGTCTTGGCCGAAAACGGCGGGCCGAAGTCCGACGTCGCATCGGCGAGGTCGGACGACTCGTCGTCGATGGAGACCTCGGCGCTGGGCGCTGGCTCGGATTGCGGGGCTTCGGGATCGGCCATCGTCGGGGCGCAAGCATACCGCGGCCGCCCGGCGGCAGGGTGCTCGCGGCGGTGCTACGGCGCGCCGGGCGAGCCGCCCTTGGGCCCTTGCGGCTTGAGCGGCGCGGGGCTCGAAGGGCTCTTGGGTGCCTGTGGCTTGGCTGGGGCCGCGGGCTTGGCTGCTTCGGTTGCAGGCTTGTCGGTCGCAGGCTTGTCGGTCGCAGGCTTGTCCGGCGCGGGCTTGTCCGACGCGGGCTTGTCGCCCTTGGCCTTGTCGCCCTTGGCCTTGTCGCCCTTGGCCTTGTCGTCCTTGGCCTTGTCGCCCTTGGCCTTGTCGTCCTTGGCCTTGTCGCCGCCGGCGTCGGTCTTGGGCTTGTCGGGTTCCTCGACGTACCCGCCGCCGGCATCGGCCGCGCCGGCGTCGCTGCGCTTGTCCTTGCGCGAGCCCTCCGCGAGCCGGGCGCGGCGTGCTGCGTCGTGATCCCACTGCTCGAAGCGCCCGTCGCCGTTGACGTCGTAGCCGACGCGGTCGATGTGGCCCGCGAGGTAGTGCGTGACCATGTCGGCCTTGCCGTCGCCGTCACGGTCGGTCTCGATGCGCAGCAGTCGACCCTTGTCGTAGCGCCGCCACGCGTCGACGTAGCCGTCGCGATCGAGGTCCTGTTCGTCGAGCTGCAGCTCGCGGTCCTTGTAGCTGCGGCCCAGATCGATGCGACCGTCGAAGTCGAGGTCGAACTGCTCGCGGACGATCTCGCCTTTGTCGTCGAAGTGGAAGTACGCGTCGAGGCGGCCGTCGAAGTTGAGGTCCGCCTGCTTGCACGCGAGCAGCTGGCTCTGCGCGCCGGCGTAGTAGATCGACACGAGATCACTGCGGCCGTCGTGGTTGAGATCGAACTGATCGGCGCGGCCGTTCTTGGCCTCGCACCGCCCCACGTCGACCACCAGCGGCCGCAGGTTGGGGTTGGGCGGCGCGGCGACGGTGGGCGCCTCCTCCGCGGACTCGTCCGGGGCCTTGGAGGCCTGATCGCCCTTGGATCCGCCCGCGCAGGCGCCAAGGGCCACGGACAGGGCCAGCGCCGGCGTCCTCGCGCGGCCCCCTACGGGTCTGCGGCCTGCGCTCCGAGTTGCCCAACGCCAGCGTCCACGCACACCGGTACTCTAGAGCGCGCGTGTGCGCGGGGCAAGGCGCGGGCCCCCAGCGAAGGCGAACCCGAAGCGAACCGGACGCCGCCGGGCGCGTACGCCGGCCAGACGCCGCCCGCGCGGCCGCGCTGGTTTCGTGGTACGTCTGCCCGCCCGACGACGGCCGGCACCGCCGCCAGCCCCGCGTCCGAGCCCGACGATGAACGATCCGCAGGCCAAGCCAGCGGTGCCGACCGCCCCCCCGCAGAGCCGTATCCGCAGCTTCTGCATCATCGCGCACATCGACCACGGCAAGAGCACGCTCGCCGACCGGCTGATGGAGGCGACCGGACTGCTGGGCCCGCGCGACGGCCGGGCGCAGTACCTCGACCGGATGGACATCGAGCGGGAGCGCGGCATCACCATCAAGGCCCAGAGCGTGCGGATGGCCTACACCGCGCCCGACGGCGAGCTCTACGAGCTCAACCTCATCGACACGCCCGGCCACGTCGACTTCGGCTACGAGGTCTCGCGCAGCCTCAAGGCGTGCGAGGGCGCGCTGCTGGTGGTCGACGCAGCCCAGGGCGTCGAGGCGCAGACGCTCGCGAACGTCTACATGGCGCTCGACGAGAACCTCGAGATCATCCCGGTCATCAACAAGATCGATCTGCCCTCGGCCGACGCCGAGCGCGTGCGCGGCGAGATCGAGGAGATGGTCGGGCTCGACTGCAGCGGTGCGGCGCTGGTCTCGGCCAAGACCGGCATCGGCATCGACGACCTGTTGCTGTCGATCGTGGACCGGGTGCCGCCTCCCAAGGGCGATCGCGAAGCCCGCGTCCGCGCGCTCATCTTCGACAGCTGGTGGGACAGCTACAAGGGCGTCATCTCCATGGTGCGCGTGTTCGAGGGCCGCCTGCGGCCCGGCGCGCAGGTGCGGATGCTTTCGACCGGCAAGATCTACCAGGTCATCGCGGTCGGCGTGTTCGCGCCTCGAGATCGTCGAGTTGTCCGAGCTCGCCGCAGGCGAGGTCGGCTTCCTGGTGTGCAACGTGAAGGAGGTCGGCGACAGCAAGATCGGCGACACCATCGCCGACGCCGAAGACGGAGGCCGCGCTGCCGCTGCCGGGTTTCAAGGAGATCCAGCCCATGGTCTTCGCCGGCGTGTTCCCCACGGACAACGCCGACTATCCCGCGCTGCGCGACGCGTTGGCCAAGCTGTCGCTCAACGACGCCAGCTTCAGCTACGAGCCCGAGACCTCCATGGCCCTGGGCTTCGGCTTCCGCCTGGGCTTCCTGGGCCTGCTGCACATGGAGATCGTGCAGGAGCGACCGGAGCGCGAGTACGACCTCGATCTCATCAATGACTGCGCGCCGTCGGGTGAAAGTTCGCGGTCCACGGCAAGGACGGGCACCACCACCATCATCGACAACCCGGCGAAGTTCCCCGATCTGGGCGACTACGAGTCGATCGAAGAGCCTGCGGATCGAGGCCCGCATCCAGCTGCCGCAGGAGTACGTCGGGCCCATCCTCGAGCTGTGCGAGCAGCGCGGCATCCAGAAGGACCTGCGCTACCCGACGCCCACGCGCGCAGTTGAAGCCTGGAGCATGAGCTACCGCTGGCCGAGGTCGTGTTCGGCTTCTACGACATCCTCAAGAGCCGCTCGCGTGGCTACGCCAGCATCGACTACGAGCCCGCCGGGCACCGCCGCAGCGACATGGTGCGGCTCGATCTGCTGGTCAACGGCGAGCACGTCGACGCGCTGTCGCTCATCACCCACCGCGACAGCGCCTACAACCGCGGTCGCGACCTGTGCATCAAGATGAAGGACCTGGTGCCGCGGCAGCAGTTCGAGGTTGCGATCCAGGCCGCGATCGGCTCGCGCGTCATCGCCCGTACCACGGTCAAGGCCATGCGCAAGGACGTCACCGCGAAGTGCTACGGCGGCGACATCTCGCGCAAGCGCAAGCTGCTCGAGAAACAGAAGAAGGGTAAACGGCGTCTGAAGGCCATCGGTGCCGTCGAGATCCCACAGGAGGCCTTCCACGCCGTGCTGAGCCTGGAGGACGGGTGACCGAGCCGCAGGCCGGGGCCGAGCCGGGCGCCGCCCGCGGCGCTGGTTCGGGCGTCGCCCGCGGCGCTGGTTCGGGCGTCGCGCTGGGCGCCACGCCCGGCGACGACGCAGCGCCCGGCAGCGGCCCCGGCGGTCGCAGGCGCCGCTCGCGGCGCGCGGTGAAGTCGGCCGCGAAGCTGCTGCAGAAAGAGGCGAGGGGGATCCTCAAGAAGCACGGCGTGCGCATCGCGGCGGAGCCCGCGGACGCCATCCGTGCCTCGGTCGCCGCCATCGACACCCTGCGGGCCAAGGACGACTGGCACGGCGTCGAAGACGAGGCCGAGCGGCTCGACGAGCTGCTCCACCAGCACGCCGCGTTCGCGCGCAAAAGTGCGATCCGCGAGACCGCCGAGAACGTGCTCATCGCCGTGATGGTCGCGCTGGGGCTGCGCTCGTGCTTCTACGAGCCGTTCAAGATCCCCTCGGGCAGCATGATGCCGACGCTGCGCGCGGGCGATCACATCTTCGTCAACAAGTTCGTCTATGGCATCCAGATTCCCTTCACGACCACGGTGGTCGGCGAGTCGCTGGGCCACATCGAGCGCGGTGACGTGGTCGTGTTCCGCTATCCGCTCGACGAGTCGGAGGACTTCATCAAGCGCGTGATCGGGCTGCCCGGCGACGAGGTCCGCGTGGTCGGGCGCGAGGTCGCGATCAAGCGCGCCGGCGACGACGACTTCGAGGTGCTCGCGCGCGAGCCGCTGTCCGAGCGCTGCCTCGACGAGGCCGGGGTCAAGACCGTGGGCAACTGCCAGCTCTACCACGAGCACCTCGACGGCAAGACCTACGTCGTGCGCTACGTGCTGACGGTCGAGGACCGCGACGATCTGGTGCCCAAGCCGCGCACGTGGAAGGTGCCCGAGCGCCACCTGCTGGTCATGGGCGACAACCGCAACCTGTCGCACGACAGCCTGCAGTGGAACGTCGAGGTCGAGGCGGTCGGCGCGGACAACCTGCTGACGCTCAAGGACCTTCGCGACCTGACGTCGGACAACCAGTTCACGCTGCAGCGCGACGACGGCGTGGTCGGGCTCGACGACGGCCGCCACGACGCGGTCACCTACCTCGCGAGCCACCGCTCGCAGAGCCACGACCTGACCTTGGGGGTGTGGCGCAAGCCCACGCTGGGCGCGACCGCGGTGTTCGAGACCGTGGGCTCGGGCATGGCCGGCGGCCGGCCCAGCACCATGGCCGAGCTGCTGACCGCCGCGCGCGGCGGGCCCGAGCGCGACCGTGCGCTCGAGCTGGGCGCGGGCATCGATCGCATCGTGGTGGCGCACGACCCCGACGAGCGGCAGGCGGTCGCGCTGCTCGAGGACCTGGGCGCGGTGCTGCACCTGCGCTGCGGCACCGGCGTGTGCAAGGACGACGCGAGCCTGGGCCTGCAGCTGGCCGAGGCGGTCGCGAAGTTCCGGGTCAACGACGCCCAGGACGCGCGCACGTTGCTCGAGGCACCCAAGGCGGTGCGCTACACCACGCACTGGACCGGGCGCACCGACGCGCGCGAGCACCTGTTCGAGCGGGTGCTGGTGCGCGCGGGCAAGCGCGACGCCGGCCCGCGCGAGCGCGTGCGCCTGCGGGCGTTCCGCAAGCCCGACGAGGGCACGAGCTTCGTGCGCGACGCGGCGCTGTGGTCGCTGGGTAGCTCGACCGGCATGGCCACGCGCGTGCCGGCGCTGGGCGAGGACGCGCTGCAGGTCACGCGGCCCGAGGGCAGCGCGCTGGTGCTGACCGACGCGGCGCGCGAGATCGTGGTCGTGCTCGAGTGCGGCGGCGCGGTCTGTACCAGTGCGGACGAACTGGCTGCGCTTCGGCAAGATCGTCGCCGAGGGCATGCCCGCGGCCGCTGTGGGCGACCGCCGTGGCCGCGGGCGCTGCGTTGATCTGGGCGAGATCCATGCCGATAGCGTTGGCCGGGCCGCCCGAGCTCGCGGAGCACGATCGCGTGCAGCTCGAAGGCAATTCGTCCGTGGGTTCGAGCACACGCCTGATCGAGGGCAGGGCGGTGGCTCGACGAGGCATCGCGCGGCCTGCGCCTGGGCACCTCGAGGCCCAGCTCGCGGCCGAGCCAGGCGCTGCCGAGGGCGGCCCATGCTCGAAAGCGCGCGGCGACGCGTTCGTGGATGCGGCGTTCGCGGTGCTGGGCGTCACCGTGGTGCGCCTCGAAAGCGCCGGGTCTTCGTCCGGACTGCAGCCGTGCGCTGGTGCACTGGGTTGCGCGCCGCGGCCAAGGCCGTCGACCCCACGAACTTCATCGATCCGCGGGTGACGAATACCTGCGCTGTTCGTGCCGCGCGGCAACGTCAAGGGCCGCCGAGCGTGCATCCAAGCGCTGGCGCAAGCGGCTTGGCTGCTGATCGAGTGGACAAGCTTCTTCTCGAGGCGGCGCTGCTGCGCGGCCCGACGCTGCTGTAAGTGGTCGGCGTCGTGGAGCTCGCGCGTCGGCGCCGGCCGGCCTGGTGCCCTGGTCGGCACCGCGCCTCGACTTGACATGGACCATTCTATCGGCAAACCCGATGGCCTGCATCGGCGCCCCTGGCCGCGGTCCGGTTCGTCGCGGCGGCACCGCACGGCCCGTGCGATAGTCCCCGGCCGTGGGCGAAGCGTACCGGCAGCGACGGGCGTGCTGAAGCGGCGGGGTTGCGCAGGTGCTGGCGACGACGGCAAGCGCAACGAGGACCTGGTCCACGCCGCGTTCGCAGTCGGCTCGATCGGTACTACCGCGGTGACCAACGACGAGCGCTGGTGCAGCTGCGCGAGGTCCAGCCGGCACCGACGAGCACGCCTGCTATCGGCACGGTGGCCAATGCCGCTACGCGACCAGCACTGCTGACGGCATGCGCGCGTGCCTGGGCGCGAAACCGCACCTGGCGAAGCCGCGCGGCATCGCCGAGCAGTGCGCGTGCGCCGACTGGCCTGCGCGCGGCCTGTCGCGCATGAACCCGGTCAACGCCGGCCTTCGAGCTGTACGAGCGACTTCGGCACCACGCGCAAGGTCATGCACCGGCTCGACGAGCTCGCGCAGCAGCCCGAGCACGCGGTGCCGTACTTCGAGGTTGCTGCAACGCGGCGGTCGCGGTGCTCGGCGACACCGAGCTCGACCCCGGTCGAGACCTCGCGCGGCTGGCAGCCTACGACAAGCGCGCGGCCGGTGGACGAACACGGCGGCCTGCTGGCGTGGATCGAGCGCATCGTCGACAGCGGCGAGGCGCTCAAGCACTACGGCGGCGACACCAACAATGGTCAGGCCCTGTACGACTGATCCAGACCCTGATCTGGCTTACGCTTCTCTACCGACGCGCAGGTCCGGCTCGACGGCGCGGGCCAGCACGCCCTACCTCGAGACGCTGTTCGGCGTGCCGTTGCTCGCGCTCGATCTCAAGCCGCCCTCGGAGGCCCGGCGCATGGGCCTGGTGTTCGCGGTCAAGCACGGCCAACGCGGCGAGCGGCGGCATGAACCAAGTCGAGCAGGAGGCCTACCTCGCGCGGCTCGGCGGCAGGCGCGCCGCCGCTACGACGTTTCGCCAGCCTGCTGTCGACGATGGCCTTTCGATCTTCGTGGCCCAAGTTCGGCCTGCCGCCGATGCCGGCCCAGCCTGCTGCTGGGCCCGAGCGCTGGCTTCGTGCTGCGCGCTACCGCGCGACGGCTACCGGCGTGCCGATCCCGGCGCCGCCGGGCTGCAGACCTCGCGCTGCTGACGGTACCGCGCGACCGCGCGGGCGTACATGAACCGCGCGGTACCCTGCGCTTCCGCGATGCCGGCTGGTCGATCACGGCATCGTGTCCGAGCCGTTCCAGGCCGCTACACCTGCGTGCAGCGGCGCGCCAGCGCAGCTTTCGAGTGCGGGGCACGCGGCCGGCGTCAGCGCGTCGTGCACAGCAGCAGCGCGGGCGGCACGCGCCCTGGACAGCATCGCCGCGGTGTTGGCACGTTCCCCGACGCGCCGATGCTGCTGCTGACGCGCAGGAGGTCCCGCTGTCGGCCGCGCGCGCGTGGGCAGCGGCCTGTCGCCGCAGCGCGGCCGCGAGCGCGCTGCCGAGCCTGTGGCGCGCCAGGTGAATCCGCCGGATCGTGTTCAGCGCGTGACCTCGCGGATCGCCGCCTCGGGCTCGGCCGCACGTGGTCGAGGCCCGCGACATCCGGCTGATCACCTACCGCGTCGCGTCGTCGAACTTCGTCCACGCCCTGCGCGCGAGGTACGACGGTGGTCGCATCGGCGCCCACGTGATCGCGGCCGTGCAGCCGAAGCGGCGTGCGCAGGAGTACTGCCCTGCTCGAGCCTGGCGAGCCACTGCGCCGCGCCGCCGGGCACACGATGCCTTCGTGCGCACCGGGCCCCAGCGTCGAACGTGCGCCACGCAGCACGAACACAGGCACTGCGCGACCGCCAGCCTGGCCGGCTCGATCGCGTGGGCGCCTGGGCCGGCGCCATGCTCGAGACCACCGCGCCGGCACGCAGCGGCGCCTGCAGTTGTGCACGACAAAGCCCGAGCCCTCGCGCACGACCTGGTCGCAGCCGACGGTGCAGTTGCGCGCCGCGCTCGTGCAGCCGCCGCCGCAGGGCCTCGACGATGGCCCCGACGCCGTCGACGGCACGACCGCGCGGTCGTGGCCGAAAGGTTGGCCTGGGCGAAGTCGGCCGCGAGGTCCTGCGCAGGCGGCAGCGGCGGCCCACGGCGTACGCGAGCAGTCCGACCAGATCGGCGATTCTCCAGGTCGCGCACGGCGGTCGGCGCGACGGTGGGCGCGCGGCGGGGCACGGGACGCCTCGCACCAGGCGTACCAACCCCGGCGCATGCCGCAGCACGAAGCCGATCGTGCCCAGGGTGGCGGCGTTGCCGATGCGGTGATTGAAACCCAGGTGGATGTCGACCGTGCTGGGAGAAAACGCCACCGGCGCGCCGAGCTCACGCAGGTCGACGATGCGGCGGCCGAAGTCGTTGCAGTTGACCAAAGCAGGCTGGCGTGCTCGAGCGCTCGCGCAGCGCCCACCCACCACCGGCTCGGCGCCTGGCGACGTGCACCGCCCTGCCCGCGCGACAGCCTGACCGCGCGCACAGCTCCGGCCAGCCCCGCGCCGATGACGACGACGTCGGCGGTCATGCCGGCACCGGCGCGCGCACGCGAGGCGGGTGACGAACTCCGCCAGCGCGACGGCCTGGAACTCGTCGGAGCGCGCATCACCGCGACGTTGCTCGATGGTGCGCCAGCGGTCCTCGTGGTCGGCGCCCAGCGCCCAGGTGCACGCGCTCGATGCCGTGTTCGCCGGCGAAGCGACGATCTCGCTACAGCAGCCGACGGTACGGGCTCACGGCGGTCGCCGAACGGGCGGTAGTCCACGCCGCACACCAGTGGCCGCGCAGGTCGGTGCCTGCGCGATGCAGCGCGCCCCATGCCACGATCGCACCGCGGTGACGCAGCACCGTGAACACGCGCCGCTGGCCAAGAGCCCGCGGCATCGCCATCGCCGCGGGAAGATGTTGATCCCCGCGGTTGCGATCGGCCAGCCCAGGTACGACGACGGCAAGGGCTGCGCCAGGTGCTCGTCGACGTCGGTGGCGGCGGTCCTGGGGACCTCGATGTCGGCGTCCGCCTTGGCGCTGGATCTCCTTGACGCGGCCCTGGCGGCGCCCGCTGGCGGAGGCCGCGAAGGCCGCGGCGCCGTGCCACGGCCCCAACTCGAGCACGGCTGGCGGGGATCCGCATCGGCAATGGTCGAGATCGGCAGCGCGCCCGCGAGCGGGTGATCCACCGGCAGGTCGCGCAGCACCAACGTGCTCGCGCCGTCCTCGTCCAGCGGATCACCGCATCGCGTTCACCAGGGCCTCGGCGAGGCCCGGGCGCGGGCCCATGCGGTGCTGGTGGTGCGGGCCTCCTCGACACCATCGTGCCCAAGGACACCACCTGCGAGGTGAACAGGTACGGCTCGCGCTCGCGGCCGCGCTCGAGCGCCGCGCTGACGTCGGCATGCATGAAGATGTCGTCCTTGACCAGGCACGTCACCGGCGCGGCCGGCGACCAGGCGATGCTCGGCATCGACCAAGGCCAGCGCGCGCACGCCAGCGCCAGCCGTGGCAGCGCGTACTGGTGGTGCACGGTCGCGACTTCGCGCGCAGGTCGCGGCGTCGATGCAGCCCAGGCCGCCACGGCGGCGTCCAGTCGGCAGGGCTCGAGCGCTCGCACGTCGGTGCGACGGCGCCTGCAGCGCAAGGCCGGCGCGAGTCGATTCCAGATGGCCGCGCGCGCCGCGCGAAGCCCGCAGCGCGCCGCGGTGCCCTGCGAGGGCCTCGCGATCGAGCCCGTGGGCCGCGAGCACCTGCGGCACGCGCACGGCCAGGGACTGCACCACAGCGCTTCGATCCTCGGCCCGCTGCAGCGCCGAGACCGCACGCGCCACCGCGGCCCGAGGGCACCGCGGGAAGCCCGAGACGTTGACGGGTTGTTGCCGCGGGACGGCTCCCGCGAGGGCGTGACCAGCCGGCGCGCCGACGGGGATGAACACGATCGGCGTCCTGTTCTCGACCGCCAGCGGCACGTCGAGCGCGAGGCAGCGCCGGTTCATCTGCTGCACGCGGTCGAGCCCAGCGCGCGCCGCAGTCGCGGCAGCTCGGGCCCCAGGTGGATCCGCGCCACGCACGGCGGGCGCCGAGGTCACCGGGGCGCATGGGTCCGAGAACAGCACGGCCGCCGACCAGCCGCGCGGTCCCGGCGACCTTGAGCCGGCGCAATGACCACGACCCCACCGTTGACGCCGAACGCCTTCGCCAGCGACGTCACCGCACCAGGCGTTCGTCGCCGACAGGTATGGCCGTCCAGGCGGCCGCCAATTCAGCCCATGCCGGCGGGCGTCGTCGGCGTACAGCCGTCAGTTGGGCGGGCGGCGAGCGCGAGGATCTCGGCGAGAACGACGCCGGCAGGTAGTCGCCGTACATCGAGTACACGCCGTCGGTCGCCAGCCACACGGTGTGGTGTCGGTTCGCGAGCCGCGCGATGGTCTCGGCGGCGGCACGCCGTCGAGATCGCCGTGACGCACCACGACCTTGGTCGCGCGGCTGCGCGCGCACTGCAGCGTAATCGCGTCGTCGACCGAGCGATGGGTCTGGTGATCGATCACGATCGCGTCACGCTCGGCCAGCAGCTCGGCATCGCGACCTGCGCGCGATCGTCGAGCTGGGCAGCACCAGCACGTGGGGCGCATCGAACACTTGCGGCAGCAGCTCGCGCTCGAGCACCTCGTACAGCGGACACGACAGGCCGCGGCTGTACGAGGTCTGTGCGCCGAAGCGGCGGTGGGCCTCGCGCGGCTACGCCCTCGATCGGGCCGCGGGTCGAACTCGAGCCCGAGGTGGTAGGTCAGGCCGCCGAAGCCGACGAGGTCGCGCCTCGCCGCAGCCGTCGTCCGACGAAGCGCTCGTCCTCGGCGACCTGGAAGTAGTGCCCGCGGCGACGACCCTGATCGTGGATCTCGTACACCGCTCGTCGGAGTCGGCTGGCGTCCATGCGTTGGCCGGGCAGTGGCCTGCCGGGCGCCGAGCGTTCCCAGCCGCGGATCACGCCGCGGCGAGCGTCCCAACCCCGGCACCGCGCCGGCGCCGGCGCAGCCCCACGAGCGCCAGGCCCGCGAGCCACAGCGTGCTGCCACGCGGCGCGCCTGTGCAGTTGCAGCCGCCACGTCGCCGCTGCCGACACCTCGCGCTGTCGCTGGCGCTGATGGCCTGCGCCCGAGAGTCGGCGCCTTCGGTCGCGCTGTCGCTCGCCGACGCGTCGCCTTCGGAGTTGGTCGCCGACATGCTGTCGGAGTCGCCGCCGCCCGACGTCCGCCGCGGTGGTCTCGCTCGCCCGAGTCGGCGCCGCTGGGGTGCCCGGCGGCGGGCTCGTAGTCGATGTGCAGGCCCGAGGCGATGGCTGGCTCCTCCAGCGGCGGCTCGCCGACGCAGCTGACGTAGCTGTAGGTCCACTGCGGCTGCAGCGTCCAGCCGGCGACGAGATCGTCGGGCGCACCCGCGGCCCGCACCGACATCACGATCTGGCGCACCTCGCCGGGGCCGACGGTGCCGACCGCGACGCCGGTGGTCAGATCCGCGGTCGCGACCGCGTTGCCGTCGATGTCGCCGTCGTTGCCGTCGGTGGCGTAGCTGTCGAGCTCGAGCCCGGTCGGCAGCGGCATCGTCAGCGTGACGTCGGATGCGTCGACCAGGCCGACGTTGTTCATCGAGATCGTGACGGTGGCGGACTCGTCGTCGGCCAGCGAGGTCGGTGCGACCAGCACGCCGGTGCCGTCGCCGGAGAAGTCGGGCGCGTTGACACCGATGGCGAACGCGACGGTGGTCGGCACGTAGGAGTCGCCGCTGGTCTGCGTGCGCAAGACCGCCGAGGTCTGGCCGTTGTCGAGCTGGCCGCCGGCCGACGACACCGGCACGTGGGTGATGTCCCAGCCCTGGCGCGCGCCGACGGCGTTGAGGCCCAGCACCGCGTCGTGGTTGGCGGTGCCGAAGGTGCCCGAGGTGTCGAGCATGCCGTCGGGGCCGTTCATCTGCGAGGCGAAGAAGTTGTCGATGGGGTTGTTGGGGCCCGAGAGGTTGGCGAAGGGGCCGCCTTCGTCGGGGCCGATCACCAGCTCGTCGCCCACGAGGTTGGCGTCGCCCTCGAGCGCGCTGACCACCGCGGTGCCGTCGAACGGGCCCATCGGCGGGGTGCAGAAGCCCGCGACGGAGTAGTCCTCGGTCGCCTGCTCGTCGACGAAGGAGCCGCCGACGAACACGGTGAGGTTGCGGATCGGCTGCGCGCTGTCGCGGTAGGCCACGACCAGGGTCCAGCCGGCGGCGTTGAGCGAGTTGATCGAGGTGTCCTGGGTCGCGGGCACGCCGGTCACGGCGTAGGTGCCCTCGCCGTGGTCGGCGACGAAGTCGGTGACGTCCGCGGTACGCATGTAGTAGTGCGCGAAGAAGCCCTGCGCCGACATCTCGTCGACATCGAGTCCGGTGGTCGCGTCGGGTAGCACCGCGAGGCTGTCGTTGCCGATCGCGAGCGTCACCGGCCCGTCGATCGCGTCGCGCACGTCTTCGACGCCGTAGTAGGAGCTGCCGCCCCAGACCAGCTCGGCATAGAGCACCTGCGCGTCGATCGGCAGGTCGAGCACGGCCTCGGCACCGCTGAGGGTCCAGTCGTAGGTCGTGCCGGCGAACCACGGGTTGAGGTCGTTGGCGGGGACGTCGTCGACCGAGGTCGGATCGAGCGTCAGGAAGGTGCCGATCGAGTCGCGGGTGCCGGGGCCGTTGGCGCCGAGCTCCTTGGACAGGCCCAAGGTGTTGCCGGTCGCGATGACGTTGCCGGCGGCGGTGGTGTTGAACCTGGTGGTGTTGGCGCGGCGGTGAGCGGCAGGCCGTGCTTGCGCGTACCTTCGAGCGCTTGTCGAGGCAGGCGCGAGTCATGCCCGATGCTACCAGCGGCCCCGGCCCGCGCCGGGCGGCGCGTGGCGCCTGCGTACGCAACTGCGCGAAGCCGCGCCCCGGGAAGCGCGGCCGGTGGCCCGGTATGCTTGCCCACGACCCGCGATGGCGAAGAACCGTGCCTCGTCGAGCTCACGCGCGCTGGCCCCGCGCACTCGCGCGTGCCTCGCGGCTGCGCGAGGTCTCGATCACCGCGGCGCGCGAGCGCGTGCTCGAAGCTCGAGGCGCTGCTGCACCTGCGCGACGGCTTCCGCACCCCGGCGGCGCGCTGTACGTGCGGCCGAGCACCACGGTGGCGCAGATCCGCGGCGTCGACGACCGGGAACGCGCTGACGCTGCGGCGGGCCGTGGCGCCACGCGAGCACGCTGTACTTCTTCGCCGAGGACGTGCACGGTGCAGTTCGCGTTGCACCGCTGGTATCGTGCACTTCGAGCCGGCGACCGGGGCCATCGAGCCGTTCGCTGACACGCTCGAGCAGTGGGCGGCGGCGGTGATCGATCGGACGGCCGAGCTCGGGCTCGGCGGCAGCGGGAGGCGGAGCACGGCAGCTTGCGCGCGCACGATCGGCTGCAGCCCGGTGATCCCGACGCGCTGGTGCTGGGCATCTCGACGCAGTGGCGCGCACGCGAGATGCCGATCCATGCGCCGGTGGGTGCACGTGCTGCGTGCCCACCTGGCCCAGCCGCCGGCGCCGCTCGACACCGAGGCGTGGTGGCGGATAGTCGGCCGCCGCGGCGACTGCTGGGCATGCTCAGCCGCTGCGCGCGCCGTGCTGAGCAAGGCGGCGTCGCCGATGTCCAGCGCCTACGCCTACCGCCTGTTGCCGCGCGAGGGCCGCCTGCAGATCGTGCAGTCGGGCGCGCCCGCGGACCTGCTGTCGGCGCGCCTTCCTCGACGCGGTCGATCGCGCCTGCGACGACGCCGGCATCACACGCTTGCTGTTCGACAACCGCGACACCTCACCGCCAGAGGACGTCCGCGCCGCGATCATCGAGTGGGTCTGCGCGCGCCACGCGAAGTGCTCCGGCGCGTGCGTCATCGCCGTGGTGCTCGAGTCCGAGATGCTCGCCGTCCGCCTCAACATGGAAGCCGTCGCCAACAAGTCACGCCACCGAGCCGGCTCCATCGACGAGGCCCGCGCTCGGCTCGCGCGCCAACGCGTGCGCTGACCGAGAGCGCCTCTGCTAGTGTCGTGCCCCGCTCGCGTAGCTTGAAGCGTCGGATAGAGCGACGGTTTCCCAAACCGTAGGTCGCAGGTTCGATCCTGCTGCGGGCGCCGGGCAACGACGCCTCGGCGAAGGCCCGTGCGAGTTCGACGCGTTGCCGGGCAGCTGCGCGACGCCGTGGTGACGGCGGTCGGCGACGGCGCGAAGCATCATCGCAGACCCGGCGTGCGCCCCACCCCGCCCTGCCCCACCGCCCCAGCGCCGCCGCGAGGCGCGCAGGCGTCGACGGGTCTCCGACGCGAAGAACCACCCCATCACCGGCTCGGTGCACGAACGCGAGCCATGGCCGCGCGCGGAAGTTGAGCGGTGTACACCAGGCGGTCAGCGTCTTCGCGGCAGCGGCGTGTGGCGGATCGACGCCGCCCAGCGCTCGAACAGCGGCGTGCGGCCGACCAGCTCCACCGCCGCGACCACGCCCGGGCGGAACGACACGTAGCGCGTGCGCATCGTCAGGCCGCCGACGGCCCAGCGGCCGCTGCACACCGCGATCGCGCCGCGGCGCGCCACGCCGCCCTGGACGTACGCGCGCCGCAGCAGCGTGTCCCACGACAGTCGGCGGTCGTAGTCGTGCACGAGCTCGAACACCGCGTCGCAGTCCGCGGGCATCGTCTCGGCGTAGCGCGCCCACACCACGTGCGTCCGAGTCTACCGCTGCCCGCGACGACGCGATCCGCGCCCGCCTCAGCCGCCGTCGCTGCCGCCCATGTCGGGATCCGGCTCCGCGCCGCTGTCGCTGGTATCCGGCCAGCCGCCGAAGAAGGCGCACTGCGCTGCGATCGCGTCGAGCTGCACCCGCCGCTCGTGCACCTCGACCGCCTCGCCCTCGGCTCCGCCGCCGTCGCCGGGCTCGGTGTCGCTGCCTGCATCCGGCCCGTGCCGCCGCCGTCGCCGGGTCGGGCGCAGTTCGCCTCGGCTGCCCGGGTTCGCGTCCACGTTGCCACCGACCAGCTCGTCGCAGTCGAGCTCGGCCAGGCACGCGAGGTAGTCCTCGACCGCGCCCATGCACGCGGGCTCGTCGATGCCATTCCCGCTGACCATCGACACGCAGTAGCCCACCGCCGACAGAAACGCACCTCGTCGTCGACCTTGCTGCAGCCGCCTGCCGCGACCGGCCCGCACAACGACAGCGCGGTGATCGAGCTGCTCGCGGCGATGCGCCGTGACCTCGATCGTCCTCGCCACCTTCAAGGGCAGCGCGCAGCCGACGGCGAGACCGCCGGCGATGAGCAGCAGGGTCGAACGGACGAGGTGCGAAACGAACGGGCGTCATGGTCATGGGACGCCCCGTCAGGCGCCGCGGCTGCCCCCCACGATCACGGATCCCCGGCATCAGCGGTTCTGCGGATTGCCGCCGGCCGCCGCTCGCGCCACCTTCGAGCGACATGGCGCGGCCGGGCAGCGTGCAGCATCGCGGCGGCGAGCCTGCAGCGGCCTGCGGCGGGGCGCCCGATGCCAGCCCCGCGTCCGCGACCGCCCCTGGTAGCGACGATGGCGCCGCCGACGGCACGGATACCGCCGCGACCACCGACGCCCAAGCTGGCAGCGGCAGCGACGGCAGCAGCGGCGACGCCGACGATGGCTCGACCGGCGCGCCGCCCGAGCCAGTGCCGGGCCTGTTCGCCGAGGTCTTCGCCGACTTCCACGACGTCGTGCTCGCGCAGGTGTAGCCGCAGGTCGCGCCTTGACTGGGCCGACGGCGCGCCGGCGCCGGGGCTGCCCGCCGATCGCTTCGGCGTGCGCTGGCACGGCTGGTCACCGCCGCGCAGCGGTAGCCATACCCTCGCGACCGACGCCGACGACGGCGTGCGCGTGGTGCTGGGCGGCACCAGCCGTGCTCACCGACTGGCCGCCCCACCCCGCCACGCACACCGAGGCCGAGGTCGAGCTCGACGGCGTCGTGGTGCCGATCACCGTCGAGTACTTCGATCCCGGCGGGCTCGCGAGCGTGACGTTGTCGTGGCGCGCGGCCTCGGCGAGGCCACATTCGCGCCGATCCCGACCGCTGCGCTGTCGACCGTGCCCGTGCCCAGCGGCGTGCCCGGACCCAAGCCGCCCTACCTCAACCCGGTCGTCGGCTTCGACTGCCCTGACCCCGGCGTGCTCGCGCTGCCGGGACAACTCGCCGCCGCAGCGCCATGGTCTGCACCGGCGGCAGCCTCGATCTCGGCGCAGCCGCGATCCGTCGCGACCGACTCGGCGTCGCGTTGTTGCCCGCGGCAAGGCCTGCGTGCGGGCCGCCAACGGTTGGCGCAACTGGGCGCCCGAGCTCCACGATCGCGGCGACGGCCTGCTGGCGTACTTCACCAGCGTCGACGGCAAAGCACGCCGTATCGGCGCGCTGTGGGCCGACGGCATCGACAGGCCCTGGAGACCGCGGCGCCGCTGGTGCAGGACGGCCTGGGCGTCATCGACGCGACGTGGGTCCACGACGGCGCGCAGCCATGGTTGGTCTACAAGATCGACGGCAACTCGGTCGGCGCGCCCACGCCGATCCTCGCGCGCGCGCTGACCGGCGACGGCCTCGCGTTCGCGCCGGGCAGCCGCGCGACGCAGCTGCTCACCAACGATCCCGGCAGCTGGGAAGGCGGCGTGATCGAGGCGCCGTGGCTGGTGCACCGCGACGGGCAGTGGTTGCTGTTCTACAGCGGCAACGTCTACGACCACCGCTACCGCACCGGCGTGGCGCGCTCGGGGTCGCTGCTGGGACCGTACGAGAAACACGGCGCGCCGATCCTCGGCAACAACGAGCGCTGGGTCGGGCCGGGCCACGGCAGCGTGGTCACGGTGGGCAGCTTCGACTACTTCGTCTACCACGCGTGGTCCAACGCCGGCGACGGCAGCCACGACCAGGCCGCCGGGCGGCAGGTCCTGGTCGATCGGATCGCGTGGCAAGACGGCTGGCCCGTGATCGGCGACGGCACGCCGAGCCGCAGCTGGCAGCCCTGGCCCGGCGAGCCGTGAGCAGCGCGTCGCGCCCGCACGGCCAGAAGCGACCGGTGGCCTGCGGCGGGCCGCGTGCGCCCACGCGTGAAATCGCCGCGCAACCGCGCCGCTGCCGGTGCCCACGCTACGATCGACGCTGGTGGCGGGCTCGGGCAACACCACGCGCGCGATCACGCCGCACCCCACGGACGTCGATCCGGATCTCGTGCTGCCGGTGCACGACGCCCTGGGCCAGCTCGGACCCGGCGCCGCGATCGCGCGCTACGTCGTGCTCGAGCGCGTGGGCCAGGGCGCCATGGGCGTGGTGTTCGCGGCCTACGATCCCGACCTCGACCGCAAGGTCGCGATCAAGCTGCTGCAGATCGAGGAGTCTGGCGGCGGCGGCAGCATGGGGCGTGCGCGACTGCTGCGCGAGGCCCAGGCGCTCGCGCGGCTGACCCACCCCAACGTCGTGGTCGTGCACGACGTCGGCACCTTCGAGGGCCGCGTGTTCGTGGCGATGGAGTTCGTGCGCGGGCAGACGCTGACCGAGCACCTGGCGGCGGCCCGAATCGACCGCGACGCGATCGTGTCGCTGTTCGTGCAGGCCGGTCGCGGGCTCGCGGCGGCCCACGCGGTCGGGCTGCTGCACCGCGACTTCAAGCCCGACAACGTCATGGTCGGCGAGGACGGTCGCGTGCGCGTGCTCGACTTCGGACTGCGCGCACCGCCGACGCGACCGCGATGCCCGAGCCCGAGCCCGAGACCGAGCCCGAGTCGCTACCCGAGCCGCCGCGATCCGAGTCCGGAGCCCGCGTCGCGCGAGCGCGGGCCCGAGGCGCTCGCGGAAACCGCCGCGGCGCCTGCGGCTGTGCCGGCTGGCCGGCTCGGGCGGCGCCTGCGCCCCTGCGCAGCGCTCGCGTCGACGTCCGGCTCACGCGCACCGGCGCGATGGCGGGCACGCCGGCGTACATGGCCCCGGAGCAGCACCGCGGCATGGCGCTCGATGCCGCGCGGATCAGTTCGCGTTCTGCGTCGCGCTGTGGGAGGCACTGTTCGGCGAGCGCCCGTTCGCCGGACGCGATCGCTTCTCGCTCGCGCTGGCCGTGTGCAGCGTGGCGACACCCGCCGCCGGCCGAGGTGCGCGTGCCCGCAGGGCTGCGCCGCGCACTCGAGCGCGGGCTCGAGGTCGACCCGGCGCAGCGCTTCGCCGACATGGACGCGCTGCCGGACGGCGCTGCAGCCGAGACGCTCGCGCACGCCGCTGCTGGCGGAGTCGCGCGCGCTGGTGCTCGCCGGCGGTTACGTCGCGCTGGCCGCAGGGGCGGCAGCGACGGGCCGCGCTGCGAGACCGCGGGTGCGCCCGCGCGTGCGGCGTGGACCGACGCGCGCGCGAACGCACGCCGGCCTGCTGCGTTCCGATGAGGCGAGACCCTGGGCGAGCAGACCGCGACGCGCGTGGCCGACTCGCTCGCGCGCTACGCCCAGGAGCACGGTCCGCCGCAGCCGAGGATGCCTGCCGCGCCACGCACGAGCGCGGCGATCAGTCGTCGACCCTGCTCGATCGCCGCAGCGCCTGCCTGCGCACGCGCCTGGTCGCGCTGCAGGGCCTGGGCGAGCGCTTCGAGCAGGCCGATGCGTCGGCGGTGCAGCGCGCCGCGGATGCGGTGGTGGCCCTGCCCGCGCTCGATCGCTGCAACGACGCCGCGGCGCTGCTCGCCGCGGTCGCGCCGCCCGAGGATCCTGCGGTGTTGGCCGAGGTCGAGGACATCCGCGACGCGCTCGCAGCCGCCGAGATCGACGGCCGCCTCGGCCGCTACGCCGAGGCCTACGCCGGCATGCCCGCGCTGCGGCAGCGCGCGCGCGCGACCGAGTACCGCGCGATCGAGGCCGAGGTCGACGTCACCAGCGGCGATCTGGCCAGCGCCGCGGGCTTCACCACCGACGCGCGGCGGCAGCTCGAGGACGGTGCCCACGGGGCCCTGGCCTCGGGCAACGATGCGCTGTTCGTGCGCGCGGCGACCGAACTCGTCACGGTCGTGGGCGTGGGCCTGTCGCGCTACGACGAGGGCCTGGCCTGGGCCGGCCACGCCGCCGCGGGGCTCGAGCGCGAGGGCGGCGATCCAGCGCTGCAGGCCGCGCTGGCCGAGGCCATCTGCGAGGTCCTGGCCGACAAGGCCGAGCCGACCTTCACCTTGGCCCAGTGCCTGCGCGCGACCGAGCTCGCGGTGGCGCGCTGGGGTCCCGACGATCTGCGCACGGCCCAGACCTACGAGGCGCTCGGCATCGGCTACGTCGCCGCCGCGCGCTACGCCGAGGCCCAGGAGCAGTTCGAGCGCGTGCGCACCATCGTGCTGCGCGACAAGGGCGACGTGCACCCCGACGCGGTCCAGATCGAGAACGCCCTGGCCGCGACCTGCTTCTACCAGCACGGCGCGACGCCGTGCCTTCCGCGGTTCCGTCAGGTCGTGAGCCTGGCCGAGCGAGCGCTGGGCCCGACGCACGAGAACGTCGCCGATCTCACCAACAACCTGGCGATCCTGCTCGAGAACTCCGGCGAGCTCGACGAGGCCGAGCAGCGGGCCGAGACCGCGTTGGCGCTGCGGCGCGCAGCCTCCGGCGACGCGCACCCCGGCATCGCCGCGTCGCTCGCGGTGCTCGCGGGCGTGGACGCCAAGCGCGGCCAGCTGACGCGCGCCGCCACGCGCTACGACGAGGCGGTGGCGATCTACGAGAAGAGCCGCGGCGAGACCACCCCGACGTCGTGCGCACGCTGCAGTCGGCCGGCGAGGTCCGGCTCGCGCTCGGCGAGCACGAGCAGGCGCGCGTGCGGCTCGATCGCGCGTTGGCGCTCGCGACGAGCCTGGCGCGACCCGAGTCGGAGGCTCGCGACCCTGCGCGCGCTGCAGGCTCAGGCCGCGAGCACGCCGAGGTAGGCCCGCACGGTCGCGGCGAGTCCGTGCCACAGCGCGTGGGACACCAGCGCGTGGCCGATCGAGACCTCGGCCAGGTGCGGCACCGCGAGGAAGGCCGGCAGGTTGTCGAGGTCGAGGTCGTGACCGGCGTTGACGCCCAGGCCCAGGGCGTGGGCGCGCGCGGCCGCGGCCACGCACGCCTGCAGCGCGGCTGCGGCCGCGTCGCCGCCGCGGCACGCCGCGTGGGCGTAGGGCTCGGTGAAGATCTCGATGCGGTCGGCACCGAGCGACGCGGCCCACTCGACCGGTGCGATCGCGGCATCGACGAAGATGCTGACCCGCGTGCCCACGGCGTGCGCCCGCGCGATCGCGTCGAGCAGCGCGCCGCGATCGGCCTCGGGCCGCCAGCCGGCGCTGCTGGTGATCTCGCCGGCCGCGACCGGCACCAAGGTGAACTGGTGCGGGCGCACGCGCTCGACCAACGCGACCAGATCCGGTCGCGGGTCGCCTTCGATGTTGTACTCGACGCGATCACGCAGTGGCGCGAGCAGCTCGGCCAGCTCGAGCACGTCGGCGGTGGTGATGTGTCGCGCGTCGGCGCGTGGGTGCACGGTGATGCCGGGGCAGCCGGCCTGGACGCAGGTGCGCGCGGCCTCGACCACGCTGGGGCGTCCGGCGCTTCGATCCGGCGGCTGCCGCGTCCGCGAGTTCCGCAGCGTCGCGAACTTGTTCACGTTGACCGAGAGCCTGACCATGGTCGTGTCGTCCCCGAGCGCGCCGGCTGTGCGCCGCAGCCCGCGTTCGAGCGGGCCGGCGGCGGTGCAGCGGTGCGGGCGATCATACTTGACGCCGCCAGTGCACCTGCGGGACAAACCGCGGGCACATGGCACGCGGAGACAACCGTCGCACTCCCAAGGCTCGCCGTCGTCGGCGCCAACGCAAGCTCAAGGCCCGCATCGCCCGCCGTCGCGCGGTCGCGACCGCCGGCGCCCCGAAGAAGGCCGCGAGCAAGTCGAAGTAGTCACTCGCGCGGGCCGTGGACCGTGGGCGCGGCCTCGCCGGGCTCGCCGTGCGCCGCCGCCCGCGAGCCCGGCTCGCCTTCGAGTTCGTGCGCCGACGCGCCCGCCTCGCCCGGCGCCTGGGCGCGCGGGGCCCGGGCCGCGTCGAGTCGCGCCTGCGCGTCCGCTTCCCAGCCCTGTCCGCCCACCCGCGCCAGCGTGCCGCGCGGCAGCGACTGCAGCGGCTCGGGCAGGTGGCTGCGGTGCTCGTGGTCGACGCCGCCGGCGAAGTCGTGGGGATAGCGATAGCCCGCGCCGTAGCCCGCCGCCTTCATCATCGCGGTCACGGCGTTGCGCACCGCCATTGGCACCGGCAATGCGCCCGAGCGCGCGATTTCCTTGCGTGCAGCGGCGTAGCTCGCGAGCGCGGCGTTGCTCTTGGGTGCGAGCGCGAGGAACAACGTCGCCTGCGTCAGGTGCAGCGCGGCCTCGGGCAGCCCGACCAGGTGCGTGGACGCGGCGGCGGCCTGCGCCAGCACCAGCGCCTGGGGCTCGGCATTGCCGACGTCCTCGGCCGCGAAGATGACCAGGCGGCGCGCGACGAACATCGGGTCTTCGCCCGACTCGAGCATGCGCACCAGCCAGTACACCGCCGCGTCGGGGTCGCTGGCGCGCATCGACTTGATGAACGCCGACACGACGTTGTAGTGCTCCTCGCCGGCCTTGTCGTACCGCAGCGCCTTGCGGCCCAGGGCGTCGGCGACGTGGGCGGCGCCGAGCACGGTGACGCCGTCGGGCAGCAGGTCGACCGCGGTCTCGAGGTCCGACAGCGCGCGGCGAGCGTCGCCGTCGGCGTGGGCCGCGAGCGCGCGCAGCAGGTCGTCGTCGGCGCCCAGGCCCAGGCGGCCCAGGCCGCGCTCGCGATCCTCGAGCGCGCGACGCAACAGCCCGCTCAGCTCGTCGATCGACAGCGGTTGCAGCGCGAACACCCGCGCGCGGCTCAGCAGCGCCGCGTTGACCTCGAAGCTGGGATTCTCGGTCGTCGCGCCGACCAGGCGGCACAGCCCCGCCTCGACGTGGGGCAGCAGCGCATCTTGCTGCGCGCGGTTGAAGCGATGGATCTCGTCGACGAACAGCAGCGTCGCGGGGCCGATGCCGCCGCCGCGGCGGACCCGCGCACGCTCGACCACCTCGCGGATGTCCTTGACCCCCGCGCCGGTGGCCGAGAGCGTCTCGAACGCGGCACCGCGATGGGCCGCGAGCAGGCGCGCGAGCGTGGTCTTGCCGGTACCCGGCGGGCCCCACAAGATCAGACTCGGGATGCGATCGGTCTCGATCGCGCGTCGCAGGACTCGACCGGGACCCAGCAGATGGCGTTGGCCCACGAACTCGTCGAGCGTGCGCGGTCGCATGCGTTCCGCCAGCGGCGCAAACGTGTCGCCCGCGGCGGTCGTGCCGCGACGGGGGCCCGGCTCGGGACCCGACGCCGCGTCGCCGGCTGCCGCCGCGGCGGTGCTGCGATCGTCGAACAGCTCGGGAGCCCGAGGACGTGCCATGCGTGCTAGCCTCGTGATCGTGCGGGCGACGGAGCCCAGCGCTCGCGCGGTGGCGAGTCTACGCCAGCTCGGACGGCGGGCCCACGCGATCGCGTGGCTGCTCGCGCTCGGCTGCGGCAGCCCCAACGCGCGCGTGCTCGAGCACGACGAGGTCAAGGCCGCCGTGGCTGCGCGTCCGGCGGGCGAGCTGTCCGAGGCCGACAAGATCCACGCGCTGGTGCAGCGGGTCGCGCAGGCCGACGTCACGTTCGTCCGCGGCGAGACCGTGATGCCGGCGGCGAAGGTCGGCGCCGAGCTGGAACACCGCGCCGCGCGGCTGTCGGTCTCGACCGCGCGGCAGTTCGTCGAGGCCATCGCCGGCAACGAGCGCGGCACGCAGGAGCCGCTGCGGGTGCGCCTGGCCGACGGTACCGTGCTCGAGGCCAAGGACTGGTACCTGGGCCAGCTCGCGGCGCTCGAGGGCAGCGCGC
Organism: Nannocystaceae bacterium; assembly: GCA_046351635.1. Taxonomy (GTDB): domain Bacteria; phylum Myxococcota_A; class Polyangia; order Nannocystales; family Nannocystaceae; genus Xiheibacterium. Next base: position 40,536 of record JAXLYC010000037.1, on the reverse strand, counting down.
CGCACTCGAGCGCGCGCAAGCACGATCCCAACGCGCCGGTGACCCTGGGCATCCTCGACGCGTTGCGTCATCGTCGAGCGCAGCAACTTGCGCTTCGTCGCACCGCCGCGAAAGCTGCCCACGGGCAAGACCCAGGGCAAGCGCAAGGAGTACAGCTCGGCCGAGTTCGCCGAGATGCTGCGCAAGAAGTGGGAGTTCCTCGGCGCCGACGTGCGCGACCTCGAGACCTTCATCCAAGAGATCGCCTCGGACGCGTTCTCGAGCATGGAGCCCTACCGCGTGGTCCATCTCGACGGCAGCGAGGAAGAGTTCCGCGGCTGGCTGCTCGCGCAGCTCGACGCGCGGCGGCAGGCGCTGGCCAAGGGCGGCGCACCGTGAGCGCGCGCGGCTTCGATCGCGTGCTGGTGGTCGGCGCGGTCGCAGGCTTCGTCGGCGTGGCCGCGGGGGCCATGGCCGCGCACGCGCTGCAGGGGCGCCTGTCCGAGCAGCAGCTGGGCTGGTGGCGCACGGCGGCCGACTACACGCAGCTGCACGCGGCGGTGTTGGTCGCGATCGGCCTGGCCACCACCGCGCCGCGCGTCGCGGCGGTGCGCGTGGCCGCGACCGCGCTGGCGGCCGGCATCGCGATCTTCGGCGGGACCCTGGCGGCGATGGCCCTGGGCGGGCCGCGGTGGCTCGGCGCCGGTCGACGCCGCTGGGCGGGCTGTGTCTGCTCGCGGGCTGGCTGGCGCTGGCGGTCGCGGGCGTCCGCGCCCGCCGCGGGCCGGGGCCCGGCGACGACGGCCCGCGCTGAGCTCCTGCGGTCAACCTGCGCGGCCCGCCGGCCGATGCCGCGGCTCGATGACGCCGCTGCAGCGCGCCTTCCTCAGCACCGTGCTCCGCTACGTTGCGCTGGTCCACGGCGAAAGCGATCCGCACGGCGAGCTCGCGTCGTTGCGCGCGCTGCTCGAGTCGCCGCAGGCGCGACGCGACGATCGTCGCCGCTGGCGTCGGCTCGCGCTCGCCCTGCCCGCGACCACGCGCAACAGCGATCTGCAGGCGCCGGCCGAGGTCGTCGACGTCGGCGCCGGCGGCCTGCGCATGAAGAACCTCGGGCACCTGCGGCTGCGTCCTGGCGATCGCGTGGTCGTCAGCCTGCTGCCGCCGCAGAGCGCGGTGCGCATCGACGTGCCCTGCGAGGTCGTGCGCGCGGCCGCCTGCAGCGAGCTGGGCGTGCGCTTCTGCGGTCGCCCGCTCACGCTGCACCGCACGCTGCAGCCGCCGGGCGACGCGCGGCCGCGGGCGAGCACGGCGCAGATGGGCGCGGTCGACGACGCGGCGTGAGGCGGCCGCGCGCCGCCCGCAGGCGGCGCGTCAGCCGGCCGCGCGTTCGGGCGACTCGAGCCACGGCGCGGCGAGCACGTCGGCGATGCGCTCGCGCGCGAGCCGACGCACCGAGCCCGCGGCCTCGCCGTGACACCGCGAGCTCGTGCCAGCGCGCGCGCGCCGGACTCGTCGTCGCGCTGCAGCAGCGCCTCGATGCCCAGCAGCAGCAGCTCGAACGCGCGCGGGTGGCGGGCGAGCACGCGCCGCGCCGCGAGGATCATCTCCGCCGCTGCCATCCGCGGCAGGCGGGCAACGAAGCCCTCGCGCGCGAGCTCGGCGTCGCCCTCGAAGCGCCACGGTCGCACGTGCCGCGACCAGCCAGCGCGCGCCGGGCTCCCACGGCCGTCGCTCGCGCGTGCGCTCGGGGCCGTCGGCCAGCTCCTCGGTCGCGATCTCGCTGAGCTCGGGATCGATGGCGCGGACCATGTGCAGGCCGATGCCGCAGCCGGGCACCACGGGCTCGCGAGATCAGCAGGTCGTGGCGACAGCATCGCGCCAGCGCGACCAGTTCGGCGCGCGCGTCGCTGCAGGCCGCGACGCCGTCGCCGACCCACACGCCGCAGTCGAGCGCCGCATCCCCCTGCAGCGCGTCGGCCAGGGTCGGGCCCTCGGGCTGCTCGAGGTGCCGTCGCAACCGCGCGCCGGGATCACGCGCGACGTACAAGCTCGCAGGCGCCAGCCAGGAACAGACGCAGCAGCAGCGACTCGACCACCAACCACTGGCATCAGGCCGGCACCCGCCGGCTGCGCGTCGCTGCCCACCGAGGCTTCGTGCGGTCGTCGGTCGCGGCTGTCGAGCCCCGCGATCGCATCGGCGCATGCGAACCCGCGCCGCGATGTCGCGCAGCGCCCGCGCCGGGCCGCACGTGGTCGCGCCCGCGCACCCAGGTGCTGCGCAGCGCGGATCAGCGACGCCGACGCGCACGGCGCCCACGCCCAGCAACAGCAAAAGCGGCGCCCACGCGGCCGAGCGCGACGCGTCGGTGCGACAGGCACACGCGCCCTGCCCCGTCGTCGCCACCTTCGGCCCCGGCCTCGGCGCCGGCGCTCCCCGAGCCTTCGCCGCCGGTGCCGTCGGCACCGCCGTCGCTGCCGGTGCCGTCGGCGCTGCCGCCCTCGGCGCTGCCGCCCTCGCTGCCGCCGCCGCTGCCCTCACCGCTGCCGCCCTCGGCGGCGTCCTCGACGACCTCCACGGTGATCGTGCGGCTGTCGTAGTTGCCGTAGGCGTCCATGACCTCGAACTGGAAGCTGTAGGTGCCGGGCGGGGCGCCCATCATGTTCGCGAAGTCCCACGCGACCTCGTTGGGATCGGTGCCGGGCGTGAGCGCGTAGTCCTGCGTGCACACGTTGTTGGTGCAGCGGGTGTACTCGTCGACGCCCTCGGGCAAGCCCTCGAGCCAGGTCCACTTCGCGCCGAGGAAGTTCGAGTCCTCGGCGACCGTGGCGGTGATGAGCACCGAGTCGTGGGTCGAGATGGTCGCGCCGTCCTCGGGCACGGTGCTCGTGATCATCGGCGCGACGGTGTCGACCTCGCGCGGGCCGAACACGCCCATGAGCTCCTGGTAGCTGTTCTGCTGCTCGCCGCCGCCCGCGGGGCAGTAGACCTCGTGGATGTAGCCGCACTGCGTGGTGCCGCTGCCGGTGGCGTGGCTGATGTCGTTGCACGCATCGACGTAGGTCTTGAACCCGCCGTTGTTGAACGGGTACATCAGATCGCTCTGATCGTCGGTGTGCTCGAGGCCCCAGTTGTGCGAGGTCTCCTGCGCCGCGGTCTCGGACACGCCGCCGCAGCTCTCGGGGAACGTGAGCGAGACGTGGTTGCGCTTGAGCCCGTCGCACGCGACGTTGGCCACGCCGCACACGCCCCCGCCTTGGTTCGACGCGCCGCCGATCACCGCCATCGTGTACGGCAGCCAGTCCGGCGGCCGCTGCGTCGACATCACGATGTTGAACGGCTCGTAGTAGTTCTGCAGCTCCTGGAACGTCGCGGCCTGGGCGCTGCCGTTGCCGTAGGGCGGGAACTGGGTCTGCGCGTCGACCAGCGGCGAGCAGTTGAGCGCCGCGTTGGCGGCGTCGCCGTTGCCACACGAGGGCGACAGCGTCACGCCGTTCATCTCGACGTACAGGATCCCGGGCGCAGCCTCGTAGGCCATCGCGTGCAGCGGCTCGACGCCCAACGCCGCGAGCGCGTCGCGGCCCAGACCCTCGGGCAGGAACACCATGTCGCCCTCGCGGCGCACCGGCAGCGCGTCGAGCTGCTCGCGGGTGACGCCCAGGCGGCGCTCGTGCGCGCCGCGGGTGTTGCGGGTCGTCGGTGGTGCGCGCCCGCAGGGCCAGCGGGCTGATGGGCTCACCGGCGCTCGCGACACCGGCCAGGGTGAGCGAGGTCAGACTGGCCGAGAGGATGATGCTGCGCTTCACGGTGCCATGCTCCCTTGGGCTGGGCTGCGAGGCTAGCCATACCCACCACAAACGTCTAGGCGCAGATTCCTGGATGCACTGTGCTCGCATGCGATGTGCGGCGCAGCACAGCTGCAATGGGCACCGATGGGGCGACGACCGCTCAGGCCGTGCCGGTGCCCGAGGACAACCCGAGCATGCGCCCGGGATCGATGCCGATCGCGCGCAGGGCCTCGTGCCACATCGCGTCGGGCTGCGCGTGGAAGAGCCACGTCGCGGGCAGCCCGCCCTCGCCGATGGGCACCGGCACCCAGCTGCCTGCGGCGATCTCCCCTTCGAGCTGCAGCGGGGCCCAGCCCGCGTAGCCCAGCAGGAACATCAGCGGAACCCGCCGCGCGCCGGTGTCGTGGTGCCCCGCTGCGGTGACCTGATCAAGGAGGTCGTCAGCCACAGGCCCGGCAGGACCGCCTGCGCGCGCTGGGGATCCCAGGCCTCGTCGTCGTGCAGGATCCAGCCGCGGTTTGGGCTCGACCGGCCCGCCCACGCGCACCCGCGCCGCCGCGGGCCCACGCCAGCGCAGGCCCAGGCCGCCGAACACCTCCGCGACCGCGTTGCGGCCCGGATGGTTGACGACCAGGCCCAAGGCGCCGCGCTCGTCGTGGTCGAGCACAGGCACGACCGAGCGACGGGATTGGGGTCCGTCAGCTGGGGGACCGCGCACAGCACGTGCCGCGCGAGGCTCTCGGAGCGGTCGAGCGCGGCGGTGCTGTGCAGTATGGCTGTCGAGCGGCGGCGCACCCTGCCCCGGCCTGCCGCGCCGCCCGAGCCCGTCCTCGCGCGCACTCGCCCGCGCCGCGGCTCGCCGTTCACCGCGGGGCGCCAGCGCCCGGGTGGCGCGCAGCGAGCGGGCTCAGGGCGCGGCCGCGTCGGGCGGGGTGCCCGCGCCGCCGCCGCCTTCGACCTCGACGACGTGCAGCTCGACGCGGCGGTTGGCCTCGCGGCCCTCGCTGGTCTCGTTGTCGGCGATCGGCCGCGTCTCGCCGAAACCCTCGGCGACCAGCAGATCGGCGGGCACGCCCTTGGACACCAGGTACTCGCGCACGCTCGCGGCGCGGCGCGCCGACGAGATCGAGGTTGTGCGCGTCGTTGCCGTCGGCGCTGGCGTGGCCCTCGACGCGGATCTTGCGGATCGTCGGATGGGCCTGGATCTCGGCCACGGCCTCGTCGAGCACCGCGTGGGAGACCTCGAGGATCCGCGCGGAGTCCTTGGCGAACTGGACCTTCTCGCGCAGCTCGATGCGGTCGGGCACCGCGATCTGCACCTGGGCGGGGCGCTGGGCACGATGGCGATCGTGGTGCCGTCGGCGAACCCGCGGCGCGCAACCATCGGCGGACACGGCGGCGGACAGGGCAACGAACGCGAACGCCGGGCGAACCAAGGCAGCTGGTGCTGCATGCCGCGCCCTCTCGCAAGCCGCGTGCCGAGCGAGCCTGCGCGCTTTGGGTCTGCGCGATGGCCCAAGGGCACGGTCGTCGGCCGCCGCGTTGCCCAACTCGGGCACGCTGCAGCGGCGCTGCACTGCCCGAGTTGGCGCGCGCCCTTGCGAGCGCGGCCATCGCCGTGGTACCTCGAACGCCCACCCGCCAAATGGCAGGTGGTAGACGCAGCGGACTCAAAATCCGCCGACCCTCGCGGTCATGTCGGTTCGATTCCGACCTCTGGTACCCCCAGCCGTACGGCGGCCCGCCCGACGTCGAGCTCGACGGTGACGGTGCCCGACGGCGGCACGAACATCAGGCCGCGGCCCCGGCGCGAGCACGTGATCGCTCGCGTCGCGGGCGATCCAGCAATCGTGGGCAGGCCTTCGTCGAAGCCCTGCGGCTGCGCCCACCACACGCCGCCTCCGTGCTGCGCCGCCGCGCGCAGGCGTGGCTGGACCGGCGCGGGCGCATCGGCGGGGCCGAAGAACGCGATCTCGACGTCGTCGAAGCGGAAGTCGCAGTGCACGTGGGTCTCGTATTCGACCAGCATGCCGCCCTGGTCGACGCACGCGAGCTCGAGCGTGTCGATGTCGACCGCGAGCGGATCGAGATCGAAGCCGTCGCCGTAGGTGTGCCGCGAGTAGCCGGCGCCGCCGATCTGCGCGTTGTAGTCGGGTGAGCGGTAGCCCGAGTTCACCGCGAGCGCGCCGTTGTCGTCCCGCAGCGCCTGCAGCGACTCGACCGCGTGGGGTTGCACGATGCCCCAGCGACCCTTGACCGCCTGCGCCAGCTCGCCCAGCGTGAAGTTGGGCGCGAGCGCGGTGTCGGGATCGAGCGACTCGAGATCGAGCAGCGCGACCGGGCGACGGTAGTTCGGATCGCCGCCGGGCGGATCGGGGTACGCGTAGCCCTCGGGCGGCGCGTCGGGATCGAAGGCGACCACCGGCAGGCACGTGGCATACGAGCCGTCGGCGCCGGGATAGCAAACCTCGGTCGGCAGCGGCTCGGGCTCGCCGGTGCTGCCGACCTCGCCGCCGTCGCTGCTGCCTCCGCCAGCCTCGCCACCGTCGCTGCTGCCCGCGGCGCACTCGCACGGACCCCACAGCCCTTCGATGCAGGCCTGCACGCCCTCACCGGCGCCGTCGGGGCACGGACAGGCCTGCACGGCCTCGGGGTCGCAATGGAAGCCCTCGTCGCCGCCCTCGCCTTCGCCCTCGGGGATCGCACCGCTGCTGCTCGAGTCGATCGGATCGACGTCGAGCCCGTCGCCGCCGTCGCCGTCGTCGCCGGCCGTGTGCGCGCCGGGGCCCTGCCACTGCGGCGGCGCGCGGCCCTGGCCCGCGTCGACGCACGACGCGAGCAGCAACGACAGCGCGAGTGGACCGCGGATCCCCACCTGGGCCCAGGTTGGCATCGGGCTGCCTGGGGTTCCACAGTGCCCTCGCGCCGCGCTACGCAAAACTGCGCAGCGGCGCGGCGGAGCGCCGCCCGGGCGCCGCGCAGGCGCGGCTACGGCTCGTCGATCGCGACGTCGCCGTCGGCGCGGATCTCGACCCGGGTCGCGCCGCTGCCGACGCGCCGGCGCAGGTGGCCGTCGGCGATCGCCCCGACCGCGTCGGTGGTGCTGCGGATGGTTCCGGTGGCCTCGATGTCGTACTCGACGTCGAACAGCGCCGGCTGCACCACCGAGACCGCGCCGCCGGCGTGCACGATCGCATCGCGCCCGGCCGCGGTCTGCTCGAGCGCGACACGGCCGTAGGCGCTGCGCAGGTCCGCGTCGCCGGCGGTGGTCACCGCGATGGTGCCGACCCCCAGCGCGACCGCGACGCCCGCGTCGCCGCCGTCGATGGTCACGTCGCCGCGCTCGACCTCGACGCTGACGTAGCCGCGCACCGACGCGATCTCGACGTCGCCGAGATCCGTGCGGACCTCGAGGTCGCGATCCGAGGGCAGCTCGATCGACGCGAGCTCGAGGTCGACCAGGCCGCGGACCGACAGCGGGATGTCGGCCTGCAACCAGCCCAGGCCGCCGTCGCGCTCGAACACCAGCGCGGGCGCCAGCGCGTGGCGGCGGGCGTCGCGGTCGCTGCCGCCGGTCGCGAGCACGCGGCCGTCGTAGCGCAGGGCCTCGGGGCAGGTGCCGGCCGCGTCGGGGTCGCACGCGGTGATCGACATCGGCGTGCTCGGCAGATCGATGCGCACGCTGCGGACGCCCGCGAGATCGTGGCTGCCGGTGAGGTCGGCCTCGCCGCGGAAGCCCAGCACGCAGGCGCCCAGCAGCCCGGCGAACGCGACGAGTGGGGCGCGCGGCGGCATCGAAGTACACCTGCGGACCGACCACGAGCTCGAGGCTCGGGGCGAAGCGCGGCAGCGCGAGCGCGCCGCCGTAGTAGCGTGTGGACAGCGGCAACGACAGCCGCGGCGCGACGTCGAGCGAGAGCCGATCGAGCACGAAGATGCGCAGCTCGGGCTGGGCGAACAGCGTCGCGCCGAAGCGGCCGGTCTGGCGCGGCGGCAAGCTGTCGCCGATGCCCCGCCGGGAGCTGCGCGCGCTGGTACCTTGCAGCAGCACGCCGCCGGCGACGACCAGCCACAATCGCTGCCGCTGCAGCACGCGTCCGGCCACGCGCAGGCCCGCCTGCAGCGTGGTGCGGTGCTCGCCACGGCCGAAGTGCAGCGTCAGGTCGGACAGGCCGAACCAAAGCCGCGGCATCACCTGGCCGAGCACCGCCAGCGCGAGCTCGTCGTAGCGCGCCAACGCGGGTGCGCCCGGGCGCATGCCCACCGTGGTCGCGCGCAAAAGGCCCAGCGCGACCACGTGATCGGTCCGCGCGCGCACGGTCTTGTCGCGCGCGGCGACCCATGCGTCGGCGGCCTGGCCGATCCACAGCAACGCGAGCGCGTCGGTGGTCAGGGTGAACGCGCCCTGACGCAGGGCCTCGCGCGTGGGCGACAGCCCGACGTCGCCCGGCGCCGCGCCCTCGCCCGGCCGCGCGGCGCGGCCCAGCGCCAGCGAGGCGAAGCCCAGGGCCGCGGCGCCGGCGAAGATGCCGAAGGCCGGCCCGGGTCGGCGCGCGACGGCATGGCCCACGCCGGGCACGAGCGCGCCCAGCAGCGGTGCCAGCACCCGCTGCGCCCGCTCGCGTCGCGGCGGTCGCTGGCGCGGCGGCGCCGGGGATGGGCCCGCGGTCACCGTGTTCGCGCGCGGTCGCACCGGCGATGCCGCGGGGCTCGCCGGCGCGGCCACACCCGGCAGCTGCAGCGCGCCGCCGTCGTGCTCGACGCGGGTGCGCGTGCCGTCGGGCGCGACGATCTCGTAGTGCCCCGCCGGCAAGGGCACCGGCGGCGCAGCGCCGTCGCGTACGACCACGGTGGCGACCGGCCGGCCCCCGCCGTCGAGCACGGTGCGGCTCGACGACGGCGCCGCCGCCACGGTGGTCGTGGTCAGCGCGACGCCCAGCGCGATCACGGCGCGGCCGATCATGGTCGCGGCACCTGCAACATGGCCGTGACCTCGCCGTCGCCGCGGGCCCAGGCGCAGCTCATGTCGTCGCTGCGATGCGCCAGCGCGATGCGGCCGTGGGGATCGATCGCGATCAAGCCGCAGGTCGCGTGGGCGTCGAGCGCCGCGACCTCGTCGCAGACCTGCCACGCACCGCGCTCGATGGGTGTGCCCGCCGCGGTGCGCTGCAGCAGCTCCGCGCACGCGAGCTTGCGCAGGATGAACTCGCCGGTGCCGGTGGCACAGGCGGCGCCGCGATCGGCGACCGCGTACAGCCCCGCGCCCGGCCGCGGCGAGTCGCCGACGCGGCCGGGGCGCTTGAGCAGCACACCGCCGGTCGAGCACGCGACCGCGAGTCCGCCCAGGCGATCGAGCGCGACCGCTCCGACGGTGTCGGCCTGCCCGTGCCGATCGGCGCCGCGCCTCGCGGCCTCCCAGCGGGCCTGGGCCTTGGCCGTCCACACCGCGTCGCGGCCGAAGCGGCCGACCCCGCGCGCGCGCGCGAACGCGACCGCGCCGGGCCCCGCGAGCAGGCAGTGACGACCATCGCGCAGCACCTCGAGCGCCAGGTTCACGCCGTCGCCGAGCTCGGGCACCGCCGCGATGCCGCCGAAGCCGAGGTCGTCGCCGCGCATGACCGCGGCGTCGACCTCGACGATGCCCTCCTCGTTCATGCACGCGCCGCGGCGGCGTTGAAGACCTCGGCGTCCTCGAGCACGCGCACCGCCGCGACCACGGCCGCGAGCGCGTCAGCCCTGCGCGCAGCAGCGCCTGGCCGGTGTGCGCGGCCGCGGCGACCCCCGCGAGCGCCTCGGCGCGGTGCTCCGCGGCCAGACGCCCTGCGCCGCCGTGCACGACGATCACCGGCTCCATCGCACGCCCCCGGTGGTCGCGCCATAGCTGCGCTGCGGTCTCGCGATCCCAGCGCGCCGGGCGATGCGCTGCTCGAACCGCAGCATCGCGCGGGCCTGGGCGCGGCTGCCGTGGTCGTGCCCGCACAGGTGCGCGAGAGCGTGCACCAGCAGCTGCTGCGCCTCGGCGAACCACGCCGCTGCGCCGACCCCGGGCGCCTGCCGCCGCAGCTGATCCCAGTCGATCGCGATGTCGCCCAGGCCCGGATCGAGCACCGGGTCGGCGGGGAACGACAGCACGTCGGTGGGCGTGGCCTCGCCCATGTGTTCGCGGTGCAGCGCGATCATCTCCGCGTCGCCGACGATGCGCACGCCCAGCCCTGCGGCTGCGGCGTGCCGGCAGCCCGCGGCGCGGACCAGCCGCGCGAGCGTGGCCTGCAGCCGCCGGCGCAGCGCCGGGTCCAGCCACGGCGCGACCGCGGCGTCGACCTGCAGGCGCACCGTCATCCCCGCGGCACCCCGAGCGCGTCGTAGACCTTCGCACCGATGAAGAGGTCGAGCACGTCGGGGTCGACCTTGCCCGCGGTGGCCTCGCCGCGCAGGATCTCGAGCGCCTGGGCCAGCGGCACCGCGCGCTTGTACGGCCGGTCCGAGGCGGTCAGGGCGTCGTAGATGTCGGCCACCGTCATCATGCGCGCCTGCAGCGGGATGTCGCCCGCGGGCAGCTGCGCGGGGTAGCCCGAGCCGTCGAGGTACTCGTGGTGCTTGCCCGCGATGTCGGGCACCTGCTGCAGCTGCCGACCCCACGGGATCCGCACCAGGAAGTTGTACGTGTGCGTGACGTGCTGCTGGATCTCGACCCGCTCGGCGGTGGTGAGGCTGCCGCGGCGCACCGTCAGCGCGACCAGCTCGTCGTGGCCCAGCAGCTGCACCGTGCGTCCGCCGGCCTCGAAGCCGAGCTGCGCGATCTCACCGAGCTTGGAGCTGACCGCCTGCGGCAAGATGGAGGGCTCGTTGGCCACCATCACCGCGGCCAGGGCCTCGTCCAGCGAGCGCTGGCGCAGGCCGTGGGCCGCGAGCAGCTCGGGATCGTCGATGGCGCCGCCGCTGCGGGCGCGCTCGAGCTGCTGCTGCAGCAGCTCGAGCTGCAGCGCCGTGCGGGCGTGGTCGAAGCGCGCGTGCAGCAGTGCGAGCTGGTGCGGGTAGAGTTTCTTGGCCTTGACCAGCACCTCCTCGCGCACGCCGACCTTGCCGAAGTCGTGCAGCAGCCCGGCGTACTCGATCTCGCGCAGCTGCTCGGCGCTGTAGCTGACGTCGCGGAAGCGGCCGCTGCTGGCGGCATCGGCCGCGCGCGCCAGGGCGCAGGTCAGGTCGGCCACGCGCTGGCTGTGACCGCTGGTGGTGGGATCGCGCTGCTCGATCGCGGTGACGCTGGCGCGCACGAAGCCCTCGAACAACGCCTGGATCTCGGCGTACAGCCGCGCGTTCTCCAGCGCGACCGCGCCCTGGGCCGCGAGCGCCTGGCACACGCGCTCGTCCTCTTCGGTGAAGGCCTCGACCCGCAGCGCGAAGTCCTCGGGCGTGCGCAGCGGCGCGAGATCGCGGCGTGCGTTGATCAGCTGGATCACGCCCAGCACGCGGCCGTCGGGGGTGATCATCGGCGTGGTCAGGATCGATCGCGTCTGGTAGCCGAAGCGCAGATCGAAGCTGCGGTCGTGGTTCCACGGCGGCATCGTCGCCTGGGGATCGGCCGCGGCGTAGAGGTCGTCGACCCGCACGGTCTTGCCGCGCAGCACCGCGCTGCCGACGATCGAGCGCGAGGTCACCGGGAACGAGAACTCGGAGAAGTCGGCCTGGACCGAGTCGTTGTGCGAGATCTTGAACACAATCGCTCGCCGTCGCCTTCGACCAGGTAGATCGAGCCGGCGTCGGCGCGGGTGAACTCGCGCGCGTACTGCATGATGAGCTCGAGCACACGGGTGCTGTTGCGCTCGGCGTTGAGCGCGGTACCCAGCTCCAGCAGGCGGTCGGCCATGATCGACTGGTCGTGGTCGGTCGCGGCGCGCAGGGCCTCGCCGACCATGCGCTCGACCATCAGCGTGCTCGCCGGCAGCGGCAGCACCTGCACCCGCGGCGTCCGCAGCCGCGCGAGCGCGGCCGAGAGCACCTCGGTCGGCGCGACCGCGAGCAGCACGTCGTAGTCCTCGGGCGGCCAGGTGCTCTGCGCGTCGAGCACGACCACGTGGGCGCGCCGCCGCTGGATCGAGAGGTTGCCGTCGGGCAGCACCTCGATGCGCCCCCACATCCGCGGCTGCGCGAGGATGTGTGCCCGCACGTCGGCGAAATCGGCGAGGGCCCGGGCCACCGGCGGCAGTATACGGTGCGCCGGTCACCGCCCGCGGCCGGGCGATCGAGGCGTCGGTCCGCGGGGCCCGCGGGGCCTCAGCGCTGGTGGCCGACCCGCAGCTGCGCGAACGGGACGCCGCCGCGGCGGCCCAGCGTCAGCGACGCGTCCGGCGGGGCCGCAGGCACCGTCGGCCACGCGGGGCTGGGCGTACGCGGGTCGGGGCGGACCTCGAACACCACGTGCATGGCGTCGCCGAGATCCTCGGCGAGATCGGTGAACACGCGCAGCTGCACGGTCGCGTCCGCGGGGCCCAGCGCGGCGGCATCGAGCACCAGGCCCGCGAGCGCGGCGACCAGCGCAGGTCCGCCCGCGGTGGTGTGCAGCCGCGGTGTGGCGACGATCGACAGCCGGGGCGCGAGCTCACCGCGCGTGAGCAGCTCGAGCTCGACCGCCCGCAACAGCTCGTCGACCGCGACCCCGCCGCTGGGCTCGGGCTTGGCCGTGGGGCGCCGCGGCGGCGCGGCCACGCGTGCGGGCCGGGCTGCGGCGACGCCCGGGGGGCGATCGTTGGCGGCGGGCTGCAGCTTCGCGACCAGGGCGCAGATCCGCCGGGTCTCGCGATCGAGCGCGGTCAGGACCTCGCGCAGCTGTGCGGGATCGGGCGGTGGCTCGGCCGTGGGCGACAGCGGACCCGCCAGCAGCTGCACCGCGAGCTGGGCTGCGGCCGCGGTGTCGCGCAGCGCGAGCCAGTCTGCGAGCCTGTCGGCGGACGACTCGAGCGGCGCGGCGGCGGCCATGGGTCTGTTCGTGCAGTGGCCGGGGGGCCCGGACAAGCCCTGCGCGACCGTGCGGCCCGTCCTCGCGCCGCTGGCGGAGCCGATGCGGCCGCGGGCGGGACGGATCGGCGCCGAGCGGTCCGTGTCGACCGCGGGCAAGCCCCCGCGCCGCGGGTGATCAGCGCTTGCGGCGACGGCCGCGGCGACGCAGCGCGCCGGTGCGGCCGTGGCTGCCGTCGTCCGCGAACGGCGGCGGCAGCAAGGGCTCGTGGAAGCCGGTGGTGCTGCTCTGCTGCATCTCGACCTCCGAGAGCAGGATCGCCGGTGCGATCCCGCTGACGGGGATCGAACCGCTCTCGGCGTAGCAGTAGCCTTGGTCGAGCTCGAGCGCGCCACCGAATGCGACGATGCGCTGCAGCGCCGACAGCGGCGTGCCGATCAGCTCGACGTCGCGGATCCGCCGGCGCTTGCCGGTCTCGACGTCGAGCAGCCACACCTCGGCCGGCTCGCCCTTGAACACCTGGAAGTCGTAGGCCTGGGTCTGGGTCTCGCCCGCGCGCACGCGGTGGATGATCATCGCGTGCGCGCGGCCCTGGGCCTTGGCCAGCTCGACCAGCTTGGCCTCGAGCTCGGCCCAGCTCAGCGAGGTGCCCGGGCGCGGCTCGACCACGAAGTTGGCCATGCGCGCGGTGGGCGGCTGCAGCCCGTCGTGGCGGCCGTGGCCGTTGCTCTTCGCCGATGCGGCGGTGGGGTTTCGGCTCTGCAGGAAGCCGCGCAAGACGCCGTCTTCGACCAGCGGCGCGCGCTGGGCGACCACGCCCTGGTCGTCGACGCGATAGCTGCCCCACACCGCGCGCTCACCCAGGCGCGTCATGGTGGGGTCGTCGTGCACGTCGAGCCCGGGCGGCAGGATGCGCTGGCCGATCTTGTGCGCGAACGTGCGGGTCTCGTTGCGCGCGACCAGCCGCTCGCCCTCGAGCCGGTGGCCCAGGGCTTCGTGGAACAGGGTGCTGGCGGCCTGGCCGGCCAGCAGCGCCGGGCCGATGAAGGACCCGGGGGTCTCGGCGGTCTGCAGCTCGCCCAGCTCGACGATGACGTCGTCGAGCAGCCGCTCGAGCTCCGCCAGCGGCGGCACGGCATCGACCGCGCGCAGGTACAGCTCGCGCGAGGCCTCGGTGTAGACGCCGTCGTCGGTGAGGATCCAGCCGCCGATCGAGAGCTCGACGTAGACGTCCTCGGTGACCACGCGCGTGCCCTCGGAGGTCGCCAGCCAGCGGTGGACCCGCTCGGCCGACAGCGTGATCGCGGGATCGTGGACCTCGGGGTGCTGCAGGAAGCGGCGCGACAGGTCGCGCAGCATCCCCTCCCACGCCGCGCGCGGGAACGGCACGTGGTGCAGCTCCTCGCGGTGCTGCAGCGGGGTCTCGCGCGACAGCGCGTCGACCTCGTCGCGCAGGTACTCGCTGACCAGGGCCTTGCGGTGGTCGTAGTAGTCCTGCTGCGCCTCGTCGAACTTGAGCTGGCTGAGCTTCCACAGCGCGACCTGCAGCGCCGCGAGGTCGAGGTCGTCGGGCGCGTCGACCCAGTCGGCGCTCTCGCGCTCCTCGGCGCGGGTCTCGAGCCCGCCGTCCATGACGTTGTCGAACTTGTGGCTGCCGACGCGGACGTCCGCGAAGATGTGCGCCTGCGTCGTCTCGCGCGACTTGATGAGCGAGCCGTAGGCCGCACGCAGCCGCAGGGCGTGCACGCGACGCAGGGTGTACTGCATGAAGTACGGCTTGGGGCTGCCGGGGACCTGCAGCCCCTCCATGGAACGGTTGAGCTCCCGCTCCATGACCTCGAGCACGGTGTCGCGCAGCGGGGTGCGGGAGACGGGCTCGAGCTTGGGCAGCGAACGGGCAGCCATGGCGAACCCCCGGCATAGCCGGCGCGCCGCGAACCGGCAAGAATCGCCGCGGAACGCCGTTCAGCTGCCGTTTTCGCCCATGGACCCCCCACCCGTGCCGTCGCCCTCGGTGCCCGCGGCACCCGCGTCGGGCGCGGCGTCGGCGCGTTCCCGCGCCTCGGCCCGGCGTCGGGCGTCGCGCTCGTAGGCGACGACGATGGCCTGGACCAGCGGGTGGCGCATCACGTCCTCGGGCGCGAAGGCCGTCACGGCGATGCCCTCGGTGCCCTGCAGGATCCGCAGCGCGTGGATCAGCCCGCTGCGCTGCCCGCCCGGCAGGTCGATCTGCGAGGGATCGCCGGTGACCACCACTTTGGTCCCCATCCCGATGCGGGTGAGGAACATCTTCATCTGCTCGCGGGTGGTGTTCTGCGCCTCGTCGAGGATGACGAACGCGTCGTTGAGGGTGCGGCCGCGCATGTAGGCCAGCGGCGCGATCTCGATGGTCTCGCGCTCCATCATGCGGAGCACCTTCTCGGCCGGGACCATGTCGTGCAGCGCGTCGTACAGCGGCCGCAGATACGGGCTGATCTTCTCCTCGAGCGTGCCCGGCAGGAAGCCCAGGCGCTCGCCGGCCTCGATCGCGGGTCGCGACAGGATGATGCGACGGACCTGCTTCTCGAGCAGCATCCGCACCGCGACCGCCATGGCCAAGAAGGTCTTGCCGGTGCCCGCGGGGCCCACGCCGAAGGTCAGCACGTGGCGGCGCATGCACGCGACGTAGCGCTTCTGCGTCAGGCTCCGCGGCACGATGGCCTTGCCGTCGGGGCGCTCGAGGATGGTGTCCTCGAACAGCTCGCGCAGCTCGGCCTTGGGGTTTTGGCGCAGCACCTCGAGCGCCCGCGGCGGTCGGCCGGGTCCATCGGCGCGCCGTTTTGCGCCAAGGCGTACAGCTGCCGCAGCAGCCGTTCGACCAGGCCGTCGCGGTCGCCCTCGAGCGTCACCTCGTGGCCGCGCACGTGCACGGTGACGCCGGTCTCGCGCTCGAGCAGCTGCGCCTGGCCGCCGCTGCGGGCGACCGCATCCAACATCAGCTGGAGCGGCCCCTGGTCCTCGAAGGTCAGCTTGACGGTGTCGGGCAAGGCGGAACGTCGTCGTCGCGCGGTGCGGCTGTGGTAAGGGAAGTCCGCCATGACGGTATCACGCGGCCCGGGCGACGAGAACCCAGGCGACACCGCGGCGCGCCACCGGGCGCTGGGGCTGCGCGATGGCCTGCCGGGGCTGCGCGAGCTGATGGACCGGCTGCTGGCCGACGACGGCTGCCCGTGGGATCGCGCGCAGACCCTCGACAGCCTGCGACCGTACCTGCTCGAGGAGGCCCACGAGGTGCTCGAGGCCATGCACGACCCGGCCCGGCACGTCGGCGAGCTCGGCGACCTGCTGTTCCAGATCGTGTTCCAGGCGGCCCTGCGCGAGCGCGAGGGCGCGTTCGATCTCGAGGATGTGGTCGCTGCGATCCGCGACAAGATGATCGACCGCCACCCCCACGTCTTCGGGCCCGAGCGCGGCGCGATCACGGCCGAGGAGGTCACGCGCCGCTGGGAGGCCGGCAAGCGCGCGAAGGCCGATCGCGATCCCGGCAGCCTCGGCGTGCCCGCGACCCTGCCGGCGTTGCACCGCTGTGCGCGGCTGCAGGAGAAGGCCGCCGCGGTCGGGTTCGACTGGCCCACGATCGACGGCGCGCTCGACAAGCTGCAGGAAGAGCTGCGCGAGTTCGAGCAGGCGCGCGATGCGGGCGATCGCGCCGCGATCGAGGACGAGCTCGGCGACGTGCTGTTCGTGCTGGTGCGGATCGCCGGCAAGCTGGGGCTGTCGGCCGAGTCGGCGCTGTCACGGGCGAACGCCAAGTTCGAGCGCCGCTTCGGCCACGTGCTGCGGACCCTGGCCGCGCGCGGCGAGGCCCCCGAGCACGTCGGACTCGAGGGGCTCGACGCGCTGTGGAACGACGCCAAGCGCGCCGAGCGTCGCGGCGGTCCCGAGTCGGACGACGCGTCCTGAATCGTCACCCGTCCGGGGCCGTCGCTGCATCAGGTCGAAGGAACAGGCCGCGCGTCGAAGCGGTCCGGTTCGCTGGCCGCCCCCTCGGGGGTGCACTAGAGTTTCCTTTGGGGGCCCCGCGCATTCGCCCTGTCCCCGCGACCCCTGACCGCCCGCTGCCCGAACGATGCGCGTCGCCACCCTGCCCGCCCTGCGAACCGGCTACCGCGATGCGGCGATGCCGGGCGCGACGCGGCAGGAGATCGCACGGCAGCTGCAGCTCGCCAGCGACGCGCTGACGCTCGCGATCCTGACGCTCGAGGGCCGCGCGGGCGACGAGCGCGGCGACAAGCTGCGACGGGCGGAGCAGGCGCGGCAGTTTCTCGCCGAGGCCACCGCGGCGCTGGGCCGGGCGCGGGTCTACGTGCCCAAGCTGCGCACGTTCGACCTGCCGGTGCTGCTGTCCGCGGACCCGCGACCCGAGTACGAGCTGGCTCGCCTGCAGCAGATCGCGACGCGTTTGTTGTGGCAGAATCACGCGTACTTACCGGCGAGATCGGAAGCAACGCCTCTGCCGCCGGAAGAGGAGCGACAGCTCGCGGTCGTGGTCGCCGGCGTGACCCGAGGCGCGCGCATCGATCGCGCGCTGCGCTACCGCTGGTGCGGGGTTGCGCTCGGTGTCGCGGCCCTGGGCATGATGGCCGGCCTGCCGCTGCTGGGCGCGTTCGCGGCGACCACGGGCCTGGGCATCGCGGTGTTCCGCCTGGTGCGCGAGGAGCCGGCCACCGCCGGCGGGACCTGAGCGCGCGGGGCTACTGCGCGTCCTCGTCGTCGGCGTCGGTGCCGTCGGCGAAGTCGAGCACGAGCAGGCGATAGCCGGCCTTGCCCTTCATCCACGCGATGGTCGGTTCGGCCGCGCGCTTGAGCGCGATGGTCGCGACCGCGTCCTTGCCCTTGCGGCTGACCTTCACGGTCCGCACCGGCGTCCGGAAGTAGCGCAGGTCGAGGTGCCGCGCGTTGTTGCGGACGTTGATCTTGGTGTTGGTCATGCGCAGCGTGACCAGGCCGCCGCGGATCTCGAGCTTGGTCGCGACGTCGGCCGACAGCTCGAAGAACACGCGCGAGTGACCGTCGGCCCGCTCGAAGCCGGTCCAGGTCAGCGATGCCGGCTTGGTCCCGATCGAGCGCGCCGGGAACGGCGGCACGTGGTTGCCCTCGATCGAGACGCCCGAGTAGTAGCCCTCGGGGTTGGGCGGCGCGTCGAGATCCTGCACCCGTCGCACGTAGCGGGGCACCGGCGCGCCCGCGTGGGAGTACGACCATGTGTCGGAGAGGTCGACCGGCGGGCGGTTCTCCTCGACCTCTGCGACCGGCTTGTCCCCTGCGGCGGGGGCAGTGGCCGCCGAGGGCGGTGGCGGGGGCGCGGACGAAGGCGGCGCGCTGCGGCCCGCGGTCGGCGGGGCCGAGGGCGGCGGGGCCGAGGGCGGTGGCGCGGCGGACGGTGGCGGTGCGGTCAGGGTCGGCGGCGCCGCGTCGGCGACGGACGGCTCGACCCACGATCCAGTCGCGAGCACGAGCGCGAAGGCAGCGGTCAGCGGGGCGGCGCGCATCGGCCCACGATCGTAGCCCCAGCCGGCGCCGGGCGCCAAGCAATCGGTGCATGCGCGCGGCCGGGCCGGGGCGGTGTCACGGGCAGGTGGCGAGGCTCTCGATCCACGCGTCGACCAGCGCGGCGCCCTGCTCGTCGATGCGCACCGATCCCAGCGGCGGCATGCGGGCGTCCCCGGTCGCGCGCAGCCGCTGCGACAGCACCGAGCGCGCCGGATCCCCCGGTGTGATCACGAGCGCACCGTCGAGGTCGAGCTCGCCCGCGCGCGGCGGGTCGCACAGCCCCGTCTGCGCCAGCGGCTGCGACAGCCGCAGGTCGAGCGCCGCGCGCCCGCCGGTGCCTTCCTCGCGGTGGCACGGCGAGCAGTTGACCGACAGATAGGTCCGTGCGCGCTGCTCGAGCGGCGCGTCGCCCTGCGGATCCGCAAGCGGCGTGGTCGCGGGCGGCGGCTCGAGCAGGCCGTGATCGACCAGTCGCATCAGCTGTGCGCCCCCACCCGCGTCGTCGCGCGCGAGCTGATCGAGGTGGGTGCCCAGCGGCCCGCCCGCGGCGTCGGTGTGGCAGGCCCGGCAGCCGCGCAGCCCCGGCAGCTGCCACTGCGCGCCCGCGGGCGCGACGCCCTCGTCGGGCACCAAGGTCGCGTCGCTGCCGTCGGGTGCCCACGCGTAGCCGTAGCCGACCCACGCGTCGCCGTGGCGCGCGAGCAGGCGCGTCTCGACCAGGGTCTCGCTGCCGTCTTCGGCCGGCTGCCAGAACGACTTCACCAACACCGTGCCCGGCGGCCACTCGATCGCGCCGTCGGCATCGGCGTGGGCGCGCGCACCGGCGGGCACCGCCACGCCGCGCTGCTTGCGGGCGCCGTCGGACCAGAACGCGACGTTGACGTCGTAGGGCTCGACGCCCTCGGGCAGCTGCGCGGGGTCGTCCATGTCGACGCAGCCGGTCTGCGACAGCAGCTTCGGGAACGCATCGGCGTCCGCATCTGCGTCCGCACCAGGCACCAGCGCGACCACGCCGCCGAAGTAGTTCGCGCCCAAGAGCGTGCCGTCGCGCGCGAGCATCCAGCCGGCGACGCCGCGCGCGGTCGAGCCGATGACCTCCGCGCCGCCGCCTTCGCCCGCGCGCACGCGGAAGATGCTGCCGTCGTAGAAGTCGCTGAAGACGTAGCTGCCCTCGAACGCCGGCACGGTGCCGCCGCGCAGCACCGCGCCGCCCACGACCGAGGCCACGCCGGTGTTGCGGTACTGCGCGATGGGATCGACCAGCGCCGGGTCGTCGCAGGTGTCGGCGCCGATGCAGTCACTGCCCTCCTTGAGCCCCCAGCCGTAGTTGCCGCCGCGCTCGACCCGATCGACCTCTTCCCAGCGGTGCTGGCCCACATCGCCGACCCACAGCGTCGTGGTCGGCACGTCGAAGCTCCAGCGCCACGGGTTGCGAAAGCCCAGCGCCCAGATCTCGGGGCGCCCGCCGCCGGCGGCGAAGGGGTTGTCGGCTGGGATCGCGTAGGGCTGCGTCACCGAGGCGGCGCGCACGTCCACGCGCAGGATCTTGCCCAGCAGCGAGTCGGGATCCTGCGCGTGGGCCATGGGGTCGCCGGCCGAGCCGCCGTCGCCCAGGCCCAGGTACAGCATGCCGTCGGGGCCGAAGCCGATGTCGCCGCCGTTGTGGTTGGTGAAGGGTTGATCGACCTCGAGCACCACGAGCTCGTCGTCGGTCCGCAACGTGAGGCCGTCGTCGTCGCTGCGGAACCGCGACACCCGCGAGAGCA
Organism: Nannocystaceae bacterium; assembly: GCA_046351635.1. GTDB lineage: Bacteria > Myxococcota_A > Polyangia > Nannocystales > Nannocystaceae > Xiheibacterium. Next base: position 20,514 of record JAXLYC010000037.1, on the reverse strand, counting down.
TCGCCGTGCCGCCGGGCGCGTTGTACGACAGGTACATCGCGCCGTTTTCGGCGAAGTCCGGATCGAACGCGAGATCGAGCAGGCCGGCCTCGCCCGCGACGAACAACGCCGGCGCGAGGTCGGCGACCACGGTCGGCGGCGACGCGCCCCGCCACGTCAGGATCTGCCCTGGCTTGGTCACGAGGTAGAAGCGCTCGTCGTCGCTGGGATGCTGCACGATCGCGACGCCACCCTCGGCTTCGATCTGCGGTGCGCGGGGGACCGCACGCACGCGGTCGGCCCCCGGCAGCGGCGGCAGATCGGCGCAGCCGTGCCGCGGTGTGCTCGCGGCGGGTTCGTGGCAGCCCGCGGCGGCGCAGCCCAGCACCGCCGCGAGCAGCGCTGCGGCCCGGATCGCCGCGCCCGTGCGCAGCGGCTCGCGCCCACGCATCAGCAAAGCTGCACGCATCGTCCTGCGCTGCATCGTCCCACCACCACCCAGACCCGAAGATAGCACGGCCGCGGACGCGGCCCCACGGAAGTGCGCGGCTCAGCGCTCCCCGGGTTGCGCCCGAGGCAACCCCAGCGCCGCGGCGCGCACGGCCGCGACCAACACGTGGGAGCCACAGACGCACACCTGCTCGCCCCGCTGCAGCGCGGTGGCGACCGCGTCGATCAGCGCATCGGCGTCGGCGATCCCGGCCGCACCCGCGGGCGCAGCGACGCCGGCGCTGCCCAGCGCCGACAGATCGACCCACGCCCACGGTCGACCGAGCGCGGCGATGCCCGCGGCGATGGCCGCGTGGTCCTTGTCGGCCACGGTGCCCACGAACACGCGCGTGCGCGGCAGCGCCGGATCCTCGCGCAGCGCTGCGACGACAGACGCGATGCCCGCGGGGTTGTGGCCCACGTCGAGCAGCAGCGTGCCACCTTGCCACGGCAGCCGCTCGAGCCGCCCGGGCCAGACCACGTCGTCGAGCGCTGCGGCGGTGCAGTCGGGCTGCAGCACGCGCACGGCCGCGAGCGCGAGCGCAGCGTTGTGTCGCTGGTGGTCGCCGTGCAGGCCCCGCGGCGTCGCCGCCAGCGGCGCGACCCACTGCAGCGGCACGCCGTGCGCGCGACAGTGGGCCTCGATCACCGCCGCGGCCCCGGGCGCCTGCGCGACGCTGATCGCCGGCACGCCCTCGCGCGCGACCGCGATCTTCTCCGCCGCGATCGCAGCGACGGTGTCGCCGAGGAACTGCTGGTGATCGAGATCGATCGACGCGACCGCGACCACCGCTGCGTCGCACAACCGCGTCGCGTCGAGGCGACCGCCCATGCCGGCCTCGGCCACGATGGTGTCCACGCCGGCGTCGGCAAAGCGCAGCCACGCCGCCAGCGTCAGCAGCTCGAAGAACGACAGCGGACGCGGCAGCGCGATGTGCTGCTCGAGCGCGAGCACGCGGCCGACCGCGGCCCCGAGCACGTCGTCGTCGTCGGGCACACCGCCGATGCGCACGCGCTCGCCGACGCGATGCAGGTGCGGGCTGGTGAACAGGCCCACGCGGTGGCCGTGACGGCGCAGCGCGTGGTCGCACATCGCCGCGGTCGAGCCCTTGCCGTTGGTGCCGACGATGTGGATCGCCCGGACACCCGCGGCCGGTCGCCCCAGCGCGTCCCAGGCCGCGCGCACGGTCTGCAGCTCGAGCCGGATGCCCAGGGTGCGGCGGGCAAACAGCTCCGGCCACGCCGGCGCACCGCTCACGGGGTCGGGCCGGCCTCGGCCTGGGCAGCCTCGGCGTCGGCGGCCTCGGGCGGCGGCGCCTTCGCGGGCATGCCGATCATCATGCGCAGCAGCGTCGCGATCTGTTCCTTGAGCTCGTGACGCGGGGCGATGCGATCGATGATGCCGTGCTCGAGCAGGAACTCGGCGCGCTGGAAGCCCTTGGGCAGCTCCTGGCCGATGGTCTGCTGGATCACGCGCGGGCCGGCGAAACCCACCAGCGCCTTGGGTTCGGCGAAGATGATGTCGCCCAGGGTCGCGAAGCTGGCCGCAACACCGCCGGTGGTCGGGTGCAGCACCACCGAGATGTACGGCAGGCCGCGCTCTCGCAGCCGCGCGCGGGCGGCCGAGGTCTTGGCCATCTGCATCAACGACAGCACGCCCTCTTGCATGCGCGCGCCGCCGGACGCCGACAGCACCACCGCGGGGCGCGACAGCTCGAGCGCGCGCTCGAACACGCGGGTGACCTTCTCGCCGACGACCGAGCCCATCGAGCCGCCCATGAACTCGAAGGCGAAGAACCCGATCGACACCGGCACGCCGTCGATCTCGCCGGTGCCCGAGCGGAACGCCTCGGTCGCGCCAGAGCTGCGCACGGCCTTGTCGATGCGGTCCTTGTAGTGCTGCGAGTCGAAGAAGCCCAGCGGATCACCGGAGCGAAGCTCGGTGTCGTGCTCCTGCCAGGTGCCGGGATCGAGCGTGGCCGCGATGCGCTCGGCGGTGGGCATGGTGCCGTGGTGACCGCACACCGGGCACACGCGCAGGTTCTGGATCAGCTCGTCGGTGTACGTGATCTCGCCGCAGGACTCGCACTTGGACCACAGCCCCTTGGGGATCGACACCTTGGCCTGGGTCGAGTCCTTGTCGAGGGCTTCTTTCTTGCGGCGCCACCAGGCCATGCGGTTGTGCGCGCACGGTACCGCAACGGGCGGCGCTTTTCACGGCGCCGCGGTGCTTGCCGCCGGCGGCGCGCCCTGGTACGGGATTCGCCGGGAAATCGGATGGGCACGCCACCGTCGTCGAACCAGGGCCCGGGGGGGCCGAACGCCGCGGCGCCTGCGGCGGGGCTGTCGTACCGCGACGCGGGCGTCGACATCGACGCGGGCAACGAGGCGGTCGAGCGGATCAAACGTCTGGTCGCGACCACGCGGCGGCCCGAGCAGCTCTCGGACCTCGGCGGCTTCGCCGGCCTGATGGGCCTGCCCGCGGGCATGGCCGAGCCGGTGCTGGTCTCGTGCACCGACGGCGTCGGCACCAAGCTGCTGGTCGCGATCGCGATGGATCGCCACGACACGGTCGGGATCGACCTGGTCGCGATGAACGTCAACGACCTGCTCGTCACCGGCGCGCAGCCGCTGTTGCTGCTCGACTACATCGCGGTGGGCAAGCTGGTCCCGGCACAGATCGAGGCGTTGGTCGCGGGCGTGGTCGAGGGCTGCCGCCAGTCGGGCTGCGCGCTGCGGGGGGCGAGACCGCCGAGCTGCCGGGGCTGTACGCGGCCGGGCACTACGACCTCGCTGCCTTCGCCGTGGGCGTGGTCGACCGCGCGAAGATCCTCGGGCCCGCGCGCGTGGGTGCCGGCAGACGTGATCTTGGCGCTGCGCGCGAGCGGGTTGCACAGCAACGGCTACTCGCTCGCGCGGCGGGCCCTGCTCGAGGTCGGCGGGTTCGCGCTGCACGACCGCCTGCCCGGCGGCGACGGCGAGAGCGTCGGCGAAGCGATGCTGCGACCGACCACGATCTACGCCCGCGCGTTCGCGGCGATCCGCGACCTGCCCGGCGCGCCGCTGCACGCGGCCGCGCACATCACCGGCGGCGGCCTCATCGACAACCCGCCGCGCGCGCTGCCCCAGGGGCTGGCCCAGCGGCTCGATCTCGAGGCCGTGCCGCGCCCGCGGTGATGCGCGCCATCGCGGCCAGGGCGTGGCCGAGGCCGAGATGCTGCGGACGTTCAACTGCGGCATCGGCATGCTGCTGTACGTCGAGCGCACGCGGGTCGACGAGGTCGCCGCAGCGCTCGCGGCGGTCGACCAGCCCGCGACCGTGGTCGGCGAGGTCGTGGTGCGGCAGCCGGGCATGCCCGAGGTCCTCGTCGCGCAGTTGTGAGCCCCGGCGCACGCGCGCCCCGCCTGGTCACGGTCGCCCGTGAGCAACACGACCAACCACTACGATCTCATCGTGATCGGCTCCGACGTCGCGGGCCTGGTCGCGGCCGCGCTGGTCGCCCGGCGCGGCAAGCGGGTGCTGGTGCTGCCGCACGGCAACGCCGACGGCTTCTATCGCCTGCAGGGCCGCGCCTATCCTGGAGATCGCGCCGGTGGTGCACGCGACCACGGCGCCGTGCGAGACGCGTGTTCACCGAGCTGGGCCTGGCGCAGCAGGTGCGGCGGCTCGCGGTGCCGCCCGAGGGCCTCGCGCACTGCGTGCTCGCGCAGGCGCCGGCTCGACCTCGAGGCCGGCGAACGCAACCTCGCGCTCGAGCTCGATCGCGTGTGGCACGGTGACGACGCCAACGCGGCGTGGGATCTTCGACGACGCTGGACCGACGCGACCGAGGCGGTGCTCGGCGAGCTGTCGCGAGCGAGCACGCGCTGTCGGCCGAGGGCTTCTGGGGCCGCCGCTTCCTCCTCAAGGTCGCCGCGCAGCTGCCCGACGCGGCCACCGACGAGTGCGCACCGCTGCCGGCCGATCACCCGCTGCGCGAGCTCGCGACCGCGCCGGTGCCGTGGCTGTCGCACCTGACCCCGGCGCAGCTGGGCAAGGCCGCGGCGTTGCGGCTGGGACGGCTGTGGGCGCAGGGGCCCGAGGATCTGCCACAGGGCGAACGGCGGCTGCGCGAGCTGCTGCTGCAGCGCATCGAGCTGCACTCGGGCGAGATCAAGCGCGAGCTGCAGGTCGCGGAGATCCTCATCAAGCGCGGCAAGGTCGTGGGTACCAGCCTGCTGGGCAAGCGCGATCGCTACGGCTGCGATCACCTGATCGTCGCGACCGATCCGCGGCTGCTGCTCGACAAGAGCATGCTCGGCGACGCCGCGCCGCGCTCTCTGACCGCGGCGCTGTCGAGCATGGCGCCCGCGGCCCTGCGTTTCGTGCTGCACGTCGAGATCGACGAGCGCGGCATCACGCCGGCGCTGGGCGGCATCGCGCTGTGCTGCCCGCTGCCGACCGACGACGAGGACGCGGTGGTCGAGCGGATCCACGGCGTCGGCCACCTGTACCTGCGCAACGAGCCCGGCAGCCTCGAAGGCACGCGGCGGATCTCGATCACGCGCGTGGTCGGGGCCGACGAGCCGCTGGGCGACATGCGCGAGCGCATCCTGGGCGAGCTCGACGAGCGTGGGATCCTGCCGTTTTGCCGCCCGTGGATCCGGCTGTGCCACTCGCCGCACGACGGTCGCGAGGTCGACGACGGCGCCGGCACGCCCCACCCCGACTACGGCCCCGGCACCGCGATGACGCAGCCGATGTCGCCGCTGTACTTCACGCAGGACGAGCCGCTGCTCGGCCTGGGCGTGCTGCCGACCGCGTCGGGGATCCGCGGGCTCCACTTCGCGTGCCGCGCGAACCTGCCGGGCCTGGGCCTCGAGGGCGAATTCGCGGCGGGCTCGGCCGCGGCGGGGTTGGTCGCGAGCCCGGCCCGCTCGCCGCTGTCGCGCTCGTCGCTGCTGAGCAAGGCGTGAGTCCGGCGGCGCCTCGGCGCCCATCGTCGCGTCGACGCGGACCGTGATCGCGATCGCGCGCGCTCGATCGCGCGCAGTGGCCCGCACGACCCCGGCGGTCGGCGCACCGCGGCGACGCCCTCGCGATGCGAGCGCAGCGGCTGCGATTGTGCCCCCGCGCGCCAGGGTGTATCGAGGATGCTGCGGTGTCGAGCGCGCCGGTGCTGCGCCACGAGAGTGCCGAGCTCCGCCTCGGGGTGGACGAGCACGTCGTCGCGACGGCGCCGGGGGCCTGGCGGCGCGACGCCCTCGCGCACCAGCGGCGGTTGTTGCTCGCCGGCGGTGCGCTGTTCGCCGGCTACTACCTCGCGTTCTGGGCCGCGGCGATCTACACCGCTGCGTCGCTCGCGATCGGGCTCGCGATGGCGACGGGGCTCGCGGCCGCGGGCCTGTCGCTGCGCTGGCACGGGGACCTGTCGCCCACGCCGGCCCACGGCGGTTGCTGCAGTCGCCGGCTCGCGGTCGGGCTGGCGCTGCTGCTGTGCGTCGGCGCGACCGGCTCGGCGTGGTTCTCCGGCGGCAGCGCGTGTGTCGGCTTCCACGTGATGTGGGCGCTGCCGTTCGTCTACGCGTTGTTCGTGCGCGCCGATCCCCTGGGCAACGCCGTCACCGCCGTGACGTCGCTTTTCGGCGGGCTCGCGCTGATGCTGGCCGACGGCGAGTCGCCCACGCGCATGCTGCAGTGGGCCACGCTGTCGGCGGCCGCGGGGGTGTTCGTGGCCGTGCAGCAGGCCGCCGCGCGGCGCGAGCAGGCGTTGGCGTTCTCGGAGCAGGAGCAGGCCCGCTCGCGCCTGGCCCTGGCCGATCGCATGTCGTCGCTGGGCATGCTCGCGGCCGGCGTCGCGCACGAGATCAACAACCCACTGAGCTATGTCACCACCAACGTGCAGTACGTGACCGAGCGCATCGCCGACGGTGAGATCACCGTGCACGGCGAGCGTCCGCAAGAGGTCGCCGCCGCGCTCGACGACGCCGTGGCCGGGTGCGCGCGGGTCAGCGCCATCGTGCGCACGCTGTCACGGCTGGCGCGATCGGAGGCCGGCAGCGGCGGCACCGTCGATCTCGATCGTGTCGTCGACGACGTGCTGCGACTGTCGCGGCGCGAGCTCTCGCGCCTGGCCCAGGTCGAGTTCACGCCCGGGCGCCTGCCGCCGGTGCCGGGCGACGAGTCGCGCCTGGGCCAGGTCGTGCTCAACCTGTTGGTCAACGCGGTGCACGCGGTCGAGGACCGCCCCGACGGCCCGCGCACGATCCACGTGCGCATCTTCGCCGGCGAGGCCGACACCGCCGTGGTCGAGGTCACAGACAGCGGCTGCGGCATCGCGCCCGAGCTGCGCCGCCGCATCTTCGAGCCGTTCTTCTCGACCAAGCCGCAGGGCCGCGGCACCGGCCTGGGTCTGCCGCTGTGCGCCGAGATCGTCGCGCAGCACCGGCTCGAGCTCGACAGCACCGTCGGCGTGGGTCGGCGTTCCGCGTGGTGCTGCCGCGCGGCTGAGGGGCGGCCGCGCGGTGCTAGCCGCCCTGGTTGCGTACACGCACTGCCGCCCTGGGTGCCGTCGGTGGGCGCCGGCCCTGCTCGCCCGGCCTTCGACGCGATCACCGTCCGGCGGCAGGTGCAAGACGATCGGATCGGACGTGCCGTAGCCGTCGTTGGCGTAGAACACGATCGTGCCGCGTCCTGTCCGCGCAGCAGCGACAGCACCTGCTCGTCGGCGTCGAGCGGGTTCACCGTCATCACCGGCCCTGGTGCACGTCATCGCGACGTCCAGGCTCGGGGCTGACGCGTGTCATGAAGTCGGGATCGCGGTACGCCGTGTCGGATCGACGGGTCGTCCGACCGGGGTACCCGTTGGTCGTGCCACTGCACTCGCCCATGAAGCACTCGCTCGATTCTTTGTGACGGTGCCGTCGGCCGCCTTCGTCTCCTTGCTGTAGTACTCCCTTGCCGTCCGCCGAGGTCGCGTGCGTGGAACTCGAGCTGGTCTCGCCCAGTCGCCGGCGCCGTCTCCCAGTGTTCGGTGCGCGTCACGGTGCGCACGGTGCCGTGCTCGTCGTCTCCGTGACCTCGACGGTGCGCTCGTAGACCCGCCGCCGAGGCCCTCGTTGTGGCCGCGCCTTGAGTACCCGGGCGACGACTCGCGGCGTCACGTCCACGAGAGTGTCCGCGTCGGTGTGGAGAAGTGCCCGAACAGTAGTCGCCGTCGGTCGATGCGCTGTGATCACGAAGTCGGTCGCGGGGCCGTGGCCCTTCATCGCCTCGCCGGCCACGCTCAGGCCGCTGCCGACTGCCGACCCGGCGTCGGCGGTGGTGTCGGGCCCGGGCGGCGCGGGCACCACACGGCGGCACTGCGCGACGGCGGTGCCGTTCTCGAGGCTGCGCGTGGCGGAACCCGTCCGTCAGGTCGATCTCGGGGTGATCGGCGAGGTCGATGCCCATCTGTTTCAGCAGCGACTCGCGCGCGGGCAGCATCTCGAGGCCGCCGGACCTCTTTTCGAACGGCGTGAAGGTGGGCAGCAACAGCATGCTCGAAGCGGCCGCGCGGTGCTAGCCGCCCTGGTTGCAGTACACGCACTGCCCGCCCTGGGTGCCGTCGGTGGGCGCCGGCCCCTGCTCGCCCGGGCCTTCGACGCGATCACCGTCCGGCGGCAGGTGCAAGACGATCGGATCGGACGTCGTGCCGTAGCCGTCGTTGGCGTAGAACACGATCGTGCCGCGGTCCTGTCCGCGCAGCAGCGTGGCGTCGTACTGCAGCACCTGCTCGTCGGCGTCGAGCGGGTTCACCGTCATCACCGGGCCCTGGTGCAGCGTCATCGCGACGTCCATGAGCTCGGGGCTGACCGCGTAGTCCATGAAGTCGGGATCGCGGTACGCCGTGTCGGGATCGACGGGGTCGTCTTCGAGGCGGTGTGATCGGCTTCATGCCGGCTTGGTGGGAGCGCGGCGGCGGATCCGTCCCGCGGCGACGCAAGGCCGCGACACGCCCATCGCGAGCTGGCCCGACGGGCCACGTCTCACATCAGCGTGCAGTAGTAGCCGTACTGCTCGTCGCCGACGCAGGCGGGCGTGCCCTCGCCGATGCACGGCGCGCCGCAGCCGGCGGGCCCGCAGCCCGCGTCCATCCACGCCTGTTGCACCGCCTCGGCCTCGGCCAACCCGGCGGCCTGCGTGTTCACGATCGCCGCACAGCCGCAGAGGTCGACCAGCGTCTCGCTGAGCTGGCACGTCGCGCCGCCCGCTTGCGGGTCGCAGACCTGCAGTGCCGAGAGCACGGAGCCGAAGTAGGCGTTGCGCGCGTCGCAGTCGCAGGTGCCTTCGGTCCACGTGCCGACGCAGGACTGACTGCCGCACTGGAGGTTGTCGCAGGTGAACAGCTCCGTCGCCGTGCAGCACGGCGGAAGGCCGGAGTAGGACGTGCACGCGTCGCCCGCCTTGGTGCCCTCGGGGCAATCCGAGCAGCACGTGCCCAGCGGTGGCGGCCCGCCACCGTCGGTGGTGCTCGACGCGGAGGTCGATGCGGAGGTGCTCGACGCCGAGGCCGAGCCGGACGCGGAGGCCGAGGCCGAGGCCGAGTCGGACCCCGAGCCCGAGCCGCCGTGCTCACCGGATTCGGTGTCGTCGCCGGCGCACGCGGCCAGGGCGAACGAGCCCACCAGTGTCATCCATGCGCACCGAGTCGACGACGCACGGCTGCGTCCGCGCATCACAACCTCCTGGGCGGCCACGACGTCGCCCGCGGTGGGTACGGTGAGCACCGCGACTGCGCGCGCTTGCGGTCCCAGCGGTGCGCCCTCGGGACGCACGACTGCGGACAGCGCTTCGTCGAGCGCCTGGGTCGCGTGCGGCGGCAGCGTGATCGCGAGTGCGGCGGTCCGGTCCCGTGGGCGTTCCAAGGCGTGCTCCTGCAGCCTTTTAGAATGCCAGATTTTCCCGGGGGCGGGCGCAAGTGACGAAGCCAACCACCGAGCCCGAGCGCACCCGTCACCACCGGAAACGACGTCCGCGCCCCCTACCCCGCGCGGTCCTTCCTGCGCCATAGCTCGAGCTTGCCCATCTTCACGCCGCCGTCTCTCACGTATTGCTCGCGCAACAGCTCGCGCAGCGCCACGAAGTCCCGCTGCGGCACGGTCGAACCCAGCACGATCACCGCCGGCGGATCCGCGCGCAGCTCTGCCACCAGCTGTTGCGGATAGTCGCCGTCGACGAAGCGCAACGGCGTCGCGGGCAGCCGCCAGGTGTCGTCGTTGGGCGGCTCGATCAACCCCAGCGACTTGTAGATCCGCGTCGGCGCGGTCGCGTCGAGCAATGCGTACAGATCCCACAGGTGCCAGCCCCACACCCAGATGCGATCGCCGGGCTGCATCACGCCCTGCAGGTGCTTGGCGATCGCGCGTGCGCCGGCGTCGTGCGGGCGGCTGCGATCGAAGCGGGTGTCGCGATCGATCCGCAGCTGTCGCACGCCCAGCAACAGCATCGGCAGCAGCAGCGCCGCGCGGGCGCGCCGCGACAGCGCCAACGCCTCGCCGAACACACCCCACGGCAGCGCCGCGAGCAACGCCGCCGGCGCAGCCGCGGCGAGGAAGTAGCCCTTGTAGAAGCGCGCGCCCACCCACGCCTGCGCGACGGTGCAGAGCAGCCAGATCGCGACGGGCCAGCCCAGCGTCCGCGCCGCACTGCCGCGTCCGCGCGTCGCCGCGGCGGCGAACGCCGCCGGCACCAGCGGCAGCGCGAGGAAGTAGCTCGTCGCGAGCGCGCCCTCGACCGGCATCGGCCACGCGTGCTCGCGCCCGCCCGCGGTCACATACGAAAGCCCCCAGCGGTTGACCGGGTACGACGACAACAGCGCCGACAGCTCGCCGGCCGCGAGGTAGTGCAGCACGAGCGGCACGTGCACCGCGATCGCACCGCCCGCGATCGCCAGCTGCGTGCGCACGCACTGGCGCCAGTCGCTCGACCACAGCCCCGGCAACGCCGCCAGCGACAGTGCCAGCAGCACCACACCGCTGGGCTGCTTCACCATCGCCGCGAACCCACCCAGCGCGCCCGCGATCACGAAGCCCAGCGCGCGCGCCGGCCCGTGGCAGCGCGCGGCCGCCAGCGCCCAGCCCATCGCGAGGATCTGCGGCAGCTGGGCCCACGTCACGTAGTTGGCGTCCATGCTGTCGAGGTGCGCGTCGACCAGGGCCAAGAGCCCCGCGGCCACGACCGCCACCCGTGGCCCGGCCGCGCGCCAGGCGATCGATGCCAGCGCCAGCTGCCCCGCGATCGCCCACAGGTTCGCCCACACCTGCAGTCGCGCGATGTCGGTGCCGCGATCGCCCGCGAACACCCAGGCGAGGTAGAAGGAGCCCGGCGCCTTGAGCTCGATGTCCGCGACGTAGGGCAGCTCGCCGCGCGCCAGCAGCATCGCGTTGTAGAGGATGCCGCCGACGTCGTGCGACGCGAAGCCGCCCTGGGTCAGCCCGGGCCAGCGCAGCCACAGCGACGCGAGCATGATCGCCGCCAGCAGCACCGACGCGATCACGCGCTCGCGGCGGCGGCGGACGTGCGGCGTGGCGTCGGTCGTGCCCATCGTCGTCAGAAGGTGTGCTGAAACGTCAGGTTGAGGCTGACCGGCGGCAACAGCCGCGTGGCGTCGGGCACGCCCTGCACCTGGCCGAGGTAGTCCGGCAGCGTCTCGCCCATGCAGCGCTCACCGCGGTAGCGCACCAGCGGCACCGCGACCTCGAGCTTCACCAGCTGCGGTGTCACGCCCAGGATCGAGAAGTAGCCCATCAGCGCGTAGCCGACGGTGGCGTACCACGACTTGCCGCCGAACCAACCCGCGAAGCGGTCGCACGACGACGCCGTCGCGGCGCCGGCCGAGAGCACGCCGCCGAGGCTGCGCAGCCACGCCAGGTGCGCGAGGTTGAGGTGCAGATCGTTGATGTACACGTGGCGGTACTCCGCCTGCGCCAGCATCACGGCCTTGCCGAAGGCCTCGTCGGCGCCGTAGCCCGACAGCCCGCCGATGCCGCCGACCCGCGCCAGCGCGCGGAACTCCGAGCGCCCACGCAGGGGGTTGACCACCTCCGCGAACAGGCTGGTCGCGAGCACGTGGTCCTTGCGCAGGCGCCACAGGTGGATCCAGGCCGCGTCGAACACCAGATCGTGGCGATCGTCGGGATCGTCGCGGCTGCGCAGGGTGTGGCGCGCGGCGATCGTCGCCGACAGCCAGCGCCCGCGCTCGGGCCACCAGGCGAAACCGCGGGTGTCGTCGATCAACCCGACGGTCTCGATGACGCGCAGGCCGCCGCGGGGATCGAGCGAGCGGCCGTTGAGCAGCGACACGGTCTCGTGCAGCCGCACGCGGGCGCGCCGGCGCTGGCGGTTGACCTTGCGCCCGAACCACAGGTTGGTGCCCGCGCCCAGCGAGATGTCGGTCTCGCGGTCGCGCGCGATGGTCACGTGGCCGGTGCGCCGCAGGTCGCGACGCAGGCTGCTCTCGAAGGTGGCGAAGCCGGCGATGGCGTTGAAGCGCGCGGTCGCGGTGCGGGCCGAGACGAACTCCGACGCCGCGATCGACAGGCCCACGCCGGTGTACAGGAAGCGGAAGCTGGCCGGGTGGCGGTCGTCGAACAGTGGGTCGACGTTGGCGCGGGGCTGCGGCGTCTGCAGCGTGCGGTTGCGCGGGTCCAGCCGCACCGACGCGAGCTTGGCCGCGGTGTGCACCGTGAACGTGTGCGTGCCCGCGGTCGGCTCGTCTGCGAGGGTGCGGCCCTCGCCCGTGCCCTCGGCCAGCTCGCCGTTCCAGACCAGAAAGTGACGCTTGCCGCCGCGCTCGGTCACGAGCAGCTGCACCGGTTCGATCACCGGCTGCTTCGACAGCTTGCGCACGACGATGCGGTGGTCCCAGCCGCCGCGGGCCGCGGCGCGGCTGTCGACGTCGACGATGGCGTAGTCGACCGCGGGATAGGGTCCCAGCCACTGTGAGAAGAACCAGTCCAGCCGGCGGTGCCACGCGTGCTCGGCGACCCGCACGGGATCGCGCGAGGGATGCTCGAACAGCGTGCGGTAGAACGTGTCGAGGCCCGCGGGTCCGAGCAGATCGCCGAGCTTCTCGTGCAGGCGGCGGCCGGTCGGCAGGCGGTGCGAGAACCACAGCGGATGGTTGCGCACCGGCATCTCGTCCTCGACGCCGCGGAAGTACGCGGCCGAGAAGCTGGCCTGCTGCGTGTACAAGAAGCGATCGACCGCCGGCACGAACGTCAGTCGGCTCAAGATGTCGTGGGCGAACTCGTCGCGCGCATCCTTGCGTGCGCGCCACAGCTGCAGCACCGCGTAGCCGGCCGCACCCGAAAGCCACAGCGCGGTGCTGGGCGCCTGGTGATCGACGAAGCGCGGCGCGACCAGGGCGTCGGCGAGCCCGCGCGCGATGGCGTTGTCGTGGAAGCGACGGAAGCGCTCGACCGGGAACAGCTCGAAGGCCTCGTCGCTGACCAGCACCACGCCGGGATGGCTCTCGGCCACGCTCGCGCGCAGCGGCCCCTGCACCACCGTGATCGTGCGCTCGAGCGCGACCGGCTGATCGAGCTCGTCGAGCAGGTCGAGCAGCTCCGTGGCGGTGCGCAGGACCACGCCGGCGATGTCGGTGCGGTACTCGATGCGGTGGTCGTCGGGCACCTGCGCGCTGGGCCGCCGCCACGGCGTGAGCACCTCGACGCGCACGCCCGCGTGCCACTGCGCGGTGCGGTGCCACCTCGGTCCGAAGAACACCGACGGATACGGGATCCGCCGCGCGTCGTCGCCCACGACCACGATCTCGAGCGGACGCGACGCGCGGCCCATCGCGCGGGTCGGTGCGGTCAGCTCGGCGCGCGCGATCTGCCAGCGCACCGGCGCGACCACGCGGCCGCCGGTGGGCAGCTGCGCGCCGCCGTGGGCCGGCGCCGACGGCAGCGGCGCGACCGCGCCCGAGAGACTGCAGCGCCCGCGCACGCAGCCAAAGGGCCAGTAGCGGTGCGGCACCACCACCTCGTACTCGAGCGTGAACGCAGTGGCGCCCGCGGCGAGGGTCACGACCAGATCACCGCGCGGCCCCTCGCGCGCGACGGTGGCGGACGCGTCGACGTGCCGCAGCGTCAGGCTGCCGGGCTCGAACGGCCCGTCGACGTCGGTGCCCAGCGTGACCTCGTCGACGCCCGCGGGCTCGCGCGGCATGGACCCCGCGAAATCCAGCAGCACCACGCGCTCGCCGGCGACGGCCGCGCGCTCGAGCTCGTAGCGCGCGCGACCGCGGACCCACGCGCCCGAGACCGGCACGCGTTCGCCGTCGGGGCGCCGCGCGCCACCGGGGGTGACGTCGAGCTCGACGGTGACGGCCGCGACGTGCAGCGCGCCGCGCAGCAGCGGCGGCGCAGACGCCAGCGCCATCGCCGGCGCGGGCACACCGGGCGGTGCCGGCACGGCGGTCGGCGATCCCGGGCCGAGCGATCGCGGGTGCGCATCCGCAGCGTGCAGCGCCAGCATGCACGCCGACACCGCGTGCGCCGCGATGGCATGCGCCGACACGGAACGCAGTGGTCCGAGCCATACCGCGACGACGAACGCGAGCCAGCACGCCACCGCCACCGCACGGGCGCGCAGCATCGGACCACGCCGTCGCCGCCAGCACCACGGCGCCGGGGCCTCGTCGCTGCCACGCTTCGCCGACCGCACCGTACGCGGATCATCTTGCACGAACCAAGGCCCGCGCGTTGGCCCCCCGCAGGTTTGACAGTCGCCCCCGGGATGGGGGAGTCTTCCGGCATGCATCGTTGCCTGGTTCGTGCTTGGCTCGGAGGGCTGGGCGCACTCGTGCCGTCCGTGGCGTTCGCTGCTCCGCCCGCACTGCCCGAAGGCGAGCCCGCGGCCGCCGAGCCGGCCGCCGAGACCGCCCCGGCACCCACCGAAGGCACGGCAGACGCCCCCGCAGAGCCGCCCGCGGTCGACGCGACGCCGGTGTCGGCGGATGCCGGTGGCGAGGCCGTTGCCAGCGGCTCGGTCGATCTGGGCGCCGACGCGTCCGGCGAGGTCGCCGAGGCCGGCGCGGCCGATGGCGATGGCGGTGGCCGCAAGCGCCGCGGTCGCAAGGGTGACGACTCGGTCCGTGCGAACGATCCCGGCATGGTCGAAGGCCGTCGCGAGGGCCTGATGCCGACCAACGGCGGCAGCATCGGCTTGTTCTACACCGCGCTGCCCGACGTCGGCGGCAAGTACACCTTCCGCTTCCGCCTGCACACGGACTTCTTCCGCAAGAGCAACTTCATGTACGCCGGCGACACCCACGCGCGCGTGCGCGGTGCGGTGACGATCGGGTTCACGCCGTTCAAGTTCGGCGAGCTCTTCTTCTCGGTGAAGAGCTCGGCCAACCGCAACGAGCGGCCGCAGGCGGATCGCCAGGACGCCAAGGCGGTCTTCGCCCTGGGCGACGTCGACTTCGGCCTCAAGGCCGCGCACCGCTTCAAGAACGGCATCGGCCTGGGCGGCTTGGTCGGCCTGGGGCTGCTCTCGGGCAGCGAGCGGCTGCGCACCAGCAACGTCAACTTCTGGTTCGACGGCCTGTTCGCGGTCGACCTGCGCTACCTGACGAAGAAGCAGGCGCCGGTGCGGTTCGCGACCAACATCGGCTGGATGCTCGACAACTCGCTCGCGGTCGCCAACTACGCCGCGATCACCGACGACACCAGCCGCGAGGTCTCGCGCTTCTCGCTGGGTGGCAACCACAGCCGCGTCACGATGCGCTACGCGGTCGACTTCCCGGTGCGGCTGGGCAAGCGCCGGCAGTTCGGCATCGACCCCATCCTCGAGTGGGCGTGGGACGTCTCGACCCGCCGCGAGCCCGCGTTCCTGCAGCAGAACGTGAAGGCCTCGCCGCTGCCGCGCACCTCACAGTGGCTCACGCTGGGCCTGCGCGCCAACGTCGTCAGCGGGCTGCACATCGATGCCGCGGCCGACATCGGCCTGGTCTCGCCCAACTTCGAGTACGGCCCGCCGACGCCGCCGTGGCAGATCATCTTGGGCCTGGGCTGGAGCTTCGATCCGGTGCCGGTGGTGCGCGAGGTCGAGGTCGCGGCGCCGCCCAGCGAGCCGCAGACCAAGCCCGCACCGCTCGAGGGCCGCATCGTCGGCCAGGTCATCGACCCCAACGGCACGCCGATCCCCGACGCGAAGATCCTGTTCCCCGGCGCGGCCAGCAACGCGATCCTCACCGACAGCAACGGCGCGTT
Source organism: Nannocystaceae bacterium (assembly GCA_046351635.1). Lineage (GTDB taxonomy): Bacteria > Myxococcota_A > Polyangia > Nannocystales > Nannocystaceae > Xiheibacterium. The sequence continues at coordinate 4,806 of JAXLYC010000037.1, read as the reverse complement.
CACCAGCTTCCGCTTCCCCGCCGGCCAGGTCGCGGTGCAGGTCGAGGTCAACGGTCAGGTCGTCCACGAGGCCACCGCAGAGGTCAAGGACGGCGAGGACACCAGCGTGCAGCTGCAGCTGACCAACGCGCCGGCGCCCGCCACCGGCATCGTCCAGGGCAGCGTGACCGATCCCGGCGGCTCGCCGGTGGCGTTCGTCATGCGCGTCTCGGGCATGGGCATCGACGAGCCCTTCAACTCGACCGAAGACGGCCGCATCGCGCTGGAGCTGTCCGAGGGTGACTACCGCGCCACCATCACGGCGCCCGGGTTCAAGGAGAAGATCATCACCTTCACGGTCAAGGGCAAGGCCGAGATCACGGTGCGCGAGCAGCTCGAGCGCGATGCCCCGGTCGCGACGCCCAACGTCAGCGGCAGCAAGAGCGGCATCAAGCTCAAGAAGAAGATCCGCTTCGAGGGCAACGCCGTGCACCCCGACAGCCATGCGATCCTCGACGAACTCGCGTCGTTCCTGAACGGCCACGCCGAGTTCGAGCTGGTCGAGATCGGCGTGCACACCGACGACCGCGGCGCGGCGCAGCAGCGCAGCGACGAGCGCGCGGACGCGGTCAAGACCTACCTCGTGGGCAAGGGCGTGGCCGCGGGTCGGCTGTCGGCCAAGGGCTTCGGCGCGAGCAAGCCGGTCGCCGTCAACATGACCGAGCAGGGCCGCGCGAAGAACAACCGCACGGTGCTCACGGTCAAGAAGTACGGCGGCTGAACCCCACCGCCGCGCCCATCCGGCGCGGCGGCTGCCGTCACGGCAACACGCACACCCCGACGTCCTCGAAGCCCGGCGGCGCGCTGTCCGGGTCGCCGAAGAACGACACGCACGCATCGGGCACCTGGCACTGTGGGTCGGCGAGATCGCAGTACGGCGTGCAGCAGTTCACGTCGGCGCAGCCGTTGCTGTTGGGCCCGCACCACAGCCCCGGGTCGCAGCTGTTCTCGCCGTCTTGCGGCGGGCACGGGTCGCCGTCGGCTCCGGCGTCGCCCGAGGCGTCGGTGAAGCAGATGAACTGACCGCCGGGCGCGTCGATGCACGACTGCGTGGGCGGACAGTCCTGCAGCAGCGGATCGCAGCCGACCAGGCAGATCGGCAGCACGCCGTCGTTGTAGATCGCGCACACGTCCCCGGGCGGACAGTCGCGGTTGTCGCCCTGGCAGAACTGCACGCAGGTGCCGATGCCGTCCTGATCGGTGTTGAGGCAGATGAAGCCCACGCCGCAGTCGTCGATGCCGCTGACGCCGCGGCCCTCGGCGGTGCAGCTGTCGCCCGCGACGCCGCGGCCGCCGACATCGACGCAGCGGGTCGCGTTCCAGAACGTGCCACCGTCGTTCGCCCACGCGGTGCACTTCTGCCCCCGCGGGCAATCCTGCGTCCGCGGATCGCACTCGTTGCTGCCACCGCCATCGGGCGGGATGACGAACGCGACGCCACCGTCGTCGCTGCTCGAGTCGCCCGCGCCGGTGTCGGCGACGCCGTCGTCCGCCGCGCCCGTGGTCGCGCTCGCACTGCCGGCCGGCCCGCCCGAGCTGCTGCCCGCGGCCGCGCCCGAGCTACCCTCGGCGCCGGTGTCCTGCCCCGGCGCCGCACCGTCGGCCTTGGGCCCGCACGCGGGTAGCAGCGACAGCGCGAGCACGAGGCGATGCGCGACAGACTGCGGCATGCCGCGAGCATCGCGCGTCCCACGGACGAACGCGATGTGTCCGCTCACGCGACGGCGCCGCTCAGCCGCCGCCGTACGCGTCCGCGAGCTCCGCGATCGTCCGCAGCAGCTCCGGCGACACCGTGGTCCCGTCGCGCGCGAGCTGCTTGAGCGTCTGCTCGTACTCCTGCAGCCCGCGGCCGGGCACCCGCGGGATGCGGTCCAGCGCGCTGCGCAGCGACTCGAGCGTGGTCGCGTCCATGACCCAACCCTGGACGTTGTGGAGCTTGAAGAGGCGGTCGATCCACACGCCCGAGGAGGTGCGGTCCGCCAGCTGGATGAGGCAGCGGATGCAGGCCTCGGCCGCGGGATGGTTGACCGGCACCCGCGCCGTCGCGAGCTGCGAGGACAACGCCGCGGCGTAGCGCTCGGCGTCCTTGATCTTGCCGGCCTTGAGCGCCTTGTCGACGAGCTGGCCGATCAGCGACGGGAAGCGCGTGTCCTCCCCCGGCGCCAGCGTGCGCCGCAGGTCCTCGTCGCCGTCGACCGCCTGCGAGGTGTCCATGCCGAGCACGGCGATGAGCTCGCGGCCGATGCGGACGCGGTCGCCGTCCTTGAGCGCGCGCCGGCCCTGGATGCGCTCGCCGTTGAGGAAGGTGCCGTTGCGGCTGCCCAGATCCTCGACCTCGGTCTCCTCGCGGCCGACGTGGAAGCGCGCGTGGGTGCGCGAGACCAGGTCGTCGTCGAGCACCAGCCAGCAGCCGGCCATGCGCCCCACGTCGTGCTGGCCCTCGGGCAGCAGCACGGTCTTACCGCCGATCTTGAAGCGGAAGCGGGGCATCCCCGTGCTCCACGATAGCGCGTTTTGGCCCCGGGGGCATGCGGCGCGGCCGCGGCCGCGCGCCCCGGCGCTGCGTCTGTCGCCGGCCTCGGGCGCCCGCGCCCGCGCCCAGACGCGCTTTCGCCCGGGTCAGCGGACGCGGAAGTCTTGGTCGCCGGTGATCGAGTCGCTGCCGATCACCATGCGCACGACTTGCCCGCGCACACCGGTGACCCCGCCGCGGCCGCCGGCATCGACCGCGAACGAGGCCTCGGTCTCGGGTGCAGGCAGCACGCGCACCGGATAGGTCAGCGGCGTCGCGCCGACGACGATGGGGCTGTTGTAGGCGGCGTAGCCGGTGATCGACGGCGTCGTGAAGCTCTCGCGGTAGTTGGCGGGGATCCGCGAGCGGTGGAAGCCCGCGAAGCACGGACTGAAGACGCCGGCGGGGAGATCGTTGGGGCTCGCGAGCGAGATCAGATCGACGGTGTCGATCACGACCGTGCCGAACGGGTTCGAGTAGCGGATCGCATCGACCGGCACGCCGTAGAAGGAGAAGTAGTGGTAGCGCGAGCGCGGATCGGCTTCGCGCGGCACCGTGATGCGGCACGGGTTGGGGTCGCTGGGCGCAGCCTCGTCGGCGTTGGCGCAGTCGGGGATCCGCGCGAACGTGGCCGCCGCGTCCGCGCCGATCGGGATCCGGCTGGTCAACAGCGCCGAAACGGTCTCGTCCTCGCGACACTGACCCGTGAGCGGATCGGTGATGACGCGGTCGGACAGGAACTCGGCCGTCGACGCGACCCCGACCGCGAACGACTCGCGCAGCGTCACCGCGTACTGGAAGAACTCGGCGAAGCAGCCCGGCCCCGGCAACAGCGCCTGCCGACAGTTGAAGCTGCCGCCCTCGCACGGCGTGCGACACAGGCCGTCGAAGCAGATGTACTGCGGCCCGCCGGCGACCTCGAGGTAGTCGCACTCGGAGTCCTCCGCGCAGCCGCCGGGGGGCTGCTCGGCGCCCTCGGGCAGCACGCAGCTCAGCCGCGCCTCGCACTCGTAGCGATCGACGTTGGGCCCGCCCTGGGACCCATCGACCGTGGAGAGGCACAGCAGCGTGTCGCTCGTGCTGCCGTCGCTGCCGGGGCGCAGGTTGAGCTCGCCGGCCGGCAGCGGACAGGGCTCCTCGCTGATCCACGTGACCGCCGGGATGTCGGTGGCGGCGAGCGTCAGCTCGGTCTGGGTCGCGTCGGTGACGAGGTACTCGCGCCGGGGCGGGCCGCAGGGGTCGGTGATGAACGGCGCACAGGCCTTGCGCAGATCGGCGAGGTCTTCCTCGTACGACTGCGCCGACACGCAGATGCCCGGGGCCGATCCGGTCGAGGTGGTCTCGCGCAGGCATCGCTGGCCCAGGCCACAGTCGCCGTCCTGCGCGCAGCCGAACACCACCAGCCGATCGCCCGGCAGCACGCCCTCGTCGCAGAAGGTCGCGCCCTCGTCGACCAGGCGCAGCTCGTAGTGCGCGTCGCCGTCGGGGTTGTCGGGTCCCACCGGCTTGGGGCCGACGTGGCACGTGCCCATGCCGTAGTCGCTGGGGTCCTCGCACTCGATGCGCCCGGTCGAGCTGCGGGTGCCGGGGATCTCGGGCTCCCACGACAGCGACCAGGTCTGCCCGCCGCGCCACTGCCGGTAGTCCCGCACCGCGACGCGGACCACGTCCTCGGTGTACAGGCCGCCGTCCTGCTCGTCGAACTGCGAGAGCTGATCGACGTTCTGTTGGTCGCCCAGCGCGGCGGCCAGGGTCTGCTGCTCTTCGGACACCGTGCCCTCGGCCGACGCCACGTAGGCGCGGTCGACCCGGCGGAACGTCGGCGCGAGCACCTGCGTGCGCTGGTCTTCGGCCGGCAGCGAGCGGTCGGGTTCGGCGTCGCTGACCAGCGGGAACACCGACGGCTCGCCGCTCTCGGGGTCGGTCACCGGCCACAGCATGTGCGGGCGGATCTCGACGTTGAGCAAGCCGATGGGGTCGATGACGCGCCCGTCGCTCGAGCGCGAGATCGTGCTCGAGGCGCCGTCGTAGGCCGAGAACACCGCCATCACCGCGCGGCCCAGGCTGGTCACGCCGATGCCGACCACGCCGGGGCTGCGCAGGGGATTGCGGCTGAGATCCTCGGCCGGACCGGCGGTGCGCACGAAGGTCCAGTCGGTGATGGTCGAGCCGTCGCTGCCGCGGATGCCCGGGCCGGCGGCAAAGGGACGACGCGCCGCGGTGCCCGACTGCGAGCCGGGATCGATGGGATGGCA
>JAXLYC010000036.1:0-71304 GCA_046351635.1 Nannocystaceae bacterium | reverse complement strand
ACGCATACGGACCCGCAGCAGCCTCGCCGGCTTGTAGTGCGTCACGAGTACGGCCTCGCCGTCGGGGGTCACGGCGATGCCGTTGAGCCCGATCGTCCGCGGGCGCAGCAGCGCGTGGTCGGACCACACCGTGGCGTCGCCGTCCGCGGTGACGCGATAGATCGCCGCGCGCTCGCGGTCGGTGACGTAGGCGACACCGGACGCGTCGAGCGCGACGTCGTTGCACGACGCGCCCGCGACCGCGGCCGCGAGATCGACCTCGCGCACGCGCGCGCGGCTGTCGATGTCGAGCACCCAGACGCGGCCGGCCTTGGACTTCGCGTCCGCCAGCACGCAGACCCACAGCCGGCGTGCCGCGGCGTCGACCGCCATGCCGAGCGTGGAGCGTCCGGCGGGCCCCGCGGGCGCGTCGAAGACCGACTCGCGGCCGTCGCTGCCGATGCGCGTGACGTCGCCGTGCGAGAGACTTCCCAGGAAGAATGCGCCGCTGACCTCGTCGAAGCTGGCGCCCTCGGGGAAGAGGTCGTCGCGCGACGACGCGTACGCCGGCTGCAGGCCGGCGGGCGCCTGCGTCGGCGGCACCCGCTTCGGTGACGCGCACGCGCACACCAGCGCGAGCGCGCACACGAGCCACGGCCCCGTCGTCACGATGCGCGCCACGGCCCATCGTAGCCTCCACCGGCTCGCCGCCGTCGTGCTCCGCACTCCCCCGGCCGCCGCGCCGGGGGATTTCGCCGGGCGCCGCGGATCGTTCGGCCCGCCCGTGCGTTCCTGGCCCGATGCACCTGCCGCCGGCCCTGCTCGCCTCGCTCCGTGTCGCCCTGGGCTCGACCGCGCTGCTCGGCGTCGCATGTGACCAGGCCCGAAGCGCCGCCCAGCCCGCGCCCGCGGCGACCGCGACACCCGCGTCGACCGACGCGCCGCGGGCCCAGGCCACGACCGCGGCGCCGATCCCCGCCGCGGCGCAGGTCGACCGCATCGACGGCGGCGACGCAACCCTCGCCGCGAGCACGCTCGCAGCCACGTCCGAGCCGCCGGTTCGTCGCGGGCGCCTGCGCGATCGTAGCGTCGCGCCCACCAGCGTCGCGCCCAGCCCGGTGGCGTCGGCGACCACGCGTGACGCCGCGACGACGTTCGAGCCGTGCGAGCCCGGCGGGCTCGTGGCCGCCGCGCCGCGCCCGGTCGCGCGGCCCAAGCCTCGCACCGCACCGGTCGCAACGCCGCCGCGCGCGTGGGTCTGCGGTCCCTGCGGGCGCGGCTAGCACGATTGCGGCTGCTCGCGACCTGCGGGCATGGCCGCGTACGATCCTGACGAGGGTGGCGAGCCGGTCGTCGCCACGAGGATCCTGGTTCAGTCCGGGCGCGGCGGCGCAGTGGCGGCGTCCGCATCCGCGGGCGCCTCGCCGTCGTCGTGCTGCTCGAGTCCGATGCTCGCGGCGTCGTGCTCCTGCGCGCACGACTCGTCGTCGACCTGCTGCGCACACTCGGGGTCGCAGAACGGGCAGCAGCCCAGCTGCGCCACGAGCCGCGCGTGACACTGGGCCTCGGCCGAGACCTCGCACGCGAGCGCGCCCGCGGCCACGCCGGCACTACCACAGGCGAGACCGATGAGCAGCAGGGTGCGCACGACGCGGGCATCGTAGCACGGTCGCACCAGGCTCCGCTCACGCCGGTCGCCACCGAGCGCTGCGCGAATCTCGGTCGTGGACCACGCGGGCGACTGCGCAATTCCACCGCACCCGCGCGCGGCTGGGTGCGCAGTTTCGCCGCACTCGACGCGCGCCACGGCGTGGTCTCGTGCATGCCGATGCTCCGCCTGCCCCGCTGTGCCTCGCTCGCGCCGCTGTCGCTCTCGCTCTCGCTCGCCTGCGGCGGCGACGACGGCACCACCGGTGCCGAGACCGGCGACCACGACCACGACCACGAGACCTCGGCGTCGGCGGGCTCGAGCGACGCCGGCACGACCGCATCGACCACGGCATCGACGACCGCGTCCACCAGCGACGGCAGCAGCGGCGGCGCGACCGGCAGCAGCGATGGCGGCAGCGGGTCGAGCGGCGCGGCCGACAGCGGCTCGGGCTCCGACACCGGGCACGCGGATCTCGACGCGGCCTGGTGCGAGTGCATGCTCGCGAACTGCCACGATCTCTATCATGCGACCTGGGGCGAAGATCACGTCGCCGCGGAGGCGATGTGCCTCGCCGCGGCCGCCGAGGTCCCCGGCAACGGCAGCGAGACGATGGCGGGCAACTTCATCGAGTGTCGGCTGTACTTCTGCGAGCAGGCCGCCGCCGACGAGGCGTTGTGCGAGAACGCGATGGGCAACGCCGTCTGCATCTGATTCCCAGGCTGGCGCCCCGCGGCGCGAGGCTTCGCGAAGGCACGGACCGGGTCCGGGCGGTGTGACGCATGCACCGCCCGGACCCGGATCCACTCGTCGCGGCGATCCGCGGCCCTGCCTGCGCCACCGCAATCGCTGCGATCGGCGCAGAATCGACGCTGCGCAGATTCACCACACCACGTCCATGCGACCGCAATGATAACTGGATTGGGCATGACGTTCGCTCTCCGCACCTCGTTGCTGCCCTTGGCCCTGCTCGCACTCGCCTGCGGCGATGATTCCCAGCCCCAGGGCGACAGTGGCTCGAGCGAAGGCGGCTCGACCACCGCCACCACCACCGCCTCGACAACCGCCACCACGACGGCGTCGACCACCGCCTCGACCACCGAGTCGACCACGGCGTCCTCGAGCGAGTCCTCGGGCGGCAGCTCCAGCAGCGGCGCAGACTCGGGCTCGGGCTCGTCGAGCGGCGGAGCCGGCGACGTCGACGTCTCGATCCGCTTCGCACTGCGCGTCGGCGACCAGGACGCCCACTGCAACGAGAGCTACGACGCGGTCGGCAGCAGCGGCGCGACGGTGTCGTTCCGCGACCTGCGATTCTACGTGTCGGGCGTACGCCTGCTCGATGGCGAGGGCAACGAGACCCCGGTGGAGCTGACCCAGGACGGCACCTGGCAGTACGAGAACGTCGCGCTGCTCGACTTCGAGGACGCCAGCGGCGAATGTGCCGAGGGCACCAACGAGGCGCTCAACGACGTGGTCGTCGGCACGGTCCCGGCCGGCGAGTACACCGGCGTGCGTTTCGAACTGGGCGTGCCGTTCGAGCTCAACCACGCCGACGCCGCGGTCGCACCGCCGCCGCTCAACGAAGCGGCGATGTTCTGGGTCTGGGCCGCGGGCTACAAGTTCCTGCGCATCGACATCACCAACGAGAACGCGCCGCCCGACGACGCGTGGTTCATCCACCTCGGCAGCGAGAACTGCGTCAGCGGTGCGCCGACCGAGCCGCCGACCGAGGCGTGCGGGCGGCCGGGCCTGCCGACGATCACGCTCGACGGCTTCGACCCCGCGACCCAGACCATCGTCGGTGACATCGCCGCGCTGGTCGCCGGCGAGGACGTCAACGCAGACACACCCGACTCCGCGCCGGGCTGCATGTCGTTCACCGTCGACGAGAACGAGTGCGATCAGCTTTTCCCGGCGCTGGGGCTGTCGTGGGACACCGGCGCATGCGACAACGGCTGCGACGGCCAGAGCTTCTTCACGGTGGAGTGATGCGCACCGCCCTGATGTTGCTCGCCGCGCTCGCGGCCTGCTCCGATCCGAGCCACGGCGGTGGCTCGGACGCGGGTTCGGCCACCACCACCACCGGCGAGGGCGGTGGGCAAGGCAGCAGCACCAGCGGCGGTGGCGGGGACAGCAGCACCAGCGGTTCCACCGGCAGCGACGGCAGCAGCTCCGCCGCCGATGGCAGCAGCTCCGGCACCACCGGCGCCGACCCGTCGCCGTGGCAATGGCAGCTGCCGCCGGGCTTCCCCGAGCCCTACGTGCCGCCGGGCAACCCCATGAGCGCGGCGAAGGTCGAGCTGGGGCGGCACCTCTTCTACGATCTGCGGCTGTCGGCCAACGGCACGCAGGCGTGCGCCAGCTGCCACGTGCAGGCGCTCGGCTTCACCGACGGCGCGACCACACCGACGGGCTCGACCGGCTCGATCCTGGCACGCAACTCCCTGGGGCTGACCAACTCGGTCTACAGCTTCCCGCTGACGTGGGCCAACCCCGCGCTGGTCGACCTCGAGCACCAGATCCTCGTACCGCTGTTCGCCGAGTTCCCGATCGAGCTCGGCGCCGGCGGCCACGAGGACGAGATCCTGCAGCGCCTGCGTGACGAGCCCGTGTACGCGGGTCTGTTCGAGGACGCCTTCGGCGACCGCGCGGACCCCTTCACGATGGCCGCGGTGCGCGATGCCCTGGCGTGCTTCTGCCGGGTGCTCATCTCGGGCGACTCCCCCTACGACCGCTTCGTGTACGGCGACGGCACGCTGTCCGACTCGGCGCTGCGCGGCATGGAGCTGTTCTTCTCCGAGGCGGTCGAGTGCCACCACTGCCACGGCGGCTTCAACTTCTCGCTGTCGGTCAAGCACGCCAACACGGTGTTCGAGCCCGAGGCATTCCACAACACCGGCCTGTACAACGTCGGCGGCACGGGTGCGTATCCCTTCGGCAACCAGGGTCTCTACGAGACCACGCACGACGACGCCGATCGCGGCCGCTTCCGCGCGCCGACCCTGCGCAACGTCGCGGTCTCGGGTCCGTACATGCACGACGGCTCGATCGCGACGCTCGAGGAGGTGCTCGACACCTACGCCGCGGGCGGCCGCAACGTCACCGAGGGTCCCAACGCCGGCGACGGGCGGCTCAATCCCTACAAGAGTGGCTTCGTCGGCGGCTTCACCATGACCGCACAGGACCGCGACGATCTGCTGGCGTTCCTGCACGCGTTGACCGACGAGACCTTCCTCGCCGACCCCGCGTTCGCGAACCCGTGGCGCTGACGGGCTGCAGCGGTCCCCAGCCGCACATCCGCCGGTGCGCAGGACCACGGGCGCCGGTGTCGGCGTGGCCGCGCGGCCGTCGCTGCCCGGCTGGGGCTCGAGCACGGCCGCCGCCTTGACGGCCGCCCGCGCGGTTCGGTACTCCCGATCCGTGCTGCAGCTACGTGAGGACCAGCTCGACGTGCTGATGCCGCCGCGGGCGGAGTTCGTGGCGCAGACCTGTGCCCACGTCGCCATGATCCGGCGGGCCGAGGCGCGCGGCTGGGCCCGCGGCGCTCGAGCAGCGCGTGCGTACCGCGATCACGCGGGCTCGCCGGTACGGCTTCGACTGCAAGGGGCCGGCGCGGCGATTCGTCGAGCTGGTGATGACCTTCGGTCCCGAGCCCGAGCAGCCGCCGTGGGCGCGCGAGTTGCTGACGCGACCGCGGCCCGACATCGACGCGTTGTGGCGCGCGGCCATGGCCGAGCTCGAGCGGTAGCACCCATGGTCAAGCGGCTGTTGCGGAAGCTTTTCACCGGCGAAGGCGGCGTTCTCAAGGGCACCGTCGCCAGCCGACGCCGCCGCAAGAGGACGAGGAGGCGCAGGCCAACGAGGCCTGACCCTGTGCCAGAGCGGTCGAGCGAGCCGCCCGAGCCGCGCATCGTGATGTGCCGCCGGACCGTCGACGCGATCGAGCCCGTGCACCCGTTCGCGTGGCCGAGCAACCCCAACGGCGTGGTCGATCCCAGCGGATCCACGCGGGGATCGACATCCGCACCCAGGGCGTGGACGACGGCATCGGTCGTGCTGGCGGTGCACCACGTCGCGATCCAAAACGGCGACGTCTCGCTTCGCGTGCCCGCAGGCGCAGCGACCTCGACCCCGCGCAGGCGCTCACCGATCACGACGGCCTGATCGCGAACCTCGAGATCCGCGACGGGCGCGCGGTCGACCGCAACTCGGGCGAGCCGCCACACTTCGCGTTCGACGAGCGCCAGGTGCTGTGGGCAGCGTGGCGCAACCCGTCCTACGAGCTGCGCGTGACCGTGCAGGCCGCCCCCGCGCGCAGGCGACGTCGAACGACTTCGGCTCGACCCTGCTGTTGCGGGGCTGGCAATACATCATGCTGACGGATCACTACGTATGCTGCAGCCGCAGGGCATGTACTTCAACATCGACGAGTCGCTGGCGGCGGCGACCTTCACGGCGCGTCATCGTGCCGCAGTCGCGGCACGATTGCCATCGTCGCATCACCTCTTTGGCGCACTGGGGTGCAATCTTCCGCAACACCTACTCCGTGCTCAACGTCAGCCACGGCTACGTCTACGACCGCGCCACGCCGCTGGACACCGACGGCATCTACGACGGCGTTCCGGTCCCGCTGCGCACGTCGGAGGGCAAGATGAAGAGCGACGAGCGCTGGTACCCCACGCAGCAGCAATGGGGCGCCTACCGCAGCGTGATGCGCTACGGCCAGCGCAACAATCCCAACTACAAGAAGTACTCGCCGCAGGCGAACGAGGAAGGCGAGTGCACGACGCGCTTCGGCGACGCCTCGATCGCCAACGCCGTCGCGGTGCCGACCACGCCGCGCTACCTGTGGATGATGAGCAGCTGCCGCACGATGGCCGAGCCCAGCCTCGCCGACGCACTGCACGCGCGCGGCACGTGGTTCGTGATCGGCTGGATCTACGCCGCCGCCGCGCACGAGTGTCGCCTCGCCATCACCGGGTTCTACGCCGCGTGGCGCGACCTGGACTACGACCCCGACGCGGTGCCGCAGCTGTTCCGCACCCACTTCCTGCAGCCGTTCGCCCGGCGCGGGCCGACCCTGTCGATCGCCCCCGCGGTGGCCCAGGCCCTGGGCGAGCAGGCGCGCATCACCGCGTCGTTGGAGCAGCTCTCGTGAACGGCGCGCCGCCCCCCACGATCGCCGACGACATCGCCGCGCTGCTGCGACAGACCCTGGGCGATCCGCTCGAGCTGGTCCACACGCGCTCGCAGACGCAATGGGACGAGGCCGAGCTGCGCACGGTCACGCGCACGACCACCGAGGCCTGGCGCGAGCTGACCCGCTTCGACGTGTGGCTCGACGACGCGGATCGACCCGTCGCCTGCGTCGACGCGGCTGCGCTGGCTGCGTGCACCCAGCCGGGGCTGTCGCCAGGGCCCCTGCCCGCGGCGGCGCAGGTGCTGGCGTGGATCGAGCGGCTCGAGCTGGTCGACGGGCCGCTGCAGCTGCGCGCCTGCGGCCCGGGTCCGGGCCGCGCCGTGATCGCGGTGGTGATCGACGGCGACGGCCGCGCCCACGAGCTGTTGCTCGACCCGCTGCGGACGCGCGTGGCCGCCTGGCGCCCGCAGGAGCCCACGCCGTGACCGCCGCGCAGGCCGAGGACGCAGCCCGACGCGCGCTGGGCGAGCCCGATGCGCCGTGCCGCGCGGTCGAGCAGCGCATCATCGAGCTCGCACGCGTGGTCGGCCAGCATCACGTCGTGCGCGACCACCTCGTGTGGCTCGTCGTGGTCGAGCGTGGCGACGCCGACCACGACGAGCTCGCGATCGACTGTCACGACGGCGCGTTGCTGCGCGTGGCGCATTTCCGCTGAGAGGGCCCATGACACGCGACGACGACGCCCGCGAGATCGCGCAGCTGGTGGCGCAAGCGCTGCTGACCGACGCCATCGCCGCGCGAGCGGACGAAGCCCTCGCGCAGCGGGCCTTCGCGCAGCTGCGGCTACGCGCGGGCGCGGTCACCCGCGAGGGTGGGCTGCGGCGCGTGAGCCTGCAGGTGATGCGCAAGCTCGCGACCGCGACCACGACCCACCAGCTGCGCGACGACGCGCGGCTGTCGTGGTCGATCGACACGCCCTGGCCGACTCGGCGGCGATCGTCGCCCGAGCAGTGCCTCGCCGCGGCCATCGCGGCCGCCGAGGCCCCGGCGGAGGCGAGCCTGGTCGAGCACGGCTGGGTCCGCGACGCGGGCCAGCTCGAGTACTGCGTGCGGTGGGAGCATCGACGCGAGGGGCTCCTGGTCGAGCGCGATCGCATCGAGGTCCGCGTCAACGGCCGCAGCGGTCGGGTGTTCTCGGTGGTGCGACGCTGGCACGCGCCCACCGACGTGGCGACGCCGGCGTGATCGTCAGCGCGCCGGCTCGCCGCGGCGGGCCGCAGTGCCTTGCGCCGTGATCCACGTCGCGATCGCGTCCAGCACCTCGGGCGCCATGGTCTGCTCGATGGTGCCGTACTCCGCGACCAGCCCGGTCTTGGCCGGCTGGAACAGGTGGTTGAGCCCGGTGAACTCGCGGACCTGCGCGCGACGGTTCTTCGCCAGGGCCTTGCGCAGGGCGGGGCCGTTGGCCGCGGCGGTCACCTGCACGTCGAGCCCGCCCAGCAGCGCGAGCACGGGTTGCCGGAGCTTGCGCAACGTCGGCGCCGGTTCGAACAGCACGAAGCTGCGAAACCACGGCGACGCCACCATGTCGAGCTGCGCCAGCGCGGCCGCGTCGCCTGCCAGCGCGGACGCCAGCGCGGCGCGGCGCTCGGCCGGAGCGGCCTCGTGGCGCACGATCTCGATGACGCGCCGCTGCTGCGCGATAGCCTCTTGGATCTGCGCATCGGTCGCGCCGCTGCGCCGCGCGATGACCTCGAGCTGGTCCACGATGACGTCCCCACCCGAGATCCCGGGCCCGGCGAGCATCACCACGAACGCGACGTCGCGGCTGCGCGCAGCTGCGACGGGCGCGACCAGTCCGCCCTCGCTGTGACCGATCACGCCGATCGACGCCGGTGCCAGCTCCGGCTGCATGCGCATGAACGCGACCGCCGCGACCGCGTCCGCAACCAGGGTCTGGAGCGTCGCGTGGGCGAGGTCACCGCCCGATCCACCCACGCCGCGATCGTCCAGCCGCAGCGTGGCGATGCCGTGACGTGCGAGGTGATCGGCGATCACGAGGAACGGCTTGTGATCGAACAGGGTCTCGTCGCGGTCCTGCGCGCCCGATCCGGTCAGCAGCAGCGCCGCGGGGTGCGGTCCGTCGCCTGCGGGCAGCACCAACGTGCCCGCCAGCGTGACGTCGTCGCGGGCGATCTGGACCTCGCGCGCGGTGTACGGAAACGGCGGCTGTGGCAGCTGCGGACGCTTGGGCTTGCGCGCGGCGATCCACGTGGCCTCGTCGACCCGCGCGAGCGAGCACGGCAGCGTGGCGCCGCCCTGCGCGAAGCTGCACTCGTCGGGGTCGCCTTCGGCGTCGAGGGTCGCGCGCCAACGCGCGCCGACCTGCTTGGCCGCGAACGCGATCTCCTCTGCGTCGTTGCGGACGTCGGACAGCGCCATGCCGAAGGCACCCTGCGCGGGGATGTCGAGCACGGCGCTGGGCTTGCCGTCGCGCTCGCGCACGAGAACGAAGAACGGCAGCTGCGCGCCGGGCAGCTCGATCGCACCCATGAAGTACTGCACCGCCGGCGCAGGCCCGGTCGCGGGCTCGGCCGCCGGCATCGGCGGCGGCGTCGGCGGCGGGCGGCGGCGAGCCGGGTGCGCGCGCGGGGCGGCACGCCGCGAGGGCCAACAGCGCGACCGCGCAGGGTCGCAGACCACGGAGCAGTCGGGGGCGCGTCACTGCGCGGCAGTGTGCGCCCGCGCGCCCGCGGGTCCGCTTGCGCCGCGCCGCGTCGTTGCGGGCGGTGTCGCTGCGACCGCCGTCGCTGCTCGGCTTGTCCTGCGGTGCGAGCTCCGCCTCGGGCGAGACGCAGCGCACGAAGCCCTCGTGGATCCGTCGCGCGGTCACGGCCCCGGTCTGTTGCGACGCGGCGTTCTCGGACAAAACGACGTAGTCACCTTCGCACGCGCTCGCGGCCTCGCGCCGCCAGCGGTTGCGCACCGCGACCGGCGACGCCGGTGCCTTGGTGATCACCGAGACGTACTGCGATCCATCCTCGACCGGCACGGCCGCGACCTGGGTCTTCTCGCCGGGCTGCTGGCTCGCGAGCAGCGGCAGCCACGCGGGGTGGCAGCCGCCGAGCAGCAGCACGGCCAGCACCGAGCCCAGCCGGGCCGAGCGGATCATCGCCCGCACGCTGCCAGGGCCACCGCGGCCGGGTCAAGAAACCCGCGCGGCGGTCACGGACACGACAAGGTCACGATGTGCGTGTGCCCGTCGGCGCCGCCCGGACCTGCGGTGACGATGACCTCGCCGTCGGCGACCAGCGTCGCGAACGCGGCCGCGTTGACCATGACCTCGTGGGTGTGCGCGCCACCCGAGACGTAGCTCTTGTCGGTGCCCTCGACCACGTCGGCGAGCGGGACGTCGAGGCTGTGGAAGTGCAGATCGAACATCGCGTTCGGATCGTCGGAGCAGGCACCGACGCCGGTGTCACCGCTGCCGCCGCCGCTGCTGTCGCCGCCGGTGCTGCCCCCGGTGCTCTCGGTCGTGGTCGCGGTCGTACTCGCCGTGGTGGTCGCGGTCGTGCCCGCGGTGGTGCTGCCGCTGCCGCCGCTCGAGCTGTCCGAGCTGGTGCCACCGCCGCCGTCGTCGCCCGCGGGACAGCCGGGCAGCAGCGTCGCCGCGGTCGCGCCCAGGCCGAGGTGGAGGAACTGCTTTCGCGTGAGCTCGTGGGACATCGTGGGCCTCCCGACATCGCGATGGTACCAGCCCCGCTGCTGCGCGATGCTGACGAAGCGCGCCGGTGCGCGCGAACAGCCCGTGCACGCCGTCGCGCTCGATCGCATCGTCGATGTCTCGCACGCCAGCGCCGCCCTGCGTGCGGTGCTGGGCCCCGCGGGCGAGGAGGCCACGCACCGCGTCGCTGCGATCGGCACGCGCCCGCTGGTGGTCGCTGTGCTGCGCGAGGCCGCGGCGCTGGCCGCTGCCGAGGCCCTGCGGGGTTGGGGGCTGCCGGCGCTGGCGATCGCGGTGCACGAGCCGCTGCCGGGGCTCGTGGTCGCCCGCGACTTCACCCTGGGCGAGCGCTCGAGCTGGGCGGGCGCACCGGTGCGCCGCTGACGCTTGGCGTTCGCGCGCATCGACGTGCTCGTCCATGCCCTGCGCGCGGTCGAGCCACCGCCGCAGCCGACACGGGTGCGCGACGTCGCAGCATGCTCGGCAGCACGTGGCTCGAACGCCTGCAGGCGGTGCCCCACGCCGGGCACTGCCGCCCGACGAGGAGGTGCTGTTCGTGCTCACGCGCGAGGGTCACGTGCGGCTGTCTGCGCGAGCAGGAGCTGCGCTTTGGCGCCCTGGGCCGGCGCTGCAGCCCTCGCGGCGCGCGAACTTCCGCGAGGTCATCCGTCGCCTGCGCGCACGCTGCACCGACGCACGCTGGGATGACGGCTTGCGGCGCAACCTCGGTCGGCGCAGCTGCTGGGCCCGGTGCTCGGCAGCGACGGCACGCTCGCGTCGCTCGAGGTCGGCGCGGCGCTGGTGGCCGCGAGCGTGCGCGCCCGAACGGGTGCGCCATATCGCTGAGTCGAGCGCGCGCCGTCCTCGGGCGTACGCGGCCGTGGAGTCGGGCGGACCCTCGTCCTCGCGCCCGCTCAACGCGGGCCTGAGCGCGAGCCCGGCTTGGGCGGATGCGGGGCAGCCGCGCGCGCCGCCACGGCCGAGAAGCTCTTGCCGCATGCGCGACAGCGATAGCGCCGCGCGATCGGCTGGAACTGACACGCGGCCGCAGTGCGGACACGTCAGGCGCTGCGATCCCAGCACGACCACCGCGGAGGATCGTAGCAGATCACCGCCGCGTCAGGGTCCGCAGAGGTTCCACTGCGTCGGCACACAGAAGTTGCCGCTCGAGGTGCCCTCGGCGTTCTGGATCGCCTGGCACACCACCGCGCCATCGGTGGTGCACGCGTCGCCCAGGCCGATGTCGACGAACGCCGCGCACTGCGGCAGACACAGGCACTCGCCGGTGTCGAACACGATGTAGTAGCCGTCGACGCAGTTGTCGGGCGGGTTGCGTTGCACTCCGTGAGGATGCCGTCGCCGACGTAGGGCACCGAGCCGAGGTACCAGCCGCCCTCGCAGGTCGCGCCCGAGTCCGCAGAGCCGCCGTCCGCAGAGCCGCCGTCCGCAGAGCCGCCGTCCGCGGAGCCACCGTCCGCAGAGCCGCCGTCCGCGGAGCCACCGTCCGCGCTGCCGCCATCGGCGGAGCCGCCATCGGCGGAGCCACCCGTCCGCGCTGCCGCCGTCCGCAGAGCCGCCGTCGGAACCGTCGTCGCCGCCGTCGTCGCCGTTGTCGTCGTCGTCGTTGCAGGCCGGGATCGCGATGCACGCGAGCGCGAGGGTGCCAAGAAGCGCGAGGGTTCGAGTCATGGGGTCGGGTCTCCGAGCGGCGGTCCTCACCGCCTTTGTCGGTCGACGGCGACCCGGCAGCCATGTCGCGATTTTTCGGCCCCGCGGGCGCGACCGCTCAGGGCGCGGCCGCGCGCGCAGCTCGAGCACGGCCGCGAGCGCCTCGTCACAGGTGGGCCGGATCTGCTCGGGCGGCAGCACGAAGCCGCTGCCGCCGCGCGGCCGCAGCTCGATGGTGAACGAGGTCGCACCGCCGTCGCCGTAGACCCAGTCGGTCATGGTCCCGGCCGCGGCGTACAGCCGCGCGCCAGGCATGATCTCGTAGCGCTCGCCGTGCGCGGCGTGGATCGCCGAGGCCAAGCGATCCGCGATCGCGGCGTAGCGATCACGGTCCTTGGGCGGTGCCGCGGTGTAGCTCCACGGGTGCAGCAGCAGCTGGCCGTACGAGTGGAAGTCGACGTGCACGGCGATGTGCTCGCGCCGCACGAGGTCGCGCAGCGCCGCGGTCTCGGGCTCCGAGAAGGCGTACTCGCCGCGGTAGATCTGCGAGCGGCGGTTGCCGCTCGAGCCCGCGCCACCGAACGCGACGCCCCAGTTGCGGTTGAGATCGACGCCGTGTCCACCGCGTCGGTTCTTCCGCCAGTAGCGGTCGCTGCTCCACGAGTACTGGTAGCCATCGGGGTTCACGACCGGCACGACCCACAGCGCCGTGCGATCGAGGAACGCCTGCAGCGCGGGATCGTCGTGGCCGCGCGCGAGCCGCTCGGCGACGCAGATCGGCACCGCCGCCGCAATCCACTCCCGCGCGTGCTGGGCCCCGTTGACCAACATCGGCACGCCGTCGCGATGGTTGCCCAGCACGATGGCGTGGATCGGGCGGCCCTCGACCGAGCCGCCGACGACCTGCAATCGCACGCGCTCGGGCAGCTCGGCCGCGAGCTCGTGCAGGTGCGAGGTGATCGCGCCGAAGTCGTGGTCCTCGGCGAACCAGTCGGCGGGTCGCTGCGCCTGCGGCTGCTGCAGGCGCGCGCGCTCCTGGGCCGCGAGCGCGTCGATGTCCGCGACCAGGACCTCCCACGGAATGCCGGCCTGCGCCAGCGCGACCAAGCCCTGCGCGTCGAGCACGACGTCGATGGGATCGCCGACGCCAGCGTGCTCGCTCCACTCGTCGAGCGCGATCGATCGCACCAGCGCGGTCTCGGCCGCGTCGCGCGGCTGCACGCGCACGGCCGTGCGCCCCTGCGGCAGGCTCGCGGCCGCCACCATCGGCGTGGCCGCGGCCGGCGTCACCGCGTCGTCGATCGGCGCGCGGTCGCAGCGCGAGAGCATCGCGGCCACCGCTGCGCCGCCGAGCACCAGCGCGAGCCACCGCGGCGCCGCGGTCTCGGCCGTCGCGAGCGCGAACAGGTCACGACGGCGTCGACGGCGTCGGAGACGGGGCATGCTCGCACGAGCGTAGCCCAGGCGGCTCAGAAGCGCGACAGCTTCGCGCCGCCCGGACCCACGAACAGCTTCCACTCGCCGCTGTCGCCCAGCTCGATCGTACCGGCCGAGCTCCATGGGTCGCCCGCGTTCGCGCGCCACTTCACCGCGTGGCGTCCGGAGGGAATGCGCGTGTCGTAGTGCGGCCGCACGCTGATCACACGACCGGCGATCTTGACGTCGGCGCCGGGTAGGCCCGACTCGAGCCGGAAGTGCACCAGCACCGGCGGACCCGCGGGCGACTCGGGCTCGGGCTTGCTCGCGGGCGGCTTGCTCGCGGGTGGCTTGCTCGCGGGCGACTTGCTCGCCGGCTTGCTCGGCGCGGCGGGCTTGGGTGCGGGCTCGCTCGGCGCAACCGGCGTGGTCGCACCGGGCAGCGGCTCGCTGGGCGCAGTGGGCTTGGCGTCCTGCGGCGAGGGCACCTTCGCGTCGTCGGGCGATGTGACCTTCGCGTCGAGCGGCGGCGTGGTGCCCTCGGGCGCAGCTGCCTTGGTGTGCACGGGCGCGAGCGAAGGCCCCGCGACCACCGGCTCGGGCTGGGGTACCGCAGCGGCGGCAGGCTTGCTCGGCGACGCGCTCGCGGTCGCGGCGGCCGGCTCGTCGCCAGGCACCAGCAGCGCCGCCGCGGCGCCCAGGCCGATCGCCGCGACGAGCCCCGCCGCCGCGATCACGATCCACCCGCGCCGGCGCGGCGGCTGCTCGCGCGCCAGATCGATCTGCGACACCGTGGTCTCGGCCTGCTGCGACGCCGGCCAGGCGCCCACGCCGGTGCTCGACGCGAGATCGGGCGAGGTCGTGGGCCCGCGCTCGGCCGGCGCCGCGAGATCGAGCGCCTCGGTGGGCTCGCTGCGTGGGCGCCCCTGCGCGAAGGCATGCTCGGCCGGATCGAGCAGCGCCGTGCCCGGCTCGGCCGCAGCACCGGTGCCGACGCCGGTGGCGCGCGAGCTCGACACGCCCCACGGCGCGCGCGGAGCATCGGGCTCCGCCGACTCGTGGCCGAGCGCCGAGGTCCGGCTCGCCGCGTCGGGCGGCGTCGCCGACACCGCCGCGCGCGACGGCACGCTCGCCGGCGCCGTCGCTCGCGAGGCGCCGGCCTGCAGCATCGGTCCGGTGCGTGGCCGCGCGACGCCGGTGACCTGCTGACACAGCGCCGCGAGTTCGGTCTTCATCTCGGCATAGCCCGACCAGCGCTTGAGCATCACCAGGGCCTGCTCGGCGGTCTGCGGACGATCGCGCGGCTCGGGCTGCAAGAGCGCGAGCCGCAGGGCCTCGAGCTCGGGCGGCACGTCGGCGACCGACAGCTGTGGCACGCGACCGCTGATGACGTGGTGGTACAGCGCGACGTGATCGTCGGCCTCGTGGCGGAAGCGGCGGCCATCGAGCAGCTCGTGCAACAGCGCGCCGACCGAGAACAGATCCACCGTCGGCGCGTGCGAGCGTCCGGCCAGCTGCTCGGGCGGCATGTAGCGCAGCTTGCCCTTGACGTCGACGCCTGCGGTCTCGTCGATCATGCGGTGCGCGATGCCGAAGTCGGTGACCTTGACGTCGCCCGAGACGCTCACGAGCACGTTGTGCGGCGAGATGTCCCGGTGCACGATGCCGAGCTGCTGGCCGTCGTGGTCCGACAGCGCGTGGGCGTACCCCAGCCCGTGCAGCACCTGGCCGACCACGTACGCGGCCACGCGCAGCCGCAGGTACGGATCACGCTGCTGCAGCTCGAGCATCAACGGCTCGAAGCGCGACAGGTCGGTGCCGTCGACCCACTCCATCACGAGGTAGCTGCGGCCTTGATCCTCGCCCTCGTCGAACACCTGCACGATGTTCGAGTGCGACAGCGGCGAGGCCACCTGGGCCTCGGTCGCGAACATGCGGGAGTAGCGTTCGTCGCCGCAGTAGTGCGGCAGGATCATCTTGATCGCGACGAACTTGCCCGCGTTCGACCCGGCCCGCCGCGCGACCCAGACCTCGGCCATGCCGCCGCGACCGATCTCGCGCAGCAACTCGTAGCCGCCCACGAGCTCGCCCGGCGCGGTGGGACCGCGGCGGCGTAGGCCGGTGGCTTGGGTCGATTGATCGCTGGGGTGCATCGGGTTGCCCAGGGCGCGAGTTCAGAAGCGGCCGTGCCACACCAGGCCGGCCAGGCCGCGGCCGCCCATCGGTGCGAGCGCGTGCGCGCGGCCGCGTCGCTGTCGCTTCGCGTCGACGCCGGCGAGCACGGCACCGACGATCACGAGCGCAGCGCCGCCCGCGAGCACGCCGACACCGGCAGGCCGCAGGGAGGCGAGCTGCAGCGGGTCGGACGCGTCCGCGGTGTCCAGCACGGTCATGCCCACGCCGACGCCCAGGGTCGCGCCGCCGACCACGACCATGGCGATGCCGCTCCAGCCCATGGCTGCCAGACGCGTGCGGCCGCGCGGCGCAGCGGCATCGGTCGCGGTGGACGTGGGCGTCGGGGTCGGCGTGGTCGCCCGCGCACGATCGCGCTCGGACTCCCACTCGGCGAGCATGCGCTCGAGCGCGGCGGCGGCGAGCTGGCCGAGATCCTTCTGCGCCGCGTCGGGCCCGGTCTGACTGCGCTGCTCGTGGGTGTCGAGGCCGTCGTGCGCATCGAAGCGCAGCTTGACCAGGTAGTCGAAGGTCGCGGCGTCACGCCAGCCGATCGCGATGTGGAGCTTGGCGGCTGGCAGGCCGTGCTGCTCCGCGACCGCGGCCGCCTCGCGCGCGATCGCAGCGGCGAGGTCCCTGCGCACCTCGGGATCGAGCGGCTCGAGACCGCTCAGATCGACCTCGACGCCCGCGGCGGCCGTGGCGGCCGGCGCGGCGGCGGCCCGCTGCGGCAGCGGCAGCGCGGCGAGACAGAGCGAAGCGCACAACCACACGGAACGGACGACGCGGTTCACGGGCGCGCCCTTGGTCGGCCGCGCCGAGCGCCGCGTTGCGGCGCGGGCAGAGGGTCGCGGCGCGCTCACGGCTGATCCGCTCCCGGCCAGGTCGGCGCGCCGGGGATCTCGACCCGCGCAGCGCCCTCGAGATCCATGCGCGGGTCGCCGAGGTCCCAGCGACCGATGCCGGCCAACGTGCCCTCGGAGTCGACCAGGCGGTAGTCGCCGGCGTTGAGGTCGTCGAACCACGTCGGCTCGAGCAGGAGCGAGACGTTGTCCTCGCCGACCACCTCGCTCTCGTCGACGACGCTGTGATCGAAGGTCGCGACGACGCAGTCGATGCTGGCGGCATCGTTGGTGTCGGCGACCAGCACGCTGTGTGCCGTGACGGTGCTGGCGCCGCTGCACGTGAGGTTGCCGTTGTCGTTGTCGACCAGGGTCACGAAGCGCAGGTCCGCGTCGGAGTCGACCACGGTCAGCGCGTGGGTGTAGGGCGCGCCCTCGTCGGGCACCGTCGCGGCGATGACGTCGTTGCGCAGCACGATCTCGCTGTCGTCGTCCGCCGCGATCGCGGCGCCGCGCAGGCCCAGGAAGCGGCTGCGCAGCGAGTGCAGGCGGCAGTCGACGGCCTCGACCCCGACCAGGGCGAAGTCGACCAGCACCTCCTGCAGCGACAGCTTGCCGCCGTCGTGGCACCGCACGGCCGGGGCGGCGTTGCGACGCAGGCGCACGCGGTGCAGCATGAGCTCGGAGCCGCACGCGACCTCGATCGCCGGCGCCGCCGCCACGGTGTTGAGGTCGATGATCGTCGAGGTCATCGACTCGCCGAGCACGGCGACGGACTTCGACGCGCAGTCGGGCAGCAACAGCGATTCGTAGCTGCCGTTGCGCAGGCGCACGATGCCGCTGTCGCCCGCGAGGATGCGATCGACCGCCACGTCGACATCGCACAGCGGCATGGCCTCGGTGCCGGGCCCGTCGGCGACGCAGACCTCGGTGTCGTCGTCGACCCACAGCTCCATCTGGCCGTCCATGCACGTGCCGCGGAAGAGGTTGCACGCCGACATCGGGCACTGCTCGTGCCGGGTGCACGGGCCGCAGGCGAAGTCGTCGCCACAGACCTCGCCGCCGCCGCAGGCCGGCGAAGCGTCGTCGTAGCACTCGACGCAGTGGCCCCACGCGGGGTTGCACTGCGGCACCGCTTCGGACAGACCCGCGCAGTAGTCGTGACCACCGGCGGCCTCGCAGCCGTTGCACGCACCCTCGACGCAGTAGGGTCGATCGTCGGGGCACCCTTCCACCGCGCCGGTGCCCTCGCACTCGACCAGCGGTCCAGTGGTGCTGCCGTCACCGCTGCTGCTGCCACCGCTGCCACCGCTGCCCGAGCTGCTGCCGTCGCCACCGGCATCGAAGCGACACTGCGCCTCGATCGGGGCGTCGCTGCAGCCCAGCGAGGGCGCACCGCGTTCGCACACACTGCAGGCCCAGCCCTGACCGTACTCCTCGACGCACGTGGCGTCACCGTCCCGATTGGCGCAGTGCGATGGATCGTCCACGAGGATGCACGCGGGCAGCACGAGCACTGCAACGAGCAGTGCTCGCGACCCGAAGTGCGCGACGTCGAAGTCTCTGCCGGCCATGGCGATCGATCGGTCGATCGAACGTGGCGATTGTGCCCGCTCGCCGCCGCGCGGGAAAGGGGGCACGATGCGGTGCGCGCGTCAGGGCTCGACCGACGGCGCCTGCCAACCCCGGTGGCGGTCGTGGTCGAGCAGCGCGCGTGCGGCCCATAGCTCCGCGGCGGCGGCCTCCGCCAGCGCCGCGCAACGCTCGCGCCCGCGGGCGTGGCCGCGGGCATCGAAGCACCCGCCGCCGGCGATGTCGTCGCGCCCGCGCGCGACCCACAGCGCGTCGTGTCGCACTGCCGAGCCGTCCGGCAACACCACCGTGCGCTCGGGCGGCTGCGGCCGCAAAAGTGATCGTCCGATCATCGACGGCGCGGGCTCGACCCCGAGCAGGTCGAGGACGGTGGGCCCCAGGTCGATCTGCCCCGCGACCCGGTCGTCGCGCCCGGGCTCGACGCCCGGTCCGAACAAGGCGACGCCGACGCGGTGGAGCCGCGTCGGGACCGTGGGGTCCCAGCGCTCGACGCCCGCGAGCTCGCGGAGCGCGGCGCTGTCGGGCAGGCCCGTGACGTGATCGCCGTAGATCAGCACGACGGTGTCGCGGTCGCGGCCGCGCGCCCGCAAGCGCGCGAAGAACTCGGCGATGGCGTGGTCGGCGTGGCGCATGCCCTCGAGGTAGTTGGCCAGGGCCGGATCTGCGAGCGCGGCGGTGTCGAGCTCCGCGAGCGCGCGCGGGAACTCGGCGTAGGGATGGTGCAGGCTCAGCGTGATCACGAAGGTGAAGCTCGGCCGCGGCTGGCTGTCGACCAGTTCCGCCACGCGCTGAAGCAACGCGACGTCGGACAACCCCCAACCGACCTGGGGCCCGTCACCGAGCTCCTCGCGGAACCACGACCGCGCGAAGCCATAGCGCGGGTGGATCGCAGCGCGGTTCCAGAAGCCACGGGCGTAGGGGTGCACCGAGGCGGTGGTGTAGCCCGCGTCGGCGAGCCGATGCGCGATCGTGTCGAAGTGGTTCTCGGCCCGCGAGAAGGCCAACGCCCCGGTCGCGAGCGCATGCCCCGACTGCAGCACGAGGTACTCGGCGTCCGAGGTGCGGCCCTGCGCGGTCTGATCGAACACGCCGGTGAAGACGCGGCCGTGTTGGTCGGCGTGGTGCAGGAACGGCATGACCGGCTCGCCGTGCAGCTGCGCGTCGACCACCCACGCCTGCATCGCCTCGACCTGGATCACGACCACGTCGGCCCCGTGCGCGCGGCCGCTGGCGGGACCCGGTGCGCCGCGATCGGCCCGCCGCGCGGCGACGAAGTCCGCCAGCACGCGCTCCTGTTCGCGCGAGAGCGCGTCGGCGCCGAGCCAGCGCGCGGCGGTGCGCGCGGCCTCGAACGCGTGCGCGCTCCACAGGCCCAGGCGTCCGACGTTGTCGCGCTCCGAGAACACCCGCGTCGCCACCGGCGAGCGCGCCAGCTCGAGCAGGGCCGCGAACGCGGGAACTCCCGCCAGCGCGAGCGCGCCCAGCCATGCCGCACGCACGCGCCGCGGCGCCACGGTGCGGCGCGGTGGCGCCAGGGCCAGCAGCGGTACCAGCAACAGGAGCGGCAGCGCGAGCACCCCGTAGTCGGGGTGCCACAACGAGAACACCGTCGCGTGCGCGTCACCGAGGTGGTGCAGCGCCGTGATCGCCGAGGTCGGTACGATCGAACCGAAGAAGTCGAGGTAGCCCAGATCGACCAGCGCGAGCGCGTGCAGCAGCACCACGGTGAACACCGCGGGAAGTCGCTGCCACCGCGGGGGCACCAGCGCGATCGGCAGCGCCAGCCACACGCAGCCGCTGGCGGCCGCGAGCGCGGTGCCCTGCCAGTGCTCGACGCCGGCGAGATCGACGAACAGCTCGCCGACCGCGACAGCCGCGAGCGCGACGTGCAGCGGCGCCCAGCCCGGCGCCAGCGCGCGGGCCAGCCGCGAGCCGGGCGCGGCGCGCAGCCACAGCCCGGCGGCCAGCGACACCAGCAACGCCAGCGCCGCCGCGATCACGCCCTGTCGCAACACCCACACGCGCAGCCCGGCATCGAGCCGCGGCGGCGGATACCAACGCACGTGCTCGCGCACCATCGCGAGCTCGAGCACGTAGGGCCCCGGCTGCAGCGGTGGCCGCACGCGCACCGCCAGCGCGACGCTCTCGCCAGGCGCGACCTCGCCGGGCAGCTCGGTGCGCATGGCCTCGCCCTCGATCGGCAGCCCGTCGGGATCGGTGAAGCGGTAAGCCACGCGATCGCCGGCGGCCGGCGACCACGCGTCGGCGCCGTCGTTGCGCAGCACCGCGTGCACCGTGGTGCTGCGGCCGGCCCACAGTCGCGCCTCGGTGCGCAGCGCCAGCACCGACCACGCGAACTGCGGCGGTCCGACCTCGAGCGCAATGGTGCTGGCGACGAACTCGGGATCGTCCTGCGGCGGCCCGTACCAGCGCACGCCCTCGCGCACCGGCTCGGGCCGCAGGCGGTAGCGCCCGGGCACGCTCGGCAGCTCGACCCGCAGCTGCAGCGCGACGCTCTCGCCGGGCTCGACCGCGTGGGGCAGCACCGTGCGCGGGGCCTCGAGCGGCAACACGCGCCCGTCGTCGTCGAGCACGCGGTACGACAGCGCGTCGCCAGCGTCGCTGCGCCACGCCTGCTCGCCGTCGTTGCGCACGACCACCGGCACGGTGGTCGCGTTGCCGGCGAAGTCGGACAGCATCGCGGGCAGCGGCTCGATCGACCACGCCAGCGCCGGCGCGTCGGTGCGGACGATCGCGTCGGCGTCGCCGCTGGCCGCGGCGCCGAACCACGCCACGTGCTCGCGTACGGGCTCCCACTGCAGCACCGCCTCGCCCGCCGCAGGCGGCAGCTCGAGCGCGGCCGTCAGCGTCGTCGTCGCGCCCGGCTGCAGCTCGGGCAACGGCGTGCGCAGGCCCTCGCGCACGAGCACGCGGCCGTCGCGATCGAAGAGGTGGTACGCCAACGCATCGCCGCGTGCGGCCGACAGCGTCGCACAGCCGTGGTTGCGCAGGCGCAACTCGACCTCGACGCGCGCGCCGGCCTCACCCTCGATCAGGCCTGGGCCCTCGATCGCGAACGCCAGCGGCGACGCGCCGTCGCGCACCTCGAGGCCGCCGCGGGCCGGGCCCGCGTCGGGCGGCGGCTCGGGGAACCACCGCACGCGGTCGCGGACCATGGCCCACACCAGGGTGTAACGGCCCGGGGCCGTGGGCGCCTGCAGGCGCGCGTGCACCACTTGGGTCGCACCGGGCATGACCACGCCTCCGATCGTGGTGCGCCGCCCCTCGCGAACGACCTCGCGCCCGCCGTCGTCGAGCCAGTGGTACGCGAGCCGATCGCCCAGTGCGTCGGACCACGGCACCAGACCATCGTTGCGCAGCTCGATCTCGACGCGGGTCTGCTCGTCGCGACACAGCACCGCCGGGGCGTCGTGGCGCACGACCGCGAACGCGAAGCCGTCGTCGGCCTTCGCGGGCACGGCCCCGGCCCACCACAGCAACCACGTCAGCGCCAGCCAGCGCCAGCGCGCGGCCACGGCCACCTCAGGCGCCGACGGGCGCCGCGTCGTCGGCGACGGCATCATCGTCACCGTCGCCGCCCGAACCCTCCTGGCTCGCGTGCCAGCGCTTCATCTTGCGCTTGATCATCTCCTTCTTGACCATGCCGACCATGTCGACCAACAGCCGCCCGGTGAGATGATCGAGCTCGTGCTGCAGCGCGCGCGCGAGCAGGCCTTCGCCCTCGATCTCGAACCACTGTCCGTCTTGGTCCTGCGCACGGAACTTGACCCACCGCGGCCGCTTCACCTCGACGAAGACCCCGGGGAAGCTCAGGCAGCCCTCCTCGGAGATCGAGATACCGTGACCGCTGTCGATCATCTCGGGGTTGCAGAACACCACCGGCACGTCGTCCTCGCGACCGGCGACGCGGCCGTCGATGAGGAACACGCGCTCGAAGCGGCCGACCTGGATCGCCGCGATGCCGGCGCCGTTCATCGCGAACATCGTGTCGGCGAGATCGCGCACGAGCTGGCGCAGGCCCTCGTCGAAGTGCTCGACCGGGTGCGTCGGCTCGCGCAGCCGCGGGTCGGGATACTTGACGACGTCGAGCACTGCCATGATCGTGAGGGCCTTTCGCGAACCTGACGCAAGGGTAGCTTGGGAGCGGGCGCGGTGCTACATGTGCCGCGCGCCGCGGGCCGCCGCGCCCGCGCGCGCCAGGTCGCGCCCATGAGCAGCCTCACCGAACAGATCCGCGCCGCGCTGGCCGAGGTCAAGGACCCCGCCACCGGCAACCGCATCGTCGCCAGCGGCCAGCTCGCCGGCGTCGTCGCCGACGACGCGGCCGCACGCGCCGAGCTCGTCGTGCACCTCATCTCGCCCGGCTACCCGCTGCGCGCCGAACTCGACGCCGCGATCCGCACCGCGCTGGCTCCGCTGGGGCTGGCGTCGCTGTCGATCGACTGGGCGCTGCGCGTGCCGTCCAAGCCACCGCGGGCCGACCTCGCGCGGCTGCCGACGGTGAAGAACGTCATCGCGGTCGCGGCCGGCAAGGGCGGCGTGGGCAAGAGCACCGTCAGCGTCAACGTCGCGATGGCGCTGGCGAAGCTCGGCGCCAAGGTCGGCCTGCTCGACGCCGACATCTACGGCCCCAGCGTGCCCAAGATGCTCGGCGCCGCCGACAGCGAGGCCACCACGGCAGAGGAAGGCGGC
Source organism: Nannocystaceae bacterium (assembly GCA_046351635.1). Lineage (GTDB taxonomy): Bacteria > Myxococcota_A > Polyangia > Nannocystales > Nannocystaceae > Xiheibacterium. The sequence goes on along the minus strand of JAXLYC010000036.1, from coordinate 48,409 downwards.
GGCATCTCGCCCGCGCGCTACCGCGGCATGCCGGTGATGAGCGTCGAGTACTTCGTCGAGCCCGGCAAGGCCGTGATCTGGCGCGGGCCCATGATCCACAAGCTGCTCACGCAGTTCCTCGAGGACGTGCAGTGGGGCGAGCTCGACTACCTCGTGGTCGATCTGCCGCCCGGCACCGGCGACGCACAGCTGTCGTTGTGCCAGCTGATCCCGATCACCGGCGCCATCATCGTGACCACGCCGCAGGAGGTCGCGCTCATCGACGTGCGCAAGGCCATCGACATGTTCGCCAAGCTCGAGGTGCCGGTGCTGGGCGTGGCCGAGAACATGAGCCTGTACTGCTGCCCCGCGTGCGGGCACACCGCGGAGATCTTCGGTGCCGGCGGCGGCAAGCGGTTGGCGCAGGAGTTCGGCACCACGCTGCTGGCCCAGATCCCGCTCGAGCCCAAGGTCGCCTACGGCGGCGAGTCGGGCCGGCCGGTGGTCGAGGACGCGCCCGAGGGCGAGGTGGCCAAGGCCTTCTTCGCGCTCGCGGCCCAGGCCGCCATGGCTGCGAGCATCCGCAGCGCGACCGGACCCAAGCGCAGCAGCCTGCTGCGGACGGTGGACTAGTGCTGCGACGCGTACTGCCGCTGCTGTCGCTCGCGCTGCTGTGCGCGTGCCCGCCCGATCCCGCGCCCACGAGCGCGCCGACGGACACCTCCACGACGCAACCGCCGGCGCAGCCCGACACCGCCGGGTGGACCGGCATCGTCGACGAGGCGAGCTTCAAGGCCATGCACACCCTGCGCACCGATCACGCGCCGGCGCCCCGCGGCACCATGGTCGCGCTGGGCTCGGCCAAGGCCTACCTCTCGCTGCCCGAGGGCGCGACCGCGCCGCTGCCGGCAGTGGTCGTGGTCCACGAGTGGTGGGGTCTCAACGAGCACATCCAGCACTTCGCCGATCGGCTCGCGGCCGACGGCTACGCCGCGCTCGCGGTCGATCTGTACGGCGGTCGCGTCGCGACCACACCCGACGAGGCCATGGCGGCGATGAAGGCGGTCGATCCCGCCGCGGCCCAAGCCGTGCTCGACGCGGCGCACCGCTTCCTCGCCGACGATCCACGGGTTGCAGCGCAGCGCCGCGGCGTGATCGGCTGGTGCTTCGGCGGCGCCTGGGCCCTGCGCCAGGCCATCGCCCACCCCGACCTCGACGCCGCCGTGATCTACTATGGTCGGCTCGAGACCGACCCCGCGCAACTGGCGAAGATCCACGCGCCGCTTCTGGGTGTGTTCGCCAACGCCGACAAGTCCATCCCGCCCGAGGCGGTCGACGCCTTCGTCGCGGCCCTGGGCCAGGCCGGCCGCGCGATCGAGCTGCACCGCTACGACGCCGACCACGCCTTCGCCAACCCCTCGGGCGCGCACTACGACGAGGCCGCGGCCGCCGACGCGTGGTCGCACGTGCGCCGCTTCCTCGCGACGCACCTGCGCCGCTGAGGCGACGGCGACGGCGCTGCGCTAGTTGAGCATCGAGCGGGGGAAGCGACCGCTGTCGTGCAGCTCGTCGCAGATGTTCTGGCTGCACTCGAGCAGCCAGCGCGTTCGCTCGTCCGCAGTCGCGGCATCGAGGCAGCGCTGCTGCACCTCGAGCACCGGCGAGCGCGCGCGACCGTCGACGTTGGTCGGCATGCAACCGAACGTCGGCATGATCGCCGCGATCGCGTACAGCAGCATCCGCGCGTCGGGGATCATGAGCACCGAGTGCAGCAGCTGCTGGTCGTCGTTGGCCAGGGACTTGGCGATGCGCTCGAGCTGGGCCTTGAGCACCTCGACCGGCGCGGTCGTGGACGGCTCCTCTTCGGGCAGCAGCTCGACCTGCAGCTGGCGGAAGCGCGTGACCGTGGGCAGCTCTTCGATCGCGCGCACGCGGCGGATGCCTTCGAGCCGGATGAAGCGGCGGCCGTCGGGCAGGCGCTGGTGCGTCAGCAGCCGACCCACGCCGAACACGCGCTCGACCTCGCAGCGGCCCTCGTAGTTGCGCTCGTAACCCGGGCGCAGCAACGGCACGCCGACGTGGCGGTGGTGCGCGATCACGTGGTCGACCAGATCGAGGTAGCGCGGCTCGAACACGTTGAGCGGCAGCACGATGCCGGGCAACAGCACGACGTTGGGCAGCGGAAAGATCGGCAGCGCGGCCAGTACGTCTGCGGCGAGGTCGACGTCGTCGAGCATCGGTTGCCCGAGCAGAAGGTTAGTCGCAAATCGGCGCGATGCGATAGGGCGCGAGCACGATCGCGGGGCCGCGCGCGCCAGAAACGGTGTTTCGGTGCGGCAGTCGCCACGGCGGGCGGACGCCGCGCCCGCGGCCGGGGCCACGGCCGGCCACGTGCGGAGCGAGGGCGCTTGCATCGCGCACGATCGCGGTCATGCTCGATCCCACGCGACGCCGCGCCCGTCGCCGTGGGCAGGTTCACGCGCGCGGCATCAGGCGATCGCGCAGCTCCGCGCGCTCGCGGAATTCGCCGCGGAAGGACGCCGTGACCACCTGCGCATCGTGGCGGGTCTCGGGGATCCGCAGGCACGCGTGCTCGCCGACCATGATGCACGCGGCCCCGCGCGCGCGCAGGTGGGTCATGATCGCGTCGACCACGTCGTTGCAGGCGCGCTCCTGCAGCGTGAGCCGGGCCGTGAAGCAGCGCACCAGCTCGCCGAGGCGACCGAAGCCCACCAAGGCATCGCCGGGCAGGTAGGCCACCGTCGCGCGGCCGATGTACGGAAGCAGGTGGTGCGGGCACATCCCCACCAGCGGCAGATCCCGCACCACGACCATCTCGGTCTCGCCCTCGCCCAACACCGGGTTGCCCAGGATCGCCGCGGGATCCATGGCGTAGCCGCCCAGGAACGCGTCGCACCACAGCTTGGCCACGCGCTCGGGCGTACCGACGAAGTCCTTGGCCGCGAGATCGCAGCCGGCCGCCTGCAGCAGCGCGCCCACGGCCGTGCGCAGGCCGGCCTCGTCGTGCGCATGGCTCACCGTCGCGCCCCGGGGTGCGCCGCGATCACTGCGCGGCCTCGTCGCCCTCGCCGTCGAGCTCGTCTTCGGCGTCGCCGTCGGCGCGGGGCTCGTGGAACGGCAGCACGCCGAGCTCGCGGCCGCGCCAGCTCAGCCGGAACGCCCGCGGCAGCTCGCCCAGGCCCGGCAGGCGCTCGCAGCGTTCGCACGCGATGTCCTCGCCGACCGCGACGCAGCTGCCACACACGGGCAACAGCGCGGTGGTCTGGCCCAAGTCCGCGCGCAGCTGCTCGAGCACCGCGATCTTGCGCGACAGCCTCGCGACGTGCTCCGACAGCATCGCGTCGAAGCGCGCGAGCGCCTCGCGATCGCGGCCACCGCCCTCGCGCACCGACAGCAGCGCGGTGACCTCGTCGAGGGTCCAGCCGGCCTCGCGCAGCGCGACGATGAAGTTGAGCCGCTCGAGCTCGGCCGGTGCGAACAGGCGATGGCCGCCGCTGCTACGGCCGGCTCGCAGCAGGCCCTCGCGCTCGTAGTACCGCACGGTCCGCGGCGTGCAGCCGCTGCCGTCGATCATGTCCTTGAGCGTGAGGGAGCGGGCGGCCACCTGCGAGCGAAGGTGGCGCGGGCGCGCGTCGCTGTCAACCACGGCCGGGCGCGCGAGCTGCTACGCTGCGCAGCGGTGATCCACACGGCGGCGCACGAGGGCGCGGTGGCGCTGGTGACCGGTTCGGCGCGGCGCGTCGGCGCGGCGATCGCCGCCACGTTGGCGCGCGCGGGCGTGCGGGTGTGGTTGCACCACCATCGCTCGCCCGACGAGGCCGCCGCGCTGGCCCAGACGCTTCGGCACGAGCTGGGCGACGACGCGGTCGTCGGCGTGCTCACGGCCGACCTCGCCGACACGACCGCGCGAGCGCAGCTCGCGGCCCAGGTCACCGCGGTCGACGGCCCCGCCGGTGGCCGGCTCGAGCTGCTGGTGAACAACGCCGCGAGCTTCGAGCACGGCGCGTTCCTCGAGCGCGACGACGACGATCTGCGGCGCGTGCTCGAGACCAACCTGGTCGCACCGCTGTCCTTGGCGCGGGCGCTGGCGCCGGCGTTGTCGCGCAGCGGCGGCAGCATCGTGAACATCGTCGACGTGGCTGGCATCCACCCGCTGCGCGGCCACCTCGACCACGGCGTGGCCAAGGCCGGGCTCGACTTCGCGACCGCAGCGCTCGCGATCGAACTCGCGCCGGTGCGCGTCAACGCGATCGCGCCCGGCACGGTCGCGTGGCCGACCGACGCGCGCCATGGTCCGGGCAGCCCGGTGCGCGACGGCGTGTTGCGGCAGATCCCGCTGGGCCGCATCGGCGATGCCCAGGACGTGGCCGACGCGGTGCTCTACCTCGCGCGGTCCGGATTCGTGAACGGCACGCGCCTGATCGTCGACGGTGGCCGCATCGCGGCGCTGGGCGCCGACCGCTCGTGAGCGGCCACACCAGCGTCACCCAGGCCGGATCGCCCCGTGGGCACGGCTGCCGCATCGATCGCGGCCTCGGCCGGGCGGGGGTTGACCCGGCCGGCCCCTCTCCTATATGTCCCTGCCTTCGATGTCGACGCCCGAGACGCCCACGCCGGTCACGCCCACCCCGACGACCAACGACCGCACCCAGTACGAGCCGGTGCAGGGTCGCCCGCTCGAGGTGAAGGTCGACGACCGCGGCGTCGAGCGGGCGATCCGCAAGCTGCGGCGCTTGATGGCGAGCGAAGGCGTGCTCCGCGAGATCAAGCGGCGCCGCCACTACGAGAAGCCCAGCGTGAAGAGCAAGCGGAAGCTCCGCGAGGCCGAGCGTCGTCGCAAGCGTCGCGAGCGCAAGAAGCAGCACATGGACCACCGCGCCTGACGCTGCGACGGCGGCTCGCACAACGCTGCGCAGCCGCGTGGTAGCCTCGGACCATGTCGCGACGCGTCCTGGTCCCGCGCCTGGCCGAAGGGTCGACGCCGCTGCCCGAGAGCGGCAGCACGCACATGTTCGACCCGCCGCAGCTGGCGGCGCTCCGGATCGTCGTCGGCGTCGGCGGTCCCGGGGGTGAGCCGCCCGACGGCGACAGCTTCCGCCCGACGTACATCGTGTCCGTGCCCATCTTCAGCATGGGCGGGCTCGATCCCGACGGCGTCTACGAGTTCGATGCCGGGCTGCTGCTCGACGGCATCCGCAACGCGCGCTGCGACGCGGCTGGGGTGCGCGCCTGGAGATCGAGCTGACCCAGGCGGCCGAGTCGGTGCCGCACGCGGATCTGTGGGTCGAAGCGCCCTTCGGCGACGACGCGTCGGTGTCGCTGTCGGTGCTCGGCCGCAACGCCTGCGGCATCACGCTGCCGGGCGGTGCTCGGACGGTCGTGATCGCGACCAGCCTCGTGCACGACAGCAAGCGCATCGCGCTGCTGTCGAGGGCCTACACCGCCCAGCTGCGCGACGTCGCACCGGATGCCGCCGCGCGGCCCAAGGTCGCGAGCCTGGTGCGCAACGTCCACGTGGATCTGACGCGCTTCGAGTTCGAGGGCTGAGTCTGGGCGGAGCAAGCTCCGCCTTCTCGCCGCCGCGCCGGCGAAGCCGTCGCGACGAGCCCGTCGGCATCCGCTGTCTGGCTCCGGGCCCGCGCCCTCGCGCCGCGCGGACGCAACGGCGTGCGCGCGACGGCCGACGGGGCCGGCGATGAGGCGCCGCTGGCTCGCGCCCGTGGTGGTCGCAGCCGCGGTGCTGGTCCACGCGGCCATCACGGGCCTGCGCTGCGGTGACGCCGGCCGCGACGATCGCCAGCGGGTGCTGAGCTGGAACCTGCACACCTTCCGCGTCGACGATCACGACGAGGCCGCGATCGCAGCCGCGATCGCAGCGCAGCGCGCCGACGTCGTGGTGTTGCAGGAGGTGCTCGAGCCCGCCTCGCTCGCGAGCCTGGTGCCCGACGCGCAGGTGCTGGTGTCGCGCGGCGGCGGCTCGGGTCGCCAGCACCTCGCGATCGTGCTCGCACCCGGCGTCGAGCTGCTGTCGGGGCCACAGGAGCACGCCGCGCTCGAGCTGGGCGGGCGCGTGCGGCCGGCGCTGTCGGTGCGCGTGCGGGTGCGCGAGCAGACGCTGCAGGTGATCGCAGTCCACCTCAAGGCCACCCCCGAGGGCCTCGCGCGGCGGCGGGTGCAGTGGGCCGCCTTGGCCCACACCATCGCGAGCCTGCGCACCGCGGCACCACCGGGCGAGGCGATGGTCGTCATCGGTGACTTCAACGCGACCGGCGACGAGACGCTGCCGGCCGTGGACGAGCGCGCGGCGCTGGCCGCGGTGCTGGCCCCGCTGCAGCTGCGCCCGCTGCAGCCGGCGCAGGGTTGCTCCGCGTACTGGGACGGCGTGCGCCGCGACGCGTGGCTCGAACCCACGCTGCTGGACTTCGCGTTCGTCGGTGGCTGGCGCGACGACGCGGTGTCGCTCGCGGCCACCGGTGCATGCGCGCGGCATGCATGCGCACCGCTGCGCTCGACCGACGCCTACCCCGACGCCGACCTCGCTGGCACCAGCGACCACTGTCCGATCCTCTTGCGCGTGCATCGAGCGACGGCGGCTGCGCCGTCGAGCGGCGCGCAGTGACCCACGCGCGCGCGCCCGCGGCACGCCGCACCGCACACCCGCGGCGTTGCAGCAGCAGCGGCGCTGTGGGAGCATCCTCGCCGATGGATGCGCCCGCGGCACCCGCATTCGCCCGCAAGCCCGCCGTGGTCCTCGCGCTGCTGGGATTGTTGACCAGCGGTGCGCTGCAGGTCCTGCACGTGCGCACGTACCTGTTTCCCACCGCCGACAGCGTGTGCCACGTCGGCGAGACCTTCGACTGCAACGCGGTCACGCTGTCGCGCTTCTCGGTGGTGCTGGGCGTGCCGCTGCCGGCCCTGGGCGCACTGGGCTTCTACGGCCTGATGCTGCTGGCCGGCCGGAGCGCGCGGCTGCTGCTGCCGCTGTCGGCGATCGCGGCCGCGGCCTCGCTCGCGCTGTTGGCCGAGGAGCTGCTGCACGTCGGAGCGATCTGCATGTTCTGCGAGGCCGTTCACGTGCTCGCGCTGGCGCTGTTCGTGCTGGTGTGGCGGCAACGCGATCGCCTGGTGCCGACCGAGCGACGCGACTGGATCGGCGCGGTCGCGGTGCCGCTGGTGCTGGCCCTGGGGGTGCGGCTGTTCGCGCCCAGCTACTGGGCCGGCGTGCTGTGGACCCGCGCGATCGATGTGCCCACCGGTGTCGACGAGCAGGGCTTCCCGTGGATCGGCGCGCCCTCGCCCACGCTGACGGTGCACGAGTACACCGACTACGCCTGCCCGCACTGCCGCATCGCGACCGCGCGCATGCACGGTCTGGTCGCGAAGCACGCCGAGCGCCTGCGCATCGTCCGGCACCAGCAGCCGCGACTGCACTGCAGCGACTTCGCGATGAGCGGCTGCGTGATGGTGCGGGTGGCGCTGTGCGCCGGCGATCTGGGCAAGTTCTGGCAGATGGACAGCTGGCTGTTCGCCCACGGCACCGGCGAGCGCACCGTCGACGTCGCGGCCGCGGCCAAGGATGTGGGCCTGCCGTCCGACGCACTGCAGCGCTGCGTCGATGATCCCGCGACCCAGGCACGCGCCGCCGCCATGGCCAAGGAGGCGCGCGACGTGGGCATCCGCGCCACACCCGGCTACGTCGTCGACGGCGCGGTGGTCAAGCCCGAGGAGCTCGGCGCGCTGCTCGACCAGCGCCTGTGATGCGGGCTCGGCCTCCGGTCGTCGCGACGAGCGGCCGTCAGCATCCGCTGACGGCCTCTCAGCCCGGGGATCGTCACCGGCGGTCCGCCGACGCAGCCGAACTGGAAGTTGTCGAGCAGCACGACCGTGTCGAGCACCGGATCGGACAGGTCGAACACGGCGAGGATCAGCGTGATCTCCTCGCCCGGCAGCACGCCCGCGGTCGTCGTGAGCCACTTGGTCCCGGCGTGGCCTTCCATCGCGGTGCCGCCCAGCTCGGGCGCCGCGCACGGCGGCGGGCAGTCGAACGGGTTGGGCGCGTCCTTGTAGTCGAGGAAGCCGGCGTTGAGCGAGATGGGGTGACCCATCTCGTCGAACGACACGTTGCCGGTCCACAGCTCGCTCTCGAGCCAGCCGATGTACATGTCGTTGAAGCCCGACTGGTAGTAGTCGGGGTACTCGGTCGAGAACATCGCGAGGTCGTAGCTGAAGCCGGGGTTGCCCTGGGGCACGCCCACGGTGAAGCGCAGCTCGGCGTAGTCGTACGCGCCGCTGCCTTGGTTCCACTGATCCTCGATGGTGTTGGAGCAGTCGCCGGTGCCGATCAGGCTGTCGTCGCTGGCGCAGTCCTCGGTGTTCGAGACCTTGGCGACGTTCATCGGCAGCGGCAGGTCCGCGCCGTTGTCGACGAAGCCGGCGACGTCGTTGCTCGCGAACAGGCCCGCCATCGTGATGTCGGCCGCGTGTCCGCTCGAGATGACCAGGAACTTGTCGCCTTCGCGCGGCGGGTACGGGGCCGGCACGAAGGTGCCCAGGTCGCCCTCGTGCACGTAGAACTGCAGCGGGTCGCCGTTGACCTGACCATCGACGTGGACGCCGCCTGGGCAGTTGAGCCCGATCGCGTGCCACGGATCGTCGTCGGTGTGATCGCAGGGCACCGGCAACGAACCAGCACACTCTGCAAAGGGCGTGTCCGGGATCCCGCCGAGATCGAAGTTCACCGGCGGCGGCGGCACTGGACCTTCGTCGCTGCCCGCGGTGGTCACCGGCGCGGTCGTGCCGCCCGGGGCCCCGGTCGACGAGCTGCTGCCGCCGCTGTCGCTGGTGCTGGGATCGTCACCGGTGATCGAGACGCCGGTCTCGGCCGTCGCGGTGCCCTGACCCGCGGGCTCGGCCGAGCACGCCGCCAGCGTCAGCGCGCCCAAGAGTGTCAGAGCACGGCGCAGTCGTTCGTTGGTCATGGCAAGTCAGTCCTTCGGACCGGGCCCCCCCGAGCTCGGTCGCGCCCCGTCCTCCATGGTGACCGGCCCGCGTGTCCATCGCAACGGCTGCGCCCAGGGGTTGCCCGCACCCACGGGGTACGCGCGACTTGGCACACGCCGCCGGCGGCGAACCATGGCCGTCCACGGCGAAGGACATGCGAAGGCCAACCGTGCCGGTCGTTGGCGCCGCGACGCGGCAATCGGCATGCTACCGGGCGCATGCGCCCCTCCGCCACGCATCCGCCGCGTCGCTGCAAGATCCTCTGCACGCTGGGACCCGCCAGCTCGAGCCCCGAGGTCATCGGCGCGCTGATCGACGCGGGCATGAACGCGTGCCGGCTGAACCTGTCGCACGGCTCGAAGGACGTGCACACCAAGACGTATCGGACCATCCGCCAGGAGGCCAGCCGTCGCGGCATCGCCATCGCGATCCTGGCGGACTTGCAGGGGCCCAAGCTGAGGGTTGGCCGCATCCCCGGCGAGGGGTTCACCCTCGAGGCCGGGCACAAGCTCCTGATCAGCACCGTCGCGACGGACACGGTGTCGCAGGAGGGTGGCGTGGCCCGCGTCACGACCACGTACGAGCGGCTGACGCAGGACGTGCGATCGGGCGACCGCATCCTGCTCGACGACGGCAACATCGAGCTGACCGCCAACGGCGCCGAGGGCCACGTGCTCGTGACCACCGTGGTCCAAGGCGGCGTGCTGTCGTCCAACAAGGGCATCAACTTGCCCGGCGTCGAGCTGCCGGTGCCGGCGATGACCGAGAAGGATCGCGAGGACCTCGAGTTCGCGCTCGAGCTCGGCGTCGATGCCGTCGCGCTGTCGTTCGTACGCCGCCCCGAGGACCTCGAGGAGGCCCGCGAGGTCATGCGCAAGGTCGGGCGCATGCGGCCGCTCATCGCCAAGATCGAGAAGCCGCAGGCGATCGAGTGTCTCGACGAGATCGTGCGCTCCGCCGAGGGCATCATGATCGCGCGCGGCGATCTGGGCGTGGAGATGGGCCCGGAGGCGGTGCCGATCATCCAGAAGCGCGCGATCGAGGCTGCCAACCGCCACGGCAAGCTCGTCATCACCGCGACGCAGATGCTCGAGTCGATGATCCGCAAGCCGCGGCCGACCCGCGCCGAGGCCTCCGACGTCGCCAACGCCGTGCTCGACGGCAGCGACACCGTGATGCTCTCGGGCGAGACCGCGACCGGCCTGCACCCGGTGCTCGCGGTCCGCACCATGGACAAGATCATCCGCACCACCGAGGGCGCGCCGCGGGCGTGGCAGCACAAGCGCGTCGACCTCGAGCTGGGCCACACCACCAACGCGATCGCGTTCGCGGCGGTCAGCGCGTCCGAGGCCTGGCCCGAGACCCGCGCGATCATCACGTACACGGTCTCGGGTGGGGTCGCGCGCCTGGTCAGCGAGTACCGCCCGCGCGTGCCGATCTACGCCTTCACGCCCAACCCAGACACGTACCAGACGCTGGCGCTGTACTGGGGCGTGATCCCGGTGCTGTTCTCGCCCTCGTCCGAAGACGGCGAGACCATCTTCATCGACATGGACAACGCCATCCTCAACAAGGGCCTGCTCGATCACAACGACCGCGTCGTGATCACGGTGGCGCAACCGATCAAGAAGCGCGGCAGCGTGAACGTGCTGCGGCTGCACGAGGTCGGCGAGATGCTGAGCTGACGCGGGCCGCCGCCGGGCCCGCGCACGTTCGGGGGGCCACCGGCCGGCCCGGCGCCCTGGCGCCGCCGCGGCGCGCGTCCGGCCGGGCGGGCCGCCGCCGTGCTGCCCGGCCGAACCCCTGATCGCCCGGGCCCACCCGTGCTACCTACCCGCCTCGCTCTCGGCCCGATCGCCTCGCGAAGGTGGCGGAATTGGTAGACGCACCAGACTAAGGATCTGGCGAGGGTAACCTGTGGGGGTTCGAGTCCCCCCTTCGCACGAATCGAACCGAGCGCCCGAGCTGGACGACGATGCGTTCCGCGCTGCCGCACTGCTCGCCGCTGCTGGGATGCGCGCTGGCGCTGTGGACCGGCTGCGGCGGATCGCCCGCCGAGGCGAGCGACAGCAGCACCACAGGCGCGAGCACGACCAGCGTCGGCAGCAGCACCGGCACGAGCGGTCCGAGCACGCTCGACACCAGCGCGGGCTCGAGCTCCGAGGGCAGCGGCAGCGGCACTGCGACCACCGGCATGGCCGACTCGAGCAGCACCGACGCGAGCGCCTCGGCCGAGAGCTCGAGCAGCGGCGGCAGCAGCTCGACCGGTGAGCCGGTGGTGTGCCATCCGATCCTGCACGAGATCGTCAACGCGACCGCCAGCAACGACGAGGGCAACGAGTGGATCGAGCTGTTCAATCCGTGTGACGTCGAGATCGATCTGTCGGGCTACACCCTGGGTTGGGGCGGCACCAACTACAACTGGACGCAGGCGCTCGAGGGCACCATCGCGCCGCAGGGTTGCTTCGTCGTCGGCGGTCCCAACAGCGACGCCGGCAACGGCAACCCGATCTACGATCAGGTCGCGAATTTCGAGGCCGACCTCGAAAACGGCGGCAACACGGCCGACGGCATCGCGCTGTTCGACATCCCTGCGGCGCGGCTCGACGCGCTCGTGGACACGCCGGTCGACGCGATGATCTACGGCACCACCAACACCAGCCAGCTGCGCGACGAGACCGGCAGCGCCGGTGACCCCGACGCGCCCGACACCAGCGACGACAACGGTTACGCCCGCGCCGACGCGGATCCGGCCGCGCCGTGGGTGGTGTCGTCGCAGCGCTCGCCGGGGCTGTGCCCCAACCAGATCGCGCAGGTCGGCGGCCCCGCGCTCGTGTCGGCGCCGACCGGCGGCTGAGCCCGATCGCCCGCACGCCCCCGCGGCCCGGCGCGGGCCGCTGCCGCACGGCCGGCGTTTGCTATCCTGACCCGACCGTGGCCACGCGCGCCCCCAGCTCGCCGCAGGATGCTCCGGCGCGCACGCATCGTCGTCGGGTTCTACGGCGCGGTCGGCTTGGTCGGGGTTCTTCTGGCACGCGACCACCCAGGACAGCAACCGACATCTGGCGGGTCGACGGCTCGCAGCCGCCGCTCACGCTGCTGTGGACACCGCTGGTCGGCGTCGGCGTGGGCCTGGCGGTGGTGCAGCTGTTCCGCGCGCTCGAGCACCACTTCGCGTGGCTGCCGGCGCTGCACGCCGAGTTCCGCGCGCTGTTCGGCCGCCCGCGCGCGGGCGAGCTGGTGCTGCTCGCCGCGACCTCGGCGGTGGCCGAGGAGCTCTTGTTCCGCGGCGCGATGCTCGACGCGTGGGGCCTGGTGCCCAGCAGCGTGGTCTTCGCGCTGCTGCACATCCCGCCGCGGCTGTCGCTGTGGCCGTGGACCGCGAGCTCGCTGGTGGTGGGCCTGCTGTTCGCGGAGCTGACGCTGCTGACGGGCAACCTCGGCGCAGCCACGGCGGCGCACTTCGTCGTGAACCTGCAGAACCTCTGGTACATCACGCGGCACCCGCCTCGCCCGACCCTGCGTGGTCCGGTCCGGCCCCAGTAGCGCGGTTGGTCCGAAAACTCGACCCGCCCCGCCGCGGCGGCCAAGCTCGCCGCCATGGCGTCCCCGGCCGCTCGGCCCCCCGCACCCCTGCCCCCACGTTCCGCGGCGCTGTCGCGACGGCAGTGGCTGGCCGGCGCCGGCGCGGTGGCCTCGGCCGTGGCCTGCAGCGCCCTGTGGGCGCCGCGGCACGCGATCGCGTCGGACCTGAGCCTGGGCGATCGACTCAAGCTGCTCTACAGTAACCAGTTCCACTTCAACGATCGCGGCGAGCCGCAGATCACCGTGGGCCTGCTGGGCAACGTCGAGCGCGTTCGGCTTTCGGCCAAGGGCGGGCTGATGGTGCTGCCCTCGGGTGCCGGCGGCACCACCATCGAGGGCGGCGAGAGCTTCGAGATCACCTTGGTGCGCGGGCGCGCGGCCAAGCAGCGCTTCGCGATCGTGCTCGAGGAGCTCGCCGGTCCGGCGATGCGCGCCATCGATCGCGAGGCCGAGCGCTGGCGCGCGCTGGGCTTCGAGGTCGCCGACCACGAGGTCGGGACGGTCTTCGGCGTGGCCGGCCGCGTGCTCGACAACCGCCGCGTGCTGCTGGTCAGCGACAGCTTCTCGAGCGAGGACGAGGCCCGCCGCCGCGCCGAGACCCTGCGCCAGCGCCACGGTGCCCTGGCCAAGCTGCACCCGATCGTCGGCGAGCGCAGCCAGGGCGCGATGATCGCCCACGACGTCGGCCGCAGGCTGCGGATCACCGCCGAAGGCGTGCTGTGGTTCGCGAGCAAGGACGGCGGCCCCGTCACGGTGCACGACGTGCCGGTCGACAGCGCCCGCGGCGGTGAGCCACGGCTCGAGTCGCGCGAGTACTGGGGCGGGCTGTACGTGGCGGTCGATCGCCACGGCAAGCTCGCGGTCGCGAACCTCGTGAGCGAGAGCGAGCTGCTCGCGGGCCTGGTCCCCGCGGAGATCTTCGCGTCCGCGCCGATGGCCGCGCTGCAAGCCCAGGCCGTGGCCGCGCGGGGTCAGCTGCTGGCGAAGATCGGCACGCGTCACCTGGACGACCCGTTCCTGCTGTGCTCCGAGCAGCACTGCCAGGTCTACGCCGGGCGCATCCGCGAGCACGAGCGCACGACCAAGGCGGTGCGCAGCACCGCCGGCAAGATCGCGATGCGCCCGGGCGAGACCCAGCTGGTCGACACGGTCTACTCGGCCAACTGCGGCGGCCACGGCGAGGACAACGATCTGGTGTGGCCCAGCGCCGCCGATCCGCAGCTGCGCGGGCGGCCCGATCCGCTGCTCGACAAGGCCTTCGCCAAGGGCATCACCGCGGCCAACGTCGAGGCGTTCCTGCGCGCGACGCCCAAGAGCTACAGCGTGCCCGAGCCCGAGGTCAGCCGCACCGCCTACCGCTGGAAGGAGCTGCTCGATCCCGCGACGCTGGCGGGCAACCCCGGGCTCGATCCCGCGCTGGGCACCATCCGCAAGCTCGAGGTCCGCAGCCGCGGCAAGAGTGGCCGCGCGCTCTCGCTCCGCGTCACCGGAGAACGCGGCGAGCTCGACGTCCGCGGCGAGCTGCGGATCCGCAAGGCACTCGGCGGGCTGCGCAGCTCGCTGTTCGTGGTGCTGCCCGAGCTGCAAGACGGCAAGCTCGCGCTGCTGGGCGGCGGCCACGGCCACGGCGTGGGCCTGTGCCAGCACGGCGCGATGGGCATGGCCAAGGCGGGCAAGGACTGCGAGACGATCCTCGGTCACTACTATGCCGAAGCGACGCTGGTGAAGCTGTGGTGAGTCGATGTGCGCACGGCCCCGCGCGAGCGGGCGCGTGCAATCGCGCGTGCGAATCGTGATCGAGGATTCGATCCGACCGCCCGCTTGCCACGTAGTGGCGCCGCGCCGGGGCCGATATCCTGGCGCGGCGGACGAACGATGAAGACGATCCTCAAGCTCATCGGTGGGTTGCTGGTGCTGGCAGTGCTGGGTGTGGTGGGTCTGGTGACGACCTGCGCACTGCGATGGCCGCGGAACTACGGTGACATGCCGAAGCCGGCGATCACCGCGAGCACCGATCCCGAGGTCGTCGCGCGCGGCAAGTACCTGGTGAACGCGGTCGCGCACTGCACCGCCTGCCACGCCCCCTTCGACGAGACCCTCGCGAGCAAGCCCGGCGACGTGCTCGCGCCCAAGGGTGGCTTCGAGTGGAAGATGGGCCCGCTGGGCACCATCCGCTCGGCCAACATCACGCCGCACCCCACCACCGGCGTGGGCAGCTACACCGACGGCGAGCTCGCCCGCGTGATCCGCCACGGCATGAAGCGCAACGGCGAGGGCGCGCTGTTCATGTTCGGCGTGGGCCCGATGAGCGACGAGGACCTCACCGCCGTGATCTCGTATCTGCGCACGATCCCCGCGGTCGACAACGCCGTGCCCGCCAACGAGATCGGCCTGCTGGGCAAGGTGCTGTTCCAGGGCCCGATGGCGTTCTTCGTCCGACCGCACACCTACGAATCGGTGCCGTACGTCGCCGCCGGCGGCCGCAGCCGCGAACGCGGGCGCTACCTCGCCGAGGGCCCGGCGTTCTGCGCCGGCTGCCACAGCGAATACGAGGACGACGGCACCAACCTCGTGTTCGTGGGCCCCAAGTTCGCCGGCAACCGCACCAACCCCGTGCCCGACGAGATCGAGCCCGGCTACGTCTTCTATCCGCCGAACCTCACGCCCGATCCGAAGACCGGTCGCCTGGCCGGCTGGACCGAGCAGAAGTTCATCGAGCGCATGCGTGCTGGCCGCGTATGGCAAGGCTCGCCGATGGCGTGGGAGTCGTACCGCAACATGACCGACGAGGACCTCGGCTCGCTGTGGGACTACCTGTCGTCGCTGCCGCCGACCGAGCGCAACATCGGCGAGCCGCGGCGCAAGGCCGACGAAGAACTCGACGACTGAGCCGCGTCAGAGCGTGCGCACGCACACCGCGCGTGCATTGGGCTCGAGCTTGAGATAGAGCGCGGTGGTTCCGGCCTGCGCGTCGTAGGCCACGGCCTCGTCGGGCTGCGCGCCGCGGTTGCGGGCCCAGTAGATCGCTGCGCCGAGCAGGCGCGCGGCCCGGATCTTCCGCAGCTCGGAGACCCCGGGCAGACGGAAGCCCTGCACGCCGTTGATGCGCTTGCCGCGACAACGATCCTGCGCCTCGTTCCACGTGAGCTCGTCGTCGCCGGCGCGCGCGACATACAGCGACCCCAATCGTTCGATGCGACCCTCGCCGACGGCCAGCTGCAGCGCGGCCTGATCGACGTCGCGCTTGCTCACCGCTTCGGGCCCCGGTGGGGTGTCGTGGCTGGGCGGCGGATCCTCGGGCGGCGCGTCGCCGTCGTCGCCCGACGTGGCGGTCGCATCGGGGCCGGTCGCGGTCGGGCTCGCGCCGGTGTCGGCGGCGGGCTGGGGGGGCATGGGCACCGGCGTGGGCACCGGCGTGGGCACCGGCGTGGGCTCCACGGCGGGCGGCACGTCGGGCTTCGCGACCGGCTGCGGCGTGGCGGTCGGTGTGGGCTCGCGGGCTTGCGCAGGATCGGTCTTGCTCGGCGACGCGTCGCCCGGCGCTGGTGCACCGCGCACGCTCGCCGCGGGATCCCCTTCCGAGGCGTCGCCGCGGCCGGGTTGGATCAACTGCAGCACCGCGAGCGCGACGATGCCGGCGATGCCCAGGCCCGCGAACAGCAGCAGCCAGCGATTGCCGCGCGGCTCCTCGAACGCGGCCGCGTGCATCGAGCGTGCGGCCCGTGGGATCTGCCGGCTCGGGGTCCAGTCGGTCACGAGCTCGTCGACCGCGGCGCTGGGCACGGCCGCGAGCTTCTGTTCCAGCAGGCGCCGGGCGTGGGCGCGGGCGCGGGCGTCTCGCTGCGGCTGCTCGCAGCCGCGAGTCGCGGTCGCGCGGACCGGCTGCGGCTCGGCGCGCGACGGCGACGGCAGCGGCTCCGACGGTGGGGGCACCACCGCCGGCATCGCGAGGGTCCCGCGGCGCGGCGGCTCCATCGTCGGCTCGGCCAGCTCGTCGTCGGGTGGCGGCGCCGGCGGCTCGAAGGCGCCGGCGGACTCGGCTGCCGGCGGTGGTTCGGCTTCGGTCGGCGCGGCGACGACGACCGGCGCAGCCACGGCGCGATCGTCCTCGATCGCGCGCGGGGCCGCGTCGTCGTTCGGCGCGGCCGCGCGTCGTGCCGGCCGCGGGCGATCGAGCAGCGCCGCGGCTTCGCTCATGCCGCGCGCGAGCTCGCGGGCCAGCTGTTCGGGATCGACCGGCGCGGCCGCCTGGGGCGTGAGCGCCTCGACCACGTCGCGCAGGTGCGTGTTGGGAGCGTCGAACTCGCCGCTCTCGGGGTGACGCAGGCGCATCTCCTTGAGCGCGCCGCGGATCGCCGGCAGCACCGCGAGCGGGCGCGAGGGCGTGAACGCGGTCGAGATGATGCGCTGGCCCGGGCCGCGCCGCGCCGAGAACAGGCCGGTCAGCCGCCGCGCGGCGTTCTTGTCGAGCGCGCTCGAGGTGCACAGCACGAACAGCGCGTCGGGAGCGGCAGCGTCGAGCGACGTCGCCATCAACGTCGGATCGAACTCGACGCCGGGCACCAGCTCGGGCGCCATGCCCTCGCGTCGCAGCTCGTCCAAGACCTTTGCCAGCGCGGGCTCGTCGTCCTCGGCACAGCAAATGATGATGGGGATGTCCCCGCGCCCCTTCACGTCGCTTCGAACCCGGGCCCTTTCCTTCGCGCCCGCCAGGGTATGTCCAACGCACTCGGACGGGAAGTCCGACCGCCCGGCTCGCCGCGGCACGCCCGCGCGACCGTCTTTTTGGCATAAACGCGGGCGATGACCAGCGAGCACGCCATCCAGACCGTCGCAGTGCTAGGTGCCGGGACCATGGGCCACGGCATCGCCCAGGTCGCCGCGGCCGCGGGCTTTCGCACCCGGCTGTTCGACGTCGACGACGCCCGCGTCGAGGCCGGGCTGGCCAAGATCCGCGGGAACCTGCAGGCCGGCGTCGAGCGCAAGAAGCTGACCGAGGAGGCCGCCGCCGGCACGCTCGCGCAGCTTTCGGGCACCGCGGTGCTCGAGCAGGCCGCCGCCGACGCGGACCTCGTGATCGAGGCGGTGCCCGAGAACCTCGCGCTCAAGCACGACGTGCTCTCGCGCGCCGCGGCCGCGGCCAAGCCCGACGCGATCCTCGGCACCAACACCAGCTCGCTGTCGATCGCGGCGATCGCTGCACCGCTGCCGCGACCCGAGCGGGTCCTGGGCATGCACTTCTTCAACCCGGTCCACATCATGAAGCTGCTCGAGCTGGTGGTCGCGAGCACGACCGCACCGGCGGTGCTCGAGCGCGCCAAGGCCTGGGGCGCGGCCATCGGCAAGGAGTGCATCACGATCAAGGACTCGCCCGGCTTCGCCACCAGCCGGCTCGGACTCGTGATCGGGCTCGAGGCCATCCGCATGGTCGAGCAGGGCGTCGGCTCGGCCGAGGACATCGACAAGGCCATGACCCTGGGCTACGGCTTCCCGATGGGACCGCTGCGGCTCACCGATCTGGTCGGGCTCGACGTGCGATTGGCCATCGCCGAGTACCTCAGCACCGCGCTGCCCGAGGGCGCGCACTTCCGTCCGCCGGCGTTGCTGCGGCAGATGGTCGCCGAGGGCAAGCTGGGCAAGAAGAGCGGCCGCGGCTTCTACAGCTGGTGAGCCGCGCGCTCACGGGTGCGCGGCGAGCCACGCGTCGATCCCACCCGCGCGCTCGCGCAGCCTGGGGTCGGGCGAGACGGCGAAGTCATCCCGCGCGCGCTGCAACAGCGCGCGCGCGCGCGACGGCTCGCCGCCGCTGTCGAACACCGCGTAGCCCAGGGCCTCGCGCGCGGTCGCCTGCAGATCGAGGTCGGCCTTGGCACGCTCGCGGATCTCGAGCGCACGCTCCAGCAGGGGCACGGCCTCGCCGTGGTGCCCCTCGCGGCGGTCGACGTTGGCCAGACCGTGCAGCGCGTCCGCGACGCGCAGCGAGTCGGGCCCGAGCCGACGCTCGGCGGCCGCACGCGCGCGCTCGTACAGCGGCCGCGCGGTCGCGTCCTCGCCCAGCGAAGCGTGCACCAGCGCCAGCGCCAGCAACGAATCGATCACGTCGGGGTGGTCGGCCGGCAGCGCACGCTCGCGGATCTCGAGCGCGGCCCGCTGCTGCCGCAGCGCGCCCAGCAGATCGCCCTCGGTGCGGGCGATCTTCGCCAGGCTCGAGATCGAGTCCGCGACGTCGAGGTGCTGCTCGCCGAAGCGGGCGCGTCGCAGGGTCAGCGCGCGCTCGTGCAGCTGCCGCGCGCGCTCGATGTTTCCCCGCTCGAGCTCCAGGTTGCCGAGGTTGCCCAGGGTCGAGGTCAGCTGCACCGACTCGGGGCCGAAGTTGACTTCCTTGATCGCCAGCGCGCGCTCGTACCACCGCACGGCCTCGTCGAGATCGCCGCGCACGTGGGCCATGCTGCCGAGGTTGTTGGCGCAGTTGGCCACGCTGGGGTGGGTGGGGCCGAGCTCGCGCTCGAACATCGCGAGTGCCTCGAGCATCTGCGCCAGCGCGCGGTCGTGGTCGCCCTGCTCGTCGCGCGCGTTGGCGAGGTTGAACAGCGTGACCGCGACCGAGGGATGCGTCTCACCGAGGATGCGCTGCTTGAGCTCGAGCGCGCGCTCGTGCATGGCGATGGATTGGTCGTACTGCGCCGCGCGCCAGTGCGCCGTGCCCAGCTGGCCCGACAGCGTCGCGCCGCGCATGCCCTCGTCCTCGCCGGTGCGCTCCACCAGCATCTGCGCGGTCGCGCCCCACGCGAACGCGGCCGCCGACTCGCGCAGCATCTCGCCGGTGGTGTAGACCATCGCGGTCGCCGCGTCGGCCGCGACGGTGTCGAGCCCCAGGCGCCCCGCCAGCGCGAACCCGTCTTGCAGCGCGCGCACCGAGGCCTGACCGTCGCCGGCCTTCTCCGCGTTGCGGCCGGCCACGACCCAGGCGCGGGCGGCGAGCACCTCGTCGCCCGCGGCGAGCGCCTCGGTCGACCGCGGTCGCACCAGCGGCCGCGTCGGCGGCGGCCGGCCTGGCCCAGCCCGTCGGCCTCGACCAGGCGGGCGCGCAGCGGCGCGGACGCGGCGTCGTCGCGTCGCGCGGGCATGCGCGCGAGCGCGGCCGCATCGCTGCACGCATCGAGCCCGGTCAGGCCCGCGACCGCCGGGACCACCCGCGAGAGCATCGCGGTGTCGGCGTGTTCGAACGCCGACAGCAACGCCGCGAGCTCGTCGCGGCGCTCGTCGAGGCACTGCCGCGCGCGCGCGTGGTTTCCGCGTCCCAGCTCGCCTCGAGTTCGCCGCGCTCGCACACCGCCGTCCGCGCCTCGCGCCACTGCGCCTCGAAGCGCTCGATCCACGGCACCGCGCGCTGCAGCGTGTCCTGGGCAATCGCGGCGCCGCTGGCCTGCAGGCCCGCCGACAGCCGCGCGCGGGCGTCGTCGCCCACACCTGCGCGATCGTGGCGCCCTCGTCCGCGCAGCCCTGGCGCACGCGCGCGCGCACGGCCTCGCGCGCCCACACCACCCAGGGCGACCACACCGGCGGCCGCGGCCGCGACGAGCAGCCGACGCCGCCGCGCGACGCACGACCACGCTCGAGCGCATCGATGAGCGCAGTCATGGTCGCGAAGCGATCGTCCGGCGCGACCGCGAGCCCGCGCTCGAGCGCGGCGCGGATCCAGCCGGGCACGTCGCCGCCGCCGGGGCTCGGTGCGAAGCGCCGCTGCGCCATCGCATCGAGCAGCTCGCCGATCGTGCCACCGGCGAAGGGCCGCCGGCCCATGAGCGCCTCCCATGCCAGCACACGAAGCTGAACTGGTCGCTGCGTGCGTCGAGTTCGAGCCCACGCGGCTGCTCAGGTGAGCATGTACGCCGGCGTGCCGACGATCGCCCCCGCCTGCGTCAGCGGCAGCGCCATCGCGTCGAGCTGGGGTCTCGACGACGCGCGGAAGACCTCGTCCTCGGCGTCGCTGCGGCCGGGTTCGGTCGCCGGCTCCGCGACCGGGCGCGCGAGCCCGAAGTCCATCACGCGCACGCGGCCATCGTCGCCGACCATCACGTTGTCGGGCTTGAGGTCGCGGTGGATCACGCCCGCGCCGTGGGCCGCGGCCACGCCGCGGGCGATCGCCGACAACACCGCCATCGTCGCGTCGACACCGTGGGGCTCGCTGGTCCACTGCCGCAGGGTCACGCCGTCGACCAGCTCCATCGCCACGAACACGCGGCCGCCGTGGGTACCGACGTCGTGCACCGCGATGACGTTGGGATGGGACAGCCGCGCCATCGCCTGGGCTTCCCGCAGCAGCCGCGCGTGCGCGGCCGCGTCGGCGTCGCCGCGCCCGCGCAGCAGCTTGACCGCGACCTTGCGATCGAGCTGCGGATCGTACGCCGCGACCACGTCGCCCATGCCGCCCGAGCCGAGGTGGCGCAGCACGACGTAGCGCCCCAGCAGCACCGGTCGCTCGCGGTCGAACAGGCGCGCGTGCGCGGCCGCGCGACCGAGCGCCGTGAGCACGCCCTCGATCTAGTCGTCGGTCCGCTCCGCCGAACCGGTCGCCGGCAGGGTCGCCTCGTGGGCGACGTCGGAGCTGGCCGAACTCATCGAGCCCGAGTCTGGCAGACTGTACGCGGCAATGGGCGCGAGGCTGCAGGCGCTCGCCGCGGCGGTCGAGCCCGGCGCACGCGTGGCCGACATCGGCACCGATCACGGGCGGCTGTTGACGCTGCTGCGGCAGCGCCGGGCAGTCCCGGTCGCGATCGGCATCGACCGCTCGGCGGCGGCGCTGCAGCGCACCGCCGCCGAGCTCGCCGACGCCGCGATCGAGCTGCGTCGCGGCGACGGCCTCGCGCCGCTGCGCCCCGGCGAGGTCGACACCGTGGTCATCGCGGGCATGGGCGCGCAGTCCATCATCGGCGTGCTCGAGCGCGGCGCGGCGCGCTGGCCCGAGCTGACGCGGCTGGTGCTGCAGCCCGCGGCGCAGTGGCCGTCGCTGCGGGCATGGATCGCTGCGCGCCGCTTCACGCTGCAGCACGAGGCCATCGTGTGGGACAACCACCAGCCAAACCTGCTGTGCGTGGTCGCGCCTGGCGGCGGCGGGCCCGATCCGGGTTGGGACGACGACGACCTCGAGCTGGACCCGCTGCTGCGGCGGCGGCCGCACGATCCGGCCTATCGCGCCTGGCTCGAGCGACGCCGTTGCGCGCTGGCGGCCGCGCTGGCCGACGCCGCGCGGACCGGCGCGGCCGCCGAGCTCGCGCGGCGCGACCATGCCCGCGTGATCGCAGCGCTCGCAGCCGGCGACGGTTGACACTCGCAGGCACGTTCTTAGCTTGCGCTCGACCAGGTGGCGCTCGATGCACGGGCGCCCGGCCAGACAAGCAGCTTCGGGCCCAACCCGTGAGGAGTCGGACCATGTCCAAGGTGATCGGTATCGATCTCGGTACCACCAACTCGGTGGTGTGCGTGATGGAAGGCGGCGAGCCCAAGGTCATCGCCAACGAAGAAGGTGGTCGCACCACGCCCAGCGTGGTCGCGATCGAGCAGGGTGGCAGCGCGCTGGTGGGTCAGCAGGCCCGGCGCCAGGCCATCACCAACCCCGAGAACACGGTGTTCTCGGCCAAGCGCTTCATCGGCCGCCGCTTCGACGAGGTCGCCGACGAGATCGAGGCGCGTCCCGTTCAAGGTCACCAAGACCAAGGATGGCAGCGTCGCGTTCCAGCTGCGCGACCGCGCGTGGTCGCCCGCGGAGATCAGCGCGCGCGTGCTCGGCAAGCTCAAGAAGGCCGCGGAGGACTACCTCGGCGAGGCCGTGACCAAGGCCGTCATCACGGTGCCGGCCTACTTCAACGACGCGCAGCGCCAGGCAACCAAGGACGCCGGCCGCATCGCGGGGCTCGAGGTGCTGCGCATCGTCAACGAGCCGACCGCGGCGGCGCTGGCCTACGCCCACGGCGCGGACAAGCGCGAGGGCGAGCGTGTGATCGCGGTCTACGACCTCGGCGGCGGCACCTTCGACATCAGCATCCTCGAGGTCGCCGCGGACGTGGTCGAGGTGCTCTCGACCGGCGGCGACACCCACCTCGGCGGCGACGACTTCGACCAGCGCATCATCGAGTGGCTGCTGGCGCAGTTCAAGCAGGACACCGGCCTCGACGTGTCGAAGGACAAGTTGGTGCTGCAGCGGCTCAAGGATGCGGCCGAGAAGGCCAAGATCGAGCTGTCGCAGCAGGCCGAGACCGAGATCAACCTGCCGTTTCTCACCGCCGACGCCAGCGGGCCCAAGCACCTGCAGATCAAGCTGACGCGGGCGAAGTTCGAGTCGCTGATCGAATCCCTGGTCGAGCAGACGATGGCGCCGTGCAAGCGCGCCCTCGCCGACGCCGGCAAGAGCATCGGCGACATCGACGAGGTGCTGCTGGTGGGTGGCTCGACCCGTGTGCCGCTGGTGCAGCGGAAGGTCGAGGCGCTGTTCGGCAAGCCGCCGAGCAAGGGCGTCAACCCCGACGAGGTCGTGGGCCTGGGCGCGGCGGTGCAGGCCGGCGTGCTCACCGGCGAGGTCGACGACATGGTCCTGGTCGACGTCACGCCGCTGTCGCTGGGCATCGA
Organism: Nannocystaceae bacterium; assembly: GCA_046351635.1. Classification (GTDB taxonomy): domain Bacteria; phylum Myxococcota_A; class Polyangia; order Nannocystales; family Nannocystaceae; genus Xiheibacterium. Next base: position 25,198 of record JAXLYC010000036.1, on the reverse strand, counting down.
GACCAAGGGCGGCGTGATGACCGTGCTCATTGCGCGCAACACCACGATCCCCACGCGCAAGTCGGAGATCTTCACCACCGCAGCGGACGATCAGCCCAGCGTGGAGATCCACGTGCTGCAGGGCGAGCGCAAGATGGCGGCGGACAACCGCACCCTGGCCAAGTTCGGGCTCGAAGGCATCGCGCCTGCGCCCCGGGGCACGCCGCAGATCGAGGTCGCGTTCGACATCGACGCCAACGGCATCGTGCAGGTCTCGGCGGTCGACAAGGCCACCTCGCGCAAGCAGCAGGTGCAGATCAAGGCTGGCGGCGGGCTCTCGGACGCCGACGTGCAACGCATGGTCGAGGAGGCCAAGCGCCACGAGGCCGACGACGAGCGGCGGCGCAAGCGGGCCGAGGAGCGCAACGCGCTCGAGGCCCTGGTGCTGCAGGTCGGTAAGCTCGGCGCCGACGCGGGCGGCCGCGTGCCACCTGGCGTCCGCAGCGAGCTCGACCGGGCGGTGCGCGAGGCCGAGGACGCGCTCGCGGGCGACGACGCCGCGCGCATGCTCGCGGCCCGGCAACGCCTGACCCAGGCCGCCCACGGCCTGTCGTCGGCGATGTACGGCGAGCCCGGCGGTGGCGGCAGCGCAGCGCAGGCCGAGCCGCAGGACGTCATCGACGCGGAGTTCGAGGAGAAGGCGTCGTGAGCGAGTCGCTCACGGCGGCGGCTCGAAGCGCTCGAAGTTGAAGACGTGGATGCGCTCGCGCAGCGGCGCGAGGTAGTCGTCGGCGTAGGCGCGGTGGACGGGATCGACACGATACCGCTCCACCGCGTCGACGTCGTCGAGCACGACCTGCAGGCACAGGTCCCAGTCGCGGCGCGTGCGGGGATCGGCCGGCGTTCCGATCCGCAGCGCGCGGACGCCCGCGGCGCGCGGCAGCGTCTGCGCGGTCGCAGCGGCGATCGCAGCGCGCTGCTCGTCGTTGGCGTAGGCGGGCTTGAGCTTGATGAGCACGACGCGTTCGATCACGGCGGGCTCATCGTACCGGCGCCACGTCCTCGTCGGGCGTGAACGCGCGGCCCTGCTCGGCGCACAGCAGCTGCACCGCTTGCCGCCCGGACAGCAGCGCCGGCGGGATGCCGCCGCCGGGCTCGACCCACTGCCCCGCGAGCCACAGGTTCGCGATGCCGGGCACGGTCTTGGGCACGGTCGCGCCGAAGCTCTCGGCCGTGGGCAGGAAGCCCTCGTACGCCCCCTGCCACGAGCGCGCGTGTCGCCAGAACGTCAGCGGCGTGGCGACGTCGGTCATCCGCACCGCCGCCGCGAGCCCGGGCAGACGCCGGTCGAGCGCCGTGATCGCGGCGTCGGTCAGCGCCTGCTTGGCCGCGCCGTAGCGCGGGCCCAGCTCGGACCAGTAGCCCCAGCGCGAGCGCAGGATCGACTGCACGACCGCGTGACCCTCGGGCGCGTAGGGCGGCCCGGCGAACTGCTCGATCGGCAGCCACGACAGCGGCACGTCGCCGACGCGCAGCGGCTCGCGCAGGCGCACCATCGTGGGCGCGTCGAGCTCGGGCCACTGCCGCGCCACGCCGAGCGAGACCAGCGCGATCGCGTCGAAGATGGGCCAGCGCTCGAGCCGATCGGTCCACGCGAGATCGAGCGGCCGGCCGCCGAGCAGGCGCGTGAGCGTCTCGGGTGCCGACGCGGCCGAGATCACGGCGTCGGCGTGCAGCGTGGTGCCATCGGCGAGCTGCACCCCGATCGCGCGGCCGTGCGCGAGCAGGATCTGCTCGACGGTCGCGCCGGTGGTGGATTGGGCACCGAGCTCGCGGAAGCGGTGCAGCAGCGCGTTGCGCAGGGCCAAGGTGCCGCCCTCGGGCCGCTGCAGCTGGCCCGCCGCGAGCGCACCGAGCAACACCGGCAGGAACACCGCCGGCATCCGCGGATCGCCCAGGGCGCCCAGCGCCGCGCGCAGCCGTGGCGAGCGCACGTGCTGCTCGAGCCACGGTCCCAGCGGCCCGCGGAAGTGGAGCATCACGCTCGCGAGCCCGCGCTGCTGCCACAGCGACGCCAGGCGATCGCGCCAGCGCGTGAGCTCGGGCGCATCGATGGGCATGTGCATCGCGCCGGCGTGCACCGCCGCGTCGCACAGCCGCGCGATTGCGTCGCCATCGGACGGACCCAACGCCGACAGCTGCGCCCGCAGCTGCTGCAGGTCGCGGGTGTACGCGATGGACCAGCCTTCGATCGGATCCTCGACGCGCGCGAAGGTCTCGAGCGTGTGCATCGACAGCTCGGGCACCAGGCCCAGCTCCTCGTAGAGCTGCCGGAACATCCCGCCCGGCGCACCGCCGATGAGCCAGCGCAGGCAGCCGTCGACGAGGTACGGCTCGCGCGACCACGCGGTGCAGACTCCACCCAGCTCGCGGTTGTGCTCGAGCAGGTGGACACGGTAGCCGCTCATGCGGGCGTAGCAGCCGGTCGCCAGGCCGGCCACGCCGCCGCCGATCACCAGGACGGAGGGAGCGTTCATGCCGCGCGGGCGTGCAAGCGCCGTGCGCGAGAGCGCGGGCTGTCACGGCGGGCGCCCGCGCGGGCTCGGCCCCGCATCGCCTGCGACGTCGGTCCCCGGCGCGCACCCGCTGCGCGCACGCCCACCGCTCACGCGCGCGAGGCCTCGGCCACGCGCGCGCGCTCGAGCCCGTCGAGGATCAGCTCGAGCCCGAAGGGGAACTCGTTCGCATAGGCGTAGCCCGGCACGAGCACGCGCGTGCGCGCGAGCTCGACCAGGTGGGGGAACATGCCTTCGGGGATCCCGGCGAGGATGGAGTTCGCGACCTCCTGGGTCTCCTGCGGGCTCTGCATCGGCAGCGTCAGCTCGGTGTGCACGAAGCCGAAGACGTAGCTGTCGAGTACGGCGAAGGCGTGCGCGGCGAGGTCGATGGAGAAGCCCGCGTCGCGCAGGCAACCGAGCACCGCATCATGGTGGGCCAAGGTGATCGCCCCCGGGGCACGCGGGCTCTCGAGGATGCGCAGGGCCCAGCGGTGGCGCACCAGCACCTCGCGCATCGAGGACATGCGGCGGCGCAGCGCCGACTGCCACGGTCCGTCGCGCGGCGGCAGGTCGATCTCGGCGAACACGAGGTCGACCATGCCGCTCAGGATCGCCTCCTTGTTGGGGACGTGGTGGTACAGCGACATCGCCTCGACCCCGAGCACGGCCGCGAGCCGGCGCATGCTCAGCTCGGCCAGGCCCTCGCGGTCGGCGAGCTCGACCGCCGCCCGCAGGGCGCGCTCGCGGGTCAGCGGCGGTCGGTTCCGGGTCTTCTTCGCGCGAGCCATGAATCGGTGCTTGACACCTTACACCGTAAGGGTATGCTGCGTCCAGTTGCCTTACAACGTAAGGCCAGCGTTCGAGGAACCCGCCATGACCAGCGCCACCCTGCCCGCCCCCGCCGCCGTCTCCGCCACCTCCGTCCTGCCCATGCGCGCCGTGCTCCAGCGCGGCTACGGCGGCGCCGAGGTCCTGCGCGTCGGCGACACCAGCCGCCCGGTGCCCCAACCCGGCGAGGTGCTCGTGCGCGTCGACGCGGCCGGCATCGACCGCGGCACCTGGCACCTCATGACCGGCCGCCCCTACCTCATGCGCATCATGGGCTTTGGCTTCTCCGCGCCGAAGAACCCGGTGCCGGGGTTGGATCTCGCCGGCACCGTCGTCGCGCTCGGTGAGGGCGTGACACGGTTCCAGGTCGGCGACCGCGTGTTCGGCATCGGACGCGGATCGTTCGCCGAGTTCGCGTGCGCCCGCGAGGACAAGCTCGCGCGCGTGCCCACCGGCGCGTCGTTCGAACAGGCGGCGTTGCTCGGCGTCTCGGCCATCACCGCGCTCGGGGCGATCGACGCCGCGGGCCTGCGTGCGGGCGAGCGCGTGCTCGTCGTCGGCGCCTCCGGTGGCGTCGGCAGCTACGCGGTCCAGATCGCCAAGGCCCTCGGAGCCGAGGTCGCCGCGGTGTGCAGCGCGAGCAAGGTCGATCACGTACGCCGGCTCGGCGCCGACGTGGTGTTCGACTACCGCACGCAGGACTTCGCCGACGGCACCGCGACATACGACGTCATCCTCGATCTCGGCGGCAACACGCCGCTGTCGCGCCTGCGCGCGGCCATGACCCCGCGCGGCCGCCTGGTGTTCGTCGGCGGTGAGAACGGCGGCGACTGGACCGCCGGCTTCGGGCGTCCGCTCGGCGCGCTGCTGCTGGGCCTGTTCGTGAAGCAGCGCTTCCTGATGTTCGCCGCCAAGGAGCACCACGAGCCGCTCGAGCGCATCGCCGCGATGTTCGAGGCCGGGACCCTGCGACCGACCATCGACCGCACCGTCGGGCTCGACGGTGTGGGCGCGGCGCTGGCGGAACTCGAGGCCGGCCGCGTCACGGGCAAGATCAGCGTGCGCATCGGCGCATGACCGACCGGCGGCGACGCCCGCCTCGCGCGTCAGCGATCGAGCGCCTGGTCGGCGAAGGAGGCCGCGTCCTCGAGCGGCTCGAGGTGCGTGAACACGGTCGCGGGCGCGCGCGCGGCCACGACCGCGGCCTCGATCCGCTCGCACAGATCGTGGCCCCGTTGCACGCTCCACTCGCCGGGCACCAGCACGTGCACGCTCACGAAGCGGCGCGCGCCGGCCTCGCGCGTGCGCAGGGCGTGCCCTTCGACGCCCTGATCCCGCGCGAAGCCGTCGAGGATCGCGACCAGCTCCGCGCGCTCGCGCGGCGCGACCGCGGCGTCGAGCAGGCCGTGGACCGAGCGCCGCAGCAGCACCACGCCGATCCGCACGATCGCCAGCGCCACGCCGATCGCGACCAGCGGATCGAGCCACCACGGCCCACCGAGGCCGACCAGGCCGACGCCGACCACGACGCCGACCGAGGTCCACACGTCGCTGAGCAGGTGGTGACCGTCGGCCTCGAGCGCGATCGATCGCTCGCGGCGGCCGATGCCGCGCAGCAGCAAGCCGACCGCGAGGTTGACCACCGCGGCGGCGACCGAGATGAGCAGACCCAGCCCCAGCTGTGCCACCGGCTCGGGGGTGATCAGCCGCTGCACCGCCGCGACGAGGATCGCCAGCGCCGCCGCGAGCACGAGCCCGCCCTCGAGTCCGCTCGAGAAGTACTCGATCTTCTCGTGGCCGAACTCGTGCTGCTCGTCCGCCGGGGCGTGGGCTGCTCGCATCGCCAGCACCGCGCCCAGGGCCGCGACCAGGTTCACGCTCGACTCGAGCGCGTCGGACAACAGCCCCACCGATCCGGTCACGGCCCACGCCGCGGTCTTGAGTCCGATGGTCACGAGCGCCGCGCCCACCGAGAGCCACGCCCAGCGCACCAGCTGGGCGCGCGGCCGACTGGGCGTGGCGGAGGCTTGCGTTGGATCGACCACGGTGGCGAGGCGCGGACGCGCCCGGCCGCACCGTAGCACGCGCGTTGCCCCGCCCCGCCGGCACCGTTCGCGCGGCGGCGCCCCGGACACAGACGGAAATCGTGGCCGGTCCGTCACACGGGCCCGCTGTGGGATCCGTAGGGGGCATGACCCAACGTCCCGCCTCGCCGCCGTCGTCGTCGCACCCGCGTGGACCCGCGCACCGCGCTGCGCTCCTGCTGCTCGCGCTCGGGCTGGGCGGGGTCGCGACGGTCGACGCCGCGCCCGTGCCACAAGCCGCGGACACCGGCGCGCAGGCGCAGTGCCCGGCGCCCGACGCCGCGAAGTGCCGCAGCAAGGGCTACCTCGACAGCGCGTGCGGCCAGCAGCACCACGCCAGCTGCCGCGCGACCGTGCAGAAGGCGTTGAAGGCGTTCGCCGAATCGCACGACGCACCGCAGTTGCCCATGCTGCGGCCGAGCCACACGCAGATCCCCGAGGACCTCGTCGACGGCAAGTACTTCGCGTACGAGCCCGGTGCCGGGCTCGCGGGTGAGCACGCGAGCAACACCGCCAAGGCCTATCGCAAGTCCGGCGACATCATGCGCATGCGCACCGGCATGAGCATGTCGGCGGTCGCTCCGGTGGACCTCACCGCGTCCGTGCCGGTCGCGACCGCGGCGGCGTTCCATCGCAACCCGGCGTGGGACGCCAACGGCGACCGGGTCGAGAGCTGCGAGGAGTTCGCCTACGAGCGCAACTACGACGTCACGCGCTACATCGATGCAGCCTCGGCGTGCAAGGGCGACCGCGAGTGCATATTCGGCGTGACGTACCTGGCCGACCGACCCGGCATCGCCTCGCGCACGCTCGAGGACACCGGTGGACGTGATCTGCCCAAGCTGCCGCTGCCGGCGGGCAAGTTTCCCAAGAACGACATGTTCGCGTTCACCTCGATCAACGACATCCGCGCGATCGTCCGCGCCAACGGGATGAAGCAGCTCGCACCGACGCCGGAGATGATCGCGCTCGAGACCGCGCTGCTCAGCGGCGGCATGTACTATCGCATCGGCGAGTGCTCGGGCGCGTCGTGCGACGACCGCAAGAAGTTCTCGAGCGCGTGGCGCTGGCACAAGCGGCTACACGATCGCACCGTCTCCATCTCGCAGGCGGAGGCCGACGAGTACGCGCGCCGCAAGGCCGAGTTCCGCGCGCTGTTCGAGCGTTGGGCCGCGGCGGTCGATCACGAGCGCAGCAAGCTGGACCAGGCCGAGGTCAAGCAGATCGTGTTGCCGTACGACATGGTCACCACCGATCCGTTCGACCGCTACGTGCATGCCGGCGAAATGGTCGAGCACGTCCGCGACGTCCGCACCAAGACCATCGAGCGGTGGGGCAAGGGCATCCTCGACAAGACGCTCGAGCAGGCGCTCGAGCAGGTGCACGGCGCCCGCGGCGGGATCTCGCCCACGGCCGCGCTGGCGCTGCCGCGCCCGGCCGCGAGCGCGGCCTGGAGCGCCTACGCGCCGGCGCAGCCCCAGGCCGCGGACAAGCCGTCGTTCATGCTCGAAGACGAGGCCGGCAGCGTGGTGCCGGGCCACGCGGACGGCTCGGGCACCGCGAGCAACCCGTGCCTGCGTACCGAGGGCTGGGGTCTCGAGATGCACTTCGCCGGCCCCGCCGCGTGCAAGTTGGGCCGTTTCCTGCGCAACGAGTGGGCGCGCAAGACCGCGGGCCAGCGCAGCTGCCTCGACCTCGACAACGACCACTGCGACTGGACCCGCGAGATGTTCGACGCTGCGGTCTTGGCCAAGGTGCCGCTGCTCGACAAGCAGCTGGCCGACGAGCAGTACTGCAAGGCCTGGCGCGACGGCGGCACCTTCCCCAAGAACTCGGTCGCGGCGGTGCAGAGCCAGCTGCAGCAGAACGAGGCCGCGTTCGCCGAGGCCTGGCCGCTCATCAAGGCCTACGATCGCGGCCTCGGCCCGCAGGGCCGCAAGCTCGGCAAGACCTGGCAGGGCGGTGACTATCTCGGCGAGAAGTCGTGGTTCGCGGCGGGCTACGACTACGACGTCGGCTGGGACGTCGAGTCGGTCAAGAAGAACCACGACGGGCTGGTGTGTGAGCTCGGCGGCTCGCTGCACGCGAAGACCGGCTTCGACGCGTGGATCGTGGGCAATCGCGTCGAGGTCGTCGACGGTTCGCTCGAGGCGCAGTCCAACACCAACGGCAACGGCAAGGTGCGCTTCAAGGGCCACCTCGAGATGCTCGACGAGTCGGTGTTCAGCACCGGCGGCTGGAAGATGGCCGCGGCCTTCGGCGACGAGCCCGACGGCGACCTCGGGTTGGTGTTGCCGCGGCCCAAGCCCCGCTTCGACATCTACGTCGGCGTGCCGATCTCGGGCGAGCTGTGGGGTGAGCTGTTGTTCGGTTCGTCGCTCACGGCGCGGGGCGACAGCCAGCCCTGCGATCCCGCGGTGGCCAAGCCCGCGCCGACGTTCGGCCTGTCGACCACGTTCTCGCCGCTGTTCGCCGCCTACGGCGTGGGCCAGGTCGGTGTCGGCATCTCGGGCGTCGCGAGCGCGGGCATCCGCGCCGCGTTGACGCTGGTGATGGTGCAGCTACCGGTCGACGTCGGCATGCGCGTGCAGAAGGTCGGCGGCGCGCAGTCGTTGAGCTTCGACTCGGGCCTGTCGCTGCTGCTCGAGACCCTGTCGGGCCGGGTCTCGCTGTACCTCGAGTTCCTCATGGTCTCCGAGGAGTTCGAGCTGTTCCGTTGGCGCGGCATCGGGCCCGCCACCGTGCCACTGATGCCGCGGTTGTCCGTCGACGTGCCGCTCGCGGGGATGGACTGATGCGTACCGCGACCTTGCTGCTGACCCTGGCGCTGACGAGCTCGTGCGCCAGCCCCATGACGCCCAGGCCGACGCCGGCGGGCCGCGCCGAGGGCCCCAGCACCGCTGCCATCGCGCCGGTGCTGCGACCCGGGGAGCTGCATCGCTACGCGCTACAGTGGCGCACCCACGGCGCGCGTCGCCGCGGCGCCGCCGAGATCGACGGCGGCCTCGAGCTGCGCGGCGAACTCGTCGTCACCGCGCTGGGCCGCGAGCAGGGCGGCACGCGCGTGGCGCTGTGGTTCACGGCGCTGGAGCAGGCCGAGATCGCCGTGCAGGGACAGGCGGTCCCGCTGGACCCCGCACTGCTGCTGCACCAGCGCGCCGAGATCGTCGTGGCCGACGATGGCGACGTCCGCCGCGCGCGCTTCGCCGACGACGCCGCGCCGGTGCTGCGCGAGTTGATGACCGGCGTCATCGCGCGGCTCGACATGCGCGGCGCCACCGGGCCGGAGCTTGCCCGCCAGGTCCGCGGCGGACTCGGCCTGGCCCAGGTCCACTACACGCCGGTCGCGGACGGCACCATCGCGCGGAGCCTCGACACCCTCGTGCGCTTCGACATCGCGCCGGATCTCGCCGTCGGCCGCGAGGCGCTGCAGTCCCAGGGCACGCTCGAGCTCGACCCCGAGCGCGTGCCCGTCCGCATCGAGCTGCACGACGCGGTCGGCCTGGACGACGACGGACTCGCGGCCGACGATCGCTTCACGCTCACGCGCACCGCGGTCGAGCGCACCGCAGTGCCGGCACCGATCGAAGGCGGCGTCGAGATCGATCCCACCGCCGCGGCCGACGCGGCCGCGGTGCAGCAGGCGCTCGACCGCCAGTTCGCGGCCGAGACCACCATGGCCGACGTGCAGCAGGTGCTCGTGACCATCGATGGTGGCGTGCTGCCGCGGCAGGGCGAGACCTCGCGCGCGCTGGCGTACCTGCGCGGCTGGCCCGAGCAGCTGCCGGTGCTGGCCCCGCAGATCCACGCCGCCGGCGACGGCGGACGACAGCTGGGCTTCGACATGCTCGCAGGCGTGGGCACACCGCAGGCGCAGGCGCTCATGGTCGCGCTCTTGCGCGACGAGGCGATCGCGACCAGTCCGAGCTACCCGTTGCTGCTGCAGCGCTTCGCGTTCGTCGACGCGCCCACCCGCGACAGCGCCGAGTTCCTGCTCGAGCGCCTGGCCCGCGCCGACGCGACCGCGACCGAGCGGGCCGCGGTGTTGCACCCGCTGGGTTCCGTCGCGCGGCGGCTCACCGACGCCGCGCTGTCCGAGCGCATGCACGGGGCGCTGGTCGCGGCCTCGGCCGAACGCGACGCCGACATCCGCGCGGCCGCGATCTCGGGCCTGGGCAACGCGCGGCGACGCGACGACCTGGCGCGGCTGCAGCGCGCCGCGACCGACGAGGACCCCGGCGTCCGCACCGAGGCCGTCGCCGCGCTGCGGACCCACGTCGTGCCCGGCGCGTCGGCGACTCTGCTCGCGGCGCTGGCGGATCCCGATCGCGGCGTGGCCGATCGTGCGCTGACGGTGCTGCACCAGCGTCATCTCGACGGCGCCACCTCGCCGGCGCTGCTGCAGGCCGCGCGCGACGGCGGCTACAATCCGGCGCTCGACCGCGCGATGGCCGAGGTGCTGCTGCAACACCGCGACGACGCGGACGCGCGCGAGGCATTGCTGGCGATCGCGGCGCGCACCGACGACCCCGACCTCGCGCACACGCTCACGAGTCTGTGACGAGGCCCTTGGCAAGCTCGCGCAGGCGCGTCTTGACCCGCTCGAAGCGCTTGCGCAGGGCCGCCGCGTGGCGCTTGACGCTCTCGGGCGTCGGCTCGTCCTCGTCGACGATGCGGGCGATCTCCTCCCACGGTAGCCGACGATCGATGCGCAGCACCAACAGGGTGCGATCCTGCTCCTCGAGTTGCGCCCGCAGCTCGAGCACTTCCTGCTTCACGGTCGTGCGCAGATGCGCCGCGGTCTGCGTGCGGACCTGTGCGACGATGGCCTCGATCTCGGGCACCTCGCTCATGGCGACGAAGCGCTTGCGGCGTCGCGCGCCGCCGCGACCCGCCCGCGCCAGCGCGTGGTAGGCCACGCGATACGACCACGTGCGCGCGCTGGCTTCGCCGCGAAAGCCCGGCAGGCCCCGCCACAGGTGCTCGCAGAAGTCGGAGAACACGTCGGCGGCCTCCTGCTCGCGGCCGGTCGCGGCCATGAGGTAGCCGAGGATCTCCGGGCCGTAGCCGCGCAGCAGCGCGGTCGCGGCGCGGGCGTGGTCGGCCTGCGCGAGCGCGTCGCGGATGCTGCGCTCGATCTCGTCGCGCTCGTCGGGGTCCACGGCTCGAAAGCGTGCCCCAGTCCGCTGACGGGCGCCACGGGCGGCCGCCGACCGCCGCGCTCGGAGCCCGACAGCGAATGCTGACAGGCTCGTCGCGACCGCGACTGGAAGGAGGGGAGTCGCGACGGCTTCGCCGGCGCGACCGGGAGGAAGCGGAACTGCGTCCCTCGAGACTCAGCCGCGGGCACGCGCGCGCAGCTGCGCCAAGCGCTCGCGCCGGTGCGGATCGTCGCCGAAGCGCGCATCGATCGCCTGCGCGCGCCGCAGTACCACGAGCGCCTCGTCGCGCCGGCCGGCGTCGAGCTGGCGCTCCGCGAGATCCGCGAGGACCTCGAGGCGCAACGGGCTGTCCTCGGGCAGCAGACGATCGGCCGCCTCGACGGTCGCGTTCCACTGCACCGTGGCCTCGCGCTCACGGTCGACCTCGTCGAGCAGCTTCGCCCGCGCGAGCGCATAGGCGACCATGCGCGGCTTGTCTGCGGCGTAGCGCTGCTCCAACACCTGACGCCCGGCGTCGAACAACGCGATGGCCTCGTCGCCGCGGCCCAGCCGCGCGAGGAAGCGCGACAGGCTCACGCGGGCGATCGCGAGCTGGGCGTCGTCCGCGGGCCTGGTCGCGACCATGATCGTGAGCGCCCGCTCCAGCTCGGCCGCGCCGACCGCGACCTCGCCGGCGTCGAGCCGCGAGATGCCGCGGTTGACCAGCACGCGCGCGAGCTCGGGCGAGTCGGGGCCGAAGTATCGCTCGGCGATCGAACGCGCTTCGTCGAGCATGACCCCGGCCTCGGCGTAGCGCTGCTGGTCGTCGAGGATGCGCGCGCGCTGCCCCAGGGCGAAGTAGAGCCCACTGTCGTCGGCGGCCGCCCGCGCGATCGCGATGGCCCGCTCGTACGCCGCCACACCCTCGTCGCGGCGCCCGCGGGCATCGTAGGCGTCGCCCAGCTGCCGCCAGGCCTCGCCGACGGTCGGGGCTTCGGGCCCGTACGCGGCCTCGCGGATCGCGAGCACCCGCCGCAGCGCGTCGATGTCGCGATCGTCGCTGGCGACGCTGACCCGCCAGGTCGCGCGGTTGGCCAGCACCATCGCGACCTGCGGATGATCGGGTCCGCGTACCGACTCGGCCAGGGCCAGGGCCCGGTCGTAGGCCGCCATCGCCGCCTCGGTCTTGCCGCTGCGATCGAGCGCGGTCGCCATCAACGTACGCACGCGGACCTGTTGCCCGGGGCCGAGCTCGGCCTGCTCGAGCGCGGTCGCGCCCAGGGTGCCGACGTCGGCGTAGCGCTCGGCGAAAAACGCGATCTCGAGCTCGATCACGCTCAGCTCGGCGCGCCGCTGCGCGGGCCAGTCGAGGTCGAGGGCGATCGCGCGGGCGCTGTCGAGCAGACGCAGCGCCTCATCGCGATCGACCTTGGCGCGTCCGAGCGCGCGCGCGAGCAGAGCCCATCGCCTGCGCCAGCGCGTCGCGATCGTGGCCGCGGGTGGCCCAGTGTGACCGCACGAGAGAGGTCCGCGACCGCCTCGCGGCGCCGACCCATGCCGTGGAAGACCTCGCCGCGCAGGCGCAGGGCCTCGGCCAGCACCAGCGGGAAGTCCTCGTGCTCGAGCTCGGCGAGCACGTCGTCGAGGACCGCGCGCGCGTCCGCCATGCGTCCGGCGGCGACCCACGCCGCCGCGCCGTCGAGCCGCTGCGTCAGCTGACCGTGGGCGAGCGCGCGCGCGGCGCGACGGCGTCGACCGCGAGCGCAGCGTCGGGTCGCGCGCACAGGGCCACGTCCGGCAGACGTGTGACGAGCTCGTCGGCGCGCACCACCGCGTCGGCGTCCGCGCGTTCGAACAGCGAGACGGCGGCCTCGAACCGCGCGCGCGCGCGTCTGAGGCAGTCGCCGCGCGCGTCGAGTCGCTGTTGCGACTGCTCGCCGCGCTCGGTGCCCTGGCAGGCCTCGATGGCCGCGTCGCGCCAGCCGGCTGCCCATGCTGCGAAGCCGGGCTCGGCGATCGCGAGCGCGCCCTCGGCGAGCTGCGGCCGCGCGGCCGTGACGGCCGCACGGATCGTCTGCGCGCGCGTCCGACCAGCTGAGATCGATCGCCGCGCCGGCGCTGCTGCACGGCGAGCTCGCCTGCGGCGCGGCGAGCAACCGCCGGCACGCAGCAACCCGGTGGCCGCCAGCACGGTGACCGCTGCACCCCAGGCGATCGCCCGTCGCGCCCGTCGCGGCCCGGGGTCCAACGCGGCAACCGCCGCAGCCAGATCGCGGTGCCGGGCCCTGGGATCGCGCGCGAGGCCCTGCGCCACGACGTCGTCGAGCCAGCGCGGCACCGCCTCGCGTCCATCCACCGGCGCCGGCGGCTCGCCGGGCCGCGTACCGTGCAGCGTCTCGTACAGCGCGACGAAGAACGAGTACTGGTCCGTGCGCGCGTCGGCGGTGCCGCCCTCGCGCAGCTCCGGGAGCCATGTACGCCGGCGTGCCGGCGACGCGCCCGCGGTCGCGTGCGCCGGCCCGGTGCCCTCGCCCGCGAGGGTGTCGACACGCTGCCGTGCTCGAACGCGAGGCCGAAGTCCGCCACGCGCACGCGGCCGTCGCGTCCGACCAGGACGTTGTCGGGTTTGAAGTCGCGGTGGATCAGGCCGGCGCGATGGGCCGCCGCGAGCCCGCGCCCGGCCTGGCGGAACACCTCGACGACCTCGCGCCAACCCCGGGGTTCGCGTGCGGCCCACGCCCGCACGCTGTCGCCCTCGACGAGCTCCATCGCGATGAAGCCCTGGGAGCCGTCGACGCCGACCTCGTAGACCGCGACGACGTTGGGATCGGTGACGCGCGCGAGCGCCCTGCCCTCGCGCCACAGCCGCGCCGCACGATCGCTGCGGCCGATCTCGTGCAGCTTGAGCGCGACCTTGCGCGACAGCGCCAGATCGGTGGCCTCGTAGACCACGCCCATCGCGCCCGCGCCGATGCGGCGGTGCACGCGGTAGCTCTGCGCGACCACGGTGCCCTCGGCCAGGGCCGGGGGCTGCAGCGGCACCGAGGGCGCCGCGGCGAGCATGCGCAGCAGCGGATCGTCGAGCTCCTCCTCCGAGCTCTCGCCGGGGCCGCTGGAATCCATCGTGGCAGCTGCCATGGTCGCACAGACTCCCGCGCGCCCGGTGGACGGGCGCCTCGCGGGGGCATGGATCCCGCAGCCGGGGCTTGTGACACGCGCCGGTCGCAGACGTGCGGGTCACGCCGCCGGCGGGCGTGGACGCGGCGCGACCCAGCGCCACACCGCCGGCACGATCACGCAGGTCGCGACCGACGAGACCACGCAGGTCGCGCCCGAGAGCGAGCCGAACACGTGCATGACCGACGACGAGCCCATCGCGAAGGCGAAGAAGCCCAGGGCCACCAGCAGGTTCGAGACGATCATGATGGGCCCGACCGTGCGCACGACCTCGTCGCGCGGCTGCTGCCGCAGGTACCACAGGTAGTGCATGCCGAAGTCGGACGCGGTGTCCGTGAGGATCGCGCCCGACATCGCGGTGCTCAGATCGATCTGCACGCCGAACAAGCCCATCACGCCGCCCAGTGCCAGCGCGGTCAGGGCCGCGGGCACGACACAGGTCAGCGCCAACGCGACCGAGCCGAACAGCAGCACCAGCAGGGCCAGCACCGCGACCAGGCCGAGGATCATCGTGCGGACCTGGTTGCGCGCGACCGATCGCGACAGCGCGCGGTCGAGCGTGGGCTCGCCGGTGATCCTCACGCGCACGATGCCGCTGCCCTCGACCTGGGGATCGAGCACGTCGGCGACCAGCGCCGCGAGTCGGTGCCGCAGCCGCGGCTGCGTCGGGTCCACGCCCATCGCGACACCGAGCTTCGCCACCAGGCGCGCGCGCGCCAGATCCTGACGCGCCTGCGCCAACGCGCGCGACAGCAGCTCGCCCGAGAACTCGGCCTGATCGCGATCGGCAGCCAGCGCCGCCGCGAGGGCTTCGGCCGGCGCCTGGCCGCCCGTGATGGCACGCGCGATCGCGTCGCGCTGCGCCAGCGCGATGTCCTGCGCGTCCTCGCCGTGCAGCCACGCGATCGCGGCGGCGTCGCGCGCCGCCGGCCACTGCGGATCGCCCTCGGCGACCGGGCCGGCCTGGGCCAGCGCGGCGACCAGCGCGTCGTGATCCGGCGCGCCGCCATTGGCCTGCGCGAGCCACTCGAGCCGCTGCACCACCGTCGCGCTCGCGAGCGGATCGAGCTCGGCGCCGCCGGCTTGCAACCACGCCTCGAGCCCGTCGAGCACCGGCAAGGCCTCGCCGCGCACGCGGACCTGCAACAGCGCGGCATCGTGATCGTCGCGCACCAGCGGCCCCAGATCGGGGGTGCCATCGAGCAGCAACCAGGTCTTGGCCACCTGCCCCGCGGTCGCGGGCAACCGCCGCCCGCCGCCGAGCATGTCGACCATCATCGCGATGGGATCGGTCACGCTGGTGACCTGGGTGACGCCGGGCTCGGCCGCGGCGCGTTCGGCGATCATCGCGAGGCGGCGCTGCGCCAGCGCGTCGCCGAAGTCGCCCTCGACCAGGATCTGCACGAAGCGCGCGCCGCCGAAACGATCCTCGAAGAACTGCTGCGCACGCCAGGCATCGGTGCCCTCGTCGAGGAACGCCTGCGCCTCGGTGCGGACCTCGATGCGCCGCATCGGCAGCGCGACGCCGACCGCGATCACGCCGGTGACCACCAACACCGCCACGCGATGCCGCTCGGTCGCGCGCCAGGCCGCGAGCAGCAGGCCGCCCAGTGGCAAGAGCTGCTCGCGCTGGGGCTTGCGCGGCACCAGGGCCAACACCGCTGGCAACAGCGTCAGCGCGGTGAGCCAACACAGCGCGGTGCCGAGCGCGACCTCGAGGCCGAACGCGCGCATGGGCGCGACGTCCATGACCAGGAACGCCAGGAACGCCGCGCAGGTGGTCCACGCCGCGATCGTCACCGGCCGCAGCACCACGTCGACCGCGACGTCGATGGCGTCGATGGGGCCGTGTCGTTCGCGCTCGAGGTAGTAGCGTCCGAGCACATGCACGGCGTAGGCGCTGCCGGTCGCCAGCAGCAGCACCGGCAGCGTCGAGGTCAACACCGTGTAGCGCTCGCCGATCCAGCCCATGGTCCCGAGCACGCCGAGCTCGGCGATCGCGACCGTGGCAAAGGTCAGCGCCACGCCGACGATCTCGCGGAACGACAGCAGCACCACGACGACCAACAGCACGCCTGCGACCGGCGACAGCCGCGTCACGTCGCGGCGCGCACCACCGTAGATGGCCTCGGCGAAGAACGGCGCGCCGGCGAAGTGCAGCTCCCACCGGCCCAGCTCGGCGCCGGCGAGGTCGCGGATGCGCTCGACCGCTTGCTCGGTCGAGGCCCCGGGCACGAGGTAGACCATCAGCGTGGTCGCGCGCAGATCGGACGAGACCAAGGCGCCCACGACCTGCTCGCGCGACAGCACCCGCTGGACCAAGGCGGCGTGTTGTGCCTCGGTCTCGGGGATCCGATCGATGAGCGGCTCGACCACCGTGACCGCGTCGGCGACCGCGACGTCGGTGACGTTGGTCAGCGAGGTCACGCGCTCGACCAAGGGCTCGCGCGACAGCGCCGTGGTCGCGGCCGTGAGCGCCCGCAGGAGCTCGGGTTGCAGCACGTCGGTGTCGCCCTGGCCGTGGCCGTCGACCGCGACGCCCACGAGCGCGACCCGCATCGAGCCGAAGCGATCACCGACGTCGCGGAAGAGCTCGACGTCGGGATCGCGCTCGGGCAGGAACACCAGCACGTCGTCCTCGTGGCGCAGCCGCAGCACGCCGATGCCCGCGAGCACGCACACCACGGCATAGACCGCGAGCACGATCCACGGTCGTCGAGCGCTCGCGCGCGCCAGCCTCCGCATCCAGGGTCCCTTGTGTCACGGTACCGCGCACGGCCGCGCCGCAGTCCTTGCGGTGCCCGCGAGTCCTGAGGCGCAGCGGGGACGCGAACCGTCCCTGCGCGGTGGAAGCCCGCCGCGGCACTCGTCGTTGGTCTGGTCGATGGACCGAGCGTTGCTGCGCCGCTTCTGGCTGGTCGTGCTGGCCTGCGCCAGCGCCTCGTGCGGCCGCGGGCTGCACGAGCGCGGCCCGCTGCTGCCGGCCGGAGCGGCACCCCCGGGGCCCCCCGACGTCACGCCCGGGGCGTGGTCGGAGTTCGTCGGGGCCCGGCCGGTGCTGTTGCTCGAGGAGCCGCGGCCGCGCACGAGCGGCGGATGGTTCCAGTCCGCCGCCAGGCTCGTCGCGTTCGCCGACGGGCGCGTGATGCTGCAGGCGCCCGACGAACACGCGCGCTGGCGCTGGTACGTCGAGCGCTACGACGCCCCTGCGATCGCGTGGCTGCGACACCAGACGCTCGCCGAGCTGCGGCGCGTGCCTCGGCGCGTGTCGTGCGACCACGGGGCGCGCACGAGAGCACCCTGGTCGCGGTGCGCAGCGCGGGCCGCTGGCGCACCCACGAGGGTCGCGGGTTGGCCGGCTGCGACGAGCTCGACCCCCTGATCGCCGCCGCGCAGCCGGGCTCGCCGCGGTTCGGCGCGACGGCTGCTGGAACGTCGAGGTCGTGCGCGAGGCCCCCGCCGATGCGGTGCTCGCATGCGTGGCGCGCCGGCGCGGTCTCGGCTGCCGCCGCGTGCCGGCCGCGCCGGATCGGTGAGCAGGCGCCGTCAGCCGAGGCGCCGCACGCCCGTGCCCGCGTCCTCGTCGCGCGCACGGTCGAGCTCCTGCGCCGCGACCACCGTCAGCGCGGTCATCAACACGATGGTGTCGACCTCGCAGTCGCGCTCGAGCACCGTGACCGCGCGGGACATGCCCAGCAGCAGCGGCCCGACCGTGGTCACGCCGCCGAGTTCACGCACGAGCTTGTAGGCGAGGTTGCCGGCGTCGAGGTTGGGGAACACCAGCACGTTGGCCGGACCGCAGCCGCGAGAACGGGAACGTGCGCCGCTGCAGTGCGTAGTCGACCGCGAGGTTGCCCTGCAGCTCGCCCTCGACCTCGAGGTCGGCCGGCGCGCGCGCAGCAGCGTGACCGCGTGCGCGACCTTGGCCGCCTCGGGATGCCGCACCGAGCCGAAGTTCGACATGCTCAGCATCGCCACGCGTGGCTGCAGCTCGAAGGTCCGCGCGGCGTCGGCCAGCAGCTCTGCCACGTCGGCCAGGGCCTCGGCGTCGCAGTCGACGTTCACGGTCGTGTCGCCGAAGCAGAGCATGCCGCGCTGGTGGTGCAGCAGCAGGTACATGCCGGCGGCGCGGCGCACCCCCGGCGCGAGGCCGATGATCTGCAGCGCCGGCCGCACGGTCTCGGAGTACGGTGCGAGCAGACCCGAGACCACCGCGTCGGCCCGTCCCTGCTTCACCATCATCATGGCGAACACGTTGCGATCGCGCATGAGCTTGAGCGCAGCGCGGCGGCCCATGCCCTTGCGTTGGCGCATCTCGTACAGCCGCGTGGCGTACTCGGCCAGCGCCGGATCGGTCGCGGGATCCACGATCTCGCAGCGCGACAGGTCGAGATCGATCTCGCGGCTGCGCACCACGCCCTCGATGGCCTCGGGCGCGCCCAGCAGCACCGGCCGCGCCACGCCCTCGTCGAGCAGGATCGAGCACGCCTGCAGGATCCGCGGGTCCTCGGCCTCGGGGAACACGACCCGACGCGGGTCGGTCGCCGCGCGCCGCACGAACTTGCGCAGCACCGCGCTCGAGTGGCCCAGCAGCCCGCGCAGGTGCTCGACGTAGGCGCGCTCGTCGAACGGCCCGGTGGCCACGCCCGACGCGATCGCGGCCTTGGCCACCGCCGGCGCGACCCTGTAGAGCACGCGCGGATCGAAGGGCTTGGGGATGATGTAGCTGGGCCCGAAGTGGAACTCGGTGCCGTAGGCGCGCGAGACCTCGTGGGGCACGTCGCGCCGCGCGAGATCGGCGAGCGCGTGGGCGGCCGCGATCTTCATCTCTTCGCTGATGGTGGTCGCGCGCACGTCGAGCGCGCCGCGGAACACGAACGGGAAGCCCAGCACGTTGTTGACCTGGTTGTCGTAGTCGCTGCGGCCGGTCGCGACGATGGCGTCGGGTCGCGCGCGCTTGGCCTCGTCGTAGCCGATCTCGGGATCGGGGTTGGCCAGCGCGAAGATGATCGGCCGCGGCGCCATGGCCTCGACCATCTCCGGGGTCACGAGCCCGCCCTTGGACAGGCCCAGGAACATGTCGGCGCCGACCAGGGCCTCGGCGAGGCTGCGCATCGGCGTGTCGATCGCGAACTGCTGCTTGACCGGCGTCAGATCCGTGCGGCCGGTGTGCAGGACCCCGCGCGAGTCGGCCATGACGATGTTGCCGTGGCTCACGCCCAGGCTGACGAAGAAGCGCGCGCACGCGATCGCAGACGCACCCGCGCCGCTGACCACGACCTTGATCTGCGACAGCGGCTTGTCCTGCAGCAACGCCGCGTTGATGAGCCCGGCGCCGGAGATGATCGCGGTGCCGTGCTGATCGTCGTGGAACACCGGGATCTTCATGCGCGCGCGCAGCTTCTCCTCGATGTAGAAGGACTCCGGCGCCTTGATGTCCTCGAGGTTGATGCCGCCGAAGGTCGGCTCGAGCGCCGCGACGCACTCGACGAAGCGATCGGGATCCGACGCGTCGAGTTCGAGGTCGAACACGTCGATGTCGGCGAACTTCTTGAACAGCACGCCCTTGCCTTCCATCACCGGCTTGGCCGCCAGCGGGCCGATGTCGCCCAGGCCCAGCACCGCCGTGCCGTTGGTGATGACCGCGACCAGGTTGCCGCGCGCGGTGTAGCGGTGGGCCAGGCTGGGATCCTGCGCGATCGCGAGGCACGGCTCGGCCACACCGGGCGAGTAGGCCAGCGACAGATCGCGCTGGCTCGTCAGCGACTTGGTCGCGACGACCTGGATCTTCCCGGGCCGACCCTGCGTGTGGTAGTCGAGCGCGTCTTTGCGGCGGACCTTGCTCATGGCCGCCGCACGATAACGCCAGTTGCCCTCAGCCCGGGGGCAGCCGCACCGGCACCAGCGTGGTGCCCGGATCGCCGAGCTTGAGCCCGCGCGCCTCGAGCTTGCGCGCGTCCTTGTAGACCGCGAGGCGGTAGCGGCCCAGCGGCGCGTCGACCACGGTGAACACACCTTGATCGTCGGTCAACGTCAGGATCGGCTTGGCGCCGACGTCCTCGCGCTGCAGGAACACCGCCACGCGGGACAGCGGCGCCGCGGTCTCGGCCGCGATGACCTGGCCGACCAGACAGGAGCGAACCTCGGCGCAGCGCGGGCCGATGAAGGTGACGCCGCCGCGCAGGCTCGGCGCCCGCGTCGGCGCTGGCACGGTCGAGACCACGCAGCCGCTGGCCATCGCGGTGAGCAGCAGCGCGAGCGCACCGCGGCACCACCGCGGTCGCGCCGCGGCGGGCTCGGTGGGCCGCGCTGAGGCTGTGGGCGAACGCATCGACATGGTGTCCATCTCCTCGAGTCGGCCCGCGCGACCGCCCGCCACGGTAGCGAGCCGGGTGCGCCCTCGTCAAAGCCGCGCGGGCCGCCACGGTCGGCTCCGGGCCCGCGTGCGGACGGTCGGCCGGCCGCGCATCGGTCCAACGGGCGGTCGTCCTCGGCGCTTTCACGCCAGCCATCCCTGCCGCGGCCGCCGCAGGCGCCGCGCGGGTTTGCGCGCGCACCGGGGCCATCGTACGCTGGTTGCTCGAGGCACCATGGTCGGACTGCGTCGCGCGCTCGCGCTGCTGCTGCTGGGTTTCTACGTCACACAGTTCGCCATGACCGCATGGTTGGGGCCGGACGAGATGTTCCCGGCCTACCTGGGCCTCGCGCTGTGCTACGGCCTGGCCTTCATCGCCCTGGGCGCGGAGTGGTTCTGGGGCCGCTGGTTCGCGATGGGCGTGGGCAACTTCGGTTCGCTCATCCTGCTGGTGCTGTTCAAGGTCGGGCTCGAGCCGATGATCGCGTTCTTCGGCTTCACCCACCTGGCGATCTCGGTGATGTTGCTCGGCGAGGGCATGGCCGCGCGCTACGAACACTCCGAGGCCACCGCCGAGCGCTGGAACTTCCAGGAGGTGTCGCTGCTGCTGATGCGCCGCGCGACGCTCTCGGCCGGCAGCACGATCCCGTTTCTCATCCTCTACGCGCTGGCACCCCGCCCCGACGCGCTGCAGCTGGCCGCGTTCGCGGCCGGTGCGATCGGCCTGTGGGGCCTGCTGCGCGGCCGCACCTGGGGCGCGCTGGCGCTGGGCGGCGCGGGTCTGACCGCGCTCGCGCACGCGCTGGGCCTGCTGGGCCCGGTGCCGGTGGGCTACCTGTTGCTCACCCCGACCGGCGGCCCGATCGTCTACGGGCAGGCCTTCGCGCTGCTCGCCGCGACGGTGTTGCTGGTGCCGCTGGCGCTGGCGCCGGCGATGATCCGCTTCGCGCGTCAGCGACGCTGACGCAGCGGACCTGGATCGGGCAGGATCGGCGGCGGCGTCATGCCGCGCGCGCGCGGTGACAGCTGGCCCCACACCAGCGAGATCGCGAGCCAACCCGAGGGCAGCAACGCCATGTACTCGGGCAACGTCCGCAGCGCGCCGCAGACGTAGCCGCTGCCGACGCCCAGCAGCAGCAGCGCCAGCACGAGCTTGTTCGGCGTGCCCTGCAGCTTCGGCACCGGCAGGTTCGACGCCATCAGGAACGCGCCGGCGATCATGATCGCCGGTACGTAGCTCCACACCGCCGGCGGCACGGTCCAACCGCCGAGCAGGCGCGGCCCGCCCCAGCCCGCCGCGCCGCCGAGCTCGAGCGGCCCGCCGGGCGGCGCGTACTTGGCCAGCACCAGGTACCAGATCACCAAGGTGCCCGCCGCGAGGGTCGTGGGCACGCCGTAGAAGACCTTGAGCCCGGCCGCGGGTTGCTCGGCGACGACGTTGAACTTCGCGAGGCGGAAGACGTTGGCCAGGGCCCACAGCCCGCAGGCCGCGAGCAGCACCGAGCGACCGGTGCCACCGGCGAAGCCGATCGCCGGCGCGTGCTCGAGCGTGACGAAGACCAGGAACGCGGGCGCGACGCCGAAGTTGATCGCGTCGGCGAACGAGTCCATCTGCACGCCGAAGTCGCTGGTCGCCCGCAGCGATCGCGCGACGAGCCCGTCGAGGCGATCGACCAGCACGGCCCAGATGATGAGCCACGCGGCATCGACGTAGCGGCCCTCGTAGCTCGCGACCAGCGAGGACAGGCCGAAGCCCATGCCCATCGCGGTCACGAGGTTGGGCGCGACATAGCGGAGGAACCGTCGCAGCGGCATCGGCGGGCGGTATCCAAGCAACCCCGCGCGCGGCAGGCAAGGCCCGACGGCGCTCGCGGCGGCAATGCTGCGCTGTCGTGCCCACGGACGGTCGCACGTGCCGGCGCGCGCTCGCGCGGCCGGGCGCGCTTGAACCGACCCCGGGCCCGTGTGATAAGGGCAAGGGGGGCGACGCCGCGTGCGCGACGCGGGCACGAAGGTCATGGACGCCCGGCGCGTGGTCGCGATGGTGGACGATCGTCACAGCGGGCGAGCACGGGTGGGCGCGGCCTCGCTGCTGGCGCTGGCGTGGGCGTGTGGTCGCGGAGCCCGCCGCCCACGTCGCGGGCAGCTCCGAGGGCGGCGGGAGCAGCGGCAGCAGCGGCGCGGGCGAGCGCGGCGAGGAATCGTCGTCGAGCGCCGGCACCGGCGCGCACGACGGGGGCAGCAGCAGCGCGACGAGCTCCGCGGGCGGCAGCACCAGTGGCGCGGGCAGCAGCGACGGCAGCGGCGGCAGCAGCGGCAGCACCGGTGAGACGGTCGTCGGCACACCCGCGCTGCCGGCCTTCACCGACGTGACGATCGCCGCCGGCGTCGACTACCTGCAGGGCGTGTTCCACACCGCGCCCGACTGCCTGGTCGACCAGGTCGGCCCCGGCGAGAACGGCTTCTGCACCCCCGAGCGGACCCTCGGCGGCGCCGCGGTCGCGGACGTCGACGGCGACGGCGACGTCGATCTGTTCGTCACGCGCACCGAGGACACGCCGATCCTGTTCGCCAACCAAGGCGACGGCAGCTTCGTCGACACCAGCGCAGCCGCGGGTCTGACCGAGTCGTTCCACGGCGCCGGCGCGGCCTTCGGCGACATCGACAACGACGGCGACGCCGACCTCTACGTCGCCAGCATCGGCGACTTCGCCTACCGGCTGTACATCAACGACGGCGCGGGGCACTTCAGCGAGGAGGCGGCCCTGCGCAACGCCGATCTCGCCAGCGAGCTGGTGCACTCGGGCACCACGCCGAGCTTCGGCGACTACGATCTCGACGGCTGGCTCGATCTGTACGTCGGCGAGTGGCGCACCGTCGGCGGCCTGGGCGACGGCCCCTCGCACTCGCGGCTGCTGCACAACCTGGGCGCAGCGGAGCCCGGCGTGTTCGAGGACGTCACCGTGGCCGCGGGCGTCGACGTCGACGACGTCTGGGCCGACGTCGGCCTGCTGACCGAGGGCACCTACAGCTTCTCGCCCGCGTTCGTCGACCTCGACGGCGACCGCTTCCCCGAGCTCGCGATCGCGTCGGACTACCGCACCTCGCGGCTGTTCTGGAACGACGGCGACGGCAGCTTCAGCGACGGCACCCTCGCGGCCGGCTGCGGCGTGGACAAAAACGGCATGGGCTCGAGCTTCGGCGACTTCGACCTCGACGGCGATCTCGACTGGTACGTCACCTCGATCACGCAGGAGCTGGCCATGGGCCCACCGGAGAACCGGCTGTACCGCAACGCCGGCAACCGCACGTTCTCCGAGATCGCCGATCCCATGGGCGCGGGCCGCAGCGGCTGGGGCTGGGGCACGCTGTGGTTCGACCCCAACAACGACGCCGACCTCGATCTCGTGGCGGTCGGCGGCTACTACTTCACCGCCCACCTCGACGAGCCCGTGCGTCTGTGGAGCAACGAGCTGGTGCCGCCGTTGGCCGAGGTCGGCGGCATGGTCGGCTTCGGTCCCAACCGCCAGCGCCGCGGCGTGCTCAGCTTCGACTACGACGACGACGGCGACCTCGATGTGTTCGTGACCAGCAACGCCGACCACCCCGAGCTGTACCGCAACGACAACGGCAACGGCGGCGGCTGGCTGCGCGTGCGCGTGATCGGCACGAGCAGCAATCGCGATGGCCTGGGCGCGCGCGTGACGGTGTGGATCGCCGACGACGGCCCGCCGCAGCTGCGCGAGATCGGCGTCGGCTCGCACTACATGGGCCACGGCGAGCGCATCGCCCACTTCGGCCTGGGCGACGGCGACGAGCCGGTCGCGCGGGTGCAGGTGTACTGGCCTGCGAGCGACACCACGCAGGTGTTCGAGGACGTCGAGCGCAACACCACCTTCGTCGTGCAGGAACCATGACCACCGCCGCCCGCCAACCCGCCGTCGCCGGCCGCTTCTATCCCGACGAGCCCCAGGCGCTCGCGCGCGAGCTGGCCGCGTGCATGCCCGCGCACGAGCACCCGGCGCCGGCGCTGATGCTGATGGGCCCGCACGCGGGTTGGATGTACAGCGGCGCGATCGCAGGCCAGACCTGGGCGCGCACGCAGGTACCCGCGCGCGTGGTCCTGCTCGCGCCCAACCACACCGGCGTGGGCCCGGCGATCTCGCTGTGGTCGGGCGGGCCGTGGCTGCTGCCCGGCGGGGCCCTGACCATCGACGAACCCCTGCGCGACGCCATCGCCGGCATCGACGGCGTCACGCTCGACGTCAGCGCCCACGCGCGCGAGCACGCCATCGAGGTGCACCTGCCGATGCTGCGCGCGCGGCGGGCCGACGCGCGCATCGTGCCGATGGTGCTGTCGCGCCTGGACGCCTCGCAGTGCGCGGCCCTGGGCCGCGCGCTCGCGCAGGTCATCGTGCGCAGCGGCGAGGACGTGCTCGTGGTCGCGAGCACGGACATGTCCCACTACGTGCCGGTGCAGCTCGCCGACGCGCTCGATCACACCGCGCTCGACCGCGTGCTCGCGCTCGATCCCGACGGGCTGCACCGCACGGTCGAGCGCGAGCACATCTCGATGTGCGGCTACGTCCCGACCACGGTCGCGCTGCACTGCGCCCGCGCCCGCGGCGCGCACGCGGCCGCGCTGGTCCGCTACGGGCACAGCGGCGAGACCAGCGGCGATCTGCGGCGCGTGGTCGGCTACGCCGGCGTGCTCGTGGCCTGAGCCGCGTCCGCACCGCGGCCACCGCCCTGGCCGCGCACCCGCGCGGCGTTAGATGCCAGGGGTGCAGCAGCTCCTCGTCTTCGCCCTGCGCGACCCCGCCGGCTCGTGGGTCCACCTGGCCCGGGCGCTGCGCGCCGAAGGCCTGGCGCAGGTCCGCGTGGTCACGCTCGATCACGATCCACAGTGCGGCTGGCCCACCGACATCGCCGAGGTCTTCGACGGTGGGCAGGAGCTGGCGCACCTGGTCGATCACGCCGACGCGTTCTGCCTGGTCGATCTGCAGCCCGAGGAGGTGACGCTGTTCGGTGGCCGCGTCGCGGCGCGGATCGAACGCGGCGACGTGCGCGTGGCGA
>JAXLYC010000035.1:0-74517 GCA_046351635.1 Nannocystaceae bacterium | reverse complement strand
GGGCGCGCTGCCGTGGCACGGTGTCGCGTCGGCCGATCTGCTGCCGGCCAAGCTCGAGCGCGTGCCGGCGCCACCGCGGCGCGCCGGCGTGCCCGAAGCGCTGCGTCGCGTGCTCGTGGCGGGCCTGGCCCCGATCCGCGACCGCCGACCACGATCGCTCGATCCGATCCTCGCCGCGATGCTGCCGCGCCGCCGCGTCGGTGCGATCGTCGGTGTGGCCGCGGTGGCGGCGGCCTCGGCGTTCGCGCTCGCGGGCGATCGCAGCGACTGCGATCACAGCGGTGACGCGCTCGCCTCGCTGTGGCACCCCGAGGTGGCGCAGGCACTGCATGCGCGGCTCGAGGCCGGCGCGAGCCCCGATGCCACGCTGCATGCCCAGCGCGTGATTGCGCACCTCGAGCGCTGGACGGAGCGCTGGTCGCAGGCGCGCCAGGACAACTGCCGCGCGTCCCTGGTCGAGCACACGCAGTCGACCGCGCTGATGGACGCGCGCAACCTCTGCCTCGACACCCAGCTGACCGAGTTCGCGACCCTGCTGCAGCACGTCGGCGAGGGCGACACCGCCGATGCGGTGGAGGCCAGCGCGGCGCTGTCGCCGATCGAGGACTGCGCCGCGGCGACCCTGCTCGCGCGCGGCCGCACCGCGCCGCACTCGCCCGAGGTCACCTCCGCGCAGGCCGCGATCGCTCAGGCGCGCGTGCTCGAGCGCTTCGGCGACCTCGACGGCGCCCGCGCCCTGGTTGCGCCGCTGCTCGCGGCCGATCGCGAGCGCCGCGACGACGGCGTCGAGGCCGAGGCTGAGATCGTGTACGCCGCGGTCGAGTTCGGCCACGGCCGCGTGAACGAGGCCAGCGCTGCGCTGCGCCGCGCCACGTTGGCGGCCGAGCGCAGCGGCGACGCCCAGCTGCGCGCCCACGCCTGGCGCGCCTTGGGTCTGATCCTGGGCGTGGAGCGCCGACAGCTCGACGAGTCGCTGCACGCGCTCGAACTCTCGGCCCAGGCCGGTGCGGCCCTGCCCGCGGACACGCACGACCCGTTCGCGCTCGAGCAGGCCTGGGGCCTGGTGCTGTCGACCCACGATCGCCCGAGCGAGGCCCTGCCGCACATCGAACGCGCGCTCGCACTGCTCGACGAGCATCCCAGCGACGATCCGAGCGACCGCGCCGAGGCCACCGCCAACCTCGGCTTCGTGCTCGGCCGGCTCGGGCGCCTCGACGAGGCCGAGCCGCTGTGGCTCGAGGCGGTCGCGACCTACGAGGCGGAGCTCGGGCCCCACAACGCCCGCGTGATCCTGTTGCTGAGCAACCTCGGCGCCGCCGCACGCGGGCTCGGACGGCTCGACGAGGCCGCGGCGCGCTACGGCCGTGCCATCGAGCTCGTCCGCAGCGGCGACGGCGAGCGCCACCCGTCGTACCCCGATCTGCTGCACAACGTAGGCCGGCTCGAAGCGCGAGCGTGGGCGCGCCGCCCTGCGCTCGCGCTGCTGCAGCGGCGCGCGCTGCAGGTGGAGCGCTTCGGCGCGCGCAGCGAACAGGTCGCGGGCGAGGACATCGAGATCGGCGTGACCCACGAGCAGATGGGCGACGCCGAGGCGTCGCTGAACGCGTTCCGGTCGGCCGATGCGATCCTGGGCGCACTCGATCCCGTGCCGGCCCGCAGCAAGGCCATCGTCGAGTTCAACCTCGCGACCAGCAACTTCGCGCGCGACCCAAGCGCAGCGCCTGCGCTCGCGCGCACCGCCGCGGATCGCCTGGTCGGGGTCGACCGGCGCGGCCGAGCTCGCGACGATCCGCCGCCGGCTGGCCGAGCACGCCGCCTCGATTAGACCGCGGCCACGGCACGGACCGGGCCCTACGGCCGCGAATTCCGAGGGTTTCACGCGGACCCGCGGACAGCGGTCGCGCGCCCGCGTCTGCACCACCATGCCCCGAGTACGCCTGTCCCACGCTGTGGTTCCGGCCGGCGCTCGCGCTCGCGTGCGGCGTCGAGCCCGACGGCGCACGCCGCGTTCGGCTCGACAGTTCGACGCCGTCGCCACCGCGGCAACCGCGTCGAGCGAGGCCAGCGGTGCGAACGCCGACGCCGGGCCGGTGGGCGAGGCCGACAGCGCCGGATCCGACGACGCCGCGAAGTTCGACGTCGGCGGCGAACCCACGCCGGTGCCACCGTGCGGCTGCGGCTCTACACCGGTCGCAGCGCGATCTGGATCTCGCTGAGCAACGACGGCGTCGTCGCGGAAGCTCGACACCGACACGCTGGTCGAGGCCGCGCGGTACGTGACCTGCTCCGACGGCGCCGCGATCCTCGCGCACGTCGGTCAGCCTGGGCGGCAGCAAGGCCGCGGTCGCCAACCGCAACGGCGGCGTCGCCGCGTTCTGGACCGATCCCGAGGCCTGCGACCCCATGGCCAACGGCGAGCCGGGCCTGCAGACGTCGAGCGGCAAGGACGACGTGCTGCCGTTCGGCGCGGACGACTGCCTCGCGTGGTCGCGCGAGTTCGCCTACACCAGCCAGCGGCCGATCGCGGGCCCCTGGCGTGCTCGACGAAGAGACGTGCACGTACCAGGACGAGGCCGTGGACCTCGGGGTGCTCGGGCTTCGACACCGAGGTGCAGGTCCACCTGCTCGACGGCGCCGACGGCAGCTCGCTCGTCGACCTGTCGGTACCGGGGTTCCCGTGTCAGGGCCTGGGCGCGTACGGCGGGGCCGCCGACGCAGCGGGCAACTTCTGGATCAGCAACAAGCAACCGAACGGCGGCCAGTCCCTGCTCGCACGCATCGATCGCGAGACCCACGAGGTCGACGTGTGGCCCGCGCCCGTGGTCGCCTACGGCATCACCGTCGATGCCAACGGCCGCGTGTGGGTGACCGCGGCCCTGGGCGCCAACAGTGGCGCGCTGCCCGAGCTGCCCGGCGCCGCTTCGGCCGCACGCTTCGACCCCACGACCGAAACCTGGGCACTGGTGAACAACCACGTCGCGCGCGGTGAAGGCGGCATCCAGCAGGGGCCCGACGGGCGCATGTGGATGACGTTCTGGAACGGCTTCGATGCCACCGGTGCCAAGGGCATCGCGTGGATCGATCCGACGACGCTGCAGATCAGCGACCCGTTCGAGATCCAGCCCGACGACCTCGGCGACAACAACGTGTGGTACCCCAACGGCGTCAGCATCGATCACGAGGGCCGCATCTGGGTCGTGGCGATCGGCGGCACGGCCACGCGCTACGATCCGAAGACCGAGGAGATCGCAAACTACGAGCTGGGCTGGGCCTACAGCTACTCGGACATGACCGGCTGGGGCCTGCAGAACACCGCGTGCACGCCGGCCGGCTGGATCATCGGGTCGCGCAGGCACACCCGAAGCACGGCGCGACCTCGCCGAGTCGACGCGCGCGCGAGCGCAGACTCGCGACGAGCGGGCCGAGCCCACCTTCGACGATCGCTCGCGTGTCGCGTTTGCACGCGGTCGTCATCGAGCACGACTGCACGCGCGCGCCTGCACGGATCGGCGGGAACCCGATCGCGACGCTCGGCACCGATTCTGTGAGAGCACGATTCGCCATGTCGGCGCAGCGCTCCAACCCAGAAGAGGAACTCCCCATGAACAACCAGATCAACCCTGCGTTCTCCCAGCTCACCGACGACGAGATGAACACCAGGGCGCTGGCTGGAAGCCGGACTGCCGTCGCCGCCGGCGCTGCCGGTCTCGTCGCGATGGTCGTCGCGCCCGAGGCGATCGTCGTGGGCGCGGCGCTCGCAGCCTCGGCGTCGAGATGGGCATCCTCAACGAGTCAGGAACTGGAGGTCGCGCCGTGGCGGTGGGTCGCGGTCGAGCAGACCGCGGCCGCCACCGCCGAGCGGCGGGCCCATCCGTGCGAGCGCGCCCGGATCGCGCTAGGCTGACGCTCGCCATGCGTCCGCTGCCGCTCGCGCTGCTCGCCTTCGCCGTGCTGGAGCTGTGGCTGCTCGTGGTGCTCGGCTGCACCCTCGGCGGGCTGCCGACCTTCGGGCTCGTGCTCGGTAGCGCGATCGCGGGCGCCGCGATCAGCGCCCCAGGCCCGCGCCGCGCTGCAGGCGTGGCAGCAGGCCGCGGTGACCGGCGCGCGGGTCGACGGCGCGCTGGCCGATCGCGCCGCACTGGTGCTCGCCGGTGCGCTGCTGATCGTGCCGGGTGTGATCTCCGACGGCCTCGCGCTGGCGCTGCTGCTGCCGCCGGTGCGACGATTGCTGACGCGGCGGATCGGCGGCGCGCTGGGCTCGCGACTGCAGGCGCCCGTTCGCGGCATGCAGGCGCAGGCCCGCGGCACCGCGGCGCCGATCATCGACCTCGATCCCGCGAGCGTGCGCGACGCGGAGCAGGACTGAGCCCGTCGTCGAAGTGGAACTCGCGCGCGATCGCGATCACGCTCGACAGCGGCACGTCGTCGCTCGCGGCCAGCTGCAGCGCCCCGGGGCACGGTCGCGAACGGAGCGCGTCGGCGATCACGGCCTGGTCGGCGGGCAGCGCGATCCGGATCGGCGTGCTGCCGGCGCACGACACCAACGCGCGGCTGTCTGGATCCGCACGTGCGTGGCCAGGCCGGGCGCGGCGACGGTCTCGATCGCCGCATACTCCACCGGTAGATCCGCAAAGCGCGTCAGCACCTCGACCGCGAGGGTCCGACCCCGTGTGCGCGCGCGCGCGACCAGGGCCCGCAGCACCCGCGTGGGCATCCGTCGATCGATGCGCAGACGCAGCGCGCGGTCGGACCGCGCTGCGGCCTCGTCCATGATCGGATCGATCTCGGCGACGCCAGCGAGCGCGACCTCGGGCGCATGCGGATCGAGCGGGTGGGTCACGTCGGCGAATCGCAAGTACGTCAGGCCCAGCTCCAAGTCACAGGCCCGGGCCGCCGGTCCACTCCACCCCGATCGCGGCGACGCCGGCAGCTCGAGCGTCGGCGCGAACAGGGTGTCGCCATGGAGCTTGCTGGCGGTCGTGTTCGCCAGCGCATCCGCGAGCGGCTCGGCCAGGGCCTGCGGCACGCCGCGGCCGCGCAACCACCCGACCACGGCGATCACGGTGCGTACGTCGCCGCGCGCGCGGCTCGAAGCCGTGCTGACCCAGGCCGCAGGTCCGCCACAGCTCGGGCGATTCCCAGTCGACGTCCTGGTCGTCGGCCAGCGGCGTCGCGTACTCGGGACATCCGTGCGCCGCGAGGCGCCGCAGCGTCGACGCGAGCTCGGGCAGCGCGTACTCGCCCAGGTGGACCGCGTCGTGGCCAGGCAGTCGCCGATCGACCGTGTCCGGTGCCCTGGGCGCGCCGGCACCGGTGTCGTCGCGGGCGGCGCGGTCGAGCGCCACCGCGATCGCCAGCGGCGGTTCGGGACACGCCGACCACAACAGTCCCGCAGCCTGCGCCGCGCTGGCGAAGGGCCGACTCCGACGCGGGCGACCACTGCCGAAAATCGGTCGTGAGCGCGTCCACGCCGGCGCGCAGCGCCGCGAGCTCGCACGTGCCGCCGTCGTCCAGCCCCGCGACCGGCGGCGAACGTCCCCGGCGAGCGCCTCGCCCAACACCACCGCAGCGCCCTCGGCGCCGCACGAGGCCGCGCCCGCCAGCAGCGCGAGGAGCGCGGTCAACCCTCGGCGCAGCGCTGCCATGCGAGCACTGTGTCTCGGCGCGGGCGGAAGTTCCCGCCACGCCGGCGCGAGCGCGACGCGATCAGCCAGCTGCGCGCAGGCCCAACGCCGCGCGGGCCTCGGCCGGACTCGCGATGCCGCGCCCGGCCCGCTCGGCGCACGCGGCGATGGCCGCGATGAGCGCCTCGCCGCCGCCGCGCCGCGCGGCTGCCGTCGGGAAGGTAGAACGTGTCCTCGAGCCCGGTGCGCAGCGCACCGCCGCTCGGCCGCGCGCTGGTGCAGCGGCCACACGTCCGCGCGACCGATCGCGGTGACCTCCCAGCTGGCACCCGGCGGCAGCCAGTCGACCAGCAGCGGCAGCAGCCGTGGATCCGCGGCCATGCCCGAGGCCACGCCCATGACGAAGTTGCAGGCGGCCGCGCGGCCATCTTGTTCTCGACGTACAGACCGACCGACCGCACGATGCCGGTGTCGAAGCACTCGAACTCGGGCATCGCACCGACCTCGCGCATGACCGCGAGGAACGCCTGCACCTTGGCCACGGGGTTGTCGAAGATCATCGGCGGCCACGCCCACGAGCCGTCGGACTTGGTCTTGAGATAGTTGAGCGTGCCGGCGTTGCACGCGGCGATCTCGGGGCGCAGCCGCTTCATCGCCGCGACCGGCTCGCCGATGTCGGGGCCGATCACGCCGGTGCTCATGTTGATGATGATGCCCGGGCACGCGCTGCGCACCGCATCGACGATGGCGGCACAGACCTCGGGGTCCCAGGTCGGCAGGTGGCCCAGGCCCGGCTCCTGGCGGCGGAAGTGCAGGTGCACGATCGCGGCGCCGGCGTCGTAGGCCTCGCGGCTCGACGCGGCCATCTGTTCGATGGTGACCGGCACGGGGTGCTGCTTGGGATCGGTGAGCACGCCGGTGACGGCGCAGGTGATGATGGCTTTGTCCATGGCTGCTCGCTCCTGTTCGCGCGGGCGCGTCAACCCGCGGTCTCGGGCTCGATCTCGGCGATCACGGCCCGCTGCGTCACCTGGCCGCCGGCGGTGACCGACAGCGTTCGCACCACGCCGGCGTGCGGCGCGACGACCTTGTGTTCCATCTTCATGGCCTCGATGACCGCGAGGGTCCCACCGGCCTGCACGCGCGCGCCGACCTCGACCAGCACCGAGACCACGCGGCCGCCCATCGGCGCGCGCACGCGGCCGTCGCTGCCCGCGGCGACCTCCGCCTCGGCCCCCAGCACCGGCTCGACGAAACCGTACGCGTGGCCGTCGTCGTCGAGCCAGACCTCGTCGCCGCTGCGCACGACGTCGGGCCAGCGCCGCACGCCGTCGAGCTCGATCGCGACGCGTCCGTGCGCGCGTGCGCACACCCGCAGCACCATCGGTGCGGCCGCGGCCCCGGTGACGGTGACCCAGCCGCCGGCCGCCGACGCCACGGTCAGCCGCCGCGCCGCGTCGCCGCAGCGCAGCTCGATCGTCGCGGGGTACTCGCCGCTGCTGCGCCAGCCGGCGCCGGACTCGGCGGCCGCGCACGCGATCGCGGCCACGGCCCACGCTCGCGCGCTGGGCTGCGGCCGCGGCGGACGCTCGTCGCGGAAGCGGGCGTCGAGCGTGTCGGTGCGGATCTCCGCGTCGGCGAAGGCGCGCGAGCCCAGCAGCTCGAGCAAGAAGCCGCGGTTGGTCTGCAGCCCCAACGTCACGCTGTCGCGCACGGCCCTGGCGGTGGCGCGGATGGCCTCGTCGCGGGTGGCGCCGTGGCCGATGATCTTCGCCAGCATCGGGTCGTAGAACGGCGAGACCACCGAGCCGTCGCGGATGCCGGCGTCGACCCGCGCGCTTGCGGCCTGGCTGGGCGAAAACCGCAGCACCGTGCCGGTCTGCGGCACGAAGCCCGCGTAGGGATCCTCGGCGTACAGCCGCACCTCGATCGCGTGCCCGCGCAGCGCGACCTCGGACTGCGACAGCGGCAGCGCGGCGCCCTCGGCCACGCGCAGCTGCCACTGCACGAGGTCCTGGCCCGTCACCAGCTCGGTCACGGGGTGCTCGACCTGCAGCCGCGTGTTCATCTCCAGGAAGTAGAAGCTGGGCCGCGCGGCGTCGCGGTCGTCGAGCAGGAACTCGACCGTGCCCGCGCCGACATAGCCGATCGAGCGTGCGGCCGTGACCGCGGCCTCGCCCATCGCGGCCCGCAGCGCGGCGGTGACCGCCGGCGACGGTGCCTCCTCGATGATCTTCTGGTGGCGACGCTGGACCGAGCACTCGCGTTCGCCCAGGTGGATCGCGCCACCACGACGATCGCAGAACACCTGGATCTCGATGTGGCGCGCGCCCTCGACCAGCCGCTCGAGGAACACCTGGCCGCTGCCGAAGGCACTCGCGGCCTCGCTGCTGGCACCCGCGACCGCCTCGTGCAGCGCGCCGGCCTCCCGCACGATCCGCATGCCGCGGCCGCCACCGCCGGCGGAGGCCTTGACCAGCAGCGGGTAGCCGATGCGGTCGGCCTCGGCCGACAGCCGCGCGAGATCGTCGGTGCTGCCCATGTACGCCGGCGCCGTGGGCACGCCGGCCTCGATCATGCGCAGCTTGGCCTGGACCTTGTCGCCCATGAGCCGGATCGCGTTGGCCGGCGGCCCCACGAAGGTGATGCCCGCGGCCTCGCAGCGCTCGGCGAAGACGGCGTTCTCGGACAGGAAGCCGTAGCCGGGGTGGATCGCGTCGGCGCCTGCGCGAGACGCCGCGTCGAGGATGCGATCGATCGAGAGGTACGACGAGCGCACCGCGGGCTCGCCGATGCACACCGCCGCGTCGGCGAACGCGACATGCGGCGCATCCGCGTCGGCCTCGCTGTAGACCGCGACGGTCGCGATGCCCATCGCGCGGGCCGTCCGCATCACCCGCAGCGCGATCTCGCCGCGGTTGGCGACCAGCAGCGTGTCGATGCGACGGCCGCTCACGAGCCCGCCCCCGCCGCCCATGCCGGCAGCCGCTTCTGCACGAACGCCATCGTGCCCTCGGTGCCCTCGGGTCCGCGCACGGCCTCGGCGAAGCGCGCCGCGGCGTCGTCGAGCAGCGCATCGAGCTCGACCGCGCCGACCTGCGCCATGATGTGCTTGGTCGCCGCGATGGCCCCGGGGGCACAGCGGCGGATCTGCGCGAGCGTGGTCGCGAGCTGCTGCGCCAGCGCGTCGTCGTCCGCGACCACGTGGTGCACCAGCCCGACCGCGAGCGCGTGGGCGCCGTCGAAGCGACCGCCGGTGACCGCCAGGCGCCGCGCGTGCGACAGGCCCATGCGCCGCACCAGAAACGGCGCGATCTGGGCCGGCGGCAGGCCCAGGCCGGTCTCGGGCAGGCCGAAGCCCGCGTCGGCGCGGGCGATCGCGACGTCGGCGACGCACGCGAGCCCGAAGCCGCCACCGAGCACCGCGCCCTCGAGCACCGCGATGGTCGCCTGCGGCGCGCGATCGACCGCGAGCATGAGCGCGCCGAAGCGGCGGTTCATCGCCGCCGCGGGGTCGGGCCCGCCGGGCACCTGCGGAGCCATGCGCGCCGCGGCCATGTCCTTGACGTCGCCGCCGGCGCAGAAGTTGCCCCCCTGCCCGCGCAGCACCACCGCGCGCACGTCCCGACGGTCGCGGATCGCGGCGAAGCTCGCGAGCAGCTCGTCGATCATCGCCGCGCTCATGGCGTTTCGCGCCTCGGGCCGCGCCAGCGTCAGGTGCAGCACGCCGTCGTCGAGCCGCAGCCGCAACGTCGTGGTCGCGGGCAGCTCGGCTGCCGCGGCGCTCACGAGTCCTTCTCCTTGCGCGGCAAGATGCCGTCGAGCTTGCAGATGATCGCGAGCATGACCTCGTCTGCGCCGCCGCCGATCGAGCACAGCCGCCCGTCGCGGTAAAACCGCGAGATCTTGGACTCGTGCATGAAGCCCATGCCGCCCCAGAACTGCAGGCAGGTGTCGGCGACCTCGCGCGCGAGCCGACCGGCCTTGAGCTTGGCCATCGAGGCCCAGCGCGTGACGTCCTTGCCCTCGATGTACTGCTCGGTCGCCTGGTACACCAGCGCGCGCAGGGCTTCGATCTCGGTCGCGCACTCGGCCAGCTTGAAGTGCACGTACTGGTTGTCGAGCACGCTCTTGCCGAAGACCTTGCGATCGCGGGTGTACTCGATGGTCGCGCGCATGGCCTGATCGAGCCCGCCCAGGGTGTTGGCCGCGCCCCACAGCCGCTCCTCCTGGAACTGGATCATCTGCAGCATGAAGCCCATGCCCTCCTGGCCGATGACGTAGCGCCGGGGCACACGCACGTCGTCGAAGAAGATCTGCGCCGTGTCGGAGCTGTTCATGCCGATCTTCTTGAGCTTGCGCGCCCGCTCGACGCCCTTGGTCGCCAGCGGCACGATGATCAGGCTCTTGTTGCGGTGGGGCGCGCCGTCGGAGGTGTTGGCCAGACAGCACATCCAGTCGGCTTGCATGCCGTTGGTGATCCACATCTTGCCGCCGTTGATGACGTAGTCGTCGCCGTCCTTGCGCGCGGTGGTCTTGATCGCCGCGACATCGGAGCCGGCGTGGGGCTCGCTGACGCCGACGCAGCCGACCAGATCACCGGCGATCGACGGCGCGAGGAACTCCTGCTTGAGCTCGTCCGAGCCGAACTTCGCCAGCGCCGGCGTGCACATGTCGGTCTGCACGCCGATGGCCATGGGCACGCCGCCGCCGTTGATCGCGCCCAGGGCCTCGGCCATCACGACCGAGTAGGAGTAGTCGAGCCCGAGCCCGCCGTACTGCGGCGGCTTGGTCACGCCGAGGAAGCCCTGATCGCCGAGCTTCTTGAACAGCGCGTGGGCCGGGAAGATCTCGTCGGCCTCCCACGCCTCCATGTGCGGGTTGATCTCGCGCTCGATGAACTTGTGCAGCGAGTCGCGCAACTGCTCGTGTTCGGGGGTCAGCCTCATGGTCGTCGTTCCTCGTTGGGGGCGGGTCTCGTGGCACCGCGCAGCGGTGCCTGGGGGACAGGGCGCCGCGGCTCACAGCCGCGCGACACCGAAGCTGATGGGCCGCAGCCGCCGGGCCTCGGCCTCGGCGGCAGGTCGCGAGCGTGGTCGCGAGCACGCGGCGGGTGTCGCGGGATCGATGATGCCGTCGTCCCACAGCCGCGCGGTGGAGAACAGCGCGTCCAACTCGGAGTCGAGCTTGTCGGCGCACGCCGGCCGACATCTTGGACAGGTTCTCGTCGTCGAGCACCACGCCCTGCCGCAGGAACTTGGCCCGCGCGGATGATTCCCATGACCTTGGCGGCCTGCTCGCCACCCATCACCGACGTGCGCGCGTTGGGCCACGCGAAGATGAAGCGCGGATCGAAGCTGCGACCGCATACGCCGTAGTTGCCCGCGCCGAACGAACCGCCGACCAGCACGGTGATCTGCGGCACCTGTGCGTTGGCGACCGCCTGGATCATCTTCGAGCCGTGCTTGACGATGCCGGCCTCCTCGGCGCGCTGCCCGACCATGTAGCCGGTGGTGTTCTGCAGATAGACGATCGGTGTGCCCGACTGGCAGCAGGCCTGGATGAAGTGCCCGGCCTTGGCCGCACCCTCGGGGAAGATGGGGCCGTTGTTGCCGATGAACGCGACCGGCCAGCCCTCGATGCGCGCGTGACCGCACACGGTCTGCTCGCCGTAGCGCGGCTTGAACTCGAGGAAGTCGGAGTCGTCGACGATGCGCGCGAGGATCTCGCGCACGTCGTAGGGCGTACGGTAGTCGACCGGCACCGCGCCGCACAGCTCGTCGGCGTCGTAGCGCGGCGGCTTGGGCGGGTGCGGCGGCTCGCGCAGCGCGGTGTCCCACGGTAGCTTGCCCAGCAGCTCGCGCGCGAGCACCAGCGCGCGCGTCGTCGTCGGCCATGTACTCGGCGGTGCCGGCCACGCTCATGTGCATCTCGGCGCCGCCCAGCGCCTCCTCGTCGGCGTCCTCGCCCAGCGCCGCCTTCACCAGCGGCGGCCCGGCGAGGAAGATGCGGGTCTTGCCGCGCACGACGATGTCGTAGTCCGACAGGCCCGGCAGGTACGCGCCGCCGGCGGTCGACGAGCCATGCACCACGGTGACGTGGGGGATGCCCGCGGCCGACATGCGCGCCATGTTGGCGAAGACGCGCCCGCCGTCGACGAACAGCTCGCTCTGGTACAGCAGGTTGGCGCCGGCGCTCTCGACCAGGCTCAGGCACGGCAGCCGGTTGGCCATGGCCACCTCCTGCGCGCGCAGGCTCTTGCGCAGGCCCATCGGCGAGACCGCGCCACCTTTGATCGCCGCGTCCGAGGCCGTGACCAGGCAGCGCCGGCCCGCGACGAAGCCGATGCCGACGATGTTGCCGCCGCCGGCGATGTCGGCGTCACCGTCGTCGTCGTGCATCTTGTAGCCGGCCAGGGTCGAAAGCTCGAGCCACGGCGCGCCGCGATCGAGCACCGCGGCCACGCGCTGACGCGGCAGCAGCTGCCCGCGCTTGCCGAACTTCGCCGCCTGCCGCGACGAGTGCTCGCGGACCTTGCCCTCGAGCCGACGGAACCCGTCGACCAGCGCGAGCATCTCCTCGCGCCGACGCGCGTAGGTCTCGCCGGTGACGTCGATGCGACTGTCGATGATGGCCATGGCTAGTCCTCGGACCCTCGCAGCACCTTGGGCACGACCGCGCGATGGAAGCCCTCGAACGGCCGCGAGCGATCGTGGTCGGGCGTGGGCCACAGCGAGCTCGAAAGTGGCGCGCCGCCGTCGACCTTGACGGTCTCGCCGGTGATGAACGCGGCCGCGTCGCTGAGCAGGAACACGATCGCGGCGCTGACCTCGGCCTCGGTCGCGAGCCGCTTGAGCGGCACCGCCTCGCGCAGCTTGGGGATGAGGTGGCGCGTCGGGCCCTCGTAGGTGTCCAGCCCGCTGCTCGCGACCCAGCCGGGCGCGACCGCGTTGACGCGCACGCCCGCGGGCGCCCACTCGAGCGCGGCGGTCTGCGTCAGGTTGACCATCCCGGCCCGCGCGGCGCCGGAGTGGCCCATGCCGGGCATGCCGTTCCACATGTCCGCGACGATGTTGACGATCGCCCCGCCGTGATCGCGCAGCGACTGCACGAAGCACTCGCGCGCGAACAGGAAGCCGCCGACGAGATGGGTGCGCACCACCGTCTCGAAGCCCTTTTGGTTGATGAGCGCCAGCGGTGCGGGAAACTGCCCGCCGGCGTTGTTGACCAGGGCGTCGATGCGTCCGCGCGCGGCGACGATCGCCGCGACGGTGGCCTGCACCGCGGCCTCCTCGCGGATGTCGCACGCGGGTGCTGGCGGTGCCACCGTCCTCGCCGATCTCGGCCGCGACGGCCGCGAGGCGCTCGGGCTTGCGCCCGACCAGCACGACGTGGGCGCCGAGCGCCGCGAGCTCGTGGGCGGTGCAGCGACCGATGCCGCTGCCGCCACCGGTGACGACCACGGTGCGACCCGAGAAGAGATCGGAACGAAAGACGGAGCGATACGGCATGATGGCTCGGGCCTGCGAAGCCGCGCGGCGATGCGCGCGGGCGGCAGCTTACTGCCGCATGGCCGCCGTCACCACGGCGGACCACGCTTGGGTGCACGAACCCGCGCGGTGGCTGCAGCCACCGCGGGTGAGGGATCTCGCCGCGCACGTGCAGCGACCGCGACTCGAACCTTCGAACGCCGTCGCGAACGTGGTCGGGCTCGCGTGCTGCCGTCGCGCGCGGTCACGGCCGTGCATCGCCGCCGCAGACCCCTGCATTCTTGCCTCGGCCCCGCGTGGGCGCGGCGGTGCGGGCAGCCGCGCCCACCGCCGCCGGCGCGCTTTGACGGCCCGGCCGATCCTGCGCTAAGCAGCCGCAGGGCCGCGCCTGGGGTGCGAGCCCGCCCAACCCCGACACGCGAGAGTCCCGATCATGAGCATCGAGTCCGTCACCAACACCATCCGCGACAAGGTCGGCACCGACTGTGGCCTCGGTGGATCGATCAAGTTCAACTGCGGCGCCGACGGCATGGTCACGGTCGACGCATCGGTGGTGCCCAACGTCGTCACCAACGACGACGTCTCGGCGCAGTGCACGGTGAAGATCAAGCTCGGCGATCTCGAGGACATGCTCGGCGGCAAGCTCGATCCCATGACCGCGTTCGGCCTGGGCAAGCTGCAGCTCGAGGGCGACATCGGCGTGGCGATGAAGCTCGGCACGCTCATGCGCCGC
The DNA here is from genome assembly GCA_046351635.1 of Nannocystaceae bacterium. Classification (GTDB taxonomy): domain Bacteria; phylum Myxococcota_A; class Polyangia; order Nannocystales; family Nannocystaceae; genus Xiheibacterium. Next base: position 60,670 of record JAXLYC010000035.1, on the reverse strand, counting down.
TGAGGCGCTGCCGGCGAGCGCCGCACCGCGCGCCGGCGGGCCGCGGCGGACCGATCGCCGCGCGCGAGGCCTCGGGCGTTCGCTCGATTTCGGCCCGCGCGCGGCCCTGCTAGGCTGCCCGCATGCGATACGCCACAGGTGCGTGGGCCGTGCTCGTGCTCGTCGTCGGTTGCGGCAAGGACGTCGGCACCGACCCGTTCCAGATGACGACCGCCGAGGGCAGCGGAACGGGCACCAGCGAAGGCACCGACGCCGGCACCACGACCCACGAGCCGACCGTCACCGAAGGCAGCAGCTCGAGCGCCGCGACGATGGCGACGACCACCGAGGCCGACACCTCGTCGAGCGCCGGCACGACCGGCGAAGCCAGCGTCTGCGGCGACGGCGTGATCTCGGGCGACGAGGTCTGCGACGGCGAGCTGTTCGGCGACGCGACCTGCGTGACGCAGGGCTACTACGCCGGCACGCTGACCTGCAACCCGACGTGCCTGGGCTTCGACACCAGCGGCTGTTACATCTGCGGCAACGGTGTGATCGAGCAGGCCGAGGACTGCGACGGCCCACTGCCCGACGACATCGACTGCGTCGACGCCGGCTTCACCGAGGGGCCGGTGAGCTGCAACATGCGCACGTGCCTGTTCGACACCAGCGAGTGCTCGCTGTGTGGCGACGGCGTGGCCTCGGGCAACGAGCTGTGCGACACCGATGATCTCGCGGGCGCGTCGTGCGAGTCGCTGGGCTTCGACGCCGGCACGCTCGCGTGCGGCGCGAACACCTGCGGCTTCGACTACAGCGGCTGCTCCGGCGGGCAGTACATCCAGGACTTCGAGCTCGGCAGCATCCCGCCCGAGCTCGCGCTCAGCGGCAATGCCGACTGGTCGGCGCAGCAGACCGTCGTGCTCGCGGGCGCGTGGTCGGCCGCCAGCGGCAACATCGACGACGGAGAGACCAGCACGATGACGCTGTCGGTGACGTTCGCGGTCGCGGGCACGGTCGCGTTCACGCACCAAGAGAGCAGCGAGGACGGCTACGACTACCTCGAGTTCTCCATCGACGGGGTCCTGCAGGACGAGTGGTCGGGCATCCTCGCGGCCTCGGACGCGAGCTATCCCGTGGCTGCCGGCGACCACACGCTGCAGTGGAGCTACACCAAGGACGGCAGCCTCGAGGAAGGCGACGACGCGGTCTACGTCGACGACATCGTGCTGACCGGCGGCGTGCCGACCGGTTGAGCGCGGGCGCCCGCGGCTACGTCGTTCGCTCTACGCCGGGCGCCGCAGCGGCACGATCACGGCATGCGTCGCCGCGCGTGGCCGCGTCGTCCCGACCGGTGGGCATGGGACGGCACGGCATCGCACGGTGGGTTTGGGGCGCGTGGATCGCGGGGCTCTCGGTCGGCTGTGCCGGCGGCGGCGGGCGCATGCCCGGCGCGTGGGACCCCGACGCCGACGGCTCGAGCGGCGCGCTCGACGAGGGCGAGGGCTCCGCGGGCGCGGCGGGCTCGGACGGATCCGGCAGCGGCAGCAGCGGTCCGCACGCCAGTGCGACCGACGGCGACGCCGACGGCAGCAGCGGTGAGCCACAACCGCTGCCCGACGTGCCACCGGCCGACGACTGCCCTCGGCTGCAGGTCCACGTCGCCGCGGGCGCGAACCTCAACGTGCGCCCGGACGCCTCGACCGCGGGCGAACCGGTCGGGGCCCTCCCCAACGGCGCGATCGCGGACAAGCTCGCGCGCGCCGACGGCGAAGTCATCGAGGGCGACGCGACGTGGTTCGAGATCCAGTGGAACGACGTGCACGGCTGGATCGCCGGCGCGTACGCCACGTGCACCGTCGAACAACCGCCCGAGCTCGAGCCCCCCGACGGCTTCTACCTGCCGCTTCCGTGCGGCTACGAGACCACCATCGCGCAGGGCAACGACGGCACCTACTCGCACCAGGGCGCGGCATTCTACGCCTTCGACTTCTCGGTCCCGCTCGAGACCCCGCTGGTCGCCATGGCCGACGGCATCGTGATCCACACCTACGCCGAGACCATGCCCGGCGACCCCTGCTACGACGGCGGCGGTCCCGAGTGCTTCGCCTACGGCAACCTCGTGGTGCTGCTGCACGGTGACGGCACGACCTCGCTGTACAAACACCTCGACGAACTCCACGTCGCCGACGGCGAATTCGTGCCCCGCGGCACCACCGTGGGCCTGTCGGGCTCGACCGGCTTCTCGACCGGCCCGCACGCCCACGTCATGCGGATGGAGGACTGCGGCATGGCGCAGTGTCAGTCGATTCCGCTGGAATTCGTCGAAGCCGGCGTGCCGGTGACGGGGCAGAGCGTGACGTCGGAGAATTGCGAGTAGACGGCTGCGCGTGGCCGCGGGCCGCCCGGGGGGCTCCCGGCTCGTGCCGACATGCGACGGCTGATCGCCCCGCCCTCCCCGTCACCCAAACCGCGCCACCACCGGCAGGTGATCGCTCGGCGTGTCCCAGCCGCGCGGCACCGCGTCGTGCTCGACCCCGGTGCAGCGTCGTGCGAGCGGCTCGGTTGCGAGCACCAGATCAATCCGCAGGCCCTCGTTGCGGCCGAAGCCGCCGGTGCGGTAGTCGTACCAGCTGTAGTGACCCGCGGCGCCCTGGTGGGCGCGGAAGCAGTCGACGAGGCCGAAGTCGAGCAGCCGCTGTAGCGCGGCGTGCTCCTGGTCGGTGAAGAGCAGGCGGCCGCGGAAGGCCTCGGGGTCCCACACGTCGCGGTCGTCGGGCGCGACGTTGAAGTCGCCCAGCAGCGCGAGCGGCTCGTCGCGGCGACAGTGCTGCTGCAGCTGCCGCGCGAGCCGCTCGTACCACGCGAGCTTGTAGGCGAAGGCGTCGGAGCCCAGCTCGGTGCCGTTGGGCGCGTACAGGCAGACCAGCCGCACGTCGTCGATCACGACCTCGAGGATCCGTGGGTTGCGATCGGGCTCGCCCTCGCGGAAGCCGGCGTGCACGGCGGTGGGCTTGCGCTTGCTGATCACCGCGACGCCACACAGTGCGCGGCCGCCGTGCAGCGTGACGGTGTAGCCGAGCTCCAGGAACGGCACCTTGGGAAACAGCGCGTCTTCGACCTTGGTCTCCTGCAGGCACAGCACGTCGGGCTCGTGATCGGCGAGCCAGGTCGCGACGTGATCCAGCCGCGCGCGGATCGAATTGACGTTCCAGCTCGCGACGGTGAGGGCCATGTCGGCCGCGAGCGTAGCGGAAATCCCGCCCGCCGCCCCGACGACGCCGGGCCGCGGGCAGCGGGACCGGGTCGACCCGGCTGGCTTGCCCGCGCCGCGCCACGGCTGCCATGCTGGCCGCCGTGGCCAGCCACAGCCGCCGCGCGGGCCGACGACAGCGCCTCGAGTGGACAGCTCGCGGTGCTGCGCTGCGCGGCGGCGAGCACGTCGGCCGCTACGTGATCCTCTACACGCTCGGCCGCGGCGGCATGGGCGTGGTCTACGCGGCGTACGATCCCCAGCTCGATCGCAAGCTCGCCATCAAGGTGATGCGTCCCCGCGGCCGCCGCGAAGCCCAGCGCGCCGAGCTGTTGCGCGAGGCCCAGGCGCTCGCGCGGCTGTCGGATCCGCACGTCGTCGCCGTGCACGACGTCGGGCTGGTCGGCGATCGCGTGTTCGTGGCGATGGATCTCGTCGACGGCCAGACACTGCGGCGCTGGGCCCTGGCGAGCCCGCGCAGCGTGCCCGAGATCGTGCGCGCCTACGTGCAGGCCGGCCAGGGTCTCGCGGCGGCGCACCACGCCGGCATCGTGCACCGCGACTTCAAGCCCGACAACGCGCTCATCGGCAAGGACGGCCGCGTGCAGGTGCTCGACTTCGGGCTCGCGCGCGTGCGCGACGGCGAGCGGGCCACGCCCAGTGACGGCGAGGACCGTCGCGACGACGGCGATCCGCCGGCCGCGCCCGCGGCACGCCGATGTACATGGCGCCCGAACAACACCTGGGCCGCGATGCCGGGCCCGCGTGCGACCAGTGGGCGCTGTGTGCATCGCTGTACGAAGCGCTGTGGCGCCGGGTGCCCTTCGCCGGCGACGACAACGCCGCCATCGCCCAGGCGATCCTGCGCGGGCCCCTGCCCGATCCGCCGCGGATCCCCGGCGTGGGCGCGCGGCTGCGACGCGCGATCCTCCGCGGCCTCGCCCGCGATCCGCAGCAGCGCTTCGTCTCGATGGAGGCGCTGGTGGCGGAGCTGCGCGCTGCGATCACGCGCCGTCGCAAGGTCCGCTTCGCCTTCGCCGGCCTGGTCGTCGGCGTCGCGGCGAGCTCGGCCGTGCTCGCGCGCAACTGGCTGGGTGGACCGCCGCCGTGCGAGCGCGTGCCCGAGCGCATCGCCGAGGCGTGGAACGAGGACCGCGCCCAGGCGGTCGCCGCGGCCCTGCGCGGCACCGGCCGCGGCCATGCGGCGCAGACCGCCGCCGGGGTCCAGGCCGCGCTCGACGGCTTCGTCGCGCGTTGGATCGAGGGCTGGCGCGACGTGCGAGGCCAGCGTGGTGCGCCACGAACAGTCGGCCGAGCTGCTCGATCTGCGGATGGCGTGCCTCGACAGCCAGCGCGAGCGCCTGGTCGCCCTGGTCGACACGCTGCAACGCGCCGACGGCGACGTCGCCGATCGAGCGCTGCAGGCAACGGGGCCCTGCCGGATCTGGCTGCGTGCGCCGACGCGGCCGCCCTGCGCCGGCGCGAACCCCTGCCCGCCGACGACGACGAGCGCGCGCAGATCGAAGAGCTGCGCATGCGCGTGGCCCATGCCGGCGCCCTGGTCCAGGCCGGCAAGGCCGCCGACGCGCTCGCGGTCGCCGAGGTCGCGGCCCGCCGCGCGCACGAGCACGCGCACCACCCCACCACCGCGGAGGCCGAGCTGGCCCTGGGCCGCGCGCTCGATCTGCTCGGGCGCGCGCCCGAAGGCCGAGCTGGCCCTGCGTCGCGCCGCGATCGCGGCCGAGCACGCCGACGACGATCGCCTGCTGGCCGACACGCGCACGCTGCTGGTCTCGGTCGCGGGCGCGCAGCAGGAGCGCCGCGGCGACGGCGAGCTGTGGGCCGAGCTGGCCGCGGCCGCGCTGGAGCGCCTGGGCCACGACGCGCGGCGCGAGGCCACGCTCGAGCACAACCTGTCGCGCGTGCTCGAACAGAACGGCAAACCCGAGGACGTGCTCGAACACCAGCGCCGCGCGCTCGCACTCGCGAGCGAGCCCGGCGTGATGGGCGAGCTCGAGCGCGCACCGCTGTACAGCAGCCTGGCGATGACGCTGTCGGACACCGGCGAGCACGACGAGGCGCTCTCGCGCGCCCGCGCGGCGCTCGACATCTGGCAGCGCGCCTACGGCGACGACCATCCCGGCACCGCCGGCGCGGTCGGGGCGGTCGGCATCGTGCTCGATCGCCGCGGCGATCTGCGCGGCGCGTTGCAGTGGTACGAGCGCTCGCACGCCGCGTTCGCGCGGGTGCTGGGCGAGGACAACCCGCGCACCGCCGACATGCTCACCAACGTCGCGGTCGCGGCGCTCGAGCTCGGCGACATCGAGCGCGGCATCTCGCTGCTGCAGCGCGCGCTCGCGGCCCACACCGCCGCGACCGGCGATCACAGCGCGGACGTGGCCCAGGATCACCAGAACCTCGGCAGCGCGCTGCGCCTGGCCGGGCGCATCGACGAGGCCCTGGCCCACCACCGCGCGGCGCTGTCGATCCGCGAGGGTCTGTTCGGCCCCGACGACATCCGCGTCGCGCACTCCCTGGTCGGCGTCGCCAACGTGCTCGAGGATGATCTGAAGCGGCCCCAGGAGTCCTACGGGCTGCGCACGCGCGCGCTCGCGCTGGAGGAGCGCGCGTGGGGCCCCGATCATCCCCAGCTCAGCTTGGCGCTGGCCAACCTCGGGCACAACGCACTGGCGCTGGGCGAGACCGACGCGGCGCTGCGCCACGCCGAGCGCGCGGTGCGGCTGTCGAGCGACGCCGCGGTCCCGGCCGAGACCCGCGCCTTCGCCGAGCTGGTGCTGGCGCTGGTGCTCGCACGACGCGGCGACGACGATGCGCGCGCGCGGAGCCTGCTCGAGCGCGGGCGTGCCGGGGCCGGGCGCGACATCGACGGCGCCGCGGCCGGTCTGATCGCCGCGACCGAGGCCGCGCTGGGCCGCGCGCGCGTCAGCCCGAGGCCGGCGCCGCGGCGAGCACCGGCACCGCCGCGCCCGTGATGCCCACGTCGACGTAGTGGATGTCGCCGGGCACGCCGCTGATGAACAGCGCGGTCTCGAAGTCGCCGTAGTCGTCGCCCAGGCCGAAGTTCACGTTGGCCGGCGAGTTGGGGATGTCGCCGACGATCTCCTCGACCATCACCATCGCGCCGTCGTCGTCCATGATCACGCGATCGACCCGGCCCGACGCGGTCTCGGAGCCGCCGTTGTCGACGACGTAGAGGTTGCCGCACACGTCCATGGCCACGCCGTCGGAGAAGCCCGACAGATCCGCGACCATGGCCGGATCCCCGGCCGCGTTGCCGCTGGCGTCGATGGGCACGCGCCACAGCTGGCTCGGGGTGTAGTTGACGTAGAACAGCAGCCCGCGCAGGGGGTCGAGCAGCAGGCCGTTGGCCTCCTGGATCTCCGCGATGGTCGTGGCCGTGCCGGTGCCGGGATCGAAGCGCGACACACGACCGCCGAGGTACTCGGAGAACCACACCCGGCCCATGGTGTCTGCGAACAGGCCGTTGGGGAACTCGAGGCCAGGCAACGGTGTGTCGATCGAGCCGTCGGGGTGCATCAGCTGCAGCGAGTTGCCCTCGCGCTGCATCATCGCGAGATCGCCGTTGGCGAGGTAGCGCATCCCCAGCGTCGAGCTGTTGGTGAAGTTGGCCGCGTCGGTCAGCGGCAGCACGGTGAAGCCGGGGTCCTCGGGCGTACCCAGGGTCGCGCCGGTGACGTCGAGCCGCGACAAGCTGGTGCCGTCGCGCGCGATGAAGCCACCGTGACCGTCGGGTGCGAGGTCCTCGGAGCCACCGAGCGGATCGGCGCCGACGGTCTGGAACAGCTGCCCGACGTGGACCAGCGCGAAGGGACCGTGCGAGAGCGTGTCGCACTCCGGCGGGTAGTCGATCGGCGGGTCGCCGGTGGTGGTGCTCTCGTCCGCGGTGCCGCTGCCCTCGGCGGTGGGATCGGTGGTGACGTCGTTGCTGTCGGCCGTGGTGACATCCGCGACGCTGTCGCTGACCGGACCCATGTGCTCGCTGAGCAGGCCGTAGAACTTCGACACGTCGTGGTCGACGCAGCGCACCGCCAGCGCGTCGGCTTCGACGAGGCACTCGCTCAGCGACAGCCAGCGGCCCTTGCCCTTGTCGAAGTCGACCGCGCGGATGCGACCGACGTTGAGATCGCTGATGTCCTGCGGGAACTGGTGGCGGTAGCTCACCAGCGCGTCGAAGTGCAGCCGTGGGTTGGGCCGCACCAGGTACGCCGGACCCGCGACCTCGGGCGGCAGCTCCGAGGGCGCCACGCAGAACTCGGTGTCCTCGTCGAGCGCCTCTGGTTGCAACGCGATGGTCAGCACGCTGTCGAGCGACTGCAGCACGCCGCCGGCACGACCGATGGTCGCGCACACGGTCTCGCTCTCGGACTTGCAGCCCCCGGCCACGACCCCGGCCGCGAGCACGAGGCCGATGGCGCCGTGCGACCGGCGACGGTGCGGGCGGCGTCGCCGCCCTCGCGCTGGACACGTGCGCGACAACTCGCACGCGAAGGTAGCACGCCGGCGGCCTGCGCCGACCGCCGCCGCGAGCGCTGGCTTGACGGCCGCCGGGTCGCGGCGGGATAAGTCCACCGCCGCGTGCTCCGCGGCGCATCCGTCATGTTGCGCAACCGCTGAACCCGACGTGACCGGGGGTCCCCGGTCTCCATGTTGGCGCCCTGACGTCGTTCGTGTCCACGGGCGGCGGCCCCGGGTGCCGCCACGCCTCGCGAAAGGACACGACCGTGACCAAGAACCTCTCCGATCTCCTCGCCGACGTCGACCGCGTCGCGCGCGACACCATTGCCGCGGGCGCTGCCCGCATCGACGCCGAGGGCGAGTTCCCGCGCGCAGCGATCGACGCGCTCGCGCAGGTCGGTGCGCTGGGCGTGCTGTCGAGCCCCGACGTCGGCGGCCTCGGCCTGGGCCTGGGCGCGGCCGCGCGCGTGTCGAGCGCGTCGCGCAGGCCTGCGGTTCGACCGCGATGGTGCTCACCATGCACCTGTGCGGCACCGCAGTGATCGAGGCCCTTCGCACCGGTGGCGATCCGCCGCGACGCCGCGACCGGCAAGCACCTGTCGACGCTGGCGTTCTCCGAGGCCGGCTCGCGCAGCATGTTCTGGGCGCCGACCAGCACCGCGACGCGCACCGCCGGCGGCATCCAGCTCGACGCCAAGAAGAGCTGGGTGACGTCGGCCCACCACGCGACCGCATACGTGTGGTCGAGCCGCCCGATCGCCGCCGAGGGTCCGAGCACGATCTGGCTGGTGCCGCGCGACGCCGCCGGCCTCGGCGTCTCGGCCGGCTTCGACGGCCTGGGCCTGCGCGGCAACGACTCGTGCCCCGTGACCGCGACCAAGGTGATCGTGCAAGAGGCCGCGATGATGGGCAGCGACGGCGGCGGCTTCGACGTGATGATGGGCGTGGTGCTGCCGAACTTCCAGGTGCTCAACGCCGCGTGCAGCCTCGGGCTCATGAACGGCGCGATCGCCCGCACCATCGCGCACGCGACCGGCACCAAGTACGAACACACCGGCGCGTCGCTGGCCGACTCGCCGGTCACGCGCGCCCACATCTCGCGCATGAAGCTCGCGGCCGATCAGGTCGCGACCCTCGTCGGCGACACCACCGCGGCGTTGGCCGAGGGCCGGCCCGACGCGAGCCTGCGCGTGCTGCAGACCAAGGCCGCCGCGGGCGAGACCGCCAACGTCGTGCTCGACGCGGCGATGCGCGTGTGCGGCGGCGCGGCCTTCCGCAAGGAGGTCGGCGTCGACCGCTACTTCCGCGATGCGCGGGCCTCCGCGGTCATGGCCCCCACCCTCGACGCGCTGCACGAGTTCATGGGCCGCGCCCTGTGCGGCATGCCATTGGCCTGAGCCCTGGAGATCCGACCATGACGCAGACCCGCAAGACCCTGCTGCTGGGCGCGGTCGCCTACGATCCCAAGGTCGTCACGATCTGGGAGGGCTTCCGCGACTTCTTCGCTGGCCACGGGCTCGACTTCGACGTCGTGCTCTTCACCAACTACGAGCGCCAGGTGCTCGCCCACCTCGAAGGCGCCGTCGACGTGTCGTGGAACAGTCCGCTGGCGTGGCTGCAGTTCGAGGCCGCCGCGGCGCGCCGCGGTCGCACCGCGGCTGCGATCGCGATGCGCGACAGCGACCGCGACCTGAGCTCGTACATCGTCGTGCGCGAGGGCGGCGACGTCGCCACGGTCGCGGATCTGCGGGGCAAGACCATCGCGGTGGGGGCCTCGGACTCGCCGCAGGCGACGCTGATCCCGCTGCAGCTGCTGCGCGAGCAGGGGCTGCAGCCGGGTCGCGACGTCGAGGTGCGCCGCTTCGACGTGCTCGTGGGCAAGCACGGCGACCACATCGGTGGCGAGCGCGACGCTGCGCGTGCGCTCATGGCCGGCGAGGTCGCGGCCGCGTGCATGATCGACGGCAACCACCTGTTGTTCGCACGCGAGGGCGTGTTGCCGGCCGGCAGCACGCGGGTGCTGGCCCAGACGCCGCCCTACGACCACTGCAACTTCAGCGTGTTCGGCGACGAGCAGGACGACCCGCGGCTGCGCCGCTTCGTGGAGCTGCTGCTGGGCATGTCCTACGCCGACGCGAACGTGCGCCCGCTGATGGACCTCGAGGGCCTCAAGCAGTGGCTGCCCGGTCGCACCAGCGGCTACGCCCAGCTCGAGCGCGCGTGCGCGGCGAGCTCGGCCCTCGCACCGCTGCTGGCGATGGCGCAGGAGCGGGCGTGAGCACGACGGAGCGCCTCGTCGTCGCATTGGGTCCGCTGGGGCTCGACGACGGCGGCGAGGTGCTGTTGTCCTGGCGACTGCGCGAGGCGCCACCGGACGCGCTCGTCGAGGTCCGCGGCCGGCGGCCCGACCTCGCGCAGCAGGGCCGGCCGTGGTGCCGCGCCCTGGGCCACGGCTTCGTCGGTCCGTGCGAGCACGGCTTCGTGCTGCGCAAGGGCGAGGCCCACGCGGCGCGCTGGCTCGGGGCCGAGCGCGCCGGTGCGATCGATGCCCACGCGCCGCAGGCCGTGGTCGCGCGTCCGCCCGCACGTTGGGCCCTGGCACCGCGCGGGGCCCTGGTCGAGGCCGGGACCCAGCCACTTCACTTCGCGCTCGACGAGCGCGAGCTGGTGTGGAGCGACGACGCCGCGACGCTGTACGCCCAGGGTGCCGCGGCGCAGTGGGATCCCGCGACCGCGATCCCGTGGCACGAGCGGCCCACCCACGCGCCCGAGATCGAAGACGCGGTCGTGCAGGTGATGACGTTCCTGATCGAGAACGAGACCGCGGCGCTGCTGGTGCCGGCGCGCTTCGTCGCGCAGCTGCACCCGCACTTCCGCGAGGTCATGCAGCTGCTGGCGCTGCAGGTCGCCGACGAGGCCCGCCACATCGAGGTGTTCACGCGCCGCGCGGGGCTGGTCCGCGGCACCCTGGGGACCTCGAGCGCCGGCGGGCAGGCGTCGCTGCGCACCCTGGTGGAGGAGCCCGACTTCGCCATCGCGGCACTGCTGCTGGCGGTGCTCGGCGAGGGCTCGTTCCTGTCGCTGCTGTGGTTCCTCGACGAGCACGGCCCCGATCCGATCACGCGCAGCGTCGCGCGGCTGGCCGCGCGCGACGAGGCCCGCCACGTCGCGTTCGGCCTCGCGCACCTGCAGCGGCACCTCGAGCACGACCCCGGCCTGCGTCCCCGCCTCGCCGCCGCGATCCAGCGACGCCACGACGCGCTCGCGCACTCGGCCGGACTCAACGCCGACGTCTTCGACGCGCTGGTGGTGCTCGCGGCCGGATCGCTCGAGCCCGACGCGATCGCCCGCGGCCACGCGGCCGTGGTCGCGCTCGCGGCCGACATGGATCGCGGTCGCCAACGCCGCCTGGCGCGGCTGGGTTTCTCGCCCGACGAGGCCCGCGCGCTGTCGGCGTTGCACACGCGCAACTTCATGTGAGGCCTCGGCCCTTGCCGCTCGCGGGCTGCGGGTGTCAAGCTCGGGGCACTGCTCCGGTCGGCAAAGCGGCGGCGCTGGGTCGGGGGCGTGCGACGGCGGGCGAACCGTCTGGCCCGCCGCGTCGTATCCCATGCGATGACCCGTCCGGCCCACGCGCGTCCGCTGTCGCAGGTGCTCTTCGACGGCGCGAGCATCTGCGCGCTGGTGCTGCTGGCGACCGCGTGGCTGCGCGCGCTGAGCCTGCCCGACGCCGGCGCGATCGCAACCGCCGCGGCCGCCGCGCTGACGGCGAGCCTGGCCGCGGATCTCGGCAGCGGTCTGGTGCACTGGGGCGCCGACACCTGGGGTTCGGAGCGGATCCCCCTGGTGGGCAAGGCCTTCATCGGCCCGTTCCGCGAGCACCACCTCGATCCCAAGGCCATCACGCGTCACGACTTCCTCGAGACCAACGGTGCGTCGGCCTTCGTGGTGCTGCCGCTGATGGCGGGCGCGTGGCACCTGGGCGATGGCCACGGCCACGGCGCCGTGTTCGCGTCGGTGGTACTGGGCATGACCGCGCTGCTGACGTTGGCGACCAACCAGATCCACAAGTGGGCCCATACGGATGCACCGCCGGCGCTGGTGCGGTGGCTGCAACACAGCGGGCTGCTGCTGTCGCCCGACAACCACGCGCTGCACCACGCGCCGCCGTTCGACCGCCACTACTGCATCACCCACGGCTGGCTCAACCCGCTGCTGGGACGCATCGGCTTCTTCCGCGCGCTCGAGCGCGGTATCGTGCGGCTGACCGGCGCGGTGCCGCGCCGCGAGGACCTCGGCAACCTCGTCACCGGTCGGCGCGCGCCCGCGCGGCCGGCCGCTTCGGTCGGCAGCAACGTCATCCCTTCGTGAGCACGAGCCCATGAGCGAACGTCGATCGTCGAGCGCCTCCACCTTCGTCTTGGCCTTCGTGATCGGCGGCATCGCCGGCGCGCTGCTCGACCAGATCCACGTGCGCATGGGCGTGCTGTGGTACCCGCGTCCGGTGCTGCTGGGACAAGCGTGGTGGGTCGTGCCGCTGTTCGGCGCCGCCACGCTCGCGACCCTGGGTGGGCTGTCGGGCTTCGTCGCGCGCTCGCCGTCGCTGCGGCAGTACGACCTGCTCGACGGCGGGCTGTGGTTCGTCGCGGCCTACTGGGCCAGCGGCCAGTGGCACGCCCATCCGATCGGGCTCGGCGTGGCGTACCTGGTCGCGTTCGCGGCGCGGACGCAGCACGCGCAGACCTGGGTGCTGGGCCTGCTGATCACCGCGTGCGGCCTCGCGGTCGAGGCCTCGCTCACGGCGCTGGGCGCGTTCCACTACTACCACCCCGACGCGATGGGCCTGCCGATGTGGCTGCCGGGGCTGTACCTGCATGTGACTCCGCTCGCGCTCGCGATCGCGACGGCGCTGCGCGAACGCTGAGCCGGCCGGCATCGGTTTCGCGAACTGCCCGGTCGCGTACGGCGAACTGCGTAGTCGGCCGTGCAAGTCGCCCGAAACGCATCGCGGGGCCCTGGGCGCGTGAACCATCGGCCCGGTCGCGCCACTTGGGTGCGGACGACCTCGATGCTGCACCGCAAGCCCACCTCCACGCTGCGCGCCTTCGCCCTGGCCCTCGGGGTGTTCGGCCTGCTCGCCACCGCCAGCCCCGACCTCGACGCCTCCGACACGCCCGTGGGCGTGTGGAAGACGATCGACGACGACAGCGGCGAGGCCAAGTCGTTGGTCAAGATCTACGAGCGCGACGGCAAGCTGTACGGTCGCATCACCAAGCTGTTCAAGAACCCCGACGCGGTGTGCGAAGCCTGCGAGGGCGAGGACAAGGACGCGCCCATCGTCGGCATGGTCATCATGTGGGGCCTCGAGCAGGACGACGACGAGTGGTCGGGCGGCAAGATCTTCGACCCCAAGAAGGGCAAGACCTACAACTGCAAGATCTGGCTCGAGGACGACGGCGACCTCAAGGTCCGCGGCTACGCCGGTCCGTTCTACCGCACGCAGACCTGGCACCGCGTCGAGTAGTGGGGACGAAACCCGCCCCGATCGCGCGTCGGCTCGACGTGCGTGGTTCGACCTCCTTGCTCATCGCCGCGCTGTCGCTGGCCTGTGGCCGCAGCGACGCGCCGGCGGCCCCTGATGCGCAGCCCGTGGCGACGCCTTCGACCGCGGCGCAGGCAGGCGCGCCGCAGGCAGGCGCGCCGCAGGCCGGCGCGCCGCAGGCCACGGCGCGGCAGGCCCCGGCGACACCGCCCACGACGGCGGCGTCCACCGCGACACCGCCGGCTGCGACGCCGCCCGGCGAGACATCGGCCGTCGCGACACCAGCCGCCGCGACGCCGGCGACACCCGCGGTGCGCGAGACGTGGATCATCGCGGGCGCCCACGGCGTGCACGAGATCGACCGCGACGGCAAGACCGTGCGGACGCTCGCGAGCCTCGCCGCGAGCGCGCCGCGGTGGCTGCCGGGACACGAGGCGGTGCTGTACCTCGGCGAGAGCGACGGCCGCATGCGCGCGCTGCATCGGCTCGATCTGCGCGACGGCAGCGACCGCGTGCTCGCGACGCTCGACGACGCGCCGCCGTGCAAGCCCGAGCACGACGAGGCCGGCGACGAGGAGCTGCCGCAGCTGTCGCTCACCAGCGCCGACGAGTTCTTCGTCACTGCCGACGGCAAGACCGCGTGCGTCGAGCTGGCCGACTACGAGGCCGAGATGCGATCGAACTGGGTCAGCCTCGCGGTCGACATCGCCGACGGGCGCATGCAGCGGCAGGTGATGATGGGCGCGCAGGACTGCGGCGGCGAGCTCGGCGAGCGACTGCCCGTGTGCGCCGGGCCCGGCCGCAGCTTCACCATGGAGTCGCCCTCGCCCATCGCCGACCGCGACCAGGCCCTGGCGTCACCCGATGGCAGCTGGACGCTGGTGCTGGTCGCCTCGGTGCTCGGCGACGTGGTGCACCAGAACTTCGTGCTGGTCGACGGCGAAAGCGGCAAGCGCTACCCGCTACCGCGCGGCAGGTCGCGCGCGTGGCCCAAGCCGATCACGATGGACTTCGGCAAGCGCGAGTTCGAGTCGATGATCCCGGCGCTCGACGACGTCGGCGGGGGCGAGCCGATGGTGTGGATCGGGCCGCAGCAGCTGATCGTGGGCCGGACGCTGTTCGTCGCGGGGCGGGCGGTGGTCGAGCTGGATGGCGAGCCGGCGTTGTGAGACGCCGGGTGTCCGGACCCACGCGTGGCGTTGGTCCGAACCGGTGCTAACCCTCCGGCTCGAAGTTCTGGCACGCCGTGTCGATGTTCTCCGTCAGCGCGGTCTCCACCGCCATCGGCACGGCGTTGCCGACGTCGCACAGATCGGCGTGGTAGCCGTTGTCGCCCAGCAGATCGGCGAAGGCCCACAGCTTGGTGCCGTGGAAGATGGCGCAGTCGACCCCGTTGCAGCCGCAGCTGCCGGGTTGGTTGCACAGGTTCATGCCGCCGGCGACGTTGGGATCGCCCGCGAGCACGATGGCCGCGACCGCGCCGGCGAGGCCGCCCTTGACGTCGTCGACCAGGTGGGTCTGGATCTCGGGCACGGTGTACTTGGGCGGGGTGTTGCAGCCGAAGCCGCAGTCGTTGCCGTTGGGTTGATCGTAGGCGCCGTAGTCGTCCACGTCGGTCAGCAGCAGCAGCACCAGCAACGCGTCGTCGCGCACGAAGCCGGTCGCGTCGGTCAGCAGCAGGTCGGTCGCGCTGGTCAGCACGTGCTCGCAGCCGACCGCCGGCTCGCCGGAGATCGCGTTGACGGCACCGTTGACCGCGAGCGACATCGCGTTGGTGTCGAGCTCGCTGCTGTCGAACCACGGGTTGGCGCCGGCCCAGCCCGGCGGCACGTGGAAGCCGTTGTCGTCGTCGTCGGTGACGCCGATGCGGTAGTCGATGCCGCCGCCGTTGAGGCCCTCGAGCGTGGTCACGATGCCGGTGACGGCGTTGGTCGCCGCGAGCGCCTGACGTTCTTCGATCATCGAGCCGGAGCTGTCGAGCACGAACAACATGTCGATCTTGCCGCAGCCCATGGTCGGACCGGTCTCGCCGCCGCCGACGTCGAGCTTGGGTCCGCCGCCCGTGCCACCGCTGCTGTCGCCGGTGCCCGAGGTCGCGCTGGTGGTCATGGTCGTCGACGCGCTGGTGCCGACCGTGGTCGCGCTGCCGGCCGAGTCGGTGCCGCTGCCGTCGCCGGGTCCGCTGGTGCCGCCGGGCGACATCTGACACGTGCCCGAGAAGCACTCGAGGTCGAGGTCGCACGCGCCGCCCAGGGTGCAGGGGCAGCCGCGACTGCCGACCGGGCAGTCGTCCTCGCCGCCCGAGCCGCCGCAGGCCCAGCCCGCGCCCACACCGAGACCCATCGCCAGAAGCCAACGCGCAGACGAGTGCATGATCGCCATGCTAGCAGCAAGGCGACAGCTTCCCCAAGCCTCAGCGCACCAGCGGCGGGTGCGACGCGATGATCTCGCCGGGCTCGGCCGTGGCGGCGGTGGGGCTGGTGTCGGCGGGCTGGGCCGGCCCACCGCGGCGACGCATCACGACGTGGTGGAACACCAGCGCCAGCGCGAACCAGCCCGCGCCGGCGAAGACCGACGGATCGAAGCGCCGCGCGAGCACCACCAGCACGCCGAGGCTGAGCACGACGTAGATCGCCGGGGTCACGGGGTAGCCCCAGGTGCGGTAGGGCCGGGGCAGGTGCGGAAGCTTCGCCCGCAGCACGAACACCGCCACGACCGTGAGCGAGCCGGTGATCAGCATCGCGGCCGAGGCGTAGCCGATGAGGGCCTCGAAGCTGTGGGTGAAGATGAGCAACAGCGTCCAGCCGCACTGCATCCACAGCGCGACCGCCGGCGTGCCGTGGCGGCGGCTGGCCTGGCCCGCGATCGCGATGCAGTGGCCGTCCTTCGCCATCGCGAACGCGATGCGCGAGCCGGTGAGCACCGTGCCGTTGAGCGAGCCCAGCATCGCCAGCAGGATCGCGATCGTCACGCCCCAGCGGCCCCAGGGCCCGAAGATGACCGTGGCCGCCGCGGTGCCGGCCTCGCCGGTGTTCGCGAGCGAGGCCATGGTGAACACCGACAGAAAGCCCAGGCACAGCGCGAGGTACAGCACCGTGACCGAGACCGTGCCGCCCACGAGCGCACGCGGCACGTTGCGCGCCGGCTCGTCGATCTCGCCGCCGACGAAGATCGCGGCGTTCCAGCCCGAGAAGGCGAAGTAGACCGGCAGGAACGCCGCGGCCAGGGCCGCGATCGAGGGCACGTGCATGTTGGCGCCGGCGGTCGCGAGCGCCCCCGCGTGGGTGCCCTGGTGCACCATCACCGCGGCGGTGCCGACCAGCAGCAGCAACACCGGTGCGATCGTCACCGCGACCTGCAGCCGCCCGGAGACCAACACGCCCACGTGGTTGACCGCGGTCAGCCCGATCACGAGCACGCTCGCCCAGAAGAGGATCGGATCGAGGCCCAGCACCGAGGGTGCGACGAAGCCCTCGCCCAACACCAGCGGCAGCTGGAAGCTCGCGGTGCCCACGGCCATCGCCGCGAGCGAGCCCGGGAACACCGCCAGCAGCTGCAACCACCCCGCCGCGAACGCGAGGCCAGGACCGTAGGCGCGACGCAGGTAGGGATAGTCGCCGCCGGCACGCGGCATCATCGCGCCGAGCTCGGCGACCGACAGCGCGCCGCACAGCGCCGAGATCCCACCGAGCAGCCACACCAGCAGGAACGCGCCGGGCCGATCGAGCTGGGTCGCGACCACCGGCGGCGCGATGAAGATGCCGATGCCCATCATCGAGCCGGCCACGAGCGACATCGCGGCGACGGGACCCAGGCGTGACGGCGAGCGCGGCATTGTCGGGCGGCGGCTAGGGTATCGCGAAACCGCTGCGCGGCCGCGAAATCGGCGGAGGCCGGCGCCGTCGCGAGCGCGCGCGCGAGCCGGGATCGCGCCGGTCGCCCGAGCCACCGGCCGGCGCGCGTGCCGGCTCGACGCACCGACGGGGTGGGTTTCGTCCCGCGAACGCGGCGGCCCACTCGCGTTGACACCCCTGCGGCCGCGGCCGTACCGTCTCGCCCCGACGATGCCCGACGGTTCGACCGCCTGCGGCGCACGGCGATGGCGCGCCGCGGCGCGACGCGGCCTGTGGCTCGCGGGCTGGCTCGCGATCGCGCCGCTGCCCGCGTGCAAGACCGGGCCGGATCTGTCGGCCGACTACGCGCAGACCGCGGAGGAGAACTTCGCGATGGCGCAGAGCGAGTTCGAGGACAAGGACTTCGAGGAGGCGATCCAGTACGCCGACTTCGTCCGCATCCGCTTCCCCTTCAGTCGCTACGCGGTCGAGGCCGAGCTGCTCATCGCGCGCGCCGAGTTCGAGCAGGGCAACCACACCACCGCGATGGACGCGTTCAAGCAGTTCGCCAAGCTGCACCCGACGCACGAGCACGTGCGCAACGGCTGGGCCAGCTTCATGGCCGCGGCCTCGGCGTACATGAACGCGCCGCAGAAGTTCTTCCTGCTGCCGCCCGATCACATGCGCGATCAGTCGCAGCTGCAAGACGCGCTGATCGAGCTCGAGTACTACTTCGATCACTACGGCGGTACGGTGACCGAGCGCTACGCGGTGAAGCTGCGCGACGAGGTCCGCCGGCGCCTGCTCAAGCACGAGCTGTACGTCGCCAACTTCTACCTGTCGCGCGACAAGCCCGAGGCCGCGATCGGTCGGCTCGAGAGCGCCCACGCCACCTACCCCGGCATCGGCCTCGACGCCGAGGTGCTGTTCCTGCTCGGACTGACGTATCTGCGCATGGACGAGATCGAGCTGGCGCGCTCGACCTTCACCGAGCTGCAGACGCAGCACCCCAAGCACCACCACGGCAAGCAGGCGCGCATCTACCTGCGGTACATCCGCGAGACCTACGGCGCCGCGGATCCGTCGCGCAAGCGGCCCGATCGCTCGCCGCCCAAGCCGGTGCCGCCGCCCAAGCCCAAGAACCTCGACAACCCGGTGCAGCCCGAGCGCGCCAAGCCCAGCCGCCCTCGAGGGCACGCTGGCCCCGCCGTCGTCGCCGCCCAAGTCACCGTTCACGAGCCCACCGCCCGAAGGCGGCGCGCCGCAAGGCGGTGCGCCGCAGGGCGGTGCGCCCGAGGGCGGTGCGCCCGAAGGGCGGTTCGCCGCAAGGCGGTGCGCCCGAGGGCGGTGCGCCCGAGGGCGGTTCGCCGCAAGGCGGTGCGCCCGAGGGTGGGAGCCCGCCCGAGGGCGGTCGCGGTGGCGCGCAATCGCCAGCACGCGCCGGCAAGGCCGCGGCCGGGCGCAGCAGCGCGACGGCCGGCACGAACTCGAACTAACGTGGAGTCAGCGATGGACCCGCTCATCAAGCACCACCTGGTCGTCGGCCGCGAGTACTACCTCACCGGCGAGTACGCCAAGGCGCGCGAGCACCTCGAGGCGGTGCTCAAGGCCCACGACGACTTCGCGGACGTGCACAACATGATGGGCGTGATCCTCTACGAGGCCGGCAAGTCCGCCGAGGCCTGCGCCGCGTTCGAGCGCGCGCTCGCGCTCAACCCTCGCTACACCGAGGCCGCGCTCAACCTCTCGGTCTGTTACAACGAGCTGGGCCGCTACGAGGACGCGCGCCGGGTCTACACCCAGGTCTACGGCAACGCCGACTCGGGCAGCCTCGACAAGCTCGACGCCTACGCGCGCGGCAAGATCGCGAACATGCACCGCGACATCGCCGATGCCTACGTCGGCGTGGGCCTGCTCGACCACGCGATCAAGGAGTATCGCAAGGCGCTGCAGCTGTGCCCGACGTTCGTCGACATCCGCACCAAGCTCGCCACGGTGCTGCGCGATGCCGGCCGCGTCGACGATGCGCTCGACGAGCCTCATCGCGATCCGCGAGTCCGCGCCCGACTACCTCCAGGCCCGCGTGCAGCTGGGCATCACGCTGTGGCGCGCGAAGCGGGTCGCCGAGGCCCGCGCGGAGTGGCAGTACGTCGTGGACCACGACCCCGACAACCGCAGCTGCCGTGTCTATCTGGGCATGACCGCGGACCCGGCCAGCTGAGCGGCCGCGCGCGCGTGCGGCCGGCCACAGGCACGGGCCGCACCAGCGCCACGGCAGCACCCGAGCAGGCCAGGGCACGCGAGCCCGGTGACGAAACGGCACGGCATCGATTTCGGGCCGCTGCAGGCCCGCGTGTGCGCGGCGTCGCGGGCGCGCGGCGCGGGCCCAGACGATGCCGCCCGCCGAGGTGGCCGCCCTGCGACCTTTCGGCTAACTTCCCGGGCGAGTTTCATGGATCTGACGCAGAAGTTCCTGCAGTTCGCACTCGTGGGCGCCGATTGGGTGCTGTGGCTGCTCGTCGGCCTCAGCGTGATCGGCAGTGTACGTGATGCTCGAGCGCTTCATGTTCTTCCGCCAGATCGTCGGCGCGGACGCGGGCATCCGCCGCGGCCTGCTGGATGCGCTCGCGGACAACGACACGCCCAAGGCGCGCAAGCTCGTGACCGGCGTGCCCGGCAGCGGCGCGCGCATGGTCGCCGAGATGCTCGGCAACCACGCCCGCGGCCCCGCGGCGGTCGAGGCCGCGCTCAACTCGGTCCGCAGCGAGGAAAAGCTGCGGCTCGAGCGCTACCTCAGCTACCTCGGCACCCTGGGCTCCAACGCCCCGTTCATCGGCTTGTTCGGCACGGTGCTCGGCATCATCCGTGCGTTCAAGGACCTGGCGGACTCGGGCCTCAAGCCCGGCGGCGAGAGCTCGGCCGCGGTCATGGCCGGCATCTCCGAGGCCCTGGTCGCCACCGCGGTGGGCCTGCTCGTCGCGATCCCAGCCGTGGTCGCCTACAACATCTTCCAGCGCCGCGTGAAGCGGACCCTGGGTGAGGCCGAGGCGCTGGCCCAGAGCGCGCTGGGTCTGATGGTGGCGAGCAAGCCCGCCGAGGCGAAGGAGTAAGGACCTTGGCCGGCGGCGCAATCGACGACGACGACGAGATCACCGCGATCAACGTGACGCCGCTGGTCGACGTCACGCTGGTGTTGCTGATCATCTTCATGGTCACCACCAGCCTCATCAGCAACGCCGAGGGCCTGCAGGTGGACAAGCCCGAGGCCGCCAGCGGCGCCAAGCTCGACGACACCAGTGTGATGATCGTGTGCGCAGCCGACGGCACGGTGCAGGTCGACGGCCAGACCGTCGAGGGCGACGAGGCCATCGTCGACAAGCTCACCGACAAGCTGGTCGAAGATCGGAACCTGCAGGGCATCGTTCAATGTGACGAGGCCGCGCAGGTGGGTCAGATGGTGCACCTCATCGATCTCATGCGAAACGCGGGCATCAAGAAGTACGCGATCGCCACGAAGA
This sequence comes from Nannocystaceae bacterium, assembly GCA_046351635.1. Classification (GTDB taxonomy): domain Bacteria; phylum Myxococcota_A; class Polyangia; order Nannocystales; family Nannocystaceae; genus Xiheibacterium. The sequence continues at coordinate 40,051 of JAXLYC010000035.1, read as the reverse complement.
AGCCCGAGGCGGCCGGCGGCTGATGGACCACCGCGTCGCGAGCGCGCCTGCCGCGAACGTGCGCGCGGTCGGGCTCGACCCCGCGCTGGGTGTGCCGCTCGCGATCGTGATCCACATCGCCGCGTTCCTGCTCGCGGGTTCGATCGAGCCGGCTCGGATCCCGCCGATGGAGCTCGTCGAGTTCGAGGTCGCGCAGCTGCCCGAGCCGCCGCCCAAGCCGGAGCCCGAGCCCGAGCCCGAGCCCGAGCCCGAGCCGGAGCCCGAGCCCGAGCCCGAGCAACCCAAGCAAGAGCCACCGCCCAAGAAGCTCGACCCGCCCAAGAAGCGCAAGCCCGAGCCGCCGGCGGCCAAGCCCCAGCCCGAGCCTGCGCCGCAGACCGAGCCGGCCAAGCCCGCCCCCAAGCGCTTCGAGCTGCCGCCCAGCCAGACCGTCGGCAGCGGCCCCGTGCGCACGAGCACGGGCACCGGCGGCGGCACCTCGGGCAGCGGCAGCGGCACGCCCGACGGCAAGGGCAGCGGGCGGGGCGGCGGCGGGAGCGGTGGCAGCGGCGCGGGCACCAAGCCCGCGGGCGCGCCGTGGGAGCCCAAGAGCGAGCTGTACATCCGCGAGCAGCCGCGACGGATCCGCGTGCCCGAGCTCGAGTGCCCCGGCGCGGTGGAGCGCGGCATCGCCGGCACCGTGGTGCTGCTCGTGCAGGTCCAGCGCGACGGCAAGGTCCGCAACGTGCGGGTCACCACGCCGATGGGTGAAGGCTGCGACGAGATCGCCAAGAAGGCGCTGCGGCAGTCGAAGTTCGCGCCCGCGGTCGGCACCGACGGCAAGCCCGCCGACTACGAGCTGCGCTACGAGTACGTGTTCGAGCTGCAGGATTGACGCCGGCAGCCGCGGCCGCGCGGGGGTATCCTCCGCGGCGGCGTGGGGACGCTCGAGCTGCTGCTTGCGTGCGTGCTGGCCGGCGAGCCCGCGCCCAGCGAGCTCGTGCCGCCGGTGCTGCAGGCGCCGGTGACGGTCGAGTACCCCGCCGAGTTGGCGCTGCAGCCCGACGCACCGCAGGGCGAGGTCGGCGTCACGTTCGTGGTCGGCATCGACGGCGTGCCCCACAGCATCGCGATCGAAGCGCCGCTGCACCCGAAGCTGGACGCGCTCGCGGTGCAGGCGGTCGCGCAGCTGCGCTACACCCCTGCGAGCTACGAGGGCGAGCGCGTCGAGGTCGTGCTGCACGAGCGCATCGCGTTCGCACCGCCGCCACCGAAGCCGCCGCCGCCCGAGCTCGCGCAGCCCGAGCCCGAGCCCGAGCCCGAGCCCGAGCCCGAGCCCGAACCCGTGGCCGGCGACGCGGCGCTGGGCGGCCACGTGCGCGAGGCGGGCACACGCGTGCCGCTGCCCGCCGCCACGGTGATGGTCGTGCCCGCACCGGCCGACGCGTCCACCGGCGTGGTCCGCCGCCGCGAGTACACCCAAGACGTCGCGCCGCCGTGGGTCGTGCAGGGCCGCTCGGACGATCGCGGTCGCTTCGCGCTGCACGAGCTGCCACCGGGCAAGCTGCGCGTGGTCGTGACCGCGCCGGGCTTCGAGCGCTACGAGACCATCGTCGAGCGCGGCAAGGACGAGCGGCTCGCGCTCGAGCTGTACCTGGTGCGCGCGACCGACAACCCCTACCGCACGGTCGTGCGCAGCGCCGCCGAGCCGCGCGAGGAGGTCACGCGTCGCAGCATCACCGCGCAGGAGATCGGCCAGCTGCCGGGCACCCAGGGCGATGCGCTCAAGGCCATCACCAACTTCCCCGGCATCGCGCGCGCGCCCTTCGGCATCGGCCTGCTGGTCATCCGCGGCGGTGATCCGAGCGACTCGGCGGTGTACCTCGGCGAGCACGAGATCCCGCAGCTGTTCCACTTCGGCGGCCTCACCAGCGTCTTCAACGCCGACATCATCACCAACATCGACTTTCTGCCGGGCAACTTCGACGCGCGCTACGGCGACGCCACCGGCGGTATCATCGACGTCAAGACCCGCGCCGGCCGGCGCGACGGCGCGCACGGCTACGTCGACGCGGATCTGTTCGACGCCGGCGCCTTGGTCGAGGGCCCGATCGGCAAGGGCTCGTACATCGCGTCGGCGCGGCGCAGCTACATCGACGCGATCCTGCCGGCGGTGCTACCCGACGACGCCGGCCTGGGACTGACGGTCGCGCCGCGCTACTGGGACTACCAGGCCATCTTCGACTATCCCGTCGCGCGCGGGACCCTGACCGCGCGCGCGTTCGGCTCGGACGACCGCACCAAGATCGTCGCGGCCGATCCCAACGACGTCGCGACCGACGCACGCGACCGCTTCGAGACCACGCTGCTGTTCCACCGCGTCGATCTCGCCTACGAGAACCACCGCAACGGCTGGGACATCCTCGTGACGCCGTCATACCGCTACGACCTCGCCAAGGCCGGCGGCGCCGACATCTTCCGCTTCACGCTGGGGCTGCACACCTTCTCCGGTCGCGCCGAGATCGGCCACCGCATCGGACGCATCGGCCGGCTGCAGGTCGGCACGCAGATCGCCGCGGGCCAGTTCACCATCGACGCCGAGTCGGTCGCGATCCCGCAGGGCGCGACCGGCGACCAGGCCGCGCGCTTCACCATCGACAGCAAGAACCGCTTCGCCCAGCCCGCGCTGTACTCGACCGTGTACCTCGAGCCGGTCTCGTGGCTGACGCTGATCCCGAGCCTGCGGCTGACCTACTACGGGCTGCAGTTCGGCCGCGCGACCTTCGATCCGCGCCTGCGCATGGTCGTGCGCGCCGGCGACCACGTGACCATCCGCGGCGGCGTCGGCATCTACTCGCAGATCCCCGACGTGCAGGAGTGGAACCCGACCTTCGGCAACTCGCGGCTGGGACCCGAGCACATGCTGCACTCGAGCCTGGCGGTGCGCTGGGAGCTGCCCGATCGTTGGAGCATCGAGCTGGGCGGCTTCCACAAGCACGGCTGGGATCTCGCGGCGCCCAGCACCAACGTGGTGCTGCGCGAGGACGGCCGGCTCGGGCCCGAGAACTTCTCCAGCACCGGGCGCGCGCGGGTGTACGGCGGCGAGCTGTTCGTGCGCAAGGACCTCACGCGCAGGCTGTTCGGCTGGGCCAGCTACACCCTGTCCAAGGCCCAGCGGCAGTTCGATCCCGCCGAGGGCTTCTTCACCTTCGACTTCGATCAGACCCACATCCTGACGCTCATCGCGGTCTACCGCCTGCCCAAGCGCTGGCAAGTCGGGGCCCGCTTCCGCGTGGTCTCGGGCAACCCCTACACGCCGGTGGTGTCGGCGGCCTACGACGCCTCGACCGGCGCGTACATCCCCATCGAAGGTCGACGCAACAGCGCGCGCGTGCCGACGTTCCACCAGCTCGATCTGCGGGTCGACAAGCGCTTCGTGTGGCGCAAGCTCGAGCTCGACGCCTACGCCGACGTGCAGAACGTCTACAACCACCAGAACACCGAGTTCCGCGTCGACTCCTACGACTACACCCAGTCGCGGCCGGTGACCTCGCTGCCGATCCTGCCCTCGGTCGGGCTGCGGCTGTCGTGGTGAGTCGCGGCCCGCGCGGCGGCGCCGCGGCCCGGTTGGCACGGACCGCCGCGGGCTGATAGTCTCGCGGCCCGACCGTGATCCGCGTCCGCGGCATGCACAAGGCCTATCGCACCGGCAAGCTGGTGAACGAGGTCCTGCGTGGCATCGACCTCGACGTCGCGGCCGGCGAGTTCGTGTCGATCATCGGCCCGTCGGGATCGGGCAAGAGCACCCTGCTGCACGCCATCGGCGGGCTCGACCGCGACTTCACCGGCGAGGTCGAGGTCGGCGGACGCTCACTGCAGGCGCTCAGCGACACCGCGCTGTCGGACTACCGCAACCGCGTGGTCGGCTTCGTGTTCCAGGCCTTCTACCTGCTGCCGCACCTGACGGTGCTGGAGAACGTCGCGTTGCCGGCGTTGTTCGCCCGCGGCGATCGCCTGGTCGACGACACGGCCGCGCGCGCGCGGGCGCAGGAGGTGCTCGACCAGGTCGAGCTGGGCACCCGCGGCGACAGCAAGCCGACGATGCTCTCGGGCGGCCAGCGGCAGCGCGTCGCGATCGCGCGGGCGCTGTTCCACCGGCCGCAGCTGATGCTGTGCGACGAGCCCACCGGCAACCTCGACAGCAAGATGGGCGCGCAGATCGTGGCGCTGTTCCAGCGGCTCAACCGCGACAGCGGCATCACGGTGCTCATCGTCACCCACGACCCGCGCATCTCGGCCGCGACCGCGCGGACCTTGCGGGTCGAGGACGGCCGCGTGGTCGAGGAGCAGCGCGGGTCGGCGACGGATGCGAAGGCCCCTCCGCCGGCCGAGACGCGCGAGGCCGACGCGCGCGAGACCGACGCGACCGAGGCCGACGCGACCGAGCCCGACGTCAGCGCCGCGGAGGCAGTGCCGTGAGGTCGCGTCGGCTGTGGCGCGTGGTGATCGCGAACCTGCGACGCAGCCGCAATCACTTCCTGCTGGCGTCGATCGGCATCGTCGTCGGCATCGCGACGTTCACGTTCTTCATCGCGCTGGCCCAGGGCGTGCGTGCGGTCGTGCTGGGCCGCATCTTCCCGCTCGACCAGCTCGAGATCGTGCCCAAGAGCCTCGACGTCGCGCTGGGCCCGGTCGCGCTGGGCACCAGCACCTTCGGCGGCGACATCATCGACGACGCCAAGGTCGCGCAGATCGAGGCCATCCCGGGGGTCTCGATCGTCTATCCGAAGATGCGCCTGACGGTGCCCTCGATCGCGACCGGCGGCGAGGCGCTGATCGGCGCCGACCTCCGCACCGAGCTGGTCGCCGACGGCATCAACCCCGCGCTGGTGACCGAGGACGTCGGCAGCGGCTTCGCCTTCCGCGACTTCGAGGATCCCAAGGACCCGCAGTACCGCGAGCCCGAGCGCTGCACCAAGGACGACGACTGCGGCGAGCAGCGCTACTGCGGCGTGCCGGTCGGCACCCGCTACGTCCGGCGCGACCGCGACGACGACGTCGGTCGCGTGCCCAAGGGCACGCCCAAGGTCTGTCGCCACTACGTGCCCATCCTGGCGTCGGAGCACGTGGTCGAGCTGTACAACGGTGCGCTGCGTCGCGCCCACGGCTTCCCCAAGCTCGTGCCCGAGTCGGTGCTGGGCTTCACCTTCGACATCACCGTGGGCTCGTCCATGGTCGGCGCGTCGAACAAGGAGCACCTGCTGCGCGAGCGCGCGATGCTGGTGGGCTTCTCGCGCAAGGCCATCGCGCTGGGTCTGACCATGCCCATCGGCTACGTGCAGCGCTTCAACGTCGACTTCGGCCAGCCCGACGACGCGCAGCGCTACCACTCGGTCATCGTGATGGTGCCGAGCAAGGACGACGTCGCGGCGGTGGCCAAGGGTGTCGAGGATCTCAACCTCGAGGTCGCCGACACCGGCGCAGAGCAGGCCGCGCTGTTGATCGCGATCTTCACGCTCGTGTTCGCGCTGGTCAGCGCGGTCATCGTCGGCATCGCCGCGGTCAACATCATGCACGTGTTCTTCATGCTGGTGTACGAGCGCCAGCACGAGATCGGCATCATGCGCGCGGTCGGGGCCAGCCGCGGCGACGTCGCCCGCATCGTGCTCGGCGAGGCCGCGGCGCTGGGCCTGGTGGCCGGGCTCGCGGGCGTGCTGCTGGCGTGGCTGGCGAGCCTGGGCTTCGACTGGATCTCGGCCACCTACGTGCCCGACTTCCCGTACAAGCCCACGACCTACTTCATGTTCCCGTGGTGGCTGCTGCTGGCCGCGCTGGGCTTCGCGATCTCGTTCTGCATCTTCGGCGCATTCTTGCCCGCGCGCCGCGCCGCGCGGATGGAGCCCGCGGCCGTGCTCTCGGGCCACTGACGCCGGCGCGGGCCGCCGCGGCGGGCCTCAGGGTCGCTGGTAGAACACGCGCTCGTAGTCGATGCTGCCGTTGAGCTCGTCGGCCAGGCCGCAGCGCCAGCCCTGCGAGATGGTGCCGGCGTAGGTCTGGTAGCACAGCCGCTGCTCACCCAGGGTGCCCGGCGAGTAGATGCTGTCGATGATGTCGCAGCTGTCGCGGTGGATCGGCGCGCCCTGTGGCGCGAAGCCCCACGACCACGTGTCGGAGAAGTACCAGCCCACGCCGTTGGCGTCGTGCGGCACGTCGGTGATGCCGGTGTCGAAGGTGACGTCGGCCCGCGGCGCGTTGGCGGCGACCAGCAGCGTGGTGGTCCCGGTCGCGCGGCAACCCATCAGCAGGTGGCCCTGGTCGCACTGCGCCAAGATGTCGGCCAGCGCGGTGCCGGCGTTGGCGTAGGTGTCGACGTAGCACTCGGTCCAGCCCAGAAGCGAGGCCTCGTCGAGGTCGGTCAGCACGCCGGAGAAGTCGAAGAAGGCCCCGCACGCGCCACACTGCGCGTCGGCCAGCGCGGCGCAGGCCGCAGACCAGTCGCCGCTGCAGCAGCTGGGGTCCGCGGCGCAGACCGTCTGCGTGCACGTGGCGTCGTCGCAGCCCGGTCCGGTGTGGCCCAGGGGATCGCAGCAGTCGCCGCCGTAGTCGGCACAGCCGCCCGTGACCAGCGCGCTGCAGTCCGTCGCGCACGCGAGCGTGCCGGTGTCGAAGCCCTGGCTGACGCAGCTCTCGCCGCCCAGGTCCGCACCGTCGCAGACCTCGCCGGCGTCGATGCTGCCGTTGCCGCAGTTCTCGACGCAGGCGCTGGTGTCGAAGCCGTTGCAGTCGAGCTGGCACGACAGCGTGCCGGCGTCGAATCCGAGCGTCGTGCAGCTCTCGCCGCCGAGATCGGCGCCGTCGCAGACCTCGTCGGCGTCGAGACTCCCGTCGCCGCAGTTCTGCACGCACGCGGCGGGATCGAGCGCGGTGCAGTCGGCGGTGCAGCCGACCGTGCCGCTGTCGTAGCCGAGATCGACGCAGGTGACGCCGCCGGTGTCGAGGCCGTCGCAGGTGTCGTCGCCGTCGACCACACCGTTGCCGCAGCTCTGCACGCACGCGGCGGTCGAGATGCTGCTGCAGTCGGCCGCGCACGACAGCGTGCCGCTGTCGAAGCCGAAGCTGGCGCAGGTGCTGCCGCCGAAGTCGAGGCCGTCGCAGGCCTCGCCGATCTCGGCGGTGCCGTTGTTGCACAGCCCCGCGGTGGTGCACGCGTCGCAGGCCACCAGCGCCCCGTCGGCGCACGCGGACGTCCACGCGGTGTCGCAGCAGCTGGGATCGACCAGGCACACCGAGGTCTGGCACGCCTCGTCGACGCAGCCGAGCCCGCCGCTGGCCCAGCAGCAGCCGCCGTCGCCGGGGCCCTGGGCCGTGATGTCGAGGGTCCACGGGCCGACCTGGGCGCCCTGGCCCGCGACGACGACCGCGACCGTGGTGCCGGCCGTCAGCGCGCGGACGATGCTGGCGCCGCCGCCGGGATCGAGCGCGCACGCGAGCTCGTCGCCCGGGCCGCAATCGGCCCACAGCGACAGCGACGCGACGAAGCCGGTGCCGTGGGCCTGCAGGTGCCACAGCCCGTCGCCCGGCGCGGTCCACTGCATCGTGCGCGCGGGTGAGGCCGCGCCGGCGCACGAGGGATCGAGCTCCGCGTCCTCCGCAGTGGTGTCGCCGCTGGCGATCGCGACACCGACGGCGCTGCCGAGATCCTGCTCCGCGCAGGCCAGCCAGCTCACGCAGGCGCTGGCGTCGAAGTCGCTGCAGTCGCCGGCGCACGCCAGGGTGCCGGCGTCGAAGCCCAGCGCGAGGCAATCGCTGCCCGCGAGATCGGTGCCGTCGCAGGCTTCGCCGACCTCGAGCAGGTCGTTGCCGCACACCGGGCCGCCGCCACCGCTGCTGCTGCCGGCGCTGGCGTCGGTGGCGGTGCCGGTGCCCGCAGTGATCGTGCCGCCGGTGGAGCTGCCGCCGCCGCTGGTGGTCGCGCCGCTCGTGCTGCCGCTGCCGGTGGTCGCGTCGGTCGTGCTCACGCCACCGGTGGTGGCGTCGGTCTGCTGCCGCCGCCGGTGGTCGCGTCGGTCGTGCTCGCGCTCGCGTCGGTCGTGCTCGTGCTCGCGTCGGTCGTGCTCACGCTCGCGTCGGTCGTGCTCGCGCTCGCGTCGGTCGTGCTCGTGCTCGCGTCGGTCGTGCTCGTGCTCGCGTCGGTCGTGCTCGTGCTGCTGCTGCCCGCGCTCGCGCTGCCGCTCGAGTCCGCGGTCGCGCTGGTCTCGGACGAGCCGTGGTGGCCGGTGCCCGAGCCCTCCGAGCCGCCGGTGCTGCCCTCGCCGGTGGTGGTCGTCGTGGCGCCCGACGAGCTCGCGGCACCGTCGTCGACCGCCTCCACGACGTCACCGGGACAACCCGCCACCGCCAGGCTGCCGAGCACGATCCATGCCCTCGCACGCGCGTCGCCCATCCGTTGCCGTCCTCGCCCCAGACAGACGATCGTCGCCCGGAGCGGTCGCACCTGCCAAGAAAAACCACAACGCCCCGTGCGGGCATCGCCGCGGTGCGCTGGGCAACGCGGCGCGACGGGCGGCGGGCCCCGGGGCAGCCCCGGCGCGGATCCGGACACCGACGCTGCGCGGCCACGCGCGCGCCGATCAGCGCGGCTCGGGCGTGGAATCGGGCTGGGTCGACTGCTGCAACCGCTCGACGCAGCGGACGCAGGACTCCTGCGCCTCGCGGCACTCGTTGCGGGCCTCGCGGCACAGGTCCTGATACGCGTCGTCGTCGGGGTGATCGTCGGCGAGGTCGCACAGCTTCTCTTGCACACCGCAGATGCTGGTCGCGAGTTCGCACAGATCCTCGCACTTGCCGGCATCGGTCGCGGCGTGCGGCTGCAGCTCGCGCTCCTTCATCACCATCGCGTCGAGCCGCTTGCGCAGCGTGCCCGCGTCGAGGGTCTCGTCGCGACCGTCGGGGTCGGCGGTCACGCCGCCGCCACCGCCGCCGGGCGTGACCGTGCCGCCGCCGGCCTGGGGCCCGCACGCGAGCCCGGTCACCAGCTGGCTCACCAACGCGACCGCCAACGCGATCGCGGACTTCGCCGATCGTCGGGCCGGCCCCATCATCGCTCGAGCTCCTGACGCAGAGAAGACATCACACGAATCGCGCGGAAGTAGCTCCCCGCGGCAAGAGCATCGTCGCCGGCCGCGACCGCGAGGTCACCGAGCGTGACCAGGGCGCGCGCGCTGGCGCGATCCAACGGCAGCGAACGCTCGGGCGCAAGCATGGGCTCGAGCAGATCGAGCGCCACCGGCACCCCTTCGGGATGGGTCGCGAGCGTCTCGGCCAGACGCGCGGCGAGCTCGAGCCGCAGTACCTCGGCCTCGGCCATGCCCGCGGGCACCGGCACCGCGAGCCCACGCCGCAGCGCGCTCGCACGGTGATCCGCGTCGGCGTAACCGTCGGCTTCGGCGTGCGCGGCCGCGACCGCCTCGATGTACGCCAGGCCCGCGGGCGTGGCCTCGCCGGCCACGACGCGATGGGTGACCAGGCGCTTGTCGGGCGCCTGGGTCTGCCGCGCGAGCGCGTCGTCGGACTCGGGATCGCAACCCGACGCCATCGCGCCGGTACCGACGATGCACGCGAGCCCGCACGCCGCAGCGAGGCGACGCAGCGTGGTCATGGCTGGCCCCCGCGCATGCGCGCATTGTACGTCTGCGCCAGGCTCCGTGCGCGCGCCTGATCCTGCGACCCCGGCAGTGCCTCCAGCGCATGTCGAGCCTGCTCGCCCAGCGCCGCGGTGCTCTCGCGCTCGCCGGCCGGGGCGCGATCGTGCACCCGGGCACCGAGCGCCGGCACCAGCACGACCGCGGCTGCGGTCGCGACCAGCAACCACGCCGCGCGCAGCAGCCGGCCTGGTCGCGGCGCGACCGGAGCGGTCACCGCCGCACGGTGCATCGCCACGCGCCGCCACGCCCGCGCGCGGCCGAGCTCGTCGAGTGTCACGCCGGGGTCGCGCGGATGCACCAACGCGAACAGCGTGCGCACGGCGGCGTCGGGCTCGAGCGCGGCCGCGTCGCCCTCGTCGGGCGGCAGCGGCGGCTCGCCCATCGCCGCGAGCTCGGCGGCGATGCGGGCCGCGTCGGCGGCCGGCGGGAAACGGGTGGGATCAGTGATCATGGATCTCCGAACTCGAGGGTCGGGGCCTCGCCGTAGCGGTCGACGTAGGCGCGACGAAAGGCCTTGCAGGCGCGGAACAGCAGCACGTCGAGCGTGCCGACCGAGACCTCCATCTCGATCGCCGCGCGGTCGCGCGGCATGCCTTCGACCAGGCGCAGCCGCAGGACCTTCCCGTAGCGGGGATTGATGTCGCGCAAGATCGCGTCGATGCGCTCGCGCATGAGCTCGGTGAGCTCGCGCGCCGCGGCCTCGGACTCGCCGCTGGGCGCGTCCTCGTCGGCGACGAATTGCTCGAAGCCATCGGGCCATCCGCCGAAGCGGCCGGACTTGCGCAGATGGTCCAGCGCGAGGTTCTTGGCGATGCGGATGAGCCAGGGCAGCACGCCCTTGCCCTGCCAGCGGAAGCGGCCCAGGTGCTCCATCGCGCGCACGAAGGTGTCTGCGAGCAGATCCTCGGCGAGCGTGCGATCGTGCACGAGCGGCACGATCGCGAAGCGATACACGCTCGGCGCGAAGCGCTCGTACAGCGCCCGCACCGCGGCGGGATCGCCGGCCTGGGCGCGCTCGACCAGGGCTCTCTCGGCGGACTCGTCGACATCGGCGTGATCGTTCACCTGCGTGGCGCTCGGGTCGGGCCCGGGATGGTCGCCCATTGCCGCCTGGCTGCGGGGACTTCGTGGGCCGCCGGGCGGCCCCGGTGGGGGGGCCTCTCGAAGGGCTCGTGCGCTGCTCGCCGTCGCCCGCAGGGCGTGGTGTCTCCTCGGCCGAAGCAACGGGCCGATGCGGTCGGGCTTACATCGCGGGCGGGGCGGCCTCGTGCGCGGATCGGCCGCGCGAGCGCGCCGGCGAGGCCGCCGAAACCTGGCGCGCCCGGGGCCCGTCTACCGTCCGCGCGGGCGCCCGACGGGCGTGGCGTGGGCGGGCACCAAACCCGGTTCGGGGCGCGATCCCCGGCTTGACCGCTCCGCGCAAAGAGGCGGTACTCGCCCCGCACGCGCGCCCTCGCTTCCGCGCCCTCTCCCCTCCACGACCCAAGGCCCCCGTGCTGCTGCTCACGACCCTGCTCGCGCTCGCGCCACCGCCCGCCCCCACGGAGCCGGAGGTCCGCGAGGCGCCGACCGATCCCGTGCAGATGGTGGACATCCCCGCCGTCGACGCCGGCCTTCCGCCCAACTACGAGCCGCCGTTCCCGTCCGAGAGCCTCGCGCTGTCGGACGTGCTGCGACTGGCGCTGCACGACAACATCGACCTGCGCAGCAACGCGATCGACGTCGGCATCTCCGAGGCCAACGTGCTCGCGGCCCAGGGCGCCTACGACGTGTTCCTCACCGCGGGCCTGTCGGGTCAGGCGCAGAAGACTCCCCAGCGCGGTTCGCAGTTCACCGTCGTCACCGGCACGCGCTCGCTGGGCCTCAACCTCGGCTTCCAACGCAAGCTCGAGACCGGCGGCACGGTCTCGCTGCGCTTCGACATCGCGCGCTCGCAGCAGGAGCAGAAGACCAACTTCTTCAGCGCCAACGCGGCCTCGACCACGCTCGCGACCTACCGCATCACGCCGACTTTGACCCTGACCCACCCGCTGCTCAAGGGCGCGGGGCTGCGGGTGAACCGCGCCGACATCAACAAGGCCAAGCTCGCCGTCAGCGGGGCCCAGGCGGCGCAGATCGTCACGGCGCAGAACCTCGTGCGCGACCTGGTCTCGGCCTACTGGGACCTGCTGTTCGCCCACCGCGACCTGCAGAACAAGCGCAACAGCGTGCAGCTGGCCAACCGTCAGCTCGAGCGCACGCGCGCGCTGGTCACCGCCGGGCGTACCTCGCCGGTCGACGCCAAGGCGGTCGAACAGGCGCTCGCGGCCCGCGAGAGCGACGTGCTCACGGCCGAGAACACCCTGCTCGACCGCAGCCTCACCTTGCGCACGCTGATGGGCCAGTCGTTCGACGGCAGCGGCACCTTCGGCGTGCTGCCGGCGACCGATCCGCTGGTCAACCCTCGCACGGTCTCGCTGTCGGACGAGATCGATCGCGCGATGAAGCAGAACCCGCAGGTGCGCCAGCTCGAGATCCAGATCGCGAGCGGCCGCATCGACGAGCTCGTCGCCGCCAACCAGCGGCTGCCTCAGCTCGACTTCAGCGGCAGCTTCGCGCCGCAGGGTCGCTCGACCGACACCGTGGTCTCGGCCCAGACCGGCGACCCCGGCAAGGAAGGCAACTGGGGCGAGGCGTTCCAGAACTTCTTCAACAAGAAGCGAGTCATCCGCGACGAGAACCGGCTGCTGGCGGACTGGACCCTGAGCGGCTCGCTGACGCTGACGTGGGACGTGCAGAACCGCAGCGCCAAGGGCAAGCACCAGGCGGTCAAGCTCACGATCAAGAAGGCGCAGGTGAACCTCGAGCGCGCCAAGCAGCAGGTCGCCGCGGGCGTCATCCGCTCGGCCAACGGCCTGCGCACCGCCGGCAAGGTGATGGAGGTCGCGCAGATCTCCGTCGACCTCGCGAAGGACAACCTCGCGGCCGAGCAGGCCCGCTTCGAGGTCGGTCGCTCGACCAACTACGACGTGCTGCTGCGCCTCGACGAGCTCGACAAGGCGCAGTCCGCAGCGCTCAGCGCGCAGGTGAACTACCTCAAGGCGCTCGCCCAGCTGCAGGCGCTGACCGGCGAAATCCTGCCGGCCTACCACCTCGACACGCCCTGAGCTGCGGGCGCGCCGGTCGCCCTGCCCGACCCCGGCGCCCGCGCCTCGCGACGGAACTCCGCGCGCCCGCGCTTGTCCGTGCGCCAAGCCCCGTGCTACCGTGCTCGGGCGCGGCTTTGCCCGCCAACGCCCCGCCACGCCGCTTCGGGGCGCGCCAGGAGTTCCGACCATGTCCACCGCCGAGATCGCCGACAACAAGTGGGAAGTTCAGGCCGCCAAGCCGCCCGTCGCCAACGCCGGTGGGCTGCTGAACCTGCTCATGATCATCGGCTTCACCGTGCTGTTCATCTACATCACAGCGATGTCGGTGGTCGCGATCGTGACGCCCAAGTCCGGCAACTCGCTGGAGAACCAGTACAAGAACATGAACAACACGACGCCGGCAGCAGAGCCCGCGAAGTAGCTCCGCCGCGCCCGGCGAGGTGCCGACGAACGCGCGCGCACGCCCCACGGCGAGCGACGCGCGTTCGTCCGTTTCAGGCCCCGCCGACGCCGATGAACGCCAGCATCTGGCCGATGCCGGCGCCGTCGCGACGGAACGAGAAGTAGCGCTGCGGCTGCGCGTGCGTGCACCCGCCGACGCGCTCGATCGCCGCCGCCGGCACGCCGCCGTGCTGCAGCTGCGCGCGCACGGCCGCGACCAGATCGACGTGGGGCCGCGGCCCGCTGCGATCGACGAACGCCGGCGCGAAGCGCTGCGCGACCTCCTCGCCGACCTCGAACGCGGGCTGCTCGATGCACGGTCCGATCGCTGCGCGCAGCCGTGCCGGCGCGACGCCGCGTGCGGCGATGGCTGCGAGCGTGTGCGCGACGATCTCGGCCACGACCCCGCGCCAGCCGGCGTGGATCGCCGCGGCGATGGTGCCGGCGTCGTCGGCCACCAGCACCGGCACGCAGTCGGCCGTGAGCACGCCGACCACGAGCCCGTCCTCGCGTCGGCACACCAGCGCGTCGGCCTGGGGCGCGGGCTCGCGCTGCGGGTCGATGGTCGCGGCATCGATCACGTCGTTGCCGTGGACCTGCTTGGCGCAGCGCAGCCGCGCGAGCGCGAAGCCGGCGGCGGCGGCCAGCCGCGCCCGGTTGTGCGCCACCGCGACGACGTCGTCGCCCCACGTGCTGGCCAGGTTGAGGGTGGCGTAGCGGCCCTCGCTCACCCCGCCATCGCGGTCGGTGAAGCCGTGGACCAGGCCGGGGATCGCAGCGAGACCGGGCGCCTGTTCGAACACCGCCGCGCAGCCTAGCAGGACCCACGCCCACGTCCGCGGCGCCGTGGCGGTCGGGGATCAGCCCTCGCGCAGCGCGTCGCGCACCGCCACCAGCTCGGGCGGCAGCGCGCTGTGCCACGCCATCGGGCGACCGTCGGGGTGGCGCAGGCTCAGCTCGGCGGCGTGCAGCGCGTGGCGACCCAGCGGGGCCACCGCCGCACGGACGCGCTCGTCCGCGGGCACGTGACCGTAGAGCGCGTCACCCAGGATCGGGTGCCCGAGGTGGCGCGCGTGCATGCGGATCTGGTGGGTGCGGCCGGTGTGGAGCTCGAAGCGGACCACGGCCGCGGCGTGCAGGCGCTCGACCACCGCGGCGAAGGTGATCGCGCGTCGGGTGCCGGCGGTGGGCGAGAAGCGGCGCCGATCCGCGGGGTCGCGACCGTGCGGCGTGTCGAGCCGGATCTCGTCCCAGCGCGGCGGACCGTAGACGATGCCCAGGTACGCGCGCTGCAAGTCGTGGCGACGGAACTGCGCCGCCAGGGCCTCCTGCGCCGCGGCGTGCTTGGCCACGACGACCAGGCCGCTGGTGTCCTTGTCGAGCCGGTGCACGATGCCCGGGCGGGTCTCGTCGTTGCCCGGCAACACCGGCAACGCGGAGGCGGCCACGCCCAGGTGCCCCAGCACCGCGTTGACCAGGGTCCCGCGGCTGTGGCCCGGGCCGGCGTGCACCGGCATGCCCGCGGGCTTGTCGATCACGATGATGGCGTCGTCCTCGTAGACGATCGCCAGCGGCAACGCCTCGGGCTCGGCCCGCAGCGGCGCGGGTGCGGGCAGCTCGATGTCGATGGTGGTCGGGCCGCGGACCGGCTCGCTCGCGCGGCAGCTGCGACCGCGCTCGCGCACGCTGCCGGCCGCGAAGGCATGCGCCAGCGCCGAGCGCGTCAGCGCGACGCCCTGCTGCTGCAACGCGGCCAACAGCGCGCGGTCCAGCCGCGTGGCGGCGAGCCCGGGCGCCAGCGCGACGGTCCAGCTGCGAACGCGGGCCATCGCGCGCGGCCGGGCGCCGGCTACCAGATCGGCGACTTGAGCGCAGCCATCGGCTTGATCACGCGGTCGACGATGGCGCGGTCGTAGTAGTTGCGCTTGAACAGCTCGGGCGTGACGCTCGAGCGGAACAGATCGCGGCCCTCGGTGATCAGGTCGGACAGGTCGGGATCGTCGAAGAACGTGTCGGCGACGAGCGCCTCCTCGATCTTCTGCTTGTTGTACAGGTAGATGTCCGACGCGATCGCGCGGGCCTTCTGCTGCGCGCGCTTGTCGTTGTCGATGAGCTGCGGACCCGCCATGAGCCCCGCCAGCATGCCACGGATCGGGCGCGCGGCGAAACCGACCGCGCGGGCGGGGCCGGCCGGGGCAGGGGTTGCGGGCGGCACGGGCGGCCGGGCCGCACCGAGCCGCAGCAGGCCACAGCCCGGCCGCAGCCGTGCGGTAGCGCTGCCCGGGGGTCGGCGCGCGCGTGTCCGTGGCGCCCGGGCGCCGCGGCTGCAGCCGCGGCCGCCCGCACCGCAGGCGAGGTCGCCGCCACGCTATGCTCGTGCGGCCATGCCGGCGACCTCGCTCAGCGAGAGCCTGAGCTCGCTGCTCGCGGCGACCGTCGCGTTCGCGATCGGCACCTCGGTGGTGCTGCGCGATCGCAGACGCGACAACTTCGTGCTGTTCGCGGTCTTCTGCTTCAACCTGGGCCTGTTCCACCTCGGCCGCTTCTTCTACCTGTTCTCGGGCCTGTCGCTGTTCGGCTGGTTCGCGCAGACCATCAGCCTGCTGCTGCCATGGACCGCCGGACGCAGCCTGTCGAGCTTCGTGCCCGCGGTCGGCGGCAGCCGCTACGAGAAGGTCCAGCGCCAGCTCGGGACCCTGCTGGTGCTGGTCCAGGTCGCGGCGCTGCTGTTCCCGAGCCTGCGCGATCGGCCGCAGTGGGAGGTCGTGCCGCTGTTGCTGGGCGCCTACGTCATCGTCGGGCTGCTGCTGGCGACCACGCGGGTGTGGCGGGCCGCGCGGGCGGCCGAGGGCACCAGCGCGGCGCCGCGGCTGCGCTACGTCTTCTACGCCAACGTCGCGGTGCTGGTGCTGGGCTCGCCGTGGGTGCCGGCGGTGGGCCCGATCGTCACCGCGGTGTACCTCTACTTCGTGGCCCAGACCCTGGTGCGCGAGCGCCTGCTCGACCTGCCCGAGGTCGCGCTGCGCATCGCGAGCCTGTCGGTACTGGTCGTGGTCGTGACCGGGCTCTACGCGCTGCTGCTGCTGTGGATCCCCGCGCGCGACGCCGGCAACCGCTCGCTGTTCGTGTTCAACGCCGCGGTCGCGTCGTTCGCGGTGCTGGTGCTGCTCGAGCCGGTGCGCACGGAGATCGAGTCGCGGCTCGAGGGCTGGCTGTACCGCGACCGCTCGGTCATGCGCCGCATCCTGCTGCAGCTGCGGCTCAAGCTGCTCAACGTCATCGACCCCGACGAGATGGCCAAGCTCGTGATCGCCGAGCTGCAGAGCTCGGGGCGCGTCACCCAGGCGAGCCTGTATCTCATCGACCGCCAGGGCAGCGCGCTGGTGCTGTCGCGCCACCTCGGGCCGGTGCCGCTGGCGCGGCTCGACCTCGCGACGCGCCGGCCGCTGCTCGAGCGGATGCTGCGACACGGCACCCAGGTGCGCGACGTGCTGCAGCGCGAGCGCGAGCGCGCCCGCGCCGAGGCCCAGGTCGAGCTCGACGAGATGATCGAGACCATGGCCGCGATCAAGGCCAGCTTGGCGCTGCCCATCGTCGGCGCCATCGGCCGCGACGACGACCGCGCCGAGCCCGAGCTGCTGGGCGCGCTGTTCGTCGACGACGAGCGCCTGCTCGAGCCGTTCTCGCGCGAGGAGATCGAGCTGTTCGAGGGCGTCGCGGCCCAGGCCGCCACCACCATCGCCAACTCCGCGGTCTACGAGGGCCGCAAGGAGCGCGACCGCCTCGCGGCCCTGGGCGAGATGGCCGCCGGCCTCGCGCACGAGATCCGTAACCCGCTGGGCGCGATCAAGGGCGCGGTGCAGGTGATGGAGTCGATCGAGGACAAGCACGGGCCGCAGGCGCGCGAGTTCCTCGACGTCATCGTCGAAGAGGTCGACCGCCTCAACCGCGTGGTCAGCCAGTTTCTCACCTACTCGCGGCCGTTCAAGGGCGAGCTGTCCCTGGTCGAGCCCCAGGCGATCGTCTCCGCGACCCTGCGGCTGCTGCCCGAGGCCTGGCGCGATCGCGTGACCGTGCGCGAGCGCGGCAGCGTGCCGAAGATCCGCGGCGACGGCGACGCGCTGCGCCAGGTGCTGCACAACCTCGTGCTCAACGCCATCGACGCGACCGCGGGCATGAGCGAGCCGGCGCCGGCCATCGAGATCACGCTGTCGGTGCGCCACCGCGGCCTGCTGCGCGGTGACGCCGTCGCCATCGACGTGCGCGACAACGGCCCGGGGCTGTCGGCGCGCACGATGGACGAACTGTTCGTGCCGTTTCCACACCACCAAGAGCGGCGGTACCGGGCTCGGCTTGCCCATCAGCCAGCGCATCGTGGAGAATCACCGCGGCGTCATCGAGGTCGCGAACAACCAAGACGGCGGCGCACGCTTCACCGTGCTGCTGCCGGCCCAGGGCGAGCTGACGGTGACCAGCTCGCCCGACACGCCCGCGGCACCCGCCGCCGCGGACGCGCCGCCTGCGACCGCGAGCGACGCCGTCACCCCTGCCCCCGAGGTCCGCCCGACGTGAGCGCCCATCGTCCCCGCATCCTGCTCGTCGACGACGAGCCCAACCTCCGCAAGGTCCTCGGCGCGCTGCTGCAGCAGGAGGGCTTCGAGGTGCACGCCGAGGTCGATGGCGAGGCCGCGCTCGCGCGGGTGCGCGCGTCGCCCTCGGGCACGTTCGACGCGGTCATCACGGATCTGCGGATGCCGCGGCTCGACGGCATCGGGCTGCTGCGCGCGCTGGTACGCGAGGACCCCGAGCTGCCGGTGGTGCTGCTGACCGCCCACGGCACGGTCGACTCCGCGGTCGAGGCGGTGAAGCTGGGCGCGTTCGACTACCTCGAGAAGCCCTTCGATCGCGATCAGATCCGTGCAGTGCTGCAGCGCGCGGTCGCCACGCGCGCGCGCTCGGGCGCCTCGGTCGGGCCGGGCAGCGAGCGCACGGTCGAGGAGCGCGCCGCGGTCGGGCCCGACGATCCTTCGCATGCGGTCGGCATGATCGGGCGCTCGCCCGCGATCGAGGCGGTGCGGGAGATCGTCCGCACCGCCGCCGCCAGTCCCTCCACCGTGCTCATCGCCGGCGAGAGCGGCACCGGCAAGGAGCTGGTCGCACGGGCGCTGCACCTGGGCTCGCCCCGCCGCGCCGGGCCGTTCATCCGCGTCAACTGTGCCGCGATCCCGGCCGGGCTCACCGAGAGCGAGCTGTTCGGCCACGAGCGCGGCGCCTTCACCGGCGCAGTCAGCAGCCGCGCCGGCCGCTTCGAGCTCGCCGACGGCGGCACGTTGTTCCTCGACGAGGTCACCGAGATCCCGCTCGAGATCCAGGTCAAGCTGCTGCGCGCGCTGCAGGAGTCGGAGTTCGAGCGCGTCGGCGGGGTCAAGACCCTGCGCGTGGACGTGCGCATCATCGCCGCGTCGAACCGCGAGATCGAAGCCGCGGTGAAGGACAAGCTCTTCCGCGAAGATCTGTTCTATCGCCTCAACGTCGTGCCGATCCAACTGCCGCCGCTGCGCGACCGCCTGAGCGATCTGCCGGCGCTGATCGAGCACTTCGTGGTGCGCTGCAACGAGCGCCTGGGCAAGCAGGTCCGCGGTTTCTCCGACGAGGCCCTCGCGGCGCTGGGCCGCTACGGCTGGCCCGGCAACATCCGCGAGCTCGAGAACCTGGTCGAGCGCATGGTGCTGTTCGCCTCGGGCGCGACCATCGAGGTCGACGCGCTGCCCGAGCGCTTCCTCGAGCGCGAGCCCGACGACGGCCGCCCGGCGATGCAGGCGGAGCCGCGACGCGACGCCGACGGCGACGAGGCCGGCCCCGAGGGTGGCCGCGGCCGAGTGGGCACCGTCGCGGCGGACACCGGCGCGGGGGTCGGGATCGACACGCCGTGGGGCACCGACGCGGCCGAGCCCGCCGGCGCCCACGCCGAGCTCGAGGGCGCGGCCCCGCGTGGATCCGAGATCGAACCCCGCGGCGACGAACCCGGCACCGCCGACGCGGTCGCAGCCCACGATGGCACAGAGGTGCGAGCTGCGACCCGCGGCGAGGGCGGCAGCGACAAGCTGCTGCGCCTGCCGCTCGCGAGCCTCGGCTTCGACCTCAAGGAGGCTGTCCGCGCCGGCTCGCGGATGGTCGAGGAGGCGCTGATCCGCGAAGCGTTGTTGCAGACGCAGTACAACGTCACCCGATCGGCCCGCCTGCTCGGCATCAGCCGTCGCAGCCTGCAGTCGAAGATGAAGGAGCTCGGCCTGCGCCTGCCGCGAACCGAGGGCGACGAGGGCCCGGGCCGTTGACGGCCGTGCAGCGGCGCTGGTAGCGTCGCTGGGCCTATCATGCGCAACCATGTCCCCACCGGCGCACGCCCCAGCGCGGCCCCCCTCGCGCCCCGGCGCCGCCGACGACGGGCCGCGCTGGCCGTTGCAGGTGCGCTCGCGGGCGCCGCGACCCTGACCGCCCCGACCGCGCAGGCGGCCGAGGTGACCCGGGTCGCGAGCTCGTTCGAAGAGAACAACCGCTTCGACATCCACATGGGCCTGGCCTACACGTTCAACGACAAACGTGCGGCCATCTTGCGCGAGTGGAACACCGGCGCGCCGACCGACAACGAGAACCGGCTGGTCAAGGACCTGATCTACCGCCAGCAGCGGCACACGCTGACGCCGTCGGTGGAGATCGGTCTGTGGCACGACCTGGCGATCTACGCCGCGCTGCCGGTCATCCTCGCCGACAACCGCAGCTATGGCTTCGATCAGCGCGCCGACGACTGCGTCTACGGCGACGACGTGCCGCCCAACCCCGAGGCGACCTGCGTCAACAAGAACAACAGCACCGCCGTGCGCGACGGCCTGATCCCGCGCGATGGCTTCGACGCGACCACCAACGGCGCGCCGTTCTCCCAGTTCACCGGTCCCGGCACCGAGCTCATCTTCAAGGGCCCCACGCGCCGCGGCATCGATCAGTTCTGGGTCGGGCTCAAGTACGGCATCTTGAACCAAGAGAAGCGCGCCCACATGCCCAACTGGGTGGTCGGCTTCGAAGGTCGCTTCGGCGTGGGCCGTGCGATGACGTTCTCCCGCGACATCGCGCAGGAGGATCCGGCGGGCAACCATCGCGTCGGTCGCCGCGTGCACGAGCTGGGGCTGTGGACCGCGCTGAGCCGGCGCCACCGCTTCCTCGATCCGTTCTTCACCGCGTTCTGGCGTCAGGCCTTCCGCGGCGGCGCGAGCCAGTTCCAGGACTTCTCCAAGTTCGGCGCGCAGACCCTGTCGCAACCGCAGTCGACCGCGGGCATGAGCTTCGGCACCGAGATCGTGCCGTGGGAGCGCAAGGCCAAGCAGTTCAAGGTCGCGATCCTGCTCGAGGGCAACGCGATCCTGCACTACTCCGGCCGCGGCTACAGCGAGATCTGGGAGCTGCTGGCGGACTCGCCGGCCATGGTCGGCGCCAACGACCCGACCAAGGCCGGTCAGTGCGACCGCAACGCGGCCATGGCGTTCGCGCAGGCCAACCCCGGCGACCCCGGCTACGTCCAGGCCGGCGGCCCGTCGTGCTCGCGCTACAACGGGCTGACCGACCTGCAGGACTACGGCACCTTCGGCTTCAACGGCGCGCTGAACCTGCACCTGGGCCCGCACGCGCGGTTCATGGCCGGCGTGACGCTGCAGACGGACACGCGCCACTTCCTGACCTTCACCAACCGCGGTGACGCCAAGGGCGGCACGGACGACGATCGCGTGGAGCCGAACACGAAGGAGGTCAACCCGTTGCGTCGCGACGTGGTCGACAACGTGGGCCGGCGCTTCATGATCGACGACGTGCTCGACACCTACGCGTACGCGCGCTTCATGCTGATGTTCTAGCGGAGGCGCGCCCGTGGCCCGCACGCTCCACGTCGTGGCGACCGGGCCCGTGCCGGATTGCCGCCGCTGCGGCGCGTGCTGCCGCAACCCGCTCGAGAACCAGCGCGAGGGCAGCGTCGAGTGGGTCGAGGTCGGGCCCGACGAACCGCTGCATCGGGCCGCGCGGCACACCAAGCTGCTGTGCCGCAACGCCCAGGGCGTGGTGCACCTGCGGCTGGGCGACACCGGCCGCTGCGTCGCGCTACGCGGCCGGCTGGGCGAGCAGGTGACGTGCTCGATCTACGCCCTGCGGCCGCGCGGCTGCCGGCGGGTCGAGGCCGGCGATCGGCGCTGCATGCAGTACCGCGCCGAGGCCGGGCTCGAGCCCGCGATCGTCCGCTAGCGCGGCGCGGCCGCGGCAAGCAGCTCGAGCTCGAGCCGCACCGGATCGGCCCCACCGAGCTCGGCCAGCAGCGGCTGCGCGCGCTGCAACGCGAGCGCGAGGTCGGCCGCGTCGCCCATCGCCAGCGCGGCGCGGCCCAGGCCCAGCTGCACCCGCGCCTGGTCGCGCGGCTGGTTCGACAGCACGTCGCGTCCGGCCGCGAGGAAGTCCTGCTGCGCCTGCGCGTGGGCCCCGCGCGCGAGCAAGGCTTCGCCGCGCACCATGCGGATGCGCGCGCGCACGGTCGAGGCCGGCAGCAGCTTGGGCTCCGGCTCCGCCATCACCTGCAGCAACGCCTCGGCCGCGCGTTCGGCCGCGGCAGCATCGCCCAGGCGCAGCTGCACCTCGGCCAGCGCGAGCGCACCGGGGATCCGCAGGTAGCGATCGGACTCCGCGGCGCCGCGCTCGGCGTAGCGACGGGCGCGCTCGGGTTGGCCGTGACGCAGCAGCAGCAACGCGGCGTCGGTCGCCACACTGGTCGCGGTCGGGCGGCCGAACTGCAGCGGGTTGTCGGGCAGCTGCGGCAGCAGTGCGATCGCACGATCGGCATCCTGCAGCGCACCCTCGAGCGCGCCGCGCTCGGCCTGCATCTCGAAGCGCTGCACCAGCGCCATGGCGTAGCTGACCGAGCGCTGGCCCTGCGAACGCTCGACGATGGCCATGGCGGCGTCCTGCTCGGCCAGCGCGGCCTCGAGCTGATCGGCGCGCCACAGCGCGCCCGCGAGCACGAAGCGGGCGTCCGCGGTCGCGCGACTGTGCGGTCCCCACTGCGCGGTCGTGCTCGCGACCAGCTGCTGGGCGTAGACCACGTCGGCGTCGCGACGCAGCAGACCGCGGGCATCGGCGATGCTGCGCGCGAGCCGGTGGCCCTCGCCGAGCTGCTCTCGCGCCAGCGGCACCACGCGCTCGCGCAGCGCGTCGACCTCGGGCCCGGTGAGCCCGAAGGGCGCGTGGCCGAAGCGCCAGGTCGCGACCACCAACAGCGCCAGCGCCTCGGCATCGCCGGCCGCGTCCGCCAGCGCGGCGGCGGCGGCGAAGCGTCGCGGCAGCGTCGCCACGGTCGCTCCGCTGGGATCGCCGACCAGAAGCGCATCGAGCCGCGCAACGGCGGCCTGTTGGCCGCCCTGCGCCGCGATCTGCCGCGCCTGCTGCAGCAACGGCACCACCGGCACGACGTCGTCGAGCCGCAGGGTCGTGATCTCGCCCAGCAGCACCGCGGCGTGCACCCACGCGGCATCCTGCCCCTGGGCCGCCGCCTGCTCGAGTACCTGCTGCGTGAGCGCCTCGGCGCGCTCGTCGTCGCCCGAGCTCCACAGCGTGCGCGCGCGCGCCAGCGCGGCGCGCAGCTCGGGCACGCGCACGTCGGCGTCGGGCACGACGGCATCGCGCCCGGCAGCGTCGAGGCACCGCCCCGGATCCCGCAGGCCGGTCAGCAGCAGCGCGAGGTTGCCCAGCACCACCGGATCGGCCTCGGCCAGCAGATCGCCGACCGCGACGAAGCCATCGCGGTCGTGCTGCAGGCACAGCTGCACCGCGGCGGCCTCGGTCGCATCGCCGCCGGCCTCGACCGCGGTGCACGCGTGCGCGTGCGCGGCGATCCACGCGTCGGCGTGCGCCGCCAGGGTCTCGACGGCGGGGGCCGCCGCGGGCGTCTCGAGCTCCGACAGCCGTGCCGCGATCGCGTCGCGACGGTCGGGCCGCCACGCCTCGCCCAGCGCGGACTGGGCCCGCGCGTCGCAGTCCTGCGGCGAGGTCGCGTAGGCCCGCAGGCCCAACGCCACGACCGCAGCGCCCAGCGCCGAGACACCCGCGACCGTCGCGAGACGACGGCGTGCACCGAGCGTGGCCTCGAGCTCGCGCGCGATGCGGCCGCAGTCGAGTTCGCGAAGGTCGCGATCGGCCTGCAGCCCGCGACGCAGCAACCGCCGCAGGCGACCGGGCACCGAGCCACCGTCGGGCCAGCGCACGCGGCCCTGCACGACCGCGGTCAGGGTCTCGACCACCGAGGCGCCGTCGAAGGGGCGGCGGCCGTACAGCGCCTCGAACAGCGCGACGCACAGGCTCCACACGTCCGCGCGCGCGTCGACCGGTCGGCCCTGCACCTGCTCGGGGGCCATGTACGCTGGCGTGCCGGCCAGCGGGATCGAGCTGGTCACGTCCTGCGGCACGGCCGCGCCCTCGAGCAGCGGTTCGTTGCGCGTGGTGCCGCGCGCGACCAGACCGAAGTCGACCACGCACACGCGGCCGCGCTCGTCGACCAGCACGTTCTCGGGTTTGAAATCGCGGTGGACCAAGCCGGCCGCGTGGGCGGCCGCGAGCCCGCGCGCCGCACCGGCGAACACCGACGCAACCTCGCGCCAGGTTCGCGGCCGCTGGTCGAGCCACGCCCGCAGCGTGCGTCCGCGGACCAGCTCCATCGCGAGGAACAGCTCGCCGTCCTGCTCGCCCACGTCGTAGACCGCGACGACGTTGGGATGGCTGACGCGCGCCATGGCCTGGGCCTCGCGTTGCAAGCGGTGGCGCTCGGCCGTGGCACCGTCCGCGCCCAGCAGCTTCAGCGCGACCTCGCGCTCGAGCTCGGTGTCGAGCGCACGCAGGACCACGCCCATGGCACCGCTGCCGATCGCGTCGAGCAGGCGGTAGCGCCCGAGCATCGGCGGCGCGTCGCCGAAGACCCGCGCGTTGACGAAGCCCTGCAGCCGGCGCCAGCGACCGCCGGCGCGCGCGGGCGGCTCGGCCCCGGGTCCAAGGGTGGTCTGCGACGGTGCATCGGTGGGTGCGGGTTCCATGGCGGTGACTCCTCACCGGGGTGGTTCCGGCAGGCGGGTCGCCTGATCACGTCGCGGGCGGCAACCCTGGCGTCAGCGCCTCGCGCAACGCCTCGGCCCATGCGACCAGGTCCGTGGCGGTGCTCTGGGCCAGCTCGGGCGAGCCCGCATGGGCCGCGACGGCGTCGTCGAGCTGCGCGCGGGCGCGACGCAGCCGGCTCGCGACGGTGCCCTCGGGCAGCTGCAACACCGCCGCGATCTCGGCGCGCGAGAGGCCCTCGACCAGGGTCAGCTCGAGGATCACCTGGGCGTCGAGCGGGATCGACCGCAGCGCCGCCAGCAGCACCCGCTGCTGCCCGCGCGCGTGGATGTGCGAGGTCATCGACGGGGCCAACGCGGCGGCCGAGACCGACGCCGGATCGAAGCGCTCCTGCGCGCGGCGACGGTCGCGGGCCCAGCCCAGCAGCACGTGGTGCGCGATGCCGAAGAGGAACGTCCGCGGCGAGCCCTCACCGCGCCACTGCGCCCGCTTGCCGAGCAGCACCTCGAAGGTGCGCGCGGTCAGATCATCGGCCTCGTGCGCGGCCGCGACCTTGGTCGCGAAGAAGCGGGCGATCTGCGGCAGGTGGCGCGCGACGAAGCGCCGCCCCGCAGCCGCGTCGCCCCGACACCACGCCGCGAAGCTCTCGCGATCGTCGTCCGCGACCGACTCGCTGGTCACGGCGCTCCCGGGGTCTCGCCCAGCGGACCGCGCAGCTCGACGGTGAGATGGTGGACCGGCGCCGCCGCGAGGATCGCCCTGCGCAAGGCGTCGACGCTGCACGGCTGCGAGCACGACACCGCCACGATGCAACCCCAGCGATGGGGGCCCAGCTGCCACGAGTGCAGGTCTTCGACCTCGACACCTTCGAACGCCGACAGCGCCTCGCGGATGTTCCGCTCCGCGCCCGGGTCCGCGCTGGCATCCACCAGCTGCGCCGCGGCATCCCGCCCCAGCTGCCACGACCAACGCAGGATCATGACCGCTCCGACGATGGCCATCAGCGGATCGAGCGCAACCCAGCCGAGGTAGCGCCCGCACAGAAGCGCCGCGATCGCCAGCACACTGGTGAGCGCATCCGCGACCACGTGCAGGTAGACCGCCCGCAGGTTGTGATCCCCGTGCCCGTGCCGAGCGTCGTGGTCATGCCCATGCCCATGCTCATGCCCATGCCCATGCCCATGCCCATGCTCATGCCCATGCCCATGCTCATGCCCATGCTCATGCTCATGCCCATGCTCATGCCCATGGTCATGCGGATGCCCATGCTCCCCGCCCGCGTGCAGCAACCGGATGCTCACGAGGTTCACCGCCAGCCCCAGCACCGCGACCGGCAACGCCTCGTCGAAGCGCACGACCGCCGGCGCCCACAGCCGGATCATCGCCTCCACCACCATCCACCCCGCCGCGACCGCCAAGAGGATCGCGCTGGTGAACCCAGCCAGCGCGTAGACCTTGCCCGTGCCGAAGGTGAACATCGCGTGGCCGGCCCGCGTGCGCGCGAACCAGTACGCCACCGCGGACAACGCCAGCGCGCCGGCGTGGGTCGCCATGTGCCAGCCATCGGCGACCAAGGCGAGCGAGCGGGTCCACTGCCCGACGATCAGCTCCGCCACCATCACGATCAGCGTGACCGCGATGACGATGCGCGTGCGCCCTTCGTTGCCCTCGACGCCGACGTGGGTCTCGTGATCGCGTCCCTCGACCGAGGTGCCGCTGCGCATCGCCCTTCACTGTAGCAGGGCCGGCGCGCCGGCGACGGCGCGGGGGCTCAGGCGCCCGGCGAGCAGCCGCGGATGCCCAGCTCGGCCTGCGCGCCGGCGTAGGGATCGCTGCCGCCGGCGAAGAACGGATCGTCGGTCTGCATCGGCGCGCCGTAGCCGTCGGCGAACACACCCGTCAGATCGGTGGCCGACTGGTTGTTCCAGTCGGTGCACCACACCGCGTCGGCTTCCTCGAGCGAGCGGGTGTAGCTGCTGTCCGCGTCGAGGTCGTAGAGCGCGGTGCGTCCCGCGTCGTCCATGCCGAACTCGGCCGCGATTCCGGTCGCGAAGTTCGACCCGTCGCCGCGCCGCGTGACGTAGACGATCTCCTCGCAGCCCAGGTTCGCCAGCACCAGGGTCGGCGCGAGGTTCGGACCAACCGCCGGCAGACACCTGCGCCGCGCCGTACGCGTCGTGGGCAGCTCGAGCGCCCGCGCCAGCCCCGGCTCCGCGGGCGAGTACGACAGTGCCTCGCCCCAGCTGGCCGTGCCCAGCGACAGGAACTTCGAGGTCTTGAGGTCGTCGAAGCCGCGCGGGTTCGACTCGACCTGTGCGAGGTCGTCGGCCGCGCCCCAGTAGCCGAAGCGCACCGCGTCGAAGTCGACCGGCATGGCGTAGGGCTGCGCCGCCAGGTAGTCCGCCCGCGCCTGCGCGAACGCATCGACCGCCGCGCCGGTCAGCACCGAGGTGGAGACCAACGCCGAAAGCTGCGCGCCGATGGGCTCGCCGAGCCGCTGCGGCGCGGTGTCGGGCATGGCCAACACCTGCGCGCGGTAGGCCGTGACCATCGCGGTGTACTCCTCGCCGCAGCTGCTCGCGGCCAACGGCAGCGCGGCGATCTCGGCCCAGCTCTTGCCGCGCGAGGGTTCGGCGCAGCCATCGAGCCACGCCTGCATGCGCGCGCCGTCCTGCGGGCCGTAGCCGGCGTAGAAGTCGGCGATGCGGCCGATCTTCGACACCAACGCCGGGAAGTCGAGCAGGCCAGGCCGCACGAAGATCGCCTTGGGGTTGCAGCCCATCGCCGCCTGCTCGGGCGTGCACCCGACCGAGAACGAGCCCAGCTGGCTCAGCGCGCCGACGATGTCGCGCACGTGGAACTCCGGATCGGGCGAGCTGGTGATGGTCTCGACCAGCTCCTCGTTGACGAGGTCGCGCAGATCGTCGGACTGCAGCAGATCGAGCAGCGCGGTCTGGGCCGCGGCCGGATCGGTCTGCAGCAGCGCCTCGATGCCGGCGTCGTGGAACTGCTTCGCGATCCCACCGAGCTGTCCCAGCGCGGCGGCCTCGGGAGTCTGGCCCAGCACCGCGGCGTAGCCGGTCAGCGACTTGAGCAGCAGCGCGATGCGCTGCCCCTGCTCGGCGCGCGTGCAGGCCTCGTCGCCGCAGCGCGCGACCGCCGGGTTCATCTGCACGCTCTCGAGCAGGAACTGCGTGATGCTGCCCGAGCTGCCGCCCGCGGATCCCCACAGCGGACCGTAGTGCTCGGTGATGCGCGCGAGCGAGGCGAAGTGCGCGAAGATCAGCTGACCATTGCCGCGGACCGCCGCACACACCCGGCGATCGCCGTCGGTGCCGTCGTCGACGTCGTCACACTTGGCGCCCTCGCACTGGGCCTGCGGGTTGCCGTCGGCGTCCTTCCCGCCGGCGGTGGCAAGCAAGGCAGCGAGCAGCAGCGAGCGACGAGCGTGGCGGTGCATGATGGATCCCGATCCCCTTCCGCTTCCCCGCCTTCGGGCTGAGCCGATGTAGGATAGCTCCCACTGTTCCCGACGTTCGCGATTGCGATTTCATTCGTGATTTCGAGATGTTGCCTCCGAGAGCAAGCCGGGATCGAGACCGGCGGCCTCGAACGTCGGGCGCCAGCGCGGCAGGGTCGCGGCCCAACCGGCGGCGACCAGCCGCGCCGCGCCACGGCGCGCCGACGCGATGGCGAGGTCCGAGCGATTGCCATCGCGGTGCGCCAGCACGACCGCACGCCACAGCTCGGCGGTCGCGATCGAGGCCTGCAGCGCACCGTCGCGGTGGACCTGCGCGGCATCGAGGCGCGCGAGCGCCTCGCTCCACTGCCGGCGCGCGACGAA
This sequence comes from Nannocystaceae bacterium, assembly GCA_046351635.1. Lineage (GTDB taxonomy): Bacteria > Myxococcota_A > Polyangia > Nannocystales > Nannocystaceae > Xiheibacterium. The sequence goes on along the minus strand of JAXLYC010000035.1, from coordinate 11,825 downwards.
CCATCGCGCGCGCTGGATCTCGAGATCGAACGCGAGGTCGGGCTCGAGCCCGGGATCGGCGAGCGCGACGTGCTCGAGCGCGCGCGCGGCCGCGTCGAGGTCGGACCGATCGAGCGCGATGCCGCGAGTTCGGCACTCGCGGCCGCGACGTCGTCGTCCGAGCCGGTCGCCTCCCGGCCCGCGCGAGCGCGTCCTGCAGCACCGCCTCGGCCGCGGGATCGCCCAGTTGCACACCCACGCGCCCCAGGGAGATGCGCGCCGACCGAGGCATCCTCCGACGCCGCGCACGCGCCCGTGCTGCGCCACCGACGACGCCAGGTCCCGCGCAGCCGCGTCGAAGCGTCCGGCAAGCGTACCGATCTCGCCGCGTTGCGCAGCACCACCGCGCGCGCACTCGCGGGTGCGCGGCGGTGGCCTCGAGCAACACCGCGGCCTCGTCGATCGACCGCGCCGCGAGCTCGGTGCGGTCGGCCACGCCAATACCCAGTGTGGCTGTTGGCGCTGAGAAAGTCCGCGACCGCCGGATGGTATTCGCCGCTGCGCGCGTTCGATCGCCAGCGCGCGATCGAGCCAGCGCAGCGACGCGTCGTAGTCCCGCTGCAGGTAGGCGATCTGCGCCAGGTTCGACAGCGGCGCGGTCAGGCGCACCGACTCGGGCCCCTCGCCTTCGGTGTAGCGCGCAACCGCCTGCTCGAGATCCGCGCGGGCCTCGGCGAGGCGCTGCTGCTGCACGCGCAGCAGCCCGCGGTTGACGAAGAAGTCGGCCCAGATGCCGCTGTCGGGACCGAGCCGCTGCAGCAGCGCCTCGGCGCTGCGGGCCCAGGCCTCGCCCTCGTCGTGGCGCGCGAGGCGATAGCCGACCAGCTCGACCATGGCCACGGCCGCGCGCGCCGCCATGCGATCGTTGCGCGACGCCAACGCGACCTCGTAGGCCTGCTGCGCCGCGGCCTGGGCCTCGAACACGCGCCCGGCCGCGTCGAGCGCGGCGCTGTGGGTGAACAGCGCCTCGGCCAGCAACGGCGGGTGACCGATCGCGCGCGCGCGCTCGAGCGCCGCGGTGCTGCTCGCCAGGGCCCGGTCGGCGTTGCCGGCCCGCCCCCACGCGTTGGCCCCGGCGATGACCGCCGCGACGTCGGCGATCGCGAGCTGCTGCGCGATCGGGCCGGGCGCAGGCAGCTCGCCGCGGGCGCGACGCTCGCGGCAATCGGGCAACGTCAACGGCGGTGCGGCGTCGAACACCACCCAGCGCAGCGCCAACCGCTCGCCGCTGCGCACCAACTCGCTGCGCGCGGCCAGCTCGGCGCGCACGTCCTCGAGGCATGCGCGCGCGAGCGGGTCCTCGCGCCCCGAGCTGCACAGCGACGCGACGGCCTCGCGCCACTGCGCCGCACCCTCGTCGAGCCCACGCCGCGGCCGCGCCCAGGCGGCTTGCAGCGACGCGTCGCCACTGTCCGCGATCGCGCGATCGGCCTGGGCACGAGCCTCGCGATCCCAGATCCCCTCGAGCCGTCCCCAGTCGCGCTCGCAGCTCGACGACGCCCGCGGCCACGACAGCCACAGCGCGAACCCAGCGAGCGCCGCGGTGCCGGCCGCGAGCACACCGCGACGGCGCCCGGCGAGCGCACGGCCCAGGGCGTGTCCCAGCGCGAGCATGTCGGGGTGACGCGCCGCTGGATCGGGCCGCAGGCCCCGCAGCAGCACCGCGAGCACGCGCCGATCGATGCGACGCTGCGCCGCGGTCACATCGATCCGACCCTCGCTCACCGCGGTCGCGAGCGCGACGAGGTCGCGCCCCGAGAACGGCCGCGTGCCGCACAGCGCCTCGAACAGCGCGACGCAGAACGCGAACTGATCCGCGGCCGGGCCGCCGGGCGTGCCCGCGAACAGCTCCGGGGCCATGTACGCCGGCGTGCCCGCGCCCTGGCTGCGCGTGCCGTCGCCTCCGGCCAGCGCCGCCTCGCCGCCGCGTGCGAGCCCGAAGTCGAGCACACGCACACGCCCGGCGCGATCGACCATGGCGTTGTCGGGCTTGAAGTCGCGGTGCACCACGCCGGCGGCATGCGCGGCCGCGAGGCCATCGGCGACCTGGCGATACATCGCGATGATGTCGGCGGCCCAGCGGCCGTGTTGCCACGCGCGCAGCGTCACGCCCTCGACCAACTCCATCACCACGAAGGGCCGCGACGCGTGCTCACCGAGCTCGTAGACCGCACCGATCGCGGGATGCGAGATCTTGGCCATCGCCCGCGCCTCGCGGCGCAGCCCCGTGGTCGCGGGCCCGCGCCCGTGCAGCAGCTTGATCGCGACCTCGCGCCCCAGTCGTGCGTCCCAGCCGCGATAGACCACCCCGAACGCTCCGGCGCCGAGCCGCCCGCGGATCTCGTAGCGACCGATGTGTACCGGCTCGCCGTGGCGCTCGAACAGGCGCGCGCGGATCTCCGCGCGGCGGGCCGCCGCCGCGACGCTGTCGAGCGCGGGCGCCGGTCCCAGCGAGACGGCCTCGGTCGGCAGCGCGGTCGCAGGCAGACTCGGCTCGGCGCCGCGCGTCGTCACCGTGCTCGATGGTATCGCGCCGCGTCGCTCAGCGCGGCTCGTCGTCCTCGTGCGAGGACTCGAGCGCGAGTCGGGCATAGAGCTCGCGCGCGGGCAACCCCGTCAGCTCGGCCAGACGCCGGGCCTTCTGTCGCGGTCGCAGCGAGGCATCGAGCACGGTCGCCAGGGTCTCGCGCGCAGCATGTTGCACGGGATCGTCCCGGTCGCGTGTGCCTGGCCCCAGCACCACCGTGACCTCGCCGAGCAGCTCGTGGTGGGGCGCGGCCGCCAGCGCGGCGACGCTGCCGCGCAGCGCCTGCTCGTGGCGCTTGGTCAGCTCGCGCGCGACCACGACCGGCCGCGTGGCCGCGTCGGGCAGCGTGCGCGCGAGATCCTCGAGCAGCGCCCACGTGCGGTTGGCGGCCTCGTAGCACACCACCGTCGCGGGCTCGTGGCGCAGCGACGCGAGCCAGGCCTCGCGGTCCTTGCTCGCGCGCGGCGGAAATCCGCAGTAGCGCACCCCGTCCGCCGGCAGGCCTCGACCACACCGCGGTGGCCATGGCGGTGGGCCCGGGCACGACCTCGACCTCGTGCCCCGCCGCGACCGCAGCGGCGACCAGGCGCTGGCCCGGATCGCTCCAGCACGGCATGCCCGCCTCCGACACGAAGGCCACGGTCTTGCCCGCGGCCAGCAGCGCGACCAGCTCCGACTTCGCGCTCGTGCTCGTTGCCGACGAAGCACGAGCGCCGCGGCGGCAGCGTCACCCCCTCGCCCAGCAGCCGGCGGCGAGCAGCTCCTCGTACAGGAAGACGGGGCCGGTGCCGACGATGGCTTGCGCGTGCGAGAGATCGTCGTGGAAGGCTGCAAGGCGGCGGTCGAACAGAATCAGCTTACCGCCACGGTTGGTCAGCCCCAGCGCGATCGACCGCGGCCACCAGCTGCGCTCGCGGGTGTACTGGCGCGCAACCGCGCGCCAGGTAGGCGTTTCCTCGATCTGCTGCGCGCGCTCGCGGCTGACGCCCCAACGATCGCCGAGGCCCTGCAGCGTGATCGGATCCTCGGACATGACGCGCTCGCGGAAGACCTCCAGCTCGCGCCCTTCGAGGTCGGCGCCGAAGCGCACCAGCTTCTCCTGCAGCAGGGCCCTGAACTCGGCTGCGTCGACGCGGTTCTCCGGATCGGCGTAGTCGTCCTCGATGAGATCGAGCCGCGTGCGACCGTCGTCCTCGCTGCCCAGCGGCGCGTCGAGCGAGACGTCCGGCGCCGACAGCCGGCGCTCCATCTCGACCACTTCCTTGGGCGAGACGTCGAGCCCGGCGGCGATGCGCTCGGGATCGACCCCGGCGGGCCAGCAGCGCCTCCTCGCTGCTTGCGCAGGTTGAAGAACAGCTTGCGCTGGTTCTGCGTGGTGCCGATCTTCACCAGGCGCCAGTTGTTGAGGATGTACTTGAGGATGTACGCGCGGATCCACCAACCCGAGTAGGTCGACAGCTTCACACCGCGGTACGGGTCGAACTTCTGCACCGCGCGCACGAGCCCGACGTTGCCCTCTTGCACGAGGTCGAGCAGGTTCTGGTAGGCGCGGCGGTACTCGTGGGCGATCTTCACGACCAGGCGCAGGTTCGACGTCACCAGGGTGCGGCCGGCCTCGGCGTCGCCCTGCTCGACCCAGCGCACCGCGAGCTCGTGCTCCTGCTCGCGCGTGAGCAGCGGGTGGCGCCGCACCTCGCCCATGTACGCCGCCAGCGGATCGCGGCGCGCGAGCGCGGTGGTGCCCGGCGCCGCCGCGCCGCGCAGCTGCGCTGCGATCGCCTCGAGCTCCTCGTCGGTCGCCGGTGCGGTCTCCGACAGCGCCTCCGCGGCCGCGAGATCGTCGGCACCGATCAGCTCCGGCGACGGCTGCGCGTCGGGGTCGACCTCGACCAGCTCCGGCTCCACGACCTCGGCCTGGGCCTTGCGCGCGGCCTCGGGCACCGCGGCGTTGCGCCGCTCGAGCGACACGACCGATTGCTCGCCGGCGTCCGGCGGTGTGCCGGCCTCGGGGTTCGCTCGGGGTCCACCACTGCGTCGCTGCGCCATGGAGCCGCGGCAGTGTACGCCGCCGGGGTGCTCGTCTGTCAGCAGTCGCAGACGATCCGTCGCGGAAGCGGACGATGGCGCCGTCCGGCCGGGGGACGGGCCTCGCCCGATCCCAGCGCCCCACGCGCTGGGCACGGCCGAACGCCGCGCCGGCGGTGGCCGCTGCTGTCCTTGGCGGCTACCATGAAATGACATGAGCACGTCCGGGCCCGGATCCAAGCCTGTCGGTCGCATCGCCCCCCGCGCCGCCGGCATCATGGTGGTCGGTTCGCTGCTCGCAGCGATGGGCCTGACCGCGTGGGGCGAGAGCCACGCGCAGTCGCAGCGACACAACCCCAAGTCGCACGCGCGACTGTCGGCCACCGCCGACGCCACCGAGCTGCGCGTGCTCGACTGGACGCTGTGGAACGTCTCGAAGTACTACGTCGAGCCCGACCGCATCGACCCCAAGAAGATGGCGCACGCGGGCCTGCACGCGCTCGAGAACAGCATCGCCGAGGTGCTGGTCGAGCCGGTCGGCACCGATCGCGTGCGGGTCAAGGTCGGCACCGCCGAGCAGGAGTTCGATCTCGCCGACGTCGAGGCGCTGTGGGCGGTGGGCCCGGCGGTGCGCGAGGTCTTCCGCTTCGTCGCGCGCAACGTCGAGCTCTCGGCCGACGAGCAACAGGATGCAGAGTACGCCATCGTCGCGGGCGTGCTGGGCACGCTCGATCCCCACACCAACCTGCTGCGGCCGGCGGACTTCGCCGACATGAAGGCCAGCACCAAGGGCAGCTTCGGTGGCCTGGGCATCGAGGTCGGCATGCGCGACGGGGCCATCACCGTCATCCGCGTGATCGAGGGCAACCCCGCCTCCAAGGTCGACATGCAGCCCGGCGACCGCATCGTGCAGATCGACAACGAGTCGACCGTGACGATGAACATCAACGACGCGGTCGGGCGCCTGCGCGGTGCGATCGGCACCACCGTGACCGTGTACATCACGCGGGACGGGATCGACAAACCCAAGCCGCTCAAGATCACCCGCGCGCGCATCCAGCTCGACTCGGTCACCGCCGACGTGCTGACCGAGACCGACGCGTCGGGCCGCGTGCGCCGCGTGGGTTTGGTACAGATCCCGCGCAACTTCGCGGAGACCACCGGCGCGGAGCTGCGGGCCAAGCTCGACGAGTTCCAGAAGGTCGGCGTCGAGGGCGTGGTGCTCGATCTGCGCGACAACCCCGGCGGCCTACTGACCGCTGCGGTCGAGGTCGCCGACGCGTTCGTGTCCAGCGGCACCATCGTCTCGACCGTGGGTGTGTCCTCGCCGCGCGAGGAGAACAACGCCGACACCCGCTACGACTTCCCCGACCTGCCGCTGGTGGTGCTGGCGGATCAGGGCTCGGCCAGCGCGTCGGAGATCGTCGCGGGCGCCCTGCGCAACCTCGGGCGCGCGGTCGTGCTGGGCCGCCGCACCTTCGGCAAGGGCTCGGTGCAGGTACTGCACGAGCGCAAGGTCGGCGACAAGGAGCTCGCGCTCAAGCTGACCATCGCGCAGTACCTGACCCCGGGCGACGTCTCGATCCAGTCGGTCGGCGTCGCGCCCGACCTCGAGACGGTGCCGGTGTGGGTCGGCGCCGAGCACATCGCCTACTTCGGGCGCGATCGCTTCGACCTGCTGCGCGAGGAGTCGCTGTCGCAGCACCTCATCTCCAGCGCGACGCAGAACGAGCGCACGCAGTTCGGCCCGCTGTACTTCCTCGATCGCGGCTCGGTCGGCGGTGAGGACGACGACGAGGTCACGCCCGAGACCGCCAAGGACAAGCCGGTCGCCGGCCGCAACGACAAGGGCAAGGACCCCAGCAAGGACTCGCGCACGGAGATCCTGCTCGAGGACTCCGAGATCCGCATGGCCCGCGACCTGGTGCTGCGCGCGCCCTCGTCCGACCGCGACGACATCCTCGGCAGCATGGATGGGTTCGTGCGCGAGCAGGCCGCGCTCGAGCAGGCCCGCATCGCGCAGAGCCTGTCCAAGCGCGGCGTCGACTGGAGTCGCGGCCCCGACAGCCAGACCGGCACCGCCAAGCTGTCGATGAAGCTCGCCAGCGACAAGCCTGGCAACGTGATCAAAGGTGGCGAGAAGGGCACGGTCACGGTCACCGTCACCAACACCGGCGACGCGCCGGCGTTCCAGGTCCGCGCCATCACCGACAGCGACTACCGTTACTTCGACGAGCGCGAGCTGTTCTTCGGCCGCATCGACCCGGGCCAGAGCAAGAGCTATCCCATCAAGCTGTCGGTGTCGGAGCAGGAGCTGTCGCGCACCGATCGCATCGACGTGCACCTGTTCGACCAGCACGGCTCGAAGCTGATCAAGGACTCGCAGACCTCCATCGACGTCAGCGCCCAGGCGTTGGCGCGGCCCGAGTTCGCGTTCGGCTTCCAGGTGCTCGACGACGCCAGCGCCGGCAAGAACTTCACCGGCAACGGTGACGGCACGCTGCAGGTCGGCGAGCGCGCCAAGCTGCGCGTGTGGGTCAAGAACACCGGCGAGAGCGCCGCGCTCGACACCTGGGTGACGCTGCGCAACCTCGCGGGCGAGGCGGTGTTCCTGCACAGCGGGCGCGAACGGCTGCAGAAGCTCGAGCCCGGCGCGGTGCGCTCGGTGGACCTCGACGTCGAGGTCATGAAGGAGTCCGAGCTGGGCGAGGACCTGCTGCAGGTCTCGGTCGCCGACAACAAGATGGCCGAGGTCCTGACCGAGAACCTGCGCTTCGATCTGACCGCGCCGCGGGTCGAGCTCGCCAGCGCCTCGGGCGGGCTGGTCGCGCGCGACGAGCTCGAGCTGTTCGGCAGCCCCGCGGGCGAGCTGCGGGTGGTCGGCCGCGCCAAGGCCGGCACCAAGTTCAAGAGCTCGGCCAAGGCCGAGGGCTGGTTCCGCGTCGAGCTCACCGACGACAGCTTCGCGTTCGTGCGCGCGGCCGACGTCGACTCGGGCAAGGCCCCGGGCAAGCCCACTGCGATCGAGTCGGTGTTCGGCGTCTCGCCACCCAAGGTCACGCTGTCGAGCTCGCCGATGCAGACCGACACCGAGACCGTGCACATCGCCGGCGTGGCCAGCGACGAGGAGGCGGTGCGCGACGTCTTCATCACGGTGTTCAACCCCTCGCGCGATCTGTTCGGCGACGTCGAGAAGGTCTTCTACGTCGCGTCGCCCGATGCCAGCAGCGGCCGGCTCGAGTTCGACGCCGACGTGGCGCTGACCCCGGGCAACAACTTGGTCGAGGTCCACGCGCGGCAGAACGACCACGTCGTCGCGATCAAGCGCATGTGGGTGCTCCGCACCAGCGGCCTCGCCGAGGCCCGGGCCAAGGGCGCCCGGTTCGAGAGCAAGGGCGAGCTCCGGGTCGACACGTTCAAGTGACCGCGCGAGCATGGACCGCGTGGCCCGTCCCCGCCCCGCGCTGCCGCTGCTGCTGGCGCTCGCCGGCTGCGGCGAGTCGACGCCGGGTCGTCCGCTCGACCCGGCGCTGACCGATCGAGCTGACCGCGGTCGCGCCGGACGTGCTCCTGCCCGGCACGACCATGCGGATCACCGGCGAGTCATTCGTCCCCGAGGACTGGGGCGCGGCGACGCTGACGATCGACGCGTTGGGCCTGAGCCTGCGGCTGCGCTACGTCGACCCGCAGACCCTGGAGCTGCCGGTGAGCGACGAGGTCTTCGCCGCGCTCGGCGGCGACGGGGCCGCGTTCGACGGTGAGGTCGCGGTCGCGGTCTCGAGCGCGGTCGACGGCCGGCTCTACCGCACCGCGCCGCGGGCGGCCCGCTGGTCGCTGGCGTCCGAGCTCGCGCCGCGGGCCGACACGCTGCTGCGCTCGGGCGTCATCTTCCCCAACGAGCCCCTCGCGGTCGTCGGCAGCGGGCTCTTGCTGCCGGGCGAAGGCGAGACCGTGGTCGAGCTCGCGGGCTGCTTCGCGCCGGCAGAGCCCGCCGGGGCACCGTGTGCACCGGTCGCCGCGCGCGAGGTCGCGGTCACGCTCGACGATCCGCTCGACCGCACCCGCGCCCACTTCGCGTTCGTGCCCGAGATCGCCGGTATCGAGCCCGGGCACTTCGAGGGCACGGTGCTGCTGCGCAACCACATGCGCGCGGGCACCGTGCGCGAGGCCCCGGCGCTGACGGTGGCCTACGACCTGCAGCGCCCGCTGCTGTACGGCACCTCGGTCGTGGCGGCGAGCCTGGGGCAGTACGTGGTGGTCGACGGCGCCGGTTTCGTCGGTGGCGACGGTGCGACCTTGCTCGATGTCGTCGGCAGCTTCACCACCGACGCCGACGGCAGCGTGACCGCGATCGACGAGGTGCTGCTGCCGGAGTTCGTCGACGGCCGCACCGTGCGCTACGTGCTCGACGAGAGCGACGCGCTGGGTCAGCTGCTCGACCTGCGCTACCAGGCCGGGCGGCTGCAGGCCACCGTCACGCCGCGCATCGCCTGGGGCGACAGCGAGGTCATCGGTGATCCCGCGGCGGTGTCGCTGCAGCTGCTGCCGGTGCGACAGGTCGTGTGGGTCCAGTTCCTGCCCGCCTACGTCGAGAGCCTGCGGCTGTTCGGCCTGCGCGCGGTCGATGCCCACATCCGCGCGCGCGTGTTCGAGGTGCTGCGCCGCGACTACGCCACCATCGGGGTCGAGCTGCGCGAGCAGCCGCCGACCGACTTCGCCGCCTACGCGCAGATCGACGTCGGGGGCCCCGATCCCAACGGCCTGGGCCTGTTCGGCTACGACAACACCCCGGGCAAGGACACCGAGAACCAGCGCCTGTACGACCGCATCGGTGGCGTGAACGCGCAGACGCAGCAGGACGGCTACCCCGGCTACGGCGGCGTGTTCATCGAGTCGGTGCTGGGCTTCTCCGAGCATGCCGGCGACCTGGCGATGCCGCTGCCGACGGATCCACGCTTCGATCGGATCTTCGATCCGTTCCGCCCCGACGTCGGCGGACGTCCGGTCGACGCCAGCGACCTCGCCGACGAACCCCTCGCGCTGCCCGCGGGCGACGGCTGCCCCGCGAGCGATCGACCGACGCAGATTGCCTGCGCGATCTGGGTGCTCGGCAACATCGTGGGCTCGACCCTGAGCCACGAGCTGGGCCACTCGCTCGGCCTCGCCGATCCCTACGGCCCCGACTTCCACGACGCCGGCGAACAGCCCGACCGCCTCATGGACGCGGACCGGCCCTTCGGCGAGCGCGCGGAGCTCGACGGCGAGGGCCCGTCGCGCTTCTGCGACGACGAGTACGCGTACCTGCGCGCGATCCTGCCGACGCCGGACGCAGACGACCCGCAGCCGCGACCGCCGTGCGACTGATGCGGCGCTGCAGCGCTCGCGCTACGCTGCCGGCCGTGCGCGCCTCGATCCTGCCGCTGCTCGTCGTGCTGCTCGCCTGCCGCCGCGATGCCACAGTGCCCGCGAGCTCGTCGCCCGCGAGCCCGTCGCACGCGAGCCCGCCGCACGCGAGCCCGCAAGGCGCGAGCCCGGCAGTGACAACCGCTCGGCCCGCGACAGCGCCGGCGGGCGGCGGATCCGCGGCACTGGCCGCGGGCGAACGCGGCCCGGCGAAGGCGCCGGTGGTCGTCCGCGATCGCAGCGCCGACCAGCTGTGGAACGTGCTCGGCAACGTCACCACGCCGCACAGCGCCGTGGTCGCGCGCCGCGGCGCGCTGCGCTTCACCGCCAACGGCGAGGTCGCGGTCGACGGCGGCGGCGTCAGCACGTTCGACCCCTCACCAGGTGGTCGCACGCGAGGGCGATCGCGTGCAGCCGTTGCTGGTGCCGGTCGCAAGGCAGCGGTGCCGTTGCCGCTGTGGGCCGACGCCGCCGATCTGTCGCCACAGCTGGCGCGCGCCGCGGTGCTGCACGCCGACGCACGCCTGGCGACCACGGCCGAGGACGGCGCCGTCACGTTGGCGGCGGGCGAGTTCTGCTCGACGTGCTCGACCGCAAGGCGCGGTTGCCCGCGTGCGCGAAGTGCACGAGGGCACGCTGACGGGCTGGATCGACGCCGCGGCGCTCGACGTCGTGTTCGAGCCGGGTGACTTCGAGCTGCCGGCCGCCGATGCGTTCGCCAAGGCCGGCACCGCGGTGTTGCGCCGGCCCGGCGGCAAGGCGGTCTACACCCTGCCGACGGGCAGCGAGGCCGAGACGGTGCGGGTGCTCCAGCAGCGCAAGGGCTGGCTGCGGATCGAGTACGTGCAGCCGTGCCACGAGGGTGTGCACGTGCAGGGCTGGGTCCCCAGCGCGCGGGTCGAACGGGTCGACCCGATGGGCACCGGCTACGGCTGCGGCAGCGCCGGTGGCCTCGCACAGGCGTCGTGGGCCGCGCTCGAGTCGGCCCCGACCGTCGAGCTGGCCGAGGACACCGCGCTGCTCGACGAGCGCGGTGCCCTGGTCGGACGGACGCGGCGCGCGGTGGGCCTGCGCCGCGGCCCCGACGGGCGCCTGCGCGTGGCGACGCTGTGGGGACTGGTCGCGGTCGACGTCGAGAACGCCGCACCCGCGACGGCGCGCTAGCCCGCAGCCTCGTCGGCGCGACCGCCGGGCACTGCGATCTCGGCGGCGAACAGGCGCGGCTCGTCGATGAGGCCTGCGACCGCCTCGGCCGTGCGGTCGCGCAGCGCGACGATGACCGCGATCTCGGCCTGGGGCTCGGGCCGCGGCGGCACCTCGATCGGCGCAGCCATGCGCACCGCGATCCGTGCCGGCCGCGGCAACCACGTGCCGTCGCGCAAGGCCCGACGCGAGCCGACGATGCCGAAGGGCAGAAGCGGCGTGCCGGTGTGCAGCGCGAGCCGGAACGCGCCGAGCTTGAAGCTGCGCAGGCCGACCTCGGGGCTGAAGGTGCCCTCGGGGAACAGCACGACCTTGTGGCCCTCGCGCAGCAGCGACACCACCTCGTCGAGATCCGCCAGCGAGCGCTGGGTGCTGTGGCGATCGAGGAACACGTGCCCGAGCTTGCGCAGCACCGGACCCAGCAGCGGTGCGTCCCGCAGCTCGCCCTTGATCACGAAGCGCACGTCCGGCGGCAGCGCGGCGCCGCAGACGAGGAAGTCGAGGTAGCCACAGTGGTTGCCGACCAGGATCGCGGCGCCCGCCGGCAGCTGAGACAACCCGCTCACGTGCGGGCGCAAGCCTGCGAGCGTGAGGACCGCGCGGGCCTGCCACGCGATCACACGCCGCG
>JAXLYC010000034.1:0-78232 GCA_046351635.1 Nannocystaceae bacterium | reverse complement strand
CCTCGTCGTACTTGCCGAAGAACGGCGCCCCCATGAGCGAGCGGGCCTTGCGGCCGATGTCGCGCACGAAGTTGACGCCCTTCACCATCGCCTGCAGGTCGTGATCGGCGGCGCCGCCGGCCGTGGTGCCACGATCGAAGTAGTGGAAGTCGATGAGCGGCGTGTCGAACGGGTTGGCCGAGCGCAGCTTGACGGTGCCGCCGCGGTTCTTGGTGTGGCCCTTGAGGATCAGCCAGGTGAACAAGCTGCGGTCGGCGAGCGCCTCGGCGGAGTAGCCGGGCTCGTAGCCGGCGAACTTGCCCGGCACGCCGAAGATGAACAGATCCGGGTCGGGCAGATCGCGCGACGATCGCTTCACGATGGTGATGGCGCCGCCGTTGCTGCGGTACGGGCCCTCGCCGTCTTGCCACTGCGCCAGGCACTCGTCGGTGTTGGCGTCCTGCGTGAGCGCGCAGTCGGCCAGGATCGAGAAGTCGCCACGGGTCTGGCTGACCACGCCGACCTCGTAGCGGTCCTGCAGGTTCTCGCCCACGCCCGGCAGATCGACCCGCGGCGTGATGCCGTGGGCCTGCAGCTCCGCCTTGGGGCCGATGCCCGAGAGCTTGAGGATCTGCGGCGTGTTGAAGGCACCCGCGGCGACGATGACGTCGCGGCTGGCGAGGATGCGCTGGGTCGCGCCGGGCTCGCCGGTGCGCGGCGCGTTGGGGTCCGCGCGGTAGAGGTGCTCGCCGCCGACGAAGTCGACACCGACCACGCGGGGCTTGCCGTCGGCGCTGGGCTCGTCGGCATAGACCAGGTTGGTGACGAACGCGCCGGTCTGGATGGTGAGCGGGAAGCCAGCCTGCTGGGTCTCGCGCAGGTACTCGCGCACCGCGTGGCGCTTGCCGTCCTTCATCGCCAGCGGGAAGGGGTACACGCCCTCGGTGCCGGGGCCGACCTCGTTGATGTCGGTGCCCAGCAGCGCGCGCAGCTGGCCGAGGTCGCTGAACAGCTGCGACAGCGACCCCTGACCGGTGGCGTCGACGAACGCGAACACGCCGGCGCTGACGACCTTCTGCAGCTTGAAGTCGAACAGCGCGAGGTTGGGATCGGCCTTCTCGTTGCCGAGCCAGCGGAACACGCGATCGGCGTAGGGCGCCATGCGATCGGCCGACCAGCTGGCGTCGCCGGTGATCTCGGCCATGCGGTTCCAGTCGCTCTCGTGCGGCACGATGCTGATGAGCGCGTTGTGGGCGGTGCAGCCGCCCAGGGTGCCGGCGCGAGGATAGAGGATGCCGATGGGCTCGCCGTTGGCGTCGTGCACCATCTTGGAGTCGCGATTGGCCTGCGCGTCGTCACCGTAGTGATCGACGAAGTAGTCCCAGCGCATGGCCGGGTCCTCGGTCGAGAAGCCGTGGTAGGCCGGCACCTGGTAGTTGGTGTTGCCGCCCTGGTCGTCGCCGGCCTCGAGCAAGAGCACGCGGTGGTTGTTTCGCGCGAGGTTGGCCGCGAGCGGGCCACCGCCGGCGCCCGAGCCGATGATGATGAACTCGAAGTCCTCGGGGCCGCCGAGGTCGTCGCACTTGCCGTCGACGCAGATGCGGTTGGGATCGTCCTTGGCGTCGTTGCCTTCGTCGCACGCGGGCGCCCATGCGACGAACGCCAGTGCCAGGCCGCAGCCCAGGGTGCGGCGACGGGAGAGGTTGCGCTCGGTGGTCATGTCAGGCTCCTCCTTCGCACGCGCTCGCCAGCGCAGCATCGGCGTCGGCGCAGGGGTAGTCGCCGCCGGCGGCGGACCAGGCTCCGAATGCGTCGCAGTCCGCGAGCGCGCCGACGCAGGCGAACACCTGCGACTGCGCGTCGACGCAGGCCTGGCCGAACTCGCCGGCCGCGACCAGGGCGTCGCCACAGCTCGCGGCGCAGCCGGCCGCGTCGGATTGCGTGCACGACGATGCGAGCGCGCAGAACGAGTCGCACACCGAAGGTGGCGGCGCGTCGGCGCAGGCCGCCAGCGCGGCCTGGTCCTCGGCCGAGCAGGGGTAGTCCGCTGCACCGGCCTGCCACGCGGCCGCGCCGTCGCAGTCGAGCCCCGCGACGCAGGCGAAGGCCGCATCGACCGCTTCGGCACATGCGGCGCCTTGGTCGGTGGCCTCCTCGCGATCGATGGCGCACTGCAGCAGGCAGTCGTCTTCGATCGCGCCGAGGCAGCTCGCCACCGTCGCGCACGCGGCATCGCACGTGGCCGAGGGCACCACGCCGAGGTCCGCGCGCGGCGGCGGCAGGTCGAGCTTGCCCAGGGGCCCGCCGTCGTCCTGGCCGTCGAGGTCGTCACACTTCGCGCCGACGCAGCCGGGGCCGTCGTCGCCGCTGCGGCCGCCGGAGTTGCTGCAGCCCGCAGCGACGCAGGCCGCCCAGGCCCAGGCTCGAATTCGGGTGGTCATCATCACGTTCACGCCTCGTTCCATCCCAAGCTGCGCCCGAGCGAGCGGGCGACGCGTTGGAGATCTGTGGTCGGGTCGCCGCACATGGCCCGCAGGATCAGGCCGCACAGCGTCAGCAACACGTGGTCGCGCTGGCCCTCGTCGGTCACACCGAGGATCTCCCCCAGCGCCCGGGCGTAGCGCTCTCGCAGTGACGCGAGCGTACGCGTCCATGCCTCGACTGCGGCTTCATCGTCGAGTTGGCTCGAGAACTCGACCAGCACGCGGTAGTGCATCGCGAACACGGGCATGCGCTTGCCCATGAAGTGCAGCAACAGGCCCAGCCGTTCCTTGGGATCTCGCGCCGCGCCGATGAGCAGCTGCGTGCCCGCGTCGACGTCGGTCTCCACGGTCGCGCGCGCGACCGCTTCGAACAGCGCCGCCTTGCTGGGAAAGTAGTGATAGAGCACGCCGGTCGACACGCCGAGCTCGCCGGCGATCTGCCGCATGTTGATCGCGGCGTAGCCGTGCCGCGCGAACAAGGGCGCGCAGCGCAGCGCGAGCGAGCGCCGCTGTTCGTCCTTGTCGAGCGCGCGGGGCATGGGATGGGGATGCATAACGAACGTTCGGTGGCGTCAAGCGGGCAGAAAATCGCCCGTAGACCCACCTACGGGCCGGTTTTTCTCGACCCGGGCGTCTGGGCTCACATCCGCGAGGGCCGGTCGCGGCGGGAGACGAGGCCCGATGCGGTGATCGACACGCGCCGCGCGAGAGCTCGTCGCGCCCGGGTTGCCCTGCGGCGGTCACCTGCTCGAGCTCGCCGCGGGTCAGCAACACCGCCGCGACCAGTCGCGCGCGCCCCTCGGCAGCGTGAACCACTGCGGCAGCTCGTCACTCGCCGCGCCGAGCAACAGCCCTGCGCGTCCGCGAGCGTTCGCGGAGCTCGGCCGGCAGCGCGCGCCCGTCGATCTCGACCACGATCGGTCCGCGTTGATCGAGCATCGGTCGAACGCCGCCGTGGGCCGCCGATGTGGCTCAGCTGTTCGATCGCGTCGGTGAGCCAGTTGCCCACGACGATCGCGAGCGGCTCGTCGGTCTGCATGTACAGCTCGAGCCCCCAACCCGGGCCGCGCTCGTCGGGCCACGGATCCGACAGCGCGTCGCTGGCGATCGCGGTCTTCTGGCCGCGACGGATCACGCGCCAGCGCGGCGGGCTGGGCCATGCTCGCGCACCATCGCGGCCGGCTGCAACAGCGGCAGCAACGGCTCGGCCTCGACCACGCCGAGGGTGCCGAAGAATGCCCGTCGCGCCGCGCGGCCGCGCCTGGCGCGCGGCATGCTCGAGATCGGCTCCACCGCCCACGCTACCAGCGGCGCCGGGGCCCCGGGCGATCCGCCCATCGCAGCGTGCGGATCGCCCAGCGTGCTGCGTCCACCGTGCCGCCGGTCGAGCACCGGATCCACGGGTCTGGGCCTTGGCACGCGATCTGCTCGCGGGGCGCGCCGCGGCAGTCCTGCTCGGCGTACGCGACCGTGGTGTTGTCCTTGTCGATCGGCTGCTCGTCGGTGCGCGAAGGCGGCGGGCGCGTGGGTGATGACCGCGAGCGCCGAGGACGACGGCGGCCCCGGCGACGACGGCATCGACCTCGACGAGTCCGGCGGCACCGTCAACGCGACCTACGCGATCGACGACGCCGGCGACGACGCCAGCACCATGGGCGAGGGCACCACCACCGCTGCGACCAGCCACGGTCACACCACCGCCGATCCCGACACCGGCGACGACGGTGGCGGTGGCACCGGCGGCGTCGACTGCCCCGACAACTGCTACTGCGAGCCCATCGACCCCGCGGCCGACCTCTCGGACCTCGAGCAGGCCTACGCCGGCGACGCGGTGTCGACCATGCTCGACGTGCTCGCGCGACGCTGGCCCGCGGGCCACGATCTGCTGACCGACAAGATCGGCGATCCCTACCTCGGTTCGTTCACCGATCCGTCGAGCTTCGCGTCGGTGATGGACGGGCTCATGACCGAGGCCCACGAGGGCACCCACGGCTGGGAGTACGGCAACGCCAGCGTGGACGAGTTCGCGTACTTCCTGCGCGGCGATCTGCAGTTCTTCCCGCCCAAGCTCCACGGCTTCGACCGCAGCGAGATCTACGGCATGGTCGAGGGCAGCTCGACCGATCTGTACAAGGATCTCTACCTCGTCGGCGACCAGGGCACCTACGGCTTCTACGAGCTGCTCGACGAGATGAACTGCTACATCAACGGCATGGCCGCCATCGGCGTGGTCGGCGAGTACATCCCCTACGGCGTCTCCGGTCGCGACGGCGCGGTCGCGTTCATGTACTACCTCGAGCTGTACCTCAAGCTGGCGCGCACGCAGCATCCGGACGTCTACGATCAGATCAAGAACGACCCCGACTTCAACGAGATGATCAAGTTGCAGTGGTTGCGGCTGCACTTCCTGCTGCAGGAGGCCGGCGACCTCCACGACAACATCGGGCTCTACGACCAGGACATCCGGCAGCTGATGTACGCGGACGAGAACCAGTCGGAGATCGAGATGCTGATCGATCACGAGCTCGAGGCATCGAACTGCCTGCCGTGAGCGCGCCGCCCGGCGTGGCCGCTCACTGCTCGAGCACGATCACGAAGTGGTCCGCGGCCAGGCTGCTGGACGTGACCACGGCGCCCTCGATGCTGACGGTGGGGTAGAACGAGCCGACGAGGGAGATCCGCAGCTGCGCGTCGACCCCCAGGGCGCGCAGCCACAGGCTCCGTGGGCCCTCGTGCGCGCCATCGATCGTTGCCGTCCACAGCGTGCGCCCGCTGGGGTCGTACTTGCGGACCCACGCCTGCTCGCCCTCGACACCGGCGAGCACGACCGCACCGGCGTCGTCGACCGCGAAGTGCGACGCCGCGTCCTCGAAGTCTGCGATGTCCACCAAGCCGGTGTCGTCGAAGCGCGCGATCGACCACGGCGCGGACGCGAAGCCGTCGCCGTAGTCGACGTCCGCGTCGGTACCGAGCAGGAGCTCGTCGCCGTGGCCAGCGAGCTGCAGCCACGTGCCGCCGGACGCGACGAAGCCCGCGGCGTGGACCAGCACGTCGTCCGCGTCCACCCGCAGCAGGTAGCCGCCATCGGCCGGCGGCGCCGGTAGTTGCTCGCTGATCATGTCGACCGGACCAGCGAACCGCGCCGCGACGCCGTAACCCCCGTCGGGCAGCGCGACCAGCTGCGGCGGTGCCGCGCCTGTCGCGGCGTCACCGAGCACGCGGCCGAAGCGGAGGTCGCCGTCGCCATCGAAGCGGGCGAGCCAGATCGTCGGTGCGTCGGGGTCGAACGCCGCGGGACCCTCGAAGCCCGGCTGGCCGAGGCTGCAGCCCGCCACGAGCAGCGAGTCGTCCGCCAGCCGCACCAGCGTCGTCGGCCCGCAGCCTTGCATCGCGACGTGGGCCATCCACTGCGGCACGCCGTCGCCATCGAGCAGGCCCACGAACGCGCCCGGAGGCACCTCGCCGAGCAACACCAGCGGCTCGGTGGCGTCGTGGCCGCCCGCGATCGCGGTCGCGTCGCCGACCGCAGCGACGCCGGTGATGTTCGCGGCGATGTCCTCGAAGCCGCCGTCACCGATGCTCGTGGCCCAGGCGACGCCGAAGTCGCCGTCGTAGCGCGCGACGTAGGCCGTGTCGGAGTAGTTGTTGACGACCACGCCGTCGCCGAAGTCGTTGTCGAAGGACTGCGAGCTGCCGCCGACGAGGAGCCCGCCCTGTGGTGTGACTGCGAAGGCGTCGAAGCCGTCGGGCGCGTAGCCGCCGAACTTCCACGCGGCCACCAGCGCGCCGCTGCACGCCGCCGGCACGCCGTCGCAGTCCTCGTCGGCACGGGTGACGCACGCATCGACGGCGTCGAGCGGCGGCGGATCGCAGGGGTCGACCGCGCCGGTGTCGCTGCCGCCGTCGGTGGCGTCGCTGCTGCCGTCGCTCTCGGAGCCGTCGCTGCCCGCCGAGGTCGAGGAGTCGCTGGCGGTGGACTCGGCCCCGGCTTCCCCGCTGCTGTCGTTCGCGCCGGTGGTGCCGGCTGTGCCCTCGGTCGCACGCCCCTCGCTGGTCGAGCTGCTGCCGCCGTTTGGCTGCTCGGGCCCAGGCGCGTGACAGCCCGCGACCGCGGTCAGGGCGAAGGCGCACAGGGTCGTCGGGAGCCGGCGTGGACGGACGCGCTGCATCCCCGGCATCGACGCAAGCGGACGAGGCATGTTCCGCTGGCGGGGCCGCGCCGGGACCAGCGTCACAGCCGCCGCGGCGCCGAGCGAACCATCGCACCGCGCCGTGCGACTCACGGCGCCCACCGACCCCGCGGTGCTACGATGCACCGCGATGCGTCGCTGCGCCGTGCTGCTGGTCGCGCTGGGCGGGTGCACCTCGGCCGGGCCCTCGCGCGAGGGCGCGATCCCGCTGCGCGCCATGATGGCGGTCCGACCCACCGCCGACGGTGAGGTCGCGGTTGCGGGGTTGATCGACACGCTCGCGCGGCAGCATGCGCAGGACAGCGAGCGCACCGCCGCCGGCGGACCGCCGCCGCATCCGCCGGGGCCGCTCGAGCTGCTGCCGCAGACGGAGTACTTCGCCGACCGGCCGCCACTGCAGTTCACGATCGTGCGAGCGCCCGGGTGCGAGGGGCTGGCACGCGCGGTCGCCCGCGCGCAGGCCGTGTCGCCGCTGCCGCCGGAGTTCGCCGCGGCCTACGCCGAGGAGGCCGCCGGCTGCACCGTGGTGTTCGTCGATCGGCGCAAGGGCTTCGTACTGGCCCCCGGTGCGCTCGCGCGGGTCGACACGCCCGCCGACGGTAGCGGCGCGTCGGTGCTGCTGTTCCTCGCGCCCGAGGACACCGAGGCCCTGCGCGTGCTCACCCACGACAGCCTCGGCCAGCGGCTCAGCGTGCTGCACGACGATCGCGCGGCGCTGCTGACCGCGACCGTGCGCGACGAGATCCCGGTGGGCGTGCTCTCGATCGCGCCAGGACCCGAGCTCGACGCGCAGGCGCTGCTCGAGCGCCTGACGCAGTGATCGCGGCTCACGACTCGCGTCGGTAGCTGCCGAAGAGCCAGTCGCAGATCGGGAACGTGATGTTGAAGTTGTAGCGCGACATGCACCGCGGATCGTGGTGCACGCGGTGCAGCCGGCGCAGCCGCGCGAGCCCGGGCAGTCGCCCGATGAACGAGTCGGGCGGCTGGTGGTGGGCGAAGTGCAGCCACTCGTAGCTCAGGAAGTACGCCACCGCGGTCGCGACGAACAACGCGCCGACGTTGCGGCCCAGGGTCCACCACAGCAACGCGCCGACCGGCGCCGCGAGCACGCCCAGGAAGAACACCAGCATCACCGGTGGGAAGAGCACCATGTGGAAATCGCGGCTGTGCTCGACCTGCATCGCCGCGTCGGTGAAGAAGCGGTGGTGCTGCAGGGTGTGGCGCAGGTGCAGCAGCGAAAGGCCCCGGCGGCGGTGGTGCATGGGCCCGCGGTGGCCGAAGTACTCGCCGGCGTTCGCGACCAGAAACGACAGCGGCACCGTGCACAGCTGCAGCGGGCTCGGCGACTCGACCATCGCGACCGCGGTGGCGATGGCCGCGAGCGAACCCGTCGTCGTCACCGCGAAGTGCACCCAACCGCGGTAGCGCGGCCCGATGTGCGTCGCGCGATAGTCGTCACGGAAGCGCGCGACCGCGTCGGGGACCTGCGCCACGGCTCACTCCGCGTTGGTGCCGTGGAAGATCTCGGTGACCTTGCCGTCGGCGATCGTGAAGTACGTGCCGCCGTACATGTCGCCGACCATCAACAGCTCTGCGGTCGACTCCTCGCGGTTGATCCGGGTGCCGTAGACCTGCTCGACCACCGCGGCGGAGGTGCCGATCGCGACGCCCTCGGCCGTGGTCCAGCTGCACGGTGCCTTGCACACGATCGAGTGCGCCACGCCGGCGGAGTTGGTGATGAGTACGATGCCGCGCGCGGGCCACTGCGAGGTCGTGTACGTGTCGCCGTCCACGCCCCAGACCTCGCTCTTGCGGCTGCCGGGTTTGCCCAGGGTCGCGGTGGCGTTGCGCGCGTCGAACTGCTCGAGCGTCGGCGAGCTCGGCTGCAGCGTGGGCGTCGCGGCGGCGTCGCTCGGCGCGGCATCGGGCGTGGCTGCGGCTGGGGCCGGCTCGGCCGCGGGCGCCGCGGTCGCGGCGGGCTCGGGCGTCGAGGTGGAGGTGGCCGCCGGCCGCGGCCCGCACGACGCGGTCACGGGCAGCAGCAGGGCGAGCGAAGCGATCGCAGCGCGCATGGTCGGCCGCGACGATAGCCGCACGATCGCGCGGCGTCACGCGGTCTGTCGCGGCCGCGGCGGGGACGTGCAGCCCCAAGCCCGCCGCGAACCCGTTCACGGCGCGGGCGTGGGCGCGCGGCCGTGCGTGCGGGCGTCGAGCTGGGCCGCGAGCGACTCGGTGATCTTCCGCGACTCGCGGCTCGCCGGTCGCGACAGCAGCTCGGGCACGAGCTTGCGCGCGCGCGCAATCGAGGCCTCGTCGCCGAGCTCGAGCAGGGTCGCGAGCAGCTCCTGCTCGAGCAGGCCCCGCTCGGACAGGTCGGCGAAGGCGGGGCCGCCGGGCGCGTTCTCGTCGAGCCCGCGCAGCAGCTCGTCGCGCGCGTCGGCGCCGCGGCCGAGCGCGCGCAGGGCCTTGGCCACGGCCAGCTGCGCACCGGTGTCGCGCGGCACCAGCTGTCGCAGCAGCCGCGCGTGGTGCAGCGCCAACGTGGGGTTGCCCGCCTGCAGCGCGAGCGCGTGGCGGATCCGCAGCGGCTCGGGATCGCGGGGATGCGAGCGCACGCGTGCGGCCGCGATCGCATCGGCGTGCGCGGGGCTGATCGCGGCGACCGCGTCGACCCACAGCCGCCACGGCCGCGCGGGCTCGGGGCTGAGCGCCGCGATCGCGGCGGGCTCGGGATACTCCGCCAGCAGCCACGCCACCACGGCACTGCTGGGCACGTCGTGCAGCGCCGCGAGCCCCGTGCGATCGACTCGTCGCCCTCGGGCACGCGACCGCTGCGGCGCAGCGCGACGCCGCGGATCAGCCACGGATCGACGCTCGCCGGTCGCAGCCGCACCGCCGCATCGGCGCGCGCGAGCGCCTCGGGCCAGTCCTGCTTGCGCGCGGCCTGCCGCGCGAGCAGCCCGTGCAGGCGCCCGTCGAGCGGTCGCCGGGCCAGCGCGAGCGCAGCGTCGCCGGTGCCGGCGACGATGGCCGCGTTGTCGTCCTCGCGCAGCAGCTGCGATCCCGGACGGCTCACCAGGCCCAGCACCATCGCACCCAGCAACAGCGCGCCGCCGGCGACCGCCGCGGTGCGCTGCGCCAGCGGCCGCACCGGCCCGCTCGCGAGCGCACCGGCGAGCGCGACCGCGGGCGCGGTCACGCCGAGGAATTCGAACGCGAAGTCGACGGTGTTCTGCAGCGCGACCGCGAGCAGGCCCAGCAGCACGATGCGGCGCGCGTTGTCGTCCGAGTGCCGACCGCCGCGCAGCATTGCGAGCAACCACCACGCGGTCATGCCCGCGAGGATGGTGCCGCCGAACCACGGCCCCCACTCGACCAGCATCGCCGCGGGCGCGCACTCGAGGTGGGTCGCGAGCACGTGGCTGTCGTCGACCCGCAGCGCGGGGAACATGTCGATGAACGCGCCGCGACCGATGCCCAGCAGCGGCGAGAGCCCGATGAGTCCGAGCGCGCGCATGGCATGGGCGAGCTTGTGGTCGGTCTCGCCCAGGGACTCGCTCAGCGACGACAGCGTCGCGAGCTCGCGCCACGCGCCATGCCGTGCGACCAGCAGGAACAGCCCCGCGGCGCCGACCAGCACCATGATGCGCGCGGGCGACAGACGCTCGGAGCGTCGCCGCCGCGCGCGGCGGCCGGCGGCCTGTCGCCGCAGTGCCAACACCGCGGCGATCGGGCCCAGCAGCAGGAACGCCACCAGCGCGCCGCGGGAGAGCGACAGCACCAGCGCGGGGATCTGGATCGTCACCCCCGCCATCGCCGCGAGGAAGCGATCGCCGTAGCGATCGACGCGGCCGGGATCCGCGGTCACCAGCCCATGCGCGTGTTGATCGGCCGCGACCGCCACCCCGCTGAAGATGCCCAGCAGCAACAGACCGGACTGATGGTTGGGGTTCACGAACGTGCCCAGCAGCGCCGGCACCGTCGCGCGGTCGATGTCGATCGGCGTGTACCAGCCGTAGATCGCGTGCAGCCCCGCGGCCTCGTGGGCGAAGCCGACGAGGGCGACCACGGTGCCCAGCAACGTCACGAACGCCGCGGTCACGCGCCACGACAGCTGCGCCGCGGCGACGAACAGCGCGGTCAGTCCCAGCAGCCGCGCGACCTCGAGTCCGGTGTCGCCGGGCACCGGCGAGAGCCCGGCACGCGCGGTGACGCCGGTGCCGGCCAGGGCCTGCTGCACCGCGGTGTCGATGCCGGGCGCGAGCGCCTCGCGCAGGCCCGGCAGCGGCAACCACTGCACGAACGTGACCGCGGCCGCGAGCAGGCCCAGGCCGCCCCACAGCGGCAGCTGCAGGCCCTTGCGCGATCGCAGGCACAGCCGCAGCCACAACAGCAGCGCCAGCGCGCAGAAGCCCACGGTCGTCAGCGCATGCACGCCGCCGAACGCCAGCGCCGGCATCGACAGCGTCGCGCCCAGCAGGATGCGCGACCACGGCGTGCCCGGGCGGGTGCGACTGCGCGTGCGCTCGAAGGTCGGCTCGTCGTCCGGACCAGTCGCGACCTCGGGCTCATCCATGGCGTGCGGATCCCTGACGCGAGGGCGCGAGCGCGGCCCGGTTCACACCGGCTCGCCCTCGGCCTCGTTCGCGCGGTAGGTGTAGTACGCGGAGTTGTACGCGTAGCGCTCCTGGCGAGCGTCGACCTCGTTGAGCACGACACCCAGCACGTTGGTGTCGCTCTTGGCCAGCTGCGCCAGGGTGCGCTGCAGCTCGCCGCGCGTGGTCGACTCGCACCGCGCGACCACGATGACGCCGTCGACCTCGCGCGAGATGATCAGCGGATCGGTCACCGGCAGCACCGGCGGGGTGTCGACGATGACGACGTCGAAGCGGTCGCGCAGCTCCGCGAGCGCGCGCCGGAACATCGGCGCGTCGAGCAGCTCCGCAGGATTGGCCGGCAAGCCGCCGCAGGGCACGATCTTGAGCGCGGTGGGGGCGTCCTCGGGCGCGTCGAGGATGATGGCGTCGATGCCGGCCTGACCCGAGAGGTAGGCCGACAGACCCTCGCCCTCCTTCTCGCGCGGCGACGGGAACACCTGGTGGATCCGCGGCCGCCGCATGTCTGCATCGATGAGCACCACGCGCTTGCTGGCCTGGCAGAACGACAGCGCCAGGTTCATCGCGGTCGAGCTCTTGCCCTCGGACGAGCTCGGCGACGTCACCATGATGGTGCGCAGCGCATCGGGGCCCTGGGAGAACGCCAGCGAGGTGCGGATGCCACGGCAGCGCTCGGCCATCAGCGACTGCGGGTACAGGTGCGAGTAGAGATCGCGCTGGCGTCGTTGCGCGCGGGCGTTGGCCACGCCCAGGCGGGTGTCGGGCGGCAGCAGCGGCAGCTGGCCCAGCACCGGCACGCCGAAGCCGGCCAGCGCGCGCTCGGAGATCCAGCAGCCCGCGCAGACGGTGGTCGCGGAAGTCGACCGCGACCGCGAGCAGCGAGCCCAGCGACAGGCCCGCGACCAGGGCCAGCGCGAACATCAGGCCCTTGCGCGGGAACACCGGCACGGTCGGCGCGACTGCCCAGTCGAGCACCTCGATGCCCTCGTCCTCGACGCGGTTGCTGACCGCGATCTCGGTGTCGCGCCGCGCGATCAGCAGGAAGTCCTCCTCGGCCTTCTTGGCCGCGCGCTCGAGCTCCTTGTACTGCCGCTCGAGCTTGCCCAGCTTGAGCGCGCGCGAGTTCTCGCCGCCGAGCTTGCGCTCGAGGTCGTGCTCGATCGCCGCGGCCGCGGCGACATCGGCCTCGAGCGACTCGATCAGGCTCGCGGCCTCGCGCTCGATCTTGCGCTCGGCCAGGTCGAGCCGGCGCTTGGCCTTGCGATGGTCCTCGTGTTTGGGCCCGAAGACCTCGTCGATCTTGGCGTACTCCGCCTCGGCCTCGAGCTGCTGCTGGCGCATGGTCTCGAACAGCGCACGGCGGCTCTCGTGCAGCAGCGTCGCGCCGGCGAGGTTGCCCGCGGCGTGCAGGCGCTTGGCCTGCTCGAGCACCTTCTCCTTTTCGATGCGGTCGGCCTCGGCCTCCTTGGCCCGCGACGACCACAGCATGATGTCCTGGTTGATGACGTCCTGGCGGTCGGACAAGGTCGCGGCCGCGATGCCGTGCTCGTCCTTGAACTTCTGCAGCGCGACCTCGGCGGTGTTCATCGCGGTCTCGGCGCGCGAGCGCTCGGCCGCGATGTCGTCCTTGGCGTTGGTGCCGACGTCGCTGCGGCTCGACTTCACGTACTCGAGGTAGGCCTCGGCGACGCGGTCGGCGATGTCGCGTGCGACATCGGCATCGGGGTACTCCGCGGAGATCTCGAGCACCCGCGAGTTGCGGACCTCTTCGACCGAGACCAGCTCGCGCAGCCGCTCGATCGGATCGATGGTGGCCGCGACTGCGACGCGCTCGGCCTCCGACTCGATGCCGTCGATGCCCAGGAACACCGGATCGCTCGCGAGCCCCAGCTTCGCGAGCGCCAGCTTGGCGACCGCACGGCTGTGGATGATGGTCCGCTGCGTCTGGTAGTACTCCTTGTATCCGACCACGCGCGTCGGAGTCCTCGGCCACGCCTTGACCTTGTCGAGCACCTGCGGGCCCGACACGTTGAGCACGACCGAGGCGCTCGCGCGCCAGCGCGGCCGCAGCATCGTGACCGCGAGCGCGGCCGAGGCGACGGCCAGCACCATCGTCACCACCACGACCAGCCAGCGTCGCCGCAGGATCGCGAGCACGCGCAGGACCTGGGCGATCGCGTCGGTGTGCGGCGCCTCTTCGTCGGCGGTGGCGCGGCCGGGTGCGGGGTGGAGCGGCGGGTTCACGACGACGACGGGTCCAGACAAGCTTGGCAGGGGTCGGCGCGCGCGGCCAAGCGAGGGGAGCCGGCGCCGGGATCCGCGGCCTCGCGGGGTGCTGCGCGTGTGCGCAGGCGCGCGGGGACACCCCCCCGCCGCGCACGCATGGTCACCCGATCGGGGCCATGGCCAGCGGCGCCGGATTCCGTGCCGCGCCCCGTGCGGTGCGAGCGGGCGCACACGAGCGATCGGACCGGATCCGGCCGCTGGGGCCTCACTGCGGCTGGGGCCGCCGCGATCGGGGGCTTGACGGGGGTCGGCCGCGACGGCTTGTCTCGCGCCATGCAAGCCCGGCGCGTCGCGACTGCGCTCCTCGTCCTCCTTCCGTTCTCGGCCCAGCCCGCGTGCCGTCCGAGCCCGACCACCGGCGGGACGCAGGCGCCCACGGCGAACGCCGCGCCGGCGACCGACACGCCGGCGGGCGAGAGCGCCGAGCCGGCCGCGCCCGCGCCCGGCGGTCCGGAGTTCAAGGTCCAGACCGAGCAGTTCGGCGACACGCGGATCCTCCGCTACCAGGTGCCGGGCTTCGAAGCGCTGCCGCTGCGCAGCAAGCAGCTGGTCTACTACCTCTACCGCGCCGCGCTCGCCGGCCGCGACATCATCTGGGATCAGAACTACCGCCACAACCTGCTGGTGCGGCGCACGCTCGAAGCCATCGTCACGACCGAGGCGACCCACACGCTGCCGGGCTACGACGCGCTGCTCGAGTACACCAAGCGGATGTGGTTCAGCAACGGCATCCACCACCACTACTCGATGAAGAAGCTGGTGCCGACGTTCACCGCCGAGCAGTTCGAAGCGATGCTGAAGGCGGTGCCGGCCGACGAGCTGCCGGACCGGCGCAAGGCCAAGGCGCTGCTCGCGACGCTGAAGCCGGTGCTGTTCGATCCCAAGGTCGCGCCCAAGCGCGTCAACCTCGACCCCAAGCAGGATCTCATCCAGAGCTCGGCGACCAACTACTACGCCGGCGTCACGCAGAAGGAGGTCGAGGCCTTCTACCGCGGCAAGGCCAAGAAGGACGATCCCAAGCCGATCTCGTGGGGGCTCAACTCGCAGCTGGCCAAGCGCAAGGGCAAGCTGGTCGAGCGCACGTGGAAGGTGGGCGGCATGTACGATCCGGCGATCCGCGAGATCGTGAAGTGGCTCGAGCTCGCCGCCGGCGTGGCCGAGAACGACAAGCAGAAGCTCGCGCTGGAGAAGCTGGTCGCGTTCTACCGCACCGGCGAGCTGTCGGCGTTCGACGACTACTCGATCGCATGGGTTGCGGACACCGACTCGGTCGTCGACGTGGTCAACGGCTTCATCGAGGTCTACGGCGACCCGCTGGGCTACCGCGGTGCGTGGGAGTCGGTGGTGTCGATCCGCGACATGGAGGCGAGCAAGCGCATCGCCGCCATCGGTGCGCAGGCGCAGTGGTTCGAGGACCACGCGCCCATCGCCAAGAACCACCGCAAGGCCAAGGTCACCGGCATCTCGGCCAAGGTCATCCTCGCGGTGGTCGAGGCCGGCGACTCGGCGCCGTCGACCCCGATCGGCATCAACCTGCCCAACGCCAACTGGGTCCGTGCCGAGCACGGCAGCAAGTCGGTCAACCTCGGCAACATCGTGCACGCGTACGACGTGGCCAAGCGCCAGAGCGGCGTGCTCGAGGAGTTCGCCGCGAGCAAGGACGAGGTCGCGCGCGCACGCAAGTGGGGCGACATCGCCGATGCGCTGCACACCGACATGCACGAGGTCATCGGGCACGCATCGGGTCAGCTCGAGGCCGGCGTGGGCCAGCCCAACGAGACGCTCAAGAACTACGCCAACACGCTCGAGGAAGCCCGCGCCGATCTCGTCGCGCTCTACTACATGCCCGATCAGAAGCTGGTCGACATCGGCGTGGCCAAGAGCACCGACATCGGCAAGGCCGCCTACGACAACTACATCCGCAACGGCCTGATGGTGCAGCTGGCGCGACTCGAGCTGGGCGAGGACCTCGAGGAGTCGCACATGCGCAACCGCCAGATGATCGCGGCGTGGGTGTTCGAGAAGGGCAAGCCCGACAAGGTCATCGAGCGGGTCGAGCGCGACGGCAAGAGCTACTTCGTCGTGCGCGACTACGCCAAGCTGCGCAAGCTGTTCGGCGAGCTGCTCGCCGAGGTGCAGCGCATCAAGTCGCAGGGTGACTACGAGGCCGGCAAGGCCCTGGTCGAGACCTACGGCGTCAAGGTCGACCGCGCGCTGCACGAGCAGGTGCGCACGCGCTACGCCGCGCTGGGCATCGCGCCCTACGCGGGGTTCATCCAGCCCAAGCTGGTGCCGGTGATGAAGGGCGAGGCCATCGTCGACGTGACCATCGAGTACCCCGAGGACTTCACGCAGCAGATGTTGGAGTACGCGCGCGAGGCCTCGACCCTGCCGACGGAGAACTGAGGCCATGGCGCGCACGACGACGATCCTCCTTGCTGGCGCGTGGCTTGTGGCGTGCGGCGGCGACGACGGCGGCACCACGGCCGCGGCGGACAGCAGCTCGGCGGGCCCCGGCAGCAGCACCGGGAGCACGTCGGGCGGCCCCGGCAGCTCGGGCAGCGACAGCGGCGCGACGTCGATCGCCGACGGCAGCAGCAGCGGCGACGGTAGCAGCACCGGCGAGCCCGGTGCGCTGCTCGACGACTACCCGCTCCAAGGTGACACGCTGTTCCCCGAGGGCGTCGCGTTCGATCCGACACGGCGACAGTTCGTCTTCGGCAGCCTCGAAGGCGGTGCGATCGGCACCATCAGCGCCGACGGTGCGACGCAGGCGATCCTGGTCGCCTCGCCGGGAGCAGCGTGGTCGACCGCGGGCATGAAGGTCGACGCCGCCGCCGACGTGCTGTGGGCGTGCAGCGGCGACGACGGCCACAGCGAGATCTGGCGCGTGGCCCTGGCCGACGGCTCGCTGCAGGCGCAGCTCGATCTCACGGCGGTGACGCCCGACGCCGGCTGCAACGACCTCGCGCTCGACGGCAGCGGCCGCGTCTACGTCACCGACCCGGGCCTGGGTATCGTGCACCGCATCGACACCGACGACACGATCACCGCCTGGGCCACCGACGCCGCGTTCGCGCCGGGCTTCGGCGGCCTGGGCCTCAACGGCATCGCGGCGACGCCCGACGACACCGCGATCGCCGTGGCCTACTACGCGCCGCCGCAGCTGTTCCTCGTCGCGCAGGACGACCCGACCGACATCCGTCCGGTCACGCTGGGCGGCGACGCCTTCGAGGGCGGCAGCGCGCTGTCGGGCGCCGACGGCATCGTGTTCGCGCCCGACGACGCGCTGTACGTGGTCTTCTACGAGCAGCTCGCCCGCGTCGAGCTCGACGTCGCGGCCGCGACCGGCACGGTCACGACCGTGGCGGTGCCGGGCCTCGACGAGGGCCTCTCGACCGCGACGGTCGCCGAGGAGCGCGTGTACGCGATCAAGAGCGAGGTGCAGGCCTACGCCCTGGGCGGCGCGCCGATGCTGCCGTTTCGCATCGTCCACGCGGCGCTGTGCACTCAGCCGCCGCGCGAGCGCGCCGCCGCGAGCGCGGCCAGCAGCGCCTCGCGGTAGGCCGCGCTCTCGTGCACGTCGTTGTGGCCCACGCCGGGCAGGCGCACGAGCGTGCCGTGTGGCGCGAGCGCGGCCACGGCCTCGCCGTGAGCCACCGGGATGAGCGCGTCGGCCTCGCCGTGCACCACCAGCACCTCGCCGTCGATGCGCGGCACGTCGGCGTCGGTGCGCAGGGATAGCGCGCGACGAAGCTCGGCACCCACGGGTACAGCTCGCCGGCCAGCGCGACCATGCTGCGGTAGGGCGAGACCAGCACCGTCAGCGTGGGCTGGACCTCCGCGGCCAGGCCTGCCGCCAGCGCGGTGCCGAGCGAGCGGCCGTAGACCACCCGCGGCCGGCCCTGGTACTGCGGCGCGATCGCGTCCCAGGCCGCGCGCACGTCGGCGCGCAGCTGCGCCTCGCTCTCGATCGTACCGCTGCTCTTGCCGTAGCCGCGGTAGTCGATCATGAAAAGATCCCAGCCCGCCTGCCGCCAGAAGTCGACGTTCGCGAACCAGCCCTCGAGGTTGCCCGCGTTGCCGTGCAGGAACACGACCACGCCGTGGGCGCCCGCACGCTGCAGGTGCAACGCGCTCAGCGTCGCGCCGGGCACCGCGATCTCGAGCTCGCGCACGTCGTCGCCGAACGCGAAGCGGTGATCGGGCGGCAGCGGCGTCGGCTGGAACAGCAGCCGCTCCTGGCCGCACCACAGCGCGCCGACGAGCGCGAGCCACAGCGCGAGCGCGATCACGGCGATGCGGACGAGCCAGCGTGCGCGCGGGGTCACGACCGCAGCGAGTATGCGGCGCGGCCGGGGGGCGCGTCGAGCCTCGCCCCCCGCCGCCCGCGCCGGCGGTGGGCGGGAGCCGCAGGCGCGTCACAGCGGCAGCATGCAGCCGCCGATGTCACCGAAGCACTCGTTCGTGTAGGGGTCGTCGTAGAACGGTGAGCACACTGCGTCGGGTTGGCTGCACTTGCCGTCGCTGAAGTGGCAGAGCTCCATGCAGCAGCCGTAGCTGTCGGTACAACCCGGCACGCGGCTCGGCGGGTAACTGCCGGGGTACATGCCGAAGCACATGGCCGGGACCGGGGCTCCGAGGCAGTCTTGTTCGCTGCCGCAGGGGTCCCCGAGCGTGCCGTTGCTCGGCGTGCCGGAGATGTTGCAGTGGAAGCCGAGGTACCAGAAGGTGCAAAGGAGATCGCCGGGGCAGTCGGGCTTGAACGGGTCGCAGGGGGGGAGGCAAGCGCTCCCGAGGCAGGATGTCATCTCCTCGTCACAGTGGGGCTCCGCAAGGGAGCAGCGGCAGTTCGCGACGCATGTGCCGCCCTGGCAGCGCATGGTACGCGCGCAGTCGTCGTACCCGGGTTCGCTCTCGGTACACGGCTCGTACAGCCCACGGGCGTCCGGCTCGACTGCAACGCAGTCGCCGTACACGTTGCATTTCAGTCCCGGCGGGCATGTGTCCTCGAAGATCGTGCACTCGCCGTCTGGAATCTGGTGCTCCATACACTCCCCGTCGGCGCCCAGGTCGATGCTGCCGTAGAAGTGAGGGCAATACGGAGCGTCGTCATCGCCCGTCGTATCTCCTGAGGCGCTCGCAACGGTGGTCGCGTTGCCGGTCATCCCGACCGTCGCGGAGGCGGCCGTCGACTCCGCTGGACCGCTGCTGCTCGGGCCGGGGCCGCTGGTGCCGGAGGAGGCGCCGCCGCCGACGGGGACGCGGCTGCTGCAGGCCGCCAGCAGCAGGATCGCGGACAAGCAACATCGCCGCGCGAGCGTGCCTTCACCCATGGTACACCAGGCTCAAGTTGCGAATCACCGCCTCGCCCCGCTGGAAGGAGCCCCACATGAGGTCGACGTAGACGTGGGTAGCGCTCCAGAGCTCTTTCTCGTCCCGCAACAGGGGTAGTCGGGCCGAGATCGACGTGAAGACCGTGCGGCGAGCATCCTCGAGTGGTGTCTCAATACCCGGCATGAAAACCAGCGGGCACGGGTACCCGAATCCGTACAAGACCGGCTGCGGACAAACCCAGCGGGTCGGCCCCGAGGCGTCGCCCAGTCCGAGCGCCGGCCACCATTCGACGGCCCCGGTTGCCTCGACCACCGGCACGTTCGCGGGCGCGTTCGTTCGCAGGGCAATCTCCACGAGGATGCTGAACTGGTCCGGGGGTTGGAATCCGCCGACGATGCCCAGCGCGTCACCCAGGTCGAAGCGCAGCACCGCTCCCGAGGCGTCGCCGAGCGCCGCGTCCCAGCCGACGAAGAGCGCAACGCCTTTGTGGCCTGTCGACGGTGCCCACGAAGGCTCGATGACGTCATTGCAGTTGCGGATGTCCTGATCCGCGGGCGTCGTGGCGTTCTCCAGCGTCGCGACGGACGTGCCGTAGATCGAGCCAGAGACGGCTTCGACGGTCCCGACGGCGCTCGGGGAGTAGATCGTGCGGCACTCGAAGGGCCCGAGCCAGTCTGTGCCTGCCGGGAACGTCGCGAGCCGCGTGGTCGTGTGCACCCCGATCACCGCCGGCGCGCTGTCCCCCGAGAGCGTCTCCCCCCAGGCGACCGTATCTACGTCGTCGATCGCAAGTATGCGCCCGGCGTCCAGGTCGTGCAGGAGCGACCACCGCAGAAATGCGCGTACGAGATAGCTGCGCGCGGCGAGCGCGACCTCGCCGGCTGCCGCGGTGACCTGCATGTAGTCATCGGGTTTGAGGGCAGCCGACCCGATGCCCGGACCGAGCTGGCCATGGCTGACCCCGCGCAGCACCACGAGCAGCTTGGGCCGATCGGTCTCGACTTGATCGTACAGACCCACCGGCCCCTTGTTCCTCACCAACGGCGAGCCGTCGTGCGTGCCCACGACCCCAAGGTAATATGTCCCGGGGTGCAGCGCGGCGTTTTCGAGGTCGCCCTGCCCGCTGGCGAGGCCGACGACGGCGCGAACGGGCACGCCGCGGTCGAGCGATGCTGCGATCGTTGCGGCCGCGCCGCCGTCACTGTGCCCGCCGAGCGCCACCTGCAACGACTGCACGTCGACGGCTGCCAGGGGGCTCGTGGGATCGAGTGCAGCCTGGCTCGTGATGTACAGCTTCGCCGCGCCGATGGCTTGCATGAGTGCTTCCGCTCGTTCGGAATAGCCGCCGATCCGCACGACGAAGAACGAGATGATCCCGGCGCGCGCCAGATCGTGTTGCAGCGGCAGGAAGTCCGCGCCGCCGGTATCGAGCCACTCGTGAGGGTCGTCGGGGACCGAGCCGTCCGGCGATCCGTGCGTCAGCAGGAACAGCCCCACCGGCTGATCGGTCGCGATGGCCGACGGGTAGCAGACCTGCGCGAGCAGTTCGTCCGTGTTGCCGAATGCGTCGGGTCCGACCACCAGGGTCGTCGTCGTGCAGCAGACGCCTTCGCTACATTGAGGTGGATCGTCGCGGGCGGGGCCGGCAACGAGGCGCGGCGGCGCGAGGTTGCGCGAGAGGTCCGTCGGAAGAAGGAAGCTGGCGTCCGCGAGCGCGGGACTTCCGCGATCGGCGGTGTGGTCGCAGCCGCAGGGGATCGCCGTCGTCGCGGCGTCACGCGCCTGCCACGCGCGGATCTTCGCCCGCTCGAGCCAACGGCGTGGTCCCAGCCGGCGCGCGAGCTCGGCGATTCGCTGCAGCACGGCCTCGGTTCTCGTGGCAACCCGTGCCTCGAGCTCGGTCTGGACCGCCGCGCGCCCGGACCCGTCGTCGCTCGCGTCCGCTCGGGTCCCCAGCCGGTCCGCGCCGGCCGGCGCGGTGCGGATCCACGGTTGCAGCGAGCGTCCCACTCCGCGACGCGCGCGACGTCGCGGCGCCTCGGTCCACTTCACGACCAGATCGACGTGCGCGCGCAGTTGCAACGGACCCGCGAGCGGCTGACCGCAGCGGATCGACACTTGTACGGCGCCCGCGGCACCCTCGGCCATCGACGCCAGCAGCAGCGTGCCGCCCGTGACCTCGGTGATCGAGATCGACGCGATCGGATCGCCGAGCACGTCCTGGTCTGGCGACTGCCCCAGCAGCACCGGCCGTGCCTCGAGCACGAAGCCGCGCGTCGCCGGGCTCTCGAGCGCGACCGCGGCGACGCCGACGCGCAGGGTTGCCTCCGTCACTGCGCCCAGCAGCACAGCCCGCTGCAGCACGATCGTCTGCTCTGCGCCGCCCGACAGGCCGTCGAGCTGCAGCTGCAGTGGGCTCGCGATGGTGATCACGCGGCCGGGCACGGTCAGTCCTTCAGCACGAGGATCACCGTGATCGTGCACGCCAACGCCGTCGAACTCGCTGGCTGCGCGGCGTTGACTGCGATCTGCACATGCGAACCGAAACCCGAGCTGAGATTGGCGGTGATCAGCTTTCCGTTCGTGCTCGCGCCGACGCTCGCGGTCGCCGCGGCAGCGGTCGCGAGAAAGTCCGTCGTCGGTTCGCTGTCGACGATCTGCACCGGCGTGGCGGTGATCGTGAGCGTCTGACCGGAGGTCCAGGTCTGCGAATGGACCGCGACCTGCAGCGTGCCCTCTTTGTGGCCGCTCACGTCGAGCGCTCGCTCGATGACGGTGGTCTGCGATTGGCTCGCCGCCAGCCCGGTGAACGTGTACGTCCGTCGTTCGATCACGATGATGCGTTTTCCTGCCATTGACCAGCTCCTCGCGATCACGCTACGCGAGGCCCCCCCATGCGCGTCTTGCGCATTTTCTGACGCCGGCCGGGCTCGGACAGGAACGACGTTTCGACGAGCGGCGCGCAGCGGCGCTCGCGGCGGATCCACGCAATCGCGCGGCCGCCTTCCGCCGCGCAGCAGCACCGAAGCCCCTGGGGCAGGCGGCGTGGTCGACCACGCCGCCGCCCGAGCCCGCTCGCGCGGCCGCGCCTCAGCGAGCCGCGCGCGCCGCGTTCGCGGTCAGCATCGCGTCGCGCATCTGCGCCGACAGATCGACCAGCGCGCCCGGCGAGTGCGGGATCAAGATCGTGTTGGTCGGCGAGGTCGCGCCGATCTCCTTGAGCGTGTCGAAGTACTGCGTCATGAGCACGAGGTTCATGACGTCCTGCGGCGTCGCGCCGGGGACCGAGCGCTGGAACTCGTCGACCGACTCGCGCAGGCCCTCGACGATGGCGCGGCGTTGGTCGGCGATGCCGCGGCCGGCCAGGGCCTTGCTCATGGCGTCGGCCTCGGCGGCCTTGACCCGCAGGATCTTCTCGGCTTCCGCACGTTCGGCGGCGGCCAGGCGCATGCGCTGGGCGGCGTTGATCTCGTTCATCGCGGCCTTCACGTGGGCGTCGGGATCGATGTCGGTGACCAGGGTCTTCACGATGCCGTAGCCGAAGCCGCCCATGACCTCGGTGAGCTCGGCCTTGACCGCGTCGGCGATGTCGTCCTTGCGCTGGAACACGTCGTCGATGGGGATGTTGGGCACCCGCGCGCGCACGACGTCGAACACGAAGCTGCGGATCTGCGCCGCGGGATCGCTGAGGCGGTAGAACGCGTTGAAGACCGCGTCGGGGATCACGTAGAACTGCACCGAGACCACCGCACGGACGAAGACGTCGTCCTTGGTCTTGGTCTCGACCGTCACGTCGAGCTGCTGCACGCGCAGGTTCGCGCGGCCGGCGATGCGCTCGAGCAGCGGGATCTTGATGTTGAGGCCGGGCCGCGCGATGCGGGCGAACTTGCCGAAGCGTTCGACCACGTACAGGCTCTGCTGCTGGACGGCGAACAGCGCGCCGCGCAGCAGCATCAGCAACAGCAGCGCGGCGAGCGTGCCACCGACGATCTGCAGCGAGAGGATGAGTTCGGGATCCATGGTAGCGGACTACCGCGCGCGGCCGGCGGCATTTCCCCCGGCGCCGGGGCTTGCTGTGCGACCACGCCCGCGGTATCCCGGGAACCCGTGGAGACCGCGCGTCACCTCTTCGGTCGTCGCCCGTACTGGGCACACCGCTTCGGCGTCGCGCCGGTGCTGCCGACCTCGCGGCAGGAGATGGACGCGCTGGGCTGGGACAGCTGCGACGTCGTGCTCGTGACCGGCGACGCCTACGTCGATCATCCCAGCTTCGGCATGGCGCTGGTCGGGCGACTGCTCGAGGCCCACGGGTTCCGCGTCGGCATCCTCGCGCAGCCGGACTGGCGCGACGCGCAGGCCTTCGCGGCGCTGGGCCGCCCCAACGTCTGCTGGGGGGTGACCGGCGGCAACATGGACTCGATGGTCAACCGGTACACCAGCGACCGGAAGATCCGCAGCGACGACGCGTACTCGCCCGGCGGCCTCGCGGGACTGCGGCCCGATCGCTCGGTCATCGTCTACGCGCAGCGCTGCCGCGAGGCCTTCGCCGACGTGCCGCTGGTCATCGGCGGCATCGAAGCGAGCCTGCGTCGCATCGCGCACTACGACTACTGGTCCGACGTGGTGCGCCGCTCGATCCTGCTCGACGCCAAGGCCGACCTGCTGCTGTTCGGCAACGCCGAGCGCGCGCTGGTCGAGGTCGTGCACCGCCTCGCCGCCGGCGAGGACGTCGCGAACATCCGCGACGTCCGCGGCACCGCGTTCGTGCGCCGCGGTCTGCCCGAGGGCTTCTCCGAGATCGACTCGCGCGAGCTCGACACGCCCGGCGCGCTGTTGCCCAAGCCCGATCCCTACGCCGCAACCGTCTCGCCGCCGCGGGCCAGCGAGGTGGTGCCGCTGCGGCGCCGCAACGTCGCCGCGCAGCGCCAGCCGCGGGCGCAGCAGGTCGTGCGCTTGCCGGCGTTCGACGAGGTCGTGCGCGACCCGGTGCTGTACGCCCACGCCTCGCGGCTGCTGCACCTCGAGGCCAACCCCGGCAACGCGCGCGCGCTGGTGCAGGCCCACGGCGATCGCGACGTCTGGCTCAACCCGCCGCCGATTCCGCTGACCACCGACGAGATGGATCGGGTCTACGACCTGCCGTACTCGCGCGTGCCGCATCCGCGCTACCACGGCGCCAAGATCCCCGCCTACGAGATGATCCGCTTCTCGGTCACGATCCAGCGCGGCTGTTTCGGTGGCTGCTCGTTCTGCTCGATCACCGAGCACGAGGGCCGCATCATCCAGAGCCGCTCGGAAGCGTCGATCCTCGGGGAGGTCGAGCGCATCCGCGACACCGTGCCCGGCTTCACCGGCGTGATCTCGGATCTGGGCGGACCCACGGCGAACATGTACCGGCTCGCGTGCAAGAGCCGCGAGATCGAGTCGGCCTGCCGCAAGCCCTCGTGCGTGTGGCCCGACGTGTGCCCCAACCTCGGCACCGATCACGGCGCGCTGGTGCAGCTGTATCGCCGCGCCCGCGCGCTGCCGGGCATCAAGAAGGTGCTGGTGGCCTCCGGCGTGCGCTACGACCTCGCGGTGCGCTCGCCAGAGTACGTCCGCGAGCTCGCCGCGCACCACACCGGCGGCTACCTCAAGATCGCGCCCGAGCACATCGCACCGGGCCCGCTCGCCGCGATGATGAAGCCGGGCATCGGCAGCTATGACCGCTTCAAGGCGCTGTTCGATCGGTTCTCGCGCGAGGCCGGCAAGGAGCAGTACCTCATCCCGTACTTCATCGCCGCGCATCCGGGCACGCGTGACGAGGACATGCTCGAGCTGGCGTTGTGGCTCAAGCGCAACGGCTTCCGACCCGATCAGGTGCAGGCGTTCTTGCCCTCGCCGATGGCCAGCGCGACCGCGATGTATCACAGCGGCAAGAGCCCGCTGCAGCGCGTGCGTCGTCAAGGCGGCGACGTCGTCGTGCCCAAGGCGATGAAGGTGCGACGGCTGCACAAGGCGTTCCTGCGCTACCACGATCCCAACAACTGGCCGATGCTGCGCGCGGCGCTGCGACGGATGGGGCGCGAGGATCTGATCGGCGATGGTCGCGATCAGCTGGTGCCGCACTGGCAGCCGGCCGGCACCGGCGAGCGACCCGAGGGGCGGCGGCGCAAGGACGGACCGCGGCCGGGCACCGCGCTCACGCAGCACACCGGGCTGCCGCCGGCCCCCGGCGCTCGGCCGGGGCGGCGGGCGCCGGGCGGGCCGCCACCGCCAGGCCGCGCGCAATCGCCCAGCCGAAACCGCCGGCGCGGCCCTTGACGGCTGCCGGGTCGGCCGCCATAGTTGACCAGTCAGTCAAGAATGAGCCGGGCGGGACATGGGTCGCTGCAGTGACGCGAAGGATCGCTTGATCGCGACCGCGGCGAGCCTGTTCCACGAGCGGGGCTACACCGCGGTGTCCGTCGCGGACATCTGCGAGGCGGCGGATCTGCGCAAGGGCAGCTTCTACCACTTCTATGCCTCGAAGCTCGACCTCGCCCTCGATGCGATCGACGCGTACGCGCGGCAGTACGAGGCGCTGGTGATCGCGAGCCTGCGCGCCGGCACCAGCGTGCCGCAGCAGATCCGCGCGATGTTCGAGGCCTTCGGCCGCCTGCTCGAGGAAGGCCACGCACGCGATGGCTGCCTCAAGGGCTGTCCCATCGGCAACCTCGCGCTCGAGATGGCCGATCGCGAAGAGGCCATCCGCCGCAAGATCGCCACCGTGTTCGAGGCGCTGACCGGCGCGTTCGAGACCCTCATCCGCACCGGCGTGGCCCGGGGCGAGCTGGCGGTCGACAACCCGCGCATGTCCGCAGAGACCCTCGTCGCGATGATCGAGGGCGCGATGGTGCTGACCAAGACCGCGAAGGACCCCAAGGTCTTCTCGCGCCTGGCCGACGTGGCCGTGCGCGCCATCGAGGTGCCGGTCCGCAGCCCGCAGCCCGGCCCCGCACCCGCCTGAAGCCCCAGACCCTCCGCGAACCGGCCCCAAAAGCCCGGATTCGCGCCGTCAGATTAGACGACCAGTCAACTATTTTCCCAGGACCCGGCCATGCAGACCGCCAAAGACGCCTCGGACACCCTGCTGCCCACCGCCACCTCGCCCAGCCACGCACCGCGCGAGCTCTCGCTGCACCAGATGATGGCCCGCTCCGTCGCCGGCGACGACGAGGTGTTCGCGCGCCTGTATGCCGCGCTCGCGCCTCGGGTGCGCTCGCGGCTGTCGCGACTCGTGCACGACCCGGTGTTGGTCGACGACCTGCTGCAGCTGACGTTCCTGCGCGCCCACGCAGCGCGAGAGCGCTTCGAGTCGGTCGAGGTCGGCGCCGATCGTGCGGTCGAGGGCTGGTACCTGTCGATCGCGCGCAACGTCGCGCTGGATCACCTGCGCGAGCACTACCGTCGCGAGCGACGCCACCAGACCGTGGTCGCGCGCGGCGACGGAGCGTCGATCGGTGCGCCCGAGCCGGGCGTGTCGCCCGAGGACCTCGGGCTCGAGATCGAGGCGACCCGCGAGGCCGCGCGCGTGCTCGACCAGGCGCTCGAGCAGCTGCCCGCGACGCAGCGCGACGTCGTGCGGCTGCACAAGCTCGGCGGCTTGAGCATGGCCGAGGTCGCCGATCGCCTGCGCGTGAAGCAAGGCGCGGTGCGGGTGCGCGCGCATCGGGCCTACAAGGCGCTGGCCGAGATCCTGGGCGCGCCGCTGTTCACACTGCAGCCGGCATGAGCCGCGCAGGCGCGGACGTGGCTCAGCCCTCGCTGTAGGTCCAGTCGCGCTTGGTCGAGCCGTCGCACTTCATGGTCTTGCTCTTCGCGCGCTTGGGGCAGGTCTTCTCCTTGCGACCGCCCTTGGCGTAGGCGCCCTGGGCCCACTGCGTGCCGCGCAGGTCCGCGTGCGCGAAGTGGCAGGGGTTGCCGGCGGCGTCGTAGTACTCGATGACGCAGGTGAAGCCGGCCTCGCGCAGGCGCGCGCCGGTCTGCCGCGTGTCCATGCCGCAGATGACCGCGTCGATGGCCAGCGCCTGGTTGTGCATGCTGTCGTCGGGATCGCCGTCGCGACGACCCGAGTTGATCCACAGCACCGGCTCGTCGATCTCGGGCCGCGGCAACGACTCGACGACGTCGCGCACGCGCACGAGCACCTGCGGGTGCAGGCCCTCGGCGCGCGGGCCCAGCACCAGGGCCTCGCAGCGATCGCAGCCGGGCACCGCGGCCTTCAGCGACGGCGCCTCGCTGCCGGCTGCCGGCGGCTGACCGAAGGTGCGCTCCCAACAACCCACCGGCTTGGGCGCGGGCGGCGTGCTCGTGGTCGGCGGCGGCGCGTCGGCGGTCGGGTGCGCGTCGGCGCTCGTGTCCGCAGCGGCCGGCGTGTCTGCGTTGGCCGGCGGTCGCGCGCGGCTCGGCGTGCCCGCGGCGCCCGCGGTGGCCGACGCCACCGGTGCGCCCGCGGGCAAAGGCGGTGGTGCGCACGCCGACGCGAGCGCCAGGCCCACCGAGGTCGCGAGAATCGCGTGTCGCGTCATGGGCGGCCCTCCGGATGCTCGCGCAACCACGTCTCGAGCGCCGCGAGGTGTCGTTGCTCGTTGGGTGGGCCGGCACGCAGGGTCTCGGCCGCGCCCCGGGCCAGGGTCCGCGCGCGCGCGCGGTCGCGGCGCGTGCTCGCGTCCCACAGCACGCGCGCGAGGGCGAACTGCGCCTCGGCGTGCTCGTAGGGGTTCATGCCCTCGACGCCACCGAGCGCGACGGCACGCTCGAGTGCCGCGACCGCGCCGTCGAAGTCACCCATGCGCGAGAGCATCTCGCCCACGCCGGTCAAGGCCTTCGACGCCTCGGGGTGGCCGTCGGGGTAGTGCGTGTCGAACAGCGTCGCGGCTTCGCGGTAACGCGCGAGCGCCTCTTCGTTGCGGCCCAACGCCGACAGCGCCAGGGCCTCGTTGATCAGCGACGGCGCCACGCGGATGGTGCCGGGGCCCTGGGTGCGGCGATAGCTGGCGATCGCGCGCTCGGCCGCCGAGATGGCCTCGGCGTAGCGTCCCTGGCGGTAGGCCAGCGCGGAGACGTTGGCCAACGTCATGTTGATCGAGGGGTGATCGGCCGGCAGCGCGGCCTCGAAGATCGCCAGCGAGCGCTCGAGATCCCGCTGCGCGCCGGCAAAGTCGCCGGTGGCGTGGCGCACCGACGCGATGTTCGACAGCGCCTTGGCCACGTCGGGGTGCTGCGGACCGAAGACCTCGATGGCGGCCGCGTGGGCGCGCTCGAACTCCTGCAGCGCCGTGTCCCAGTCCTGCGATCGGAACGCGACGCGCCCGAGGTTCGCGATCGCGAGCGTCCGCTGGGGCCCGTGCAGCTGCAGCCGATCCCACACGTCGAGCGCTGCCAGCGTGCTGCGTCGCGCGGTCTTGAAGTCGCCCGCGGCGTCGGCCACGTTGGCGCGGACCAGCAGCGCGTCGGCCTGCAGCACCGTACCGCCACCGAGGCGCGCGGCCTGGGCCAGGGCCGCGCGGGCCCAGCGCTCGCCCTCGGCAGTGCGACCCATCTGCACGCCGATTGCGGACGCGAGCGTGAGCTCGGCGCGCGCGACCAGCTCGTCGAGCCCGACCGACTCGGCCGCATCGGCGGCCTCGGCCAAGTGCGCGGTGCCGACCTCGAGCCGGCCGAGATCGATCTCGAGCTGCGCGCGCGCGACCTCGGCCTGGGCCGACAGCGGCGCGAAGCCCAGCTCGGTCGCCTCGCGTGCGACCGACTCGACCTGCGCCAACGCGGGCTCGAACCGCGCGGCGCGGCGCAGCGCATCGGCGCGCAGCAGCTCCGCGCCGAGCTCGGCCACGCGCGCGGCCTGTCCCGCGGGCGGCGTCGCCAGCGGTGCCAGCAGCCGCTCGACGTCGTCGCAGTCCTGCGGCGGGCCCAGGCCCGCGGCGGCCGTGACCGCGCGCTCGACCACCGCCGCGTCGGCGGCTTCGAACACGCCCAGCAGCGCGTCGAGCTCGACCCGTCGGCGATCGAGGCACAGGTTGCGCACGTCGAGCGCGGCGTCGGTCTGCTCGCGGCGCACGTGCACGTCCTCGCACGCGTCCACGCGACCGCGCACCCACGCCGCGGCCCAGGCCTCGAGGCCGGCGTCGACGCGGGTCCAGGTGTCGCCGGCGAAGCCCACACCGGCGTCGGCGAAGGCGGTCGCGATGCGATCGCGACGGGCGGGCGACCACACCTCGTCGAGCCCGCTCGCGGCCGCGGCACACGGGTCGAGTTGGGCCTGGCGCCCCGCGAGACCGAAGCCCAGCGCCGCCGCGGCGCCGCCCACCAACGCGACCGTCACCACCGCGCGGCGCGTGCGGGTGCGATCGTGTTGTAGCGCCGCGAGCAGCTGATCCATGTCGGGCCAGCGCGCGCTGGCCTCGGCCGCGAGTCCACGCACGACGATGCGCCGCAGCCACGCCGGCACGTCGACGCCGCGCGGCGGCGGCCGGAAGCGTGCCGCGGTCGCAGCCGCCACGAGCTCGGCGGCGGTGCGGCCCTCGAACGGGCGATGGCCGTACATCGCCTCGTACAGCGTGACGCAGTAGGCGAACTGATCCGCGCGGGCGTCGAGCGGTTGGCCGCGATGCTGCTCGGGGGCCATGTACGCCGGCGTGCCCAGCACGAAGCCGGTGCGGGTCAGCGCCGCGTCGTCGAGCACGGCCGGGATCGAACCCTGCATCGTCGAGCCGCTGTGGGTGTCGCCGAACGCCCGCGCGAGCCCGAAGTCCATCACGCGGACCTCGCCGCGCCGGCCGATCATCACGTTCTCGGGCTTGAAGTCGCGGTGGGCCATGCCCTCGACGTGGGCCGCCGCGAGCCCGCGCCCGGCCGCGATCAACAGCGGCAGCGCGCGCGACCAGTGCGGCCGCTCGCGCTCGAGCCAGGCGCGCAGGGTCTCGCCCTCGACGAACTCGAGCGCGATGAACACCGCCGACTCGTGGGTGCCGACGTCGAACACCGGCAGCACGTTGGCGTGCGACAGCTTGGCCATGGACTGGGCCTCGCGCAGCCACCGGTCGCGCGCGCAGGCCCGGGCCGCCGCGGGCGTCCGCGCGCAACAGCTTGAGCGCGACGCGGCGATCGAGCTCGGGGTCGTAGGCCGAGTAGACCACGCCCATGCCGCCGCTACCGATGCAGTCGATGACGACGTAGCGACCGATGTTGGTGCCGCGGCTCAGCCGCGGTGCGTCGGCCGCTGCCACGCCGCCCTCGAGCACGGTCGTCGCGACCGGCCCGCTGCCGGCATCATCCCCTTGGTCGCGCGGGTCGGCCCGCTCGGAGGTCGCATCGCCCACCGCCGCCGATCATAACGGGTTCGCGCGCGCGGGGTCGGGGCCGTGGGCGCCTCAGGCCGCGCGTGGCTTCGCGGCCGCCGACCAGCGCGTCTCGAGCTCCGACAGCAGTCGCATCACGCGTTGGGCTTCGCCCACCGGCGCGGGCATCGGCGCCATGCGCTGCCCGGCCTCGGGCTTGACGCACAGCGCCACGCCGTCCTCGGTGCACGCGCGCACGTCGAGGCCGCAGCCGCGCAACACGAACTGCAGCGTCGCGGCGGTGAAGTGATAGTTGTGCGCGTTCTGCAGGTACAGCAGCACGTCGTTGCGGTAGTGCGTCGCGATGGTCGCCAGACCCGGGACCTCGACCAGCAGCACGCCGCCGTCGGCGAGCAGCGTGGCGACCTCGGCCACGCTCGCGCGCAGGTCGTGGTAGTGCTCGAGCACGTGCATGAGCAGCACGAGATCGGCGGGTTGGCGCTGGTGCGCGAGTAGGGCCGTGGCGTCGCCGTGGACCAGGGTCAGCCCATGCGCGCGACCGATGCCGAGGTACTCGTCGCCCAGGTCGACGCCGGCGACGCGCTTGCCGATCGCAGCGAACGGCGCCAGCAGCCCACCGGCGCCGCAGCCGACCTCGTAGACCGACTCGATCTGCGGCAACAGCTTGGCCAACAGTCGCAGCAGGCCCTCGCCGCGCTGCCGCTGGCTCTCGAACAGGCTCTCACCGTTGCCGGGGCCGGTGTACAGATCGCGGTAGTCGTCGCGATAGAACCGAGCGGCCGAGCGTGGGTCGAGCCGCGGATCGCTGCGCATCAGGCCACAGTTGCCGCACAGCACCGTGCGCACCGGCAGGCCGTAGCGATCGCGGTCGGCGACGTGGATGTCGTGCGGTGGTAGGCCGCAGAAGCAGGGGCTCGACTCGACCGCGTACTCGCCGCTGGCGAGCTTCGACAGCACGCGCTCGCGTGCGGCGACCTGCCCGGCGGACAGGCGCACCCAGGAGCGATCGGTTGCGGCGAAGCGGGGCGCGAGCGTCATGTGGTCCTCATAAGGCGCCGCGCTGGCGCGGGCACGCGCGTGCGCCCGTCGGCGCCGGCGCTCATGCGCCACCGCACGGCCCGCGCGCGCGGCCGGCCCGCGCCGGGGCGCGCCCAGCGTGCCGTGTCCGTGGTATGGGACGACATCGCCGTGCACTGCCTCGTCGTCGGAATCGCGGGTGCGACTGGATCGGGCAAGACCACCGTCGCGTCGCGGCTGGCTCAGGCCGTGGCCGGTCGCGTGGCCACGCTGCAACACGACAGCTACTACCGCGATCGTCCGGAGCTGTCATACGAACAGCGCTCGGATCTCAACTTCGATCACCCCGACTCGCTCGAGACCGAGCTGCTGGTCACGCACCTCAGCGGCC
This sequence comes from Nannocystaceae bacterium, assembly GCA_046351635.1. Taxonomy (GTDB): domain Bacteria; phylum Myxococcota_A; class Polyangia; order Nannocystales; family Nannocystaceae; genus Xiheibacterium. The sequence goes on along the minus strand of JAXLYC010000034.1, from coordinate 46,615 downwards.
TGCGTCGCGGCGAGACCGTCGAGGTGCCGGTCTACGACTTCACCACCCATCGCCGCGCGGTCGAGACCATGCGCGTGGCGCCGGCGCCGGTGATCATCGTCGAGGGCATCTTGGTGCTGGCCGACAGCCGCCTGCGGGAGCTGTTCGACATCAAGCTGTTCGTCGACACCGACGCCGACATCCGCGTGTTCCGCCGCATCCGCCGCGACATCGAGCAGCGCGGACGCACGTTCGATTCGGTGCGGCAGCAGTACTACAACAGCGTGCGGCCGATGACGCTCGAGTTCGTCGAGCCGTCGAAGCGCTTCGCCGACATGATCATCCCCGAGGGCGGCCGCAACGACGTCGCGCTCGACGTGCTCGGGACCAAGCTGAGGACCTTCGCCGATGTCCGCTGAGACCGGCGATGCGGCGCCGCAGCCCCCGGCGCCCAGCGGCACCTTGGCGCGGATGGGCGCGTGGTTCAAGGCCAAGCGCGAGCAGCTGCGCGAGCACTTCGCCGAGTTCGGCGGCATCGCCATCGCGACCTACTTCGCGATCTTCTTTCTCACGTGGGCCGGCTTCGTGGTCGCGATCCGCATGGGCGTCGAGGTCGACGGCGCGGCCGAGAACACCGGCACCATCGGCGCGGCCTACGTCGCGACGAAGCTGACCCAGCCCCTGCGCATCATCGCGACGCTCGCGTTGACGCCGGCGGTCGCGGGGGTGTGGTTTCGCATCAGCGGACGCAAGCGCGAGTCCAAGTCGGACGCGTGAGCGTCGCGCGTCAGCGCGAGCGCACGCACACCGACGCTGCCGGCTCGTCCTTGTGCCACACCACGAGCTGACCGGTGCTGGGGTGCAGCACGAACGCGGCGGTGGTGTCGTCGTCGGGCACGGTGCGTGACCAGTGCGGCTCGTCGGGCAGCAGTCCGATCGCATCGAGCAGCTGCAGCTCGCGGCGGTAGGGCAGGCGGAAACCGCTGATCCCCTCGACCTCGAGCGCTTCACAGCGCGCGCGCGCGTCGACCCAGCCGCGGGCCGACGCGCTCGTGACGGTCACGTACAGCGTGTCGGTCGCACGCAGCTTGCGTCGCGCGACCGCGTCGTCGAGCGCGCCGACCGGTGCGGTCGGCGCTGGCGTGAGCGTGGGCTCCTCGCCGTCGTCGCGCGGTGGCGGCTCGACCGGTCGCGCGGCCACCGGGGGTTCGTCGGGCACCGGCGTCGGGCTGGGCGGTGGCGATGGCTCGGGCGTGGCCGCGGCGGGATCGCTCGGCGCGGGCGCGGCGGGCTCGAGAGGCGCTTGGGCGCGCGGGGTCGCCTTGGGCGCGGCCGCGAGCGTGGTCTCGGCTCGTGGCGGCGGCGTGCCGCTCGTCGTGGGCGCACTCGCGGCCGGGGCTGCGCTGGCGTTGGCGAGCTCGCCCCCCCGGGGCGCCCGCCCCCGATCGAGCGCACCCGTCGACCACGCGGCGACGCCGGCACCCCCGACGAGCAGCAGCGCGATCGCAGCGAACAGCGGCGCGCGCGAGCGCGGCGTCGCAGCGGGCATCGGCGTCGCGACCGACGTCGGCGGCGGGGTGAGCGTCTCGGCGAGCAGCGGCACCGAGGGCGTGTGTCCGGCGGTCGGCTGCGGCGCGCCGGTGACGACGGTGTCGCCGGTCTGCGCCGGCTTGGTCTGGATCGTCGGCGCTTCGCCGCGTGCGTCGCCGCCGGCCTCGCTCGGTGCCGCGGCCGCGGCCGGCTCGCCCGGCGGCGTCGGCGTGCCGCGTCGCGGCTTCGCGGGGTTGACCGCGCGCACGCGCACCTTGGGTGCGTGGGCCTTGCGGCGACGACGGCGAGCGTCGTCGCTGGGCTCGGTCGACTCCGCGACGTTGGGCAGCGCGCCGGTCACGGCGCGGTACTTGTCGGTGACGCCGATGCGCGCGGGCGTGGCGTTGCCGATCACGGTCTGCGGGCCGCTGCGGCGGATGGGCCCGGGCACGCCCTGGCTGGCCGCGGGGCCCTGCACACCGACGGCGCGGTACGAGCGGGTCGCGACGCGATCGCCGTGTGGGCCCAGCTGCTCGCGCCACTGTCGACGCTCACCCAGGCCATCGCGGCGGCGGCGGCCCAGCGGTCGCTCGAGCGCCTCGGCGAAGCGGCGGATCTGACCGACCATCGCCAGCGGCAACGCGAGGTCGAGCACGGCGACGAACAGGTGGTGGTTCGGGCCGCCGTGGGTCGCGAGCGCCTGCCGCAGCGGCTTGAGCACCTGCTCCTTGAGCGTGCCCTGCACGCACACGACGTAGATCGTCGGCGCGTCACGATCGCGGGCCGAACCCAGCAGCACCTGCCGCGCCTCGGCGCCGCAGATCACCTGCACCTCGAAGCCCAGGCCCCGGAGGTTGCGCGCGACCTCCTCGACCAGCTCGACCACGCTCTGGGCGCAGCACAGCACGACGGTGTGCTGTCGCGTGACCGGTGCGGTCACCGACTGCAGCTCGTCGTCGAGCACGGCTGCGCCTCCCCCGATCATGCGTCCCCGCGGCCGACTCCGAAGGTAGCACGCAGGTGGCGGGGGTGGCCGACGGCCGCGACGGCGCGGGCGCACCGGCCGATCCGCGCGGGCGTGTGCTGCCTCGCGCCGGCCGCGGGCCGCGAGGGCGCGGTGCGGCCGCACGGGCGGTACGATGGGATCTCGGGATTCGGGGGATGAGCATGCGATCGCCACGCCTCATGCACCATGCTCGCGTCGCGGCCCGCGGCGTGCAGCCAGCCGCGCTCGCGCTCGCACTCGCGCTCGGTTGCGCCACCGACGACGGCAGCGATCCCGACGAGATGGCCGACGGCTCCAGCAGCGCGGCGGCGTCGTCGGAGGGCAGCGCGGGCGGCAGCAGCGGCGCGGGCGGCAGCGGCGAGAGCAGCGGTGAGGGCGAGGGTGGCTCGTCGAGCGGCGGCGAGTCGCTGCCGCAGCCGACGACGCTGCCCACGCCGACCGGCGTGTGCCCGACGCTCGCGGCCGGCGACGTCGAGCTCACGCCCGCCGGGATCCCGCCGCGCACGGTTCGCGTGTGGATGTCCGATGCGGCCGCGACCATGCCGGGTCCGCTGGTGTTCTACTGGCACGGCACCGGCAGCCAGCCGCTCGAGGCCGAGTACGGCCTGGGCAATGCGCTGATCGAACAGGTGGTCGCGCAGGGCGGCATCGTGGTCGCGCCGACCCACGATCCCGCGGCCGGCGACTTCCCGTGGTTCCTGGTGCTCGGCAGCCAGGAAGACGACCTCCTGGTCGCGGACGAGCTGCTGGGCTGCGCGCTCGAGCAGACCATGGTCGACGTGCGCCGCATCCACACCATCGGCATGAGCGCGGGCGGCCTGCAGAGCGCGCAGATGAGCTTCCGTCGCTCGGGCTACATCGCCAGCGCGGTGACCTACTCCGGTGGGCTCGTCGCGGGCGTGCCGCCGGATCAGGATCCCGGCAATCCCATGTCCGCGATGATCTTCCACGGTGGCGAGACCGACGTGGTGCTGATCTCGTTCCAGCAGGCCAGCGAGAGCTACCTCGACGCGCTGCGGGCCAAGGGTGGCTTCGGCTTCCTGTGCGACCACGGCATGGGGCACTCGATCCCGCAGGGCGACGCGCAGCCGAGCGTGTGGACGTTCTTCTACGATCACCCGTTCGGGACCACGCCCTCGCCCTACGTCGGTGGCCTGCCGCAGGGCTTCCCCAGCTACTGCACGCTGTGACCGTGGACGACGCGGGCGCACCGTACGACGCGCTGCCGTATCGCTCGAGCCCGCTCGAGTGGACAGCGCCCGAGCGGCTGGCGTTGGTGTCGTTGCTGCACGGTGGGCCGCGCGTGCCGCTGGCGTCGCCACGCGTGCTCGAGCTGGGCTGCGGCGACGGCAGCAACCTGCTGGCGCTGGCGTGGTGGCGGCCGCACGCCCACTTCGTCGGCATCGATGCCTCGGCGACCCACGTCGCGCTCGCGCGCGAGCGCGCCGCAGCCCTGGGGCTGGGCAACCTGCACTTCGAGCACGCCGACGTCCGCGCGTTGCCGAGCACGTGCACGACGCGGTTCGATGTCATCGTTGCGCACGGCGTGCTCTCGTGGATCCCCGACGACGCGCGCGACGCGTTGCTGTCGTTGCACCACGGCTGGTCGACCGACGAGGGCCTGGTCTACGTCGACTACAACGCGCAGCCGGGCTGGAGCGTGCGCGGTCTGGTGCGCGAGCTCTTGTTGGCGCAGACCCACGGCGACGGCACCCTGGCGCAGCGCACCGACGATGCGCGCAGCGTCGCCGCGACCCTGGCGGCCACGCTCGAAGGCGGCGAGCATCCGTGGTCGCGCCTGCTCGCGGGCGAGCTGCGGCTGGTCGCCGAGGGCGAGCCCAGCTACGTCGCGCACGAGTACCTCGCGCCGTACAACCGCAGCTACTGGCGCAGCGAGTTCCTCGCGCTGGCGGCCGCGCACGGCCTCGCGATCGTCGCCGACGCGGACTTCGATCGCGCCAGCGGCCGCGACGACGCGCGGCTCGATGCGTGGCTCACCGCGGAGGGACTGCACGGCCGCGCGGTGGTCGACACCAGCGACCTGCTGCGCTACCGCCAGCTGCACGCGCCCATCCTCGCGCGCAGCAGCTGGGCGCGACGCGAGCCCACCGCGGCCGAGCTCGGCGAGCTGCGCATGGCCGCGTGCCTGCGGCGCGACGACGAGGTCGAGACCCGCTTCCACCATCCGCGCGGCGAGCAGGTCGACGTCGACGAGCCCGCGATCGCGGCGGCGCTGTTGCGGCTCGCACCGCAGTGGCCGCGGGGCGAACCGCTGCGCGCGCTGTTCGACGATCTCGACGCGGTGCTCGACGACCTGCGGCTGCTGCACCGCTTCGGCGTGATCGAGCTGCGGTTGGTCGAGCCCGAACATTGGCAGCGCCGCGACGGCGGCGCGCTGCACCGGCTCGAGGCCGAGCTGCGCGGGACCGTGACCGACGCGCTGCACCGCGCGGTGCGGGCGCCGTGATGCGGCGGCTCAGGGCGTCGCGGTGATGCGCAGCGTGCCGCTGCGCACGACGATGGTCACGGTCGCGTCGGCGGCGTCGTCACACACGATGGCGGGGTCGATCTCGGGTCCTGCTCGACGTCGAGGTCGCACAGGTAGCTGCCCGGCGGCAGCGCGCACCGCGACGTCGGCGCGATCGACGTCGAGCGCGAGCTGTTGCGGTGCGGTGGTCCACGTCAGATCGATCTCGTGCATCGCGTCGCCACGGACCTCGAAGTGGGCGCTGGCGAGGTCGGCACCGTCGAGCGGTACGTCGCCGAGGTCGGCGGTGAAGTCACCGGCCAGGCCGATGAGCGCGACGTGGCCTTCGTCGAGCGTGACCTCGACCGGCGTCGCGGTCGGGATCTCGAGCCAGTGGTCGGCGAAGCACACCGCGTCGCCGCGGCCGCCGCAGTGGAACGCCAGCTGGAACTCGCCGTCCTCGACGTCGTAGCTGGCCTTCGCGATGCGCTTCTCGAAGGCGTAGACGTGGCGCTGCAGCCAGATGTTGCCGCGGTCGTAGGCGGTGATCTCCAGCGCGCCGCGATCGACGTCGACGACCACGCCGATCCGGCGTGCTCGGTGATCTCGTCCCAGCTCCACAGGTCGAACAGGATGCCGCAGGTGCCGGCGCCACCGAGCAGCGGCAAGGATGCGGCCAGCGCCAGCGGACCGCGGAGTCGACGGAAGATGCTCATCGTTCGCCTCCGGTGCGACCGTCGTCGCGGTCGTCCTGCGCCAGCGCGCGGCTGATCTCGTCGACGTCGAGCTCGACGTCGATGCTCTCGCCTGCGCCGTCGTGGAAGCGCGCCCGCGCGCTGCCGCCCGCGGCCAGGGCCGCGAGCGCGGCCTCGGGCAGCGCCAGCTCGAGCCGCTCGTCGTCGACCGCGTCGAACGCAGCCGTGCGGCCATCCGCGTGCACCAGCTCGCCGCGCACGGGACCCTCGCCGAGCTGGTCGATCACCAGCACGCGCAGGCGCGGCGGCGTGGCCTCGCGGTCGAGCACGACCTCCACGTCGAGGGTCGCGTCGGGCGGGACCTCGCCGCGACGAAACGGGCGGTACTGGCTGTTGCCGCCGCCGAGGTAGAACGTGTCGAAGCGGTTCACGCCGGCGTCGTACAGCGGATGCTCGATGCAGCGGCAGTCGATGCCCAGCGCCAGCAGCACCAACGCGGCCATCGCCGTGGTGCGTCGGTTGCGGTTCATGGTCTCGCTCCTTGGTCCGTCCGCAGCGACAAGCGCGGACCGCAGGCACCGGCGATGCGGGTGGCCGCGACCGTGGACCTGGCCGGTGGGGTCTTGCGGTCGATCGTCAGCTCGAGGTCGACGCGGGCGATCTCCAGCTGCAGGCCCGCGCTGCACAGGCTGTCGCCCAGCTGCGTGCGCATCACGCCGTCTTGCGCGGTCGTGACCGACTGCCGCAGCAGCACGCGGTCGGCACCGCCGATCACCGCGAGCCGGGCCGCGGTTGCCGGCGCCGGCTCCCACGGCTGCCAACGTGTGCGCGTCCACGACACGTCCTGCTTGACCATGAAGGGGATCGACCCGACCACGGGCAACGTCGCCGCGAGCACGATGCCCGTGACCGACAGCGGCCGGTTGGGCGCGAGGAAGCCGGTCCAGATCATGGCGCCGGAGCCGACGATCGCGCCCAGCAGCGCGGCGGTGTAGTAGGGCTTCCAGGTGCCCACGCGCTTGCCGCGGCGCTGCTCGACCTGGGCGGTGATCTGGCCGGTGTCGTCGACCGCGGGCGCCGACACGCGGTGCTCGACCACCTGCGAGCAGGCCGGCACCGTCGACGCGAGCATCGCGGCCATGGCCACGGCGGCGGCGCCGGGCCGGCGACGGAAGTTCGACGCGCCGCTCATGGCTCCTCCTCGATGCGTCCGAGCACCTGCAGCAGATCGATCTCGGCCTGGACCACCGCCTCGACCAGGTCGATGTGCTCGAGCTCGACCTCGTAGTGGATCTCGATCGCGTCGATCAGCTCGAGGATCGACGCCTGGCCGGTGACGTAGGAGTCCTCGGCCATGCGCTGGATGCCCTCGGTCTGTGCGAGCACGTCGCGCTCGAACTGCGCCAGCGCACCTCGTCGCTCGCGCATCACGTCGACCGCGCGTTCGAGTTCGGCCTCGGCCTCTGCGACCACCGCCTTGGTCTCGAGGTTGGCGACGTGGACCTCGGCCTTGGCCTTCGCCACCGGGCCCTGGCCCCAGTCGAACACCGGCAGCGGCATCGTCACGCCGCCGAGCGCCGACATGCTGAAGAAGTTGTCGATGCCGACGATGCCGAAGCCCAGGGTCGGGGTCGGCATGGCCTCGCGACGCGCGAGCTGCAGCTCGCGCGAGGCCAGGCTCTCGTTGCGTCGTGCCGCCTGGATCGCAGGCTGCGCGCGCTCGACGTCGGGCCACAGCGCCTCGGGGTCGGCGTCGAAGCCGTTCGAGGCCAGTGTGCCCGCGGCGAGCGGCCGCCAGCGCGGGCGCCCCACCAGCACGCCGATCTTGCCGCCCGCGTCGTGGATCTCCGCGCTCGACGCGGGCAGCTTCGCGCGCCACTTCGCGACCTCCAGGCCGATGCGGACCACGTCGTAGCGGCTCTCTGCGCCCACGCTGTGGCGCGTCTCGACCACGCCGCGCACGCGCTCGAGGTCGGTGACGGCGCGCTCGAGGATCGCGTGGTGCTGCTGCCGCCCCTGCAGCGCGGCGAACAGGCGGCGGCCCTCGGCCGCGAGCTCGTGGAAGCTGCGCTCGACCTCGGCCTCGGCCTTGGCCTGCTCCGCCGCGGCGGCCTTGCGCCGCATGACCCGCTGCCCCGCGATGAGCACCGGCTGCTGCAGGAACACGGTGTAGGTGCCGAAGCCGTTTTGGTTGTAGCCGCTGAGCAGCTGCAGCGCCTGGAAGTTCACGATCGGGTTGGGGTAGACCTTCGCGCCCTCGAAGCGCGCCTTCGCGACGTCGACCTTGGCGCGCTCGGCTGCGAGCTTGGGGCTCTTGTCGCGGAGGATCGCGAACAGCTCGCGCAGCTCGAGCGCGTCGCCCTGGTCGCTCGCGTGGCCGCTGCTGCTGGGACTGGCGACCGCAGCGGGCATGGTCGCAGGTGCAGCCGCGCGCGCCGTGGCGTCCGGCGGTGCGGCCGTCGCCCGTGCCGCGGGCGGCTCGCGAGCGGCGGGCGCCTGGGGGCCGACCGGCGCCGGCGTCGGTGGAGCCGCCGCCCCGAGGGCTGGCAGCGCGAGCAGGAGCGCGAGGGTGTTCATCGCCACGTCGTTCCGATGGGTCAGAGGAGCAGGTTGGCGGCGCCGTCGATCAGCAGGCCCCCGCGCACGACGACCTTGTCGCCGGCTTCGAGGCCCGAGACGATCTCGACGCGTTCGCCGAAGTTGTGGCCCAGCTGCACGTCGCGGGCGGCGAAGGTGCCGTCGGCCCGCTCGATGTACACGATGCTCTTGTCGCCGTTCTTGAACAGCACCGCGGCGGTGGGCAGCGTCATGCGATCGGAGGCCTGGGCGTGGAACGTGGCCCGCGCGAACATGCCGGGGCGCAGGGACTTGCGATCCTCGGGCTTGACCGAGACGTAGACCGGCGCGCGCCGCACGGTGGTGTCGAGCAGCACGCCGACCGACTCGACCACGGCGTCGATCGCGGCCGACTGCGACGCGATGTCGATGGAGACCGCAGCGCCCTCGCGGATGAGGTCGAGGTCGCTCTGGAACACGTCGGCGACCAGCCACAGATCGTTGGGGTTGCCGATCTCGAACAGCGGCTCGCCCTCGGGGTCGACCTGGGCGCCGACGCTGGCGTTGCGGCGCAACACCGTGCCCTCGATCTGCGAGGTCACGATCACGGTGCCGCCGAAGCTCTTGCCCAGCAACGACACGTTGCGCTTGGCCGCGCGCACGCGCTCGACCGCGTCGCGCACGCGCATCTCGGCCACGACCTTCTCGTACTCGCGGCCCACCCCCTTCGCGAGCATCTCGGTCTGGCGTGTGAGCGCGTCCTCGGCCGCGCTCTGCTCGATGCGCGCGCGCGCGAGCTCGGCGTGGAAGTCCGACGCGTCGGGGCTGGCGAGCGTGGCCAGCGGGTCGTTGATGCGGACCTTGTCGCCGACCTGCACGTGCAGCTTCATCACGCGCGCGCCGATCGGCGCGCCGACCCGCGAGATCGCGGAGTCACGGAAGGACACCCGCGCGGGGGTGCGGATGTCGATCGTGTCGTGGCCCACGCCGGCGGGCTCGACCGTGACGTAGGCCCGCGAGGCCTCGCTGAGGCGCACGCCATCGCCCTCGGCGGTGGCGTTGCCGTTGGCCGCGCGCTCGGGCTGCTCGGCGCTGGCACCCGCCGACGCCTCGGGACGACAGCCACCGCCCCCGGCCACGAGTGCAGCCAGGGTCAGCGACGGGATCACGGCAGACATGATTCTGGGCATGGTCACTCCTCAGCCGTGGGACGGCGGCCCCGCGGGTTCACTGAAGTCGAGATCTTCTTCGTCGGTGGCGCCGACCCGCTTGCCGGCGATGAGGCGGTACAGCATCGGCACGACGAACAGCGCGACCGCCAGGGTCGTGACCATGCCGCACACGATCACGACCGCGAATGGCTTCTGGGTCTCGGAGCCCATGGCGTCCGACAACGCCATGGGCAGCAGGCCCAGCATCGCCAGCAGCGCCGTCATCAGCAGCGCGCGGAAGCGGGTGGTCGATCCGATCTGGATCGCCTGGTCGAGCGCGCGCCCGGCCCGGCGCTCGTCGTCGATGGCGCTGGTGACCAGCAGACCCGCGAGCGAGACCTGGCCCAGCAGCGCGATGAAGCCGACCGCGGCGCTGACCGACAGCGCGATGCCGGTGAAGTACAGCCCGAACAGGCCGCCGGTGAGGCCGAAGGGCGCGGACAGCATCACCGCGGTCGCGCTGCGGCCGGAGTTGAGCGCGCCGTACAGCAGCAAGAACACCAGCAGCAGCGCGACGGGCACGATGATCTGCAGCCGCGCCATGGCGCGCTGCTGGTTCTCGAACTCGCCGCCCCACTGCAGGTAGGTGCCCTCGGGCACGGTGACGTTGGCCTCGACCGCGGCGATGGCGTCGTCGACGACCGAGCCGAGGTCGCGGCCCTCGACGTTGAACTTCAGCGCGACGTAGCGGCTGTTGCCCTCGCGCATGATCGAGATGCGCCCGTCTTGCACCTCGATGTCGGCCAGCCCAGCTCGCGCAGCCCCACGCGGCGCCCCCGGCGGTCGGGACGCATCAGCTCACCGATGCGCGTGAGGTCGGCCTTCTCCGAGCTGGGCAGCTTGACCCGCAGCGGCACCAGGCGCTCGCCTCCCACATGGTCGTGACGACCTTGCCGGCCATGGCGGTCTCGACCACCTCGGCGGCGTCGTCGACGGTGATGCCCGCGCGCGCGAGCGCGGGACGATCGAGCCGGATCTGCAGCTGCGGCACGGTCGCGTCGCGGTACAGGTCGAGGTCGACGACACCCTCGATGCCGCCGACCACGTCCTTGGCCGCCAGCAGCGTCTCGCGCATCTGCTTGAGGTCGGTGCCGTAGGCCTTGAGCACGCCTTGCCGCGCACCGCTGACGGCCTCCTCGACGCGGTCGCTTGATCGGCTGCGAGAAGTTGAACTTGACGCCCAGGATCAGACCAGCGATGCGCGCATCTCCTCGACCAGCCGCTCGGTGGTCGTAGCCTGGGCGCCACTGCTCGCGCGGTCGCAGTCGCGCGAAGGTCTCGGACATGTTGGTGGTCTCGTTGTCGAGGCCGTCCTCGGGCCGGCCCTGCTCCGACGGAGTGCTCAGCACCTCGGGGAACTCCATCAGGCGGCGGCGGACCTCGGCCAGCACGTCCTGGCCGCGATCGAGCGCGATCGACGGCGGCATCTCGATGACGATGAAGATGTCGCCCTCGTCGAGCTCGGGCAGGAACTCGGTGCCGACCCGCGGTGCGGTCCACACCGCCGCGACGAACAGGCCCACGCCGATCACCAGGCCGACCGCCTGCTTGCCGCGGAGCATCCAGCCGATCGTCCGCGAGTAGCCCTCGCGCAGCAGCAGCAGCGACTTGGGGTCCTTGGTCTGCGCGTCCTTGGGCCGCAGGAAGATGGCGCACAGCGCCGGCACCACCGTCATCGAGAACGCCAGCGCGCCCACCAGCGCGAAGCTGTAGGTCAGCGCGAGCGGGCGGAAGATGCGGCCCTCGACGCTCTCGAGCGTGAACACCGGGATGAGCGCGGCGATGATGACCGCCATCGCGTAGAAGGTCGGCCGGGCCACGCGCATGGCCGAGCGGCCGATGAGGCCCAGCATTTCGCGGCTGGTCGTCGGTCGACTCTCCCTGGCCTCGTGGATCGAACTCTCGACCAATACGACCGCGCCATCGACCAGGATGCCGAAGTCGATCGCGCCCATCGAGATGAGGTTGGCCGGCAGGTCGATGAGGTACAGCCCCGCGAACGCGGTCAGCAGCGCCAGCGGGATCACCGACGCGACCACGAGCGAGCCGCGGATGGTCCGCAGGAACAGCCACACCACGCCGACGATCAACAGGAACCCGTGCAGCAGGTTCTCGTTCACGGTCTCGAGCGTGAGGCCGGTGAGATCGCTGCGGTCGTACATGACCTCGATGCGCATGCCCGCGGGCAGGATGCGCTCGTTGAGCTCTGCGACCTTGGCGTGGATGTCCTCGAGCACTTCGTCGGGGTTCTCGCCGCGACGCAGCAGCACGATGCCCTCGACGATCTCGCGTTCCTCGTTGTAGCCGACCGAGCCCTGCCGCGGGGTGTACGACTGCACCACGCGCGCGACGTCGCCGACGGTGACCGGCGTGCCGCTCTCGACCTCGAGCACGATGTCCTTCACGTCCTGCGGTGACGTCAGGTAACCGACGCCGCGGATCATCAGCTGCTGGTCGCCGCGGCGCTGGAAGCCGCCGCCGACGTTGAGGTTCGAGTGCTCGACCGCGTGTGCGACGTCGTGCAGCGTCAGGCCGTAGCTGGCGAGCTTGGCCGGGTCGACCTCGATGTGGAATTCCTTGAGGAACCCACCCATGCCCATGGCGTCGGCGACGCCGTGGACCTGCTTGAGGATGCGCGACACGGTCCACTCCTGCGCCGAGCGCAGCTCGTAGAGGTCGTGGCGATCGCTGACCAGGCGGTAGTAGAAGATCTTGCCCAGCGGCGTCGCGTCGGGCGTGAGGCGCACGAACGCGTTCTCCGGCACCTCGGCGGTGAGCAGGCGTTCGGAGGTCTGCGTGCGGGCGCGGAAGCTGTCGGTGCCGTCCTCGAAGACGCACCAGATGATCGTCAGACGGAAGCCGCTCTCGCTTCGCATCTGCATCATGCCGGGATTGCCGTTGAGCGCGCGCTCGAGCGGGATCGTGACCTGCCGCTCCATCTCCTCGGGCGCGAGGCCGGGGACCTGTGCGACGATCTCGACCTGGACGTTGGTGACGTCGGGATAGGCTTCGACCGGCGTCTGCGTGTACGCGTACGCGCCGAACGCCGCGACCAGCAACGTGACCATCACCGCGGCGAAGCGGCGTTGGATGCAGAATTTGATGAGCAGCGGCAGCATGGGCGGTCGAATCCGAGGAGCGCAACGCGAGGGTCCGTGCGCCGGCGTTGCCGTTCGCACGAGGACTGCCGTCCGCGCCCGTACGCTCCTGTTGCGCGGCAGACACGATCGGTCCGCCTACGCGGGAGGAGCCGCACGCGGCGGACCTCGAGCGCCGCTCGTCCGCGGCGGGGCTCGACGCCTCGCCTACGCGCGAGCGACGTCTGTTGCGCGCGACGGAGGACCGCGCGCCCCGACCGAGCGCACGCGCTGCGCGACATCGGTCGCGCGTTGCTCACCGTCGGCGACGAGCTCGGTGACCGTGGCGGCACAGTCCCACGCCAACCTGTCGGTGGTCGCCTTGGTCCGTGCGAGTGCGTCGCCACCCTCGGAGCCCGCGTCCTCGACGCTGTCGGCCCTGCGGCACGGCTGGTGGGTGGGGTGATGGGCCCGCGCGCCGGTGGGCCGCAAGGGCGAGTCGTCGACGGTCGCGCCCAGCATCGCCAGCGCGAACGCGACGCCCGTCAACCACGCGAGCAGCCTGTGCGCGAGGGCCACGGCGCCGGGCAGCCTATCACGGGTTTCTCCGCCGCCGATCGACCCCGGGCCGGGCGGGTTTGCCCCTCGGGTCGAGTTGACGCGCCCGAGGCGGTCTGGCGGCGCTCGAAGGCGCGCGGCCCGCTGGGCGGCTTGGCTCGAGCCGACGACGCGGGCCGCCGCGACCTCGCGAGTGCAGCGCGCCGCCCGGTCGTAGCGACGCGGGCTCACGGCTCGCGCAGCGCGGCCTCGGTCAGGCGGAAGTTCAGCGAGTCCTGCTTGCCGGCTGCGATGTAGCCCGCGCGCGCCGCCTCGAGGTGCGCGGTGGCGTCGGCGCGGCCGAGCTTGCGCAGGGCCCGGCCCAGGGCGAGCTCGGTGTCGGCACGGTCGACCCGCGGCGCATCGGCCTGCAGCGCCAGCGCGCGCTCGAGCGTGGGGATGGCTTCGGCGGCGCGGCCGAGCTCCGCCAGCGCCTCGCCGCGCTGCATCAGCGCGGCCGCGAACGCGGGGTGATCGGGCGCGCGCGCCCGCTCCATCGCTGCGATCGCCAGGTCGGCGTGCGCCAGCATCTCGTCGTAGCGATGCAGCTGCGCCGCGAACGCGGCCAGGTTCACGTGGCCGTCCATGGTCATCGGGTGATCGGGGCCCAGCTCGCGCTCGCGCATGGCCACGACCTCGCGCTGCAGCGCGAACGCGGACTCGGGCCGACCCAGCGCGGTCTCGAGGATCGCGCGGCTCTCGAGCACGACCGACACGTCGGGGTGATCGGGGTGCAAGCTCGCGCGTGCGATGGCCTCGGCGCGCTGCAGGTCGGCGTCGGCGCCGTCGAGATCGCCGGCGCTACGGCGCGCCGCGCCGCGGTTCATGAGCATCATCGCGACCGTGGGGTGCTGCTCGCCCAGCGCCGCGGTGTAGGCCTCGATCGCAGCGCTGAAGTGATCGCGCGCGGCGATCCACTCGCCGCGGCGGTACGCGATCGCGCCGCGGGTCCGCGCGACCGTGCCGGTCGCGAACGCGTCGTGGCCCATGGCCGCGAAGGCCGTGGCCGCGTCCTCGAGCGGTTGCGCGTGCTCGGGCTGCCCCAGCAGCAGGGCGTGGACCCACATCGTGCCGGCGATCGCGATCGCGGCGGCGGCGGGGGCCTCGGCACGGCCCGCGGCCTGGGCCGCGGTGGCGTAGGCCGCCAGTGCCTCGTCGCCGCGCGCGGCACAGTCGGCCGCGTCGCCGCGCAACAGCGCGACGTCGGCCTGCAGGCGATCGTCGCCGGTCGCGGTCGCGGGCTGCACCAGCGCGTCGGCCTCGCGCAGCGCGTCGTCGTAGCGACCCGCGCGCTCGAGCGCGCGTGCGTGGGCCAGCGCCGCGCGCAGCCGCTCGAGCTCAGCCCGCGCGGCCTCGTCTCGCGGCGCGGGGCCGCCGGCCCCGGACTCGGTCAGCACCGTGCGCGACAGCTGCACCGTGCCATCGAGCGCGCGCAGCTCGATCGCGAGCTCGTAGCCCTGCTCGCGGCTGCGCAGATGTCCGCGCACGATCGCGGTCGCGCCGAAGGCCTCGGCGATCGACGCGTGCCGCTGGGAATCGACCGTCGACAGCGCGGTCTTGAAGCGAAAGTAGGGGATCGCGCGCAGACCCTCGCGGCCGGCGAGCTCCTCGTCCATCAGGTTGGGTAGACCATCGCCGGCCCACGCCACCGACTCGTCGGCCGGCACCACGAAGGGTTCGAACGCCAGCACCGGCGGGCCCGTGACGACCACCGCCGGCGGCAGCGGCACCAGCTCGACGCCGCTGGCGGCGTCGTCGGGGCGCAGTTGCCCCACCGCCAGGCCCGAGGCCAACGCCAACGTCACCGCACCGACCGCCAGCGTCGCGCGCACCCGTCGTCGCCGTCGTCCGCGACGGTGCTCGATCGCCTGCAACAGCGCTTGCACCGAGGGGAAGCGCCGCGCGGGATCGGGATCGAGGCCGCGCCAGAGCAGCTCGGTGAGCCACTGCGGCACGTTCGCGTGCTCGGGCGGCTGCAGCATCGCACCGCGGCCCTTGGCGTCTGCGAGCGCCTGCACGCCCAGCCGCGGGAACGGCCCCTGACCGAAGAGCCCGGTGTAGAGCGCGACGCAGAAGGCATACTGATCGCTGGCTTGGTCGGCCTCGGCACCGCGCATCTGCTCCGGCGCCATGTAGTACGGCGTGCCCATGACCACACCGGTCTGCGTGTGCACGTCGGTGGTGCTGCCGCTGCTGCCATCGTCGCTGCCTGCGGGATCTTCGACCGGCACCGCGCTGCGATCGATGCCACGCGCGAGCCCGAAGTCGCCCACGCGCGCACGGCCGTCGCGACCCACCAGCACGTTGGCCGGCTTGAAGTCGCGGTGTACCAGTCCGGCCGCGTGCGCGGCCGCGAGCCCCAGGCCCGCGTCGATGAAGACGTCGACGATCTCGGCGGTGCGCCGCGGCCCGCCCTCGAGCCACTGCCGCATGTCGACCCCGTCGATCAGCTCCATCGCGACGAAGATCTCCTCGCGGACCTCGCCGACCTCGTAGACCGTGACCACGTGGGGATCGCGGACCTGCGCCAGCGCCTGGGCCTCGCGCAGCAAGCGATCGCGCCGGCGCACCGCGCCCTCGGGGTCCGAGGGCAGAAGCGGCGCGAGCAGCTTGAGCGCGACGTCGCGTTGCAGCCGCGTGTCGAACGCGCGGTAGACCACGCCCATCGCACCGGCGCCGAGTCGAGCGCGGATGCGATAGCCACCGATGGCGGCGCCGGGCTGCAGCGGACGCGGCGCGGCGACGTCGGGCAGCTCGCGCGGGGTCGCGTCGAGCGTCTCGTCCTCGCCGCTGGGCTGCTGCTGCGCCGGCCCGCCGTCGCTCACCGCTCGAGCATCGCACGGGCGGTGACGCGACGGGCCGGCCGTCGCCGTCGGTTCACGGGAACGCGAGCACGGCGACCGGCAGCGAGCGGTTGGTGGTGGTGCCGTCGCCCAGCTGACCGTCGGCGTTGAGGCCCCAGCACGCGATGGTGCCGTCGCCCTTGGCCACGCAGGTGTTGTCGAAGCCCGAGTCCATCGCGATGGCGTTGCCGAGGTAGAACGGGAACAGCCCCACCGCCGATGGCGTGTTCGTCATCGGGCCGGCGCCGTGGCCCAGCTCGCCGTAGGTGTTCGTGCCCCAGCAGCGCACGCCGCCGGTGGCCCGCAGCGCGCAGCTCGAGCTACTGCCCAGCGACACGTCGACCGCGTCGCTCAGGCCCGTGACCGTCACCGGGTGCGACTGGTCGGCGTACGAGCCGTTGCCCAGGCCGCCGTCGAAGCCCGCGCCCCAGCAGCGCACGGTGCCGTCGGCGATCACTGCACAGCTGTGGGTGTTGCCCACGCCGATCGCGACGACGTTCGACAGCGCCACCGGGAAGATGCCGCCCAGGGTCACCGTCACCGGCGTGTTGGTGCTGGCGCCGGGGCCCGAGTTGCCGTTGCCGAGCTCGCCATAGAGGTTGTAGCCCCAGCACTTGACGTTGCTGCCGGCCGTGAGCGCGCAGACGTGGATGCTGTTCATGTCGACCGCGACGGCGTTGGTCAGACCCGAGACCGCGACCGGCACGTTGCTGCCGATGTTGGTGCCGTTGCCGAGCTGGCCGTAGACGTTGCTGCCCCAGCACGACACCGTGCCGGTGCTGCGCACGACGCAGGTCGACTGCTGCGACGCTGCGACCTGCACCGCGTCCGTGATGCCGACGACCGAGACCGGTGACAGCGCGTGGATGCCAGACGCGCCCGCGTCGCCGAGCTCACCGGCGACGTCGCGACCCCAACACTTCACGGTGCCGTCGTCGATCACCGCGCAGGTGTGTACGCCACCGGTCGCGAGGCTGGTCACGCGCGACAGGCCCACCACGGGTGTCGGCGTCGACTGGTCGGTGGTGTTGCCGTTGCCGAGCTGACCGTCGGAGTTGTCGCCCCAGCACTTCACGGTGCCGTCGGTCGCAAGCGCGCAGGTGTGATCCGACCCGGTCGCGATGCGGGGACCATCGGTGGTCGCCGACAGGCCCGAGACCGTCGCCGGCAGATCGACGTTGGTGGTGTCGCCGTCCCCGATCTGTCCGAAGTTGTTGAGGCCCCAACAGCGCGCCGTGCCATCGCTGCGAAGCGCGCAGGCGTGGCCGCCGTTGCTGATCGCGACGACGCGATCGAGGCCGACGACGGTGTCGGGCAAGGTCTCGTAGTGGCCATCGCCGCCGTCGCCGTTGCCGATCTGTCCGTAGTCGTTGCGACCCCAGCACTTCTGCGTGCCGTTGGCGCGGCGGGCACACACGTGCTGCGTCCAGCCGATGTCGACCTCGACCGCGTCCGAGATGCCGGCCGCCGGCACCGACGAGAGGCTCTGGTCGGGCAAGAGCGTGCCGATGCCGAGCATGCCGCCCGCGTTGCTGCCCCAGCAACGCACGGTGCCGCTGGCGTTGACGACGCAGCTGGTACCGGCGTCGGTGGCGATGTCGACCGCCTGGGTGATGCCCTGCACCGCGACGGGCGTGGCCGAGTCGTTGGTCGTGCCGTCTCCGAGCTGACCGGTGAGGTTGAGGCCCCAACACTTCACGGTGCCGTTGGCCAGCAGCACGCAGGCGTTGGTCTGCGATCCGACATCGACGTCGATCGCCGACGTGATGCCAGCAACCTCGACCGGGGTGTCCGAGACCGTGGTGACGCCATCGCCCAGGGTACCCGAGCCCCAGCACCACACGTGGCCGTTGGACCGCACCGCGCATCCGAAGTACGAGCCCGCCGAGATCGCGGTCACGCTCGTCAGGCCGGGCACCTGTTGCGGCGTGGGATCATACGGATGGCCGACCTGTCCCCAGCGCACGCCCCATCGCCACACCGTGCCGTCGGATCGCAGCGCCATCGAGGTGTCGATGCCCGCGGCGACCGCCGTGACGTTGGTGAGGCCCGAGACCACCGTCGGCAGCGCGTTGTCGCCTTCTTCGCCGTCGCCGAGCTGCCCGCTGGTGCCGTGGCCCCAACACCGCACGGTCCCGTCGCGACGGGCGGCGCAGGTGTGCGAGAGCCCCGCCGCGATCAGATCGCGGGCCCCAGGTCCGCGCGTGGTGTGCTGGGCCTCGTCCTGCGGCGCGAACGCATCGACGTCCGATGGATCGTCCTCGTCCTCGTCGTCGAAGGCGTCGTCCGCCAGCACCGCGTCGTGTTCGAACGCCTCGTCGTCCTCGAGCGCCGCGCGTTCGTCGTCGTCGGGGTCGGGCGCGGCGTCACAGCTGGCGAGCGGCGGCGTGGCGAGCAGCAGGGGGAGACAGCGGAGGATCGCGGGGCCAGCGAGCGGCACGGGTGAACGCATCGCCCGCGATGGATGCACTTCGGGAGCGCTTGTGACACCTGCGCGCACGGCTTTCGCACCGCCGCAGCTCAACCACGGCGGCGGGCATCGACGCCGAGGGCGACCAGGCACGCGATCGGCAGCGCGAACACGGCGGGGATCCACGCCCGCGGCGCGATCATCGAGCCGACGTACGCGCCCAGCGAGCTGCGCTGCAGCGCCGCCGTCCGCAGCGACGCCCGTGCCGCGGCGTCGAGATCGGCGGCGTCGAGCGACGCGAGCGCGACCGCCTGCCAGCGCGCGTGGGTCATCACGCCCACCGCCGCGATCGCACCGGCGAGTCCGAGCCACGCGGCCACCAGCGCCGCCGCGAAGTCGGGGCCGAGCCGCCGACGCCAGCGCGAGGTCGCGGCCACGAGCACGATCGCCTGACCTGCGGCCCAGAGGCAGCCGGCGAGCAGGCCACGGCGACCGTCCGCCAGCAGCAGCCAGGCCGCGCCCACGGCGGTGGACCACAGGGTCGAGGCGATCGCGCCGGGGACCAGGGCAGGGTGCGCCATGGTCGGACCGATGCACGGGCCGCGCGATCGATTGCCGCGCCCGCACGATCACGAGACCACCCGCGGCTACAGCTCGTCGGCCTTCTTGGAGATCGGCCCGCGGTAGTTGTTCGCCAGGCTGATCTGCGCGACGTAGCGGCCGAAGCCCTTGTAGGTCTGCTTGACCCGGGTCAGCGCGTTGCTGCGCCAGTCGACGTAGGGGTTGTCGATCTGCACCGGGTCGAGGCAGCCGGCGAGCACGACCTTGCTCGACTCGCAGAAACGGCTCATCAGGGTCTTGGCCAGGTGGCGGTCGCCGTTTTGAAGCTCGTCGACCAGCACGACCGAGCGCTCGATGTCGAGGCCGCGCAGCATCGCGGTCGAGAGCTTGTGCAGCTGCGAGCGCTGCTCGAGGTCGTTGACGAAGTCGTGCTCGTTGAGCGCGGACAGCGAGCGCATGTGCTGCAGCAGCGGCTCGAGCCAGGGCGAGAGCTTCTGGTCGTGGTCGCCGGGCAGAAAGCCCAGCTCGTACTTCGACGACGGGTGCTCGGGCCGCAGCAGGAACAGGCCGTTGTCGAAGCGGCTGGTGTGGGCCAGCGTCGAGCCGTTGGCGAAGCGCACGTTGGTGGGCTGGCCCAGCAGCAGGTACAGCGCCGCCGCGACCATCATGCGGGTCTTGCCCGAGCCCGCGGGGCCGTCGAGCACGACCAGCTGGACCTCGGGGTCGAGCAGGAACTCCATCGCGAAGCACTGCAGCGGGTCGCGCGGCGTGAGGCCGAGGATCGGACGCGGGCCGTAGGTGTGGCGCTTGCGATCCCAGTACTGGGCGAAGCGCAGGTCCTGCAGCTCGCGCTGGTCGAGGTCCGCGCGCGTGAGCACCTGGCGGTCGCCGCAGGCGAGCACCACGCCGGTGTTCCACACGACCTCGTCGGCGACGCGCTCGCCGACGAAACGCTCGAGCGCGGCCAGCGGGATGCGGCGCTCGCCGGCGTCGCCGCTGTCGAAGAAGGCCTGCAGGGTCTCGTCGTCGACCGCGATGGTCGCGTGTCCGCGGTAGACCTCGTCGAGCCCGCCGAGCTCGAGCTTGCCGTAGCGCAGGTTCTCCGCGCGCAGGCCCATGGCGTCGCACTTGAGCAGGACGTTGTTGTCCTCCGACACCACCGCGATGGTGTAGCCGCCCGGCCGCGCGGCCTCGGCCAGCAGCGTCACGCGCCGCGCGCCCGCGACGATGAGGTTGTCGCCGCTCGAGGTGTCGTAGGGCGGCAGCGTCGGCCCGGCCGGCTCCCACGCGAGGATGCCACCCTGTGGCGTGCGCGGGATCGACGAGGTGTCGCTGGCGCGCAGGATCGCGTCGAGGTCGTGGGCGATCTGTCCGTGGGTGCGGAGGTTGAGCAGCTTGCGCGTGGCCGAACGTGCCGCGGCCCGTACGCCGTCCGACTTCTGCCGGCTGCCCTGCAGGCGACCGAGCTCCTCGATGACCTGGTGGAGCAGCACGACGATGTTGCCGTCGGTCAGCAGGCGGTCGAGCGAGTCGGGGTTCTCGACCAACGACGACGTGTCGGGGATGTAGATCGTTCCGGACAGGGCGGGGACGTCGAACGCCACGGCCGCTACCTACCACAGCCCGAGCGTGGCCCGCCGCGCGGGCCGTGGCGACCGCGCGAGCGCGTGCGTTGGCTCGCACGCATGATTGCGCGCGCCCGGGGATCGCGTTTGATCCCGGGGCCCACCGCCATTAACGTCCGGTCACGCCGGCACACGCTCCGGCGACGGGAACGCAACATGACGATTCGAGTCGCGATCAACGGGTTCGGCCGCATCGGCCGTCTGGTCTACCGCATGGCGGCGCGCAGCGAGGACATCGAGGTCGTCGCGGTGAACGATCTCGTGCCCGCGGACAACCTCGCGTACCTGCTGCGCTACGACTCCACCCACGGCCGCTTCGAGCACGGCGTCGAGGTCGTCGAGGGCGGCTTCCGCACCCGCGGCAAGACCACGCGCTGCATGGCGGAGAAGGACCCGTCGAAGCTGCCGTGGAAGGACCTCGGCGTCGACTACGTGCTCGAGTCGACCGGCATCTTCTTGGACTACGAGGGCGCGCACAAGCACATCGACGCCGGTGCCAAGCGCGTGGTGCTCTCGGCCCCGACCAAGACCCCCGAGCGGTGCCGACGCTCGCCTACAAGGTCAACCTGAGCAGTACGACCCGGCCAAGCACCGCATCTCCGAACGCGTCGTGCACGACCAACTGCCTCGCGCACGCGCCGATCGCCAAGGTCATCGGAGCTTCGGTCTGGCCGAGGGCCTCATGACCACGGTGCACGCCGCCACCGCGACGCAGCCGACGCAGGACGGTCCCTCCAAGAGGACTGGCGTGGCGGTCGCAACGCGTACACCAACATCATCCCTGCCAGCACCGGCGCGGCCAAGGCCGTGGCGCTGTGCATCCCGGCGCTCGGGTCGGCTCGGCATGGCCTTCCGCGTGCCCACGGCCGACGTCTCGGTCGTCGATCTGACGTTCAAGACCGAGAAGGCGACCAAGCTACAGCGGACATCAACGCCGCGATGAAGGCGGCGGCCGAAGGCCGATGCGCGGCGTGCTCGGCTACACCGACGACGAGGTCGTCTCCAGCGACTTCATCGGCGATGCCCACAGCAGCATCTTCGACGCCAAGGCCGGCATCGAGCTCAACGACCGCTTCTTCAAGGTCGTGTCGTGGTACGACAACGAGTGGGGCTACTCCGCGCGCTGCATCGACATGCTGCGCATGTTCGCGTCGAAAGACTGAGCCTACGTCAGGTTCGCGAGCGCGCCGGTGCAGTACTCCGGCGCGCCGAAGCTCTGCTCCTCGATCCCGAACGCGTTCTGCAGCGACACCAACAGGTCGTTGTGGGACGCGTTCTGGTAGGTCAGGTAGCGGCCGGTGCGGAAGTAGCCGCCGGCCGAGCCCGCGAGCAGAAACGGCATGCGTTGGTGGCTGTGGGTGTTGCCCTTGGCCAGCTCGTTGACCCACAGGATCACGGTGTGGTCCAGCAGCGTGACGTCGCCCTCGGGGATCGACGCCAGCCGCGACAGCAGGTAGGCGAACTGCTCGCAGTACCAGGTCTGGCGCATGGTCCACTCGTTCCACGACACCGCGTCCTCCTCGGGTGCATGCGACAGGCCGTGGCCGTCGCTGTTGCTGCCGATGAACGGGAACGTGTGATGGTTGGCGCCGTTGCTGTACTGCAGGCTCGCGACCCGCGTGATGTCGCATGCCAGCGCCATGGCCACGAGGTCGATCTGCGCCTGCGAGACCATGTGCATGACGTTGGCATCGTCGGGCGCGAGCGCGGGTGGCTGGCCCGGGACCATGCAGTGCTCGCCCAGCACCGGCTCCTGCTGCAGCCGCAGCTCGAGGTCGCGTACCAGCGCGACGTGCTGGTCGAGCTTGTCGCGGTCGACCGCGCCCACGCGGGTGCGCATGCGATCGAACTGCGCGCCGACCGTGTCGAGCACGCTGACGCGCTTGGCGCGACGGATCGCCATCTCCGTGGGGTCGGCCGCGAAGTCGGCGAACAGCCGCTGCCACAGCGCCTGGGGGTTGTCCTCGGGCGGCAGCGGCTGCGCCGGGCCGGCATAGACGATGCGGCTGCGAACCTCGCCGCCGATGTACGCGTTGGCGCGGATGCCGGCCTCGATGCTGCGCAACGGCGTGGTCGTGCCGATCTGCTCCGCGATGCGCTGATCGATGGAGATGCCGTCGCCCCAGCCCGCCTTCGAGCCGTCGCCGCCCTCCATCTCGCCGGCTTGCAGCGCGCGGCCGGTGAGCACGCCGCCCATGCCCTGCTGGTGATCCTCGCCGGGACCGGCGTCGACCACCGGCATGTCGACGCCGTCGAGCACGAGCAGCTTGTCCTTGTACGGCTCGAGCGCCGCCATCGACGAGCCCAGGGTGAACGCGTTCTCGCTGCCGCTGGGGAACCACGTCGCGGGCCAGCAACCGTTGGGGTTGAAGAAGACCAGCATGCGCAGCGGGTAGCCGTCCGCGGCGGTGCCGGGCGCGGCGTGGGCGACGCGACGGCTGCCGAGCTCGAGCAGCGGCAGCGCCAGCAGACTGCCGGCGGCGCCGCGCAGCAGGGATCGACGGAACATCATGCGGCTCATGGACCCGCTCCTTGCTCGCCCGCGCTCTGCACGGTGCGGTATCGAAACGCCTCCGAGCGCGCGATCGCGACCAGCAGCTCGACGATGTCGCCGCCGCTGTCGTCGAAGTGCGCCTGCAGCTCGGCGATCGTGCAGGGTTCGAGCTCGTCGTCGAGCCCACGGCCCATCGCGAAGGTCGACCACTGCGTGACCATGCACGTCTGCGCGTCGCGGCTGCGCGCCAGCTGCGACGACAGCTCGACCGCGTCGGCCACGGGACCCTCGGCGTCCTCGTCGACCAGGCCCGACAGCTCGCCCGAGGCGTCGACGGGCACGCCGTTCTCGGTCGTGCGCCAGCGACCGGCACCGTCGTAGTTCTCGAACGCGAAGCCGATCGGATCGATGAGGCGGTGGCAACCGGCGCAGGCGGGGTCGGTCGAGTGCTGCTCGAAGCGCTCGCGTGTGGTCGCGTTGGGATCGGGCAACGGCGGCGTGATCGCGACGCCCGGCGGCGGCGAGAGCTCCTGGCACAGCAGCCGCTTGCGCACGAACACGCCGCGCGCGACCGGCGAGGAGCCGTCGGGGTACGCGAGCATGCCCAGCAGCGCGGGCTGGGTCAGCAGGCCTGCGTGCTTGCCCGGGATCGTCCACGCGCCGGTGACCGGATCCTGGCCCGCGGCGACGTACAACGCCGCCAGCTCCGGCGTCAGGAACACCTGCGGCGCGGTCAACAGTGCCTGCAACGTGCCGTCGCCCTCGAACAGCACGTGCGCGATGAACTGCTGCAGGCTCGCGTTCCAGTCCGCCGCGAAGGTGCTGGGATCGAGCGTCGGGAACGCCAGCGGATCCTTCGCCACCGACGCCAGCGCGCCCAGGCCCAGCCACTGACGGTGGAACTGCGCGACCATCTCTCGCGCGCCGTCTTGCTCGAGCAAGCGTCGCGCCTGCAGCTCGACCGCGTCGGCGTCGACCAGCGCGCCGGCGTCGGCGGTCGCCGACAGCACCGTGTCGGGCATCGACGCGGTCAGGAAGTAGGACAGTCGCGTGGCCAGCTCGTGATCGGACAGGCGCACGCGATCGCCGGGCTGGGCCCCGGGTGGATCGAGCTCGATGCGGTAGAGGAACTGCGGCGACTGCAGCACCGCCTGCAGCGTGATCGCGACGCCCTCGGCGAAGCCGTACTGCGCGGACGCGGCGTCGAACAGCGCGACGAATTCGTCGCGCTCCCGCGGCTCGACCGGGCGGCGGAAGGCCTTGCGCAGGGTCGACTCGACGAAGCCGTGGCCGCAGGTCGCGTCGCCGAGGGCGGGATCGCACGGCACCAGGCTCGCGAGCCGCTCGCCGACCGCACGCGCGGCGATGCCCTCGGCCGCGTCGAGGTACTGCCGCACGACGTCCTTGCTGACCTGGTGCTCGAGGGCGTCGTTCTCGAACAGACCGCTGTGGTTCTCGGGCGCGAAGCCCTGCGCCGGGCGGGTGGTGTCGCCCAGCAGATCGCGCACGGTGTTGTCGTACTCGTAGCGCGTCAACAGCCGCATCGGCGTCGCGACGATCGTCGCCGGCGCGGCGCCGCACGAGGCCGCCGGTGGCAGCGCGCCGGGATCGTCCGCACCGCTGCCGTCGTCGCCGACGCCGTCGTCGTCGGCGCCGGGGCTGCGCTCGCCGTCCAGCCCGTGGTAGCAGCCGAGCGCGGGCAGCAGCGCGGTCGCACACAGCAGCGGGTACAGGGCACAGCGACGCGGCAGCATGGCTTGCCTGCAAGGACGGCGCGGCGGCGGGCCGCGAGCGCGGCCGATATCGCGATCGGCCCTCGACGTGGCGCCAGCACCCCCTGCGGGCCCGAATCAGCGCTTGCGGCGATGCCGCGTGGGGCCAGGGTCGGGCGGGTCGCCGTCGTCGTCGTCGTCGCGCGCGGGGTTGCGGTTGCGCTCGATCTCCACCACCGCCGGGCGATCGGGCTGCAGCATCGACGCGAGGTCCACCAGCGCGTTGCCGATCGCGACGCCGAAGGCTCCGATCCGCGCGAGCCGGCCCGCGCGCCCACGCAGCCGCGATCGCAGCAGCCGGTACGCCAGCAGGGCGAACGTCAGCGCGACCACGATCGCGGCGATGCCCAGCGGCGCGGAGTCGGGCGGCGTGGGCGGTGGCCCCTTGACGACCGGCTCGACCGCGTCGAACAGCGGCTCCCAGGCGGCGAGCGCCGACACGCGATCGACAGTACGCGCAACCCCGGGTCCGTCTGACGCGGACGGTCGCGCGCCCGTGCTAGCGTCGGTGTCGCATGGGTCGCGCGTGCGAGGCAGGTGGATGCGCCCCGACGCGGCGGCGGGCGAGCGGCGTCCCGATCGGTGCGGTCGCGCGCGCGGTGCTCGTGGTCGCGGCGTGCTCGCGCGAGCCTGCGCCCTCGCCGGTGCCCAGCGTGCCGGTGCTGCCGGCGCCGGGGCCTGAGACCCCGCGCGAGCGCACCGCGGAGCAGGCCGTGGCGCAGATCGAGGCGCTCGCCGTCGCCGATGCGACGCTGCACGGACCGGTGCGCGTCGAGTCGCTGACCGAGCTGGCCGCGCCCCACGATCGCGCGCCGCAGCGCATCGGTCGGCCGGCGCCGCAGGCCGAGCGCGACGCCGCGCTGGTGGACGCGTTCGCGATCGCCGACGACGGCGACGTGCTCGTGCTCGACGACCTCGCCGGCGAGCTGGTGCGTCAGCCCCACGGCGACGCGACCGGTGCGACGGTGCTGGCCCGCGTGCCGCGGACCGGCATGCGCGACGAGCAGCTGTTCGACGTCGCGGTCCGCGGTGGCGCGGTGGTGTTCGTCTCGACACTGCGATCGTTCGATGGCAGCGAGGCGGCCTATGCCATCCGCGAGGTCTCGCGTGACGGCGGCGACGCGCGACTGCTGCACCGCGCCTACGTGCGCGGCGGCTTCGCCCACGACGTGCAGCTGCACGACGGCGCGGTGCTGTGGCATCGCTCGACCGAGGGCGACGGCCCGGCCCCCGGCGCGGTGTCCACGGGCGGTACGATCGAGATCCTGCCGCGCACCGGCGGCGGCCCGCGAGCGTTGCTGCGCGGCGTGGGTGGCTTCTACGCCTGGACGCTCGCGGGCGCCGACGTCGTCGCGTTCGTGGCGCGGCAGCCCGGCGGCGGTTCGCTGGTGCGGCTGCCGGTGCAAGGCGCGACGCAGTGACGCTGCTCGAGACCCAAGACGACGTCGGGGCAATCGTCGCGGCGCCCGGCGGCCTCGCGTACACCGTGCGCACCGACGATCCCGATCGCAGCGCGCTGTGGCGACTGCCTTGGGACGCGCGCGCGCCCGAGCGCATCGGCACGTTCTCGGGCTTCCCGACCTCGCTCGCGGTCGACGGCGACACGGTCTACACCTGCGATCTGCCGCCTTGGGACGAGCGCGAACCGCCGACACAGACCGTCCGCGCGACGCCGTGGCAAGGCGGAGCGACCCGCGACGTGCGGGCCGGCGTGCCGCGCGGGGCCACGTGGACGGTCGTGCGCGGGCGGCTGTACTGGAGCGGCGCCGCCGGGGTCGAGTCCGTCGCGGTGCCGTGAGCGTCGATCAGCGTCGCGCGCGACGACGGCGCGCGAGCACGGCCAGCACGATGCCGCCGAGGCTCGGCGCGAAGCCGTCGCTGCGGCACGCGCACGCGGTGGGTGCCGGCGGTGCAGTGCCCGCGGGCGCTGGCGCAGCCGCCGGCGCGGGCACCGGCGCGGCCGCGGGCGCTCGCGTCGCGACCGCGGGCACCGGCGCGGCCGCGACTGGCTCGGTGCGCGGCGGTGCGGCCGGGGCCGCGGGCACGGCCGTCGCGGCGATGTCGGGCAGAGGCGGCAGCCGCCGCGGATCGAAGCTCGGATCTTGCGCCCTCGCAATCGTGGCCGCGAGGTCCGACTGCAGCGTGCGCTCGACCGCGTCGGGATCGCGGCCCGCCTCGAGATCCGCGAGTGCCTTCGCGGTGAGGCGATCCATCTCGTGCTCGGCCCACACCTGTGCCGCGTCCATGCGCGCGATCTCGCCGTCGACCTTGCGCTTGGTGTCGTCGTAGATCCGCTCGGCCTCCGCGCCGACCTGCGCACGCGCGCGCTCGACGGCCTGCGGGTCGGGCGGTGCCTCGATCACAGGCAGTCGGGCTCGGGACCGCCGGGGCAGCCGTTGGTGGTGTCGCGCGGCAGGCTCACGCGGCACGCCGGCGCGTCGGCGAAGCTGTTGCCGTCGAAGAACGACTGCGCGACACCGCTGGGGTCGGCTTCCTCGGACCAGCCCAGCAGCAGCTGCGTGTCGCCGCCGGCGTTCTCGATGCTGACGTGATCGAGAAACGGCGAGGGCGCGTTGGCGGTGAGCAGCAGGATGCTGGCGTTGTTGTCGGCCGGGCCGCAGCCGAAGCCCTGCGCGCCGCTCTCACCGCCGGCGTCGGCCACGGTGACGTAGGACATCACGTTGCCGCTGCTGGGCGAGTAGCGGAAGTACAGCCCCATCCACGAGCCCGGCGCCGCGTCGGCCCCGGGCGTGCAGCAGGATCGGCGCGTCGGCGGTGCCCTGCGCGACGATCTGGCCTTGGTTCATGTCGTCGAGCCCGACGATGATGCCGCTGCCGGCCCCGGTCGCGAACTGCAGCTCGACGCCCGGCTCGATCGTGAGCGTGGCGAGCCCGCCGTCGACCACGCCGAGGTACAGCACCTCGCCCAGACGCAGCGGCATCGCCGCGGTCGGGGAAGGTGTCGTCGTCGATGCTGGTGAACGGATCGATGTAGACCACGTCGTCGGCGTTGTCGCCGACCGTGAGGTCCTGCGGCAGCGAGTGCACCGCGCCGGCTTCGATCCACACCGGGTAGCTGGCGCTGCCGTGGATCGACACGCCGGAGGAATCGTCGGTGAAGGCCGCGCGACTCTGCAGGTGCACGCCGACGCTGGCGGATCCCTCGAGCGTGACGTCGACCATGCGCACGTTGGGCGTGGCCTCGGCCTCGGGGTCGACACCCCACGCGGAGATCATGCCGGGTACGTCGTTGCCGCCGCCGCCTTCGATCTGCGTGTGCTCGAGGTCGAGCGTGCCGGTGCGGTCGACCTCGATCGTGGCCCACGGTGCGGCGGGATCGAGCGCCTCGAAGCGGACCGGCCGCAGCACGCCGCCGATGGACTCGCCGCGCGCGATCACGGCACCGGGCGCGGGATCGTTGCCGACCAGGAAGCGCACGCCGGGTGCGAGCTGCACGACGGTGCACGCTTCCATCGTGATCGACGCGGTGAGGTAGACGTTCACCGGCACCCGGTAGGGGCTGCCCTCGAGCGTCCAGGTCTCGTCGGCGGTGATCGCGTTGGGCACGTCGGTGCCGGGGCCGGTCGGCGCGTCGCAACCGTTGGGGATCTCGCCCGAGTCGGTGACGGTGCCGACGCTGCTCGCCGGCTGTCGGCCCCGGTCGAGCCGCCGGTGTCGGGGTCCTCGTCCTGGGGCGCTGGGCAGGCGAGCGAGAGGCACGTCAGCGCGGGCAGCAGCAGCTGCGCGATCGGCGAAGGGACACGGTGGTGGCGCAGGGTCATGGCGCGGGTGGGTGGGGGCCGGCTCGGGAATCCGTCACGACGAAGGTAGCATTGCGGCATGGAACTGCGTCCGGGCCGTCTGCGCGCCGCGCGGGAGCGCTTCGAAGCCACGGTCGCGCGCACGCTCGGACGCGTGCCCGCGCCGGTGATCGCGCGCCTGCTCGCGCCGCTGTCGATCGAGCGCGACGGTCACCGGCTCGATCCCCAGGTGCAGTGGGCCGATCTGCTGCGCCGCGCCGCGCGGCACCGCGGGCTCGAGCACGGCAGCGTGGCGCGAGCGCGCCGCGAGTACCGACGCATGCGTCTGCTCGAGCGCGACCCGCCGCCGCTGCACGCGGTCGAGGATCGCGAGATCGCGGGCCACGACGACGCTGCGATTCGCATCCGCCTGTACCACGCACACCGCGAGCGCGAGCGCCCTGTGCTCTTGTACTTCCACGGCGGCGGCGGCGTGATCGGGGATCTCGAGTCGCACGACGTGGTGTGCCGCTTCGCCGGCCGCGCGCGCATGAGGTGATCGCGGTCGACTACCTCGCGCCCGAGGTGCTCTACACCGCGGCGCCTGACGACGGGTCGCGGCCTATCGCTACGCTCGCGAACCTCGACGCGTTGGGCCTGCGCGGCGATCGCATCGCCGTCGGCGGCGACAGCCGCGGTGGCAACCTCGCCGCGGTGCTGTGCCAGCAGCTGCAGCACCACGGCTTGCCGCAGCCGCGCGTGCAGCTGCTCGCCTACACCGAACACCGACGTCGCCGGCACCTACGCCTCTCGCCAGAGCCTGGCCGCGGGCCCGTGGCTCACCGGCGAGCTCATCGCGTGGTTCGAGGCGCACGGGCTGGGCACGATCGATCGCGCCGATCCGAAGGCCTCGCCGATGCGCGCGGCGAGCGTGCGTGGCTGGCGCCGGCGATCGTGTCGATCGCGGGCTTCGATCCGCTGCACGACGAGGGCCGCGCGTGCCGAGCGGCTGCGGCACGAGGGCGTGCCGACGTTGTCGAGGCTGGCGCTGCCGCATGGGTATCTGCAGCTGACCGGGGTGCTCGCGCGCGGCGGCGCGGGCGACGGATCTGTTGATCGACGAGCTGCGCGCGGCGCTGCGGTGATCCGGGGCGGCATCGGGGCATGGCAGACACCCATCGCGCCGTCGCGCGCGCGCGCGGGCGCGGCGCGAGGTTGCGGATCTCGTGGGTGCGTCGCTGATCGCCCCGTGATCGTCGCGCGGGCGCAGGCAATCGGGGGTGCCGGAGGTGCTCAGACTTCGTACCTGAGTCGGTCGTGACTCCGGTCCGGGCGAGCGACCCCACGACGCCATCCGCCGCGATCCCGCAAGCGCGCTGCGTTTGTCCTTTCGGCCAACGCTGCGAGGCATTCCCGCGCTGCGGGCACGGTCCGTTAGCCGGCGGTGAGCAGGTGCGCGTCGATCACGGTCGTGTTCGCGGGCCCCGTGCACGCACGCATGTCTCCGTCCGCGGGCGTCGTGCCCTCTTCGGATCGCCGCGAGTGCGGTCCAGCAGTGGGGCTGAACCGCGGCTGGCCCCGGGGCCTCCCCGGGCTTCGCCCGCGGGGGGGCCGAGCGACCGGACCGCAGAGCAGCCAATTCATCGCCCGCGTTCGCAGCGATCCGCACGACCCCACGCCCCCCAATCAACTCCTCGAGTCTGGGGCCTCGCGGCTCGAGCCCGCGCCGCCGGGATTACGCAGAGCTCACCCCGCCTTGTCGTCCACCGACGGCAGGTTCTTCAACGGATCCGCCGCATCCGCATCCGCATCCGCATCCGCATCCGCCCCAGCCCCCCCCGTCGCGCCGTCGTCCGCCTTGCCGCCGTCCGCAGCCGAACCACCATCCACCGCACCACCATCCGCGTCGCCGCCACCGTCGGTGTCCCCCACCGGCGTCGCGGGCTGGCACGGCCGACACGCCTTGGGCTCGCGCACCGCCAGCGCGCCGCCCTTGACCAGCATCGTGATCCCCGTCGCATCCAGCCGCCACAGATCGCTCGTCGCTCCACCGCCGCGCGTGCCCTCGACGATCACGCCCGCACCCGGGATCACGGTGAAGTTCGCACCATCCCCGTCGCCCTCGGCCGCGAGCGTCTGCGCCACGATCTCGTTGCCGGGCCCCACCACCGCCGCGTACCAGCGCGCGCCGCAGGCGGCACCGTCGGTGCCGACCACCGCGCGGTGGCCCTCGTCGATCGTGCACACGCTGGCATCCGCAGCGCGCAAACCGGTCAAATCCAGCGCGGTCGCGACCTGCTGCACGAGCGCCTCCTCGGTCGTGCCGACCTTGCAGCCGCTTGCCACGGCGCCGGGGCGCTCGCCGCCGCGGACCACAGGCAGGCCGGTGAAGCCCAGGCGGGCGGCGAACTGCGCCACGCTCTCGCCCTTCTTGCTGCGGGGGCTGTGGCGCACCAGCGCGTCGTTCTCGTACACCAGCGCGTGGGTGTGCTCGGGCGTCTGCTCGCGCACGAACAGCGCCGCGAGTCCGTCGTCGCGCAACGTCACCGTCGCCGGCACCGCGCCCTTGTCGCCCAGCGGGAACATCACGCGGCTGTTGCGATCGAGCATGAAGTAGCCGCCCTTGTGCGTCGTGCAGTCGTCGCCGAAGCGCCGCTCGACCACCAAGAAGCGGTCCTTCGCGTTGCCGTGGATCGCCGTCGCACGCATGCGGCGACGCAGCGCGCCGCCGTCGCCGACCTGCTCGAGGAACGCCAGCCGGATCGTGTGCTGCGTGCCCTCGGCCTTCCATGCGTCGGTCTCGAACGACACCACCGTGCGCGCGGGATCCAGCTGCAGCGGCGGTCGCATCGGTCCGTCGTCGCCGAACACCTCGAGCTCGGAGACCCACAGCGTGCTCGACTCCGCCGTGGCGCCGGCCTTGCCCTTGTGCCCCGCGTACACCTCGACGATCTCGACCGCGATCGTCTGCGTCTTGACCGACGCCGGCAGCAGCACGTAGCGATCCGCGGCGCCGTCGTCGAAGCGAGCCTCGTACGCGCCCGCATCGGTGTGCACGCGGACGAGCTTGGGTCGCGGGTGCGCGCGGTAGGCGTGCCACTTGGGCCCCGCCGCGGCCCACAGCCGCACCGCGCGGATCGACACCGGTGCCTCGAACGAAAGCCCGATCACGCACGGGGCCGCGCCGCCGTGCTGGCAGTGCCACGCCGTGCCGAGATCGTCGTCGCGTACCTGCGCCAGGTCGCCCTCGCCCGGCGCCCCCCACGGCGCCGTCGCAGCCGTGCCCTCGAGCGACCACAGCGTCGAGTCGAGCGCCAGATCGAAGCCCAGGTGCTGCGCCGCCTTGGCCTTGCCGACCACCGACTGCGCGCCGAGCAACGGCACCGCCGGCTTGGCGCCGCCGTCCGTCTTCGCCTCGGCGCCCGCACCCGCGCCGGCGTTGGTGCGGACCGCCTCGACCCGGGGCTCGGCCTTGCCCTCGCCGCCGTCCTTGCAGCCGACCGGCACCACCGCGATCGCGAGCACGCCGACGTGCGCGGCCCGTCGCGCGCGCAGACCCAGGGACAGAAGCGACGTCGTCACGGCCGGCAGCATACCGACTCGCGCGCCGGGCTCGGCGGTCCGCCGCGCCGCGCCGAGCTGCGCGCACCCGGGCCCTGCTGCTCGCCGCGTGGGGCGGCGGCTGCCGGTCGTGCTGGCGCGCACAGCCGCGGGCCGGCTACCATGCCGCAAGATGGTGTTCCGCCGCACGCTCGCGTTCGCCTTGCTCCCCTGCCTGCTCGCCGCCTGCGATCGCACGCAGCCGGATCTCACCGCGAAGCAGGACGACAAGAAGGCTGCCGACGACGATCTCGACAAGCGCATGGCCGAGCGCAAGGCCAAGCGCGAGGCCGACGAGAAGGCCAAGGCCGAGGCCGAGGCCAAGAAGAACGCGGCCATCGAGCAGCTGTGCATCCTGCCGCCGGGCAAGAAGCTGGAGAAGAAGCTGGAGAAGGCCTGCGCCGCCACCGGCGAGGCCTACGACCGCTTCATGAAGAAGCACTACAGCGGCGAGACCCTGACCAAGTGGGAGAACGCCAAGGGCACGCAGATCCCACTCATCGTCTCGCAGTGCACCAAGTCCGCCAGCGTCGAGGTCGGCGCGTGCATCGTCTACGCGCTCGACAGCGCGCCGCCCGAGCTCAAGGAGGAGCAGTCGGCGTTCATCCGCGGCTGCATCGAGAAGTTCGGTCCCGGCAGCGCGCACGGGGCCGCGGCGCAGGCTGGCGGCGTCGTGCCCAAGAAGCGCGGCGGCTGAGCGCGGCGGCCGAGCGCGGCCGCTCAGCCCTCCGGGTTCGGGTTGATCTTCCCCGTACCGGTGCCGCCGAGGTACGCGTAGCTGTCGGCGCTGTCGAAGCCGACGACCTCGACCATGAAGCCGGACTCGCTCTCGAGCGTGTGGAAGCCGTCGATGGTCGGCAGCCGTGCGACCTCGTACTCGCCGCCGGCGATCGGGATGAACAGCGTGTCGTCGATCGCCGCGCCGTCGAGCACGATGGTCGCGCCCGCCGGCCGCGTGACCACGAACATGTCGAGCTCCCACTCGCTGGGCACCAGCACGATGTAGCGCGGTAGGTACTGCTCGACCGGGCTCAGCTGCACGATCGCCGGGTCGCCCAGGGTGCTGGTGACGAGGTTGCCCGAGCCGGTCATGAAGTTGGCCACGGCGATGGGCTTGTCGGCGCTGATCATCATGTCGCCGGGGTTCTCGAAGCTGCCGCCGACCCAGTACTCGACGAACTCGCCGGCGTCGAGCATGACCGGCGCGCCGGGCAGACCGGTGACGTCGGCGTGCGCGGCGAAGTTGACGGTCGTGCCGTTCTCGCTGGCGACGATCTGCCACAGCGAGGTCTCGGGCGTGCCGCCGGTCTCGCGCACGGGGATCCGCGAGCCGGCGAAGTGCGTGCCCCACAGCCGCACGCCCGAGAGCTGGTCCTCGATGTGATCGCAGGCGGAGACCATGTGCGGGATCCAGGCGCACTCGTGGCCGGTGAACACCGCGACCGGCTGATCGCTCTCGATGCGCGTGCCCGTCAGCGATGCGTTCTCCTGCGCGACCGCGATCTGGGCCACGTCGCCCTCGTCGAGCGCGAGCATGAAGGTCCCGCCGGCGACGCCGGGTGGGACCCCACCCGCACCGGTGGTGTTGGTGCTGGGCCGCACCTGCACCTGCGTGCCGTCGACTGCCGCGACGATCGAGATGTAGCCCTTGCCCGAGCCCTGCCCCCCGTGCACGACGTCGACCAAGGTGTCCCACGCCTCGAGCGGGTACAGCAGCGACGCGTCGCTGCTCCACCAGCCCATGACCAGCGGATTGAACTGGTAGGCGATGATCGGCACGCTCGAGCGCACGCGATAGGCCCCGCCGACCTTGATGCCGCTGCCGATCTGCACCAAGTTGTCGAGCTCGAAGGTGTACAGGCCCAGCGCGGGCACATCGATGGGGCCGGCCACGGTCACCCACGCGCCGGCCTGCTTCTGTTCGACCACGACCTCGGCCGCGGCCGCGCCCTGCACGTTGCTCACGACGATGGCGTACTGCTGGTTCTCGAAGATCTGCGCCTGATCGAGATCGACGCCGAAGAAGGTGCACCCGACCGTGGTCTCGGTGGTGTCGAGCTCGTCGCAGGTGGTCGGGACCTCGCCGCCGCCGTCGTCGGCACTGCCGAGATCGAAGATCGCACCGCCGCCAGCGGAGCTGTCGCCGCTGCCGGGGCTGCCGTCACCGGCGTCGTCGGTCCCCGGCGTCGAGCCGCCAGCGCCGCCGTCGGTCGAGTCCCCGCCGCCGGCGCTGGTGACCGCGGTCGCGGAGCCCGCGGCCCCGTAGCCCTCGTCCCGCGGCGCGGCGCCGCAACCGAAGGGGAGCAAGGCGGTGAGGCACGGGAGCAGCGCGCGGCGGAGCATGGCAGAGCGCCGGCGGATCGCCGGTCTGCGGCAGAGTTGCCGCGCGCGCGTCCGGGTTCCTGGCGCCGGCCCGCGCGAGATCGCCCCGTGGCTCCGATCAGCGCCGCTGATCGGGGTGCTCGTTGAACCACACCTGCAGCGACTCCTGCGTGATCTCGACGACGAGGTCCTGCTCGCCGACGACGCACTGGCAGCCCAGGCGGCTGTAGGGCCGCACGTCGAAGCCCATGTCGAGCCGGTCCTCTTCCTTCTCGCTCATCTCCGGCAGGCTCGACAGCCCCTCGCGCACGTAGACGTGGCACGACGAGCACGCGCACACGCCCCCGCAGGCGCTGCCCATCTTCACGCCGTGTTCCTCTGCGATCTCGAGCAGGTCGTCCTGGCGCGGCTGCACCTGCACCTCGGTGCGCGTGCCCTGGGGATCGATGAAGCTGATCTTCGGCATGCTCAGATCACCTCGGCGCCGTGGCCCGCGCGGCGCGGCGCGAGTTCGGCCTCGTCTTGCACTTCGGCCTCGATCTCGGCCACGGTACGCCCGGCCATGCCGGCCTGCAGCGCACGCTCCATGCGGCGCCGCGCGAACGGCTCGCTCACCTGTTCGAGCGCCTCGCGGGCGCGCTGCACCGGCTTGGCCTCGCTCGCCGCCATCGCGGCGTCGGCCTCCGCGAGCGCGGCGACGATGCTGGCGCGTTCCGCCGCCGGCAGCAGCGCCGCGACCAGGCTCGGCGCGGCCTCGACCTCGGTCAACGCCGTGCGCACCGCCAGCGCCACGCGGTCCAGCTCGACCCGCGCCTCGGCCAGCGCGCGCGCGGCGAAGTCCTCCTCCGCGTGATCGAGGCTCTCGATCACCAGCGCGTCGATCTCCTGCTCCGACAGCCCCGGGCGACGCGCCGCCGCGCGCGGCGTAGCGTACGTAGCCGATCTGCTCCTGCAGCTGGGTCTCGAGCCCCGGCGGCGGTCTACCGCTCGAGCTTCTCGCGGCGCCCAGGCCGATCCAGTCCGCGGCGTCGTCGGGCCGCTGCAACCGCTGGCCGAGCACGCCGATCACGGTGGCGATCGCCTCGAGCCCGAGCCCGTCGAGTCGCGCCGCTCGGCTGCCCACACCGCGCGCTTGGCCTCGGCGAGCGCCGCGTCGCCCTGACCCTGTCGTTCGAGCGTGCGCGCGAGCGACAGCGCGAGCTCGGCGTCGACGTCGGGGCGTGCGAGCGCAGTGGCGGCCTGGCGCAGGCTCTCGAGCTGGATCTTCGCGTCGTCGTACTTGCCGGCGCGCCGCAGCGCGTCGCGCGCGCGAGCCTGTCCTCGAAGTTCCGCCAGCGCCGCGCGCTCGCCCGCGCTCGACGGCGGCGGGATCGCGGCCGAGCGACTCGGAGTCGGCGCAGGCGCTCAGCGACGGCAGGCGGCGGGTCGCGTCGATGGCCGTGCGCATCGATCTCGGCGTCGGCCCCGAGCAGGACGCCGACGACCGCGTCGAGATCGCGCGCGCGACGACGCAGGCACTGCATTCGCGAGATCGAGCACGCTCTCGGACTGCTCGGCGCGCACGGCCGGCCTCGCACGCGTCGCGGATGCTGCGCGAGCCAGGGCGCCGGCGTAGCCGTCGAGCGACTGCACCACCACCTCGGCGGTGGCGCGGCGAAAGCCGCTCCCCGGTCGTGCGGGAAGGCCTCGCGCAAGGCCGCCTGGCGCGACCTGTTCCACACCGGTTGCTGCAGCCGGGTCCGCCATCGCAGCGGCCCTCGCCCGCCAGCACCATCGTTGCGGTGATCGCGATCTACGCCGCTGCCCACCCCCGCGATCCACAACGGTCGACGCCAACGCGGCGCGGCCTTGCGCGTCAGCTCCGCCAGCAGCTGCGAGACGTCAATACGGAAGCGCGCGTCGGGATCGACCGACAGCGCGCGTAGCAGCGCGGACGAAGGCGGCACGCCACGACGATCCTCGGGCAGTGTGATCGCCCGCGGTCACGTTGCACGACAGCTGCGCGAGCGTCTCGCCGGCGAAGGGGCGCCGGCCGTACAGCGCCTCCCAGGCCACGACCGCGAACGCGAACTGATCGGTTCGCCGATCGGGCTCGCGGCCCAGGTGCTGCTCCGGGCCATGTACGCCGGCGTGCCCAGCACCGCGCCGGTCATCGTGAGCGGCGCGTGGATCAGCGAGCGGGGCGTGGGCGCACTGTCGTCCATCGTGCGCCTCGAGATCGATGCGGTGGTCGGCCGCGGCCTGCGCGAGACCGAAGTCCGGCGACCACCACGCGGTCGCCGGCACCGAGCAGCACGTTTTCGGGCTTGAAGTCGCGGTGCACCAGGCCCACGTCGTGGGCCGCCTGCAGACCGCGACCGGCGGCGACGAGCTTCGCGACGATCTCGGACCACGGCCGCGTCGCCGCGCCGAGCCACTGCCGCAAGGTGCCGGCATCGAGGTACTCCATCGCGATGAACACGCGGTTGCGCCAGGTGCCGACGTCGTGGACCGTGATGACGTTGCCGTGGCTCAGTCGCGCGAGCGTCTGCGCCTCGCGCACCAACCGGCGGTTGCGCGCATCGAGCTCGTCGCCCTGCTCGTCGGCGTGCAGGACCTTGATCGCGACGCGCCGGTCGAGCTCGGGGTCGAACGCGGCGTAGACCACGCCCATGCCGCCGCGGCCCAGCTCACGCAGGACGACGTAGCGGCCCAGCTCCGCGCCGCGTGACATCGCGGCGGTGGGCTCGGCCGCAGGCTCGGCTGCGGTGGTGTGCACGTCCGCGGCCGCCGGCAGTGTGTCAGCCGGACCCAGTCCGGCCGTGGTTCCACTCCCGCTGCCCACGAGCCCACCCACCGCGGGTCAGGATATCAGGCGCGCGCGCGCGCGCAGTGGGCGTGGCACCGACGCGGCCGCGGCAGTTCGACACGGCGGCCCGGGGTTGCATCATCGAGTGTGGTCCACACCACGAGCGCATCGACGGCTTCGGATCCCATGCTGGGCTTCATGCGCCGCTGGTCTGTGCCTACGCTCGCCGCCGCCCTGGTTTCGTCGATCGCTGCGAGCCCCGCGTGGGCGGCGGACCCCGTGGTCGTGGTCGACCCCGGGGCGAGCACGACCACGACCACCACGACCAGCAGCCCCGGCGCGGTCACCACGACGACCACGGTCGTGACCAGCACGCGCACGGTCGTGATGCCCGCGCCCGCGCCGGTGGCCTCGCCGGCGCCGCGCGTGTCCACGCGGCCGATCACGTGGATCGGCGTGTCGCTGGGCGGTGTGTTCACGCCGTTTCGTCCCTCGGGCACGTTGGCGCCGGGCGAACGCGACAACAGCAATCACATCCGCGCGTGCCTGGGCCCGGGCAACCAGCGCTTCTGCAGCGCGCTGCGTGGCTTCGACGTCCGCGTGCAGCTGTTCAACACCGACAGCGCCTACGACTACCCGCGCTTCTCCGGCTACCTGCGCACCGGCTTCCGCGCGGGCCAGACCGGCTTCGATCCCGGAAGCGGCGCGACCTCGCTGGCGTACGGTTCGGTGCCGTTGTTCCTGGGTGGCAACGTCTACGCGTTCAAGCACTTCCCGCTGCGGCCCTACGCCGGCCTGGGCCTGGGCGTGGACGTGACCCGCGCGCAGTGGACCCGCGCCGGCAACGTCCCGGTGATGCAGACCAGCGTGCGGCCGGGCTTCGAGCTGCACGCGGGCCTCGAGGGCCGCATCACCAACGTCGTGACGCTCACGGCCGAGGTGCAGCAGCTGTGGAGCGCACGCTCGCGCGTGGCCGACATGCCGACCTTCTCGACCTCGGGCCTGACGTTCATGGCCGGCGTCGCGGTCAGCCTGCCGACCCCGGGTTCGTGGAACCGCTGGCGTCAGAGCCAGGCGCAGGGCCGCCGCCGCTGGTGACCGCGGCTCACTTGCCGACGTAGCGCTTCATGGTCCCGCGCATGCGCGGGACCATCGCTGCGATCGCCAGCGATGCCGCGAGCGCGCCGGCGAAGTTGATGAAGAAGATGCCGGACTTGTGCTCGAACGCATCGAGCAGGCCCGAGAGGATGCCCGAGAGCTTGTTGCCGATGGAGGTCGAGAGGAACCAGCCGCCCATCATCACGGCGGTCAGCCGCGGCGGGCTCAGCTTCGACACCAGCGACAGCCCCATCGGCGACAGGCACAGCTCGCCCACCGTGATGACGGCAT
Source organism: Nannocystaceae bacterium (assembly GCA_046351635.1). GTDB lineage: Bacteria > Myxococcota_A > Polyangia > Nannocystales > Nannocystaceae > Xiheibacterium. The sequence goes on along the minus strand of JAXLYC010000034.1, from coordinate 7,953 downwards.
AGCTGCCGCACAACCACAGCCACGAGGCCTTCTCGAGGCCGTTGTGGGTCGCGTAGGTCGCCGCGACCATGACCAGGGTCGACAGCGCGGTGACGAACAGGCCGATCGAGATCTTGCCCGGGGTCGACGGCTCCTTGCCGCGGCGCGCGGTCCAGGCCCACACCGCGACGACCACCGGCGTCAGCAGCACCACGAAGAACGCGTTGATCGACTGGAACAGCTCGGTCGAAAACAGCGGCTTCTTCACCTCCGGCGGTGGCCACTGCTCCTTGGGCAGGTTGTTGAAGTACGGGTGCGGGCCCTCGACCTCGATGGGCTTGCCCGACGCGTCCAGCTCGCGCACGCCGTGGGCGTCGGTCTTGGGCACCATGCGCGGCGCGGTGTCGACCTCTTCGACCAGATCGAAGGTCTTGGCTGCGGACGCGATCGACGGCGGCATGTCGCGATCGGTGAAGCGGTCGGCCCACACCGTCAGCGCCGAGCCGTTTTGGTGGAACACCGCCCAGAACACCACGACCACGCCGAAGATCGGCAGCAGCGCGCCCACGCGCTCGCGGTCCTCGCCCTCGGCGCGGCGCCACAGCGAGACGTAGAACCACACCACCGGGATGCACGCGAACAGGAACGCGTCGTTGCTGTGCGAGCCGAACACGGTCGCCTTGGCGCCGAGGATCGCGGGCACGCCGAACCAGCCCAGCAGCGCGAACGCGGCCGCGGGCCCCAGGACCTTGCCGAGGATCCGCGCGACCGGCTCGTCGCCGGGCTTGGTCGGCTTGATCTCGTCGCCCTCGGCGACGTGCTTGCGCCCGGCCATGAACCAGATCACGCCCAGGAACATGCCGATGCCGGCGGACATGAACGCGGCCCACCAGCCGATCTTGTTGCGGGCCACCGCGGCGACGAAGTTGCACACGAACGCGCCGATGTTGATGCCCATGTAGAAGATGTTGAAGCCGGCTTCCTTGTACGGCCGGAAGCGCTCCTGCTTGTCGTAGAGGTTGCCGACCAGCGCGGAGATGTTGGGCTTGAACAGGCCGTTGCCCAGGATGATGAGCAGCAGCGAGATCCAGAAGCTCGCGCCGGCGCCGGGGATGGCCAGGCCGCAGTAGCCCAGGCCCATCAGGATGCCACCCATGATGATGGCGCGGCCGTAGCCGAGCACGCGATCGGCCAGCAACCCGCCGACGAAGGGCGTCAGGTACACCAGCGCGAGGTAGGTACCGAAGATGTCGGAGGCATCGCGATCCGACATGCCCAGGCCGCCCATGGCCGGGACCTTGGGATCGGCGGGATCGGTCATGTACAGCACGAAGATCCCGAGCAGCAGGTAGAAGCCGAAACGCTCCCACATCTCGGTGAAGAACAGGACCGGCAGACCTCGGGGGTGCTTCTTGAACATGACGGTGCGTGCGCGCCGGTCCGGGCCGGCATGAGCCCGGGGATGCTCCCACTTCGGCCGCGTCCCGGGCAACAGCGCTGCCGCGGTCGTCGATGGCGACCCTCGGTCCGGCGGCGTGAGCTAGCATCGAGCACGGCGTTGGCGAACGAACCGCAGGGCCCGACCACCGACTACGACGAGGGCGACGCCGCGACCTCGCTGGGCACGCCGTTCCTCGAGCGGGTCCGCGGCATCGATCCGGCGCCACCGCGGCGACTGGGTCCCGGCGTGTTCGTGCTCGGACGCGACCCCGCGGTCGACGTGCCGCTGCCCGTCGACGGGGTCTCGCGCAAGCACGCGCGGCTGTCGATCGACGCCAGCGGCGCGGTCGCCGTGGTCGATCTGTCGTCGCGCAACGGCACGTTTCTCAACGGACGCCGCATCGAGCAGTCGCCGATGCGCGATGGCGACGAGCTGCGCGTCGGACCGGTGGTGCTGCGGCTGCGTTACGTCGCGGCACGACCCGGTGCGGCCAAGCCCGCCGTGGTCGCGACGCCGGTGGCCGTGTCGCCGCCGGTCGCGTCGCCGCCGGTCGCGTCGCCGGTGATCGCATCGCCGCCGGTCGCATCGCCGGTGATCGCATCGCCGCCGGTCGCATCGCCGGTGATCGCGTCACCGGTCGCAGCCTCGCCCGCGGGCGCCGCACCGGTCGCGCCGGCGCTGCCGCTGTCGCCGCGCGAGCTCGAGGTCGCGCGACTGGTGGCCAGCGGCATGACCAACGCCGAGATCGGCAAGCAGCTGCACATCAGCCCCGCGACGGTGGGGCGCCACCTCTCGAACGTGTACGAGCGCCTCGGCATCCACTCGCGCGCGGCGCTGGCCGCTCGGCTGGGCCCGCCGCCGCCGGCCGATCCCGCGGGTCGCCGATGAGCGCCGGCCACCGCGCGATCGAGCACACCGCCGACGTCGCGTTCGCGCTGTGGGCCGACGATCTGCCGGCGCTGCTGCTCGAGGGCGCGCGGGCCCTGGTCGAGCTGCTGACCGAGGGCGACAGCGCGACCACGCCGCCTTCGGCCGTGCTCGGCCGCGCGGTGTCGATCGACGCGATCGACGACGAGGACCGGCTGGTCCGCTGGCTCAACGAGGTCGCGTGGTGGGCCGCCGACGAGGGGTTCCTGGTCGCCGACGCGACGCTGCAGCCGACCCCGGAGGGCCTGCGCGGCGAGGCCCGCGGCGAGCTCGCGCCCGGCCGCGTGGTCGCGGAGATCAAGAGCGCGACCTACCACGGGCTGCAGATCACCCGCGACGATGACGGCCGCCTGCACGCGACGGTGTGCCTCGACGTCTGATCCGGTCGCGAAAGTGCTGGCGCGCGCGACCGCGGCCACGCTACCTTGTCGCGCTGCGCGAGGCCATGGCCAAGGAGTTCGAACGCATCGACGACTATCGCGTGCGGATCCCCGCCACCGGCGGGATGCGCGTGCCGGGGCTGTTGTTCGCCGACGCGTCGATGATGTCCGCCATCGCGTCGGACAAGAGCCCAGAGCAGGTCCGCAACGTCGCGCACCTGCCCGGCATCGTCTCGGCCTCGATCGCGATGCCGGACATGCACTGGGGCTATGGCTTCCCCATCGGCGGGGTCGCAGCGTTCGACGAGCGCGAGGGCGTGCTGTCGCCTGGCGGTGTCGGCTACGACATCAACTGCGGTGTGCGGCTGCTGCGATCCGAGCTCGGCCGCGACGACGTCGCCGGGCGGCTCGAGGCGCTGTCGCTGGCGCTGTACAAGGCCGTGCCCTGCGGCGTGGGCTCGCGCAGCGAGCTGCGCGTGCACAAGCGCGAGCTCGACGACGTGCTGCAGGGCGGCGCGCGCTGGGCGGTGGCGCAGGGCTTCGGCGACGAGGCCGATCTCGAGCTCATCGAAGAGCAGGGCTGCTTCCGCGGCGCCGACCCCAGCAAGGTCTCCGAGCGAGCGAAGGACCGCGGCCGGCCGCAGATCGGTTCGCTGGGATCGGGCAACCACTTCTGCGAGCTCGGCTACGTCGCGGAGATCTACGACGAGGTCGCGGCTGCGGCCTACGGCCTGCGCCGCGACGCGATCACGCTGCTCATCCACAGCGGTTCGCGCGGCCTGGGCCACCAGGTCTGCGACGATGCGCTGCACACCATGCTCAAGGCCTCGGCGCGCTACGGCATCGCGCTGCCCGATCGACAGCTGTGCGCGGCGCCGCTGGGCAGCCCCGAGGCCGACGACTACTTCGGCGCCATGGCCTGCGCGATCAACTTCGCGTTCGCCAACCGCCAGGTGATGACCCACGGGGCCCGACGCGCGCTCGCGGCGTTCTTCGGCCGCGACGCGCAGGCCCTGGGCCTGCAGCTGGTCTACGACGTGTGCCACAACATCGCGAAGTGGGAGGAGCACGAGGTCGACGGTGTGCGACGGCGGCTGTGCGTGCACCGCAAGGGCGCGACGCGGGCGTTCGGACCGGGACACCCCGACGTGCCGACTGCGTACCGCGCCGTCGGCCAGCCGGTGCTGGTGCCCGGCGACATGGGCCGCTACAGCTTCGTGCTGCGCGGCCAGCCCGGCGCGATGCAGGAGAGCTTCGGTTCGAGCTGCCACGGCGCTGGCCGACGACTGTCGCGCGTGCGCGCGAAGAAGTTGGCGATGTCGCGGCCGATCTTCGAGGAGCTGCGGCAGCGCGGCGTCTGGGTCCGCGCCGACAGCAAGGCGACCGTGGCCGAAGAGATCCCCGAGGCGTACAAGGACGTCGCGGACGTGGTCGACGTGGTCGACGGCGCGGGCCTTGCGACCAAGGTCGCCAAGCTGGTGCCGCTGGCAGTGGTCAAGGGCTGAGCACGGGCCGGCACGCGCCGCCCGCTCAGCCCTCGCACGCGGGCGGCTGCGCCTGCGCCGAGCCGATGGTGAACTCGCGCCGCAGCCACACGCCGTCGTCGCCGAGCAGCCACAGCGCACCGCCCTGCTCGTCGACGCCCACGAGCGCGACCAGGCTGTCGTACTGCCGCAACGCGCCCAGCGGCACGGAAGCCTCGGCGGCGCCGGTGGCCTGCCAAGCGTCGAACACGTCCTGGGCCGGCTCGCAGGTCGCGGGCTCGAAGCGCAGCCCGACCGGCAGCCGATCGGTCACGAGCCCGACCGGCGCGAAGGGCACGTCGCCGCAGCCGTCGAGCTGCCAGCGCACGTCGAGGGTGTTGCCGCCGACGTCGGCGGTGTGCACGTGGGCGCCGCCGCGACCCGCGACGCAGCTGCGCTCGGGGCCGATCACCGCGACCAGCATCGCGCCGGCGACGACGCCGTGCTCCTGCAGCGTGCGCTCGTCGACCGCGCCGTACTCGTCGGCCCCGACGACGCGGCGACCGAACGCAGCGTGACGGATCGCGAGCACGTCGCGCGCGATCGAGGCGCCGTCGTCGCGCGACAGCGTCGGGCCGATCCAGCCCGCGCGGGCCTCGGGCATCGCCGCGTCGAACAACGTCGCGAGCGCGCCGCCGCCGATGCCGACCAGCCGCGCCTCGCCCAGCAGCGCCGCTGCGGTCGGGACCGGGTTGGGATCGCCGGCGATCGGCAGGCCGGGTTGCTTGGCCGCGGTGCGCGGCGGTCGATCGGGCACCAGCGTGCGGGCGATCTGCTCCGCGCGCTTGCGGTCGCACGCGCCGGCGCACAGGCACAGCGCGATCAGCCAGGGCACGGCCGCGCGCGTCACGGTGCTGCACCCTCGCGCGCCGTGGCCACGCCCACGAGCCACGGGTCGAGCTCGACGTGGTGCTCGCTCGACAGCGTCCGCAGCGTGCGCGCAAGGGCCTGCGCGGTCGGGGCCAGATCGGGCTGACTCGACAGCGCCCGCGCGAGCAGGCCGCCGGCCTCGATCACCCGCTGCGCCGCGATGCGCCTGGTGTCGCCGGCCGCACCCGCGCCGAGCTCACCCAGCAGCGACTGCTGCAGCTCGAACGCGCGCTGCAACGGCTCGCGCGCGTCGGTGTCGCGACCGAGCGCCAGCAGGCTGCGGCCCTGATCGAGCAGCACCGCGGCGTGCAGCTCGCGGTCGCTGGGCGCCACGCGCTCGGCCGCCACGTAGGCACGGCGATCGTACTCGAGCGCCGCGTCGTGCTCGCCGCGATCCCGCAGCGCACGGGCCATGGTCAGCAGCGTGCGCACCAGCTCGGCGTCGTGGCCGTGGGCCTGGGCCAGGATCGCCAGCGCCCGCTCCCACGTCGCGCGCGCCTCGGCGCCGCCGTCCCCGGCGAGCTGCAGCCGACCCAGCCGCACCAGCGGCTCGGCGACCAGCGGATGCTGCGGACCCAGGCGATCGCGCGCGAGCTCGAACGCGCGCTCGACATAGCCCTTGGCCGCCGCCAGATCGCGCGGGGCCACGTGGTCGCCCAGCCGCAGCAGCAGCTCGATCCGCGCCATGCTCGATGCCGGCATCGACTCGAGCTGCACCAACGCCTCGTGGTAGCGCGCGAGCGCGTCGGCGGCCTTGCCCGCGCTGGCCGCGATGTCGCCGGCCACCGCGGCCAGGCGCCAGCGGGCCTCGTCGAAGCGCACGCGGTCGACCAGGTCACGGGCGTGGTCGAGCGTGCGTGTGGCCTCGGCCAGGCGCGCGGGCTCGCGACCGCGTGCGAGCCCGCCGGCGAGATCGATCCACGCCAGCGCCAACGCCTGGTCGAGCCCGTTCTGGCTCGCGCGCAGGGCCGCGTCGTGGAACGCCGCGACCGCGTCGTCGGTGCGGCCCTGCGCCAGCGCGGTCGCGCCGCGGATCCGCGACAGCCGCACCAGCAGCGCGGGATGGGCCAGACCCTCGGCGTCGCGCGCGATGCCGGGCAAGGAGCTGTCGACCGCGGCGTCGCGGCCCAGCGCGAGCAGCAGCTGCGCGCGATCGAGGCGCGCGCCGATGTCCGCGACGTGCTCGGGGTCGGCGTCGCCGCCTTGGGCCAGCTCGCGCAGGCCCGAAGCTCGCGTGCACACCCGTGTCGACGTCAGCGACTCGGCCGCCGCGAGCGCCCGCTCGAGCCCGGCGGCGTCGACCGACTCGAGCACCGCAAGCAGCGCGCCGAGCTCGTCGAGCCGCACGGCCATGCACGCGCGGCGCTCGGCGTACAGCTCCTCGGAGGCCTCGCCGCGCACCCGCGTGGCCTCGCAGGCCTCGACCTGCAGGTGCGACCAGACCCCGGCCCACGAGTCGATCGCGTCGGCGACGGCGCGGAAGTTGTCGTCGGCGTAGGCGCTCTGGCGGCTGTCGAACACGCGCGCGAGCTCGGCGCGGCGTCGTCCGTCCCACACGCCCTCGAGCTCGGTGCCGGTCGACGTGCAGCGCTGCTGCGTGCGGTCGACCCACCACGTCGCCGCGCCGGCCATGGCCGAGAGCACCGCGACCGCGGCGAGACCCCGCTGCCAGCGACGGCGGCTCGCGGCGGGATCGCGGTCGAGCTCGCGCAGCAGCCGTTCGACCGAGGGCCAGCGCTCGCCCGGCGCGATCGCGAGGCCACGCAGCACGACCTCGCGCAGCCACGGTGGCACGCGGCTCTCCGCCGGCGTCGCGCGGAGCTTGCCCTCGACCATCTCGCCGGCCAGCGCGTTGCGGGCGCTGGCCGCGAACGGGCGCTCGCCGTACAGCGCCTCGTACAGCGCGACGCAGAACGAGAACTGATCGCTGCGCGCATCCGACTCCGCGCCGGCGAGGACCTCGGGCGCGGCGTACTCGATGGTGCCGAGCACCACCCGCGGGACCTCGTCGTCGCCCAGGCCCAGCTGCTTGCGCAGGCGCTGGACCTCGTCGACCGCGTCGTCGGGGCCGTCGATCGCGGTCGGGGCCAGGGAGAAATCGACCACCTTGAGGTGCCCGGCCGGACCCATCAGGACCTTCTCGGGCGTGAAGTCGCGGTGGAGCACACCGTGGGCGTGAGCGGCCGCGATGGCGCGACCGACGTCGCGGAACACCCGCACGACCTCGCGCCAGGGGAACGGCTCGTCGCGGGCCTCGATCCACGACGCGAGGTCGATGCCGTCGAAGGACTCCATCGCGACGTAGACGCCGCCCTGCCAGGTGCCGACGTCGTAGACCGCGAGCAGGCCGGGGTGCGACACGCGGGCGACCGCGGCGACGATGTCTGCGACCGCGAGCTGTCGCTCGGCCGACTCGGGATCGTCGGTCGGCACCGGCAGCAGTCGCAGCGCGACCTTGCGGCTGCCCTCGACGTCGAACGCAGAGTAGATCGGACCCAGCGCGTCCTCGCCGAGCTTCGCCAACACGACGTGGGTGCCGATGGTCGTGCCGCGCGGCAACGCGGCGGTGTCCATCGAGCCCGGCAGCTCGAAGGTCTCCTCGTCCGCGGTGCCGAGCACGGTCTCGAAGCTCGGCGCCGAGTCGGCCGGGCGCGGCGCGGCCCGCAGCGCGCGGACGCGCCGCAGGTCGCTGGTCTCGGCGGGTGCGCGCTCGGGCTCGACCGCGACGTCGCGCTCGGCGGCCTCGTCCCGCGTCGCCGCGTCGCCGGCCGGCGGATCGATCGTGGTCTCGGGCGGCGCTGCGGTGCCCTGCGCGGGCGCGGGCGTACCCTCG
>JAXLYC010000033.1:0-84404 GCA_046351635.1 Nannocystaceae bacterium | reverse complement strand
CGATCGGCGAGATCGCATCCGCCGGGCCCGACCAGTGCCGCACGACGATCGCGTCGGGTCCGGTGCGCCACGCCAACAGCGGGGGCCCCTGGGGTGGACCGGGCTCGGGCGACGCGTCCGCGCTCGCGCGGACCTGCGGATCCGCGACGATGCGCTGCCACAGCGCCTCGCGGTCCTCGGCCACGCGGAACCGCAGCCGCCGTGCGAGGCCGCGCGGGGCCTGCCGGCGCACCGCGGTGGTCATGCTCAGCCCCCGTCGCTCGAGCTGCTGCCACCGTCGCCGGTGGTGTCGTCGGGCGGCTCGGGCGCGCCCTCGTCACAGCGCGCGCGCGGGCTGTTCTCGCCGCTGCAGGCCGCGCCGTCGTGGGGCCACAGCTTGCCGGCGGCGTCGGTGTACGGCTCGTTGCTCGGATCGAACGCGAACGGGCACAGGTCGCACTCGTCGCCGAGGCCGTCGAAGTCCTGATCCAGCGCCGGCAGGCGGCACTGCAGGTTCCACAGCGCGTCGAGATCGCCGCTGGTGTCGGCCGACAGCAGCGGGCGGTTCTCCTGCAGGGTCATGCCGGCGTCCGCCAGCGCGACGTCGCAGCCGGCCGGCGGCACCAGCACGCCCGGCAGCGCCGCGACCGCCTCCGGCAGCGCGCGGCAGCCCGCCCCCGCACACGTCCGCGTGATGGCGACGCCGTCGATGTCGAGCAGCGGCTCGCCCGAGCTGCGCTCGATCAACACGCCGTCCTGCTCGACCAGCGCGGTCGTGCAGCACTGCCCCGCCGCAGCGACGCGGAAGAACGCCAGCGGCCGCGGGTTGGGCCGCTCGGCGCAGGCATCGGCGAGCTCGCACGCGCCGCCGACGAAGTCACCGTCGGGATCGTCGGCCTGCGCGCCGCCGTCGAAGGCCTGAATCGCGTTGGGCGACGATGCACAGGTGTCGCAGACGTCGCCCACGCCGTCCTCGTCGCCGTCGAGGTGGTTGCACACGCCTTCGCTCGCGCCCGACGCGAACGTGCACGCGCGCCCGGCGGGGCAGCCGGCGTCGTCGCTGCACGCGATGCGGTCGAGCTCGGGCTGGCGCGGACAGCCGTCGTAGAGGTTGGGCAAGCCGTCCTGATCGAAGTCGTCGAAGTCGCCGTATCCGACCGGGCCCGCGGCGAGCTCGGCCTGCTCGCCCATGCATGCGTCGCCGATCATGTCTGCGTCGGCATCGCGTTGGCAGGTCGCGTCGTCGGGATCGAGCGGGTCGTCGAGCCGGAACGGGCGCTCGACACCGTAGCCGCTGCAGTTGGCGGTCTGGGGGCAGTTGTCGCAGGCGTCGCCGATGCCGTCGTCGTCGGCGTCGGTCTGCGACGGCACCGCGCGCACCTGCAGGTAGGTCGGCACCGCGTTGGTGCTGGCGAGCTCGTTGTAGCGCGACGGCGCGCGGGCGCAGCTGTCGCACGCGTTGCCGACGCCGTCGCGATCGGAGTCACCGGTGTTTCGGGCCACCAGCGGCGACGCCGGGCACGGATCGAGCGCGTCGCCGACCCCGTCGCGATCGACGTCGCTCTGATCGGGGTTGAACAGGTCGGGCGCGTTGTCGCAGCTCAGCGAGATGCCGTCGCCGTCCTCGTCCTCCTCGCAGCGAGTCTCGTCGACCTTGAAGGTGTACTCGTACTCGCGTCCGGGCGCGGCCGGGACCTCGCCACCGCTGCCGTCCCCGCTGCTGCCGCTGCCGCTGCCGCTGCTGCCGCCGTCGGCGTCGACCAGATCGCCCAGAACCAGCGGCATGCCGCAGACGTCCCAGAACGCCGCCGCGTACGCCTCCGGATCCTGGCCGTCCGCGGCGGCCTCGAGCCCCGGCGCGATCAACCGGTAGGTCGTGCCGGTGCGCAGGTACGAGCCGAACTCGACCGGGTCGAGCCGCACGTGCAACACGCCGGTGTCGTGGTCGGAGACGTCGGGCGACAGGCACGGCACCGCGCCGGCGCCGGCGTCGAGTTCGGCACCGGTGGCCACGCAGTCGCGGCCACCGGCCACGCGCACGGTGGTCGAGCCCACGACCTCGTGCAGCTCGATCTTCGCCAGGTTGCCGGGCGACAGATCGTACTTGTTCGAGAACGACAGGCTGAAGGTGTCGCACGGCCCGATGCGGAGGTTGTCCGCGGGAAAGCCCGAGTCGGGCACGACGTGGAAGTGCGGTGTCTCGAAGACGTAGGTCTGCTTGCCCTCGAGCGTGTTGCCGACCTTGTCGCGCAACACCTCGCGGGCCTGCCCGGCCGCCGGCACCTCGAACACCACCTGGTACTGCTGGCCCGAGCACAACCCGAGGTCCCAGTCGGCCTCGAGCTCCACGCCCATGCCGAGGTCGTCGTGGGCGCGCCAGCCGTCGGCGACGTTGCGCGGCGCGATGAGCCCGCGGCTCTCGGCGCAGGCTTCGATCACTGCGCGCGGACGCCCGCCGCGATCGGCCGGCAGCCACTTGAGCCCCTTGAGCGCGGGGTCGTAGATCACGCCGCCGAGCTTGGTCACGAGGTTGACGACGTAGTCGCCGGCGTCCTCGAAGCCGCCGCAGGTCTGCAGCCGGTCGTCCTGCACCGCGCAGACCGCCTCGACCTCGTGCTCGCAGTCCTCGCAGTGCCCGGTCGACAGCCGGCAGGTGCCGCCGCCCTTGCTCGCCGGCGCGGTGCAGACGTCGCCGTCGCAGCAATCGGCGCCGTCGCAGATCGCCTGCGCGAAGGTGTCGCCGCAGTTGAGCTCGCGCGTGATCGACGGCAGCGTCGACTTGCGCTCGTAGCGGACCAGCGGCGAGACCGCGGTGTCGTAGACCGGATCGCACGCAGCACCGTCCGGGCAACACTCCGCCGCGGTGAGGTGGCCGTCGGCGTCCGCGTCGCAGCTCGACAGCCGCGTGTCGCCGTCGACCGGGGTGCAGCCGCCCTGGCCGTCGCAGACCTGGAAGCCGGTGCCGACCCAACACGCGGCCGCAGCGTCGCTGTCGTGGCGCACGTCGACGCAGTAGCCCTGCGCGCCGGTGGTGTCGGGATCGGCGGCACAGCGCACGAACCACGGCGCGCGGCAGCGGCCCGCGGTGCACTCGGGATCGCCGGCCTGCGGCGAGCAGGCGCGACCGCTGGCGTCGGTGCCGACACACTCGGCGCCGGGCAAGCCCTGGCCCGAGACGTCGCGGCACTCGTCGTCGGTCTCGCACGCAGCGCCCGGGACCTCGAGCTCGCCACGGCGATCGGGATGCAGCTCGCGCACCGCGTCGGCGCGCTGCAGCGCGAAGGGCTTGCAGCTGGCGTCGTCGGGGTCGCAGTGGACTTCGTCGGCGCGATCGGTCGCGACCTCGAACGACGCGCAGGCGACGAGCCGGTCGGCGTCGGGATCACACGCGATGCGCTCGCCCGCGCCGTACTTGGCCACGCGCACGCCCAGCGCGTGGTCGCAGACCGAGCAGCAGGTGTCGACGCCGTCGGCCGGGGTCTCGCAGTCGTAGGCCACCGCCTCGCCGATGGCGCGGTCCTCCCACTTGCCCCGCGACGCGGTCACGACCTGGTCGGGCTGCAGCCGCAGCGGCAGGCCGTCGGGCCCCAGCGCATCGCAGCGGCTGGCATCGTGCACGTCCGCGCCCGTGAGCCCCTGCGCCGCGAGGTTGACCTCGCAGCTGTGGTTGACCAGGTGGGTGACCGCGCTGCGATCGTCGGTGTCGTCGTGGCGCCACTGCCCCGAGTAGCGCGTGACCGGTCCCTGCAGCGACAGGATCTTCGTCTTCCAGTCGTAGACCTCGAACAGCCCGGGTACGTCCGGGCGCTTGCGCACCAGCTCGATGCTGGTGTCCGCCAGCAGGTTGTTGAACACGAACTGGAGCCCGTCGGCGACGACGATCGGCGCGAGCTTGCAGTACTCCTGCGGCCCGCGCGGCGACGCCAACGCAGCGTCGGTCTCCTCGCAGCGACCCAGGGTCTCGACGAAGCGCCGCGCGCGGTCGAACGGCTCGGGGCAGCGCGGCCCTTCGCACTGCGGGCTGACCAGGTGCACCAGCTCGCCGGCGTAGTTGGTGCCGGACATGATCTGCAAGACGAGGTTCTTCTCGTCGCAGACGCCGCACTCGACGTCCTCGAGGCAGCTCGCGTTCGCCAGGCTGGCGAGCGTAGCCGCGACCAGGACCACCGTTCGTCGCCGGACCGTGGTCATGTTCCGCACCCTTTCGATCGGTCGCGTCAGCCGTTGAGGCGATCGGGCGTCCGACTCTTGTCCTTGGGCTTGATGACGCCCAGGACCTCGGCGCCGGCCCGCTTGGCCAGGTCGAGCACGTCGACTGCGTCGCCGTACTTGGCCTTGTCCGCGAAGTCGATGAACACGACCTTCTTCTCGCGGAACTCGAGCTGCTTGGTGATCTGCTCGGCCAGCTTGGTCTTGTCGGTCGGCGCCTTGTTCAGCGTCAGCGCCCCCTCTTCGGACAGACCGATGACCAACGGCTCTTCGGTCGGCGGCTTACGCTGCTGCATCTTGGACTCGGGCGGCACCCGCACCGAGATCTCGGGCACGTTGCGCGGGACCATCACCATGAAGATGATGAGCAGCACCAGGCACACGTCCACGAGCGGCGTCACGTTGATGTCGCTCTTGGCGCCCTTGCCTCCGCCGGTTGACATTCCCATGGTGGGTTCTCCTGCTGCTCGCGGCCCGTGGGCTCAGTTTTCGGTCTTGTCGACCACCAGCGCGATGTCGTTCACGCCAGCGTCGCTCGAGTTGATCCACTCCATCACGATGCGCACGCGACCGTAGTCGGTCTCGCGGTCGCCCTTGATGAAGAGGATCGGGCCCTTGTAGCCGACCGCGGCGGCCTTGCCGAACGCGATCTTGAGGTCTTCGTCCAGCCGCGCCAAAAAGGACGACTTGTCGTTGTAGAGGTCCTGCTCGATCCAGGCGCCGTTGTCGTCGACCGACACGAACACCTGGTCGCCTTCCTTGTGCTCGACCGCCTCGGTCAGGATCGGCAGGCGCACGTCCTTGCCGCGCCCGAGCATCGGCGTGACGACCATGAAGATGATCAGCAGCACCAAGCAGACATCGACCAGCGGCGTGACGTTGATGTCGCTGTTCGGCGCCGAGTGGCTGACCCCGTGATCCGCCTTGTACGGAATGGCACGGGTACGCTTGCCGACGTGCTTCACGAGTAGCGCCCCTCCTTGAGCACGAAGTCGACCAGCTCGGAGGCCACGTCGTTCATGTCGATCTGGTAGGCCTCGACCCGCGCGTTGAAGGCGTTGAACATCATCACCGCCGGGATCGCGACGAGCAGACCGACCGCGGTGGCGACCAGCGCCTCAGAGATGCCGCCAGAGACCGCCGACAGGCCGCCGCCGCCGTCGGACGACAGACCCTGGAACGAGTTGATGATGCCGACCACCGTGCCGAGCAGACCGACGAACGGCGCGGTCGAACCGACGGTGGCGAGCCAGGTCAGGCCGCGCTTGAGCGTCGCGGTCTCGCGCTCCTTCGCGCGTTCCATCTGACGGTTGACCGCGTCGACGAGGTCGAAGTCCCCGACGTCGTCGGGGCCCTCTTCGCGCAGGGCATCGAGCCCCTCGAGGTACTCGCGCAGGCCCGCGCCCACGACCTTGGCCACGGGGCTGTCGCCGTGCTGCTGCGCGGCCGCGACGGCCTCCTGCATCTTGCGCTCCTGCAGATAGGTGCGCAAAAGCATGATGTAGTTGATCGACTGCCGCTTCGCGCGCGAGTAGGCCCGCAGCCGCTCGATGATGATCGCCAGCGCGACCACGAACATCACCACCAAGAAGATGAGGACGATCTTGGCGAAGATGCCCATCTGCTCCCACATGCCCGTGAGGGAGAAGTCGGTGCCTTCGGCGAGGAGGATCGAAAGGGTGTGCATGACGGTTTCCTCTGGCTGGCGTGGGCCTCGGGGCCCGGGCTACGGGTGCTGAGCACCCGGAACGAAGTCGGTGGCGAACGGCGCCCGCACGCGCGGGCCACGGCTCACTCGAAGACGATGTCGAACGTCGCCTCCGAGCAGGTCGTCTTGGGCTTGCCGTCCACGATGAAGGGCTTGAAGCGCCACTTCTGGACGGTCTCCTTGACGATCTGGTCGACCTGGGGGTCGCTGGGGAACTTCTTGCTGACGCGCACGTCGGTCGGCTTGCCGCCGGGGTCGACGCAGAAGCTGATCTTCACCGTGCCGGGGCGCTTGTCGAAGGTGCCGGCCTTGGTGCCCGCGAGCTTGCGCGCGTCGGGGTTGGGGTCGTAGATGGCCTGCGAGCGCACCGACGAGATCGGCGCGCGTGCGACGTCCTTCTCCTGGACCTCGCGCTTGGTCGCGATGCCGCCCATGCCACCGGGCACGCCGCCGGGCATGCCGCCGGGCACGCCACCAGGCACGCCGCCGGGCACACCACCGGGCACGCCGCCGGGGACCTTGGGCCCCTTGGTGCCGCCCTTCTTGGTCGGATCGGGGACCTTGTCCGGCGTCTCCTTGGGCTGGACGATCTCCTCGAGCGGGACCTCTTCCTCGGGAATCTCTTCCTTCTCTTCCTCTTCCTCCTCCTCGGCCGCGGCCGGCGGCGGAGGCGGGGGCGGAGGCGGAGCCGCGACGGCTTCCTCCTCCACGAGCTGGGTCATGATGAACTCGATCCCCGGCGGCGGATCCACCTTGGTGATGCTCATCTTGTTGGCGACCCACATGAACAGGACGATCGAGGTCGTGATCGCCCCTGCTGCAGCGGACGCGATCTGGAGCCGGAGGCGTCGCCTCGGGTCTCCGTGCTGGTAGCCCATGTAGTGTTCGAACATCGCTGACGATCCTCGGCTGCTGTACACGCGCGACCGGCCGACCGCGCGCTACTTGCCCTTCCCCTTCTTCTTCTTCTTCCCCTTACCGTCGGGGTTTGCGGGGTCGAGGCCCTGCGCGATGAGCTTCATCTCTTCTTCGATCTGCCGCCGCAGCTCCGCGTCCTTCGCCTGGTCGTCGTTGGAGATCGGCGGCGGCGGGCAGCACGGCGTCTCGGGCACCTTGCCCGCGGGACACTCGGGCAGCTCCTCGAGGTCGCAGACCGCCTTCTGCTGCTTCCACGCGAGCATGGTGTCCTCGCGCGCGAGGATGGGCTCGAGCCGCTCCTCGGGCGTCTGCGGGTTCTCGATGACGATGCGCGCGAGCTGACGCTGCGTGTACGCCATCGAGCGCCAGCGGTAGGCGTCGGCGAACTTGGGGTCGAGCTGCGTGACCTTGTCGAGCAGCTTGATGACCTCGTTGGCCTTGGTGATGCGGTCCGAGGGCGAAATCGCCTCGTTGTAGCCCAGGCCCTTCTCGGGGTCGGGGAACAGCGGCATGAAGCTCAGCGTGGCGAGGGTGTGCCAGGCCTGCACGCTCTCGGGGAAGTCCTTCGTGCGCTTGGTGATCCACTCCATGTAGTCGTCGTGCTTGCCGCACTCCTCGTACTGGGCGGCGACCTTGGAGTAGAGCCGCTCGTCCTTGGGATCCTGCCGGTGCCGCTCGAGCCAGTGCTCGATGAGATCCGCGCAGCGCTCGTCGGCCTTGAGGATCGCGAGGCGGTGAGCCTTGACCTGATCCTCGTCTTCCTTGGTCTTCTGCTCGAGCCGGTCGTACCAGATCTGGAAATCCTTCAGCGCCGAGTCGGCGTACTGCCGGCGCTGCTCCTTCTCCGAGGGGTCCTTCATCTTGAGGACCTGGGCCTCGGCGGCGCAGGCACGGTTCCAGAACACCGTGACCGCGTCGGGCTCGAGCTGCTCGGCCTTCTGGTACTTGTCGATGGCCTCGACGAACTTGCCGTCGTTGTAGAGCTTGTTGCCCTCGCGGATCAGATCGCGGGCTTCGATCTTGGCGCAGCCGCCGATCGATCCGATTGCAACGGCGAGCGCGAAGCTCGTCACGCGCGCTCGCGTGGTGATCCAGCGTGCGCGCGTGCGTGTCGTGGGGCGAAGATCGCGACCCATGGAAGGCAGCAGTCTACAGCATGGGTGGCCGCGGGAATCAAGCGGATCGGCGTGTGGGGCGGCACACGGCTGCGCGTTGCCACGATCACCGCGCGCCTCGCAGTGCCCACGCGCGCAGGCCCGGCGAGGGTCGTGTCGTCGATGACGCGGGGGCGCGCTTGCGGTCATGACAGTGCTCGATCGGTCGGGCGGCGCGGGCTTGCGGAACGTGGTGGGCCGCGATGCGCGCCCGCAGCAGGCCAGGCGCGCCCACGCGCGGGTTCGCGAGGCACGCCGGACCCGGACCCTCGCGCGGCAGGCCGAAGAACCCTCGCGCCGCGCGGCGCTTACAGTGGCCGGCCGCCGGCGCGGTTGTGCGGTAGGCTCACTCGAACGCGATCTCGAAGGTGAACTCGCTGCAGGTCCGCTTGCTGGCGCCGTCGACCTGCATCGCGGCGAAACGCCAGCGCGACAGCGCCTCGCGGCACAGCCGGTCGACCTCGACGTCGCCCGAGGACTTGCGCGTGCGGACGCCGTCGACCTTGCCCGCGGGGTCGATGCAGAACTCGACCACGGCGCGGACGTTGCGACGCGCCATGCCGGCCTCGGTGCGCAGCAGATCGGCCTGCGCGGGGTTGGGCGAGAACTTCAGCCGGCTCGTCACCACCGACAGCGGCACCTTGGCGTTGCCGGTCTCGCGGGGCGCGGCGGGGGTTGCCACCGGGATGTTCGAGGGCTTGCACGTGCCGGGGATCGGGCACGGCATGCCGCTGACCGGGGTGCCCAGCAGGTTGCTCGGCCCGTGGCCGTCGCCGCCCGTGCGGCCGTCGGGCCCCGGCGCGCGCGGCGGCCGCGGGGCGCGGTCGAGAACGTCGAGCGGGTCGGGCTCGTCGCGGGCCTCGGGCGGACGCTCGGCCGCGTCCTCGGGCGGCGGCGCACCGCCTGAGGTCTGGATCTTGGGCGCAGGCGGTGGCGGCGGGCTCGAGGCCACCGGCAGCGGCACGGTGCTCGCGAGCAGGAACTCGAGCTCCACGTGCGGCGCACCGACCTTGCGGATCGACATGCGCTCGCCCGCGACGTAGCCGCCCAGCGCCATGGCGCTGGCAGCCGCAGCGGCCAGCAGCGCGAGGCTGGTGCGACGGCGCAGTCCCGGATCGATGGCGTGCGCACCCATGTACGTGTCGAACACGAGGACCTCCGCACGCGTGCGGCGTGCATCGGTCCCAACGCACCACCTTCGCGCCGCTGACAGCGCTCAGCGCACGAGCGCGATCGCGTCGAGCGAGTCGGCCCCGGCCGCGAGCGCGACGAGTCGATCGACGCCCATGGCTGCGCCCGCGCACGGCGGCAGACGGCCCTGCTCCAGCAGCGCGAGAAACTGCTCGGGCATCGGCAGAGGTGGCAGCGCGACCGCCTCGCGCAGCTGCGCGACCGCGTCGAAGCGGCGGCGTTGCTCCACGCCGTCGCGCAGCTCGCGGTAGCCGTTGCACAGCTCGCGACCGAAGCCATGGCTCTCGAAGCGCGCCGCGATCGCGCGGCCGCTGCCGTCGCGTTCGTGCTCGGACAGCGCCGAAAGCGGCGCGGGGAACTCGACCACGTGCACGCCCTCGCCCACGGCCGCGCGCGCGCGCAGCCACGGATCGAGCGCCTCGTCGCACAGCGCGGTGAACAGCGCGGTCCAGGCCTCGAGCGTGCGCGCCTCGGGCGTGCGCGCGCGCAGCGACGGCAACCGCAGCCGCGACGCGCACACGCGCAGCACCGCGTCGCCGTCCTCGTCGCCGCGCAGCGCCACGCCGGTGTGCTGCGCCAGCGCGTCGAGCCACGCGACCGTGCGCCAGCGGCTCGGCACCGGCACCGACACGTCGCGCCACGGCGCGAGCGCCTCGGCCACCGCCGCGATCACGGCCTCGGCGTCGGCGCGCACGGCCGCGAGCGCCGGCGCGTCGCGGTACCACTCGAGCAGCACGAACTGCTCGCGGTGCCACTGGCCGTGCTCACCGCTGCGCGCGACCGCGGCGAGCTGGAAGCTGGCACCGGCACCGTCGGCGAGCAGACGCTTCATCGTCAGCTCGGGGCTGGTCTGCACGAAGCGCTCGCCCACGCCGACCGGCTCGATCCACGGCTCGAGCGCGACCTCGTCGACCACCGGCGGGGTCTGGATCTGCCGCAGGCCGCGGCCGCGCAGGCAGCTGGCGATGGCCCCGAGCGCGGCGTCCCAGACCCGGACCCGCTCGGCGACGATCACGAGTTGACGCGCTCGATGTACTCGCCGCTGCGGGTGTCGATCTTGATGCGCTCGCCGATCTTGATGAAGATCGGCACCGCGACCTCGAGCCCGGTCTGGACCTTGGCCAGCTTGGTCACGTTGGTCGCGGTGTCACCCTTCACGCCGGGCTCGGAGTCGACGATCTCCATCACCACGTGGCTGGGCAGGCTCACGCCCACGGGTCGCTCGTTGTAGAAGAGGACGTCGACCTCGATGTTGTCGAGCAGGTACCACTTGTCGTCGCCGACGACGCTGGCGGGCATCTCGACCTGCTCGTAGTTCGCGTTGTCCATGAACGTGAACGCGTCGCCCGAGGCGAACAGGTACTGCATCTTCTTGGACTCGACGTTGGCGGGCTCGAACCGCTCGCCCGAGCGCCAGGTCCGGTCGATCACGGCGCCGGTGATCATGTTCTTGATGCGGCACTTGTAGAGCCCCTGGCCCTTGCCGGGCTTGACGAACTGGAACTCCACGACGACGTACGGCATGCCGTCGATGTCGATCTTGGCGTTCTTCTTGAGCTCACTGACGTCCATCGAGGCCATGGGGATCCCTGGGCGGGCCCGCGGGAGGCAGCGGACCTGCGTGCCGGCTTGTCCTCTGTGGCACCGGCGCTGTCAACCGCGCGCGTTCGCCGGGGCCCGGGCGCGCGCAGGGTCACGTGCGGCCGCACGCGGGCTGGGACGCGAGCCCTGGCGCGCCGGCGCGGCTTGTGGCAGCCTATTCTACGGTTTACCGCCAAGGTTACCGGGAATATGCGCCTCAGCACCAAGGCCCGCTACGCCCTGCGGGCGCTCGTCGACGTCGCACACCGGGGCTACGCCTCGGCGCAGGCGATCGCGGAGCGTCAGGCGATTCCCGCACGGTACCTGGAAGAGATCATCGGCGAGCTGCGGCGCGCGGGCTTGGTCGTGGGAAAACGGGGGCCGCGCGGGGGATATCGGCTCGCCCGCCCCGCCGCAGACATCGCCGTCGCCGAGGTGCTCGCGGCGCTCGCGAGCAGCCACCCCGAAGGCGCGCCTGCGACCGCGCCCGACGAGATCACGGGCCTGGTCGAACGCTCGATCGACGAGCGCCTGCGCGCCGCGATCGGCGAGCTGCGGCTCGAGCAGTTGTTGGGCGAGGCCCGCGAACGCCATCGCCGCTCGGCCGCGAACTACGTCATCTGATCCACGTCCCCGCCACGCACCCAAGCCATGCAACGCCCGCCGCTGGTCGGAAACATCCTCGGTCTCATCGGCAACACGCCGGTGTGCCGGCTTCGCCGCGTGTGCGGCAGCGACAAGACCCACGCCACGGTGTGGGGCAAGTGCGAGATGACCAACCCCGGCGGGTCGGTCAAGGATCGCATCGCGCTCGCGATGATCGAAGACGGCGAGCGCAGCGGTCGGCTGCGCCCGGGTGAGACCGTGCTGGTCGAGCCGACCTCCGGCAACACCGGCATCGGTCTGGCGCTGGTCGCCGCAGTCAAAGGCTACCGCCTGGTGCTGACGATGCCCGAGAGCATGAGCCTCGAGCGCCGCAACCTGCTCAAGGCCTACGGCGCGGAGATCGTGTTGACGCCCGACGATCGCACGATGGAGGGCGCGGTCGCGGCGGCACAGGAGCTTTGCCGGCGGCCGGGCCACGTGATGCTGCAGCAGTTCGAAAACCCGGCCAACCCCGAGATCCATCGCCGCACCACCGGCCCCGAGCTGCTGGCGCAGATGGAGGGCCGCACCATCGACGGCTTCGTCGCGGCCATCGGCACCGGCGGCACCATCACCGGAGTAGGCCAGGTGCTGCGCGAGCACAACCCGGCGATCCGCATCCTCGGCGTCGAGCCCGAGCGCAGCCCGGTGCTGCGCGGCGGCGCCCCCGGGCCGCACAAGATCCAGGGCATCGGCGCAGGCTTCGTGCCGCGCGTGCTCGACACCTCGATCTACCAGCGCATCGTCGGCGTGCACGACGAGGACGCCTACCGCATGAAGCGACGCCTGGCCCACGAGGAGGGCCTGCTGGTCGGCATCTCCGCCGGCGCAGCGGTGTTCGCCGCGGAGCAGCTGGCGGCCGAGCTGGGCCCCGGCCGAAACGTCGTGACGGTGCTGTGCGACACCGGTGAGCGCTACTTCAGCCTCGACGAGTTCTTCACGCCCGAGGGCGATCGACGCAAGCCGTCATGACCGCCGCCTCGCCGCGCTACCTCGTGCTCGGAGCCGGGGGGCTGGGATGCCCGGCGTTGCTGGGCCTGCGCATGGCCGGGGCCAGGCGCGTCGACATCGTCGACCACGACCGCGTCGACGCCAGCAACCTCGCGCGGCAGGTGCTCTACGATCTGGGCGACGTCGGCGCGCGCAAGGCCGAGGTCGCGGCCGCCAAGCTGCGCGCGGTCGGCATCGATGCGCGGGCACACGTTCGCCGCCTGCCGCTCGACCGACCCGACGCGGTCGCGGCGCTGCTGGACGAGATCGGTCGCGACGCGATCGTGCTCGAGTGCACCGACGCGCCCGCGCTCAAGTTCGCGTGCAACGACGCGCTCGTCGCCCACGGCGGCCGCGGCGTCATCGGTGCGGCGCTGGGCCTGCGCGGCCAGGCCATCGCGGTGCAGCCCGGCAGCGCGTGCTACCGCTGCGTCTACGAGGCGCCGCCGCCCGCAGAGCTGCTGCCGACCTGCGCCCAGGCCGGCGTGCTCGGCCCCGCGGTCGGCAGCGTCGGCTTCTTCATGGCCACGCTCGCGGTCGCGCTGGCCCACGGCGCCGCCGACGAGGTCGCCGGCCGCCTCTTCGTGCTCGAGCTGGGCTCGGGCATCATCCGGCCGCTGGCCGGGCGCCCGCGACCCGGCTGCAGTTGCGGCCGCGCGCCCGCGCCCGCGGCGTGTTCCTGAGCTCCCACCGCACACCGAACGAACCAACGGAGTCCCGTCATGCCCACCGTTCGCATCCCCACGCCGCTGCGCAAGTTCACCCAAGGCAAGGAAGAGGTCACGATCGCCGGCGCCAACGTGCGCGAGCTGCTGGCCAACCTCGAGGTCGCCTACCCCGGCATCAAGGAGCGCATCTGCGACGACGCCGGCGCGGTGCGGCGCTTCGTCAACGTGTTCGTCGCCGACGAGGACATCCGCTTCCTCGAGAACCTCGACACCGCGGTGCGCGACGGCGACGAGGTCAGCATCGTCCCGGCCATCGCAGGCGGACGATGAGCACAGCCCCGCGCGCGATCGATCCCGGACCGCGACCCGCGGGCGAGGCGCTGGTGCTGCCGCGCCCGCGCCGGGTCGACTCGGTCCTCGATCTGGTCGGCAACACGCCGCTGTTGCGCCTGCGCGGGCTCGAAGCCGACTGCCCCGGGGTCGAGCTGTGGGCCAAGTGCGAGTTCGCCAACCCCGGCGGCTCGGTCAAGGATCGCGCGGCGCTGCGCATCATCCAAGACGCGCTCGCGCGCGGCGACCTCCACGACGGCGTGCGCCTGATCGACTCGACCAGCGGCAACACCGGCATCGCCTACTCGATGGTCGGCGCGGCCCTGGGCGTGCCCATCACCTTGGTCAGGCCCGCCAACGTCAGCGCGCCGCGCAAGCAGATCACGCGGGCCTACGGCACCGAGCTGATCTTCTCCGATCCGATGGAGGGCAGCGACGGCGCGATCGTGAAGGCGCGCGAGATCGTCGAGGCCGAGCCCGGGCGCTGGTACTACCCCAACCAGTACGCCAACGACTCCAACTGGCAGGCGCACTACCACGGCACCGCGCCCGAGATCTTCGCGCAGACCGAGGGCCGCATCACGCACTTCGTCACCGGCATCGGCACCAGCGGCACGGTGGTCGGGACCTCGCGGCGGCTGCACGAGCTGTCGCCGTCGATTCGCTGCATCGCGATCCAGCCCGACGACGCGATGCACGGCCTCGAGGGCCTCAAGCACATCCCGTCGAGCCTGGTGCCGCCGATCTACGACGAGTCCGTGCTCGACGAGACCCTGTGGATGCCGACCGACGAGGGCTGGGACGTGGCCGAGCGCCTGGCGAAGCACGAGGCGCTGTTCGTGGGCCACAGCTCGGGGGCCAACGTCGCCGGCGCGCTGCGGGTGGGCCGTGCGCTCGCGCGCGAGGGTCGGCGCGGCTGCGTGGTCACGGTGCTGTGTGATCGCGGCGACCGCTACTTCGTACCGTTGAAGTGGGAGCGACACTATGTCTGGTGAGCCCAGCATCCGCCGCGAGCACCTGCTCGCGATCTACCAGCAGAGCCGCGCCGAGTTCCCCAAGGAGTGCTGCGGCTACATCCTGGGCGCGGGCGGCACGGCGGAGCTGGTGCCGTGCATCAACCGCCAGGATCAGCTGCACGCGCTCGACCCCGAGGCGCACCCGCGCACGGCCGAGAACGGCTACAACATCGGCGGCAAGCAGTTGCTGCAGCTGGTGCGCAGCTTCGAGTCGGACAAGCCCGCGCGCGTCATCTACCACTCGCATCCGCGCGTGGGCGCGTACTTCTCCGAGGAGGACACCCGCGCCGCGGTCGCGGCCGGCTACCCCTGCGACTACCTCGTGGTCGACGTGCAGGAGCACGGCGTGGTCGAGGCCAAGCTGTTCCGCCGCGACGGCGATCGCTACGTCGAGATCGAGCGCTTCGACGGCGCCGCGCCGTGACCGCCCCCGCGCAGCCACGCGACGAAGTCGCGATCCGCGGGCAGGAACTCGTCGACCGGTAGCGCCGCGGGCGCGAACGCGGCCACGCTCACGCCCGGCTCCGGTCGCGCGCGCCCGCGCCAGGTCTCGCCTGGGCCCCACGCGCCGGCATCGACGTCGTAGACGCACAACACCACCTCGGGTCCGGGTGCGGGGTACACGTGGTGCAGCACCTCGAGCACGCGACCGACCCGCAGCACCGCCGCGTCGGGGCCCCACTCCTCGACCAGCTCGCGCGCCAGCGCCACCGTGGGCGCCTCGCCGTACTCCACCTTGCCGCCGGGCAGCTCGAAGCAGTTGGCGCCGAAGCGTGCCGTCGGCGCGCGGCGCTGCACGAGCACGCGACCGTCGGCGAGCCACACCACGCCCGCGACCACCAGCAGTCGCGCCCGCGGGTCCACGGCCGCGAGCATGCCACGCGCACGCCCGGCCGCGACGTGGGCCGTCGCACGCGCGCGGTCGGCTTTGACGGGGCGCGCGGGCTGCAACTATTCTCAGCGGGGCCAAGGGCCCCGCCGCGTCGGTTCGCATCGAGCCGCCCGTGGCCCCGAAGCTTGGACTCACTCGCGGTCGGACCCGACCGCCCCCACGGATCACGATGCGCCTGTTCGCGAGCAAGATTCCCCACATCACCGACGTCGTGACCAAGACCCTGGTCGACGCCGGCGATCTCGAGATCAGCAACCGCGACGAGTTCAAGCGCGACATCGAAGCGATCCTCAAGGAGTACCTGCGCAAGGATCGGGTCCTGACCGAGTCGGCCAAGGACATGCTCGAGGCCCGCGGCCTGCCCTACTCCGAGCTGTACAAGACCAAGCGCCAGCTGGCCGAGCGCGAGGACTTCGCCATCGGCGAGGACTCGGTCAACTGGATCGCCAACCAACTGGTCGAGATGTTCATGCAGTCGCAGTTCGTCGAGGAGGTCTTCGCCGACGACACCGCGCTGCGGCGCACGCTCAAGGAGATCCTGCGCCGCAACATGCAGGCGGACGACGACCTCGACCGCGAGGTCCGTCGCCACCTCAAGCACCTCGAAGAGGGCACGACCTCGTTCGAGATCGAGTACCAGAAGCAGCTCGAGCTGGTGAAACGCAAGCACGGACTGTCCTGACCATGGCCCACATCCTGGTCTACCTGCAGCGCACGCCCCAGGGGCTGCACCCGGCCAGCGCGCTGGCGCTGTGCCTGGCCCGCGACCTGGGCTCCGAGCGCGGCGCGACGGTGACCGCGATGTGTGCTGGTGACGCCGGCGATCTCGATCGCGCCATGATCGCGGCCGCGGGCCGCCACGGCGCCGACACCATGGTCTTCTGCGGACCCGGTGGCATCGAGCGACTGCACGAGCGGCTGCAGCCGGTCCACACCTTGGTGCCGTGGACCGCCGAGGGCATCGCCTCGGCCTCGGGCCTGCCCAGCGGACCGGTGGTGCCGCGCTGGGTCGACGAGCGACGCCCGAGCTGGGGCTCGCCCGACGCGGTCAGCGGCGTGGTCGCGGGCACGCTGCCGTGGCACGACTTCGACGAGCAGATCGAGGCCGAGTACCAAGGCGACGTCGATCGCGTGCCGATGCCGGCGTGGGTCACCGAGGTGCCGATGCCGATCGGCGCCGGCGGGACCGAGCGGTTGGTCGTCGGCGAGCCGCAGCTGGGCTTCGTCGCGCCCGAGGCCATCGACGACGATCTGCGGCACAAGCTCGCGGCGACCGGCGCGAAGCCGGCCAGCGCCGACGCGGTCGCGCGGGCGAGCAGCGGCACGTACCTGTGGTTGCAGCCCGGCGCCGGCGCGCTGCCCGAGGCGCTGTCGCACCGCGGACCGGCCAGCCGCGTCATCCTGCTGCCGGGTCCCGACGGCACCCTCGACGCCACGTGGGCGCTGGCCGACTGGGTGCTGCCGGGCGTGTGGCCCAAGGTCCTCGGCGCCCTGCAGACGGGACCGTGGCGTCGCGCGCTGACATGACGCGGGGCCTGGGCGCTGCGGTCGAGGCCCTGCTGGCGGCCCGGGCCGCACGCGGTCGCATCGTCGATCTCGGCGGCGACCACGGCGACGCGCTCGCGACCGTGCCGTGCTCGCCGATGCGCGAGAAGGAGCTGGTCGAGGCGCTACGACGCGGTCGCGGCCCCGACGTGGTCGTGGTCGAACGACCCAGCGCGACCTTGCGCCGGACCCTGCGCGAGCACGCACCGGGTCTGCTGCTCGTCACCGGCGCGCTACCGGCCGACGAGATCGCGGCGCTCGACGACATCGCCGCGCACACGCCGATGCGATGGCTGGGCCCGCGCGCCGTGCTGCGCAGCGGCGGCGGGGAGGCCATCGCAGTCGCCCACGGCGCGGGCGAGCTCGCGGGGCTGCTGCGGGCGCTGGGACCCGAACACGTGCGCCTGGCGCTGTGCCCCACGCCGCGGTGGTTGCCGCAGCTGTGCGAGCACGAGCGGTTGCGTGGACTGCCGGTGGTCGGCACCGTCGACGCGCGCGTGCTCGACGTCGCCTGGGTCACCCGTGCGCGCAGCGACGCGGCGCGCCACGACGTGCTCGTGCCCGTGGGCGTGCCCCGCCCCGCGCTGGATCGCCCGCGCGCGCCCGAGCTCGAGGCGGCGGTCGCCGCCCACGCGCTCGAGCGCTGGACCGGTCCGGTGTTCCCGTCACCGCGGGTGCTCGCGACGCTGCTGCAGCGCCGCACCCATGCCGCCGCCAAGCCGCGCGGCGATGCGGTCGATCCCGACGCCGTGGCGGTGTGGGATCAGGCCCGGCGCGCGCTGCCGATGACCGGCGCCGCGGTCGGCATGCAGGCGCCCGATCCGAGCCTACCGCTGCAGGCCCCGACCGCAGCGTTTCTCGCCCAGCGCGCGCTGCTGCGCGAGGCCTCGCTGCAGCAGCTGCTCGCGCGCGCGCCCAGCTCGCCGCCGGCGCCCGCAGCCGAGGGCCTGGCGCGCGCCGCCGAGGTGCTCGAACGCTCGGCCGAGGAGCTCACCGATCAGGAGAGCAAGGTGGTGCTGCGCGGCCTGGGGCTGCAGGTCACGCGGCAGGCGGTCGCGAGCTCGCCCTCGGGCGCCGCGGGCTTCGCCGAGCGCATCGGCTTCCCCGTGGTGCTCAAGGCGCTGTCGCCCACGCTGCGGCGTCGCACCGAGATCGGCGCGATCGAGCTCGACCTCGGCAACGCCGCCGCGGTGCGTCGCGCCTACGCCACGATCGTCGACAACGTCGAGCGCCGTGCGCCCACCGCCCGACTCGACGGCGTGGTCGTGGCCGAGCACGTGCCCGAGGGCCTCGACGTACAGGTCGGCGCGTTGCGATTGCCGGGCGAGGGCCACGCGGTGTTCGCCTGTGCCCACGCGGGCCAGATCGCGCTCGAGCCGGTGTTCGCGCTGGCGCCGATGGCCCACGAGGATGCCCTGGCCCTGGCCCACGCCGCGATCGCAGCGATCCCGGTGCCGGCGCTGCGGCGCGGCAGCGATCCCGATCCGCTGGTACTGGCCGAGGTGCTGCTGCGGCTGTCGTGGCTGCTCGAGCACTTCGGCGAGCGGCTGCTGCGGATCGAGCTCAACCCCGTGCGCTTGTGCAGCGACGAGCGACGCTACGTGATCCTCGACGCGCAGATCCGCCAGCGGGCCCACGTCGAGGGGCGCTAGTCGCCCGGCGGCACCGGCTCGCCGCGCGCGAGCGCGGCCAATGACTCGGGCTGGTTGCGCGTGGGATCCTCGAGCACGGCGTCGAGCAGGCGCCGCACGAGCGCGCCCAGGGCCGGGCCCGGCGTCGCGAGCCCGCGCGCGATCAGATCGCGGGCCCGCAGCGCGAGCTCGTCGACCGCGAGCGCGGCGCCCTGCAGCGCCGCGTCCACGCGCACGCGTGCGTCGGCAGGCAGCGCCGCGATGCGGCCGACGTCGTCGACGTGCGCGCGGCCCAGCGCGGCCGCGGCGCGGCGGAGCTCGACCGGTGTACCCGCGCGCACCAGCGCCAGCGCGCCGGCGCCGAGCAAGGCGTCGAGCCGCGCGCGCTCGGCCCGGCCGTGGCGCAGGCCGTCGAGCGCCGTGGTGATGGCGTGGGGATCGTCGGCCGCGATCGGCCACAGCAGCCGCGCCAGCCGCAGCACCGCGTCGCGCGGCAGCCCATCGACCGCCGCGATCGCGTCGCTGCGGACGTCGTCGCCCAGCGGCGGCAACACCAGGGGCCAGATGCCGGTGCGGGCCATCGGCACCAACCCGGCCGAGGGCTGCGGCGCGCCGAGCAGCTTGACCAGCTCGACGTGCACGCGCTCGCGGCTGACCTTGGCCAGGACCTCGAGCGCGCCCGCGATGGCGCCCTCGGTCTGCGGCTCGAGCCGCAGCGATCGCGTGGCGCACAGCCGCACCGCTCGCATGGTCCGCAGGCCGTCCTCGCCGAAACGTCGCGCCGGCTCGCCGACCGCCCGCAGCACGCCCGCGCGCAGGTCCGCCAGACCATCGAAGGGATCGTCGAAGCGCCGCGCGATCGGATCCCACGCGAACGCGTTGACGGTGAAGTCGCGCCGCGCGAGGTCCTCGACCAGGTCGCGCAGGAAGGTGATCGCGCTGGGTCGGCGGCCATCGATGTAGGCCCCTTCCCCACGGAAGGTGGTCACTTCGACCGGCACGTGGGCCTCGTGGCCTTCGCGCGACTTGCCACCGCGGCCGCGCACCAGCACCGTCACGGTGCCGTGCTCGATGCCGGTCGGGATCGTGCGGCGGAACGCGGCCTGCACTTCCTCGGGCCGCGCCGAGGTCGCGAGGTCCCAGTCGTCGGCCGGCAGGCCCAGCAGCACGTCGCGCACGGCACCACCGACCAGCACGGCCGCGTGGCCGCGGTCCTGCAGGCACTGGGCGACCTCGAGGATCTCCGCGGGCACGGTTGCGGCCGACAGCCGGATCGCCGCAGCGCCTGCGTCCGCAGGCATGTCGGGTCGGTCGGTGGGCGCCATCGTCGTGGCGCGCACGCTATCACGCGGACCGTCGCCTCGCGCTGCGCCGCATGCGAACCCTGGGGTCGGCAGGCCCCCGGCCCGCCGCGTGATCGCGGCTGCCAGCGCGGTCGCGAAGTGCAGTACGATGCCATCGTGCCGCGCCTGCTCCGCTGCATCACCCTGGGCTCGTCGCTGGCCCTGGTGCCTGCCTGCGAGATCGTGGATCCGGGCCCCGAGGTCGGCGTCGCCAACCGCTGCGTGCTGACGTCGTCGTTCTTCGTCGAGCACATCGTGCCCGAGTTCATCGACGAGTACGGCTGCACCAAGGAGGCCGGCTGTCACCTCGCGGCCAACGCCAACAGCATCTTCCGACTGCAGGAGACCAAGGACGTGCTGCCGCCGCTGCCCAGCGATCCGCTGGCGGCGTGGCCAACCCAGTGGCAGGAGAACTTCCGCGCGACCACGGCCCAGGTCAGCGACTCGCGACCTCGCCGAGCTCGCGCCGCTGTACTCCGAGCCCGCCGGCGGCAACACGCTCAAACACGGCGGCGGCGATCTGTTCAAGGCCGACGGGCCCGAACTCGACCTCATCCAGACGTGGCTCGACGGCGGCACATGAACCGCGCCCCCAGGGTGCTTCGGCGCGCCGCCTCCGGGCTCGGCGTCGCCGCGCTGGCGTGGGCGCTCGCGGCCGCGAGCCCGGTCGCGGCCAAGCCCCGCGGTCGCGACCGCGGCGCGGAGCTGCCGGCAGCCAAACCGTTCTCGGGGCCCATCGCGCGCGTGCTCAGCGAGAGCGCGCAGGTGTACTCGGGCGCGGGCTTCAGCTACCGCGTCATCGCAGTGGTCGAGCGCGACGACACCGTGCGCATGATCGAACGCGGCAAGCGTGGCGGCTGGACCCGCGTGCAGCTCGACAGCGGCATCGTCGGCTGGATCCTCAGCGAGCAGATCCTGTTGCTGTCGCCCGGTACCGGTGAGGCCGAACCGAAGCCGGGCCCGTTTCGCCGCTTCGGTCGCAAGCTGCGCGAGCGCGTGCTCGGTCCACCCAACCTGCTGACCGCACGCGTCGGCGGCACGCTGTCGGCCGGCGCGCTCGGCCACGAGGGGCTGTTCCTGGTGCGGCCGCAGGTGTTCCTGTCGCCCAACGCCGCGTTCGAGGCCTACCTGGGCCCCGCCGCCGGCCGCGAGACCAGCCGCGGCATCTTCGGCCTCTCGACCAACCTCTACCTCAGCCCCTCGATCCCGTTCACGCTGTTCGTCAGCGTCGGCGGCGGCGCCGTGCTCACGCGCGGCAAGGTCGACTCGCTGACGCAGGCGCGCTGGAGCTACCTGCTCAGCCCCGGCGGCGGGCTGTGGCTCATCCTCAAGCGCGGCGTCGGCCTGCGCTTCGACTTCCGCAACCACGTGCTGTTCCGCGCCAACGATGCAACCTCGCTGCAGGAGTACTCCGGTGCACTCGCGTTCACGTTCTGAGCGTCTGCGGCTGCGCACGGCCGCGATCGGGGTCGCGCTGTCGCTCGCGCCGTTGCTGGGCGGCTGCGCCCGCGCGGTGCTGCCCAGCGAGAAGGCCTACCTCGCCGACCCGATCATGCAGTTCGATCCCGACGCGCTCGAGGCCTCCGCGAACGCGCACGTGTTCTCCAACCGCGAGGGCGCGGCCGGTGGCACCGGCACCGCCGATGGAGGCTGCGGGTGCAACTGAGCCGCGCACGGCGACGGCGACGGTCGGCGGCCCGCTGGGCGCCGGCCGTGGTCGCGCTGGCGTCGTTCGCGGCGCCGGGTAGCCCGCCGGCAGCCGGCGACGACCAGGTCCGCGCGGCGGTGACCTACTTCGCCGAACCCGCGCCCAACACCAACCTCAACGTCGTCCACCCGCAGGTGTCGTACTCGCAGGACTTCGGCGAGCACTTCGGGCTCGCGGTCGGCTACGACGCCGACGTCGTCAGCGGCGCGACGCCGCAGGTGTTCGGCGTCGACGCGGTCACGGCCGCGACCAGGTTCACCGACGCGCGTCACAACGGCGCGCTGGGCCTGCGCTTCCTCAGCGAGTACGCGACGCTGCGCGTCGGTGGCGGCTTCGCCGGCGAGCACGACTACCGCTCGGGCACGGTCAACGCCGGCATCACGACCGAGCTGTTCGATCGCAACACCCAGCTGTCGGTCGACTACACCCACAACTTCGACCGCGTCTGCGACGCCAACAACGACGCCAACCAGGAGCTGTTGGAGCTGCGCGCGCTCGACAGCTCCGAGCTGTGCTTCCGCAAGGACAGCGACCAGGTCTCGACCCGCAAGCTCGCGATCGACACCGCGCAGATCACCTGGACGCAGGTGACCACGCCCTGGCTGCTGCTGCAGTTCGGCGCGACCGGTCAGGTCCTGCGCGGCTTCCAGGCCAACCCCTACCGCCAGGTGTTGCTGGGCGAGCGCGCGGTGCAAGAGCACGTGCCCGGCGTCCGCAACCGCATCGCGCCGTGGGCCCGGGCCAAGTTCGCGCTCAAGCCCATCCGCGGCTCCATCGAGGCCGACCTGCGCGGCTACTTCGACTCGTGGTCGGTCAAGGCGCTCACGGCCGAACTCGCGTGGGACCAGTACATCGCGCGCCCGATCGTGCTGCGCGCGCGCGCACGCTGGCACGTGCAAGACTCGGCGCTGTTCTACCGCGACGGCAACCAGTACGCCTCCTCGGGACCGATCGGCAGCTACTGGACCGGTGACCGCGAGCTCTCGGCGCTGTTCAACTCGGTCTACGGCGTCAAGGCCACGTACTTCATCAAGTCGCGCGGCAAGCAGTTCCTGCGCTTCATCGATCAGTTCGTGATCTCGGCCAAGGCCGACATGATCTTCTACCGCTCGCGTACGGCCAACCCGCAGTTTTCGCCGAACTACGATCGCACCAAGGGCCTGCTGGACGCGGTGGTGATCCAGGCGCAGGCGGGGTTCGATTTCTAGCACCGCAGCAGCAGGACCACCACCGCGATCAACAGCAGCGCCGGCGGCCCGAACATCGCGAACAGGCCCGCCCACGGATTGCGGTCGAGCAGCTTCGCGTGGCGATTGCCCAGGTGCTTCGCGAACGTGACCGGGCACTGCACCTCGATCTCGCCCGCGCGCAGGTCCTGCAACCGCCTCAGCACCGCGTCCGCGTCCGCGAACCGATCCGCCGGCGCCTGCTGCAGGCCCGCGCGCAGGAAGTGACGCAGCTCGGTCGGCACCGCCGGTTGCTCGGGCCGGAAGAACGCGGCGTCGGCCGGGGTCGGCGGCTTGCGCTCCTGCACCGCGAGCAGCATCGCGTGCATCGACTTGGCGTGGACCTGGACGTAGCGCGTCAGCGTGAGCAGCTCGTAGAGCACCACGAACGCGCTGTAGAGGTCGCTGCGCGCGTCGAGATCCTCGCGCCCCGCGGCCTGCTCGGGCGACATGTACGGCGGCGTGCCGGCCCAGCTCGGCGGCGGCGTGGCCCCCGGTGGGTTCGAGCCGCCCGGGGTCGACGCCGGTCCGTCGCCGGGCGTGGGGCCCTGGGGCGGCGCGGTCGCGGCGACACCATCGAGGCGGCTGGCAATGCCCCAGTCCATGAGCATGACCTCGCCGAAGCGACCGATCGCGATGTTGTCGGGCTTGATGTCGCGGTGCAAGATGCCGCGCCCGTGCGCGTACTGCAGCGCGCAGCAGCCCTGGAACAGATCGAGCCGGTGCTCGAAGGGATAGCGCGCATGGTACTGCGGATCGCCCGCGGCGAGTCGGTCGATGACGTGACGCAGGGTCTCGCCGTCGACGTACTTCATCACGAAGAAGACGCGACCGTCGCGGTCGACGCCGATGTCGTGCACCGGCACGATGTTGGGATGCTCGAGCCGGCCGATGATGCGGGCTTCGTCGACGAAGCGCGCTACCTCGTCGGGCGCAGAGCCGCGCAGGCGCTTGACCGCGACCTCGCGGTCGATGCCGCGATCGAACGCCAGCGCGACCTCGCCCATGCCGCCGCGGCCGAGCTCGCCGCGGTGCTCATAGCGCTGCTCGTGGTCGAGCGCGACGCGCCAGTCGACCCCACGCCGCGTCGGAGACGTCGGGCTCCGGCGAGGACACCGACGGCACCGTCAGCTGCTGCGACTCGAGCCCGGCCACGTTCGCCCGCGATCGTAGCAGCCACGAGCGCCCGGCGCACGCGCGCGACGAGGTCGCGCGCTCGCGCTCCCGCCTACTTCGGCAGGTCGAGATCGAGCCGGTAGGCGCCGCTGCCGGCGTACGAGCTCACCGCCCACGCGTAGTACCCGGCGGTGCCCTGGTACGTGATCGTCTCGTCGGGCGAACCCGTGGTCGCGGACGCGACCACGGCCCACGCGTTGTTGGTCCACTTGTACAGCGTCAGATCGAAGTCCGCGCCGGTGGGCCCGTCGAGGGTCGCGACGTGGTGGCCCGAGCCCTTCGACTGGTACCACGTGCCGCCGGGTTGGATGTCGCGCTTGCCCTTGCCCGCGAGGTTGCCGGTCACGCTCTGGCACGTCTCGCAGCTGGGCTCGGGGTCGACACCCCCGCCGCCGCCGAAGGCCTCTCCGCAGCTGGCGCTCGCGCCCGACAGCGGCCCGCCGCCGCAGCCGCTGGCCCAGGTGCCGTAGCCGGCGCCCGGCGACATCGGGAAGCTGCCGCAGGCCGCGGTCGGATCCCAGTTGCCGGCCGCGTCCGTGCACGGCGTCAGATCGACGCCGGTCGTGCTCTCGAACCACGACATGCCGCGGTGCATCTGCGAGTAGTAGCCGCCGCCGCCGCACGCTCCGCCGTAGGAGGTGATGCCGAACACGCGCCAGCTGCCGTCGGCGATCTGCATGAAGACCGGCCCGCCCGAGTCGCCCTGACAGGTGTCCTTGCCGCCGCCGCCGGTGAAGACCTCGTGCTGCGCGCTGATGCTGCTGATGCTCGACGCGACCCAGCGCTTGACGCCGTAGGGCCCGTTGTCGGCCTCGCCGAAGCCGACCATCGTCACGGCCTTGCCCGGCGCGATCTCGGCGGTCTCGCAGCCCATCGCGATCGGCACGATCGGCACGTCGGTCACGGCCTGCGCCAGCTTGCACACCGCGAAGTCGTTGCCCTTGCCCGGCCCGCCGCCGGGATAGGTCTTGCAGAACGAGGTCGGGATCCAGCGGCCGGGGCCGCCGTCGATCGACTCGCCCAGCCGCACCGAGTCGTAGTCGGTGCCGCAGTGCGCCGCGTAGATCACGACCTCGGGGTGCACCAGCGTACCGGTGCAGGCGCCGCCCAGCTCCACGGTGGTGGGCCAGCCGCACGAACCCACCGGCGCGCCGCCGTAGATCCGCGACTGCGGTGCATCCTCGGGATCGGGCAGATCTTCGGGTTCTTCGCCCTGCCAGCCCACGCCGCCGCGCCCGAGCTCCTCCTCGGCACAACCGCCGGCCAGCAACAGCGACGCGAGCACCATCGTGCCGCGTGCCCTCGAACTGCATGCCCGGTCGCTCCGAGCCGCCCGGTGACGCAACCGGTTGGGCAACTCGCTCAAGTCATTGTTCCGCATCGCATAGCCCTCTCGTGGTGACGACGTTGGTCACCCCACCCCCAGCCGAGCGCACCATAGACCCTTGGCCAGCACATGCACGCGGTTTCGGCGACGCGCTGCGAAGTTTCCGGTGACATCGAGAGCGTGCTCGCGACACGCGGCTACATGCGCGCACGCGTTGTCGCGAAACCACGGTGAGCATCGCTGCGATCGCGACGTCATCACGACGCGATCGCGTTGCGATGCGAAGTCGCGATCACGCGGATCGCAATTGCGGGGTCGTGCCGACGCCGTGGTCGCGCGCACCATCGCGACGCGTTCACCAAGCGCACGCGCGCTGGGCAACTTGCCCAGCGCTACGCAATCGCGGCAAGCGGTGGTGCGCTCGCGCGGCGTGAAGCTGTGAAACCCAACCCTGGCATTCGCAGCACACCGCCGGCGGCGATCCGCGGTCGCGACCGCGTCAGCGCTTGCACGCTGCCCAGGTGCGGCCCGAGCCCGCGTCGACCACCAGCGGCACCGACAACGCCACGGCGTCCTGCATCAGCGGCCGCGCAAGCTCGACCAGGGCGTCGACGCGATCCTCGTCGCACTCGAAGATGAGCTCGTCGTGGACCGTGAGCAGCATCTGCGCGAAGCCCTCGCGCTCCAACCGGCGCTCGACCGCGATCATCGCGAGCTTGAGGATGTCGGCGGCACTGCCTTGGATCGGCGTGTTGCGGGCGATGCGCTCGCCGTAGCTGCGCGAGGGCCCGCGCATGGCCAGCTCGGGGATCCGCCGCTTGCGCCCGAGGATGGTCTCGGCGTAGCCGCGGTGGGACGCGGTCGCGATCAGCTCGCGCATGTAGCGGTCCACGCCGGGGACCTTCTCGAAGTAGGCCCGGATGTAGCTGCCGGCCTTGCCCCGCGGGATGCCCAGCTGCTGCGCCAGGCCGAAGGCGGTCTGGCCGTAGACCACGCCGAAGTTGACCGCCTTGGCGATGCGGCGCTGCTCGTCGGTGACGTCGGCCTCGGCCACCGCGAAGACCTCGGCGGCGGTGCGGCGGTGCACGTCGACGCCCTCGACGAAGGCCGAGACCAAGTTGGGATCGCCACACAGGTGCGCGAGGATCCGCAGCTCGATCTGCGAGTAGTCCATCGCGACCAGCCGCCGCCCGGGCGGCGCGACGAAGGCCTCGCGGATGCGACGCCCCTCGGCGGTGCGGATGGGGATGTTCTGCAGGTTGGGATCGGAGCTCGACAGCCGCCCGGTCGCGGCCACGGCCTGGTGGAAGCTGGTGCGCAGCCGCGAGCTGGCAGGGTCGACCAGCTGCGGCAGCGTGTCGAGGTACGTGCCCTTGAGCTTGGTCAGGCTGCGGTACGTGAGGATGTCGCCGACGATGGGGTCGAGCAGCGCGAGCTCCTCGAGCGCCTTGGCGTCGGTGGTGTAGCCGGTCTTGGTCTTGCGTGTCGCGGGCAGCTGCCGCTCGTCGAAGAGCAGCTTCTGTAGCTGGATCGGCGAGTCGATGTTGACCGCGTGGCCGGCCTGCTGGTCGACCGCGGCCTGGACCGCGGCGATCTGCACCGCGAGCGCCTCGGATTGCCGCCGCAGCTCGTCGCAATCGAGCAGGATGCCGCGGGGCTCGACCCGCCGCAGCACCCACGCCAGCGGCATCTCGATCTCCTGCAGCAGCCGCTGCGACGACGCCGGCACCCGCGCGAGCAGGCCCTGCAGCGCCACGCGCCGAGCTGGCGCAGACCACCACCTGCGGCGCGGCCCAGGCCACGGCCTGGGCCACGTCGAGATCACCCTCGCGCACGCGACCGCGGCCCTTGCCGCGCAGGCTTCCTCGAGCGACGGCAGCGACGCGCCCAGCACGTCGTGCAGCAGCGCGTCGAGCCCGTGATCGGTGCGCGCGGGATCGAGGGTGTACGAGACCAGCATCGGGTCGAGCTCGACCTCGCCCAGCGCGAGGCCCAGCGGCGCCAGCAGGTGCGCGAGCGCCTTGTGATCGTGCACGCAGCGCGCACGCGCGCCGGCGAACGCCGGCTGCAGCACGCGCACCAGCTCGGGCAGCGGCAGGCCGCGGCCCGAGACCAGGTCGGCCTGGCGATGGGCAACCGGCACATAGGCGACCGCACCGCTGCGACCGCCCAGGCCTAGGCCCACCAGGGTCGCGCGCAGCGGATCGTCGCCCTCGCACAGCGCGACGGCGTGCAAGCACTCGCCCGGCTGCGTCCAGCGCTCGACCAGCGCCGCGAGCTGCTGCGCGTCGTCGGCACCGATCGCGATCGGTGCCTCGGGCTCGGGCACCCAGGCCGAACGCGGCCCCAGCTCGATCGCGCCCTGGTCGGGCGCGGCCTCGGCCGCCGCGGTCGCGGGCTTGCGCGCGGTGGTGCCGAGCTCGCGCACGACCTGGCGGAAGCCCAGCGGCTCGAAGAACGCCAGCACCTCGGCCTCGTCGGCGCCGTGATCCTCGAGCGCCTCGAGCGGCTTGGGCAACGCGACCTCGTCGCGCAACGCCACCAGCGCACGGGACATCCGCGCGTCGTCGGCGTGCTGCACCAGGGCCTCGCGTCGCGCCTTCTGCGACAGCCCCGGCGCCGCCCGCAGCACGCCCTCGAGGTCGCCGTGCTCGTGCAGCAACGCGGCCGCGGTCTTGGGTCCGATGCCGGGCACACCCGGCACGTTGTCGGAGCTGTCGCCGCACAGCGCCAGCAGATCGCCCAGCTGCCGCGGCGGCACGCCGAACTTCTCCTGCACCGCGGCGGTGTCGATGCCGACACCCTTCATGGTGTCGTACAGCATGCAGCTGGGCGCGCCGTCGTCGACCAGCTGCATGAGGTCCTTGTCCGACGACACGATGGTGACCCGCAGGCCGCGGGCGCGCGCGACCTTGGTGTAGCTCGCGATGAGATCGTCGGCCTCGTAGCCGGGATCCTCGACCCGCCCGATGCCCAGGGCGTCGGTGGCCTGCCGCAGCAGCGGGAACTGTGGCCGCAGATCCTCGGGCGCGGGTGGGCGGTTGGCCTTGTACTCGCGGTACTGCTCGCGGCGGTGTCCGTCGCCGCCGGCGTCGAACACCGCGACCACGTACTGCGGCGCGAACTCGCGGCGCACGGCCTGGACCATGCGACAGAAGCCGTGGACCGCGTTGACCGGGCGGCCGTCGGGCGCGTTGAGCATGGGCAGGGCGTGGTAGGCCCGGAACGCGAAGTTGTAGCCGTCGAACACGAACAGGCTGCCGGGACCGCCCTCGGGGCGGGCACCGCTCATCGCGGGGGCTCCGGCGGCGACGCGGCCGCGAGCTCGTGGCTGAACACCGGCGAGTGCCGCCGCGCCTGCAGGAACATGGTCTGCACGATGCTCGTGACCGGGATCGCCAGCAGCGCGCCGACCAGACCGAAGACGTGCTCGCCGGCGATCAGCGCGAACACCACGATGACGGGGTGGATCTCGGCCGAGTCGCCGATGATCTTGGGATTGAGCACGTTGGCCTCGAGCAGGTGGATGCCGACGATCCACGCCAGGATGCCCAGCGCGGGCCCCAGCTGCGGACCCGACTCACCCGAGACCATCGCGATGACGATGATCGGGACCGACGAGAGGATCGTGCCGAAGATCGGGATGAGGCTGAACATGCCGGCCATCACGCCGAGCAGGAAGCTGTACTTGATGCCGAAGATCACCAGGCCGATGAAGGTCAGCGCGCCGTTGACCAGGCAGATGAGCAGCTGGCCGCGCACGACCCCGCCCAGGCCCTTGTCCATGCCGCGCCACAGCTCGTCGAAGCCCTTGCGGAACTCCGCCGGCACCAGCGAGCGCACGAACGTGGTCACGCGCGCGAGGTCGACCAGCGCGAACGCGGCGATCATGAACGTGATCACGAAGCTGGTCAGGAACCCGGCCACACCCTTGACCAGGGCCTGGATCGCGGGGCCGATGAAGCCGGTCATGTCCTCGGCGCGCGCGACCAGCAGCTCGCGCAGCTCCTTGCCCAGATCGGCGCGGGTCTCGACCGGGGTCGACGGCGCCGCGAGGGTCCAGCTGCCGTCGTCGGCGCCGCGCGCCTGCAGCCGCACGCCCTCGAGGTCGATGGCCCAGCGACCGTCGGGCAGCTCGCGCATGATGATCTCGGTCGCGGGCTGCACCGCCGGCGCGACGTCCTTGGGCCCCATGACCGCGCCGAAGGTGGTCTCGATCCACTGCGACGCGCGCGGCAGGTACACGTCGTTGATCTCGGCGATCGTCGCCGGCAAGCTGTCGCGCAGCCGCGCCATGTCCTTGACCACCGCGGGCAGCAGCAGGCCGAAGAAGCCCGCGAGCAACCCCAGGATCACGACGTAGCAGAGGATGACCGAAAGCACGCGGCCCAGCCGCGGCTCGAGCCTGGCGACCACGGGCGCGAGCAGATACACGATCAGGAACGCGAACACGAACGGCAGCAAGATGCCGCGGAACAGCACCAGCACCGCGACGAGGAAGAAGAGGAAACCCCACAGGCGCCAGAACCGGCGGGCCGTGCTCCAAAGGGTCTCCGAGCGCTTCGGCGGCGGCGTGGCGGGTTCTTCCATGGCGGTCCTCGAGGGGGTGCGGGGCGCGGACGTGGTGGGGAGCCGCGGTCAGGGCGATGCGGTCACGCCCGCGCGCGCGGGCGTGCCCGGACCGACCGGGCTCGGGGCAGCGCCGCGCAGGGTGCCCTGGACCGCGAGCGCGTCCCAGGCCCCGCACGCGTCGCAGCGGAAGCGAAAGCGTGGCGTGGCGGCGCCGCAGCGGCTGCACAGCAGTCCCGGCGGCTCGATCTCCCGCATGGCGGCGTCGCGGGCCGCGTCGCGCTGGCCGCGGGCGAGCCGCTGCCGCACCAACGCGAGCGTGGCCGCGGCCGAGCTGCCGGCCACGCGTTCGAGCGCAGCCGCGGCGTGCTCGGGGTGCTGCCGCGCGACGTACTCCGCCAGCGCGATGACGAGCTCGGTGTGGCTGCTCGATCGCAGGCTCGCGAGCATGCGCTCGACCATGTCCTCGAGCGGACCGTGCTCGGTGGCCCAGCGCCACGCCTCCGGCACGATCGCGTGGGCACCCGCAGGATCTCCGCCTCCCACGCCCGCTGCCACGCCCTCGAGCGCGAGCTGGCGATCGCCGGCGGCGGCCTCGATGCGCGCGCGTGACCCACACGTGGCCGCTGTCGCCGGCGAGCTCGATGGCCCGCTCGGCCAGCTTGCGGGCCTGCGATCGTCGCCGTCCTCGAGCGCAGCCGCGGCCTGACCCGCGAGCGCGCGGCCGCGGCCGATGCGGCTCTCGCGACGGCGGCGCCCTCGACCAGCTTCTCGTGGCGCTTCCCACGCCGCCGCCGCGCGCCCCACGCGCCGGCGTGCTCGAGCGCGATCGCCAGCGACTCGAGCGTCGCGACCGAGCGCGGCGCGAGGCTGATCGCACGCACGAGCGCCCCGACCGCCGCGCGCTCGTTGCCCTGCGCCAGCAGGTCGCGGCCCAGGCCCACCAGCGCGGCCACACGCTGCTCGGGCGGCAACGTGGCCGAGGCCAGCACCGTGCGATGGATGGCCTTGGCACGCCCGATCCGACCGCGCCGGCGATCGAGGGCGGCGAGCGCGAGGAACACGGTCGCGTCGCCGGGTCGGACTCGGCGACCTGCTCGAGCTCGAGCGCGACGTTCTCCAGATCGCCCTCGGCCAGCTCGTAGAGCACGCGCGAGCGCCTCGCGAGGCTGTCGAGTTGGCGCGCCGACGCGGCGCGACCCAGACCCAGCCCGCGGCGAAGCCCGCCACGATGCCCAGGATCGCAACAGCAGCGCCATCATGCCCGCCCCTTGCGCGCGCCCGCGGCCGGCTCGTCCTCGGGTGCCGCCCTGCCCTCGCGCGCGAACTGCTCGGTCATGACCTTGCGCGTGCCGGCGTCGACGTGGGCCTCGGCCGCGAGGATCTCGTCCTCTTCGTGCTGGCGCAGCGGCAGCGTGCGCAGCTCGAGCACCTCGCGCTCGAGCTCGCGGATGCGGCGCTGCGACACCGCCGCGGCGCGGATCCGAAACGGTGCCCGGATCGCGAGCACCGCGATGATGCCGACCGCCGTGACCCAGCCTGCGAGCAGCACCGCGAGGTTGACCTCGTAGCGCACGCGTGCCAACGGCTCCAGCACGTCGAGGCGCGGGACCGCGAGGACGATCTCGACCCAGGCGGCGTTGGCCTGCAGCGTGTTGCTCGACCACGCGACGCCGATGAGCAGCAGCGCCAGACTCACGCCGAGGTAGACCTTGCCCAGCAGCGACATGAGCGCGCCGCAGGGTAGCAAAGCGTTGTATCCTCGCGCCATGCTCGTGACCGACCAACGCCGCGACCGGGGCCTGACGCTGCCGGGGGTGCTCGCGATGGGGCTTGCGGCCGGGCTCGCTGGCGGCCTGGGTGCGGCCTCGGGTCTGGGTTGCGCGACCTCCGACCAGGTGCTCGAGAAGCGACTGCGCGAACAGCAGCTCGCCGAGGGCGGACCGGTGTGCACCGCCAAGGTGACCGAGGCCTGCTACACCGGGCCCAAGGGCACCGTGGGCCGCGGCGCCTGCAAGGCCGGCGAGCGCAGCTGCGGCGCCAACGGCCAGTGGGGCGACTGCGGCGGCCAGACCATCCCGGTGGCGGAGACCTGCAACCGCGTCGACGACGACTGCGACGGCATCACCGACAACGGCTTCGAACGCGACGGCGCGCTGTGCTTCTTCAAGGGCGCCAAGGGAGCGTGCCGCACCCAGGGCGTGTGGCACTGCAGCGAGGACGGCAAGAGCTCGACCTGCGACGCGACCATCGTCCGACCCACGGGCGAGATCTGCAACGGCATCGACGACGACTGCGACGGCGAGACCGACGAGGACTCGGTGCCCGCCGATCAGCTCTCGTGCACCACCGGCAAGTCGGGCGTGTGCGGGGCCGGCACGCACAAGTGCGTCGCCGGGCAGACCCGCTGCGTGCAGAACATCCAGCCCGGCGCCGAGATCTGCAACAAGCTCGACGACGACTGCGATGGCCGCGTGGACAACGACTGTGTGTCGGAGTCCGCGGCGCGCAAACAGGGCGGCATGTAGCCCGCCGGCCCGAGTACGGGCCGCTTCGCACCGACGCGCAGCGCCGCGCGGCCGCACGCATCGAGCCACGCCGCGCGCTTTGCCGGCGCTGCGATCGGCCGCGGGCAACATGTAGGCCGCGGGCCCACCGAACTCCGGTCGCACGGGCGTGCGCAGGATGGACATCCGCGCCGCGCGCCCCTAGCATGACCGAAGCTGCCCGAAATGACTCGCAACGCCCTGCACGACACGCTGGTCGAGGACGAGCCGTCCAGCGACGACAGCCAACGGCCACGGGCCTGGCTCATCGGCATCGGCTCGCCCGAGGACAACTTCGCCTCGGCCGGCCGCGTGTGCCAGCTCGACGGCTTCCACAGCGTCCGCTTCGGGCGTGACGAGGCCGCCGAGGGCATCTCGCTGACCGAGAGCGGCACGACCCTGCGCGTGGGCATCCCCTTCGGTTGGGTCAGCGGCGAGCACGCCGAGCTGACGCTCATCGACGACGCCCGCGGCCCGCGGTTCACGCTCGCGGACCTCGGCAGTCGCAACGGCACCATCGTCGGCAACGAGCGCATCGCGACGCCGGTGCGCATCCGTCCGGGCGAGGTGTTCGAGATCGGGCGGTCGTTCTGGATGATCCGCGAGATGGGCCTGCGCAAGCTCGGCGGCCCGCGGCTGTCGGAGCTCGACGCCACCGGCACGGCCAGCCCGCACCTGCACCACATCCATCGCACGCTGCACCGACTGGCCAAGAGCTCGATCCCGATCGTGCTGCGCGGCGAGACCGGCACCGGCAAGGAGTTCCTCGCGCGCGCGATCCACCGCGTCAGCAGCCGCACCGGCCCGCTGGTGGTGGCCAACCTCGGTGCGCTGTCGGACACCCGGCTCGAGCAGGTGCTCTTCGGCGAGCCGGGACGTCGCGGTCTGTTCGAGGAGGCCGACGGCGGCACGCTGTTCCTCGACGAGCTCGCCGAGCTCTCGGGCCGCGTGCAGGCCAAGCTGCTGGTCGCGCTGACCGAGGGTCGCGCCGGCCGCGTCGGCGAGGAGAACGCGCCGCGCAGCTTCGACGTGCGCATCGTCGCCAGCACGCTGCACGATCTGTCGCGCATGGTCGAGGACGGTCGCTTCCGCCCCGATCTGTACTCGCGCATCGCCGGCTTCGTCGCCGAGCTGCCGCCGCTGCGTTCGCGCCGCGAGGACATGGGCCTGCTGGTGCGCGCGTTCGTGCAGGACCTGCAGCGCGAGGGTCGGCCGACGCGCATCACCTCGAACGCGTTCCGCCGGCTGCTGCGCGGCGCATGGCCGTTCAACGTCCGCCAGCTGCGCCAGACCCTGTCGACCGCCGCGCTGCTGGCCTCGGGCGACGGCACGCTCACCGCCGACGCGCTCGCCGAGGTGCTCGAGCAAGACGACGGTCTGCCGGAGAACCCCGACGAGGTCCGCGCGCTGCGCGACGAGCTCGTGCGCCAGCTGTCGCGCGCCGGCGGCGACTCCGATCGCATCGCCCGCGACATGAACCGCACGCCGCAGCAGATCCAGCGCTGGCTCGAGCGCTTCGCGCTGCAGCCCGAGAGCTTCCGCTCCGCGGTCTGATCGCCCGCGCGACCGCGGGCCCGCCATGCGGGCACCGCGGCCGGGGTCGCGTCAGTCGTCGAGTGCGGCCAGCTCGCGGCCGAGCTCGGGGTGGCCCGCGTCCTCCTCGAGGCCGCGGCGCAACATCGCCTTGGCCTTGGGCTTCTCCTGCAGGTTCACGTGCGCGCGGGCCAGGCCGATGTAGATGTCGCCGCGCCGCAGCAGCCCCGACTGGTCGGCGTTCTGCAGCAGCATCGTGCGCCAGATCTTGAGCGCGTCCTTCCACTCGGCCTCGCTCTCGTGCAGCGCGCCCAGGGTCATCAGCGTCTCGACGTTGGTGGTGTCGACGCGGTAGGCCTCGAGCAGCAGCTCGCGCGCGCGCTCGCGGTTCTCGCGGCGCAACGAGATCTGCGCCAGCCGCGTGAGGTGCTGCGCGATGGCCTTGGTGCGCTTGCCCCGGCGACCGACCTCGACCAGCCAGTTGTACATGCCCTCGGCCTCGTCGAAGCGCTTGGCCGAGAACAGCGCCGCGGCGATGCGGCGGTTGATCTCCGGGTCGTCTTGGACCTGCTGGTAGATCGGCGCCAACCCTTGAGCGCGGCCTCGGGCAGATCGAGCTCGAGCAACAGGTCGATGCGCTCGAGCGCGAGCGTGCGCCGGCGCGCTGGCCGTCGCTCGGCCTGCTCGAGCCGCGCGAGCAGCTCGGAGACCTCGTCCCAGCGCTGCTCGCGTCGCGCCAGCGCCAGCAGCTCGTCGGCGAGCTGCGGCTGTCGGGGTCGGTTCTCGAGCGCGAGCCGCAGGTGTCCGCGTCGGCCCTCGCCCTCGCCGGCGAGCCGGGCTGCGCCGCAGGTGCAGTTGGGCCCTGGCCGCGCCGCGCGGCTGCTGATCGACCGCGCGCTGCAGCGTGATCCGCATCGCGCTCCCTGTCGCCGCGGGCCTCGTACACCGCCGCGAGCGCGAGGATGCCCGGGTACGTAGGTCGGGCTCGAGCTCGAGCAGGTTGGCGAGGATCTCCTGCGCCCGCTCGGCGTCGCCGAGCTTCTCTGCCAGCAGCTCGGCCAGCGCGGACGCCGTCGCGCGGTAGCGATCGACGTCGCCGGCCGCACGAGCGGTCTCCATGCGGTCCTCGAGCAGCTGCGACAGCTCGGCGAAGCGCTCCTCCTTCACCAACAGGCGCTCGAGCGCGGCCTGGGTCGGTGGCGTGGCCGGGGTCCTCGGTCAGCAGCTGCTGCAGCCGCTCGATCGCGTCGATGGGATCGCCGAGCCGATCCTCGACAGCCGCGCGAGCTGTTCCAGCACCGCGACCCGCTCGCCGCCGCTGGCGGCGACGAGCTTGCGCTCGAGGTTGTCGCGCACGTCGGTCCAGCGACCCAGCCGCGTCAGCAACGCATCGAGCTCGTCGATGGCCTCGCGATCGTCGGGCTGATCGGCGATGGCCTCCTCGAGCACCGCGACTGCGTCGTCGGTCGCGGCCGAGCCGATCGAGGTGCACCCGCGCGAGCCGCCGCCGCAGCGCGGCGCTCGTCTGGATCGGACGCGAGCATGATCCGGCGTCCGAGTGCCGACCAGGGCCTTGGCGCTGCCGAGGTCGCCAGCAGGGTCAGCAGGCGGTTCCACGCCCGCGCGTCGTCTTCGTCGGCCTCGATCTGGTGCCGCAACGCCGCCAGCGCCAGGGCGGACGTAGCCGTTGCTCGGCGACGCCGGCGGCCTCGCCCCACAGCGGGCGGCCTGCTGCACTGGATCGGCCTTGCTCCTGGCGCCGCGCACCAGCCAGCGGGACAGCGCGTCGGCGCGTCCG
The DNA here is from genome assembly GCA_046351635.1 of Nannocystaceae bacterium. GTDB lineage: Bacteria > Myxococcota_A > Polyangia > Nannocystales > Nannocystaceae > Xiheibacterium. The sequence goes on along the minus strand of JAXLYC010000033.1, from coordinate 48,721 downwards.
GCCGCGCGCGCGGCCCCGAGCCCCAGCTCGACCAGCTCCGCGCGATCGGGCTCGATCGCCGCGACGTCGTCGCACAGCGCCAGCGCGACGGCCGGCCTGCCCAGCTCGCGCTGGTGGAACGCGGCGGGTCTGCAGCGCCAGTTGCACCGGCACGGGCCCTTGGCGCCACGGACCGCGCGCAGCAGCAGCGCGCCGCCCTGGGAGGCGAGCGCGCCTTGGACAGCGCGAAGACCTGCTCGGCCACCGCGGCCGACTCGGGATCCGCGGCGAGCAGCTCGCCCCATGCGCCGAGCGCCTTGGCGGTTGGTTCGCGTCCTCGTAGGCCGCGGCGGCCTGCTCGAGCAGCCGCGTGCGCTCGCCGCCTTCGGCGCCGGCCAGACGCGCCTTGATCACGCGGGTCACGCCGCGGTGTCGCCGGTGTTCTGGTACGCGCCCTCGAGCGCGTCGAGCAGCGCGGGCTCGGGTGCGTCGGTCGACTCGAACAACGCGAGCTCAGCCCCGCCAGCGCGGCCGCGCCCTGCTGCAGCTCGAACGCGTCGTGGAACGCGTCGAGTGCGTCGCGGCGCAGACCCAGCTCCAGCTGCACGCGACCCAGCCGCACCAGCGCGTCGGCCCGGGCTCGCCGTCGCCGGTGGCCAGCCGCGCCGCCTCGCGCAGCACTTCCGCTGCAGCGCGTCGCCGTCGTGGCGCTGCGGGCCAGGCCGCTCGGCGCGGCTGCACACCGCGGCGGTGGCCAGGGCCCTCGTCGACCAGCGGCAGCAGCAGCGCCAGCGCGCGGGCAGCCTCGCCGAGGATCCTCTCGCACAGCTGCGCGGCGTACAACGCCAGCGCCACGCGTGTGCTGGGCGAGCGATCGATCCCCCGCGGCCTTGGCCTGCAGCAGCTCGACGTGCTCGCTGCCGGCGCCCAGCTGCACCGCCAACCGGCCGCCGCGGTCGAGCACCTCGGGCAGCGCGTCGTCGTCGACCACGTCGAGCAGCGTCACGGTGGCAGCCAGCGCGCCTTTGGATCCTCGAGCGGCCGAGCCGCAGCTTGGCCAGGGCCCGCAGCGCGGTGGCCTTCTCGCCCGGGTCGTGCACGAAGCCGGTGCGCGCGACCCAGACCTCGGCGAATGGCCAGCGCCCCGCGGCCTCGAGCCGCGGGATGACGAGCATCGCGGCGGCCTCATGGTTGGCCCCGGCCCGCGCCAGCGCGGTCACGTCCGCGAGCGCGCCCTGGCTTGCGGGCAGCAGCGCGAACACCTGGCTCGTAGGCCGAGCAGCGCCGCCGGCATGTCGCCGATGGGCCTGGCCTGCAGCCGTGACGTCGAGCAGCAACGCCTCGCACGCTCGGCCCTCGGTGCGCGCCAGCTCGGCGCGGCGCTCGAGCACCACCGCGGCCTCGCCGTGGCGCGACTCGGCCAGCAGCGCGTCGCCCAGCAGCGCCAGCGCCTCGACGTCGTCGCCGGTCTCGCCCAGCAGGGTCTGCAGCGCGTCGATCTCGGCCGAGCGGTCGCCGCGGTCGCGCTGCAGCTGCGCCAACCGCAGCCGCAACGCGCGACGCTCGACCCCGGGATCGGAGGCGTCGATCCGGCGCTCGATCACGTCGATGCAGGCCTCGGGCACCTCGCCGCGGCGCTCGTAGGCCCGCGCGAGCGCGCCCAGGGCCTCGTGATCGGCGGGCTCGAGCCCTCGAGCAGGCGGACCCAGGTCTCGAGCGCGGCGTCGGCCTGCTCCAACGTGTCGCCCAGCAGCACCGCGCGGCGTCGCAGCAGCGACACCCGCTCGCGATCGTCACCCGCGAGCATGGCGCGGCGATCGAGCACGGCGGCCAGCTCCTCGTGCTCGCCCAGGCGCATCAGCGCCACGTCGAGCAGCGCCAGCGCGTCGACGTGATCGGCATCGATCGCCAGGGCCGCGCGCAGGTGCTCGGCGGCCGCGGACATCTCGCCGTGGGCCTGACGCAGGCGCGCGGCCCACACCAACAGCTCCACCCGGCGCTCGCCGTCGCCGGCGAGGGCCTGCGCAGCGGCGGCCGCGACCAGGGCGTCGGCCAAGCGCGGCTGCTGCTCGAGCAGCTCGGCCACGCGGCGCACCTCGGCGTCGAGCCGCGCGAGCAGCTCGGCGGGCCTGGGCTCCGCCAGCGCGCGCAGCAGGGCCCCGAGCGCGGCGTCGTGGGTGTCCTGCGTACGCAGCTGCAGCGTCGCGATCTCGAAGTACAGCTCGTGGCGCGCGTGGGGATCGCTGGTGTGGGCCAGCTGCCACTCGTCGATCTCGACCAGGCGGCGGGTGTTGCCTGCGCGCTCGTAGATCGGTCGCAGCGTCGCGAGCACGCGCGGGCGCATGTCGCTGCGCACCTGCGCGATGCGTTCGAGCATCACGACCGCGTCGCGGTCGTCGGGGATCTCGCGAGCATGTTCGAGCGTCGACCGCGCCGTCGGGATCCCGCAGCGGACCGTCCTGCAGCTGCGCGATGCGCAGGGCCACGGATTGCGGATCCTCGGCGTCGACCGAGCGCGCGATGCGATCGCGCAGGGCGTCGAGCAGCTCGCGCCGGCCGGTGTCGCCGAGGATCCGCTCGACGCGGCCGCGGCGCGAGCTCGAAGTCGGGCCGGATCTCGAGCATGCGCGGCATGCCCGCGCGGCCTCGGCGGGGTCGTCGAGCAGCTCCCGTGCCAGGGTCGCGAGCTTGCGCAGCAGCTCGATCTCGCCGCTCCTCGGTGGCCGCGATCGACCTCGCGCCAGTACGTCGAGGCTGGCTCGCGCCAGGCCCTCGGCCTGGGTCAGCGCGACCTCGAGCAAGTGCGAGAAGTAGCCGGTCTCGATCTGGCCGCGCGGCCAGCAGCCGCGTCAGCAGCGGCACCGCGCGGGCAGGCTTGCGCAGGGTCCCGGCCCACAGCTCGGCGGCCTCGCGCACGACCGCGAGGTTCTCGTCGCTGTCGTCGGTCGCGGTGTCGTCGGCGTGCTGCGTGAGCAGCTCGGCGTAGCGCTCGGTCGTGCCGAGCACGCCGGCCAGGCGCGAGAGCTGGTCGCGCACGTAGTGGCTGGCCGGCTGCTCGCGGAACAGCCGGGTATAGCTCTCGAACGCGCGGTCGAGGTCCTCGAGCTGCTCCTCCTCGATCCAGGCGATGCGCAGCAGCAGTTTGTTGCGCGCGCGGTGTCGTCGTGGCCTCGGCCAGGCGGATCTCCTGCACCTGGATCAGCCGCGGCCAGTCGGCGACGGCCGCGAACACCGGCTCGAGCAGCTCGGCCACGCGCGCGCATGCTCGGGTCCTCGAGGTAGCGACCGAGCCTCCTCGGTCGCGCGCGCGTGCTCGGGGTCGAGCCGCAGCGCGGGTGCTGAGGTGGCGGATGCCGCCTTCGGGATCGTCGAGCTTCCTCGCCCAGCAGTCGGCCCAGCCGGCAGGTGGGTGTCGACCGCGGCGGTGCCGGCCTGGCCCGAGAGCTTGCGCCCCAGGTGCGCCGCGAGCTCGCGCCAGCGACCGGTGGCCTCGTACAGCGGCTCGAGCGCGGCCTGGACCTCGGGGCGCTGCAGCGCCTCGGCAGAGAGCCGCTCGTACAGGCGGATGGCGTCGTCGGGGCGCTCGAGCTGGCGCCGCATGAGATCGGCGGCGCGCACGAGGAAGCGGTCGCGCAGCGCCGCGTCGGTGGTGCGATCGGCCCGCGCCGACAGCAGGTTGGCCAGGGCTTCGTGCTCGCCCTGCTGCAGGTAGATGCGCTCGAGTGCGTCGGCGGCCGCGAGATCGCCCGGCGCCAGCGCGAGCACGCGCTCGTAGGCGGTGCGGGCCTCGTCGAGCCGGCCCAGGCGATCGAGCGCGACCTGGCCCATGGCCCGCAGCACCCGCTGCTGCAGCTCGGCCTCGAGGATGTGATCGACGGTCGCGGCGTAGGCGTCGAGCAGGCCCTGCGCGCGCGCGGCCTCGGCCCCCAGCGCCTCGACCTTGCCGAGGATCTCGGCCAGCTCCGGCTGGTCGGCGGCCTCGGCCATGGCCTCGCACAACACCGCGAAGGCGCGATCGGGATCGCCGATGCGCTCCTGCTGGGTCTTGGCCACGCGCAGCAGCGCGGCCAGGCGCCGACGGCCCGAGGGCTGCTTGCGCGCCTGCAGCTCCTCGAGCGCGAGCAGCTCGGGCCAGTTCTGCTCGGCCTCGAACAGCGGCAACAAGATGCGGATGGCCCGCTCGCGGGTGTCGTCGCCCTCGAGGTAGCGCGCGACCTCGGCGCGCGCGGCCGCGTGGGTCGGCGACAGATCGAGCACGCGCTTGAGCAGATCGAGCGCATCGCTGCCGCGACCGAGTCGACGGCCCACCACCAGCGCGGTGCGGGTGAGCAGCTCGACGCGGATCGGGTCGCTGTCGGCCAGCGCGATCAAGCGGCGCAGGCCGTCGTCGACGTCGGCCCAGCGCTCGAGCGTCTCGTTGAGCGCGACCAGGGCCGACAGCGCGAAGATGGTGTCCTCGCGCCCAGGCTTGGCATCGAGGATGGACTGGAACGCCCACAACGCGCGGTGGGGGTCGTGCAGCTGGTCGCGCTGGATCTCGCCGATCTGGCGGAAGATCGCCGCGCGGCCGCGGGGATCGGTGGTCACGCCGACGCGGTGCTCGAGCACCTCGCACAGCCGCTGCCACTCCTGCTCCTCGAGGAACAGCCGCTCGAGCGCGTCGAGGGCCTGCAGGTTGCCCGGCTGCAGGTCGAGCACCTCGCTGTAGGTCATGGCTGCGCCCACGCGATCGCCCAGCTGTTCCTGGATGTCGGCGATCTCCAGCCGCACGCGCACGTGCGTGTCGGTGTCCGCGGCGAAGCGCAGCAGCGCGCGCTTGGCCTCGACCAGCGCTGGACCATCACCGGCCTCGAGGTGCAGCCGGCACAGCGACTCGACCGCGCGCTGGGCCAAGGCCACGTCGGGCGGATCGAGCGCGAGCAGCTCGGTCCACGCCCGCCGCGCGGCCTCGCCGTCGCGCAGGCGCCCCTCGGCCAGCTCCGCCAGCCGCCGCGTCAGATCGAGCTTGAGCCCGCGGTCGTTGCCGGCCTGCGCCAGCGCCTGCCGCCAGGTCTCGGCCAGCTCCGTGGGCCGCGACAGCAAAAGGCCCAGGCGCTCGACCTCGTTGCGCGTGTCGCCGCGGCGCACGTCCATGGCGTAGGCCTCGCGCAACGTCGCGAACGCGCCGCCCTGATCGCCGAGGTCGTGCTCGCGGATGCGGGCGATCTCGACCAGCTGCGTGATGGCTTGATCGAGCGCGCCGACGCCCTCGGCGGCCTCGCGGCGCACCGACAGCACGCGGATGCGCCCGGCGTGATCGCGACGGCGCTGGTACACCGGCTCGAGCAGCGCTGCGGCCTGCAGCTGCACCTCGGCCACACCCAGCAGCTCCTCGAGCAGGCTGCGCGCGCGCTCGTGGTCGGGATCGGAGCCGAGCACCTGGCCCAGCAGGTCGACCGCGCCGAAGGCGTCGCCGAGCTCCTGCATGCGCAGGGTCGCGCGGCGCACCTGCAGCGCCCGCGCCCGCGCCGGTTCGCGCTCGAGCTCGGCCCAGCGGCCGAAGGCCTCCTCGAGCTTGACGCGATCGCCGTGCTCGCGGCTCTGCTCGTACATGCCCGCGAGCAGCTCCAGGGTCGGGACGTCGTCGGGGATGAGATCGAGCAGCTCCTCGGCGCTGGCGATCGCGGTCGCACGGTCGTCGAGCTTGGTGCGCGACAGCTCGATGATGCGCGACAGCAGCTCCCGCTGCTCGCGCGGGTGCAGCGACACGTCGGCCCGGCGGCGGTACAGCGCGCGCAGCTCGGCATGGGCCCCGCGGGCGCGCAGCAGGGTCTCGAGCGCCTCGTAGGCGCCCTGGTGGGTCTCGTCGGCTTCGAGCACCTCGGCGTAGGCGGCCTCGGCCTCGGCCGCACGGCCGAGCTTGTCGCGCAGCATCGCGGCGTGCTCGAGCAGCAGGTCGCGGCGCAGCACCGCACGCTCGCGCGGCAGCGTGCGACCCTCGGCCTCGGCCTCGTCGGCCTCGCGGGACAGACCCGCGAGCACGTCGGCGTAGGCGTCGGCGACGTCGGGCACCCGGCCGAGCTCGCCGCCCAGACGCTGCAGCAGCTTGCGCGCGTCCCAGTCGCGCGGGTCGATGCGGAACAGCTCACCGCGGATGCGCAGGGCGTCGGCGCGACGCTCGTCCATCTTCTCGTAGATCGCCGCCAGCTGCTCGAGCTGGGCGTGCCGCTGCGCCGGGTCGGTCTCGGCCGCGACGATCACCTCCATCGCCTCGGCCTCGCGCGGGCGGTCCTCGACCCGGCGGTAGTACGGCAGCAGCCCGCGCATGATCGCGAGCGCGCTGGTGGGATCGGCCGTGCGCAGGCGCTCGAGCGCCTCGACCGCGGGCCGGTGCTCGCCGTCGAGCTCGAGCACCGCGAGGAAGCCCGCGGTCGCGCGCGCCGGATCGGCCAGGCGGGTGGCGTGGATGTCGGCCAGCTCGAACACCAGCGGCACGCGGGCGCGGGCCTGGCCCTCGCGCGCGAGCTTGCGCTCGAGCACGTCGGCGAGCTCGGCCCACTGGCCGCGGTTGCGGTGGATGCGGGCGAGCGAGTCGAGCGCGACCGCGTCGTCGGACGCGTGCTCGAGGATGCTGCGGTAGGTCGCGACCGCGGCGTCGAGGTCACCGAGCTGCTCCTCGTGCAGCTTGGCCAGCTGCCGCAGGGTCTCGAGCTTCGCGCGGGCCTCGGTCTCGACCTCGAGCCGGCGGCGGTAGACCTCGGCGAGGTCGTCCCAGCGGCGCGTCGCGGTGTAGATCGACTCGAGCGCCGTCATCGCGGCGCCGTTGTTGGGATCGAGCGCGATGATGCGTCGGTAGTAGCGCTGCGCGTCGTCGGGTTTGCTGAGCTTGTCGCGCGCGATGGCGGCGAGCTTGTCGAGCAGCACCAGCCGCTCCTCGTCCGCAACCGTCGCGTCGGCGATGCGCTGCTCGAAGATCCGCGACAACTCGTCCCAGCCGTCGGCGCGCTCGGCCGCGGTCTCGAGCGCGGTGCGCAGGGCCAGCTGCGTCGGCCGCAGGCGGTAGGCCTCTGCGGCCCACTGCAGCGTGAGCGTGGGCGAGGCCAGCTTCTCCTCGGCGATGCCGCGCAGCGACTCGATCAGCCCCAGGCGCTCGTCGTCGTCGGTGGCGGCGCCCAGCAGTACCTCGTAGGTCGACAACAGCCGCGCCCAGTTGCGCTGCTCGCGGTAGATCGGCACCAGCTCGCGCGCGACCTCGGTGTTGTGCGGCTGGATCGCGAGCGTGCGCTCGAGCGCCCGCAGGGCGCGCTCGGGCTGGCCCAGCGGACCCTGGCACAGCTTGGCGACGCGGCGATACAGCGCCACGCGGGCGTCGGTGTCGGCCAGCCGATCGGCGGCGCTCTGCAGCACCTCGACCAGATCCGCCAGGCGCCCCTGCTGCTCGTACAGCGCGTGCAAGCGATCCCACTGCGCCTCGGCGACGAAGGCCTCGCGCAGGCGACGGAGCGCGCGCTCGTGCCCGGGCTCGAGCCGCAACAGCTCGCTCCACACCGGCACCGCGTCGGCGCGGCTGGCCAGGCGATCGGAGTAGAGGCTGCCGAGCTGGCCCAGCAACGCGACCGCGGCGCTCGCATCGGCGGCGCGAAGCTGGCGGTGCAGGATCTCGGCCGCGTCGGCCCACCGCGACTCGCGTTCGTACAGCCGCAGCAGGCCCGAAAGCGCGGTCGCGTCGTCGCCGTGGTGGACCAGGACCTCGCCGTAGGCGGCGATGGCCTCACGCCGATCGCCGAGCTTCTCCTCGGCCAGCTGCGCCAGCTCGAGCCGCAGCGTGCGGGCGTCGTCGCCCTCGCGCTCGGACAGCTCCTGCCGCCGCAGGGCGATGAGCGCCCGGAAGTCGCGGCGCTGCTCGTGGATCCGCGCCAGCAGGGTGCGCGCCGCGTCGTCGCGCGGCGCCAGCTGCAACAGGGTCTGCAACGGCTCGAGCGCGCGCTGGGGGTTGCCCAGCTGCTCGAGCCAGATCTCGGCGACCTTGCGCAGCAGCTCGACCTGGCGCGCGACGTCGCCGGCGTCCTTGGCCGCGGCGATGCGGCGCTGGTACACGCCCAGCAGATCGTTGTTGCGTCCGGCCTTGGCGTAGGTCTCCGCCAGGGCCTCGAGGCTGGCCTCGTGCCACGGATCGACGTCGAGGATGCGCTGCAGGGTCGCGAGCGCCATCGTGTCGAGCTTGAGGCGGTCGCGGTACAGCGCCGCGATCTCGAGCAGTCGCGCGATGCGGGCGGACGCCTGGGCCTCGCCGTCGCCGAGCCGATCGCTCTCCTCCTTGAGCAGCTCGACCAGCGCGGTCCACTTGCCGCTGTCGCGGTACAGCCGCTCGAGCGCCGCAGCGGCGCGCGCGTCGTAGCCGTCCTCGCGCAGCACCGAGCGCCAGTTCTCGATCGCGCGATCGATGCCGCCCGCCTGCGACTCGGCCAGCTTCGCGACCTCCTCGGCCAGGGCGAAGCGCGCCTCGGGATCCTTGCTGGCGCGGCGCGCCTGCACCAACACCGAGATGAGCTGGGCCACGCCGGCCTCGCCAGCGAAGAGCGCGCGGTAGAACGCGAGCACCTCGGGATGCGCCGGCTCGGAGCGACGCACGCGACGGAAGTAGGGCTCGGCCAGCTGCGCCTGACCCGAGCGGCGCCAGACCACGGCGCCGGCGACCAGCGCGACGTCGTTGCCGGCGTCGTCGCGCGGCGCACGGGCGGCCACGCCCTTGGCGGTCTCGATCAGCTCGGCGTCGTCGAGGCCGTCGAGCAGCAGTCGCGCCAGCAAGGTCGCGGCCGCGACACCCGAGGCGGGCTCGTCCTTCATTGCCACGCGCGCGGCCGCGGCGTCCTTGTTCTCGACCGCGGCCGCCAGCGCCTCGCGCGTGGTGGCATCGTCGACACGGAGGTGGTCCAGCAGAGCGGTGCGGGCGTCGGCCATGGGTCGCTTCGGTTCCTCGGCCGCCGCGTTCGAGCCGACGGAGCCCGAGCGCGACGAGGCGGCAGTGGGCCGACCCGGGGCAGCCTGGTGCCCGAGGTCGGGGCCGACAGCGTAATGGGCAAAGCTGGCCCGGTTCAACGGTGGATGCGGGCGCGCGTGCGAAGGGGCTCGCGGCCCCACGGTTGGGCCTGCCGCGCACGGGCAGCGGAGCCCGCGGTCAGCTCGGCGCGCGCAGGGCCGCGAGCACCACCGCCGCCGCGGCCGAGACGTTGAGCGACGCGATGGCGCCCCGGCGCTCGATGGTCACGAGAAAGTCGCAGTGCTCGCGCGTCAGTCGGCGGATGCCCTCGTGCTCGGAGCCCAGCACGACCACGAGTTGCTGCGGCAGCACGCCGGGCCGCGCGAGCTCGCCCAGGGGCTGACCGCCGTCGGCGACCGTGCCCACGATCCACGGGCCGGCGTCCTGGCAGTCGCGCAGCGCCCGGGCGAAGTTGCCGACCTCGCACAGCGGCAACTGCTCGCTCGCGCCCGCGCTCGCACGCACCACCGCCGCGGTCACCGGCGCGCTGCGATCCCGGCCACAGCGCCTCGCGGCGCCGAAGAACTCCGCCGACCGCAGGATCGCGCCCTTGTTGTGCGGGTCGACCACGCCGTCGAGCGCGACCAGTCGCGCCCACGGATCGGCGGCGGCTCGCTGCAGCAGCGCGCCCAGCTCGAGCAGCGGCGGCGGCTCGGCGAGCGCGACCATGCCCTTGGCCGGGCCGTCGTCGGCCAGCCGCTGCAGCGCCGCGGGCTCGGCCCGCTCGACGCCGATGCCCAGCGCGCGAGCGCGCGCGACGACCTCGTGAGCGAGCCGCGCGGCCGCGACCACGAGCCGTCGCACCCGCGCCGGCGCGAACGCGAGCAGCTCCGCGATCGCGCGCTCGCCCGCGACGACGTGGGTCCCGTCGGTGCGCACCGGGCCGCGGCCCCGACGATCAGGGTGTGCCCGCGGCCTGGACAACCAGCTTGCCTCCCGAGATCCGGACGATGACGATCGGGGCCGGCGGCGGCGGGCCACCGGCCAGCGCGAGGCCCAGCGCGCGGAACACCAGCAGCGCGTGGTCGGGCGCAGCGGTGCCCTCGCTGCGCGCGAAGGCCTCGGCGAACGCGACGCCGTCGCCCGCGGCCGCGGCGGTCGGCGCGACGAACAGCCCCGCGAGCACGTCGTGTCCCACCGAGGCCTGCGCCTCGCTGATGCCCTCGGCCGTCGCGAGCACCACCGGCGCGCCCTTGGCACCTGGGCCCTTGCCGTCGCGCGCGAGCTGCCGCAAGACCAGCTCGGTGCGCGCGGACTGATCGGCGACCAGCAGCGCGACCTCGGGGCCCAGGGACTTGAGCAGGGGATCGGTGATCGGCGCGAAGCTGGTCGTGGTCTCGGGGTAGCGCACGACCTTGGGCTTGCCCAGGCCCGCGCCATCGGCTGCGGCTGCGACCGCGCGGTTGCCATAGCCGTTGTCGGGTGCGAGCACGACGAGCTTGCGCGCGCCCTGGCCGGCGGCCAGCTGGCACAGCGCGACGATGCGGCGCTCGAGCGTGGGCGCGGCACCGCCGACGTCGCCCACCGGCTCGCCCGGCGTCACCACGCGCACCGACTCGCCGACGCGCGCCCGCGCGGCGCGGACGTTGGCCGCACCCATCGGGCCGACGATCACGGTGGCGCCGCGGGCCACCAGCGCGGCGGCGCCCTCGGCCGCGCTGGCGCCATCCGAGCCGCTGTCTTGCCACAACAGCTCGAGCGGCTCGCCGCGCGCGGTCGCCAACAGCTCGGCCGCGACCACGGCAGCGCCCAGCTGCGTGTCGGCCAAGGCCGCGAGCGGACCGGTGCGAGGCAGCAGCATGCCGATGCGCCGCGGCGGCGCCTTGCAGCGCTGCACCCACGGCGCGGCCTCGCCCGCGGGCACGCTGCCGCCGGCGGCGAGCAGACACTGCTGCGCCGCGCCCTCGACGGTCTTGGCCCGCTCGAGCGCGGCCGCGGGCCCCAGCGAGGTCGCCAGCGCGGCGATGCGGCGCTCGGCGAAGGCCGCGGCCGCGTCGTCGGCCTCGATGCTCGCGCGCCAGCTGGCGTAGGCCGCGATGGCCTCGGGGTGCCGACCCGCACGGTCGAGCGCGATCGAACGCAGCGCCGCGGTCTCCATCGGCACCAGCACACCGGGTCGCTGCAGCGGCGCCTCGTCGAGCAAGACCAGCGCGCGCGCCGGGTCACCGCTGCGGACCATCGAGCGCACGCGCGACAGACACAGCGCCGAGATCGCATCGGCCGGCGCGTCGGCCTGACCCGCGGCGGCCGCGAGGGCCTCGTCGGTGATCTGCACCGCCTCGGCGTCCTGGCCCCGCGCGTAGGCATGACGCGCGCGGGCCTGGATCGCCCACAGCCGCAGCTCGAGCGGGGGCCCGGCCGCGAGCAGACGATCGGCGGCCGCGCGGACCTCGTCGGCCCCGGGATCCTTCGCGAGCGCGTCCTGCAGCGCGCGCCAGTCGGCGTCGAACTCGGGCCCGACGCGCACGGCCTGCTCGCCGCGGAAGTCGCCGAGGTACACCGGGGTCTTGCCCTCGCCGCGGCTGGGCCGACAGGCCAGCGCGAGCACGAAGGTCGCACAGGCGGCGGTGACGAGCGCCGAGCGACGACGCCGACGATGGACGAGCACGTGCACGGCGGACGAGCAGCGCCACCATAGGCGGGATCGCCAGGAATCCTGAAAAGACCGGCGCGTCGTGGGCCCCCGGGGGCGTCCCCCGCTCCATGGTATATGAAGCACGACGATGAGCGGACGCGACGAGCCCGACGCACCCGATGCCGGCTTCGGTGAGGCGAGCCGATACGCCGCCCACATCGACCGCGGCTGGGCCCTGCTGGACAAGGGCGAGCTCTCGGCCGCGCGGACCAGCGTGGCCCACGCCCAGGACGTGCGCCCGGACGAGCCCGACGCCTCGCTGCTGCTGGGCGCCATCGCCCTGGGCGAGGGCAACGCCGCCGAGGCCCTGCGCTGCTACGACCGCGCCATCGAGCTCGACCCGGAGTACCTCGAGCCCTACGCCGCGGCCGCCGCGGTGTGCCTCTACGATCTCGACGATCCCGCGCGGGCCCTGCGCTACATCGGCGACGCGCTCGAGCTCGAGGGGCTCGCGCCGCTCGAGGCGCTGGACCTGCAGCTGCTCGCCGCCGAGTGCGAGCTCGCCGGCGACGACGTGCACGCCGCCAGCGAGCGGCTGCGCGAACCCGAGACCGCGGCGGTGCTCGAGGCGACCTTGGCCTTGACCGCCGGCGGCCTGCCCTCGGATCCGGCCGAGCTCGTCGCCGACGATCCGGTGCGCGACGCGGCGTGGCAGTACCTCGCGCTCGACGCCGAAGGCGAGGCGCTCGAGGACGACGAACGCGTGGAGCGGGGCCAGCGGGCGCTGGCGTTGGCACTGCGGCTGTGCCAGCTGCGCGCGGACGCGGACCTGCTGCCCTCCGCCCACGCGCTGGTGGTCAAGCTCGCGCAGTGGTTCCCGCGCGACGCCGAGGTGTGGAGCCTGCGCGGCGAGCTCGAGTTCCGCGCCGGCGCGGTGGTCGAGGCCGCCCGGCGCGGCCTGCGCACGCTCGAGCTCGACGCCGCCGCGCCGCTGCCCGAGTTCGTGCCCTCGCCGGCGGTGGTGCATCGCAAGGTGCTGCAGGCCCTGTCCAACTGGTGGCGAGCTGGCTGTCGTCGCTGGTCGAGCGCCAGCCGGCGCCGGCGATCCTCGTGCGCGAGCTGCCGCCCGCGGAGCTGGTGTCGAGGGCGTCAGCCCGCGCGTGGCCGTGATCGCGACCGCCTCGCGCCCCGACGGCATCGACCCCCGCGGCGGCGATCGCAGCGAGCTGACCGGGCCGACGGTCTACCGCAAGAACCTGCGCGGATGGTCCGCGATCCCGAGGGCTTCGAGGACGAGCTGCGCTACTGCGTGCTCGAGGAGCTGGCCGCGTTTTTCGCCTTGCCCGCGCGCGTGCGCAAGAACCTCGGGCTCGATCCGATCGAAGCCCCGCCGCTGCGCAGCCCGCCCGATCGCGCCGACGACAGCCTCGTGGACGCCAAGCCGCCGCGGCGCAAGGGCCCGCGCAAGCGCAAGGAGTGATCGTGCGCGCCCGCGCCCTCGCGCCGGTGCTCGCGGGGCTGCTCGCGGGCGGCTGCCTGTCGTTCCATCCGCTCGATCCCGAGTCGGGCGACAGCGACGAGGGCGGCACCACGCCGACGCCCGGCGTGTGCCAGCCGGCCTGCGGCATCGTCGACGACTGCGCGGCGCAGGGCGAGGATCTTTCGCACTGGCGCTGCGAGGGCGGCGCGTGCCGCTACGGCGCGTGCGCGATCGATGGCGACTGCGGCAGCGGCGGGGTCTGCCGCGACGATCCGTTCCAGGGCACCAAGGTCTGCGCGTTCCCCTGCCCCATCGAGGGCTGCCTGCCGGGCTCGGTGTGCGAGGGCGGCGTGTGTGTGACCGCGGGCTGCAGCGGCGACGACGACTGCGGCGCGAACCACGTCTGCGACGCGGGTGCGTGCTGGCTGCCGTGCGACGGCGATGCCGACTGCGGCAACGCGCAGCTGCAGTGCACGGGCGGACTGTGCCGCGTGTTCGCGTGCGACGACGCCCAGGCCTGTGCGACGCGCTTGGGCGGTGCGTCCGGACCCCACGGCCACGGCTGGGCCTGCGTGCCGCCCTGATCGGGCGCGCGCACTCGCCCGTGGTCGCGGTGATACGCTGCTGCGATGACGATCGTGCGTGCGACCTGCGTGACCTGGGCGTTGGCGATGGCCGTGGCCTGCGGCGGGGACGACACGCCGGCGGGCACGGGCAGCAGCAGCAGCAGCGGTGGCGACACCACCACGGTGGGCACGAGCGTCGATCCCACGACCGACGCCAGCGGCGTCGCGAGCACGGTCGGCAGCGCCAGCAGCGAGGCCAGCTCGGGCGGCAGCGGCGACGCGAGCAGCACCGCCGCAGACAGCGGCGGCTCGAGCAGCGGCGGCATCACGTGCAACCCCGGCGAGTTCGGTCCGCAGTGTCTGCCGTGCACCTGCGTGAACGGGAGCTGTGACGAGGGCGCCGCCGGCACCGGCGCGTGCACCTGCGACGTCGGCTTCGCGGGCGACGCGTGCGACGAGCTCGACTGCGGCCCCGGCGGGACCCTGGGCGACGACGGCGCCTGCACCACGCCGCTGGTCGCGATCGAGGACACCCAGGTCGTCAGCGGCGAGTTCTCCGGCACCAACTACGGCGCCGATCAGTTCACGCCCTTCGCGGTCGGACAGCAGAACGACTTCACCGGCAACCAGATCGGCCGCGCGCTGATCAAGTTCGATCTCTCGGCGTTGCCGCCGAGCGCGGTGGTCGACAGCGCGGTGCTGCACATCGCGGAGTACGACAACTTCGCCGGCTTCCCCATGACCATCGTGGCCAAGGGCGCCGGCAGCAACTGGGACGAGGGCACGGTGACGTTCGACAGCCAGCCCAACGTCGCGCCGTTCGTGTTCGACAGCGCCGTGGTCGGCTGTTGCGGCGAGGCCCACGAGCTCGAGGTCACGATGGTGATCGTCGCCGCGCTCGAGGGCATGCTCACCGAGGCCACCATCGAGCTGCAGAGCGAGGACGAGACCGTGGTCGGCGGCGTGCGCTGGTGGATGCGCGAGGGCGACGGCGTCGACATGAACGGCATCGTCGGCGCCGCGCCGCAGCTGGTGGTGCACTGGTCGATGCCCTGACCGCACGCGCGGGCGAACGACCGCGCGCGGCCGCGAGCTGCAGCGCGTCGGTGCCCAGGATCGCGCGATCGCGATCGTGGGCCCGCGCGGGTGTTAGCATCACATCATGGCGGACTGCGGCGAGGCGACGGCGAGACGGGGCGCGCGTGCATGGCCGGGCGTCGCCGCGATCGCAGCGTCGCTGCTGGGCTGCGTCGCGACCCCCGCAGGCAACGACGGCGGCTCGAGCGGCGGCAGCGACGGTGCCACCGCCGAGAGCGGCCCGAGCCCGGGCGCACCGGGTGCGCCGTGCAACACCGACGCCGACTGCGACGGCGGCGGCGCCTGCCTGCCGCCGGCGTTCTTCCCCGAGGGCGACCGCGTGTGCGGCCCGCCGTGCCAGGTCGCGGACGACTGCGACGCGCTCGCGCCCTACGACTACGACCTCGAGGTCGGCCTGCCCAGCCCCAGCGGCGAGGGCAACAACCTGTGGAACTCGGCCTCGCTGTTCCGCGGGCGCGTGTGCGAGGCCGGGCACTGCCAGTTTCTGTGCCCGGAGTTCGGCGCCGCCGCGTTCGACGACGCCGACAACGTCATCGGCTGCGCGTGTCTGCCCCACTTCACCTTCGACGACAGCCAGACCCACTGCATCTGGGACGACAACGTCCAGTGCGCGTTGATCGAGAAGGACGGCAACAACCCCTGCGACGCGTGCAACAGCGAGCCGCTGTTCGCGGACTGCCACACCGGTCGCTTCGAGTGTCTGCTGTACACCGAGACCTTCGCCGGCTCCTGCGTCGAGTGGGCCGACTCGAGCGAGCTGCAGGCCTGCGTCGCCGGCAACGCCGGCTACGACTGCGACGATCAGTGCTACGCGAACTGTGCCTCGGCGCAGTGCACCAGCGAGTTCTGCAACGTCGACATCGACGGCTGCCTCGACATCTGCTGCACCGCGACGCAGACGCCACCGCCGCCGGGCGGCTGCGACCCCACCGGCGGCGGCGACACCGGCGGCGGCGCCGAGAACACCCCCGACGCCTGCAGCGACCAGCTCGACAACGACGGCGACAGCTACATCGACTGCGACGCGAGCTTCCCCGACTTCGACTGCTGCGGCGTCGGTGACTGCGGCTGCACCGGCGCCTGCACCGGCAAGGGCGCCTGCGTCGCCCAGGGCCCGGAGAACGACGAGGCCGCGTGCACCGATCAGGCCGACAACGACGGCGACGGCTACATCGACTGCGACGCGAGCTTCCCCGACTTCGACTGCTGCGGCGTCGGCAGCTGCCCGTGCACGGGCGCGTGCGCGGGCAACGGCGGGTGTCCGTGATCGGTGGCGGGCGGGACGGGCTCCCGGGCCCTGCGGGTTGCGCAGAGCCGGCGGGGTCGGGCGTGAGAAGAGCCCAGCGTGCCCTGTCGGACTCTACGTCAGAGCTCGCTCCACCAAGCGCATGAGTTCGGCCGGGTCATCGACCGCAGCGATGGACTCGTAGATCGCCTCGTGGAGTTCCCCGTCATCAGCGGCGACGCAAAAAGCAAGAGCAGACGAGGCTCTCGCCCTGGAGAAACACTCGAGCGCCTGTTGTTGCTGGTTGACATCTTCACTCAGACGGAAGTGCTGGTCGTCGAAGCTCGCGGCGAGGGTCTCCAGTCGTTGGCGGAGGCTCTCATCGAGCGAAGTTGCACCACTGAGGAACGTCATTGCGTCGCGGACGTCGGACGCTGTCAGCCCCGTCGTGAGGACGGCCTTCTCGCAGGCGATCCGCGCCGCGCTCCGGCGCTTGTCTGGAGGGGCTCGGCGAAAGCGCGAAGCCAGAAGCGGTGCGACGGAGTCGAGTCGGAATGGTTCCATCACAGCACCGTCAGCCGAGTCATGGTTCTGGCGCCGGCACCTGCGATGGCCGCGGCACACGTTGGACAGTAGCGCGTACCCTCGGGGAGCTGCGCGAGCACGGCACGGTTGACCTCGGCGAGGGTCTGGGCGCCGTCGCCGACAGCGATGCGCACGAGCGTCTCGAGGGCGGCGAGCGGGTCGTCGACCCAGTCGGGCGCGGCCTCTCGATCCGCCCGCGGCCTCGCGACGGCCGGGTGTGAACGCCGGCCGGGATCCGCGGGAATCTGCGCGCGAGTCGGCGTGATGGCGTGAGTCGACGCGCGCACCGGGGCCGGGGCGGGGCCTCGCGTGGTCGCGGAGAAGTTGGTGGACGCGAAGGTTACTGGGTAGCGATGGGCGGCGCCCAGAAATAGAAGAAGGCCGGGAGTGCAATCCCGACCTTCAAGGGTCGCCCAGCGCGGCGTCGGCGGCCCACCACACCGGGTCGCGGAGCGTGCTCCGGAGCGGCACTGCGTGGTCGTCGAACGTCGTCGAGTTCGAGGGCTGGATGCTTAGCGCCGGTTGATGTCGGCGAGCAGGCTATCCATCAGGGTCCGTGATACGGACGCAATGGCACGGGCACGCGGCGGGACTCGTGCGCACGCACCTGGCTCGGCAGAGATCGCAGCTCGAGCTCGGCGATGAGGCTGAGCTCCGTCCGGTCATGCAGCTCAGGCAGCTCGCGCCCGAGGTCGATGTCGATCTCCATCTCCTCTCGCGGCGCGAGCCTGCGGTGGAGCGCCGCCGCGACGTACGGTTGGACGATCGACGGCTGCAAGGCGGCCTGTCCGCCGACCTCCCAACGGAAGTCCCACTTCTCGATCTCTACCGCGCACTGGCCGACGTTGCGCAGCGCGAACTTGGCTCGCACCCTCGGCGGCATAGGAGTTTGCTTCTTCGCGTCCTCGTCCGACCACATGAAATGGTGTCGATGGTCGAGCGACACCACCGGCATCGTGCTGTCGTCGACCTGCGAGACGCGCACGAGCTCCGCTGGGCTGGGGCTCACGAGGATCTCGCGAAGGCTTGCCTCGAGCCGAGAGGCGAGCCCGTCGCGCTCGGGCTGGCGCGAAGCGTCGTCCGCCGCACGTCGATAGTTGACCACCCGCCGACCGCGAAGATCGAAGGGAAGGTCCTCGACGCGACCGAACGCTTCGTTGCGCACCAGCAGGATGCGCTCCCAGCCGAGGCTCTTCGCGGCGTAGCCGAGCTCGAGGAGAACGTTCGGGTTCGGCATGCGACGACCGGCCGAATCGACCACCGTGACGTCGGTGACATCCGCGACAAAGACATCCGAACGGTCGATCTTCTTGAAGATCTCATCCGCGATCGCTGGAGCTCCGGATGCTCCCGCGGCGTCGGTGTCGACCCTCAACTCGACCTCGAGCGTCGCATCGGCGGCGATCGCCTTGGCGCTGCGTTGGAGGGCATTCTCGATGAAGCCACGGTTCAACGCCGAGGGGATGTCGCTCTGCCATGAGTAGAAGACGATTCTGACCGGCATGTGGACCTCCGTGATGCGGGAAACCGCGGCGAGGCTGAGGATGAACGATCGACGACGGATAGTGGGGATTCCTCGGCGGAGCCGGGGATTACAACCGCGACGCTCGATGACCGAACGGTTCACCCGCTGTCCCCCCGCTGTCCCCCTCTGTCAGCGTAGTTGCAGCCTCCTCGTGGCATCCTGGTTCGTCCACGACAGCGGCGCCTCGGCGCCGTCTTCGATGATCGTGCGCGAGCAGCGTGTGACCGACGACAGGCCCGCCAGATCGAAGCCCCAGCCGAGCGGACCGTTGCCGCGTGCACCGTCATAGGTGATCGACAGCTCCGGAGTCATCGTCGCGACGCCGGGCGCCACCTCGATGCGGGTCGTCCACGTCGCTTGACCTCGCGCACCGACCCCGGCGCTCCCTGCGATCGTGCCGACCTCGCTCGACGGGTCCAGCGGGGCGGGGAGCGCACGCAGCATCGCGACCTCGGTCGCGATCTGCTCCGCGCTCGGCAGGCCGCCGACGCGAAAATCCGACGCGCCGTCGGCGGCCGACTCGTCGACTGGTTCTTCCTGACCGCGTCCGCATGCCGAGAACCACACCGCGAACGCGACGAGCACCAGGAATTGCGTGACGACGCTGATGATGTTCCGCGAAGCAGGATATCCCCTGCCGCCGTGTCCACCGCCTCGCCCCCCGGTCGCGCGCTCGCCCGTGCTCACGCTGATCGTGCTGCCCGCTGACTTCGTCGTCCGTGTCGTCGCCGCTGCGTCCTCGATCCACACGCTGCACCACGCGCGGATCGCTTCGACGCCTACCATGTCGCGTTCGCGGTCCACAAGCTGGCCCAAAGGGACAGGTACTTCCGCGTTGGCCCGATCGAACCGCCCTCCACCGACCTCGGGAGCCCTGCGTCGCTGCCGCCCGCTCGCACGCCGCCATCGTTGCTACGCTCCGGGCCCATGCGCCTGCCCGCCCTCGCCCTCGCGTTGCTCTCGTGCACCTGCGCGGCGCCGCCCGAGCCCGCCGCGGTCGCGCCGAGCAAGCCCGCGCCCGCGCAGTCTGTGGCCAGCACGCCGGCCACGCCGCAGCCGGCCACGTCGCAGCCCGCGTCGCCGCAGCCCTCGTCGCCGCCGACCGTCGCGACGCGACCGGAGTCCGCGCCGGTGCTCGGCCGCGATCACCGTTCGGTCGTGCCCTGCAGCAGCGATGCCGACTGCGGTTGGGATGATCCGTGCAAGCCCACGCGCTGCGTCGAGTCGGGCATCACGGCGACGTGCAAGGACTCCGCGCCGCCGCCGGGCGCGTGCCGCTGCGTCGCGGGCGGATGCACGCTGCAGCCCGCGGTCGCGCCGGCGCCCAGCGGCACCTGCGAGGTGCGCGGCTGCGTGGTCGATCGCGCCGCGGGCAGCTGCGTCGCGGACACCGGCGGCGTGCCGGAGAACATCCGCGCCACACCCGGCGTCGACCAGGGCCCCAGCTGCGACTGCATCACGCCCTCGCGCGGCTGCACCTTCACGTGGTTTGCCGCCGTGGCCTGCAAGAGCGATCGCGATTGCTGGGTCGACCCCAGCCCGCGCCGTCACCCGGTCGCGCGGCCCCGGGCACTGCGCAAGCGCGACTTCCGGCCGTGCGAGGACGGCGAGGTCGCGCCGCGCTGCGGCGCCGCGGGCACCTGCGTGCTCGGGCCCGCGTACAGCTGCTGAGCCGCGGCCGCGCGCGCGGCCGTCACAGCATCGTCGCGCAGCCGGCCCCGAACAACCGCTCGAGCGCGGTCAGCAGGCCCTCGTCGGCGCTCACGCCGAAGCGGTCGCCGAAGATCACGTTCGACTGGTAGCGGCCGTCGACCGTCAGCTGCAGCTCCATGCGGCAGGGCCCGGCGTGATCGCTGACGACCTGCTTGAGCCCGAGCAGGCGCATGTCGTCGAGCTGATCGGCGCGCAGCCGCAGCATCACGCTGCGGGTCCGCTGCGCGCGGACCTCCGCGATCGGCCGCACGCTCGAGCAGCAGCTTGAACTTCGCGGTCACACCGTCGCCTTCGCCCTCGCCCTCGCGCGCGAACAGATCGACCTCGACCTTGCCCGTGACCAGCACCGGCTCGTCGCCGCAGCGCTCGAGCTGCTGCGCCACGCTCAGACCGCTTTGCTCGTCCACCCGCGCGTAGGTCTTGGGAAACGCGACCACCTCGACGCGGCCGTACTGATCCTCGAGCTGGAAGAACGCCATCGGCCCGCGGCCGCTCTTGGTCTGGACCTCGCGGAAGTCACAGATGACCCCGCCGATGATGACCTCGGCGCCGTTCTGATCCTTGCGCAGGTTGCCGATGTTCGTGGTCGCGAAGCGATCGACGTCCTGGCTGAAGCGGTCCAGCGGGTGGCCGGTGAGGTAGAAGCCCAGGGCCTCGCGCTCGCCCAGCAGGCGCTCCTTCGCGGTCCACTCCGGTACCGCCGGGTACTCCTCGACGTGCACCGGCGCGCTGACCTCGACCATGTCGAACAGGCCGCGCTGGCCGCTCTCGCGGTCGCGCGCGGCGTCCTGGCCCTGCTGCAGCGCGCGGTCGATGGCGGCGAACAGCTGCGCGCGGGCGTGGCCACACGCGATCGAGTCCAGCGCGCCCGCGCGCACCAGGCCCTCGAGCGTGCGCTTGTTGACCCGCCGCGGATCGACCCGGCGACACAGCTCGAACAGCGACACGAACCCGCCCTCGCCCTCGCGCGCGGCCAGGATCGAGTCCACCGCGGTCTCGCCGACGTTGCGCACCGCGCCCAGGCCGAAGCGGATGGCGCGCTCTTGCTGCTCGCCGGCCCGCTCGACGCTGAAGTCGCGGTCGGACTCGTTGATCGACGGCGGCAGCACGCGGATGCCCGAGTTGCGGGCCTCGGCGATGAACTTGACCACGTTCTCGTTCTTGTCCTTGTCGCACGTCATCAGCGCGGCCATGAACGCGACGCGGAAGTGGTGCTTGAGGTACGCGGTCTGGTAGGTGATGAGGCCGTACGCGGCCGAGTGCGACTTGTTGAAGCCGTAGCCGGCGAACTTGTCGATCAAGTCGAAGATCTCGCCGGCCTTCTTCGCGCCGATGTCGCTCTTTTGCGCGCAGCCCTGCACGAACAGCTCGCGCTGGCGGTCCATCTCCTCCTTCTTCTTCTTGCCCATGGCGCGGCGCATGAGATCGGCGCCGCCGAGCGAGAAGCCGGCGAGGATCTGCGCCGCCTGCATGACCTGCTCCTGGTACACGAACACGCCGTAGGTCTCGCGCAGCACCGTCTCGAGCAGCGGGTGCGGGTACTCGATCTGGCGCTTGCCGTGCTTGCACTCGATGAACTGATCGACCATGCCGCCCTCGAGCGGACCGGGGCGATACAGCGCGACCGCGGCGATGATGTCCTCGATGCAGTCGGGCCGCAGCCGGATCAGCAGGTCGCGGAAGCCCGAGGACTCGAGCTGGAACACGCCGGTGGTGTCGCCGCGCGCGATGAGCTCGTAGACCCCGGGATCATCGAGCCGGATCGCGTCGATGTCGAAGCGGCCGCCCTGCCACGCCGGGTCGCCCTCGTGGTCTTCGCCGGCGGCGGGGCCGTAGCTCTTGTCGACCAGCTTGGTCGCGATGGCGATGACCGTCAGGGTCTTGAGCCCGAGGAAGTCGAACTTCACCAGCCCGGCCTTCTCGACGTCGGTCATGGTGTACTGCGTGACCAGCTTGCCGTCGGCGCGGAAGCACGGCACGTGCTCCCACAGCGGGCGGTTGCCGATGACGACGCCGGCGGCGTGCATGCCGGCGTGGCGGTTGAGGCCCTCGAGCGAGCAGCCCACGTCGAGCACCTCGCGCGCGCGCGGATCGGCCGCGAGCCGCTCGCGCAGCCGGCCCGAGCTCTCGGCGACGACGAGCACGTCCTTGAGCTTCGCCGCGGCGGCGGGGTCCTTCTTGATCTTGGTCTTGAGCTCCTCGGGCTCCGCGACCGTGGCCGACAGCGTGACCTTGGGCCCCTCGGGGATGAGCTTGGCGAGCTCGTTGCTGTCGGCCACGCTCCAGCCCATCACGCGGCAGACGTCGCGCACCAGGCCGCGGGCCTTGAGCGAGTGGAACGTCGCGATCTGGCCCACATGGTCGTCGCCGTAGCGATCCATCACGTAGCGGATGACCTCGTCGCGCCGGTCCATGCAGAAGTCGACGTCGAAGTCCGGCATGCTGATGCGCTCGGGGTTGAGGAACCGCTCGAACAGCAGCGCATAGCGGATGGGATCGAGATCGGTGATGCGCAGGCAGTACGCGACCAGCGAGCCGGCACCGGATCCGCGACCGGGCCCGACCGGCACGCCGATGGTCTTGGCGTGCCGGATGAAGTCCCACACGATGAGGAAGTAGCCCGGGAAGTTCATCTGCACGATGACGTCGAGCTCGTAGTCGAGCCGCGCGCGGTAGGCGTCCTCGGCCGGACGCTGGCCGCGGGCGCGCAGCTCGGCAAGCCGCGTCGACAGGCCCTCGTGGGCGACCCTGCGCAGGTAGCCCGGCAGGTCGTCCTCGATGCCCGGCGGCAGGCGGAAGTCGGGCAGCTCGGGCTTGCCCAGGTCGAGCTCGACGTTGCACATCTGCGCGATGCGGCAGGCGTTCTCGAGCGCGCCGGGGTACTGCGAGAAGTACGGCGCCATCTCGTCGGGCCGCTTGATGAAGAACTCGTCGCAGTCGTGCTTCATCCGCTTGGGATCGTCGAGCGTGCGCCCCTGGCCCATGCACATCAGCACCTCGTGGGCGTGGGCCTCGCTGCGATCGACGTAGTGGCAGTCGTTGGTCGCGACGATGGGCACGCCGCAGTCCTGGGCCAGCTGCGCCAAGATGGGGTTGAGCAGCTCCTGCTTCTCCAGCCGGTTGGGCTGCAGCTCGAGGAAGTAGCTACCGGGCTCGAAGATGTCCTTGTACTCGAGCACCCGCTCGCGCGCCTCGTCCATGCGGTTGTCGAGGATGAGTCGCGCGACGTGGCCGCTCATGCACGCCGACAGGCCCACCAGGCCCTCGGCGTGCTCGCGCAGGATCGTGCGATCGATCCGCGGGCTGTAGTAGAAGCCCTCGAGGTAGCCCATGCTCACCAGCTTCTGCAGATTGCGGAAGCCGGCCTGGTTCTTCGCGAGCAACACCAGGTGGTAGTTCTTGCGATCGGTGCGTGCGCCCATGGGCCCGTCGGAGACATAGGCCTCGCAGCCGAGGATGGGCTTGACGCCGTGCTTCTTGGCCTCTTCGTAGAACTGGATCGTGCCGAACATGTTGCCGTGGTCGGTCACGGCCACGGTCTTCATGCCGCGCTCGAGCACGGTCTTGCACAGGTCCTTGGTGCGGATCGCACCGTCGAGCAGCGAGTACTGCGTGTGCAGATGCAGATGCGCGAAGTCGGAGAGGTCGACGCTACCCGTGCCGGCTTGCATGGCGATCGCGGAGGGTAGCAGCAGCGCCGCGCGGCCACAGGCCGCGAAACCGGCGCGCAGGGGCTGCGCGGGCCCGCGGGCGCCCGGCGCGGGGAGATCGCTCCGGGGCCGCGCGTGGGCCTGCGCCGGGGCGCGCGCGGCCGCCCGCGGGAGCGAACGGTGTGCAACGCACGTGGCCGCCGCCCCCGGCGGCGCGGCCGCGATGGCACGACCCCGGGGGCACCTGATAGGGTCCGCCCGCTCGCGCGGCCCCACGACACGGGTGCGGCGCGACAGTCGAGGTCATCACCCATGCAACGCACGCTCGCTCTCGTCAAGCCCGACGCCTACGCCGCTGGTCACCACGGCGCCATCGCAGCCAAGATCCAGGACACCGGCCTGCGCATCGTCGCGATGAAGTCGCTGCAGCTCACCGTCGCACAGGCCCAGGGCTTCTATCACGTGCACAAGGCCCGCCCGTTCTTCGGCGATCTGTGCAAGTTCATGACCGAGGGCAAGATCCTCGCGATGGTGCTCGAGGGCGACGACGCCATCGCGCGCTGGCGCACGCTCATGGGTCCGACCGACGCGACCAAGGCGCCCAAGGACACCATCCGCGGCATGTTCGGCACCAACGTCGAGCGCAACGCGACCCACGGCTCCGACGCGCCTGAGACCGCGGCCTTCGAGGTCGGCTACTTCTTCGCCGGACTCGACCTGCTCTGATCGGCCCCCGGCGGCGCAGCGGCGCTCGCGGCCAGCCAGCGATCGATCGCGGCCGCGAGCGCGGTGGAGCGTGCCGGAAGCCGGACTCGCAGAACCCCGCGGCGACCCCGGCGCGGGCGAGCACGCCGCCATCGCGCTACCATCTGCGCGTGCGCGACGTCGTCGCCCTGCGTCCACCCCAGCGAGGTCTGCCGCGATCCGAGCGGCCGAACCTCCGCGGGTTGTCGCGCGCGGAGCTCGGCGCCGTCGTGCAGTCGGTGCTCGGTGGTCCGGGATTCCGCGCGGGCCAGATCTTCGAGTGGCTGCATCGCCATCGCGCCGGCGACTTCGCGGCGATGACCAACCTGGCGCAGGCCGATCGCGATCGATTGGCGGCGCAGGCCGAGCTGACGCGGCTGCGCATCGATGCGGCCGCGCTCGCGCACGACGGCACCCGCAAGCTGCGCTTCCGCGGCGCCCACGATGACGTGTTCGAGTCGGTGCTGATCCCCAACCCCGGCCGCGGCTACACCCAGTGCATCAGCTCGATGGTCGGCTGCTCGCTGTCGTGCCGCTTCTGCGCCACCGCGCAGCTGGGCTTCGTCCGCAACCTCGCGACGTGGGAGATCGTCGATCAGGTCTACCAGGCCCAGGATCTGCTGGCGCAGGAGGCCGCGGCGACCGGCGCGGCCTGGCCCGGCCGCATCACCAACCTCGTGTTCATGGGCATGGGCGAGCCGCTGCACAACTATGGCCAGGTCACCGCCGCGATCGCGTTGCTGACCGACGCCAAGGGTGCCGGCCTCGCGCCGCGGCGCATCACGGTGTCGAGCGCGGGGCTGGTGCCCGCGATCGAGCGCTTCGCCCGCGACGGCCACGCCGCCGAGGTCGGCCTGGCGATCTCGCTCAACGCCACCACCGACGAGGTCCGCGATCGCATCATGCCGATCAACACACGCTGGAACATCGACACGCTGCTGGGCGCGGTGCGGCGCATGCCGGCACCGTCGCGACGCCGCGTGACGTTCGAGTACGTGCTGCTCGCGGGCGTCAACGACAGCGACGCCGACGCGACGCGGCTGGTCTCGCTGCTGGGCGAGCTCGACTGCCACGTCAACGCCATCCCGTTCAACCCCCACCCGGGCACGCCGCTGCAGCGCCCCGCGCCGGCCGCGATCGAGCGCTTCGTCGCGCGCTGCCGGCAGGGTGGGCTGCAGGTCCACGTCCGCACGCCGCGTGGTGACGACATCGCGGCGGCGTGCGGTCAGCTCGCGTTGGAGGCCTCACCATGATGCTCGCCACCTTGTGGGGTCTCGCGCTCGCCGCGGCCCCGAGCGCCCTGCCCTGCGCCGCGCCGCTGGACCAGGCCGAGCAGGCGCGCGCGCAGACGGTGACCAAGGCCCTGCGCGACGCCGAGTCGGCCGCGACCGAGGATCCGCAAGGCGGCGCGCAGACGCTGCTGCAGGCGCTCGAGCAGGCCACCGAGATCGCAGCGATCGGCGCCCGCGCGCCCGAGCTGCAGGACGCGCGCGTCTACGCGTTGCTGGCACTGGCGCGCGCGCGCGTGACCCTGGGCGACGCGGCCCAGGCCGAGGCCGCGATCGACCTGGCGCTCGCGACCGCGGGTGAGCGCGCGCTGCCGACCAAGCTCTTCGGCCCCGCCGTGGTGACGCTGCACGAGCGGCGCAGCGCGAGCGCGGCCGAGCGCGCGTCGGCGACGCTGTCGGTGACGTGCAGCCGCTGCCTGGTCGCGATCGAGGGCGCGGCCCATCGCTGCGCCCAGGGCGACAAGGCCACCGAGCTGCGGCTGCCGCCGGGGCGCTGGCGCGTGACGCTGGTCGACGCGGTCGATCCGTCGCACACGCGCAGCGAGGCCGTCGAGCTGGGCGAGATCGGTCGCGCGTCGCTGGTGTTGCCGCCGCGCAGCGGTGCGGACACCGGCGGCCGCGACGGCGCACCGCGGCGCGTGCTGCCGCGCTGGGCCGGCATCGCGGGCGTGTCGCTCGGCGTGGGCCTGGTCGTGACCGGCGCGGTGCTGCTGGGCCTGCACGGCCGCTGCCCCGACGGCAGCGACCCGCGCCGGCCCGACGCATGCACCGACGTGCTCGCGACCGGACCGCTGGGCGTCGGACTGCTCGCCGGCGGAGCTGCGACCGCGATCGCGTTCGCGATCCCGCTGGCGATCGGGGAGCGCCGCGCCAAGCGTGCACGCGCGGGCAAGACCGCCGCGATCCGCTGGCGTGGCGCCGGCTTCGCGTTCTGACGCGGCTTGGCGCGGCCCGCTGGCGGCGCGCGGCCCGGCTGGGCAAGCTTGCGGGGTGACCGACGCACTGCTCGATCAGTACGACCGACTGCGCGCGCGCGCCGACGCGTGGCTCGAGGCCTGGCGTGGGCGCAAGGACACCAGCTCGGCGGCGATGACCACGGTGCTGTCGACCGTGCTGGTGGGCGAGCCCGTGGCCGACCGGCTCGAGAGGCGCCTGCTGCTGGCCAAGGCCCACCTCGAGGTCGAGCACGCCGAGCTCGCCGGGCGCATCGCCGCCGCGATCGCGCGGCTGGGCGGCGAGGCCGACACCAGCGCGCTCGAGCAGGGCGTGCGCGAGATGGTCCAACGCGTCGGTCGCGTCGACGAGGGCTTCGCCAGCAAGCGCGCCGAGCTCGACCCGCTCGCGACCGCGTACCGGCGGCTGCGCGCGGGCATCGGCGGCTGAGGGCCGCGGCGCGCCCGGCAGGGATCGAACCTGCGACATTCGGCTTAGAAGGCCGACGCTCTATCCGACTGAGCTACGGGCGCATGGGACGTCGGCAGGCCGGCATCGCCGGCCGGCCGACGTGGTCGGGGCGAGAGGATTCGAACCTCCGGCTTCCTGCACCCAAAACAGGCGCGCTACCAGACTGCGCCACGCCCCGATGCGCGGCAGCATAACCGAAAACCGCCGCGCGCGCCCAGCGGGCACCACGGCCTCGCGCCGCGGCGCCGGGCGCCGGCGGCCGACGCGGGTGCGTCAGCGCGGTCCCGAGGCCTGCCACCAGGCCACGAGCCGACGCATCGCGATGCCGCGGTGCGACAGCGCGGCCTTGGCCGCGGGATCGAGCTCCGCGACCGGGCATGGCTCGTGGCCCGGCCGCTCGATCCACGCGTGCGGGTCGTAGCCGAAGCCGCCGTGGCCGCGCGCCGTCACGCGCACGGTCACGTCCCAGCGGCCTTCGAAGCACTCGAGCGTCTCGCCGCTGCCCAGGCGCCGACCGTCGACCCGCACCACCGCGAGCACGCAGCTGTAGTGCGCCGGGCTGTGGTCGAGCCCGCGTGCGCGCAGCTCGTCCACGAGCTTGCGGTTGTTGGCCGCGTCGTCGCAGGGCTCGCCGGCCCAGCGGGCGCTGGTGACACCGGGCGCACCGCCGAGCGCGTCGATCGACAGGCCCGAGTCGTCGGCGAGCACGCAGGCGTCGCCGGGGCAGTCGCGCGTGCGCAGCCACGCCGCCAGCCCCTCCGCCTTGAGCACGGCGTTGGCGACGAAGCTGGTGCCGCTCTCCTCGATCTCCGGCGGGCTGCCGAACGCGCTCGCGGGCTGCACCTGCAGGCCCAGGCTCGACTCGACCATCGCCGCCAGCTCGCGCAGCTTGTGGCGATTACCCGTCGCCACCACCAGCAGCCGCGCGGCCGTCATGCGGCCCCTCGAGCGCGCGCGCCTGCGCGGCGCTGGCCAGGCAAGGCCGGCCCGGCGAGGTCGAGCAGCGCGTCGAGCTGCGCGCGCGAGAAGCAGCCGTGCTCGCCGGTGCCCTGGACCTCGACCAGGCCGCGCTCGCGCAGCGCGACGACGTTGAGGTCGACCACCGCGGTGCTGTCCTCGACGTAGGCGAGATCGAGCAGCGCCACCGGCGGATCGCCGACCAGGCCCACGCTCACGGCCGCCACCGGTGCCAGGTTCGGGTCGTGTGCGAGGCGGCCCTGCGCCCGCAGCCGCGCGAGTGCCAGCGCCAGCGCGACCCAGCCACCGGTGATCGACGCCGTGCGCGTGCCGCCGTCGGCCTCGATCACGTCGCAGTCGACGACGATCGAGATGGGCCCGCCGGGCCCGACCAGCTGCGGCAGGTCGACCGCGGCCCGCAACGCGCGACCGATGAGCCGCTGGATCTCCTTGCCGCGACCGCCCGGATCCCGCGAACCACGGGGCGAGGTCGCGCCGGGCAGCATCGCGTACTGGGCGGTGACCCAGCCGCCGCCCGACAGCCACGGCGGCGGCCGCTCCTCGACGCTGGCGGTGCAGATGACGCGGGTGCGGCCGGTGGCGATCAGCACCGAGCCCAGCGCCTGCCCGATGAAGCCCGGCTCGATCGAACAGGTCCTGGCCTCGTGGGCCGCGCGGCCGTCGTGACGCATGGCCGGGACGCTATGCCCGGGCCTGCCGGCGCGCAACCTCGAACCAACGCGAAAGGGCACCCGCTGAGGTGCCCTTTCGAAAAGCCAAGCAAAGGAGAAAAGCGAAAGTGAAGTCGGACTACTTCTTCTCTTCCTTCTTCTCTTCCTTCTTCTCTTCCTTCTTGGGCTCTTCCTTCTTGTCACATGCGGTGGTGGAAAGCGCGAACGCCGACAGCGACGCGACGACAAGGACGCTCTTGATGAACTTCATCGGTGGTTCTCTTTCGGGTCGTTGGGGCCTGACGCCGTCCAACGGGCGCTGAAGGATACGCCATCTTCGCGAGGATCGAGAAACGTGCGGCGAGATCGAGGGGCCCCGGCCCCGGGTCGCACCCCGAGGACGCCGGCGGACCGGTCCCGTCGCGCGAGGGATCTCGAGCGGGACCTGGCGGTTTTTCCGCGAAAACCGGCCCTGGCACGCGGATCGCTCGCACGCGCGCGGGCGCTGGACGCAACCAACGCGAACGGCCGGTGGGCTCGCGCCACACCGGCCGTCGGGAATCATGAGACCGGGCGAGCCCGGCTCACGATGCGCGGATCACCACTCGCAGCCCATGGCCGCGGTGGCCTGCTTGGCGGCGTCGAGCGCAGCCTTGCACGCCGCAGCGAGACCGTCCTTGCCCGGGCCCGAGGCAGCCTCGCGCCACGCCTTGGCCGACGCGTCCATCGCGTCCTTCATCGAGCCGCGCGCGGCCTCGGGGACCTTGTCCGAGATGCACTTGGTGTACTTCTCGATGTACTCGTCGCACTCGGGCACGCCGACCTTGTCGCCGCCGCCGCCGCCGCCGCCGCCCTCGGCCTTGGCCTCTTCCTTCTTCTCCTCGGGGGCCGGATCGGCCTTCTTCTCTTCGGCCTTCTTCTCCTCGGCCTTCTTGTCGTCGGCCTTGGCCTTGCCGTCCTTCTTGTCCTCGGCCTTCTTGTCGTCCTTCTTGTCGTCGCACGCGGGGACCGCGGAAAGCGCGAACATCGAGAACACACCGAGGATGAGGGTGGAGGTGATCTTCATGGTCTTCGAGACTCCCGTGACAGTGGGTTGGTGGGTGGCCAGAACGAGCCGAGCGGGACCATACGGCGAGGGGGGAGCACGGATCCATCAGCGGTGTGTCACGAAAACGTAGGGATGGGCCCGCAACGCGGCGAACGGCCTGGGTCGAGGCCCCCCGGGCGACGCGATCTCGCCGCCGGGAGCCGGCCAGGCGGGCGCGCCCGCGCGGGCGCAGCAGCCGGAAAACCGTGGGGATCCTCAAGTGTTGGCCGTCCAGGGTGATCGGCCGTGCAGCCGTATCCTGCCGGCCCCATGGCCACGATCTCCGAGCCTGCCCTCCTCCCGGTCTTCCAACCCGGCACCGAGCCGAGCCCCCGCGCCATGGTCGTCGCCGGGGCCTGCGGCAACGTCGGGCTGGGCAAGCTCGGCCAGTTCGCGCGGCTGCTGACGCCGCACGGCATCCCGGTGGTCGCGCTCGATCCGAGCCCCGCGGTGACGCAGCTGCCCGAGAAGCTGCGCGCCGCATTCGGTGGACGCTTCAGCGCGGCCGAGGTCGATCGCATCGTCGACGGCATCACGATCGTGCAGGGCGGCCCCGCCGAGCTGCCCGCCGAGCTGCGCATCGGCATGGTCTTCGAGGCCATCCCGGAGCGACTGCCGCTCAAGCACGCCTTCTACCAGGCCGTGCACGCGCGCCAGCCCGACGCGTTCATCCTCTCGGCCACCAGCGGCTTCCCCTCGACGCAGCTGTTCGGCCACATGCCGGGCAAGGCCCGCTGCGGCGTGATGCACCCGTTCTTCCCGCATCTGACCAACAAGCTGTTCGAGGTCCCCATCGCGGGCGCGACCACCGGCGAGGCCGAGCGCAAGATCCTGCGCAAGCTGCTGGGCGCCCTGGGCATGAACGCGATCGAGGTCAAGGACGCGCCCGCCTTCGCGGCCGATCGACTCTTCTGCGGCATGATGCTCGAGGCCGTGCGCGTCCACGTCGATCTGGGTCTGTCGCCGGCGCAGGTCGACGACGCGTGTCGCACCCTGCTGGGGACCTCGCCGTTTCTCGTGCACAACATGATCCCCGGCGCCAACTACCTCTCGGCCCACTGCATGGAGCTGATGGCGGCGGAGCACGACTCGACGCTGTTCCGCATCCCCGAGGCGTGGCAGCCGTACATCGCCGATCCCAAGCTGCAGTGGCCGTACGAGCGCGGCCAGGGCTGCCCGCGCGAGCGGCTGCCCGAGGTCGAGGCGCGCATGCTCGGCATGCTGTTCGCCTTGGTCGCGGGCATGGTCGGGCACGAGGTCGCGACGCTGCCGGCGATCAACTTCCTGTGCGAGCAGGCGCTCGCGTTCCGCGAGGGCGTGCCGGCGATCATCGAGCGCACCGGCCTGGGCCGCGCGCGCGAGATCGTCGCGCAGTACGTGCAGGCGCAGGGCATCACCGCGGCCGAGCGCGTCGCACCGCTGTCGGCGCTGCAGCCCGAGGCCGCGCCGTGGCAGCGCATCTACATCGACACCAGCGTGCACGAGGGCGTGGGCCTGATCTCGCTGCGGCGCACGACGCTGTCCGACACGTTCTTGGCCGAGCTCGACCACGCCTACGAGCAGCTCGCCGCCGACCCGCAGGTGCGCGCGATCGTGCTGGCGCCCGACGGCCACTACAGCCGCGAGTTCGGCCACGGCGCCGACCTGCAGGCGTTCGTGCCGGTGCTCGGCGACGAGGCCGGCGCGCTGGCGCTGATCGAGCGGTGGAAGGCGACCACGGGCAAGCTGCGCCGCGGCAAGCCCACGGTCGCGGCGTTGGTCGGCCGTGTGCTCGGCGGTGGCCTCGAGCTCGCCGCGAGCTGCCACGCGCGCGTCGCCGCGACCGGTACCAAGCTCGCGTTCCCCGAGACCACCGTCGGCGTGATCCCGGGCCTGGGCGGCTGCCACATGGTCCACCGCGCGAGCACGGCCGCGGCGCAGCCCGAGATCGATCGCGCGCTGCTCACCGGCGCGACGTTCAAGGCCGAGGACGCGGCGCGTTGGGGCTTCGTCGGCGAGGTCGTGCCGGTCGCACAACTGCCGGCGCGTAGCCTCGCGTTCGCACGCGAGCTCGCCGACGATGCCAGCCGCGTGCCTGCGCTGCGCGAAGGCGGCGTCACGTTGCACGTCGACGCCGGGGCACCGGGCGTCAACGAGGCCGGCGTCGCGCTGTCGAGCGCGCTGCGGAGCCTGCTGGTCTCGACCATCGTCGACGCGAACGCGGCCCCGCTGGCGGAGGCCGGTGCGATCGAAGCCCGCCGCGCGGCGCAGAGCCTCGCGGCGCCGGCCGCCAAGGTCGGCGTCACCGCGATGCTGCGCGGCAAGCCGCCAGCCTTCGCGGATCCGATCGCCTGAGCCCGGTCCCGCGCCCCCGCGCGGATCCGCTCGGCGCCGTGGAACGCACCGCAGCCGCCGCTACGGGCCCGAGTTGCGGGTCGCGCCGCGAGCTGCCTACCCTGTCACCGTGTTGCCTACATCGGCGCCCCGAGTCACGACGAGGCCACGACTGCTGCCGCTGGTGATGGCGCTGCTGGGCGCGTGCACCGAGCCCGGCGCCGACGAGGACGACGATGGCGGGCGTGGCGTCGGCGGCAAGGCCGACGACACCGCAGTGCCAGGCGCCTGCGCGGAGGTCTTCGACGGACGCCAAGGCTTCTCGCGCGCGGTCGTCGACCCCGTGATCCTCAAGGACCCGATCGCGCAGTTCGTGCTGCGCGCCGAGGGCAGCTGTCCCAGGACCGCCGCCGAGGTGATGGCGGTGCTGGCCCAGCGCGACGGCATCGACTGCAGCGTGCCGACCGGCACCGGCACCGCGCTGGTGTCCGAGACGGCGCAGGTCACCGGCATCCCGGACGACTTCCGCGCGATCAGCTTGCGCGACTGTGGCGGTCGCGGCGAGCACGGGCTCGCGATCTCGATGGCGGGCCTGCACGGCGACGCCGAGTCCCTGCCCGACGACGCCGAGTTCATGGCGTTCGATACGACCCTGGGCAGCTTCGCCTTTTACACCCTGCAGGGCGGGGTGTGGACCTTCCACGGCACGTCGAAGGACATGGTCGCGCCCGGCAGCAAGAGCCGCTGCGCCCAGTGCCACGTGGACGGCGGCATGGTCATGAAGGAGCTCGACACGCCGTGGGTGCACTGGGAGGGCGACGCGGACACGCCTGGCGCGGCGCAGCTCATCGACGACATCGACGCGCTGGGCACCCGCCGCACCGGCGCCGATCTCGAGCAGACCGTGCTGGCGGCGAACCGCGAGTGGACCGAGATCTGGCTCAAGGACCTGCTGCTGGCCGGCGACCTGCGCCGCGTGCTCGAGCCGCTGTTCTGCGGCAAGGAGTTCAACGTCGGCACCGCGGCCAAGGCCGCCGGCGATCCGGTGCGCTTCGTGCCGGCCGAGGCGCTGGTCGACGATGCCTTCGATCGCGGCGCGTTCCCGCTGCAGATCAACGTGACGCCACAGGCCTACGACGCGGCCATCGCCGCGGCCAACCAACGCGTGCAGCGCGGCGGCAAGGCCCTCGTGGGTCCCGACGGCAAGTCGGTGCGCGACACCCACTTCGCCATGGCCTTCGTGCAGCGCGCCCGCGCCGATCAGCAGTTCGTCGAGCGGCTGCAGCAGGTCGGCGTGGTCGACGAGGAGTTCGTGCTCGACGTGCTCGCGGTCGACTTCACGCGGCCGGTGTTCTCCGCCGAGCGCTGCGCGCTGCTCGACTTCGTGCCACCGCTGCCCAAGCTGGCCAGCGGCCAGCCCGACAACGCCGCGAAGATCGCCGCCGAGTTCGCAGCGAAGATCGGCGACTGCTGCACGCCCCACGACGGCGCCAGCTGCAGCGGCAAGGCCGTGGCCGCCTGCGTGTGCGCGCAGGACGACTTCTGCTGCACCGAGGAGTGGGACGGCCTGTGCGTCAACGCGGTCAGTGAGCGCGGCTGTGCGGCGTGCCCCGGCCGCGAGGGCGAGTTCGCCAACCCCGACGTCAGCTTGGTGCCGTCGCTGCCCGATCGCATCAAGAGTGGTTTCATCGCGAGGCTGGACGCGGCCAAGCCCGATCCGGCCTCGGCCGCGGGTCAGCTGCTCGCGAACCTCCGCGCCGCCGACGGCGTACAGACCCATCCCCAGCGCGTGGCCGAGTTCTTCGCCGCCTGCAACGCACGCCCCGAGGCCGACCGCATCCGCGATGTGCTGCGCGTGGTCTCGGCCCGCCGTGCCCAGGCCCGCACCACGCCGCTCATCGAGCACGAGGCCTCGCTGCCGGTCGACGATCTCGGCGCGGCGTTGGGCACCGCGCTCGACCCCGCGACCTGCACGCTGATCGAGCCCTAGTCGCGGCGAGGCGGCGGCGCGCCGGCGTGACGGTGCAGCGGCGCGGCCGCTGCCCTACCATGGGCGGTGCATGGATGCGATCGAGGGCGCGAGCGTGCGCCGAGCGGTGCTCGACCCGCTCATCACCCAGACCATCGCGCCCATGCTGGGTGAGGCCCTGGCGCGCGCGTCGATCCGCGCGCACGTGCAGCGACTGGGGCTGTCCGACGACACCGTCGATGCCGCCGGCGTGACCGCACTGCTCGAGGGCATCGAGAAGGGCCTGCGGGTGTTCGTCGGCAGCGAACGTGCGGCACGGCTGGTCGCGACCATCCGCGCGGGCCTGGCGCGGGAGGCCGCGCGATGAACCGCGGCTTCGCGCTGGTGCTGCTCGCGTTGGCCTGCGCGCTGGTACCCGGCGCCGCGTGGCCCGAGCTGGCCCCGCGTGCACGGCTGGGCGACGCGCTCGCGCTGCCGCTGCTGGGCGGCATCAAGCTCGCGCTGCAGCTGCTTGCAGCCGGCTTCGCGTCGGCGTGCGCGCGCACGTTCTCGCGCGACGATCGTCCACGCCGCAGCTTCCGCGCGCTGGCCCTGGCGATGTCGGGCTTCGCCGCGGGTCAGGCGGTGCTGTTGTGGTGGCACGGCCGTGGCCTCGACGCGCCCTTCCCTTCGCCGGCCGACGCGTGCTTCATACCCGCGACGATCGTGCTCGCGCTCGCGCTGGCCGACTTCGCGGTCGCGCACGCGCGCGGCGGCCTGTCGCTGGTGACGCCAGCGCAGCTGCGGCGCACCGCCGGGCTCGCGACGGTGGTGGGTGCCGCGGCGCTGGGGTTGCCGCTGGCCGCGGCCTTGCGCGGGCTCGAGGGACCGCTGACGCAGACGATCGCCGCGGCCTATCCCGTGCTCGACCTCGCGGTCGTGGTACCCGCGGCGGTGGTGCTGCGGCAGCTGTGGCTGCTGCGCGGCAGCCCGCTGTGGCGGGCGTGGTCACGCGTACTCGCGGGCGTGGTGTGCCTGTCGCTGTCCGACGTCGGCTTCGCGTACGTCGCCGCGTTCGAGCTGGCGCGGCTCGACCCGCTGCTCGACTTCGGCTTCGCAGCGGGCTACCTGCTGGTCGCGTGGGGTGCGTGGCAGCACCGCCGCGCGTTGGCCTGACCGCGCGTGACCGTCACGTCGACGGCGGCGCGATCGCGCTCCAGCCGTCGCCGGCGCGCGTGAGCAGCCGACGGCGACGCATGGCGTGCTCGCCCAGCTCGAGGCCCAACAGCGCCTGCACGACCTCGCGCGGTCGCGCGGTGCCGGTGGGATCCATGCGCAGCGCGAAGCGCAGCTCGCCGGTGTGCTCGTCGATCGCGGCGTCGATCAGGTGCGGTCGCACGTCGATGATGGTGGTCGCGCCGGCGTCGCCGCGCGCGTCCTTGCGGCGATCGTGGCGGCGCCGCTGCACCGGCAGCGACTCGGCCCGCAGCGCCTGCTCGAGCCGCTGGCGCAGCGCGGTCGCAGCGGGCGCGCCCGGCAGCGCGACAGCGAACTCGGCCGCCTCGACCAGCGCGGTCAGCCGTGGCGCACCGGGGGCGAGCAGCTGGGCCGCCTGCAGCAGCAGTCCCGGCGGCGCCACGGCGCGCAGCTGCGCCAGCAGCGACGCCGCGAGCGCGGCCCGCTCGGCCTCGTCCATCTCGCCGGCCATGTCGCGCGCCGACTCGGGCAGGATCACGTCGACGTCGAAGGCGTCGCCGTCGCTGGCGATGCCCAGCGCCAGCGCGGGCCCCAGCCACAGACGCGGCACGGGGTTGAACCCGCGCGAGAAGCCGACCTCGATGCGGGCGCGTCGCAGCAGCCGCGGCAGGTTGCGCAGGAAGTCGAGGTGGCCGATGAAGCGCAGCGGCCCACCGCGGGCGTAGAAGATCCGCAGCCGCGAGTGCGGCGCCTCGGCGTTCTCGGTGAAGGCGCTGTCGGGCCCCAGGGCACTGCGCGGCAGCCGTCCGCGCAGGCGCGACAGCGGCACGACGTCGTCGCCGGTGGCGACGGCGGGCGTCTGGGCGGCGGTCTGTGCCGCGCGATCCTGCAGCTCGCGCAGCGCGTCGACCCGTTCGCTGCGCATCTGCGTCATGTCGCAGGCGATGCCGCAGTCGTAGCAGACCAGCCGCCGGCGATCGCTCAACGCGTCGTCGAGCTTGCCGTGGTGGACCTGCGCGCCGACCGGCTTGCCGCACGGCGGGCTCGCGCGCCCGCGCACGGCCTTGCGCCACTCGCCGGCGAGGAAGTCGGGCTCGAGCCCGATGTCGATGTGATCCCACGGCAGCCGCGCGTCGACCGGCAGCGTGCGGGTGTAGATCGTCGGATCGACGTCGCAGGCCGCGAGCGCATCGAGCCAGCGCGGCAGCGCGAACTGCTCCTGCCAGCCGTCGAGGCGCGCGCCGGCCCGAAACGCGTGCTCGAGCACGTCGGCCATGCGCCGGTCGCCGCGCGCGAACAGGCACTCGAGCCAGCTGTTGCGCACGTCGTGGGTCTTGAGCGCCAGGGCTTCGCGCTTGGCCGCGCCCCGCAGCATGCCGACCTTGCCGACCAGATCCTCCATCGTGTCCATCGCGGCCCACTGGAACGGCGTGTGCGGCTTGGGCACGTGCTGGCTGACCGACAGCGTGATCGCCGGCGGGCGCTTGAGCCCGAGGCTGCGCGCGAGCGCCTTGACCCGCGCACCGGTGGCGACGATGCCGGCGACGTCCGCGTCGGTCTCGGTCGGCAGACCGATGATGAAGTACATCTTCATGCGGTCGTAGCCCCGCTCGAAGATGCGCCGGGCCGAGTCGAGGATGTCGTCGTCGCTGACGTTCTTGTTGATGACGTCGCGCATCCGCTGGGTCCCGGCCTCGGGCGCGAACGTCAGCCCCGAGAGGCCCACGCGCTTGATCTCGTCGAGCAGCTCGCCCGACAGGCCGTAGGCGCGCAGGCTCGACACGCCCAGGCCGACCTTGCGCTTGACCAGCTCGGGCACCAGCGTCTTGATGAGCGGGTCGATGCACGAGACGTCCGCGGTCGACAGCGCGGTCAGGCTGGTCTCGGCGTAGCCGGCGTTGTCGACCCCCTGCAGCACCGCGTCGACGATGGCGCCGGGCGAGCGCTCGCGCACCGGGCGATAGATGATGCCGGCCTGGCAGAAGCGGCAGCCCTCGGTGCAACCGCGGGTGATCTCGACCGCGGCGCGATCGAAGATCGCCTCCGCCCGCGGCACCGGGAAGCGCGTGGGAAAGGGATAGTCGTCGAGCCGTCGCACCCACGCGCGCGCGACCCGCTCGGGCGCACCGGCGGCCACGCCCGCGGCGTTGCGCCCGGCGACCACCAACATGCCGGTGCGCGGCTCGAGCTCGCCGTCGGACAACGACGGCACGTACATGCCCGGGCAGCGCGAGATCATCGCGAGCACCTCGCGACGCGGCGCGCCGGCCCGGCGCATGCGGCCGATCTCCCGCAACAGCGCGGGCAGCACCTCCTCGGCCTCGCCGACCATCACCGCGTCCACGAATGGCGCGATGGGCTCGGGGTGGGTCGCGGTCGGGCCGCCGGCGAGCACGATGGGATCGCGATCGGAGCGGTCCGCAGCGCGCAGCGGGATGCCGCCCAGCGCGAGGTTGGTCAGCGCGCCGGTGTAGCACAGCTCGTACTGCAGGCTCAGGCCCACGACGTCGAACTGCGACAGCGGCGTCCAGCTCTCGAGGCTGACCAATGGCAGCCCGGCCGTACGCAACTCCTGCTCGACGTCGACCCACGGCGTGAAGGCGCGCTCGCACGCGAGATCGGGCTCGCGGTTGACCAGCGCGTAGAGGATCCGCGTGCCCAGGTGGCTCATGCCGACCTCGTAGACGTCCGGGAACGCCAGCACGAAGCGGCACGTCACCGTCGTGGGGTCCTTGACGATCTGCTGCTCCTCGCCGCCGAGGTAGCGCGCGGGCTTGGACACCCGGGGCAGGATCGCGGCCCACGGGTGCTCCCGGGCCGGCAGCGCCGGATCGCGCGAGGGCGGAGCGTCGTGCATCGCGGTCGCAGTCTGCCCCATCGGCCCCGCGGGCGCGAGCGCGGTGCCGCCGTCGCGCCGGTCCGCCTGCGGGGCCCCGCTTGGCCCGCAGGGCGGCTATGCTCGGGGTTGCGCCCCACCCGCCCGGCCTTAACCTCGACCAGAGCCCGTGAAGGACCTCTACGCCAGCCTCGGTGTGTCGCGCACCGCGACCGCCGAAGAACTCAAGAAGGCGTACCGCACGCTCACGAAGAAGTTCCATCCGGACAAGAACCCGGGCAACAAGCAGGCCGAGGAGCGCTTCAAGGATGTCAGCACCGCCTACGAGGTGCTGTCCGATCCCAAGCGCCGCGCGCTGTACGACGAGTTCGGTGAGATGAGCCTGACGCAGGGCTTCGATCCCGATCGCGCGCGCGCGTACAAGCAGGCGCAGTCGCGCGCGAGCAGCTCGTCGCGCTTCGTCGACAGCGACACCGACGTGTTCGAGGACCTCGGCGACCCGCGGCAGACGCAGTTCGACGACTTCCTCTCGCGGCTGTTCGGCGGCGGGCGCGTGCGCGCCGAGGGCAGCACCCGCCGCGGCCCGCGACCGGGCGTCGACATCGCGGGCGAGATCCGCGTGTCGCTGCTCGACGCGCTGCACGGCGTGACCGTGCCGGTGCGCATCGAGGGCGACGACGGCGAGGCCCGCACGCTGGACGTGAAGGTGCCGCAGGGCATCGCGGACGGCGGCAAGCTGCGCCTGCGCGGCCAAGGCGGCAGCGGCAACCCCGCCGGCGACCTTCTGCTCACGGTCCACGTCGATGCGCACCCGCGGCTCGAGCGCGACGGCAACGATCTGCGCATGAGCGTGCCGGTGACCGCGTTCGAGGCCTACCGCGGCGGTCCCATCGACGTGCGCACGCCGTGGGGTCAGGTCACGGTGAAGCTGCCCGCCGGCGCACAGAACGGCCAGACCCTGCGGCTGCGCAGCCACGGCGTGCGCCCGGCGGGCAAGCCGGCGGGCGACCTGCTCGTGACGCTCGACGTGCGCATGCCGCCGGCGGGCAACCAGCGCCTGCTCGACGCGCTCGCGGAGCTGCAGGCGGGCCAGGACCCGCGGCACAACCAGAGCTTCTGAGCTATGGTCGCCGGTGCATGAGCAGCTCCCCGCCCGGGCGCCTGCCGATCGCCGCCGACGCACCGCGACCACGCCACCCGCAGTGGCTGCGCGTGAAGATGCCCGGCGGCGAGGGCTACGCCGAGCTGCACGCCCAGGTGAAGCAGCTGGGGCTCCATACGGTGTGCCAGAGCGCGAGCTGCCCCAACATCGGCGAGTGCTGGAACCACCGCGCGCTCACGATCATGATCCTGGGCGACATCTGCACCCGCTCGTGCCGCTTCTGCGATGTCGCGACCGGGCGCCCCCTGCCGGTCGACGAGGACGAGCCGCGGCGCGTGGCGCAGATGCTCGCGTCGCTGCGGCTGCGCCACACCGTCATCACCAGTGTCGACCGTGACGACCTCGACGACGGCGGCGCACGGATCTGGGCCGCGACGCTCTCGGCGTGCCACGAGGCCGCCCCGAGCATGACCATCGAGACCCTGGTGGGCGACTTCAAGGGCGTGCTGCGCGACGTCGACACGGTGCTGGACGCGGGCCCCGACGTGTTCGCGCACAACCTCGAGACGGTGCCGCGTCTGTCGCGGGAGGTCCGGGTCCAGGCCCGCTACGAGCGCAGCTACGCGGTGCTGGCCCACGCGCGCAGCCGCGGCGCGCTGACCAAGACCGGACTCATGCTGGGCCTGGGCGAGCGCGAGGACGAGGTCCGCGAGGTCATCGACGCGTTGGGCGCGATGCAGCTGACGATCCTCACCCTCGGCCAGTACCTGCAGCCCAGCCGCCAACACCTGCCGATCGCACGCTACGTCCACCCCGACGAGTTCGCGGCGCTGCGCCGCTACGCGCTCGATCGCGGCATCCGCCACGTCGAGTCGGGCCCGCTGGTGCGCTCGAGCTACCACGCCGAGGGCCAGGCCGAGCTCGTCGCCGCGCTGCAACGCGACGCCGGCGTGATCGGCTTCGCGAGCCTACGGCCGCAGCCCTGAGCCGGCGCGTTCGTGAAGGCCGGCCGCGACGCGCGGGTCAACCGGCGCGGCGTGCCAGCGCCTCGCGGATGCGGGCCATGGCCTCGGGCACGCGCTTGCGCGGCACGTTCACGCGCGTGGGCATGCCGCCGCCGAGCTCGAGCAGCGCGACGAAGTCGAGCCCGCTCTCGAAATCGGCGGCGATGGTGGCGTTGCCGGCCTCGATCACGATCGCGACCTCGGCGCGCCGCTGGCCGATGAGCAGCAGCTCGGTCTTGTCGAACCCGGCCGCGCCCGCGGGCACCTCGAGCCACGCGATGCCGTCCTCGACCACGAACTTGTCCGCCAGCGTGCCGGCGACCTCGGCCATGCGACCGAAGTCGGCGGCCGCGGCCTCGATGCTGTCGCGGTCGATGCCGGGCGGCAGGCCCGCGACGAGGTGGTGCACGATGCGGAGCTTGAGCGTCTCGTCGGTCCAGTGGGCCCGGAGCGCGCGGTCGATGCGGTCGGCCTGGGCCGAGGGCGTGCCGATGCGGGTGTCGACCGCGCGCGCGTCGTCGTCCGCGCCGGCGTAGGGCTCGACACCGCCGCGGATCCACTTCGCCGCGGCGTAGAGCCCGTCGAGATCGAAGTGGCACACGATGCAGTCGACCGGTCCGGTATCGGCGACCAGCGCGGGCGTGATCATCTCCGGGCACGCGCCGTGCTCGGCCTTGGTCGCGAGCACGAAGCGCGGATCCTTGCGGTATTCCGCCTGCAGCGGGTGGTCGTGGTGGTCGACCCATCGCGCCAGCCGCGGCCCGAGCTTGGCGATGAAGACCCCGGTGGTCTTCTCGAAGCCCTTGCCCATGGCCGCGGCCGCGAACGCGATGTCGAGCACGACCACCCGGCCGGGGCAGGCCGTGGGCTTGGGCAGCTTGCGCGGGCTGGCGAACACCAGCGCCGGCATCGCCACGCTCACGGCAGCCCCGCGCGCGCCGCCTGCAGCTCCGACAGCGCGTGGCCGTCGCCGGCCTGCTGCGCCGCCGCGATGCCGCGATCGAACACCGCGGCCGCGTCGGCGCTGCGGTTCTGCTTGCTCAACATCTCGCCATACATGAGATAGCACGGCACGTAGGCCGGGTGCCGCTGCGCCAGCTCGGCGAACGCGGCCTCGGCCGCGGCCAGCTCGCCGCGCTTGCGCAGCTCCATCGCCAGGCCGTACTGCGGGAACGGATCGCCGGGGTTGTTCGCTGCGAGCTGCCGCAGCATCGCCAGGCGATCGGGCGGCATCGTCAGGCCGCGCCCTTCTTGCTCGGCCGCCAGGTA
Source organism: Nannocystaceae bacterium (assembly GCA_046351635.1). GTDB lineage: Bacteria > Myxococcota_A > Polyangia > Nannocystales > Nannocystaceae > Xiheibacterium. The sequence continues at coordinate 7,485 of JAXLYC010000033.1, read as the reverse complement.
CGCTCGTGCTCGGCGATGTACGCGGTCGTGTCGGCGTCCGACAGCCCCAGCGCCGCGAGCAGCTTGGGCGTGCGGTCGAACACCGGCGTCTCCTGCAGGTGGCCCAGCAGCAGCAGATACACCGCGACGTGGTACGCGGTGTACTTCTCCAGCAGCTTGTCGGCCGCCTCGCGCAGCTGCTCGGGCGTGCGGGTCTCGCAGAAGTCCTCGTCGGTCTCGCCCTGGCGATGCGGCACGCCCAGCGAGTCGAGGAAGTCGACCAGCATCGCGCGATGGTGCCGCATGAGCCACTCGATCAGCAGCGCGAGCGCGAGCTGCTCGTTGCCCGCGCCGAACTCGGCATCGAAGCGCTTGCGCCAGGCCTTGAGCCGGGCCGAGCGCGTGAACGCGGTCTCGGGCACGTTCGAGCCGACACCGCCGGCCTTGAGCACCTGGCGCACCTCCTTGCCGGAGAGCTCGCCGTAGAACCCGTCGACCCGCTCGGGGCCGAGGTGCTTGCAGATCTCGAGAGGCTTCATGAAAGACAGTCCCGTGGCCAGGCGCGCGCCTGGGCCCGGGAGGCTAGCAGCCCGCGCGCGAGCCTCTCAACGGCGGTTCGCCGGGCGCCGGACGGGCCCCGCAGCCGCCCGCGGCACGGCCCTGGGCGACGCGCGCGGCCCCGCGGCGGCCGGCGGCGGCGGTGCGACAGGCGGCGCTAGCGGCCCTACCCGGTCGGCCCGCTAGCCTCGTGGAGCGATGCTGTTGCCGTCCCTCGCCTCGCCACTGTTCGCCCTGTTGCAGTCGTGCTCGCCCTGCGCCGCGCAGTGCGACGCGCTCGCGGGCACCGATCGCTCGACCTGCCTGCTGCAGTGCGAGCAGCGCGAGCGCCCGTCGGACAGCGGCATGACCACGTGGCGACGACAAGAGCGGCTCGGCGGCGCGCCGCCGGGCAGCGCGCACGTCGACGAGGCCGGCAGCACCACCGTGGTGCAGACCGTCGGTGCCGACGGCGAGCGCACGACCACCACGACCACGCGCGATCGCAGCGGCGAGCACACGGTGACGCAGCGCGGCGAGCCCCCGCCGAGCAAGACCGCGAGCGCACCGCCGAGCGCGAGCGCGGCGCCGCGACGCGACGGCGTCGCACCCGATGCCTGGCCCGCGCTCGCGCGCTGTCAGGCCTCGTGTGATCCGCGGGCGCAGGCCTCCGATCGCGCGACGTGCAAGCGGACGTGCCTGCAGCTGTCGACCCACTTTCGCGGCTCGCGGACGGCGGCCCACCTCGCCCGCACCCACGCGGCGGCGACGACGAGCGTGGGCGCGACCGCGACCGCGACCACGACCACGACCACGACCACGACTGCGGCCGCGACCACGGTCGCGGCCAAGGCCCCGGATGCCACGACGCGTGCAGCGATCGTGCGGCGCGGTGCGAGGCCGGCTGCGACGGCAGCGCCGGCGAGCGCGCCACCTGTGGGCTGCAGTGCCGCGAGGCCCACGGCGCGTGCGCGCGGCGGTGCCCTGCGCCGGACTAGCGCCGCGCGCCCGTGTCCGCGAGGTACTGCGCGTAGCGCTGCGACAGCCGCTGCGTCACCGGCCCGGCGCTACCGCTGCCGACCGGGCGCCCGTCGAGCGTGGTCACCGGCATGATGCCGCGCACCGACGAGGTCAGGAACAGCTCGTCGGCCGCGCGCAGCTGCTCGGGCAGTACCCGCTCGGTGCGCAGCGGCAGGCCCAGCGCGATCGCGAGCTCGCACACCACCTCGCGCGTGATGCCGGCGAGCAGACCGGCCTGGAGATCCGGCGTGCAGACCACACCGTCGCGCACGAAGAAGACGTTGCTGGTGGCGCCCTCGGCGATCTCGCCCGTGGGCGTGCACAGGATCGCATCGTCGCCGCCGGCGGCGATGGCCTGGCGCAGCGCGAGGATGCTGCCGAGGTAGTTGCCGCTCTTGATCGCCGGATCGAGCATGCCGCCTTGCACCTTGGTGGTGCCGACGACCACCGCCGAGATGCCGCGGGCGTAGGCCGCCGCGTCGGGCAGCACCAGCGGCATCGCGATGACCACCAGGGTCGGCTCCTCCGAGCGCCGCGGATCGAGCATGAGCGGTCCGACCCCGCGCGTGACGATCATGCGCACGTAGCTCTCGTCGTTGCCGGTCGCGGCGTGGGTCTGCGCCAGTGCGTCGGCGAGCACGTCGTCGGGCCACGGGATCGACAGGCCGATGCCGTCGGCGCTGCGGTGGAGTCGCGCGAGGTGGCGGACCTGCTCGACCGGCACGCCCGCGGCGGTGCGCATGGTCTCGTAGACGCTGTCGCCGTAGAGGAAGCCGCGATCGAAGACGCTGATCGTCGCCGCGGCCGGATCGACCACCGCCTGCAGCGTCGAGAGATACACCTTGGTGCCGCCCATGCCGTCGGTGTCGCCCGCACGGGCGACGGCACCCTTTGTCGCCGCCGCAGCGGCCGCCGTCAATGCGACAGCTCGCGGCGCAGCCGCCAGACCGCGCCGAGCGCCTCGCGCACGATGCGGCCCGACATCTTGGAGCGGCCGGCCGTGCGCTCTGTGAAGGTGATGGGCACCTCGACCACGCGGAAGCCCTGTCGGATCGCGCGCGCGGTCATCTCGATCTGGAACGCGTAGCCGCGCGCGGCCACGCGCTCGCGCGGCAGCGCCTCGAGCACCGCGCGGCGCCAGCACTTGAAGCCGCCGGTCAGATCGCGGATCCGCAGACCCAGCACGGCCGCGGCGTAGCGGCTGCCGCCGCGGCTGAGCAGCTGCCGCCGCAGGGGCCAGTGCACCGTGCCGCCGCCTGGCACCCAGCGCGAGCCCAGCGCGACGTCTGCACCGGCGCGGCACGCCTGCAACAGCGACGGGATCGCGGCGGGGTCGTGCGACAGATCTGCGTCCATCTGCACGAGGTGGGTGTAGCCCTGCGGCAGCGCGAGCGCGTGCGCGAAGGCGTCGAGGCATGCGCGGCCCAGGCCCTGCTTGCCCGCGCGGTGCAGCACCGACAGCCGCGGCTCGCTCACGGCGAGCGCGTCGGCGAGCGCACCGGTGCCGTCGGGGCTGTCGTCGTCGACCACGAGCACGTCGGCTTCGGTCTCGCGCAGGATCGCCGCGACGATCGTCGGCAGGTTCTCGCGCTCGTCGTAGGTCGGCACGATCACGAGCACGCGCTCGGCCGGGGGATCGCGATCGTCGGGCATCGCGCGCGCAGCATGGTGCGCCGCGGCTACGCAGGTCTATGTACGAAAACCGCTCGGCGCCGCACCGCCGGCGGCCGCGGCCCTGGCGGCCACCGCGACGCTGGTCGATCCTGACGGCTCCCGTGGGGAGGTCTGCCGTGCCGCGACGCAGCGGGCTTCGATGCTGTTGCCCTGGCCGTGCTCGCGAGCGCCCCGCTCGCGCTGGCGCCGGCGTTCGCTGCCGCCGAGCCGCCGCTGGGCACCGAGCCGGATCACCACGAGCGCCCCGCGAGTGCGCCGCGCCGGGGTGGTCGCTGCCGCCCGCCAGCGCGCTCGCGCCGGTACCCGCTCGCGGCGCAGTTCATCGAGGCCGACCCGACCAACTTCAGCCCCGGCGGCATGGGCACGGTGCAATACGTCGTCGTGCACACGATGCAGGGGCTCTACGAGGGCAGCATCAACTGGTTTCTCAACCCCGACGCCGACGTCTCGGCGCACTTCTGCATGCGCAGCAGCGACGGCGAGATCACGCAGATGGTGCAGCTGGCCGACAAGGCCTGGCACGTCGGCGGCGAGAACGCGGTCGCGGTCGGCATCGAGCACGAGGGCTTCGTCGACGACGCCAGCTGGTACACCTGGGAGATGTATCGCGAGTCGGCCAAGCTCGCGCGCTGGCTCGCCGATCACTTCGGCCTGCCGCTCGACCGCGACCACATCGTGGGTCACGTCGAGCTGCCCAACTGGACCCACACCGATCCGGGCCCAACTGGGACTGGCCGCTGTACATGGCGCTCGTGCGCGACGTGGTCGCGGCCGACACCATCGAGGGCGCGATCGTCGACGGCAGCAAGCCGTGCCGTGGAGTCGCGACCCAGGACACGTGGATCAAGACCACGCTGCAGGACGCCGACGCGCTCGGCGACGACGCGCGCTGCTTCGTCGCCGCCGGCACCGAGGTGCCGTACCTGCACGCGTCCGGTGATCTCGCCGGTCACGTGCGCGTCGTGCTGGCCGACGACGGACCCTGTGCCGGCACCGCGGTGGCCGAGCAGGGCTACGCGTTCGCCGAGCACTTCGCCGGGGCCTGCGATCCGCGGCCCTGGTGCCCAGCAGCGCGAGCGTGCAGCTCGACGACGGCGCCGCCACGGCCACCGATGCCGCCGGCGGCTTCAGCCTCGGCGGCGTCGCGGCGGGGACCCACGCGCTGTCGGCCGCGGCACCGGGCTACACCGCCGCGCAGCTGTCCGTCGAGCTCGCGGGCTACCCCGGCGCCCGCGTGGTCGTGGTGCTGCAGCCGATCCCCGGCGAGGACGGAGGCGGCAGCGGCAGCGAGGGCACCGGCGGCTCCGCGGGCGACGGCGCCAGCTCGGGCGATCCGCTCGATCCGGCGGGCGGCAGCAGCGACGAGGGCACCGGCGGCCCTGCGGCACCCGGTGGCCCGGGCGCACGGCCCGATACGTTCGGCGAGAGCGCCGAAGCCCCGGCGGGCTGCGCCTGCGCGGCGGGCCGTCCGGGCCGCCCGGCCGCGGGGGGCTGGCTCGGGCTGCTCGCGGTCGCGGCCGCAGCAGGCCTGCTCCGCCGCAAAGGCGCGGCGCGGGCACCGGCGCGAGCCCCCCGCACCCGCGCCCGAGTGTGCTAGTGTCCGCTACGCGTGACCCTTTACCGGTAGCCGACCTTGCGGAAAATTCGCTGCCACTATCCCTCTGCCGAAGCCTACATTTCGGCGCTCGAACCGAACTCCGAACCGCAGTCGCTGCAGGTGTTCTCGACCGATCCGTTCGAGCCCGGCGAAGAGGTGCTGCTCGAGGTCTACTTCGCCGGTCTGCCCGGCAAGATGATGGTGCGCGCGATCGGCAAGGAGTGGCACTCCGCGCGGCCGCGGCTGCGCGTGCGCGCCGGCGGCGTGCTGCGCTGCACCGGCACCGAGTGGCGCAAGCTCGAGTTCCTGCGTGACGTCGGCTCGGGCGCGATCGATCTGACGGCGCGGCGCCGTCACGTGCGCCTGCCGGTGATGGTCGAGGTGCGCTGGCGCCGGCAGAACAGCACCGAGTACGCGATGGCAGCGCTGTCGGAGATCAGCGAAGGCGGCGCGCTGTTGCTGACGCGCTCGCCGCCGTCGCAGGCCGAGGACATCATCGTCGAGATCACGCCGCCGGGCAGCGAGCGCGCGCTCGAGGTGCTCGCGGTGGTGCGCACCGCCAACAACCCCGACGGCGAGGGTCTGGAGTTCCTCGCGCGCGACATGGGCGGCGTGCACCGCCTGCGCGAGGTCATCCGCCGCCTGGTCGAGCAGTAGCGCCGCCGCTGCCGGGCCGCGCGTCGCAGCGCGCGCGCATCGACCTGCAGGCTGCCGTCGGGTCGCAACAGCACCGCGGTGCGGCGGTGCGCCGGCGCGCGAACGCTGCGCGCATGCAGCTGGCCGTCGCGATCGGTCCACTGCACGCGCACGCGGCCACCACCGCGTGGCGCCTGGGCGCACTCACCCGGCAGCACCTCGACCCCACCGACGACGAAGGCCAGGCCGCGGTCGGGCTCCGACGCGACGCACACCACCGCGGGCTCCTTCGGGCCGCACGCCCGGCGATCGTCGCGCCGCCAACCGGCCTTGGGCGCGCAGCCCAGGGCGATCACCGCCAGCATCGCGGCAGCGCAGGCGGCCAGCCTGCCCGTGCGCCGCGGCACCACCGGCGGTGGCGGCGTCGCACCGCCGCCGTCGTATGCTGCCAGGCGATGGCGGGCGCCGGCGCAACCATGGCCACGCCGTGCCCGCGGCCGAGCTGGCCGCGCGCGCGGTCGCCTCGATCGTGCCCGCCGCGCGCCTCGAGCTGCTGCGCCTGCAGCTCGCGTGGGAGCGCGCGCTGCCGCCACGACTCGCCCGCGTCGCGGTGCCGGTCGGGCTCGACGATCGCACGCTGGTGGTCAACGTCATCGACAGCCAGTGGTTGCACGAGCTGACCTACCTCCGCTCCGATGTGCTCGATCGCCTGCGCGAGCAGGGCCTGGGCCGCGAGATCGGCAGCCTGCGCCTGCGCGTCGGCCCGGTGCCGGTGCCCGAACCGGCACCGCCACAGCCACGTCCGCCCGCGGCGGAGGTGCTGCCCAACCAACCCGCGAGCGAGACGCTGCAGGCGATCGCGGCGGTGCAAGACGACACCCTGCGCGGCGCCATCGCGACCGCGCGCCAGGCCCTGACGCGCTTCGGTCGCGGCTGAGCGTCGCGTCAGCGCCGTCATCGCACCGTCGCCTCCCGCAGCGCCCGCACCGTCGTCGCCAGCGCCGACGGGCCTGCCACCGCGGCCTCGACCAGGGCCGAGCCGACCACCACGCCGTCGGCGTGCGGCGCCAACCGTGCGACGTGCTCGGGCGTGCGCACGCCGAAGCCCGCGACGACCGGCAGCGTCGTGGCCCGCCGCACGTCCGCGAGCTGTCGCCGCAACGCCGCATCCTCGTCGCTGCCCGCGTCCGCGAGCGCGGTGCCGGTGGTGCCCGCGCGGGTGATGGCGTAGAGAAATCCCGATGCGCCCCGGGCCACCGCCGCGCAGCGATCCGCGGTCGTGGTCGGCGCGACCAGACCGATCCAGTGCAGCCCGGCCGCGCGCACCGGCGCGCGCAGGATCGCGGCCGACTCGGGCGGCAGATCGACCACGAGCACACCGTCCGCGCCGGCCTGCCGCGCCTCGTCGGCGAAGCGCACGGCGCCGCGGTGCAGCAGCGGGTTGGCGTAGCCGAACAGCACCACCGGCACGTCGGTGGTCTGCCGCAGGCTCGCGAGCAGCGACAGCACGCGGACCAAGCTCGCGCCGTGCTCGCGCGCGCGCACCATCGCCGCGCAGATCGTCGGGCCGTCCGCGGACGGATCCGAGAACGGCACGCCCAGCTCGATCACGTCGGCGCCGGCGTCGACGGCCGCACGCAGGCACGCGAGCGAGTGCTCGCGGCCGCCGTCGTAGGCCGTCAGGTAGGCGACCAGGGCCGCGCGGCGCTCGGCGCTGGCGCGCGCGAAGGCGGCGGCGATGCGATCGCCGCTCACGCGCCCGACTCCGTGGGCTGCAGCAGCCGCGCGGCGAAGGTCGGCATGTCCTTGTCGCCACGGCCCGACAGGCTCACCACCAGATCGCAGCCGTCGCCGCGGCCGTGATCCCAGCCCTGCCGCCGCAGCACCTCCGGCAGGGCCGCGAGCGCGTGGGCCGACTCGAGCGCGGGCAGGATGCCCTCGGTGCGCGCGAGCTGCAGCGCCGCGGCCAGCGCGGCGTCGTCGTCGACCGCGAGGTAGCACGCGCGGCCGGTGTCGTGCAGCCACGCGTGCTCGGGTCCGAC
>JAXLYC010000032.1:0-85207 GCA_046351635.1 Nannocystaceae bacterium | reverse complement strand
GCGACGCCGCGCAGCTCGAGCAAGTGCTCGCCGATCTGCGCGGCGAAGTCGATCGCCTCACCGAGCTCGCCTCACGCCTGCTCGACATGGCCGCGCTGCGCGGCGCGCCACTCGAGCTCGCCCCCGGCGATCTCGCCGTGCTCGTCCGCGACGCCGTCGATGCCGCCCGCGCCGTCGCCGAAGAGCGCGGCATCGTCATCGAGCTCGACGACGTCCCCCGCGCCGAAGCAGCCTTCGCCGCCTCCGTCCTGCGCCAGGCTTGCGACAACCTGCTCGACAACGCGATCAAGTTCTCCGACCCCGGCGGCCACATCGAGGTCGCACTCGAGCAACGCGACGGCCGCTGGCGCCTGACGGTCGCGGACCACGGACCCGGCGTGCCGCCGCAGGCGAGAGAGCGGATCTTCGATGCGTTCGAGCGCGCGGACCGAGCCGTGCGCGGCAAGGGTCTGGGTCTGGCGATCGTCGCCGAGGTCGCGCGGCGGCACGGCGGCCGGTGCTTCGTGCGCGAACGGGGGGATGGGGGCCGGGGGGCGGTGTTCGTGCTGGAGCTCGGCGCGTGACGTGGATCGTCGGGATCGCGGCCATCCGCTAGACTGGTGTTGCACGGTCGCGAAGCTCGCGACGGAGGCCGGATGCCCGCGCTCGTGGTCCATCGACGCATTGCGCTTCACGTCGCGGCCTTGCTCGCGCCGCGTTCGTACGAGGGTCCGCCGAGTGTGCCTTCGGTGGGACAGCCGGAGATCGAGATCGTGCGGCGCCCGTCGTCGCGCGACTTCGATGCGGAGATCGCCGCGCGCGTGCGCGAGCTCCGACGACTCCCGGCGCCGCCATCGGCGGATCACGAGCACGAGCCGCAGGGCGGACGCGGACCGATGATCTGGGGGATCGTGTTCGCGAGCGCCGGCGCGATCGCGGGCATCGTGTCCATCGTCGCGGCAGTACGGAGCGCCGGCGCTGACGACATCGGCTCGGCGTACACCTCGGGAGCCGTCACGACGACCCTGCTGTTGCCGACACCGTTCTTCTTCGGCGTGGCCGCGCGGCGACGTGCGGTCGTGCGCGTGCATCGCGACGTGTTGCACCGCGGCCGCACGGCGCCGATCCCCAAGCGCGCGATGGCGGTCCCTGGCATCGTTTTGGCGAGCCTCGGTGGCGTGTCCCTGGGAGCGAGCTACGCGTTCTGGGACCTGGCCGGTGTCGCACTGCGTGCGGGGGGTGCTGGTCTGGCAATTGGAGGTGCCATCTGGGCCGGCCGCGTGCTCGGTCGGCGCCAAGCGCTGCGGCGACAGCATGCGTGGGTCGTGCCGCTGGTGGGGCCTGCGAGTGGATTCGCGGTGGCGGGGCGGTTCTGATGGGTATGCGGCACGCGCTGGGCGTCGCTCGACTTCGCTGGCGAGCTGCCGGTGTGGCGCCAAGACGGCACGCGTGTGTGCGGAGCCCCCGCGAGCGGCTCGATCGACGAAGAATCGTTCACCTGCGAGGCGAAGCCTCGGCAGGTGCAACGATTTGTTGGGCAGCAGTCATCGATTCTATGCTGCCGAGTCGAGGTTCTCATGGATGATTCGCGGGTGCCTGGCAGCGATGCGCAGAAGGGCAATCGCGGGCCCCTCAGGCTGACGTCGGCCCTGCTCCCAGTTGCGCAGCGTGTGGACGCTGATGCCGATTGCGGCGGCGAACCGGGCCTGGGTCAGTCCGACGAACCGGCGAAGCGCAGCGACGTCTTTTCCGGACTCGAACTTGCCAGCCATCAGGCGCCGACGCACGCGCGCAGGAATCGCGCGGGCCAGTTGCTCGTCGGTGAGTTCAGGGATGTCGGTCATCGGGTCTCCTTGGCGAAGGTCTCGTACGCGGTGCGCTCGCGCTTCGTCGCCCAGCGCGCGCTGATGATGCGGAGCGAGTCCTCGCCGATCTCGGTGGAGACGACGAGCACCACCCCTCGCTTGATCGGCCCCATCGCGATGAACCGCTCCTCCTCGTCAGAGTGGTCCTCGTCGAAGATCTCGAGGTACTCGGCGCCGGACGTGAACAGCCGACTGGCCTCCTCGAAGGAGACGCCGTGCTTTTTCTGATTGGCGAGGTTCTTGGCGTCATCCCACGTCAGCCTCACCACTCCCAGTGTACGCCAATGGCGGAGTCGGTCAACGGCTTGATCGCTGAGCCAGTTCACCCCTCGTGGACGCGGCGACCGGCGGCCGGCGCGAGGCGGGCGGCCTCCCGTGGCCCGTGGCTCGCCTGCCGCGTCGTCCCGCGCGTCGCGCAGGGCGCCTCAACCCCGCGACCGCCCACCGCCCCGCACGACCCCGTCGACCGCTCGAGTCCCCCGAGCGGTCAAGCAGGCACGGTCACGAAGTACCGCTCGCGCAGGTATGTCTTCCAGGCGCGGAGTTCCTCGGTCTCGGGAAGCCACGCCTCATAGTCCTCGAACGTCGTGCCGACGACCTCGGAGGCGGCAGCGGCCACGAGCCGAGCGCGGTAGCGCGGGAGCGCCTCGGCGAAGTGGTGGTTCCCGGCGGGGTACATCGTCACCGAGATGAACCGGTCCAGGTCCCCTCGACGGAGCATCGACAATCCGAGCAGGTGATTGCGCCAGATCTGACGGAGGTCGTCGGTCGCGAGCTCGCTTCGTCCGCCCGCGAGAAACACCGCCGACTCCCTCGTGATCTTCCAATAGCTGGAGCCCGGGTCCTGAACGCGACGTGCTTCGGAACCACCGACCGAGTACGCACGCTCGGTGAACTTGACCTCTACGCCCACGCCGATGCGTCGACCCTGCTCGTCGAGTCCACGGAAGTACGCGTCGAAGGACGTTCGGTCTCCGAGGTACTTCGTCGCGGGTGCAGGGGCCCACTCGAACTCGAGCGCAGGGCCGGACGCGATCCGAACGCCCGTCATCCGCTCCAGCAGCTCCACGGCAAGGCCCGCACGCGAGGCGAGCGGCGCGAACAGGTTGAAGGGGATGTGTTCGCTGCGCAGCATGTCGGCGTCGCGTTTCGTCGAGAAGCCGGGATACCGCTGCCGAAGCGCCTCGCGAACGCCGAGACCATCGAAGTAGTTGGCCAGCCCGCGCGCCGCAACCGTGGCCAGGCGGTTTCCGTACGCCTCGTACCCGACGCGGAGCACGCTGGCGCGGTAGCACGACTGGTGCAGCCGCGCCGCCGCCTTGAAGTCGTCGTCCTTGGCGTACTGAGGGCCAACGTCCATTGGGAACTCCGAGCTGGCTACGGCTGCGCGCACTGCTGCCCAACTCTAATTCGACAGACCGGCGAACCGCAAGCCCATCGGGTAACGCTGACCAGCCTTTCGCGATCGTGCCAACACCCCCCAGCCACGTTCCCTCGCGATCCCACCAGCTTCGCCCCAAGCCCCCCGATCCCCCGCGCCGCGTTATCCTGCAAGCTCGCTGCGTTTGTCCTTTCGGGCAACGCTGCGAGCGCGAGCCCCCGAGCCCGGCCCGGCGACACCCGTGCGAATCCCGAATCCCGTCCTCGAACCGCTGCGTCGCGAACGAGTGCCGAAGGTATGCCAGTCAGCCCGCACCGTCAGCCCGGCCGCGCGCACGGCAGCTGACATCTCGCGCGCAACCATTGTCTCCCTGAGCGTGGTGCTGCCGCCGTTGCCCGGAGACCAGATCGTCTTCTTCGCGTCGTCGATGCCCTCCATACGCCACATACCCCCGAGCGTCGGGCCGCCGGCGTCGGCCCCGTCGGTCGCCTGCGCCAACGCGGGCGTCCCGCGGCGATCCTCGACCCGCGACGCGCTCACGCGTCCAGCGGCGCGAAGCGGGCCGTGAAGTGCCGCATTGCCGGTGGCTCCCAAGCGATGCGATACCCCCGCAGCCGGTGCTTCTCGCCCGCGATCTCGGCGAAGGTCTCGACCACGTAGTCCGCGTGCGATTGCGTGTAGACCCGTCGCGGCATCGCCAGCCGCACCAGATCCATCGCCGCGGGCGACTCGCTGCCGTCGGGGTGGCGGCCGAACATCACGGTGCCGATCTCGCACGCACGGATCCCGCCGCGCAGGTACAGCGCGCAGACCAGCGCCTGCCCGGGATATGCCAGCGGTGGGATCTGCGGCAGCCATGCCCGCGCGTCGACGAAGACCGCGTGGCCGCCGGTGGGTCGCACGATCGGGATCCCCAGCGCGGTCAGCTTGTCGCCGATGTACTCGTTGGTGCGGATGCGATAGGCGAGATACTCCTCGTCGACGATCTCGCTCAGGCCCTGCGCGATGGCGTCGAGGTCGCGACCGGCGAGCCCGCCGTAGGTTGGGAAGCCCTCGGTCTGGATCAGCCGCGTGCGTGCGCGCGCGGCCAGATCGTCGTCGTCGAGCGCGAGCCACCCGCCGATGTTGGCGAACGCGTCTTTCTTGGCACTCATCGTCATGCCGTCGGCCACGGCGAACATGTCGCGCACGATGTCGACCACGCTGCGCTCGTGCTGGCCGTCCTCGCGCTGCTTGATGAACCATGCGTTCTCGGCGAAGCGGCAGCCGTCGATGAAGAGCGGCTTGCCATGGCGATGGGCCAACTCCGCGACCGCGCGGATGTTGGCCAGGCTCACGGGCTGACCGCCACCGGCGTTGTTGGTCACCGTCAGCATCACGCACGGCACCGCGTCGGCGCGCTCGACCAACAGCGCCGCGAGCCGATCGACGTCCATGTTGCCCTTGAACGGATGCAGCGCCGAGGGATCGCGGCCCTGCGGGATCACGAGGTCGACCGCCTCTGCACCGGTGGCCTCGATGTTGCCCCGCGTGGTGTCGAAGTGGGTGTTCGACGGCACCACGCGACCGGGACCGCCGAGCAGGTGGAACAGGATCGCCTCGGCCGCGCGCCCCTGGTGGGTGGGGATCACGTGGCGAAACGGCATGAGCCGCCGGACCGCGGCTTCGAACCGCGCGAACGAAGGCGAGCCGGCGTAGCTCTCGTCGCCTTGCATGATCGCGGCCCACTGCTTGGCGCTCATCGCGGCCGTGCCCGAGTCGGTGAGCAGATCGATCACGACGTCGTCGGCGTGCAAGAAGAACGGGTTGTGGTGCGCCGCGGCCAGCAGGCGCGCGCGCTCGTCGGGCGTGGTCATGCGGATCGGCTCGACCGACTTGATGCGAAACGGCTCGATGATGGTCTTCATGGGGCAGCGGGCGCGGCCCATCTTCGGCCGAAGGCCGCCCGATCCACGGCGCAACGACTGCGCTCGCGTCGAGCGCAGCTCAGCGCCCGAGCTGATCCGCGATCGCTTCGAGCGCATCGGCGTCCGCGTCGTCGACCCCGTCGACCGCGGTCTCGATCGCGGCCGCGTCGGCGCCGGTGAGCGCGCGGAAGAACACGCAGCTCGCGAGGTACGTGCCCGCGCGCGAGGGATGGCTGCCGTCGGCCGCGAACAGGTCGATCTGCGGCGCCTGGTCCAGCGCCAGCGACCAGGTCTGCCCGACCGGCGCGACCGCACCCATGCTCGCGCGCGCCGCATCGGCATAGCCGGCGGTCAGGCCCGCCTGCATCTGTTGTGGCGTGAGCCCGAAGCGCTCGTACAGCGGATCGCCTGCGCGCCGCGCCCAGGTCTCGTACAGCAGCAGCCGCGCCTCGGGGTTGTCGATCGCGACCATGGCGGAGAGCTCGACTGCGGCCTGCACGAACACGTCGTGTTGCGCGATCGGTTCGACGCTCTGGCCCTGGATCACGACGACGTCCCAGCCCTGCGCCAGGCTCGCGCTCACCTGTGGGTTCGCGACGTGATCGGCGAGCGTGGCTCCGCCGACCGCGACCATCGCGGTGGTCATCGGGTGATCCGCACCGTCGGCGACACGCTCGACCGTGCCCGGCAGATCGTTGACGAAGGTGTAGCTGTTGCCGATGAACAGCACGCGCAGCGGCTCGGGCTCGGGTGCCCCGGTGCTCGTGTCGGCGCCGGCGGTCGACGCCTCGCCCACCATCGTCGTGGCCGACGACTCGCCGCTCGCATCACGCGTGGTGCCGCTGGTCGACGCGTGCAGGTCCGTGCTGGCCGCGGCCGCGCCGTCGCCGGCATCGGCGTGACCGCAAGCGACGAGGCCCGCGCACAGGATCCACGCGTTCGACGCGATGCGCATGCGTCGGTTGTACTACGCGAGCGCGTCGCCGTCCGCCCGCGGCCTCGGCGCCCGCGGCTCAGTCACCGACGATCCAGCGCAGCGAGCCCAGCACGGTCTCGAGGATCTTGCGGTCCTGCGCCTTGGTGCTGCCCGATTGATCGCTGCACGAAAGCCCCAGCGCGCGCTGCGAGACCGCCCAGCGCTCGAGCACGAGCGTGCCGTCGCCCGACGACTGGTACTCGATCTGCAGCGCCTTCTGCGGCCCCTCGGGGTGCTCGACCTCGACCGTGCTGCTCGTGGCCGCGTGCTTCTTCGCGTCGCCCTTGGCGCGCGCGAGCGCCTTGGGCTCGAGCTCGGCCATCGCAGTGGGCATGCCGAGATCCGAACGCATCACACAACCCAGCGAAGCGATCGGCATGCCGCCCTCGCTGCGCTGTGCCTCGGCAATCTTGTCACCCTTGTCGCCGGTGCCGCCGTCGCCGGGCTGGTAGTCCGAGACCTTCCAGTCCGCGGGCACCCAGAAGCTCCACACGTCGCCGCTCACGCGCTGCCAGTCCGCGGGCACGCCCGCGGGACGCTCGGCCGGCGCGACGAGGCCTGCGGGCCCCGCCGCAGGCGCCGGCGCATCGCTGGCCTCGGCGTCGGACTTCGCCTCCGGCTTCGTCACGGGCTTCGCCGCGGGCAGCACCTCCGGCTTCGCCTCTGGCTTCGTCTCCGGCTTCGTCTCCGGCGGGGCCCCGCCCTGCTTCGCAACGGTCGCGGCCTTCTCGCCGGACTTGTCCTCGCGCTTGGTCTCGCTCTTCGCATCGCATGCGAGCCCGCACAAAAGGACCAGCGCCAGCCTCGATCGCATCGTCGTCATCACGCGTCGCTCCATTCGCACCCGAGGTGCCGCGGCAGACGCCCGGTTGCTCCGCCATCCTCCGCACGACCCTCGGCATCGCGGCGAGCAAGCTCACGCGCAACCGCCTGCGACACGCGGCGACCACGGTCGTCGACTTGCGCGCGCCGACGATCACGGGTGCGTCTGCGCCTGCGTCCCGGTTGCACGTGCTACGCTGCCGCGATGGCGACCGACGTCTCGCTGACCGGCGGCTGCCATTGCGGGCGCGTTCGCTTCCGCATCGACGCGCCGCTTCGCGCCGCACGCAGCTGCCACTGCTCGCGCTGCCGCAAGATCTTCAGCGGCGCGGGCTCGGCCTACGCCGAGATCGCACCAGGCTCGCTGGTGTGGATCGCAGGCGCCGACGAGTGCACGCGCTACGCGACCTCGGCGGGCTGGGGCCTGAACTTCTGCCGCACGTGCGGCACCACCTTGTGCGGTCTCGCGGGCGAGGAGATCCATGGCGTGACCCTGGGCAGCATCGACGGCGATCCCGGCGTGCAGATCGAGATGCACCTGTTCGTGAGCTCGAAGGCGCCGTGGGATCACATCGGTGGCGATGCGCCGCAGTACGCCGAGCACGCGCCGCCCGATCGCGCGCGCTGAGCCGCTCGCGGGCCCGCACGGCGGCGACCGCCGCGACGCGAGCCCTCTCGCCCCGGCATCGCCGCGACCAGGCTACGATGATCGCATGTTGCGTCGCTCGCTGCCGGCCGGGTCGCTGGCCTGCGCATTCGCGTTGGGTATCGCCCCCGCACACGCCGGGCCGCCGTTGCGCGACGCGGCCAGCGTCGACGCGACGATCGTGCAGACCGAGATCGCCGGCGTCGACCTCGAGCAGGACGACCGGTTCGGGTGGTCGGCCGAGGTCACCGGCGACACCGTGATCGTCGGCGCCCCCGGGCAGAACGCGGTCTACGTGTTCGAGCGCGACGGTGTGGGCGGTTGGATCGCCGGGCCGGCGCTCACCGGCTCGGGCGCACTCGGCAACGCGGAGTTCGGACGCGCGCTCGCGGCGTCCGCGGACACGCTCGCGATCGCTGCACCGTACGACGTCGGCTTCGCGGGGCCAGGCTTCGTCTACGTCTTCGAGCGTGCCGGTGGTGACTTCGTCGAGCAGGCCCAGCTCACCGCGACCGACGGCGCGAGCACCGAACACTTCGGGCGCGCGATCGCGATCGACGGCACCACGCTCGCGGCGACATTCGACGGCGGCGTGCAGATCTTCGTCGGTGGCGGCGGCACATGGACGAACCAGGCCACGATCGCGATACCGGGGCAGCAACCCGACGCGCTCGCGATCGCGGGCGACATCCTGCTCGCGGGCGTCCCGGGCGAGACCGTGCGCGGACTCGCGGGCGCGGGCGCAGTGCACGTCTACGAGCGCTCGGGCGACATCTGGTCGCAGCAGGCGGTGCTGGTGGCGCCCGAGGCCCACGCGAACGCGTTCTTCGGCGAATCCCTCGATCTCGAGGCGAACCGCGCGGTCACGGTCGGTGGTGCGTACGTCGATCAGCCGCGGCTGTTCGAGTTCGAGCGGGCGGGCGACGGCAGCTGGCAGCTCGTCGCCCAGAGCGCGCCGCCGACCGCGACCAAGTTCTTCGGCACCGCGGTGGTGCGCCACGGCGATCTCGCACTGGTCGGAGATCAAGGCTCGCTCGGTGGCTCCGGCGCGACCCAGCTGTTCGCGCGGGTCCCCGGCCCCGCACGACTCGACGCCGACTGGGTCGTCACCTTGCAGACCACCGGCGGCTACGCGCTGGGCTGGCAGGGTTCGGTCTTCGTGGTCGGAATCCCGAATGTCGACAACGATCGCGGCTCCGCACTCATCGTCGAGTTCGCCGGCGCCATCGCTGGGGAGCCCTGTGCCGCGGACGAGGATTGCATCTCGGGCCACTGCATCGCCAGCGTGTGTTGTGGCCAGGCGTGCGACGGATGCAACGTGTGCACCGCTGCCGAAGGTGCGAGCCGCGACGGCGTGTGCACGACCCTGCCGCCGACGCAGTGCTGCCCCAGCGACGACTTCTGCGACGACCAGGACCCGTGCACGCAGGACCTCTGCGATGCTGGCACGTGCCGGCACGAACTCGTCTGCTGCGCGAGCGATGCCGAATGCGACGACGGCGACGAGTGCACCGCGGACGCTTGCAGTGCCGGCAGCTGCGCAGCCACACCGATCCCTGGCTGCACCGCCGCAACGACCACTGCCGACGGCGGCAGCGCGACCGCCTCCGCGACCGGCGACGACGCCACCGCAGGCACCGACTCGACCGCCGGCGCGTCCTCGCCCGGCGAGGGTTGCAGCTGCGCGTTGCCGGCCTGGCCGCGCGCCACCGGTGCGTGGTGGCTCGTGATCGCGTTCGCGCGCCGTCGACGGCAGCGCGGGCCCACGCGCTGAACCAGCGCCGCCGGGCGCCCGGTTGGCCTCGTCGCATTGCGACTGACGGAATCGACCGTCGCGCCACAACCGGCGGGGATGACTCGCGCGGCACGCCGATGGTTGCCTTGGTTGGGTGTCGCGGCGCTCGTCGCCCTGTTGCTGGCGTGGGGTTGGACGCGAGGGTCGAGCCCGTCGTCCTCAACCACCGCGTCGGCTGCCGGGCCGACGGGGTCCGTCGGTACGAGCGACGACGCCTCGCCGAACCACGCCTCGGCGACGCGACGCCACCTCGACGATCCGCAGACGCTCGCGCGCCCGGCCGTGGTCGGCGGCGCGGTGCGTGACCCCGACGGCCGTGCGATCGCCGGCGCGCAGGTGTGCGCCTTCGCCGGCGCGGGCGCGGCCGGCGAACGGGCACCGATCTGCGCGCGTGCGGGCGACGACGGCCGCTACCAGCTGCCGACCTCGGTGCGCGTGGTCGTGCTGAGCGCGACCGCGGCGGGATTCCTGCCCTCGGTCGCGCCGGTGGGACACCGCGCAAACCGAATCGTGCTGGCTGCGGGCGAGCAGCGGGGCGGCGTCGACTTCGTGCTCGCGCCCGGTGGCACGCCGCTGGTCGGGGTCGTGAGCGACGTCTTCGGCGGGCCGATCGAGGGTGCGCACGTCGTCGCGTCACGGCCCGATTCGACCGACTCGCACGACTCGATCGATCCACGCGTCGTGCCGGTGTATGCGACGACCGACGCAGACGGACGCTTCGAGCTGTCGGTCGCGTCGGGTCACTACGTCGTGCACGCGAGCGCGATCGGCTATGCCCGGGCGGCAGCGAGCACGCTCGTGCCCGGTCCGACGGTCCAGCTCTCGCTCGCGCCCGAAGGCGCGATCGCGGGGACCGTCGTCGACGCCGCGGGCGCGCCCGTGCCCGGGGCGCGGATCCACGTGCGATCGTGGCACGGCGGCTACGCAGCGGACCGCGACGCGGGCGTGGCCGACGACGCCGGTCGGTTCCGCATCGTCGGACTCGGACCCGGCCGCTACCGCCCCAGCGCCGTGCTCGGCGAGCGCGTCGGCATGGCGGGGCAAAGCTACGCGATCGACATCGGCGAGTCGGTCGACGACGTGCGCATCGAGCTGATCGACGCTGCGTCGTTGACCGCGACGATTCTCGCCAGCGGCGAGCAGTCGCCGTGCCCCGGCGGCCAGGTCGTGATCGCCGACGCCGCGCGCGACGAGTCGATCCGCGCGGGCATCGGTGAGGGCGGCGTCGCGGTGTTCGAGGGCGTGCTACCTGGTACGTACGACGTCGCCGTGCGGTGCGACGACCATGCCTCGACCGAGGTGCCCAAGCAGGTCGTGGTCGCGCCGGGCGCCAACGACGTCGTGTGGCACGTCGACGCCGGCAACACGTTGCGCGGCCGGGTCCTCGATCATTCCGGCCGCGCCACCGCGGCGTTCGTCGCCGTGCTCGCGGCCGACGGCGCCGGCGACGGTGTGTTCCGGCCGACCCAGACCGACGACTCGGGCGTGTTCTCGATCCCCGGTGTGCCCGCGGGACCGCACACCGTCCGCGCCGAGCTCGATGGTGGTCAGCGCACCAGCATCACCGTCGACGTCGGGCCGAACACGCCGGAGCTGGAGCTGCGCCTGGGCGCATCGACGAGCCTTCGTGGCACGATTCGTCGCGGCCGCGCGGGCGCACCCGGCCTCGAGATCCGCGCGACCCCGACGGGGGACGACGGCTGGCACATCGGGACGGCCACGACCGACGACGCCGGCGCATTCGTGATCGAGGGCTTGCCGCCCGGTTCGCACAGCGTCGTCGTCATCGATCGCCTACAGGCCGTGCTCGCGCGACGAGAGATCGACATCCCCGAACGGGGCACGACCTTCGACCTCGCGCTGCCCGAAGCCGTGGCGATCCGCGGAGTCGTGCTCGACGATGGCGTGCCGGTGCCCGACGTCGCCGTGGCAGCGATCGATGGCGCGACGCTGGGCCACGTCGACGCGCGCGTCGGTGCGCTGCGCGAGGTCGGCAGCGCGAGATCGGTGCTGACCGACGCGGACGGGGGCTTCACGATCGACGGCGTCGACGCGGCGCGCAGCTATACCGTGCTCGCGCAGCGCCGCGGCGGCGGTCAGGCGAGCGCCGACGGCGTCCGACCCGGCAAGTCGGTGAGACTCGTGATGCGGCCGATGGGTGAGGTCACCGGCCAGGTCGAAGGCGGCGCCGTCGTCGGCCTCGCGGTCGCGCTGCGCCGGACCGACGGCGCGCCGGCGCTGCGCGACTCGTTCCCGATCGGCGGCGGCGGCTTCGCGTTCGACGGCGTGCCGCCGGGCAGCTACGACGTCGTCGCGGTCGCGCGTGGCGGACGCGGGCGCGCGAAGGTCGAGGTCGAAGGCGGCAAGCGCACGAAGGTCACGATCGTGCTCGAGCCCAACCGGAACTTCCGCGGCCGCTTCGTCGACGTCCGCACCGGCGAGCCCCTGCCCGCCGTCTACGCCATCTTCGGCGAACAGGACGCGACGTTCTCGGAGCTCGGGATGAAGGCCGAGCTGGCGATCGCCACGCGCGCGGCGGGGATCGTCAGCGGCCCCGACGGCGTCTTCCACGTACCCGACGTGCCCAGTCACACCGCGCGCCTGCTCGCGTTCAGCAGCGACATCGGCAGCGGCACACCGTCGATCCTGTCGTTCGTCACCATCGCTGCGGGCGCCGAGTCTCCGACCCCGATCGACGTACCGCTCGGACGCGCGCGCAAGCCGGCCGAGCCGGGCCTGGCGCTCGGCTTCTCGGTCGAGCTCGAGACCTTCTGCAGCGATACCCTGCGCGTCGCGACGATCGTCGACCCCACGGTCGCGCAGGGGCTCGCGGTCGGCGACGAGCTCGTCGCGATCGACGGCATCGACGTCACGAACCTGCGCTGCTACCTCGCACGCGAGCTGCTCACGGTCGAGCCGGGGGATCGTGTGGAGCTCACGCTGCAAGACGATCGCCGACTCACCCTCGTCGCACGCCCGAGCGCCTGAACGCGTTCATCGCCCGGCGAGCGCGCCTTGGAGCAGCATCTTCGCCGACCAGCGCATGGTCTTGAGCGCCTCCGCGCGCGAGAGGCCGCCGACGTCGACCAACCACACCAGCGCCTCGATGCCGATGGCGCTGCGGATCGCCAGCGCGAGGCGCCGGAGCTCGGCCCGCGAGAGCTCCGAGCGCAGCGGCGACAGTGCGTCTTCGATCCAACCGATCGCGCGCCCCTGCCGGAGTACGAGGTTCTCGTTCGCCGGAGCGCCTTCGAGCGACAGTCGCAGCATGGTGCGGTACTGCGCCTCGTGCTCGGCGACGATCCGGGTGATCTCCTTCACGACCCACGCGAGCCGCTCGTCGACCGCGGCCGGCGCGTGCTCGGGCAGCAGGCTGCTCTTGACCGTTTCCGGATGCGCGGCCGCGAGCAGCTCAGCCTGATTGCGGAAGTAGCGGTAGGCGGTGGTGCGCGAGATGCCGGCGGCTGCGGCGGCGTCCTCGACCGTCGGGGACGCGCCTTGCTCGATCAACTTCTGTGCAGACTCCACCAACGCGCTCTTGGTCCGGAGCTTCTGCCGGACGCGGCCGTGGGACAGGATCTCGTCCATCCGGTTGACAGGGTATCACGGTTCCTTTATGGTACTCGAGTACCATGAAGACGATCGTTCGCAACGAGGGTGAGGGCGAGGCGCTGTGGTTCTACGGCGGAGGGGTTCACACGTGGAAGGTCACCGCGCAGGACACCCACGGACTGCTCGGGATCTTCGAGGACCTGCTCGAGCGCGGAAAGACCACCCCGCTGCACACCCATCCGGACAGCGACGAGATCGTCTATGTGCTCGAGGGCGAGCTCCTGATCCACGACGGCGGCAACCCGCGGACGGTGCGCGCCGGCAGTGTCGTGATCAACCAGCGCGGCGTCCCGCATGCCTTCCTCGTGACCTCCGAGCGCGCACGCATCCTGTCGATCATGACCCCCGCGACGCAGGCGGAGGGCTTCTACCGCAAGGCGAGCACGCCCGGCACCAGCGGACCGGTGGACTTCGCCAAGGTCGGCGGCGCGGCGAAGGAGACCGGCGCCACCGTCATCCTGGGCCCACCGCCGTTCGCCAGGCCTTGAGCCACTCGCGGGCGCGTCGGAAGCAAGGGGCGTGCTCGAGCGCCGCGATGCACCCGCGCGCGCGACGATTCAGCACGTCGGTGGCAGCGTGCAGCTCTTGCTCGCGTAGGCCCGCGCCGCGCCCTTGGGCAGCAGGAAACCCAACGTGTACGGCACCGGCATCGGCTGGGCATCCCCGGGACACGGCGAGCGAGAGCGCTCGATGAAGGTGATCGTCGCGCCGTCGTCGACGATGGTCGTGCCCGCGCCTCCCGGCGAGAGCGTGCGATCTTCGACCACGAGCACGGTGGTGTCGAAGTCGATGCCGATCTCGATGCCGGCCGGACACGAGAAGCGCCGACGAAATGCCTTCTCGTCGGCAATCGTCGCGCGGCCGTCGGGGCCGGTGCGGGCGGTGCACTCGGGCGGCGCGGCCCACGGCCTCACCACGCGCGCGCTGCCCAGGCCCATGCGCGCAGGCCCGCACGGATCCACCGCGGTCGCCTGCGGCGGCCAGGCGGAGCCTTGTCGACCGCGTCGAGCTCGTCGGGCACCGGCGTCGACTTGCGCTCGGCCTTGCGCGGGTTGCTGTCACACGCCGACGCGAGCACGAGGGCCACGACGAGCAGACGAGACCGATCTGGACGCACCATCGCCACCGAGCATAGCGCGACGCGCAGGCGCCCGCCTCCCATCGTTCAGCGATAGCTACACCAGATCCCCGCCGACCCGCGGCCGCAAAACTCGTCTCCGGCCCACGCGTCGACGACGTTCGCGGCGTGCACGGTCCCCCAGTAAGCCTCGTCGCTGCCCCAGCCGTTGTTGTCGCCGAAATTGCTGGTCCACAGCTGGGCCTCCTCGAACACGAAATCGCAGTAGTCCAGCGGCAGGCACTCGGGGATCCCACCGCCGCCACCACCGGGGAACAGCATCGCGGTCGCGCAGTAGACCCCTTCGTTGCCGCGGCCGCACACGTCGGCCTCGCCGTTGCCGTCGACGTCGGCGAACGTGATCGTGCGGTAGTGCTTGGGTTGATCCCAGCCGTGCGCGTCGCTGAAGTCGGGCGCGGCGATCGCTTCCGCCTGCTCGAAGTGGTCGTGGTGCGCGAGCCCGCAGTGGATGCCGCCGCTGCCGCGCCCGCAGACGTCGACGCCGTGCCAGTCTTCGGCCACATCGGCGAGCTTGATCGTCGACCAGTACTTCTCCTGGCCCCAACCCGCCGCGTCCGAGAACTGTGTGGTCCACAGCGTCGCGGACGCCTGCCCGGCGGTCGCGCAGTAGATGCCGGCGCTGCCGCGGCCGCAGACGTCGTCGCGACCGTCGTCGTCGACGTCGCCGTACTGGATCGTGCCGTAGTACGACGCGGAGGAGCCCCAGCCGTTGACGTCGCTGAAGGTGGTCCACAGCAGGGAAGTCGCCGCGAACGCCGTGCCGGTGGAGAGGCCGCAGTGGATGCCGGCCGAGCCGCGACCGCAGACGTCGTCGCGACCGTCGCCGTCGATGTCCGGGAAACCGATGGTCTCGTAGTACTTCGCAGCGCCCCAGCCGTTGTTCTCGCCGAAGTTCGTGCTCCACCGGGTGGGGGCGCCGAAGTCGGTGTCCTGCGCCAGCGCGCAGTACATCCCGTCGGGGCCGCGCACGCAGAGGTCGTCGTCACCGTCGCCGTCGAGGTCGGGATAGCCAATCGTGGTCCAGCGCGAGGTGTAGTTCGTGAGGTTGAACGAGAACGACGCGGTGAAGCCGTAGTCGCCGAAGTGGAAGCACGGATCGTCGCCGACCTTGTTGCGGTGCGTCATGCAGCTGACCTTGGAGCCGCCTGCGCTGCACACGTCGTCGTCGCCGTCGCCGTCGACGTCCGCGAACGCGACGCTGAGCGCCAGCGGCAACGCCGGCACGCCGCCGGGGCCGTTGCCGAACACGCTGGTGAACAGCTCCGAGCCCAGCGGGTGACCGGGCGTCGGATCGACGCAGACGGTGGCGGCCACGACACCGGGCACGAGCGTGGCGAGGGTTGCGAGGACGAATGAGCCGATGCGCATGGCGAGGACCTCCGGGGTCGAGGCCGCACCCCACTGCAACGGCCGCGCCACGCAAAACGGCACCCACGGCCGTCCCCGTGGCCCTGCGGGTCCGCGAGCGCCACGCGACGTCGCATGGGACGCGTCGCGTGGCGCTCGGCACCATGCGCCGCGCCGCCTCAACCGCAGGACGCTGCGTCGCTCGGAGTTCACCGAGATCAACGCCTGGGTGAACACCTCGCCGTGCACACGCCGCGGCATCCGGCCGCGTCGCAGACCTCGTCACGAGCACCGACGATCGTGATCGCACACCCGTCCTGGGCACCGCCACAGGTTCGCTCCGGCGCCTCCTGGCCATCCGCGGTGCAGCCGTACAGCACCGCCGGCGACGCGAACAGATCGCCGTAGTAGGTCGCCTCCTCGACGTCGAACCGCGCGCTCTCCTGCGCCGTGGGCGTCAACGCCGGGTTGTCACCCAGCAGCGAGATCTGCCGCGACTCGCCGAGGAAATTGGTGCGGGCGACCAGGCACGCGCTGACCCATCCGCGACAGTCCTCGTCGCAGCGGCCGTCGTCCTGGCCCCACGCGGGTGCGAGTCCCAGGCCGCCCGCAAAGCTCCGGGTCCCGCCGGACACCGCGACCTCGAGGTTCTGATCGGGACCCAGGGCGCACGAGACCGTGTACTCGAGGATGTCGAGCGCGAGCGCGTCGGCGGCGACCTCGGGCGTGATCGCGGCCGAGACCGACGCGGCCGTGAGCGGCGCGTCCGCGAGCCCGCCCGCGAGCAGGGCGCTGGCGGCCAGGCAGTGGTCGCGAGCTTGTTGAGGCCGACGCCGTTGGTGGCGAGCTTGCGATCGGCCACGCAGGTGTCGCCGCCCTCGGTGGCACACGCGGCGGCGAGCGAGAGCAGCAAGATGGCAGACGAGATGCGGAGTGATTGCACGGTGCGGAGCCCTCTGTCCCCCCAAGGACGGGGCCGGGCCCGGTCTGATCACGGAAAAGTGTGGCTCGCGACGAATTCCCGCGCCGCGGCCGCCCCGGCCGCGTCCGCCAGCGCCTCGAAGCCGTCCGCGGCCGCAACGGCGGCCTGCAGGGCCTCGGGGGTCGGGCTGCCCTGCTCGCGGACGAGCGCCCGTGCCAGCGGCAGCTGGGCCGACGCGAGCGCCGACGCGTCCGCGGCCGAGCCCCGCGCCCAACACCTCGACCGCCCGCCGGGCGTGGGTGACCGCCGATCCCACCTGGCCGAGCGCGAGCTCGGCGTCGGCCAACGCGTACGTCAGGTTGCCGGTGATCGGATGCTCGGCGCCGTTGCTGCGGCTCCACAGCGCGATGGCCTCGACCAGCTTCGTGCGTGCGGCCTCGTGGTCTCCGCGATCGCGATCGAGCTCCGCGAGGTTGTTGAGCACGATCGCCTTGTGCGGATGCGCCAGGATCGATGCGATCGGCCAGCGCGTAGGCACGCTCGTAGCACGCGCGCTCGAGCTCCACCTGCCCGGCCTCGCCATACGCGATGCCGAGCACGACCAGGGTCTCCAGCAGCGCGGCGTCGTCGGGGCCCAACGTGGCCTCGAGCACCGCGAGCGATCGCTGCGCGAGCAGCAGCGCCTGCGCCGCAGCCCGGCGTTGAGGTGCAAGTTCGCGAGGTTGCCCAGCGCGGCGGCGAGCAACGGACTGACCGACGCGGTGGCGTCGGCGTCGGCGATGATGGCCTCCAGCTCGGCCTGGGCGCGCTCGACGTGTCCCTCGCGCTCGTCGACGCTGGCGAGGTTCGTGCGGGCCGCGACGACGTCGGGATGGACCGCGCCCAGCCAGCGCCGCTTGATCGCGAGGCGGCCTCGAACGACTCCGCGCCGCCGCGAGCTCGCCGCGCTCGTATTGCGTGGTCCCGACGTTGTTGAGATCCCGGCCGACGTCGAGCGCGTCTTCGCCTCGCCACGCGCGGCTGAGCTCGAGGCTCTCGCGCGCGAGCGCCTCCGCCTGCACGAAGTCGCTGTGCGCGAGCGCGAGGGTGTGGCGCGCCCGCAGCACCTGGATCTCCACCGCGGAGCGCCGCCCGAGCCGCTCCGTCGCGCCGCGCACACGCAGCGCGAGTTCGTCGGCGTGCGCGAGATCGCCGGAGTCTGCGGTGAGCGCGAGCAGCTTCGCCATGACGTCGAGCGCGAGCTCGTCGGCGCGGCCGGCCTCCGCCCGCCACAGCGCGTCGACGTAGACCGGGATCGCCTCGGCGTCGCGCGACTCGGACGCGACCAGCAGCGCCTTGGCCCGCAGCGCCTCCGCCTCCGTCGGCCGGTGCCCCAGCGCGAGCGCGTCGTCGACGACCGCATCGATCTCGGCGCGGCCCTGCGCCAGTGCGCCGAGGCGCTCGAGCGTGTGGATGCGATCGATGCGCACCGCGAGACCGTCGGCCGCGGCGACGTCGGTGGGCGCGACAGCCGAGGACCGCTCGGCGCCGTCGCAGTCCGTCACCGGCGACAGCGCGACCGTCGCCTCGACCGCGCGCCGCCAAGCCTCGGCGTCACCGCCCGAGAGCGCATCGACCAGCGAGCCCAGCTCACTGCGCCGGCGATCGAGGCAGCGCGTCCGCAACGCGAAGGTGGACTCGCCGTCGCTGCGCCGCACCCAGCGGGCCTCGCATGCCTCGAGTCGCGCGCCGGTCCACTCGGCTGCGCGTCGATCGAGCTCGGCGACCACGATCTCGGCGGCGGTGCGCGCGAGGGCATCGAAGCGATCGGCCGCCTCCCGCAGCTCCACGCGACGCCGGTCGTCCCAGACCCCCGCGAGCTCGGGCGTGGGATCGACGCAGGGCTCGTCGCCCATCGAGGTCACCGTCACCGCACCTGCGAGCCCGCCTGCGATCAACGCGGCCGCCACGCTGAGCCGCGTCCACCGCGGCCGCTCGAGCACCGATCGCAGCGCGCGGACCAGCTGCCGCAGATCGGCGTGGCGCTGCGCGGGCAGGTACGCGAGCCCGCGCACCAGCGCCCGGCGTGCGCGCGTCGGCAGCCACACCGGTAGCGACACCCGCACGTCGCCGTCGTCGACCACGGGCAGGCCGCCGCCGAGCGCCTCGTGCAACGACGCACACCACGCGAACTGATCGCTCGCGCCGGTGGCCGGCAGGCCCAGCCGCTGCTCCGGGGCCATGTACGCCGGCGTGCCGATCACCGCGCCGGCGACCGTCAGGCCCGAGCTCGATGTCGTGCGCGCGTCGGGCGACGCGCCGACGGCGTCCGCCGACCCAGCGTCACGCGCCAGCCCGAAGTCGAGCACGCGCACGCGACCGTCGTCGCCGACGATGGCGTTGTCGGGCTTGAAATCGCGGTGCACCAACCCGGCGTCATGCGCCGCCGCGAGGCCCTCGGCCGCTTGCAGGTACAGCGCGAGGACCTCGCGCCACGGCGTGCCGTTCGCAACGCCGGTGCGGGTCAGGGTGCGCCCGCGGACGAACTCCATCGCCACGAACACCGAGTCGTCGTGCAGACCGACCTCGTACACCGCGACGACGTTGGGATGCGACAGCTTCGCCAGCGCGCGGGCCTCGCGGGTCAATCGCTCGCGCTCGACCTCGGCGCGGCCGCCCTGCCACGGCCGCACCAACTTGATCGCGACCTTGCGATCGAGCTGGGGATCGTAGGCGCCGTAGACCACGCCCATGCCACCGGCGCCGAGGGTCTCGAGCACGGTGAAGCGGTCGATGCGGGTCTCCGCGGCCGGCTCACCCAGGACCTGCGCGCGAACGGCGACGCGCAACCGCTCGCGCTCCACCGCATCGACGTCGATGCGAACCGCCTCCAGGCGCGTCACGAGCGGATCGCCCTCCGACGTCATCGCCGCACGCCAGCATACCCGATCGGCCTGCGATTCACGCCCGCGGCGCCGTGGAGTCGCCGGCAGCATCCTGCTACGATCGCGATCGTTGGCAAGCGACGCCGAGCTCTTCCTCGCCTGGCAAGCCGGAGATCGCCGGGCCGGGGGCGAGCTGGTCGACCGCTACGTGGAGGCGGTGCGCCGCTTCTTCCACAACAAGGTCGACAGCGGCATCGAGGATCTCGTGCAACAGACGTTCCTGAGCTGCGTGGAGCGTCGGGATCAGATCCGCGATCCCGAGGCCTTCCGCGGCTACCTGTTCGCGGCCGCCCGCAGCAAGCTCTACGATCACATCCGCACCCGCTGCGGTCGGAACCAGGCGCCGATCGATCCCGCGACCACGTCGATCGCGGACGCAGGCCTGTCTCCCGGCAGCGTGCTGGCCGCACGCGACGAGCAGCGGCTGTTGCTGCTCGCGCTGCAACACCTGCCGACCGAGCTGCAGATCGCGCTCGAGCTGTACTACTTCGAGCGCGTCCGCGGCCGCGATCTCGCGATCGCACTGGGCCTACCCGACGGCACCGTGCGCAGTCGTCTGCGCCGCGGGCTGGAGCAGCTGCGCGAGCGACTCGATGCGCTGACACGCGCCGAGTCGCCCGCGCTGCGGACGGCCTCCAGTGATCACCTGCGCGCGTGGGAGCAGGGCCTCGAGCGCGACGAGCCTTGAGTCGGCCTCGTCACTGCGCCGCGAGGAACTCGACGTAGCACGAGTCGTCTTCGCAGCCGCCGGCGCAGCTCCAGAAGGTATCGATGCTCTCGGCAGTCGCGGTGGTGCAGACCTCGCGACACATGCTGTGCTGGCTGGCATCGATGCAGTCGAAGAACTCCATCTGATCGCAGGTGCTCTGGCACAGCTCGACGTCGCCGCCGCCGCCGACCTCGCCGCCACCACCGGTGACGCCGGTCTCGCCGCCGCCGCCGGCAAACACGTCGTAGCACGCACCGTCTTGGCACACGCCCCCGGCCACGCAACTGATGAAGGTCTCCTGATCATCGGTGGCCGCGCTGGTGCACAGCGTGCGGCAATCGGCGTGGGTCTGCGCGTCGATGCAGTCGAAGAACTGCAGCGAGTCGCAGGCATCTTGGCATTGTGCGGTTGGGTCCGCCTCGCCCGGCAGGCCCTCTTCGCACTCGGGCGGCAACGCGCAGCCGTTGCGGTGATCGACGCAGTAGACCGCGTAGCCTTGATCGGAAGGTGACAACGACGCGCAGAAGGCAGCGCAGTCGACCCCCTCGATGCAACCCGCGCCGACGTACTCCTGGCACGCGTCGACGCAGCCGCCGCCACCGCCACCACCGGTGCCGTCGCCGCCCACGCCGCTGCCACCACCGCCGGTCTCGCCGCCACCGGCCTGGTCGTACAGGTTCGTGCTGCAGCTGGGATCGCAGATGTCGGCCTGCACGCACGCGACGAACAACTCGATCGCCGAGGCCGACGCGGCTTCGCATGCGGTGAAACAGCGGGCCTGGTCGGTGCTGTCGTTGCAGTCGAAGAACTTGAGCTGATTGCAGGCGTCCTTGCACTCCTGCTGCTCCTGCGCCGACGCACCGCCCCCGCCTGTGCCGTCGCCTCCGGAGCCCTCGCCGTCCTGCATGCCGCCCGCGTCGCAGCCCGGCAGCGGTTGTGCTGCGAGCAAGCCGATCCCCAGCGCTGCGCCGAGGCGCAACGCACGAACTTCACCGATCATGGTCCTTCGATCCTCGGCCGCGGTGACTGCCGCGGCGCCGGGGACCACGACGCTGGCTGGGCGCAGACCGTCGCAATCTTTTTTCACCGGTGCACCACGGCCCGTACGCCGCGCCACCACCGCCCCGTGCTATGCCTGGCGCCACCGGTGCACCGATGACGATCCGCCCTCCGATCCTCCTGCTGGCCACCCTGCTCGCGTGCGACTCCGGCGATGCCAAGGGCAAGGCCGACGCCAAGACCAAGACCGACGCCAAGACCGACGCCAAGGGCAAGGCCGACGCCAAGGCCAAGTTCGACGCGCCGCCCGAGACGCCCGCGCAACCCAAGCCGTCGCCCGACGCGAAAGCCGACAGCAAGGCGGACGCGAAGGCGGACAGCAAGGCCGAGCCCGCGCCGACGCCCGCGACGCCCACGCCTGCCGCGCCCGCGCGACCCGCCGACGTGCCCGCCGACTGGCAGCCCGTGGTCGGCGACGCGTGGAGCTTCTGGGTCCCCGCGAGCTGGAAGGTCGAAGACTTCGCGCCCGGCGACGGTGGCACCGGCGACAAGGGCGACAAGATCGCCGACGCCGCGCGCGTCGAGGCCGGCATGGCCATCTCGTCGCTCAGCTGCCGTGTTCGCTCCGACCTGCCGCTGCCGACGAAGCTCGCCGATCTCGAGCTCGCGATGATCGACCGCGCGAAGAAGGACGCCAAGAAGCACGAGGTCAAGGCCGCGATCGTGAAGGTCGATCACGACGGCACCGAGCGCGAAGCCGTCCACCTCGAGTACAAGGCCATCGGCGACGGCACGCTCGTGTTCGAACGCTGGACGCTCTCGAGCCGCCCGCTCGGCATCGTCTGCACCGACGAATCGAAGTCCGGCGGCGACGACCCGAAGATCCTCGCGACCGCGCTCGCCTCGTTCCGGTGGGCGGCACCCAGCGCGCCCTGACGCGCGCCGGCTGACGCGCGCGCTACTTCACGACGCCCGCGCCGGGATCCACCGGCAGGTTCTTGGGCGGCTTGACCGGCGGCTTGACCGGCACGTCGGGGTCGAGCACGAGGCCGGTGTCGAACACCGCGTAGTCGTGCTGCGCGACGGTGCCGGGGTGACGGCCGAGCACGAAGCCCTGCGAGATCGACAGGAAGTCGAGCGCGTAGGGCCCGATGATCCAGTCGTGATCCCACACGCCGACGTCGACCCCGATGTGGCCGCGCAACTTGGGCCGCAGCCGCAGGTCGAAGCCGTAGCGCGGCGCCGACAGCCGCAGGCGCCCGGGATCGGTGGCACCCGAGGGTGACATGCCGAACGAGACCGCATCGCGGTTCGCGAACGCCAGTCCGGACTGCGGCACGCCGGTGGTCTGCGCGCCGGAGATGCCGCCCGCGTCGAGCCGGATCCTGCCGTTGGTGACGTCGGCACCCAGGCCGATGTCGACCGATGCGCTCGCGATCGACAGGTCGACGCCCAGGCCAGTGTCGCTGCCGGGCAGCCACCAGTCCGCGATCGCCGAGCTCTCCGTCCCGATCACAGGGTCGATGTCGCGGCTGAAGTTCTTGCCGACGTTCGGGCACGACTTGCCGACGTTGGGTCCGGGGATCGAGGCGTAGAAGCTGCAACCCGCGGTGAACTGCAGCACGAACTCCTTGCCGTCGAAGGTCTGGTTCGCGGGCAGACCGACCGCGGCGTAGGCGGGACTGCCCTGCGCGTCGACGTCGACCGGCGCGACCGAGACGTCGATCGTGCGCGAGCCGTTGTCGCCGCGGGCCTTCACGTCGACCGAGAACGGCGCGCGCACGCCGAAGCCGAAGCTCAGGTGGTACGAGAAGCGCACGTAGTAGCGGTCGGTCAGCCAGGTCGAGTCCGCGAGCGTGTACTCCCAGGTGTCCTCGAGCTCGCGGCCGTAGGTGAAGCCGGTCAGGAAGTACTCGCGCGCGAAGCTCTTGTCGGCGCCGGGCAGCGCCGCGACGTCGGGCTTGGCTGCCTTGGGCTCCGCCGGCGCCGCGGCGCCGGCCACGACCGGCAGCGGCGCGTCGAGGCTGTCGAGCTTGTCGGCCTGCTTGGCGCCGTCGACCACCGACACGCGCGGCACGATGCTGACGTGGTGGATCGTGCGCGCGTCGCCCTCGAGCAGGAAACCCACCAGCGTGTCGTCGTCCATGTCGAGCGCCTGCTTCGCGGTGATCGTGCCGCGCACGATCTTGCCGGGATCGGCCTTGGCCAGCTTGCCGCGGATCTCCGACAGCTCCTGCGCGAGTGCCTTGGCCGCGTCACCCTTGTCGGCGGCAGCCTTGGCCTTGCCCGCGTCGGGCGCGAAGCAGATCGACGCCACCGCTGCCGGCGCGCCGCCCTTGGTGCAGGCACCGGCCTGCAGCGGCACCGTGAGGCGGCGGTCGATGACGAGCCGATCGTCGAGCACGAGGATCGACTCGCTGTAGCTCGGTGCCCCCGCGAGCCAGCCCACCCGCAGTGCCTCGTCGAACAGCGGCGCGTAGTTGGCGTGCTTGTCGAGCGCGGTCTGCTGCACGTAGCGCAGCACGTCCATCTCGACGCCCGGGCGCAAGCTCACCGTCGCGAGTCCGGCCTTGCGCAGTCCGCCGCGCTTGATCGCGCTGCGGAACAGCGGCGAGGCCTTGGCCGCGTCGATCAACGCGTCGTTGGTGCTCTGGGCCGGCGCCGCCGCGGCGGTCGCGGGTACGGCGACGCCCGCGAGCACGCAGGCGAGGCCAAGGGGGTGGAGCGAGCGCAGGGGCAGCGGCATGGGGCGTCCTCGGGCGGCGGGTTGCACTCCGCCGGCCCGACAGACCGCCTGGGCGACCGTTCGATCACCGCCGCCGACGACGACGGGCCACGGCCAGCGCGAACAGCCCGAAGGCGCCGGCAGGCGCACCGCCGGGCGCGGAGTTGCACCCGCAGCCACCGCCACCCCCCGAGCCGCCACCGCCCTCGGTGCTCGAGCTGCTGCCCGCGCCGCTGCTGCTGCCGGCCGAGCCCGCGCTCGTGCTCGTGCTCGCGTCGCTGGTCGCGGTGCCGCTGGTGTCGGCCGCCGTGGTCGCGCCGCTGCCGTCACCGCTGCTCGCGTCGCCGCTGCTGCTGCTGCCCGCGGCGGTACCGAAGGCCGTGATCGCGATCGCGACGGTCTGCTCGGCGAGGGTCTCGGGCGTCGCGCCGCCGGCGAGATCGAACAGCTGCGCCACGTGCTGACCCGCGTCCGCGCCGTTGTCCCCGAGGAACTCGATGTACTCGGGCGTGTTGATGAGATAGCGCAGCCGCACCGTCAGCGTCAGCACGTCGGGATCGGGATCGCCGGGCGTCGCGTCGGCGATCTGCGGCGCTGCCGGGAACGCGTAGCCGACGTCGTCGAAGTTCGGCCAGGTGCCGTCGCCCTGCAGCGTGTAGCGATCGCCGATCGGATCGGTCTCGAGGTTCGCGACCAGCCCCAGCGGCGGGATGCGCGAGTCGACGATCCAGTGGTTGTTGCGCAAAAGGTGCAGCTGCGTGCCATCGGCGTAGTCCTCGGCCAGGGCCTCGTAGGTGTGCAGCTGCGCATCCTGCTGCATGCCGCGGACCTGGTCCCATGCACCCGAGCTGTACACGACCTCACCGGCGTACTGCGCCACGACCTCGAGCCACATCACGCGGCCCTCGGCGTAGCCGCTGGGCAGCTTGTGGCCGCTGTTGTTGGTCACGCGGACGTCGATACCTGCGAGGCCCTGGGTGAGATCGACCTCGCGCGGTGCAGTCAGCTCGAGCGTCGCCGCGGTCGCGAGGAACTCGTCGTAGCGATCGAGCGTGGTGTCGAAGAACTGATCCGAGAGCACGTTCGCACCCGCGGAGCCGTACTCCTGCTTGATCATCGAGACCATGAAGCGGTTTGCGCCCACCAGATCGTGGCGCCGACCGCCCGTGGGGTGGCTCTGCAGGTTCTGGTGCGCGGTGCAGGCGGCCATGTCGTCGACCGCCGGCATGTGGCAGTCCTGGCAGCTGCGGAAGCCGTCGCCCGGGGCCGCGTAGGCGCTGCCGAGCCACTCGCTGTAGGTCCGCTGTTCGTTGAACGGCACGCCCATGCCCACGCCGGCATCGTCGACGCGCTCGGCCGGCGTGCTGACGTCGTGGCAGTTGCCGCACAGCCGCGAGGTCCCGATGAACGGATCGTGGATCCACGAGTGCGGCGGCGGGTCGTTGCCGTCGGTGAAATCCCACGGGCCGCGCCGCGGCACGTTGGTGTCGACCACGACGTCGTCGATGGTGTAGCGCGCGTTGCCGACCTCGGCTTCGAGGTCCTCCATCGAGCGATGGCACAGCTCGCACTCGACGCCCGCGAGCTGATCGTTGCTCAGCTGATCGATGCTGGTGATGTCGCCGTCACCGTCGAGGAACGCCCGCGGCGCGTGGCAGCGCACGCACAGCGAGGTCTGCCCCGGCGCGTCGGCATCGGCGACCGCGACGCCGGCCCAGAAGACCGGATCGCGCGCGGCGTTCGCCATCATCGTGCCCTGCCAGGTGCGAAACGGCGAAAACGGCGGATCCATCGCCATCGGCGCGGGGTTGCCGAACAGATGGCAGTTCTCGCAGGCCTCGGTCGTGACCAGGGGGTTGATCAGGGTGCCGGGTTCGGTCGGCGCAGCCGCGACCTGCTGCGACGCCGACACCGCGACGCCCAGCAGCGACGCGACCGCGGCGAGTCGACGCGGCCTCACGCGCGCGCTCCCCGGCGACGGCGCAGCACGGGCACCGCGAACAACAGCCACGGCCACAGGCCCGCGCGCGGGGTCGTGTTGCAGCTGCAGCCACCGTTGTCCTGCTCCTGACCCGCAGTGCCGCTGCTCGACTCGCCCGCGGTGCCACCGGAGTCGGCACCGGTCAGGCCGGTCTCGCCCGCGCTCGCGCTGACGCTGCCGCCACCGCTGCTGTCCACGCCGCCCTCGCTGCTGCCGCCCGACTCCGCGCCACCGCTCGAGGTGCCGGGGTTGCAGTCGACCAGCTCCTCGTCGATCTGCGTGTCGCAGTCGTTGTCGGCGCCGTCGCAGGTCTCGTCGTTCATGGGGAAGTTCATGCCGTCGGCGTCGTCGCAGTCGGTCGCGTCGGCGACGTAGCCCTCGGGCGGGATGCAACCGCCGGTGGTCATGCTCGCGTCGCCGTAGCCGTCGCCGTCGGCGTCGCGGTACCAGGTGCCGGGGCAACCCTCGACCACGTGGATGGTCTGGTTGATCGGGGGATCCTCGATCGTGTCGACCATGCCCGAGGGCCAGCGGATCACGATCGAGTCGACCGCCTCGGCCGCGCCGAGGCCGAAGTGACGCGTGCCCGCGTTGGTGATGCCGTAGGCCTCGCCGGTGCGGACCTCGCGGATCTGCGTGCCCCACTCGCCGGTGACCTCGACGCGCGCACCCGCGGCGCTGCGGTTGCTGACCACGCCGGTGAGCCAGACGTTGACGTAGTTGTTGTCGTTGCCCGGGTTGATGAACAGCCGATCCGCGACGCCGCTGGGGTCGTTGTAGCCAGTGGCGAAGGCGGCCATGACGTCCGGGAAGCCGTCGTCGTCGAAGTCGCCCACGACCGCACTGTGGATGCCGTGGCCGTCGGTCGGGAACGGATCGGCGGCAGCGGTGAAGGTGAAGTCGCCGTTGTTGATGAACAGGCGGTGCTCACCCACGCGGCCGGTGACGATCAGATCGACGAAGGTGTCGTTGTCGAAGTCCTCGAAGTGCGTGTTGATGCCCAGATCGATGGCTTCGAGATCCGCGACCATGCCGGAGTCGGCGGTCACGTCCACGAAGGTGCCCAGACCCGCGCCGGGGCCCTGGTTCTCGAACAGGTGGCTGCCGACCTGGTGCGCGACCAGGAACATGTCGAGATCGCCGTCGTTGTCGACGTCGGCGAAGTCGGACGACCACGACTGGTCGTGCGGCCGCACGCCCGCGGCCTCGGCCACGTCGGTGTAGTTGCCGCTGCCGTCGTTTTGGAACAGCAGGTTGAGGCGGCGGCCGTCGTCGGGGTTGTTGACGCCGAGGCGGCACTTGGCCAGGTACAGATCGATGTCGCCGTCGTTGTCGTAGTCGGTCCAGACCGTGCCGTAGTTGCCGGAGTTGTCCGACGGCACAGTCGAGGCCGGGTTGATGAGCGACAGGTCGCGGGTGAACGCGCCGGTGCCGTCGTTGCGATACGGCGACGAGATGCCGTCGTCGTGGCAGGCGAAGATGTCGAGCGCGCCGTCGTTGTCGATGTCGGCGAAGTTCGAGCACTGCAAGAAGATCTGCGGCCCGCCCAGGACGGTGGCCACGAAGTCGCTGCCGTCGCCGTTGGCCATCAGCAGCTTGAGATCGTCGTAGGGGCCGCCGGTGAAGATGTCCGCGAAGCCGTTGTTGTCGGCGTCGCCGATCGACAGGCTCCACGAGTTGCCCGGGACGTTGCCGTAGTCGAACAGCTCGAAGCTGCCGTCGGGCTGCTGGTACTCGATCTGCAGCGCGCTGGTGTCGCCCAGACGGATGATGTCGTCGAGCCCGTCCTCGTTCATGTCCCACGCGCCCAGGGCCACGCCCGACGACAGCGACGGGTTGTTGAGCGTCGCGCTGCCGTTGGTGAACGGATCGAGCGCGTGGGCGCGCATCGCCGGCAGGCTCGTCAGCGACAGCGCGGACAGGGCCCAGAGGCGGCGATGCAGACGACGGGTGGGGCGGCGCGAATGCGGACGGACTCGGGTCATCGGGGGGTCCTCTGCCAGCAGCGACCATACCCGATGCCGCGGTCGAGTCCGTCGTGCGTTGTGCGCCACGGCACCGGGCACGCGGGGGCCAAACGCACGCTTGGTGAGACCCGCCGGTTATGTCGCCTCCGACGGCGCACGTGGGCTTGTCTGGAATTGCCCGGGGTCGTTCGTTGGCTCACGGGCCACTGCTGCCCCGCGGCCGGGGGCGCGGCGAGCTCGGCGCTGGCGCACCGTGCTCGCGCAGCGCCGCCTGCAGCGTCGGCAGCAGCGCCTCGCCGTGCAGCGCGTCGTCGAGCGCGAGGATCGTGCCGCTGCGGTCGACGAGGATCAGCGTCGGCACGCCGACGAAGCCGAGGTCGCGCTCGAGCGCGTCGGCGTGATCGAGCCCGACGAACGCGTGCGTCCACGGCATCGCCAGACGCCCACGGCGCGCGGCGGCCACCGTCTGCGGGCTGTCGTCGAGCGAGATCGAGACGAACTCGATCACGGGCTCGGCCGGCGCTGCGACACGCGACCAGTCACCGTCGCGTGGCGGCGTGACGCCATGGATCGCCGCCCACGCGGCGTGCAGCGCCGGCAGCTCCTCGATGCACGGCGCGCACCAGGTCGCCCACACGCTGAGCAGCTGCAGGCCGCGGCGCTCGTCGCTGCGCACGCGCGCTCCGTCCGCGCCGACCGCCTCGAAGTCGAACGCCGGCAGGGTGCGCCCCAGCTGCAGCGGACGATCGGGATCGAAGCGCGCCGCCAGCGAGGCCGCCAGCACGCTCGCGCGCTGCGCCGGCGTGTCGAGCCGGCGATACAGCGCCGCGACCCCGGCCGTGTCGCCGCGTGCGCTCGCGTCCTCGAGCAGCAGCGCCAGTGCAGCGACGCGCTCGCCGACGTCGCCGTTGTCGCGCGCGCGCCGATCGAGCCACGCGCGCAGGCGCTGCGCCAGCGCCGGCTCGCCCGCGAGCAGCACCCGCTGCAGCGGCATGTGCAGCTCGGCGAACAGCGCGATGCGTGGGTCGTCGGGCGCGATCTCGTCGAGCATCCACGCGACCGCACGGGCGAGCCGCGCGTCGTCGGCCAGCGGGCCCCAGCCATCGAGGAACGCGAGCACGAGCCAGCGCTGCTCGCTGCGCGGCTCCTGCTCGACGTTGCGCCACGCCGCCGACAGCTCGGCCGCGGTGATGGGGTGCTCCGCCGCGGGGCGACCCTCGCTCGCGGCCTTGGCCCGTGCACGCCGCCACTGCGCCGCAGTGCGCTGGGCGCTGTCGAGCTCGATGTCGGCGCTGTCCCACGCGACGGTCGCGGGGATCGCCGGCGGCGGCGGGTCGCGCAGGTCGAGCTCCAGGCTACCTTGCCCCTGCGGCGCGGTGACGGTCCAGAAGCGACCGTGACCGTCGTGTTGCCAGCGCGCGCCGTCGTGCAGCGGTGCGCTCGCGTGACTCGAGAGCACGCGGTGGCGCATCGCGGTGGCGCGCTCGGGGATCGCGGGCAGCGTGAAGCGCTCGATGCCGTCGTTGCGGCGCGTGCCCGGCAGGCGGTGCTGCGCGAGCACGGCACCCGCGGCGTCGAGGTACTGCAGCTCGATCGCGATGGGGTGTGCCTGCCACGGCGCCGCATCGGCGCGCTCGGGCGTGCCCAGCGATCCGTACACGCGCACGGGACCGTCGAGCCACAGCGCCTGCCACTGTTCGAGATGATCCACGCCGCTGATGCCCAGCCAGTACACGCCCGGCTCGAGCGCGACGCGGAAGTGGCCCTCGGCATCGAGCAGCCCCTGTTGCTCCGGCTCGAGCATGCCGTTGCGGATCACACGATAGGCCCCGGCTGCGAGCGCGCTGCCGTCGTAGGCCCGCACGTCGCCGACGATCTCGGTGCGCGCCGCCCTCGGTTGCATCGGCGGCGCCACCGGTGCGCTCGCGGTGCTGGGTCGCCCGCAGGCCTGCGCGAGCGCTGCGAGCACGAGCGTGGGCCACACGCGAGCCATCGGCGTGGATCCACGATCGCACCCCGGTCATGGGCGCGGCAAGTCGCGGCCGCGGGCCTCAGCGCGCGGCGTCGTCGGGCGGATGCGCGAGCGGCCGCAGGTTGCACGTCGCGGCCTGGGCCTCGGTGCCCAGGGCCCCGGCGATGGCGGCGGCGGTCTCGCGGACCCGCGACGGCGAGACGCCGGTCACGACCACGGCGTCGACCTCGCGCTCGCCCACGAGCACGGTCTGGACCTCGACGTCGCTGGTCACACCGGCTTGGCTCAGCCGCGGCAGCACGGTGCTGCGATCGCCCGGCGCACCGGTCAGCGGCACGGTCAGGTGATCGCACGCGTCGTCGATCGGACGATCGGGCGCGTCGGCGAGGATCGGGCGCACCGCCGCGCGGGTGTCCCCGAACTGCAGCGGCGACGCGGGCGCGGGCCCGTCGGTCCAGATCTCGTACTTGCGGCCCCACTCGTGGGTCAGCACCACGGTGCGATCGCCCTGCACGAACACGGTCGCGATCCGGCGATCGCCCGTGGTCGGCGTGCCGATCGCCGTCCATCGCTCGCCGCGTCGGCGCAGCACCACGGCGCGCTCCTGCTCAGGGGCGGTCTTCATCGCGCAGGCCAGGACCTCGCTGTCGGGCGTGAGATCGATGGCGGCGATGCGGGCCTCGCACGGGCTCGACACCGCCGTCCACGCGGTGCCGTCGTAGTGCGCGAGAAACGGCAGCTCGTCGCTGCCACTGCCAGCGGCAACCCAGGCATCGGTGGCGCTGCGCACCGCGAGCTGGACGTCGCGCGGCGCACCACCGTCGCCCTGCGGCAGCGGCAGGCGGCGCTGCGTCCCGGTGGTGTCGTCGTAGTGGAACATCGCCGTGCCGCCGTCGTCGTCGGCGACCGCCGCGATGATCTCGCCGCTGGGCAGCGACGCGAACTGCGTGACCACGCCGCCAGAATTGCAGCTGCGGCGCACGCGGTTGCCCACGCAACACCACCATGTGCTTCTGCTTCGCGATCGCAGCGTCGATGATGCGGGCGCGCTTGATCGCGCGCCGCTCCCCGGCTTCGCTGTCGGCGTCGAGATAGCGCCCGGCGAAGCCACGCAGCGCCAGCAGCGAGCCCTGCGTCCACCGTCCGAACGCGGCAGGGTACCACACGAACTCGGGCGTGCCGTTGTCGAGCTCGTGCCACCGTCCGTCCTCGCGACGGCGGAAGGTCTGCGGCGGCGGCTCGATGCCGCGGGCGCCGAGGCTGTAGCTGACCACCAGGAAGCCCTCGCGCGGGAAGTCGCCGCCGATCATCGTGGGCAGGAACCGCACGTAGTCGCCATCGAGCAGCGGCTGTTCCTGTCGCAGCAGCGTGATGCCGTCGGTGCCCAGCGCCGAGCTCGTGCCGTCGGGTGCGAGCTCGACCAACTTCGGCCCCAGCGGCGTACAGCGTGCCGGCCTCGCTACGCACCAGCGAGGGCTCGCCTCGGTCGTCCAGCGCGAAGGCGACCAGTTGCGACCACGCGCGCGCGTCCGCGGCGATCTCGACCTTGCCGGCGATCGCAGGATCGACCGCGGGTGTCGGCGCCGGCGTCGGTGCGGGCGCAGGCACGACCGCCGCGGCCTTGGGCCCGGCCGACGCAGGCGTCGGCGCAGGCGTCGGCGCGGGCGCGTCCGCGACCGGCGTCGGCGCGGGCGCGTCCGCGACCGGCGTCGGCGCGCTCGGGCTGGGGGCCGCGATCGCACGCGATCGCCAGCGGTGGCAGCGACAGGGCGATCGATCGCAGCGCGCGCAGGGTCATTGCAGTCCTTCGGTGCCCCCCAGCGATCGAGGTTCCCACCGCCTTTGTGCCCGTGGACGCGCGCGAGCAACTCTTCAGTCCCGGGAACGCCAGCAGTCCGCCGGGCGCGCCGTCGTGCCACAGCGTCGAGGCCGAGCCACCGATCTCTCGCATCAGCACCACGAAGCCCTCGCCTCGCGCGAGCGCGGCCATCGGCGTGGCCTGCTCGGGCAACCCCAGCCAGTGCCAGTCGCCCGCGCGACGCTGCAGCAGCGCCGGGCGATCGTCGTCGGGTCCGAAACGCACGTCGCAGTGGAGCAGCACCGCCGGCGCCGCGTCGGCGAGCAGCGACACGAAGCTCCGACACGGCGTGGCCTGCTCGCGCCAGCGCGCGCCGTCGAAGTGGAACAGACCTGGTGAGTCCGACTCCAAGCCGCTGCCCCACGCCCACACGTCGTCGGGCGCGCGCACGTCCCAGCCATCGATCGCGCGCCCGTCGAGCAGCTCGCCCAGGGCGATGTCCTCGCTGGTCTCGTGCACGGCGTCGATGCGCTGCAGGCTGGCAGTCTCGCCGCCGCGCAGCACGTAGACCACGCCGTGTGGGAACCACCGCAGATCGTCGATGCGGTCGTCGAAGCGCACCGGCGGCGGCGCGGCGTGCCCGTGGGTCACGCGCAGCTGCGGGTTGTCGCTCGATCCGCGCTGCCACGGCGTCGCGCTGGTATTGCTGCTGGCCTCGCGCCGAGCACGTACGCGAGCGTGTCCGTGCGCGCGAACGCGAACCACGTCAGCGTCGAGCCGTCGCGCCACGGCGCGATCCGTCGCGGCCAGCGCGAGAACCACCGCGGGTGGCGATCGACGCGGCGCCAGCGACCGTCGCGGCCGCGCTGGTGGACCTCGCGCGGGCGGTGGTTGGACCCGGGTGTAGCTGACGTATTCGATCACCAAGGTGGCGTCGTCGGGCCAGTGGCCCAGCAGCGTCGTGTGACCGAACGCGAGCGGGTCGCCCGCGGGCGCGCCGGCCACGTCCGCGCAGTGCAGACCCGGCAGCGGCAGCGGGTGCCAGCGGCCGTCGTCGCGTAGCTCGAGCAGCAGCGGGCCGACACCGGCGAGGATCGCCCATCGCTGCGACGCAGCAGCGTGGCCTCGTCATCGAGATCGTCGAACATCGTCGGCGTCCAGCGGCGGGCATCCGCGCGCAATCCGACCGCCTGCGACCGGCGCGGCAGCGCGCGCAGGGTCATTGCAGTCCTTCGGTGCCCCCCAGCGTATCGAGGTTCCCACCGCCTTTGTGCCCGTGGACGCGCGCGAGCAACTCTTCAGTCCCGGGGAACGCCAGCAGTCCGCCGGGCGCGCCGTCGTGCCACGAGCAGCCGCCGATGCATCGGCGGCTCGACGTGAGGCCGTGGCGTCGACATTCCGTGGCCGCGCGCCAACCATCCCGCGGCGGGGACGGTCTCAGCAGCCGCTCATGTCGGGGAAGCTGCAGACGCCGTCGGTGCACTCGTTGGTGATCACGCCGGTGCGCAGGAACGTGTCGAGCTGGCGCTGGAACTCGGGCAGCTTGCGCAGCTTGCCGTGCGGATCTTCGCACGCGCGCTGCGGCAGGTTCTCCAGCGGCTCGGGCGGCAAGCCGAAGCCGTATTCGACGATCCCCGAGCCATCGTGCGGCGCCTGCACCAGCTCGAGGCCGAAGATGTCACGCAGACCGGTGTCGACGTGCGGCATGCCCATCGTCCGCGCCATGACGTGGGCACCCAGGGTCGTGACCTGGTGATCGCCGATCGCGTCGTTGATCAACACCTGGTGCGCGGGCGTGCCCGGCAGCATGTCGCGCAGCACGTAGGGCGCGTAGCCGGCCGGCTCGGTGCGCTCCCACAGCATGTCGGCCAGCGACACGAGCAGGGTCTGCTGCCGCGGGTCGGGATAGGTCGCGCGCATGATCTCGAGGAACGGGTCGAAATCGGCGCTGCGGCTGATCAGCAGGTTGTAGGGCATGCCGGGCACGCCCAGCACGCCGCGCTCGACGTCGGTGGTGAGCGCCATGTACGTGGTGCCGAAGATGCCGCCCTGGCTGATGCCGTGGTAGTAGGCGCGGCTGGGATCGATGAGCCCGCCGTAGTCGGGGTCGGCCGCGAAGCCGCGCGTCATCAGGCGCATGGCCAGCAGCGAGTTCAGCATGCCCTGGTGCTGGCGGTCGATGACGTCGGCGAAGCGATGGAACTCGCCCGCGGCGATCAGCGCGCCCAGTGGCAGCTCGTCATCCGCGGCCATGCCGATGAAGTCGACGCCGAACATCGCGTAGCCGTACTCGTTCATGAACACGCGGAAGTGTTCGCTCTCGATCTGCTCCTTCTCGCCGAGCATGCCGTGGCCGTACTGGATGAGCCCGACCGGGCTGCGCAGCGCCGCCTGCGGGATCAGCAGCTCGAACTCGAACGCCGCCGTGGGCGCGCTGGCGTCGGGCTCGGGCATGCCGTCGTCGCCGAAGCGCAGCTTGGCACCGGGGCCGGGCTGGTCGAGATACATCGGCACCGTCATCTCGCCGTAGATGCGGTAGGCGATGGTGTCGGGCTCGTAGTCGGTCTCGACCGAGGTGATCTCGTACTCGGGGCCGTCCTCGCCCACGGCGGCGAGCGCCTCGTCGCGCATGTGCAGCAGCCAGCCGGTCTGGTTCTCGCGCGACGCGGTCGTGAAGTCCCACGCCAGCTGGATCGACGCGCGCTCGACCCCCGCGTCCTGCAGCCGCGCGAAGATGTCGGCATACAGCCCGCGGCGGGCCTCGATCGACGGCTCGTCGGAGGCGGTGCCGTCGCGCAGGGCCGCGAACCCCGGCGTGGGCGCGATGACGTCGCCGGCACCGTCACGCAGCTTCGACAGCGACACGATGTAGCGCCGACCGTCTTCGAGGCGCACGGCCGGGTGCATGATCAGCAGGCGCTGCCCGGGATCCTCCGCGAGCATGTCGAGCTCGACCCAGTGGGGCACGCGCTCGCCCGTCTCGGCGTCGAGCAGCACGCTGGGCCCGTCGGGCGCGAGCGAGCGTTCGATCGAGTTGGGGCTGGGCATGTCGACCAGGCCGTAGGGCGCAAGCTCGGGGAAGTGGGCCGTGATCGCGATGCCGGGCGTGAAGCCGTCGGCGCGGTTCCACGGCGTCGGGTCAGGGCGAACGCCGTAGTACGACATCGGCATCGCGTCGGGCTCGAGCTGCACGCGCCGGCCGGTCGCGGTGGTCTCGTCCGCGACGGTGTAGACGTTGCTGGGAAACGGCAGCGGACAGAAGCTCGGCACCAACGGATCGCACGTGACGTGCGGCCAGTCGACCTGCGGCGGGATGGGCTCGCCGGTGGTGCTGCTGCCGTCGCTGCCCGCGCTGGTCGACGTGCTCTCGTCGCCGGCCGACGGATCCGAGGCGCAGGCCGACGACGCGAACAGGGGCAACGACAGGGCGAGGACGCAGCGACGGCTCATGCGCGGGACGGTAGCGCAGCGGCGCAGCTCAGAACAGCGTCGGGCGGTCGTAGTCGATGTGCTCGATCTCCCACCGGTAGTAGCTGAAATCCCCGGACTCGAGCTGCCACACCGCGTCGCCGTGCGACGGCACCTCGATGCCGTCGAACCGTCGCCACTGCGTCATCGGGATGGCCCAGCGTTCGCGCCGCGCCTCGGCGCCGCCGCCGAGATACCGCAGCGCCTCGAGCCGCACCAGGTGACCGCCGGCGTCGACGTGGAAGATCGCGTTGGTCGTGAGCCCGGCCCAGCGCACGGTCGCCTCCGCGCGCTCGTCGTCGATTGCGCGCCACGTCAGCCACGGCGCGAGCGCGGCGCTGGGGAACCACGCGATCTCGCCCAGGAAGCGCTGCAACGTGGCCTCGTCGATGGCCGCGTCACCGGCATCGACCACCGGCACCAAGCCGCCCACGGTGATGAGCATGCGGCCGTGGCCGCTGCGGTATTGGTCGCGACCGATCACCGGCACCACGCGCAGCACCGCCGTCTGCACCTGCCACACGAAGCCTGGCTCGTCGACCGCGAAGTACTGCTCGACCGTCGCGGGCATGTAGGCCGCCTGCGGCGAGGTCCGCAGCTCGCCGCGCTGTCGCAGCCGCACCGATCGCACGCGTGGCCGACCGACCACGCCCGCCTGTCGCAGCCAGCGCTGCACCGGCGCGGGTAGGGGCTCGAGCTCCGCCTCCTGCACGATCGCGGCGGGACCGGGCTCGAGGTGCTGCCACAGCAGCGCGACCTCGGCGGCGCTGTCGCGTCGGAACCGCGCCTGCGCAAAGCCGACGACCACCGCGAGCGCGAGCAGCACGTTGGCGACCGTGCCGAACTTCGCGTCGGGCCAGGCGTGGATCACCAGGGCCTGCGACAGCACCAGCGCGAAGCCACCGACGATCCACCAGGGCTCGCGCTGCGCGAACCACAGTGCCGCGGTCACGACCATCGCGACCGCGGCCAGCAGCCACGCCGGCCCGAGCAAGCGCCCCAGCGCGGCGGGCAGCTCGAACGTCGTGGCGCCGGTGAGCTGCGGCAGCCGCTGCGGCCATCTCGCCTGCACGAAGCCCAGCAGGTGCAGCAGAGCGTGGACGACGACCACGAGCGCGAACACCCCTCGCATGCGGGCGCAGCGTACACCCCGCCCACGGGCCCCAGGACGCGAAATCCCTGCGGTGCGGACGGCCGGGGATCGAATTCTCCGGGCCCGACACTGTCTCGCCGAAGCCCATGTCGAACCCGCTGCGAACCCCCCTGTCGCGCCTCGCCCTCGTCGGTGCGGCGGCCCTGTCGCTCACCT
Source organism: Nannocystaceae bacterium (assembly GCA_046351635.1). Classification (GTDB taxonomy): domain Bacteria; phylum Myxococcota_A; class Polyangia; order Nannocystales; family Nannocystaceae; genus Xiheibacterium. The sequence goes on along the minus strand of JAXLYC010000032.1, from coordinate 48,965 downwards.
CCGGCTGCGCGTTCGAGTCCATCGCGACCGCGAACCGCGTGCCCACGCCGGTGCTGGTGGGACCGGTCGAGCAGATCGGTGGCGGTGCCACCGTCGACCGCACCGACGGGCCCGAGTTCGACATCAAGGTCGACCGCACCGTCACCGCGTCGTCGAGTTCGCAGACCAGCGGCAACGTCACCGTCACGACCACGAGCGCGAGCTCGCTGGTCACCGGCGCAGGCGTGGTCGACGCGAAGATGCGTCTGGCCGCGGGCGGCGCGAAGGACCGCCTCATCCACGTCGACCGCGTGCGCGTGAACTCGTACAGCGGCTTCTTCTACTCCGCGGCGTGGATCAGCAGCCGCGTGCGACTCAAGGGCCACGTCGGCCGCGGCGTCACGATGCCGAGCGCGGCCGCGGCACCCGCACCCGCCGACGCCACCGCGACCTCCACCCCCACCGCTGCCAACCCGTAGCGCATCGCCCGGAGAACCCCACCATGAAGACGCTCCTGCTCACCGCCCTGGCCGCACTCGCGCTGTCCTCTGGCTGCGCCGGCGGCCGCTCCAACCTCCGCTTCGACGACACCCGCTACCCGGTCTCGCTCTCGCCCACCGTGCTCGGCAGCGACGGCATGGTGCTGCTGCCCGCGCGCCGCGAGGTCGTGGGCAAGCTCGAGATCGAGACCAAGGTCTACGGCTTGCTGTGGGCCGCGGTGCCGCTGACGCCCAACAAGAACCTCTCGGACGAGGTCAACGAGCAGATCGAGCGCGCCGGTGGCCAGGCCGTGGTCAACCTGCGCGTGACCAGCCGCCAGTGCGGCCTCAACAGTGCGTGGGTGCTCAGCACCGTACCGTTGTGGCCCGGCTGCAGCCGCGTGTTCGTGCAGGGCGAGATCATCCGCGAGCGTCCCGCCGAGCTGGTGCCCGCACCGCAGGACGAAGCCGCGCTCGAGCCTGCAATCTCCTTCGCCCACCCGATGGCCGTCCCGGCCGGATTCCGGAGCGCCCCGTGAAGACCCTGCTTCTGACCACCCTGTGTGCCCTGTCCCTGTCCGCGTGCAAGGTTGCCCCGCCGACGCCGCCGTATCTGTCCAGCGAAGAGCTCGCGATCGTCGTCGTGCGACCGAGCCAGGACCTGGCGCTCGCGCTGGCGCAGACCTGCGAACCGGTCGGCGCGCTGACCAGCCCCACCGAGGGTCACCTGCGTCAGCGCGCGGTGGCCAAGGGGGCCAACGTCGCCGAGGTACTGTACGACGGCGGTGGCAGCACCGCGGTGCTGCACCGCTGCCCCGCGGGCTTCGACGTGCTCTCGGGCGGCGCCGAGAGCTTCGACGCCGCCACCCGCGGCTCGTACACCACCGCGACGACCCAGACCGTCACGGTGCACTGACCCTTGCGGGCGTCACTCGATGCAGCACATCGTCGTGACGCCCGTGGGCACGGCTTCGCCGAGCGGCGCACCGCCCGAGGGCGCGCAGTCGACGTCGGGCGTGGGCATCGCGGCGATCAATGCGGAGACATCCCCGGTGACCATCGTGCACTGGTCGGCCGCAAAGGTCGCGACCAGACCGAGGCCGCCACAGTTCCCGACGGAGAACGCCGCCCCGACGAGGTCCTCGTTCTCGAAGACGCACTCGCCGGTGGGCGCGCCACACTCGCACGCGCCGCACGACCGACCCTCCTCGAAGGAGCCGTCGAACAACAACGTGCGCTCGCCGATCGGACACTCGAGTTCGCCCGGCGCCCAGTAGCACAACCCGCCCTGCTCCGGGCTCGGCGTGGGCACGCACTGGCCCTCGTCGCACGTGCCGGCCGGCGCGACCTCGGGCTCGCACAACCGCACGCGATCGAGGAACCGCGGCTGCGGCAGCGCGGTGTCGCCGGACGGATCGCACGCGCCGCCCGACGGGGTCGGCGTCTCGAAGCGCCACGTCGAGTCGGTGGTGATGTCGGGGATGTCGGTGCAGTTCGGTCCCGCGACGTAGCTCGCCTGCAGCGCGATGCAGTTGCCGGAGTAGCGGTGCACCGTCACGCCGTTGCCACAGCTCACGCCGACCGCCGCGCCGCAGCTGCAGTCGCACTGGGCCGGGTCCGCAGTGAAGCTCGTGAACGCGTCCGCGACCTCGTGGGCGAAGTCTCCGTCGCACTGCAGCGGCACTTCGCTGCCGGCCGCGCGATGGGCCACCGCCGGCCCGGACCAACCCTCGAACGCCGCGGCGCAGGTGCCCTGGCAAGGATCGTCCACCGCGCCGGTGCTGGTGCCTTCGTCGGGCGGGGGTCCGCCGCTCGAGCCCGACGTCGATGGATCGTCGCTGTCGGTGTCGTGCTCGCCCCCGCCGTTGCTCGAGCTCGTCATCGAGCCACCGAGGCTGCCGGCATCGCCGCTGCTGCCGTCGGCACCGCCCGACGAGGTCTCCGCTTCGTCGCTGCCGCCGGCGCCCGGCCGCGGCACCATGCAACCCACCAACAACACGCAACACGCCACCAGATTCGTACGCAGGTCCTTCATCGTCGACTCCGCACCGGCGCGCTCGCTCGTGGGCGCTTGGCTCGGTGCGCCCGCGGTGTCGGCCGAGGCCGCAGGGCTGTTGCAACCACCGCCTGCGGGCCCGTCCGGGCGGCGCTCAACCGCCGCTGGGCCGCGCCGAGGTGTGATCGTGGACGATGCGCCAGCCCGCGGTCGTGCGCACCAGCGCGAGGCTGAAGATCCCGCTGCCGGCCTTGGGCGTCTCGGTCAGGGTCCACTGGCCCAGCACCATCGCGCCGTCGGACCCGAGCGCGCGCACGTCGAGCACCTCGAACGTCAAGCTGCCCATCTGGTGCGCACCGCCGGCGCCGCCGTAGCGCGCGACGTAGCGATCGTGGGTCGTCTGCCACCCGCGTCGGATCTCGCCACCGCTGGTGAAGATCAACGCGTCGCCGCGCTCGTACGCCGCCATGAAGCCGTCGAGATCGCCGGCGTTCCACGCCGCGGCCTGCTGCGCGAGCAGGCCCTCGATCGCGCGTCGATCGCCGTCGTCGAACTCGCGCGGGCGGCAGGCGAGCAACGCGGCGGCGAGCAGGAACGCGGACGATCGCACGGACGCAGCATAGCGCCGCGGCTGGCGCGGCGGTGGCTCCGCGGCCCGCAGAACCCCGGTTCGCAGGCACTGGCGAGCGATCCGAGATTTTTTTCGTGGCGCCGTGACGGATGGACGGGGTCGGTTCCCACCCACCGGGCATGAAGAGCAACACGATGCTGGAGCGCCTGCTGACCCTGACCCTCGTCCTCGGTGGTTGTGACCTGATCGACATCGGCGACGGCGACGACGACGACGACAGCGCGGGCGACAGCACCGGCGGCGACGGCAACTCGGATACCGACGACGACGAAACCCACGGCAACGGCAGCTCGCCGATCACGACCCAGGGCGGTGGCGAAGCGGGCGGCGAGGGCACCGATGGACCCGACAGCGCCGAGAGCGGTGCGGACAGCTCGGGCGGCGCCGATCCCTCGGCCGGCACCGACGGCGGCGAGGCCTGCGAGCCCGACCTGCAGGTGTGCCTCGACGAGGCGACCATCGCGGTGTGCGTCGAGGGCGAAGCGGTCGCACTCGACTGCAACGACGTGTGCATCGAGCTGGGCGCGGTGGGCTCGTTCGGCTGCGCCTTCGACGAGACCACCGGCGTCGATCTGTGCTGGTGCGACGACGGCAGCGGCGGCGGTGCGTGAACCCCCGTCCGCAGCCGGACCCCGGATGCGGAGACGGTGGCCCGCGGCGGACCCCACGGCGCGCGGCCACCTTCGTGATCGCGGCGAGGTGACCGCAACGGGCCGCCGCGCCGCGGTCGTGCGATCGCAAGAAGTGAGGCGGGACCATGGCGATCCCGTCCGACCCCGCAGCGCTGCCACTGCCGCTCGAACGCGATCCGCAGTGTGCGGAGCACGTGATGGGCACGCTGGTGGCGCGGTGGACCCCGCTGGACGAGACCGCGCGGCGCGACGCCGCGGCGCTGCACGCCGCCGCGACCGCCTCACCGAACCCGGTGCTGTTCGTCGCGGTGCACCACGGCAACTTCCCCAGCCTCGAGTGCCTCGCCCCGGGGCTGGCCGCGTGCGGCCACACGCCGCTGGCGGTGTACCTGCACGGCGACCCGCCGCGGCAGGTGTTCGCGCGCGCGTGGAGCTGCGGCGGTTCGCTGTCGCGACTGGCCGCGCTGGTCGACGCCCTGCCACCGGGCACACCGGTGTACCTGCAGGCGCACGCGCGCTGGATCTGGCTCGGCCCGCTGATCGCGGCGCTGCGCCCCGGCGAGCCGCTGATCCAGGAGATCTGGGACTGGATGTCGGCGTTCGTCGAGCCGACGCGCGCGCAGGCGTTCGTCGACGACGGGGTCTTCACCGCGTCCGAGCTCGCGACCATGCAGCGGGTCGAGCCGTGGGTGCGCAGCGGCACCAGCGGCTTCGTGCACAAGCACGGCGGCACCGCGCTCGATGCCGTGGTCGCGGGTGCGAGCGCGCTGCAGCTGCGCTTCTTCCCGGCGTTGCCGCGCGAATGGGCCCATGCACCCGGTAGCCGCGAGGTCGGCCCGTGGCGGCTGGTGCACGTGGGCCAGATCAAGTCGGCGTCGGCCTCGCGGCGTGCGTTCGGCGATCTCGTGCTCGCGGAGCTCTTCCACGGGCTCACGCGTCAGGGCATGTACGTCGCCGCCCATCCGGGGGTCACCGGCGTGGCCGCGGAGGATCCGTTGGCCGACTACGCCGCGCTCGCGCGGCGTGACCACGCGTTCACGCTGCACGCTCACCTGCCGCTGCGTCGACTGGTCGACGCGCTCACAGGCCAGCACGACTTCGGGTTGCTGCTGTACCGCGTCGAACCCGAGCTCGCGGTCGGACGCACGCACCTGCGCATCGCGCTGGCGAGCAAGCTGTTCACCTACCTCGCCGCGGGCCTGCCGGTGCTGGTGAGCCCCGAGCTCGAGACCATGGCCGCGCTGGTGCGCGACCACGGCGTGGGCCTGGTCGTGGCGGCCGACGAGCTGCCGCGGCTGCGCGCGCGCCTGGATGGCTGCGACCTGCGGGGGATGCAGCGGGCCGTGGCCGCGGCGCAATCGATCTTCCACACCCAGGCCTTCGTCGACGGCGTCGCCGCGATGCTGCGCCGGGTCAGCCAAACGAGCCCGCCATGATCCCGCGCCGCGTCGCCATCTTCCTGCCGCGCGACAACGACTTCTACCGCGCATTGCTGCCGCAGATGTGCCGTGGCTTCGAGGCCTGCGGTGTCGAGGCGCGCGGCGAGCTGCGCCTGCTGGCGCCCGCGGAGCTGATCGACTACTGCGCGAGCACCCGCACCGAGGTCGTTCTCGAGATGAACCGCGCCCGCGCCGACGTCGGCGAGCTGCCGCGCGGCCTGTTGCACCTGGCGTGGGTCGTCGATCTGGGCGGACGCGCGGTCGACGACTTCGTCGGCAGCGACGTCACCTACCTGTTCAGCGACGCGTGGTTGCCCCACTTCACCCGCGGCACGCCGATGCGATGGCTGCCGCCGGGCACCTGCACGCACGACTACCCCGCCCGCGACCACCGCGGCACGACCGCGCTGGGCTTCCTCGGCCACATCCCCAACCCGGGGACGCCGGCCGAGCTCGCGCGCGATGTCACCGGCGGCGCGGGTGCCTGCGATTTCGGCACGCTGTTGCCTGCGATCGAACGATTGCTGCGGACCGCGGGCGACGAGCAGCTGTCGGTCGACGGTGTGATCGATCGCATCGACGGGGTGTGTCGCCGCCACGGCGGCCACCCGCTCGTGCTCGATCCGACCCTGGCGTACGACATCACCTGCCGCGTCATCCGCCACCTCAACCGCACCGAGCTGGCCGACGGTGCGCTGGCGCTGCAGTCGCGGCTGTCGTCGCAGCCGTGGGCCGCACCGTGGCAGGAGCGCTGGCTCGCGATCTGGGGCACGCCGAACTGGTCGCGCTGGCCGGCCTACGCGCCGCACTACCGCGGCTGGCTCGACTGCCCCGCGGCCATGGGTGAGGCCTACGCCGAGGTCGCGGTGGTGCTGCACGAGGGCACGGGCATGCACTTTCGCTCGATGGACGCGATGGCCAGCGGCGCGCTCGTGGGCTTCCGCGAGCTCGACCACGAGCAGCGCGAGGACGGCCTGCACCACGTGATGAACGCGGGCGAGCACTTCGTCGCGTTCCCGCTGCGACATGGAAGCCGCGCGGATCGTCGAGCTGCTGTCCGATCGCGCGCGCGCCCAGGCCATCCGCGAGCCGCCGCGGCCGAGGTCCGCGCGCGCCACCGCTGGCAGCACCGCGCGGCGCAGATCCTCGAGGACGTCGCGGCCCTGTGAGTCACCCATGCTGATTGCTCCCGATCGACTCGCGCCCGCGATCCCCTGGCCGCTCGAACCCGGGCTGCCGGCGCGCGTCGCCGAGGCCCTCGCCGACGCCGCGCTGGCGCCACGGCCGTCGCCGCGGTGATCGTGGTCGGCAGCGAGCGGCAGCATCCCCGCGGCGCTGCGGCAGCGCCTGGGCGCGACCGTGCCGATGATCGTGATCGACGACGATGCCCGCGCGCTCGCGACGCTCGCGGGTGACCACACCGTGGCGCTGCCGATGCCCGCCGACGGCGCGGTCGATGCCGTGTCGCTGGTGCTCGCGTTGCTCGCTCACCTCGACGCACTCGCGGTGCGCCCGGGCGCGATCGTGTCGCTGGTGCCGCCGCAGCCGTCCGCCGCGCTGGCGCCCGCGCCGCCGCGGTGACCGACGCGGGCTGGGGCCTGTTCGCGCAGTTCGTCGAGGCCGCGATGGCGCCGCAGCACCGCGCGGCGATCGTCGCGGCGACAGCCGTGCTGGTGCGCTGGGCCGATGGCCTCGCCGCCGGCGGTGCCTCGCTCGCGGCGCTGCGGCTGTGGCAGCTGCTGCACCACGTCACCGGCGCGCCGGTGTACGCCACGCGCATCGCGATCGCCTATGACCGCCTGGGCGCGCCGCGGCACGCCGCGCGCTGGCTCGCGCGGTCCGACGTGCCCAGCGCGGCGCTGCCGGAGCTGTTGGCCGGCGCGCAGGCCGACGCGCGCGCGCAGGAGCAGGACGAGACCCGACTGTTGCAGCGCAACCTCGCGCGCGTGCGCGCGCGCTTCCCCGCCGCCGCAGACGCGATCGCAGCCGCCGACGATCGCGAACTGACCGTGCTCGCTTCCGACGAGCTCGCGTGGCGCTGGACCACGCGCAACGGCAGCCGGCGCGACGGCTTTCCCTTCGTCGTGCGCATCGCCGAGCACAGCGCCGGCGAGCGGGTGGTCGCGCTCGATCACCCCGAGCCGCCGTCACGACTGCGCGCGCAGCTGCTGGCCAACGTGCCGGCCAACGCGCGCCACGCCATCGTCGGTCTGCGCGCGTGGGCCAGCGTGTTGCTGCTGGTGTGCAACCGCATCACCACCACGGTGCCGAACTGGTCGCAGCAGCTGTACGGCGTCGAACCCGAGCCGGCGGTGCTGCGACGGCTGCTGCGCAGCGTCGACATCGGCCCGGTGATCGACGCGGGTCTGTTCGCGCAGTGGTTCGTGGGCGCCGATGCCAGCGCGCAGGCGCTCGAGTTCTTCGCGCGCGCGCGGCTGCGACCGCTGCCACGGGTGCGCAGCGCGTGCCCGCCGGCGCTGGTCGAGGGCTTCGCGCGGCTCGACGCCGCGCGCATCGACAGCTGGCGCGAGAGCACGTCTGCACTGGCGCGGCGCTACGATCCCATGCGCCTGGCCGGCACGCTCGCGCGGCTCGACGCGGGCGCGCCGCTGCGGGTGTGGCTGTGGACGTCGATCCACACCACCGTGCTGCGCCACGTCGGCGTGGGCCTGTTGGCCGGCTTCGAAGCCGAAGGTCACGAGGTCCGACTCACGCTCGAGCAGGACCGGGCCGACGCCTACGATCTGCCGGCGGTGGCGCAGGAGCTGCTGCAGGCCGAGCCCGACCTGGCGCTGCAGATCGATCACCTGCGGCCCGAGTACGGCGCGCTGCTGCCTGCGGGCCTGCCGGTGGCGTCGTGGATCCTCGACGAGCTGCCACCGCTGTCGGATCCGGCGATCATCGCCCGACTCGGCACGCTCGATCTCAGCTTCGCGTGGAGTGTGCCGCTGGCGCAGCGCTACGCCGCCCTGGGTCACCCGCACTGCAGCGCGCTGCCGTTCGCGGTCGACCCCGCGGTGTACCACCCGCGCGATCCGGTGCCCGCGAGCGATGCGGTGGCCTACGCGACCCACCTCGCGCGACCCATCGAGCCGCGCTTCGCACCGGGGCTGTACGCCGCGCTCGAACAGCGGCTCGCGACCATGGCCACGCTGCCGCAGGGCCACGAGGAGCTCGCGCCGGTGCTGGCGGCGTTGCTGCGCGACACCGGCGTGACCGTGCCCGCGGCGCAGCAGGCCAGCTTCGCCTACGACGCGTTGCTGCTCGCGCGCCACGTCGAGCGCGTGCGCGTGGCCGACGAGCTGCTCGCCGCGGGCGTGCCGCTGTCGCTGTTCGGCCGCGGCTGGGCCGAGATCCCGCGCTTCGCACCGCACGCACGCGGCGAGGTCGCGCCGGGCCCGGCGCTGCGCGAGATGTACCAGCGACACAAGGTCGTGCTGCACATCAACACCCGCTGCAACCTGCACCCGCGCGTGCTCGAGGCCATGGCCAGCGGCGGCTTCGTGCTGGCGCGTTCCGACGGCGACTACGACCACGCACCCGGTGGGGTCGCCGAGGCGTTGGAGCTCGATCGCGAGCTGTGCCTGTTCCGCGATCGCGACGACATGATCGCGAAGATCCGTCGCGCGCTGGGCGACGAACCCTGGCGCCAGGGCTTCGTCCGCGCCGGCGCGGCGCGGGTCCACGCCGACCACACCTACCGCGCCCGCGCGCGGTCCATGGTCGCCGCGCTGCACCAGCGTCTGCGCGCGCTGCGATCCGCGACCCGCCGCGACCGCGCCGCGTGATCGCGCCCGATCGCCTGGGGATCGCCCGGACCGATCGGACCCGGGGGCGCTGCTGCTACCCTGGGCGCCAGCGTCCGCCATGCAATCCCAGCCCCTGCCCTCGATCGCCCAGAGCATCAGCGACGACATCGACGCCTTCGAGCACGACCACGCGCTCGCACGCCTCGCCGATCCCAAGGATGGCGGCGGACTGTCCGCCGTCACCGCCGGTCTGCTGCGTGCGCGTGCACAGGTCGGGCTCGAGCGCTGGCGCGCGGCCTACGACACGCTGCAGCAGGTCCGCAACATGCGCGAGCTCGGCACCGCCGATCGGCTCGAGGCTCAGGTCGCGACCGCACGGGTGCTGCGGATCGGTTGGTGGTCGCTCGATTGGGCGCTCGAGATGGCGCTCGCGGCCGCGGAGCAGGCCACGCGCACCGGCGCGAATGCGCTGGCCGTCGAAGCCCACCTGGAGGCCGCGATCCTGTTCGGCCGCAAGCGCACGCGCAAGCTGGCCCAGGCCCAGCTCGACGCCGCTGCGGCGCTGGCAGCCCAGCCCGAGCGCGTGTGGGCCACGCGCGGCGATCTGGCGATCACCTTCGACGAGCGGCCGGTCGCACGCACCGCGTTCGAGCGCGCGCTCGAGCACGGCGAGGACACGCAGCTCGGCGCCCGCGCGCGCCGACTCGGCCGTCTGGGGCTGTCACGGCTGTGCACGATCCTCGGTGAGTTCGACGACTCCGAGCAGCACCTCGTGGCGCTGGGCCAGCTGCGGCGCGGCGACATCGGTGCCCGCCGCGTGGCGTGGCAGCTGCACGCCGCGCGCGCGCAGTGGCCCGCGGTCGCCAAGGTACTGCAGGAGATCCTGCAGATCTCGCCCGAGGGCGATCCGGCGCGCGGGCTGATGCTCGAGGCGGCGTCGGCGTCGTATCGCGCCGGCGATCACGACGCCGCGCGGGCGGCGTGGACCCGCATCGCGGCGACCGGGGGCGGCGATCATGCGGCGCGCACGGCCGCGTCGGTGCTCGATCACCTCGCCGCCGGCCGCACCCGACGCACGCGGCTGCAGGCGTTCCCCTCGGTCACGCAGCTGCGCGATCACTGCGGTCCCGCGTCGGTCGAGCTGTGCCTGCGCTACTTCGGCACCAAGGCCGAGCAGGTCACGGTCGCCCGCGAGATCAAGCACCCCGACGGCGGCACGCCGGTGCACCGCATGCGCCAGTACATGATTGCGGCGGGCTTCCACACCCGCCGCATCGAGGCCGATCTCGATCGCACCCGCGCGATCCTCGACGCCGGCATCCCGCTCATCATCGAAGAGGACTACTCGACCACGCGCCACGTCGCGGTCGCGATCGGCTACGACGACGCGCGCCAGCTGCTCGAGGTCCAAGACCCCATGACCCACGAGGTCCGCGAGACGCTCTACGGCGAGCTGCCGAAGCTGCGCGAGTTCTCCAACCACGGCGCGCTGGTGGCGGTGCCGTCGGATCGCGCGGACCTCGTCGCCGCGCTCGATGCGGCCGGCGCGATCGAGTGCGAGTACATCAGCCGCACCGACCAGGCCTGGGAGGCCCACGACCAGGGCCGCGACGAGGACGCCGAGCGACTGGTCGCCGAGGCCATCGCGCTGCACGAGCCCTACGAGCTGGCGTGGGTGCTGCGGTTCGTCCGCACGCAGAACCGTCACCGCCAGTCGCCCTCGGCCGAGACCGAGGCCGAGCTGCAGCAGGTGCTCGACGCGATCGTGCGGCTGTGGCCCGACGACGAGTGGCCGCAGCAGTTCCTCGGCCGCGTGCGCGATGCCCAGGGCCGCAGCCAGGACGCGCTGGCCGCGTTCGAGCGCGCGCGCGATCGCGATCCCGACGACGCCAACAACTGGTGCTCGATCGGCGACTGCAAGCTCGCGCTCGGCGACGGCAAGGGCGCGCGCGAGGCCTTCGAACAGGCGCTGCGGCGCGACCCCGGCCACGTCCGCTCCAACGAGAACCTCGCGGACATGGCGATCGACGCCGGCGACGCCGGGCTCGCGGCGGTGCTCAGCGACTGCGCGCTGGAGCTGGCGCCCAACAACGCCTTCAACTGGTACGTGCGCGGCAAGATCCGCAGCCGCGCCGAGCGACTCGACGACGCCATCGTCGCGTTCGCGCGCGCGCTCGAGCTGCGGCCGGAGTCGTCGGGCTTCGCCATCGAGCATGCGCGCGTGCTCGCACGCAAGGGCCAAGTCGACGAGGCCATCGCGGGGCTGCAAGCCCGCGTCGAGCAGCGCCCGGGCGACGGCTACCTGCTGACCAACTTCGCCGACCTCGCGTACAACCATGGCCGCTGGGACACCTGCCTGGCGTTGTGCGAGAAGCTCGCGGCGGTCGATCCCAACTCGCCGACGCCGTTTGCGATCGGCGGTGCCGCGAGGTGCATGCGCGGCGAGCTCGACGCGGGCGTGACCGAGCTGCGCACCGCGCTGCAACGGCGCCCGACCTACGCGTGGGCCTACCGCGAGCTCGGCCGCGCGTTCGCCAAGGCCGAGCGCTGGCCCGAGGCCATCCAGGCCGCGGCCGCGGGCCTGGGCTTCGCCAACGTCGCCGAGGGCACGTTCCTGCTCGGCGACGTGCTCGCGCGCGCGGGCTACCTGCACGACGGCGTGGGCTACCTGCGCCGCGCGGCGTGGACCGGTGCGCTCGACGAGGGTCAGCTCGATCGCGTGGCCGCGGTGGTGTCGCAGCACGACGGCATCGGCGGCGCGCACGAGCTGTTGGGCGAGCTGGGCAAGGAGTTCCCGCGCGCGAAGGCGCCGGCGCGCGCGCACGCGCGGCTGCTGCTCGAGACCATCTGGGCCCCCGGTGCTGCGGTCGCGGTGCTGTCGCGGCTGTCCGAGCTCGCGCCGCAGGACCCGTGGGTGCTGGCCAACGAGGCCGACGATCTCATGTCCGCATCGCTGGCCGACGAGGCCCGCGGCGAGGCGCTGATGCAGCAGGCCATCGCAGCCGCGCCCTCGCTGGTGGCGCCGCGGCGGTTCTACGCGCGCCAGCTCAACACCCGCGGTCGCTTCGCCGAGGCGCTCGAGGTGCTCGCGCCCTGCCCTGCGAGCGCGGAGACCATGGCCGATCGCGTGCACGCGTGGCTCGGGCTCGACCGCGAGGGCGACGCGATCGCGGCCATCGACGCATGGTGCGAGACGCTGCACCCCGACGTGCGCGCGGCCCGGCGACGGCCGCTCGAGTTCAAGATCGCCAAGGCCAATCGTCGCTGGGAGCAGGCGCTCGAGCTCGCGATCGCGCTGGGTGCCGACGCGGGCGAGCTCGACGACGACGGCAAGCTCAGTCGCTGGGAGCAGGCGCGCTTCGAGTGCCTGGTCGAGCTGGGTCGCAGCGAGGAGGCGCTGCGCTTCGGCGTGGCGCAGTGCGGTCGCGCCAGCGACTTCGGCGACCTGGCCTACGCGGCGCTGGGCGTCGACGATGCGCTGGCGAAACAGCTGGCCGAACGCTGCCTCGCGATCGATGCCAACGACGGCACCGGGCTCACGGTGCTCGCGCGCGTGCACGACAACGCCGGCGACGTTGCACAGGCGCGATCGCTGTGGCAGCGCATGAAGCAGGTCAGCAGCTGGCACATCCACGACGAGAACCTCGGCCGGCTCGCGCTGGCCGACGGCGATCTCGACGCGGCCCAGGCTGCGATCGAGGCCGCGGTCGCACGCGGCCACACCTGCCCCGTCGCGCTGCAGCTACGCGCCGAGCTGCGGGTGCTGCGGGGCGATCGCGACGGCGCGCGGGCCGATGCCGAACGCGCGCGCGCGTGCCTGCAGCTCGAGCGCCGCAGCCTGGCCGACGACCTCGACGGCTTGGTCGCGGCGCTGCACGATCGCCGCGCAGACGCGACCGCGGCCTACGAGCGCTGGTCCGCGCGCACCCACGCGGCCAGCGACCGCGCGGTGGTCGCGAAGGTGCGTGAGGCCCTGGGCGTGTGACGCCCCCGGCTCGGTCGCTTCTGCGTCCGGTCGCCGTCGCGACGAGAGGCTGTCGGCAGGGTCTGATAGCCTCTCAGCTCAGGTCCGCGAGGTCCCCGAGCGCGCGCACGACCGCGTCGCGGACCTCGGGCGGGAAGATCGCGCGGTAGTGCACGAAGCGCTCGCGCGACAGACCGCGCAGCACCGGCGACGCCTCGAGCAGGCGCTCGAGCCGACCGCCGCTGCGGATCATCAGGGTCTCGTCCTCGATGTACGCGTCGATCTCGACGCGATCGATGCTGCCCTGATCGGCGCCGCGCTGGGGGCTCGCCGTGCGCAGCACCTGCGCCAGGCGATCGCGCACGAGCTCGACCGGCACGTCCTTGCGCAGGCGCAGGGTCTTGAACAGCCGACGCTCGCGCAGGCGCGTGGCCAGCTCCGCGAGCACGCGGTCGTCGGCGTCGGACCACATGCGCAGGCCCCACTCGAGCGCGTGATCGTCGAGATCGAGGTAGTGGCGCACGTCGATGCGCTCGCCCGACAGCAGCGCCTGCAGCGGCGCCGGCGTGCCCAGCTGCGGCCCCAACACCGCCAGACGGCGGAACAGCGAGCGCAGCACCGCCTCGGCCGCGCGCACGGCCTTGTGCAGGTACACCTGGCGGTACATGTACAGCCGCGCGAGGAAGAAGCCTTCGACCGCGGTCAGGCCCTTCTCGCCGTCGACCGTGAGCGTGGCGGTACCGCTGCCGCTGGGATCGAGCCGCAGCGAGCCCAGCAGCCAGTCGAGATCGAGCAGGCCGTAGCGCACACCGGTCATGTGCGAGTCCCGCAGCAGGTAGTCGCATCGATCGACGTCGAAGGTGCCCGAGACCGCGCGCGCGAGGTGGGCGATGGGATGCTCACCGTGGATGAGCCGCTCGACCATCGCGGGCACCGCGGGATCGATCGCGCGCAGCACCGCGTTGACCTCGGTGCCGGGGTCGAGCAGGATCTTCGAGGTCCAGTCCTCGTGCGCGAGCGCGCCGGGCAGCACGGCCTCGAAGGTGTGGCTGTAGGGCCCGTGGCCGAGGTCGTGCAGCAAGGCTGCGGCCAGGGCCACGCGCGCGTCGTCGGCGTCGATGCGATCGCGCGCGGGGATGTCGCTCGACAGCCGCGCGACGTGCTGCAGGTATCGCTTCATCACGTGGGCCGAACCGACCGCGTGGGAGAAGCGCGAGTGCTCCGCGCCGGGAAACGCCAGCGAGGCCGCACCCAGGCTGCGTATGCGACGCAGCCGCTGCACCTCGCGGGTGTCGAGCAGTCGCACCACCACCGACTCGACCTCGCCTTCGAACGAGATCAGCCCGTGCACTGGATCGCGCAGGATCATCGGCCGGGCGCGCTGTGATCCCGACGCGCTCGACCCCGAAGACGTCCTGGACGCAGACACCGTGGCATGAGTACCGCACGGCCACCCGGTCCGCAGCATGACTTTTGCCCGGAGCACGAAGTGGGCCGCATGCACCGCTTCGGCAGCGGAGCCGCGCGGCCGGCCGTGGTATGCTGCCGCAACCCTCTCCGATGGCGACGTGCAGCAAGTGTGGCTTGGTAACGGACCCGCGACGGCCGACACCGCCGCGATGCACACGCTGTGGTACGCCGATGGCTGCGGCAGGCACCGCAGGCCCACCGGAGGTCACGCTCGACGATCTCGACGGCGTCGGTGCACCGCCGGCATTCGCCGGTGCATCGGGCACCGGCACGAGCTCGGGCTCGACGCTCTTCGGCACGATCCCCGACGAGGCGCTCGAGACCCCAGCGCTCGATGATCCGGGGGCATCGTTCGGCGGCGACACGTTCGGCGAGCTCGACCTGCCGATGCCGGGCGACGACATGCACATCGATCTGCTCTCGGGCACGCCCAAGCCCGTGGCACCGGCTGCGCGCACCGCCGCACCACCGGCGCGTCCGGGCGCACCGATGTCTGCGCCGCCGCCGGCGACCGGAGCCCACGCCGCGCGGCCGGCCGCACCACCGCCACCGGCACGTCCGGCCGCACCGCCACCGCCAGCCGCGATGCGACCGACCGCCACCGGTGCGCCCTCGAGCACGCGACCCACGGTCGACGCACCGGCGCCGCGCGTGCCCGCCGCTGCACCACCGCCGCCACCGCGTCCACCCGGGCCGCCGCCGCGCGGCGCTGCGCCCACGGATCTGCCGACGCCGGTCGGACCGGCTGCGCCGCAGCCGTTCCGTCCACCGCAAGGCGGCACCGATCTGCCGACACCGGTCGGACCCGCCGCGCCGCAACCATTCCGTCCGCCGCAGGGCGGC
This sequence comes from Nannocystaceae bacterium, assembly GCA_046351635.1. Taxonomy (GTDB): domain Bacteria; phylum Myxococcota_A; class Polyangia; order Nannocystales; family Nannocystaceae; genus Xiheibacterium. The sequence continues at coordinate 33,783 of JAXLYC010000032.1, read as the reverse complement.
ACCGATCTGCCGGCGCCGACCGATCGCGGATCGAGCAACGCATTCAAGGTGCCCTCGGTCGATCTGCCCACGCCGGCGCGCCCGGGTGCGGCACCGTTCCGCGCGCCCGAGCCGCCACCGTTCTCGGGTGCACCCGCGCGACCGTCGTCGGGCGCGCCGCGCTTCGGCACCGATCAGAACATGATCTCGGTCGCGGAGCTCGATCTGCCCTCGCCCGGCGATTTCGATCTGCCGGCGCCCTCGCAGGGCGTCCGCGATCTGCCCACGCCGGTGGGCGTGTCGGATCTGCCGACGCCGCTCGAGACCGATCTGCCGACGCCGGCGGACACCGGGCTGCTGACACCGGCATCGCTCGACGTCGAGCCCGCCCACATCCTGCCGATCCCCGCCGATCAGGCGCTCACACCCGCCGGCGAGCTGCCGCAGCCCAAGCGCGCGCCCGATGCCGCGGCCGCAGCCGCGGGTGCACGCGCAGCCGCGGAGGTCGCGGGCGTCGGCATCGATCCGCTCGGCGCCCGACGATCGCCCGCGCCGCGGGCGGTCTCGTCGGGCAGCGGCAAGCGCACGCTCGTGCTCGCGGGCATCGGCATCGCGCTCATCGGTGGCGCGGCCGGTGGCGCCTACGCGCTGGGCGTGTTCGATCCGCCCGAGGACATTCCCGTCGCGCCGACCAAGCGCGGCGAGACCAAAAGCGGCAAGACCCCGGCGACGCCGGCTGCGACCGCGACCGAGCGCAGCGCCGACGTGCTGGCCCAGCTCGCGCTCGACACCCCCGCGGGCTACCTCGCCGCGATCGATGCGGCCGAGGCCACCGGCGATCGCGTGGGTCAGGCCGAGGCCGCGTTGATGCTGCACCTGCGCTACGGCCCCGATGCCGTGCGCGCCGGCCAGGCCGGCGGCTGGCTCGAGCCTTACGCCAAGCAGAAGGACCCGTTCGTCACGCGCGTGCTCGGGCTCGCGAGCCTCGCCGCTGGCGCGATCGATCGCGCCAACGCCGACTGCGCCGGCGAGGGCCCGCGCTCGCAGCTGTGCCGCGCGATGATCCGCTTGCGCGAGCGCAAGCTCGCAGAGGCGATCACGGAGGCCGACGCGGTGCTGGCGGCCACGCCGACCGAGATCGCGGCGGTGGTGGTCCGCCACGACGCGAAGCGACAGCTCGATCCGGTGGCGGAGCTGCCGGCGATCGAAGCCTCGCTGGTCAAGCACCCCAAACATCCGGGCCTGCTCGAGGTCGGCGTGCGTGCGGCTCTGGCCGCCGGCATGCTGCGCAAGGCCCACGGCTGGATCGACGAGCTCGGCCCTGCCGATCCCACGAGCAAGGCCGCCGCGGCGCTGCGACTGCGGCTGCGCGCGGAGCTGGCCCATGCCAGCGGCGCGACCTCGAAGGCCGCGCGGCTGTTCGAGGAGGCCGCCGGCTTGTTGCCCGACGATCCCAGCCTGGGCGTGGCGCGGGTGCGGGCGTTGGTCGCGGCCAACCGCGTGCTCGAGGCCGAAGCAGCGTTGCGACCGCTGCTGTCGGCGCGACCCGACGACGTCGAGATCGCGCTCTTGGCCGTCGAGGTGAAGGTCGAGTCGGGCAAGGGCGACGACGCGCTCGCGGCGATCCAGGCGATCGAAGCGAAGTGGCCGGGCCGGGCCGACACCGCCCTGCGCATGGGCCAGGTGCAGGCGATGCGATTGCAGAGCGAGGAGGCGCGGACCTCGTTCGCGTCGGCGCTCACGCGCGATCCGACCCTGGTGCGCGCGCCGATCGAGTCGGCCAAGCTGCTCGCGAAGCTCGATCGCCTGCCGGAGGCGCTCGCGACCCTCGACGCCGCGCGCAAGGCCGCGGACGAGCGCAAGGCCCCGACCCAGGCGGCCGAGCTGCTGCGCGCCAAGGCGGCGCTGCTCGACGCCGCGGGCCAGAGCACCGGTGCGCTCGCGGCCTACGACCAGGCGCTGGCGTCGTCGCCCAACGACAACCTCGCTCAGCTCGCACGCGGCCTGCTGCGACTCGAGCTGGGCCAGAGCGACCCCGGCAAGAGCGATCTGCTGGCGGTGTACGAGCGCACCGGCAGCTTCGTGGGCCTGACCGCGCCGCTGGGTCGCATCTTCGTGCGCGAGGGTCAGTACGAGCAGCTCGACACCCTGGTCGGCGACGAGCTCGACGATCCCGACGCGCCCGGCGAGATGCTCATCGTCGGCGCGCGGCTGCGGCTGTGGCAGGCCAAGCCCGACGAGGCCAAGGCGCTGCTGCAGCGCGTGCTCGTGAACGTGCCCAACGACTGGGAGGCGCACATGCTGCTGGCCCAGGCGATGCTCGACTCGCGCGAGTTCGAGGAGTCGCTGGCACAGATCGATCGCTCGCAGCCGACCACGCCCAGCGCCGAGAAGCACCTGCTGCGCGGCAAGATCCTCGAGTACCTGCGGCGTCACGCCGAGGCGCCGGCGGAGTACCTCAAGGCCATCCAGATCGACCCCGAGCTCGACGAGGCGCGCTTCCTCTACGGCCGCCACCTCGCGATCACCGGCGAGGCCGGCGGCGCGATCGAGGAGCTGGGCAAGGTCGTCGCCCGCACCGAGCGATTCCCCGCCGCGTTCCTCGAGCTCGGCCGCGCCTTCCGCGAGAGCGGCGACGGCAAGAAGGCGATCGCCAACTTCGACAAGGCCATCGCACTCGATCCCAAGCTGTACGAGGCCTACTTCCTGCGCGGCCGCGCCTACTACGATCTCAACGAGATCGGCAAGGCCGCCGACTCCTTCGCCGAGGCCGCGGTCGAAGCCGCCTCGTCCGAGCCGTGGTACGCCGAGGCCCTGGTCTTCCTCGGCCGCGCCCACGCCCGCAACGGCAAGGCCAAGGCCGCCCGCGAGGCGTTCGAGAAGTTCCTGTCGATCGCACCGGCGAATCATCCCAGCCGCGCGGAAGCGGAGCGGCAGCTGGCGGATCTGCGATAGCGCGAGGGGGGGGTCGCCTGTGCAGCTGCCCCTGTTCAACGTCGGCTACGCCGATCGCGACGGGCACATCCTCTTCGTGAGCGCGGGTCGGATTCCCGAGCGCCCGGCCGAGCCTCGGGCGTGGATGTTGCCTATACCCGGCGACGTCGCCTCGACGCTGTGGGACCGCATCTTGCCGTACGACGCGCTGCGCACGATGCAGCGATCCGATCGCTTCGAGCTCGCCGATCACGTGCTCGCCGATCTGCTCGCCGCCGCCGAGGCCAGCAGGCGCGCGCCGGTGATCCGCGCTGCGACCGTCCTGGCGCGATGGGATCGCCGCGCGAGCTCGCCGGGTGCGGTGCTGTTCGAGGCGTGGGCCGATCGGATCGACTGGGACACCGCGTTCGGCGTGCCGTGGTCGCCTGCCGATCCGCTCGCGACCCCGCGCGGGCTCGTCGATCGCGAGCGCGCCGTCGTCGAGCTCGAGGCCGCCGCCGTCGACATCGAGCAGCGCTTCGGCAAGCTCGACGTCGGATGGGGCGAGGTGCGCAAGCTCGGCCCCGGCCGAACGTGCGTGGACCGTCGCGGTCGCGAGCGACGCCGGGAACACCCACGCCGCGCACCGCCTGCTCGCGTCGCTGTCGATGTGATCGGGCGGCGTTCCGCCCTCAGCCCTGCTCGTCGAGGATCGACTGCAGCTCAGCGATCGCCTCGAAGTCCTTCGGCCGACCAGCGGCACGCTTGACTTCGATCAGCTTGGCGAGCCCGAGTACACGGACAGGCATACCGAACAGTCTCATCTCGACCGCGTGAGGAACGAGACTCTCGTACCGCCCACCACCTGCGATCTCGCCGAGCAGATCGATGTCCCCGCTGCGTGTGGTGAGGGTGAAGTTCAGACCGTGTCCGAGGGTGGCGGCGCTCCACGAGAACGGCAGGCCGGGCGGCGCGCCCCGCAGGTACGGTTGAAGTGGCCCGAAGGCAGTCGCGAGTCGCTCGAGGTTCGCGGCGGAGCGCGCGTACACGATGTCCAGGTCGAGGGTGAGGCGGACAGCGCCGTGGGCGGTCGCGGCGGCCCCACCGATGACGATGAACTCCACCTCGGCTTGCGTGAGCGCACGAAGCAACGCCTCGAAGTCGGTCACCGGCCCCTCGCCTCGCGCCCCGCGCGTTGGAGCTCCTCGGCGAAACGAGCGAGCGCGATCAGCCGTTCGAACCGCTCATCCGGCGTCCGGCGCAGGTTCTCCCGGATCAGCGTGAGGTCGACGTCCCGTTGGTAGGCTGCGATGACGGGGTCGCGCCACGGGGGCGCGTCGGCCGGCTGACTCATCGTGATCGAGGGTAGCACGCTCCGCTCACCCAGCGAGGATGTGGTCGAGGCGCACCAAGGCGCCTCGAGGTCCCCGAGCTCCCGCCGGGTGCCGCTTGCCGTGGAAGAGGATGAAGCGGCGGACCCAGTGCACGTACGCCGTCTCGGTTCGCGGACTGTAGTGCCGCACGCCGATCGCCGCGCGCACACGGTCGAGCAGCCGGGTCCATGTGTTCACCAGGCGGTCCCGCACCCGCGGCTCAGCCGCCGCGCTCGCGCAGCCAGGCCTCGACCTCCGCGAGCTCGACCACGCGGCCGCCGGCGTCGCGCCAGGCGTCGCGGGCCTGCTGCGCGAGCCGCAACGCCCGCGCGCGATCCCTGCCGCGGCGATCGAGCGCGCGCGCGAGCGCGAAGTGGAACTCGGCCTCGCGCTCCTGCACGCCGTCGATGCGCTCGTAGATCTGCACCGCCCGCTCGAGCCGCACGATGGCGCCGTCGACGTCGCCCTGCGCGAGCACGACCTTGGCGAGCGAGCCCAGGGTCGATGCGACCGCGTGGTGGTCGGCGCCGAGCATCCGCTCGCGGATGTCCAGCGCGCGCTCCTGCATCGCGCGCGCGGCCGCGGCGTCGCCGGCCTCGAGCAGGACGTCGCCGAGGTTCGCCAGCGCCATCGCGACATCGGGGTGGTCCGGGCCGTTGGCCTTCTCGGCGATCGCGAGCGCCCGGCGATAGAGCGCGGCCGCGCGCGTCGCATCGCCGGTCGCGCGATGGGCCGCGGCGAGGTTGTTGAGCACCAGCGCGAGATCCGGGTGCTCGGGCCCGAGCGTGCGCTCGAGGCTGGCGGCGGCGCGCTGGTACAGCGGCAGCGACTCGTCGTACTCGCCGGCTGCGTCGTAGATGGTGCCGAGGTTGCTCAGGCTGAAGGCGAGCTTGGGATGATCAGGTTCGAGCGTGGCCTCCCAGATCGCGAGCGCACGCAGCTGCACCGCGCGCGCCTGTTCGTACTCACCCATGTCGTACAGCGCGCCGGCGATGTTCTCGCAGGCACCACCGACCTCGGGGTGCTCGGGCCCGAAGCGCCGCCTCGAGCACCGCCAGCGCGCGCTGCTGGGTCGCCAACGCGCCGGCGTAGTCACCCGCGCCGTGCAACGCGTTGCCCACGCCGATCAACGCGTACGCGACCTCGGGGTGCTCGGGGCCGACCGCATGTTCGTACAGCGTCACCGAGCCCTCGCCGGCCTCGCGCGCTTGCTGGAAGTGGCCCGCCGCGAACTCGACCCCCCCGATGGCGCGCAGCCGTCGTGCTTCACCCACCCCACCGCTCGCGCCCGCGTGGGCGAGCGCCATCTCGGCGTGCCGCGCCCACTCGAGGCCCGGCTCGCGTCGACGACTGTGCTCACCGACGGTGTAGATCAGCTGTGTCGCGACCCACGCCGCGAGATCCCAGGCGTCGATGCGCGCGGCCTCGAAGTAGGCCTCGGCGCCGACACGCGCCGCGCCTTCGTAGTCGGCGGCGTCGTCGCGCAGCTTCGCCTCGACGAGCAACGCGGCTGCGCGCAGCGGCGGCCAGCCGAGCGCGTCGGCCTGCGCGCGGGCCTCGGCCACGATCGCCAGGCCTTCGGCGGGTCGTGACGCGAGCGCGAACGTGCCGGCATGGGCGAGCTCGGCCTTGATCGCGACCACCTGGTCGCGCTGCTCGGTCGGCGGCGGCGGCAGCCGCTCGAGCGCATGCACGTCGCGACACGGCTCGACCGAAGCCAACGACGCCGCGGCGCGCACGGCGTTCTGCGCGACCAGGACGTCCGCGTGGCTCAGCTGCTCGACCAGCGCCGCGAACTCCATGCGCCGCTCGTCGAGGCACCAGCTCGCGCGCTCGAGTTGCGCCTCGGTCCAGCGGTCGCGGGTCCGCGCGTCGAGGCAGGCCTCGGTGCGCGCCCGGCCCCACGCCGCGGCGTAGTCGTCGAGCCACGGCCGCACACGCTCGGCGGTGACGGCGGCGTAGCGCACCGGCAACGCGCGCAGGGCCTGGTCGGTCGCGTCGCGTCGCGACTCCGACCACAGCTCGGCGATCGCGGCGCCCTCGCGCTCGCACGCGGCGGTGCGCCGCGCCTGCACCACCGCTTGCGCGGCGAAGCCTCCGGCGCCGAGCAGCACCACGCTCGCCGCGACCACCGCGATCTGTCGCTGGCGCCGACGAGCCTGGCCGCGCTGCAGCGCGGTCACGAGCGCGTTCATGTCCGGGAATCGCCGCTGCGGATCACGCTCGAGTCCTCGTCGCACCGCGGCGCGCAGCCATGCCGGGACGCCGCGCTTGTGACTGGGCACGTCGATGCGCCCCTCGAGCACGTTGGCGGCGAGCGCGGCCAGGGTGTCGCCCGCGAACGGGCGCTTGCGCCACAAGCACTCCCAGATCACCGCGCACAGGCTGAACTGATCGCAGCGCGCGTCGGCCCGCAGGCCCGCGAACTGCTCCGGTGCCATGTACGCCGGCGTGCCCGCGAGCGCGCCCTCGAGGCTCACCACCGGAACCGGCGCCCCCTCGAGCGTGGCGCGCGTGGACGCAGCGGGCGCACCGCCGCCGCGCGCGAGACCAAAGTCCATCACGCGCACGCGTCCGATCCCGAACGGCGCGCGCGGGTCCTCGTCGATCATGATGTTGACGGGCTTCACGTCGCGGTGCACCAGCCCGACCGTGTGCGCAGCTGCGAGCCCGCGCCCCACCGCGATCGCGACCTCGACGACCTCGCGCCAGTGTCGCTCGCGCTGCGCGGCCCAGGCCGTCAGCGTGCAGCCGTGCACGAGCTCCATCGCCAGCCACACGCGATCGCCCAGGGTCCCGGCGTCGTGCACCGCGACGACGTTGGGATGCGCGAGCCGTGCGAGCGCCTGCGCCTCGCCCAGCAGCGGCGACGGGCCCTGCGACGCCCCCGCGGCCGCGTGCAACAGCTTGACCGCGACCTTGCGATCGAGCTCCGGATCGTACGCCGCATGGACCACGCCCATGCCGCCGCTGCCGAGCGGCTCGATCACGAGGTAGCGACCGACCGCATCACCGCGCCGCAGTGTCGACGCGGCGGGCGGCGACGCAACCTCGCCGACGACCGTGTCGGCATCACCCAGGGGCGTGGCATCGCGCGGCTGCACCGTTGGACTCGCCGGAGTGCGAACCCGTGGCGGTCGAGACGCACCGCAACGCGGGCCGCATCGGCAGCATAGCCGCTCGCGTCGCGCCACACACGCTCGAGTCAGCTCTGCTCGAGGACCGACCTCTGCTGCCGACACGTCCAGCGACGCGCGCGCTACCGTCCACCCGAGCGTGCAACTCGCCTTCTCGCCCGCTGGCAGACTCCGGCTCCTCGCGAGTGACGCACCGCTTGCCGCCAAAGCCTCGTCCGAGTGCCAAACGGCGCCGCGCGACCGCTTGGCCTGCGTGGCCGCGGCGCGGCGCCGCGTGGCCGCGACGACGCTGGTTGCAGCCACGCGCGCCCGAGCCCGCTCAGCCGCCGCCGCTGCTGCCCCCACCGCTGGTGCCGCCGCCGCTCGTGCTCGACCCATCGGGGATCGGCACGCAGGTGTGCTCGTCCCACTGGCACTCGTAGCCCGGCGCGCAGTCGGAATCGTCGCCGCACTCGACACAACCCTGCTCGCCCTTGATCGAGACGGACCGGCACACGAGCCCGTCGCTGCAATCGCGATCCGTCTGGCAGTTGCACGCGTAGCCGAAGTCGACGCAGTAGAAGAACCCCGGGGTGTCCTGCGCGCAGCACTGTCCCGGCGGGCACGAGTCGCCGGGGTAACACATGCGCGGTTCACCGCCCGACGACGCTTCGCTGGTGCCGCTGGAGCTGCTGCTGGTGCCGACGCCGCTGCTGCTGCCATCGTGGGTCGTCGACGTCGCGATGTCGGTCGTCGCGGTCGTGCCGACGCCGCTGCTGCCGGTGTCACCGCCCGAGCTCGTCGTGCTCTGCGGCCCGCAGCCCAGCGCCATCGACCACGCCACCACCACCGCGATCCGACCCATGCCCGCGATCATCGCCGGTGACCGCGGCGGCGACAAGCTCGGGCGAGCTCAGCGACGGCGACGGATCAGCAGCGGCAAGAGCATCAGCCACGTCAGCGGCGGCGGACGGCGTTCGGCCGCCACCGCGCAGCCCTGCTCGGGCGGGCTGCCGGCGTTGTCGCCGGCCGCCTGCGACGGGTCCTGCCACGGCGGCAGGTCGTCGGGCGAGTCGTCCTTGCCGAAGCAGTACGTCGAGATCTTGCCGCACTGCGCCTGGCCCTTGGAGGTGTCGATCGCGGGGTCGGGCGCGACTGCGAGCGCTTGTGGATCGCCATGGCACACGTCCGCCGCGCTGGCGCCACCGCCCAGACCACCGTTGAAGCTCTGCCGCAGCGCCGGCACGACGATGCTGTCGTTCCAGTGGTCGTCGATGCCGTTCCACTGTCCACCGCTGCCGAGGCACTCGCAGACATCGCCACGCGCGGGGAAGCGCGTGATCTCCTTGGGCCTCTCACCTCGATCGTCGAGCCAGTGCGGCTCGACCCCGGCGGCGTCGAGCGCCGCGGTGAAGGCCTCGATGATCGCAGCGGTCTCGGTCTGCGCACAGCTCATCGCTTCGGGCCGCGCGTCGGGGCTGCTGCTGGTGCCCAAGCAGGTGTCGTCGTGCGACAGCCACGCGTGGTGGGGATTGGACACGCCGCGGTGGGCACAGTTGTCCTGGATCGTGTGCAGTGCGCGACCGAGCGAGACCGCGAGGGTCTGGCTGCTGATGCCGAGCTGCTGCTTCGACAACGCGGTGATGTTGCCGCTGAGCTCGGCACCGAGCATCGCGACGCGCTGCGCCGCCGCGTTGGCGCCATCGCACTGACCCTGCCCGGCGTCGACGTCGACTTGCGCATGCGCGGCCATGTCGTGCCACTCGAAGTGATCGACGTTGTAGGCCTCGATGCCGACGCGCTCGCAGAAGTCCCACGGCAGATCGGCCGCCGCACACGCGTCGCGACTGACCGCGCGGTGCTTGGACTGGTCGAGCGCGTGGGCCAGCGCGGGGAACAACAGCAGCGACGTCAGGGGGAGCGCGAACGCGAGCGGACGAGAAGCCACGGTGAGAAGTGCGGCAACCATGACAGCGGTTCGCGTGGGCGCGGAGCAGCCGCGACCCGCGGATGCGTGTGGCCCCGTGGGGGCCGCCTGCCTCACGCGGGCCGGCTCCAGGCAGACGCTGCGATCAAACCTCGCCCGGCACAGCGCGGGCGTGCCACTGCGCGCGCAGCAACGCGAACAGGTCGAAGTCGAAACGCTGGCCGCGGCACACGCGGAAGCTGCGCAAACAGCCCTCGTGCGCGAAGCCTGCGCGCTGCAGCAGCTGACGCGAGCGCGCGTTGTCCACGCGCACGTAGGCGTGCACGCGATCGACGCGCGCGTGCTCGAACGCGACCTCGAGCACCGCCGCGACCGCCCGCGACATCGCGCCACGGCCCCACTGCGGCACCGCGAGGTCGAAGGCGACCTCGGCCCAGCCGTGCACGCGCGACCACTCGTTGAAGCCACAGGTCCCGACGAGGCGATCGTCGTCGCTGCGCGCCAGCGCCCACTTCGACAGCTCGCCGTCGGCCCAGCGTGACTGCGCCCGCGCGATCATGGCGTCGACGAACGGGCGCGTGATCTCGGGGTAGCTCGTGAGCGCCGTGACCGCGGGCTCCTGCAGGTACGCGAGCAGTGCCTCGGCGTCGTCGGTCCGCAACGGCCGCAGGTGCAGCTCGCCCAGGGCGATGGGCACCGGGCGCAACGGCCCGCGCGCGAGCAGGACCAGGCCGTCGAAGCTCGCGAGGTAGCGCGCCGGCTGCACCTCGCCGTAGCCGAACCCTGCCAGGTGGGACGCGCCGCAGCGATCGCAGCGCACGTCGAGCGCGTACGCGCTCAGCCCCAGCGCCGTGGTCACGCCGACGAGATCACCCAACCGGCGCTCGAGCCACCCGTAGGCCGCGACGATGGCAGCACGCTGCGCATCGCGGTTGCGCACGGCCGTGCGATCGTCGAGCACGGTCCGCAGCGGCAACGACAGCGGCGCGCCGCAGCCCAGGCAAGGCTGCACGATCACACGCGCGAGCGCGGCCGGGTCCTCGAACCCGTCGTGCAGGATCACGGCGCCGCGGCTCGCGACGCCGTCGCACGACGACGGATCGATCACCGGCTTCGACCACGACTGCGCGTCGTCCGCCACGTCGCCGCAGGATACCGCCGGCATCGCGCCGCAGCCACGACGGTCGCCGCCCGACGCGGTTGCACGGCCCCGCGCACGTCGGTGTCCGACGTCACGGCCGCGGTCTCGCCGAGCATCCGCGAATCCGCCCCACGCGACTTCCGGCGCATGACCAAGTTGCTGCGATTCTCCGCCGCGTCTGCCGTCCTCGCGCTCGCGTGCCACCACCGCGACACCGCATCCGCGCCGCCGACGATGGCACCGCAGGCCGCCGCGCCCGTGGACGCGCCTGCGCCCAGCGAGCCCGCGCCACCGGCGGCGAGCGAGCCCGCCGCGCCGCCGGCGAGTGAGCCCGCCGCGTCGCCCGAGCCCGAGCCCGAGCCCGCACCGAGCCCGCCCGCGGCCGAACCGACCAAGCCCGCGCCGCTGCTGGCGGACGCGACCGTCACCATCGACGGCGTCAGCGCGGACGGCCTCGAGCTGTCGACGTTGGCGTGTGCGCTCGACTCCACCCCGCTGTTCGCCTCGCTGGCGATCATCGGTGCGCTGGCGAAGCAGGACGCCGCGATCGATCGCTGCGCGCCCGCGGGCGACGCCGTCATCGCGCGGTGGCGCTTCAGCTCGGGTCGCACCCGCGAGGTGACGCTCGAAGGCGGCGCGTCGGAGCGCGTGCGCAGCTGCGTCGCCAAGGCCCTGGGCAAGGTCGCGGCGCCGTTCGACGCCCGCTGTGCCGCGGTCATCCGCGTGGGCAAGCCCGAGGGCGCCGAGCAGGCGCTGCAGCGGCTGCCGACCCGCTGAGCGCGGCGCCGCGCAGCCGCTTACGCCAGCTGCACGTCGGTCTCGTACTCGCGCGTCACTTCCTTGCGCTCCGGATCGACCATGAACACGCGGGCCTTGCCCGTGTGGCCGTCGAATTCGGTCAGCAGCCAGATCTCGACCGCCCAGTTCTCGGTGTTGGCCAGGCACGGCGGCGCCCATCCGATCACCACCGCCCCGCCCAGGCCGTCGGTGCGGCGCGAGGCGGCAGCCTTCTGGTAGTTGGGGTGGCGGGTGACGGTCTTGATCGCGAGATCCGCGATCGTGCCGCCGACTTGCTTGCGCCAATGGCTGAGGAAACGGAAATCCTCGACGCGGGCCGTGCCCGCGCGCAGCACTGCGACGTAGGACTCGCTGGCGTCGATCTCACCGTAGTCGGGCAGATCGAACTCCGGGTAGAGGTTGGTGTCGCCGATCTCCTCGTCGCGATCCTCGACCACGGCCTCGACCCGCTCGCGATCACGATCGTCGTACGACGCGAGCACGCGCAGCAGGTAGAACTGGCTGGGCAGCTGGTGATCCCAGTCGAGGATCGCGCGCACGGCTGCGAACGACTTGGTGCCGAAGGCCGACAGCTGCGGCAACGTGTCGGCGAGCGCCTGCCGCATCTCGGGATCCGGCGCGTGTCCTTGATCGGCCACGCGCGGGTGCACCTTGAGGTGGTCGAGCACCGCGCGGCGCACCAGCTCGATGTCCTTCTGTCGATCCGCGCCCAAGCTCACGATACCTCCCTCAACCCCTCGGACACCCCGGCCACCACCGCGCGGATGGCCTCGATGACGGCGGTGACCTGTGCCGCGTGCAGCTTGAGCGCCGCGGGATTCACGATCAGCCGGCTGGTCACCTCGAGCACCGTGTCGACCTCGCGCAGGCCGTTCTGGCGCAGGGTCTCGCCGCTCTCGACCAGGTCGACGATCTGATCCGCGAGCCCGGTGACGGCCGCGAGCTCGACCGAGCCGCCGAGCTCGATGACCTCGGGATCGATGCCGCGCGCGAGGTAGTGCGCCCGCGCCAGCCGCGGGTACTTGGTCGCGACCCGCACGGTCATGCCGCGCTGCAGCGTCGAGGGGCGATCGCGCGGCTCGGCCACCACCAGGCGACAGCGGCCGATGCCGAGATCGACCGGCTCGTACAGATCGCGGGCCTGCTCGCGCAGGGTGTCGCCGCCGGCCACACCCAGGGCCGCGACGCCGTACTCGACGTAGGTCGGCACATCGATCGGCTTGACCAGCAGCGCCCGGTGTCCGCCCGGCAGCGGGATCGACAGCCGTCGATCGTCGCCGCGCAGCGCGTCGGTCCCGAGACCGGCCCGGCCGAGCAGCGCCGCCGCGTCGCCGAGGATGCGCCCCTTGGGCAGCGCGATCGTGAGCCCTTGGTCCACCGTCGCGATCAGCGTACCGCACTTCGAGCCGGCCGAGCGGCCCGGCCGCGCGCGCCCGGCTCGCCGCGAAGCGCCCCGGGCGGCGGCTCAGGCCTTCCCGCCGTGGAAGCGGCGGATGTTCGCGCCCAGCGCCCGCAGGCGCTTCTCGATCTGCTCGTAGCCGCGATCGAGGTGGTAGACCCGCCGGATCTCGGTCTTGCCGTTGGCGACCAGGCCCGCGAGCACCAGGCTCGCAGACGCGCGCAGGTCCGTGGCCATGACCTCGGCACCGCTGAGGCGCTCGCCGCCGCGCACGACCGCGGAGTTGCCGTGCACCGTGACGTCCGCGCCCATGCGGCACAGCTCGGGCACGTGCATGAAGCGATTCTCGAAGATGGTCTCGGTGATGAGGCTCTGACCGCTGGCGCACGCCGCCAACACCATCATCTGCGCCTGCATGTCCGTCGCGAAGCCGGGATACGGCCTGGTGGTCACGTCGATGGGATCGAGCTGCTCGGGCCCGACCACGCGCAGGCCGTCGGCCTCGACGCGACAGTCGACCCCGGCCTCTTCGAGCTTGGCGATGGTTGCGTGCATGTGATCGACCGGTGCGTCGAGCAACAACACGTCACCGCGTGTGATCGCGGCAGCGACCGCGAAGGTGCCGGCCTCGATGCGATCGGGCACGACCGCGTGATCGAAGCCCGAGAGCTCGTCGACGCCCTCGATCTCGATCACCGATCCACCGGCGCCGCTGATCTTGGCGCCCATCTTGACCAGCACGCGCGCGAGCTCCTCGACCTCGGGCTCGCGCGCGACGTTCTCGAGCCGCGAGGTGCCCTTGGCCAAGGTCGCGGCCATCATGATGTTCTGCGTGCCGCCCACGGTCACGGTGTCGAACATGAACGCGGCGCCGCGCAGCCGCCGGGCCTTCAGATCGACGTAGCCGTGCTTGATCGTGATCTTGGCCCCGAGCGCCTCGAGGCCCTTGAGGTGTTGGTCGATCGGGCGCGCACCGATGGCGCAGCCGCCCGGCAGCGACACACGGCAGCGACCATGCCGCGCGAGCAACGGCCCCATCACCGTGACCGACGCGCGCATGGTCTTGACCATCTCGTAGGGCGCCTCGAGCGGGCCCTCGCGCACGCCGGCGGGGTCGATCTTGAGCGTGCGATCACCGGAGGTGGCACAGCCCAGGTGGCCCAGCAGCGCCGACATCGTCGCGATGTCCGACAGGCGCGGCAGGTGGCGGATGACGCAGGGGCGCTCGGTCAGCAGCGCGGCGCACTGGATCAGCAGCGCCGCGTTCTTGGCCCCGTGGATCGTGACCTCGCCGCGCAGGCGCTGGCCACCGTGGATGACGATCTTGTCCATGCGTTCGAGGTCGCTCTGCCGTGCTACTGCGGCGGTGGGGGCGTCGGGAACACCGGTGCCTCCGAGGGCGGCGGCTGCGGCCGCTCCACCAGCTTCGGATCGGGGTGCGCGAGGCGGTCGAGCACCTGCGCGCGCTGCTCGGTCTGGCTCGCGTCGAGCGTCAGACCCAGGGTCGTCAGCGACCCGCCGCAGCCGTCGAGCGTGTGCATGGTCCACGTGCGCACGACCGGCGCGAAGCTGTGATCGGCCGCCGGCTGCGGGAAGCGATGATCGACGACGGTGCGCGACCACACGGGGCGACCGTGCTCGAGCGAGATCAGCGTCTGCCGCTCGGTCTGGATGCCCTGGCCCGCGTGGCCGTCGTCCCAGTGGCTCTCGACCAGGGCGAAGCGCCCGTCCGCGATCTCGAACACGCCTGCCAGTCGTTCGCGCCATGCCATCCCCACGCACGCGCGGTGATGGTTGTCGGGACCGCCACCGCCGGTCGTCGGATCGACGCACGGCGAGCGGTTGCACTTCCCGTCGACCCGCAGGCCCTCCCAGCTCTCGTCGACCGCGACCACGCGGCCGGGCAGCCGCGGCCACGCGAGCGCGAGCGCGTCTTCCATTGGATCCCACGTGCGCGGCATGCAGCCGGCGGTCGGCGCCGCGGGTCCGAAGAACTCGCCGCTGGCCCAGGCCTCGCGCAGCTGGCCGCGCTTCTCGGCGCGCAGGCCCTGGTAGAACAGCGACAGCTTCGCGGCGACCCCCGCGGGGATCGGCGCGCCGTCGACCAGCGCGAGGCGATCGTCGTCGCGCGCGATCGCCAACATCGAGCGCGAGTCCTGCTCGTAGGCCTGCGCGGGTGTGTAGGCGACGTCGAGCTGCATCACCCACGGACACGTGGCGCTGGGCGCCTGCCACTGCAGCGCCGCGACGCCGTCGGGCATCGCCTCGACCTCGAGCCCCAGCGGCGCGAACGCCTCGCGCAGCTGCGGCAGCGCGCGGAACGTCGACATCGGCGTCTCGCTGCACGCCGAGGCCGCCACCGCCACGCACGCGAGCGCGGACGCCAGGCGCAGCCGGTGGGGCATGGTCAGCAGCACGAGCCGCGCGAAGCATCGCCGCTGTGTGGCCGTCGGGGCAAGCCCGCGACCAGCGCCCGCGCGCAGGCCGAAAACTTGCGCCGCCGCGGGCACTCGTGCCTTTTGCGTGACACATGCTCCGCGCGCTCCCACGCACCGTTCTTGCCTTCGCCACGCTCGCGTGCCTCGTCGCGACCCCGGGCTCCGTCCGCGCGGACGGCAGCGAGCGACCGCGCGACCGCGAGCTCGCGCCGAGTCTGTCGACACCGATCTCGAGCCTCGCGGTCGATTCGCTGTGGCCCATCGCGCTCGAGGCCGAGATCGTCCGCATCGACACCGACGACGACGCGCGCATGCGTGCGCGCCCCGTGTTGCAGCGCCAGCGCACGGTCGTGCCCGACGGTCACGAGCTGCAGCTGCACAGCAACGTGCGCACCGATCACGGTCGCCGCGAGTTCTCGCTCGCCGTCACAGCACACCAGCACCCCGGCGATGCCATCGAGCTGGAGTGGTCGCTGCACGTGCACGACGCGGACTACCGCGCCGCCTCTGTCTCGGAGTACTTGCTCCATCGCTTGCAGCTCTCCGACGCGCTCGAGCTCGGCGAGCCCGCGCTGAAGATCGCGCGAGCGGACATCGTCTCGGTGCGACGCGACGTGCACCGGCAGCGGGTGGAGATCGACGGAGAACTCCACGAAATCCGCATCTTTGCCCGCTCGCTGCGCGGTTGACACAGGCCACCGGCGTGCTATTGCTTGCGCGGCGCGGCGGGCCGAGGAACCCTCGACTGCAGCGCCGCACTGTCGCGGGAGAACCTCACGATGCGCCTCTCACTCTCACGCTTGGTCCCCCTCTCGGTCTTCGCCTGCGCGCTCGTGATGTCGCTGTCTGGCTGCGACAACAAGAAGTATCCCGCGTGCAAGAAGGACAAGCAGTGCAAGGTCGACCTCGGCGAGAAGTGCGTCGACGGTCAGTGCCAGAACTGCACCACCAACGACGACTGCAAGGGCAAGGCGCCCGGCGGCGGTGACTGGACCTGCTACCAGTTCCGCTGCACGGATCCCAACGCGATCCCGGCTGGCGCGGGCGGTGGCGGCAAGAAGCTCGGTGACCCCTGCACGCAGACCGCCGAGTGCGGTGGCGGCACGGTCTGCACCGAAGGCAAGTGCTCCAACTGCACGGACGACCTGCAGTGCTCGCCTGGCACCTGCGATCTCGGCACCGGCCTGTGCAACTCGCCCGGCGGCGGCGGCGGTGGCGGCACGGCGTGCCAGACCGACGACCAGTGCGCGATGGACGAGATCTGCGACAACGGCACCTGCGTGTTCTCGGGTGTCGAGCCGGGCGGGCAGAACCCTTGCGCGGTCGAGGCCGTGTTCTTCGACTTCGACAGCCCCAACCTGTCGACCGAGGCCCAGGATCAGCTCAAGGGCCTGTCGGACTGCATGAAGCAGCAGAACAAGCTGGTCTACCTCGAGGCCCACGCGGACCAGCGCGGCACCGAGGAGTACAACATCATGCTGACCGACAAGCGCGGCAACGTGGTGAAGAAGTTCCTCGAGGATCTGGGCGTGACCGCCTCGAACATGCAGGTGGTCAGCAAGGGTGACCTCGAGGCCAGCGGCACGGACGAAGCCTCGATGCAGAAGGATCGTCGCGTCGAGTTCGTGTGGCCGTAGCCATCATCGCCGGAGGGTTTCGCGTGCGCACGACTCGGATCCACCCCGTCCTCGCCCTCGCGGCCCCCTGGCTGTTCACCGGTTGCCTCGCGCTCAAGGCCGATCAAGACGACATCGCGCGCGAGGTCGCCAAGCTGCGCAAAGAGGTCGCGCAGAGCCAGGAGACGCTGCAGCGCGCCTCGACCCTGTCGGACGAGCTCGAGAAGAAGCTCGCCCAGGTCGAGGACGTGCTGCGCTCGAACCAGGCCGGTCTGGGCGCCCGCGTCGACGAGCTCGAGACCGAGGTGCAGGAGCTCGCCGGCAAGGCCGAGAACGCGGAGAACCGCGCGACCGCGGTCGACCAGGAGCTCAAGGAGGTCCGCGGCGACCTCGACGCCCGCCTCAAGCAGCTCGAAGAGAAGCTCAACGAGGCGACCAACATCCCCGAGAGCAAGAGCGAGCTCTTCGCCGAGGCCGACCGCCAGTTCAAGGCCAAGAAGTACAAGAACGCTCGCCGACTGCTGCGCACCTACGAGTCGCGCTACCCCGACGACCCGAAGCTGCCCGAGGTCAAGTTCCAGATCGGCCTGACGTACTTCTCCGAGCGCGACTACAAGGCCGCGTTGGGCGAGTTCTACAACGTCATCCAGGAGTCGCCCGACTCCGCCGTCATCCCCGACGCGCTCTACTACTCCGGCCTCGCCTTCGCGAAGCTCGGCCAGTGCGACAACGCCATCGCCTACTTCGACGCCCTGCGCCAGAAGAAGACCAAGGCGCCCGAAGACTACAAGAAGAAGGCCGGCGAGCAGATCGACCTGCTCAAGAAGGACACCGGCGAGATCTGCTTGGACAAGGACAAGCCGGCGAAGCCGAGCTGAGACGGGCGCTCGCGGGCCCTTGCCCGCAGGGTGTCAGCCAGCATCGACCTCTGCTCGCCGCATCCACTCGCGCCACGGCTCTCGGTGAGGTCGAGGTCCTTCGCGATTCTGGCCCCACCGACTTCCCGTCCTGCCCGCCTTCGGTCACGAGGCGAACGACCTCGGCCTTGAACTTCGCGAGCGCGCCATCACACCGCCCGCCGCTTCGGCTTCCTCGCCGTCGTCTTCGAGTTCCCGCTCGTCCTCGTCTTTGCCCGCGTCGCCGTCTTCGCGCCCGCGCTCGTCGTCGCCTTCGCGCTCGCCGGCTTCGCGCCCGCGCTCGTCGTCGCCTTCGCGCTCGCCGGCTTCGCCGGCTTCGCACCCGCGACCAACTCGCGGCTCTCGTGCACCCAGCCCTGCAGCGCCGTCGCCGGATCCTCCGCCGGCACCGTGAGCGTCACCCAGCCGTGCGCGCCCGCGGTCCCTCCGGCGCGCACCGCCGCGTCGGCCGAGGCCGCGAGCTTGAGCCGCAGCACCAGCGCGCCGTGCTTGCGCTGCACGAAGAGAAACGCGCGGCCGCCGAGCTTGTAGCTCGTCGACTCGAGCGCGGTGCCCTTGCACGCGACGTCCTCGGTGACGCCGGGCTCGGCCATCGCCCAGCGTCGCAGCGCCACCGAGGTCTGCGCCATCGGAGCTACCCGCGGAAGTACGCGCGGCCGCCCACGCCGATGACCCCGCGCGCGCGCGGTGCCGCGGTGGTCTGCAGCCGCACGTCGTCGTCGGGGCCGCCGGGGCGCACGGCCTCGATCTGGAACTGCACCTGCGGAAACGGCTCCAGCGAGCGCAGGAACTCCAGCGAGTAGCGGCGGGCCTCGTCTTCGTCGCGTGCGAGCACGGTGAAGCCGGTGGTGTAGCCCTGCGCGCCGCTGGGCCAGTGCTCCGGGGCGCTGGGCGACTCGGCGCGCGCGGTGACGGTGAAGGTCGTCATCTCGGAGCCGCGGCCGTGGTCGGCCTCGTTGAGCGTCTCGAGCATGTGCGCGGTGATCCAGTCGCGCTGGCCGGCCATGCGCGCGACCTCGCGGGCCTCGGCCAGCCGCGCCTTGGACCACAGTGCGTCGAACACTTCCTCGGCCACCAGGCTCGCGTAGCTGGGCGAGAGGTGGTTGGCGTCGATGGCCGCGAGGCGGTCGATCGCGCCGTAGAGCAGGCCCAGGGCCTTGTCGAGGTCCGCGTCCGGCTGTGCCAGCGTCCACGCGCCGAACACCGCCAGGGTCAGCGGGCTGCCCGGATCGGCCTCGTGGGCGTTGCGCATCGAGCCGAAGGCGTCGTCGGCCTGGCCCATGCGGTACTGCGTGATCGCGAGGTTGTACCAGGCGCTGCCGTGGCCCGTGTCGAGCGACAGCGCGGTGCGGAAGCGATCGATCGCCTCTTCGAACTCGTCGAGGTCGGACAGGCAGATGCCGTGCTCGACCAGCATCTCGACCGACAGCGGATCCTCGTCGAGGTAGGCCTCGTAGACCTCGGCGGCCTCCTCGAGCCGGCCGCTGCGGCGCAGCAGGGCACCCAGCGCGGCGTTGGCCTCGAACAGCGTCGGGCCCTCGCCGTCGACCTCGATGGCGCGGCGGTAGCAGCCCTCGGCCTCGGCCTCTTCACCGAGGCGCTCGAGCACGGCGCCGAGGTTGTAGTGCTGCAGCGAGCCGATCGCGTCGACCGTGATGGCGCGCAGGAAGGTGTCGCGCGCGTCCTCGAGCTGGCCGCGCAGGTCGTAGACGTTGCCCAGCGCGATGAGCACGTCGGCCTCGCGCGGCAGCTCGTCGGCCGCGCGCTCGGCCAGCACCAGCGCGTGGTCGAGGTCGCCGGTGTCGCACAGCCCGCGGATCCACATGCAGTACAGCGGGATGCGATCCTCCTCGGGCAGCTCCGGCTCCCACGAGCTCCGGAGCATGCGTACCGCCGAGTTGGCGGCACCCTCGTCGAGCAGGGTGGCCGCGGCATCGAGCTGAGCGCGAAGCGACATGCAGCTCCAAGATTTTTTGCACGGCCGAGGCCACGAGGCAATTGCCGAAACGGTGCCGGCGGGGCCCACAGGGCGCCGCGCGATGCAGCGCACAGCCACAGCGTCTGGCGCGGTGACCGACCGTCTCGCTTTGCGCTCGGAATCGGGCCGTTTTCCGGGCGCCGCGGGCGCCCGGCGAGCCTCGGGGTCTGCCGTGCCCAGGCGCGCAACCGACCGCGCGTCCGCGCGAGGGCGCGGACGCGATCGGGATCACACCGCATGCACGCGCGCCGAGCTCAGCCTCGAAGAGGAAGCTCCGCTTCCTCTTCCCGCGCCGGCAGAGCCGTCGCGGGTCCTTTCTCCTTCCGGTCGCTGTCGCGACGAGGCCGTCAGCATTCGCTGACAGCCTCTCAGCGATCGCGCCGGCGCCGACGCGACCACGCCGCGAGCACGACCACGAGCGCCCATGCACCCGCGCCGCTGCGAGCGTCGGGCACGACCGCGCAGCTCTGCTCGCCGCCCTCGCCGCGACCCCACACGCCGCCGCCACCGACGTCGTCGTCGACCTCGGCCTCGGAGACCTCGACGCGCGTCAGTCGGATCGCGTCGAACACGACCTTGCGTCCGAGCGAGTTGGCCTCGCCGGTTGCGTCCGCGAGGCTGAGGTAGCTGCCCTCGCCCGCGTCGAAGCTGTAGTCGCCCAGCGAGACCCAGCCGTTCTTGGTCGACTGGTTCATCACCACGGTCGCGAGGCCGCCCGTGTGCTGGATCTTGTACTTCGCCTGCTTGCTGGTGTTGTACGGCTTGGGCACGTTGGCCTCGACACGGTACGTACCGGCCTCGGCGAAGTCGAACAGCACCTCGGCGTAGTTGGTCACCGTGGACTTGGTCGTGCCGGTCCAGACGATGTCGTTGCCCTGGCCGCTGCCGCCGACCTTGCGCCACCACTGCTGCGGGCCGTGGAAGACGTAGCAGGACTCGCCGTCGTCGACCGTGCCGCCCTGGGCGCTGATGAAGCCGCAGGCCTGGCAGTCGGCCGCGCAGCTGTCGTGGGTCTCGCCACCGTTGCAGCTGCCGTCGCCGCACTGCGCCGCGATCGAGGCGAACGCCTGCAGCGACGCGAGGTCACCGTTGAAGCGGTTGGTGTCGGTGTTGCCGTCGACGCCGTCGGTCGAGCCGCTGTCGGTGTACTGATGGAAGGTCCAGTCCGACCACTGCGACGGCAGGTTGGGGCAACCGTTGGTGTAGTGGGCGATCCACAGCGGGTAGTCCGCGAACGCCGACGACTTGACGTAGTCCTGCCAGAAGTAGCGACCGGTGTAGATGATCGGCTTGACGCCGGTGGCCGCCTCGACGCGCTGGACCCACTCGGTCACGCGCGCGGCCACGGTCGCGGCCGAGAGCCCGCCGTGGCTCTCGACGTCGATCACCGGCGGCAGATCGCCCGGCTGCAGCGCGCCCATGTGCTCGAGCAGCAGGTCGGCCTGGTCGCTCGCGTCCTGGCCCGGCTCGAAGTACTGGTACACGCCCACGCGCAGGCCCGCGGCGCGGGCGTTGGCCCAGTTCTGGTCGAAGTACTGGTCGAAGGTGTTGATGCCGTGGCTGACGCGGACGAAGGCGAACTCGACCCCGTCGGCCGCGACCGCGTTCCAGTCGACGTTGCCCTGCCACTTCGAGATGTCGATGCCCTTGACCGTGCTGCCGCCCGCGCACACCGTCGCGGCGGTGGGCTCGAGCTCGCTGCCGAGCTCGTCGCTTTGGGCCTGGGCGGCCGCCTCGGGATCCGCGGCCGCTGCGGCCAGCTCGTACTCCCGCAGGCCGTCGCCCATCTCGCGGTCGTCGCTGGGATGGTGACCCGCGGCGGCGGCCGGGAGCGCGGCCAAGCCCACCAGCAGGGCGGTGACAACGGGGGTGATCAGCTGCGCGCTGCTGGCTCGGTCGATTCGTACAGTTCGCATGTCCGCATCTCGTCCCTGCCCCAACCCATCACGCACCATAGGGCATCGCGACGAGCTCGAACACCGCACGCTCGGGCCCGCTACGCAGCGCGACGTACGTCGAACCCGTGTGCGTGTCGTGGGTCGGGTCTGCCTACACGCAATCGCGGCACTGCGCGCGGCCAGACGATCGCGACGCGTCAGCGACGACGCGGACGCGCGTGCACGCGACGTCGCGCAAGCCACAGAACCGGCAGCCACGCGAACGCGAGCGACGCGGGAACCTTCGGCACGTTGCGGCAACCGCAGCCGCCGGCATCGCCGTCCTCGCCCAAGCCCGGCGGCAGCGCGTTGGTGTTGCCGTCGTCGCTCGAGGCCTCGACCACGCCAGTGTCCTGCGTCGCGCCGCCGTCGTCGGTGCCCGCGGCAGTGTCGTCGTTGCCACCGCCGCCGTCGCTGCTGCCCGCGCCGGTGTCGTCCGAGGGCGGATCGAGCCGCGTGAAGCGGATCGCGTCGTAGGCCAGCTTGATCTCCGCCGTCGGTGCGTCGCCGGTGTTGTCGTCGAGCCGGATCGACTGGCCGTGGCCACCGGCGGCGAAGGAGAACTCGCCCAGCAGCGCCCAGCCGTCGTTGCCGCCCGCGGCCGCGGCCTGATCCACCACCACGTCCTCGCTGCCGCCCTCGTGCGCGATCTGGTAGCGCGCCATGGTCGACATCGCGAACGCGGGCACCAGGTGGGCCTCGACACGGTAGCGACCACCGTCGTCGAAGTGCAGCGTCACGAGCCCGTAGTTCGACGCGCTGTCGTAGTCGGTCGCCATGGTCCAGGCCAGATCGCCGCCTTCGCCCTGGGTCTCGTGCCGCCAGTACTCGGGCGGACCGCCGAGCAGGTAGCACGCGTCGCCGTCGTCGATGGTGCCGCCGTCGGCCGGGATCGTGCCGCACGGCGGGCAGTCCTGCAGGCACGTGTCGGCATCCTCGTCGCCGGTGCACAGACCGTCGCCGCACTCCGCGGGCGCAGCGAACAACGCCGACAGCGCCGCGAGGTCACCGTTGAAGTCGTTGCGATCGACGTTGCCGCCGATGCCCGAGACCGCACCCGAGCTGGTGTACTGATGGAAGACCCAGTCGCTCCACTGATCGGGGATGTTGGGGCAGCCGTCGGTATAGTGGGCGATCCACAGCGGGTAGTCGGCGAACTCCGGCGACTGCACGTAGTCCTGCCAGAAGTAGCGGCCGGTGTAGATGATGGGCTTGACCCCCGTCTGCGCCTCGACGGTGTCGATCCACTGGCCCACCGCGCTCGCGATTTCGGCCGGTGGCAGACCCGCGTCGCTCTCGACGTCGATCACCGGCGGCAGATCGGTCGGGCCCAGCGGGCCCATCATGTCGAGCATCAGCTGCGCCTGCGCGACCGGATCCTGATCGGGCTCGAAGTACTGGTACACGCCGGCGTAGATGCCGTTGTCGCGCGCGGCCGCCCAGTTGGCGTCGAAGTACTCGTCGATGATGCCGGTGCCGTGCGTGGCGCGGATGATCGCGTAGACGATGCCGTCACCCGCGACCGCGCCCCAATCGATCGCGGCCTGCCACTTCGAGACGTCGATGCCCGGCAGCGTCTCGCCGTCGGCACAGGTGGTCGCGGCGTGGGGATCGAGCTCGGCTTGCCACTGGTCGATGTCGGCCGCACCTCGGCCGTCGCGGCCGCGCTGCAGGCCCGCGCCCATCGTGCCCTCGGGGCGCAGCGGCCCGGGCGCCGCGCTCGTCGACGCGGCCTGCACCATGGTCACCGCCCCCAGGGCGAGCGCACCGGCCCTGCCCGCGCGCCTCGCCAATCCCTTCGCCCCTGCACGATCGCCCGTCCCCATACCAACAGGAGTACCCGCTCCCGAGCCGCCCTGGGGCCCTGCGGAAGGGGTTTTGCGGCCGGTTCTGCCCCAGGCTACGCACCGCGACGTAGCGCGTTCGTGCGCGCCGCGCCTGCGAGCGGACTCACGGGCTCGTGCCGCGGTCGTGACCGCCGCGACGTGCTCGTCGGTTGCGCCAGGTCCCGATCCACCCGGCGCTTGATCGCGCAGCGGGCCCGTCTAAGATCGGCGCATGTTCGCCCCGTCTCGGCGCACGTCGATCTTCGCCTCCGGCTTGCTCTTCGGTGTCTTCGGCCTCGCGCTCGCGCAACCCGACGCGCAGGCGCAGGCGACCGCGCAGCCCATGGCTGCGGAGGGTGAAGACGAGGAGCCGGTCGAGACCGCCTCGATCAAGATCGAACTCAAGCAGGCCAGCGGCAAGGTGCTCAAGTACGACGGTGCCCAGCTCGAGTGGGGCGCCGACGGCAACGTCGAGTTCAAGGCCGACAACCACGTCCACGACATCGCGCTGCGCATCGATCGCGCCGAGGGTGGCGGCAAGGCCATCGACCTGACCGTGGGCTACGCCCGCGACGGCCACGAGATCATGGCCGAGACGACCATCGCGTCGGAGATCAAGAAGCGCGAGGTCATCCGCATCGAAGGTGGCATCGCCATCGCGATCACCGTCAGCGCCAAGGCCAGCAAGCAAGAGCAGCCCAAGGAAGAGCCTCCGAAGGAAGAGCCCCCAAGGAGGAGGAGCCGCCCAAGGAGCAGCCCAAGAAGCGCAAGATCGAGGGCGGCGGCACCGACGATCCGCTCGACGGGTTGAAGTAGCCGCGCGCGTGGCAAACGGCCCCGATCGGCAGCGCCGACGGGGCCCGTGGCAATCCAGCGTCGCGCGATCACAGCGGGCACACCTCGCGCGCAGTACTCCTGCCCCGGCTCGATCGGCACGCCGCTGCAGCAGGTCAGCCCCTTGCAGCATCCGACGTCGTCGGCACAGCTCTCGCCATCGCCGGCGCACACCGGCGGCGGCGGATCGCACACCAGGCCCGGCTCGCACATGCCGCCTTCGTCGGGGCACATCCAGCTGCCGTCGCTGCAGCAGTCGGCCGGTCCTTCGACGCACGGCGGCGCGGCCTCGGGATCGCAACACTGCGGCGGCACGCACACGATGCCCTCGTCGCAGGTCGGGTTGCCGCCGTCGTCGTTGCACGCCCACGAGCCGTCGGTGCAGCACGTCGAGCCCTCGATGCAGTCGGGTTGATCGAGCGGGTTGCAGCAGTCGCCGCCGCCGGTGGTCTCCGTGGTGCCACCCGAGCTGCTCGCGTCCGTCGTGCTCGCGTCCGTCGTGCTCGCGTCCGTCGTGCTCGCGTCCGTCGTGCTCGCACTCGTGCTCGCGTCCGTCGTGCTCGCACTCGTGCTCGCGGTCGTGCTGTCGCTGGTCGAAGCCGTCGTGGTCGCGGTGGTCGAGGCCGAGCCGCTCGACTCCGCGCCGGTGTCGCGCCGGTCTCGCCACCGCCGTCGTCGCCGCCGCAGGCGACGGTGATGCAGCCGAGCGCAACCAATGCCGATCGAATGAGGTCCATGCGCATGCGAAACCAAGCCTTCCGGCCCGCGCAGGGTGGGTAAGCGCGACGGGCCACTGGGTGTACGGCGCGAGGCGGCTCGATCCTTCGCCCGCGAACGCAGCGCGTCAGGGCGCGGGCGCGAGCCGGTCGGCGACCAGGCCCATGAACATCGCGAGCGCGGTCGGGATCACGCGGTCGTCGTTGCTGCGAAGGCGCAGCGACGAGCGGCGCGAGCAACCGCGCCGTCGCACGATGGGTGCCACGCTCCGAGCACGAGACCTGCCGAGTTGCGCGCGTTGCCTGGCGCGCCGCGCCGGGCTAGGCTCACCATGTGAGCCTTCGTGCAACCGTCCGTAACGGCCGCCTCGTGGTCGATGAAGCCACGGCGCTGCCCGAAGGTACCGTGCTCGATCTCGTGGTCGACGACGAGGGCGACGATCTCGATGAAGCGCAGCGATGCGCCCTCGACGCGGCGATCGAACGAAGCCTGCAGCAGGTCGATGCCGGAGAGCTCTCGCCGGCCAGCGAGATCCCGGACGCGCCTCGTGCACGGCGCTCGCCGTGATGGACAGGCCCGTCTTCACGACGCCGCAAGCGGATCTCCAGATCCTCGAGATCGACCGCTGGTGGCGCGAGCATCGCGACAAGGCACCCGGGTTGTTCGAAGAGGAGCTGGCGTTGGCATTCGGATGCTCGCCACCGCACCTGGGGTGGGCAAACGGTATCCCCATCCGCGGGCCAAGCTTCGACGGATCATCCTCCGTTCGACGCGCAACCACGTCTACTACGTCGAAGAGGAACACCGCGTATTGGTCGTCGCAGTGTGGGGCGCCATCCAAGGCACCGGTCCCGACCTGTCCGGGATTTGAGCCTGCCAGGACGACGGCTGTTCAGACGAGAAACCAAGCCTTCCGGCCCGCGCAGGGTGGGTAAGCGCGACGGGCCACTGGGTGTACGGCGCGAGCCGGCTCGATCCTTCGCCCGCGAACGCAGCGCGTCAGGGCGCGGGCGCGAGCCGGTCGGCGACCAGGCCCATGAACATCGCGAGCGCGGTCGGGATCACGCGGTCGTCGAAGTCGAAGTCGGGGTGGTGGCAGCCGGGGACCTCGCGATCCGGCGCGCCGGTGCCGACGAAGAAGAACGCGCCCGGCACCGCCTGGGCCATGTACGCGAAGTCCTCGCCGCCGGCCATCAGCAGCCCCGCGTCGCTGACACGCTCGGCGCCGACGGTGGCGATCGCGACCCGCCGCACCGCCGCGGCGCAGTCGGCGATGGTTGTCGACCACGGGATAACCGGGCTCGAGCTGCAGCTCGGCGCGCACGCCCATCGCCGCGGCGGTGCCGTGCACGACCTCGGCGATGCGTGCGAGCACGCGCTCGGTCACCGCCGGCGTGAAGGTGCGAATGGTGCTCCTCGAGCTCGGCGCGATCGGGCAGCACGTTGTCGGTGGTGCCCGCGCTGAAGCGGCACACGCTCACGACCGCGCCGCCGTCGTAGCCCAGGCCCCGCGCGACCACGCTCTGCAGCGCGACCACGATCTGCGACGCCGCGACGATCGGATCGCGGCAGCTCTGCGGTTGGCTGCCGTGCCCGCCCTTGCCGTGCACGGTGATACCGAGCCAGTGCGTCTGCGCCATCATGGCGCCGGGCTTCACGTGCACGTGGCCGAAGGGGTAGCCCGGCCAGTTGTGCAGGCCGTAGACCTCGTCGCAGCCCGCGAGCGCACCGTCTTCGACCATGCGCCGCGCTCCGCCACCGTCGACGCCCTCCTCGGCCGGCTGGAACAGCAACCGCACGGCACCGGGCAGCTGCGTGCGCCGACGCGCGAGCAGGGCCGCGACGCCCAGCAGCACCGCGGTGTGGCCATCGTGGCCGCACTTGTGCGCGCGGCCCTCGTAGACCGAGCGGTACGGCAGCGGCGTGTGCTCGGGCATCGGCAGGCAATCCATGTCGGCCCGCAGCGCGATGCGGCGCGCGCCGGTGCCCGCGACTTCCACGATCACGCCGGTGCCGGCGCTGGTGCGTGGCGCGTAGCCGTGCCGCTCGAGGAACGCGCGCACGATGCCGCTGGTGCGATGCTCTTCGAAGCCGAGCTCGGGGTGTTGGTGGAGGTCGTGGCGGATCGCGACCAGCTCGGGCACGAAGCTCGTCGATCTCGCGGCGCAGCGCAGGGTCGATCACGGGCATCGCCCGCGAGGCTACAGCGACCGCGCCGCGGGTTGGTAGCGGTCCGCCTGCGCGGTGCCGCCGGTGAGCCACGCGGCGAGCCACGCCGCGGCGTCGGCGTGGCGCCAGCGGTCGCCGCCCTGCGCGAAGCCGGCCACGGCCTGGGCACCGTGCATCGCCGTGCGGATCGCGCGCGGCGGTGCCCGGCTGCGCCGCGAACACCCGCGCGGCGACGAAGTGTCTGGGCCTCGAACTCGGGCGCGTCCTCGGAAGCGGCACGGATCGCGAGCGCGCGCTCGGCCGCCGCCAGCGCCTCCGCCAGGTGACCGCGCTCCAACTGGACCTCGGCGATCGCGGTGAGATCGTGCGCGACCTCGGGGTGCTCGGCGCCGAAGGTCGCGGTGCGGATCGCCAGCGCGCGCTCGAACAGTGCCAGGGCCTGCTCGCGCTGGCCCTGGCTGCGCAGCACCGCGCCGCGGTCGTGCAGCGGCTCTGCCAGGCGCACGTGATCGCGACCGAAGGTGGCCTCGTCGATCGCGATCGCGCGGTCCCAGCTGCGCGCGGCGTCGTCGAGGTGGCCGCGCTCGAACTGCACGCCGCCGAGGTTCGTCAGGCACACCGCGACGTCGGGGTGCTCCTTGCCGCGGGCCTGCTCGAGCATGCCCAACGCCCGCACCAGCGCGCTCGGCCTCGTCGAAGCGGCCCCGCGCGCGTTCGATCGCGCCGATGTTCACCCACGACGACGCGAGCGTCGCCGTGGGCGCGCCGATCTCGATGCGGATCGCGAGCGCCTCGCGGTGCAGCGCCAGCGCCTCGTCGTCGTCGCCGCGCTGGTGCGCGAGGTTGCCGCGGTTGGCCAGGGCGCTCGCGACCTCGGGATGCTTGGGTCCGAACGCGGCCACCGCGATGGCCTCCGCGCGGCGATACTCCTGCTCGGCGCGCTCGTTGCGGCCCAGCAGGGTGAACGCCACACCGAGGTTCGAGCGCACCGTCGCGAGATCGGGGTGCTCGGGCCCACCGATGGCCTCGCGCGAGGCGATCGTGCGCTCGAACATCGCCGCGGCGCGCTCGTAGTCGCCGTCGACGTAGTGGATCGTGCCCTCGGCGTTGTCGAGCGCGGCGAGCCGCACGGGGTCGTCGCCGTAGCGCTGCAGCGCCGCGCGACCGCGTTGCAGCCACGCCGCGGCGTCGTCGGGGCGCTTGCCGTTGACGCCCAGCGCGAACGCCAGCTCCGCCGCGATGCTGGCAGCCACGCCGTCGAGGCCGTGGGCATAGGCCGCGGCGAAGCTGTCCTCGAGCTGGGCCGTGGCACCGTCGACGTCACCGGTGCGCAGGCGGTTCGCACCGGCGGCGAAGGCGGCCTCGACCTCCAGCGGGGGCCACGGCAGCGCCGCCGCCTGGGCCTGGACCTGCTCGGCGCGGGCGCGCGCGGCCGCGTGACGCCCGAGCATCTGCGCCGCGTACACGCCTTCGATCATGGTCGAGAGTCGATCCGCCGCGTGGCGCAGCGACGGATCGTCGGGCCGGCGCGCGCGCGACCCCGCGGGGGTCGAGGCAGCGATCGATGGGTGGAAGGCCCGCGGCGGCGGTCACGGCCACGCGGATCATGGGTCTCGTCGGCGTGCTCGACCATCGCGCGGGTGAACGCGAACGCGTCCGCACCCGCGTCGAGACATGCGTCGCGGGCCTCGGCCTCGCCGGCATCGATCGCGCCGGTGCGCGCGGCCTCGCAGCTGTCTCGCCGCGCCGCGGCCCACTGTGCGGCGTAACGATCGAACCACGGCGTGACGCGCTCGAAGGCCGCGGCCGCGATGGGCGAGCCGCTGCCGAGCATGCCCTCGCGCAGCGCGGCGCGGGCGTCGTCGTTCCACACGCCGTCGATGGCGTGGCCCCGCGCGGTGCAGGCGGCCACGGCGGCGCGCTGACGCACGATCACGCCGGCGGTCGCCGCGGTCGCGAGCACGAGCGTCGCGACGGTGGTCGCGACCCAGGCGATGCGGCGACGACGGCCGCGCGCAGGATCGTTGCGAACGTCGCTGGCGTGGGCGAGCGCTGCCGACCACGCGCGCACGTCGACGTGGCGCGCGTTGCGATCGGACGAGAGGCCGCGACGCAGCACCTCGAGCACCGCGGCCGGCAGGCCCGCGCGCGGCGGCGGCTCGCGCAGCTGGCCCTGCACCACCGCCTCGGCGAGCTCCGCGATGGAGCGACCCGAGAACGGCGGCACGCCCAGCAGCGCCTCCCACAGCGAGACCGACAGCGAGAACTGATCGCTGCGCGGGTCGGTGGGTTGGCCGAGAAACTGCTCCGGCGACATGTACGCGGGCGTGCCCACGGCGTCACCCGTGCACGTGACCATGTCGTCGTCGCCGAGCATCACGCTCGACGCCACCATCGCGGCCTCCGAGCGCCGCGCGATGCCGAAGTCCATCACGCGCACGCGACCGGAGCGATCGATCATGGCGTTGTCGGGCTTGAAGTCGCGGTGGATCACGCCGGCTGCGTGGGCCGCCGCGAGCCCGCGCGCGGCCTGTTGGTACGCATCGACGATCTCGAGCCAGCTGCGCTCTCGTGCGCCGACCCACTGCGCCAGGGTCAGGCCCTCGACGAAGTCCATGACGATGAACACGAGCTCGCCGTGCACGCCGACCTCGTGCACGCCCACGACGTTGGGATGATCGAGCCGCGCGAGGGTCTGGGCCTCGCGCAGCAGCCTCTGGCGCAGCTCGGCCGTGCTCACGCGCGACGGATCGCGCGCGTGCAGCAGCTTGATCGCGACCTTGCGCTGCAGCTCGGGATCCCAGGCCGCATGGACGACGCCCATGCCACCTTGGCCCAGGCGCTGCTGCAGCGTGTAGCGGCCGATGGTCCGACCCGGCTGCAACGCCTGCGCCGGGGCCGATGCGGCCGCATCCGCGCCCTGGGTCGAGATGCCGGTGTCGCACGAAGGGTGCGAGTCATCGTCGCCTTGCATTCCTTGCAAGCCTCCTGGCGCCGCGCGCCGCGTCGGTTGGGTTGGGGCAGTCTATCTCGGTTCGGCGAGGACGCCAGCGCGATTCGTGATCGATTCCGCCGTGGCGGCGGTCTATCGTGCCAGAGCATGGGTCGACCCGGGATTTCGATCGTGCTCGTGGGCGCAGCGACGCTGCTCGCGTGTGCACCCGCGCCCGCGCCCGGCGAGACGAGCCCACACGGAGGCACCGTGACGCCACCTTCGACCGCGAGTACACCCTCGAGCCCGGGCATGCTCGAGTTCGACGCCACGCTGCAGGTCTCGGCCCAGGTGGGCGGCAAGAAGGAGCAGCCGGTGTGGTTGGTGCTCGACGACGGCGCTCGTCGCATCGCGGCCCATCGGCCCGAGCCGTGGTTCGCGAGCTTCGACGGGCATCGCGTGCACGTAACTGCGTCGCCGTGGACGCCGGTGGGTCAGGCGATGGTCGGCGAGCACGTGCGGATCGAGACGCTCGCGCTCGCGCCGTCGGACCCGGCGCCCGAGCGTGCGCGCTACACCAGCCTCGGCGCCGAGCAGACCCTGCGCGGACGCTTCGTCGAGCACACCGGCGCGCCGGGCACGAAGTCCGAGGGCGAACGGAGCCTGCGCTTCGCCACCGACGAGGGCACCGAGTACCAGCTCGCCAACGTGCCTGCGGGCATCACCGTCGAGCAGACCACATCGATCCGCGCGCGACGACCGCCTCGCCGTTCGCGGCGCACGAGACGGCCCGACGATCTGGGTCGTCGCGGTGCTGCCTGCGGCGCGCGTCGCCGACGTGCCGACGTGATCCCCAGCGCGTTCGCGCGACACGTGCCGCTCGCGGTGGTCGCGGCGCGACACCCGATCCTCGCGTCGGTGGCCGCGCCCGATCGCACCGCGCTGCAGCGCGTGGTCGCGGGCACGCCGTGGCGACTGGCACCGCCGGGGCCCTACGAGGACGCGGTCGTGCGCGGCGAGATCCCCACGCGCGAGGGCTCGTGGCACGACGCCTTCAATCTCGCCGCCTTCGCGCGCTTCCCCGCGGCCAAGGCGGCGCTGCACCGCCGCGTGCACGCGCTGCGCGGGGGCGCTGGCGCCGGCCGACGCACGCCGGAGCAGGACGCGCTGACGCTGCTCGACGAGGCCGCCCTGGTGGTCGCCGGCCCTGACGCAGCGCTCGCCAGCTTCGAGCGCGCACGCACGCGCGGCGATCTCGGCGCGATGGATCGCGTGGTTCGAGACGGCGCGCTGTCGGTGGTGTGCTTCGGCCACGCGTTGCTCGAGCACCTGCTGTTCGCGCGGCCTGCGATCGGCGCGGGCGTGGTGCCGTTGCCGTGCGTGCGGCCGCGGCCGCACGATGCCGCGATCGACGACGCGCTCGCGACTGCGATCACGGGCGGACGGTTCGATCGCCCGCGCTTCTCGCCCACGCTGCCGTGGCCCGACCCCGTGGTCGAGGCCTGGTGCGACCCGCTTGGGTCTGCGTCGGCGAGCTGTCATGATGACGCGGCGATGAGCGACGAGCTGACCCGCGGCCCCATGCGTCGACGCGCGTTCGTGCTCTACGAAGGCACGCGTACGCCCCACCGTTCCTGCGGCATCGCGCTGGCCGAGGCCTTCGGGCGGCCCACGCCCGCGTATCAATCGCTGCGTCGCGGCGGCATCACCGGCGAGGGCACCTGCGGTGCGATCGTGGCGGGACAACTGCTGCTGGGCGAGCTGCTGGGCGACCCCGATCCCACCGGCAAGGTCACGCCGCAGCTGCGTGCCGCGATGACACGCTACCTCGCACGCGTGCGCGACGAGCTCGACCGCGGCGGCGTCGCCTCGACGGTGTGCAACGACATGACCGCGCCGCACGGCGAGTTCACCGGGCCCGCGCGCCACCAGTTCTGCACGCGCGTGGTCGCCCAGGTCGCGCAGCTGCTCGACGAGACCCTGCGCGAGCACGGCGTCGCGATCGCGGCCGAGCCGGTCGCACTCGCCGACGGCACCGTCTTCGATCCCACGCGCGACGACGCCGAGCGCTGAGGCGCCCCGATCGCGGCGCTCGCAGAGCTGCCATCGTCCGGGCGCAGACACCCCGCCCGAGCACGCCTGCACCGGGCCGCCGGGGCCTGCGCGCGAGGCTCCTGCACCGCGCCCAACCGCCCCTGCGCGCATCGACGCCGTGGGGCGAACGTGCGACCATGCCGGCCGCTCTCATGTCCCAGATTCCCGTCGAGCTCGCGCGCGCCATTTCGTCCGGCGACTGTGTCCTGTGGGTCGGTGCAGGCTTCGGCAGCCTCGCGGGTCGACCCAGCTGGGAGCAGCTGCTCCGCCGCCTCGTGCCGACCTGCGAGGCCTCCGCCCGCGACGCGCTCGGCGATCTGATCGAGCAGGGCCGCTGGCGCACGGTGCTGACCTACGTGCACCGCCACTTCGGCGACGAACCGCTGGCGAAGGTGCTCAAGGAGATCTCGACCGAGGGCGAGGGCGCGAGCCTGGCCGAGGGCGCCAACAAGCTCGCCGAGCTGCCGTGGCGCGCGTGCTTCGCGACCGCGTACCCCGATCTGGTCTCGCGGATCTTCTCGTCGGGTGCGGGCGGCGGCGGGCACAAGCCCGCGGTGCTGTCGCACGTCGACGTGCACCACCTGTCGCTGCGCGAGCACGAGAAGTTCTTCATCCTGCGCACGCCCCCGACCGGTCGCGCCATGCGGGCCGACGGCGTGTTCTTCGACCTGGTCGAGGAGGTCGCCCGCACCCGCACGATCCTGTTCCTCGGCTTCGACCCCGACGATCCCGATCTCGTGCAGATCCTCGATCTGCTCGACCGCATCGGCCGCGGCAACACCCACTACGCGCTCTTGCCATGGGTCACGCCGCCCGAGGCCGAGGAGCTGCGCGATCGCTTCGCCATCGAGGTCGTGCCCGGCGCGGCCGATCGCAGCCTGCCGGCGCTGTTCGACGACCTCGCGCGCGCCTGTGCCGAGGTCGCCGCGCGCCCGAGCGCCGCCGGCGATCGCCTGGTCGCGTTGGATCTCGCCCGCGTGACGCGAGGCATCGAGTTGCGCGCCGATCTCGCGCGCGACGAGGCGCTCACGCTCGACGTCGCGTGGATCGAGAACCTCATCGACGCGCTGCCGCCCGGCGGTGGCGGCGTGGCCGAGCTGCCGCCCGCGACGCTGCTGCGCACCGGCTGCGTGCTGCTGGCCCACGGCCGTCTCGAGCGCGCGCGCAAGTGCTTCCAGCAGGTCATCACCCACGGCGCCGGTCGCGAGTACAGCAACATCGCGCGCTTCGATCTCGCGTGGGCCGCGGCGATCGAGGGCGATCGCGCGGCCGCGCTCGACGGCCTGGTCGGCTGCGCCGAGGCCGATCGCAGCCTCGCGCTGGTGCCCCCGCGCTTCGAGCTGCGCGAGGTCCTGGGCATGACCGGCACGGGCCTGCTGCTGCTGTGCCGCGATCGCGAGACCAAGTCCGACCTCGAGGTCGCGGTCGCCACCTTGGCGCGCCCGGTCGGCGAGCAGGAGCATGCGCGCTTCCATGCGGCGGTGCAGAAGCTCGCGGCGATCGATCACCCGGCGGTCAAGGGCGTGCGCGGCGGCTTCGCCGACGGCCGCCTGTTCGGCATCATGCGCGAGCCGACCGCGGGCCTGGTGCTGGGCGAGTCGCTCGACGACGAGCCGATGACACTGACCAAGGCGCTCGAGATCGTGCAGCCGTTGCTGCAGGGCCTCGCGGCCTGCCAC
>JAXLYC010000031.1:0-87415 GCA_046351635.1 Nannocystaceae bacterium | reverse complement strand
TTGGCGATCTCGACCTCGCCCTCGCGGGTGAGCAGCGAGACCGAGCCCATCTTGCGCAGGTACATGCGCACCGGGTCGTTGGTGCGGGCCTGCTCGTCCTCTTCGTCCTCGCGCTCGTAGCGCTTGGGCATCACCTTGCGCGTGGCGACCTTGGTCTGGGTCTTCGCGGTCGCGACCTTGGCCTCGTCCTTCGCGATGATCGGCACGCCCTCGGCGACCAACATCGATTCCCACTGATCGAACTCGGCGGGGTCGATGAGATCGGGCGGGAGCAGCTCCTGCAGCTCCTCGTAGGTGATGTGCCCCTTCTTCTTGCCGTACGCGATGAGGTTCTTCTTCAGCTTCTCCGCGTCGACCGTACGTGTCGGGGTCTTGCGCTGCATGGGTGATGCCTCGGAACCTTGAGCAGGGTGAGCCATGGACGAAATGGGGGGCCGCGAGGGTAGGGGGGAGCGCGGCCGGATCAGGCGGTGGCGTTGCGCAGGGCGTCGATGCGCTGCCGCACCTGCTGCGCTTCAAGATGCAGTGCACGGCCCTGCTCGTCGAATCCCTGGGCGAGCAGGCGGTTCGCTTCCGCGCGGAGGCGTTCCTTGCGCGCACGCAGGGACTCGATCTCGCAGCTGCGCAGCAACTCCGCCAGCAGGGCCTGGGGGTCGCGTTCACCGAGGTTGCGGTAGCGGCCGGCGAACACCGCGTCGTGGACCTGCGGTTGCACCTCGGCCTCGACCAACGCGAGCAGCTCCGGCATCGTGAGGTCGTCGCCGCGGCGAGCGCCGTCGACCACGGCGCGCGCGATCGGGGACAGCCGCGGGTCTTCGATCCACTGCAGTGCCCCTTGCCGCTCCGCGACGCTCGCCAGATGGGGAACGTCGACCAGCAGCATGGTCAGATCACTCTGACCCGCTGGCAGCGGGGGCGAAGGGCGCACGGCGGCGGATAGTGTCACAGGCCCCGGGGTTGTCGAGCCAATTTCGCGAGAGTTTTCTTGCGGCCCGGCCGATGCGCCGGCGCTGCCAGAGGGCCTGTTCGGGTGGCCTCGGGGCTCGCCGCGCGATGGGCCTGCGGCCTGGCCTCGGTGCCCGCCGTGCCCCGCTGTAGCCCCGCTGTCGCCCGCCTTCGCCAACGCACGCAGGCGTGCCTCGACCCGCGTCCGCGGCAGCTCGAACAGCTCGGCTGCGCGGTCTGCGTAGAGCTCGCGCTGGCTCTCTCGGGGCGCCTTGAGCACCAGCGGCAAGATGCGATCCAGCGCCTTGGCCCGCGCGTCGACGGCCGAGCCGGCCTTCTCCTTCATGCGCTGCATCATCTGCACGAGCGCGGCCTCGGGTCGGGCGAGCAGCGCGGTCATGCGCTCGGGCCCGATGCTGTCGGGGTCCTGCCCATCGGGCAGCAGCACCATCCGCACGTCGAGGTCGGCCTCGAGCAGCAGCGGCAGTGCCGCCCAGGCGGCCTTGCGTCCGGCGGTGTCGCCGTCGAACGCCATCACCACCTGATCGCAGAACCGCGCCAGCAGTCGCGCCTGATCGGCCGTCAGCGCGGTGCCCAGCGGTGCGACGGCCTCGCGCAGGCCCCACTGGTGCATCCGCACGACGTCGAGGTTGCCCTCGACCAGCACCGCACGACGCGTGGCCGCCAGCGCCACGCGGGCTTGGTGCAGCCCGAAGAGCATCTTGCCCTTGGTGAAGAGCAGCGACTCGGGCGAGTTGTAGTACTTGGGCGGAGGGTTCTCGGCGACGTCGTCGTGCGGCGGCACGATGCGGGCCGAGAACGCGATGGCCTCGCCGCCGGGTGCCACGACCGGGAAGACCAGGCGGCCGCGGAAGCGGTCGAACCACTGGCCGGATTTCTCGCTTCGGCCCACCAAGCCCAGGCCCTCGGCCATGGGCAACGAGAGCTTGTGCTCCGCGATCGTGCGCGCGAGCCGGTCCCAGCCGGCCTCGGCGGGCGCGGGCGCGTAGCCCAGGCGGAACGCCTCGACGACCTCGGGCTCGAGCCCACGCGTGCGCACGTAGGCGCGGCCGGCCTCGCCCTCGGGGCCGCCCGCGAGGATCGCCTGCCAGGTCTGCGTCGCCAACTTGCACAGCGCGTAGGCCTCGTCCTTCTCCGACCGCTTCGCGGCGGCGTGGCGGCCCTCGGCCGGCAGCGTGACGCCGTAGAGCTCGCCGAGCTTGCGCACGGCCTCGACGAAGCTCTTGCCCTCGATCTCCATCACGAAGCGGATCGCGTCGCCGCCCTGGCCGCAGCCGAAGCACTTCCAGCCCTTGCGCGCGGGGTTGACGTTGAAGCTCGGGGTGCGCTCGCCGTGGAACGGGCACAGGCCCTTGTAGTTGGCCCCGGCCCGGCGCAGCTCCACGTAGCGGCCGACCAGGTCGACGATGTCGACCTTGTCCTTGACCTCCTGGACCTTGTCGTCGGGGATCGCGACCATGGCGGGGCCCGTTTTGCGGCGCGCGCGGCGGAAGGGGATCCCTACGATCGCCCCCGGCGGCTTTCAACCTCGCCGAAAACTTGCCACGCGGGGCGGGCCCATGGCAGCGCCTGGGACCATGACGATCTCCGCCGATGCGGCCCGCGCCGAGCCCTCGCTGCCCCCGAGCTCCACCGGCGCGGCCGGGACGCCGACGCCCGAGCCCGCCGCCGGCGCCGAACGGCGTGCCAGCGGGCGGCGCGGCCGCGCGCGCGATCGCCTGCTCGATCGCGGCAGCCAGCCCTCCGTGGTGCCGGGCGAGCTGTTGCGCGTGCGCGACATCGAGAACACGTTGCTGTTCATCGACGACGATCTGCGGGAGACCGCGCTGGCGATGACGCGCATCGAAGACTACCTCACGCGTGCGCTGCAGACGCTCGAGTCGCCCGGGGTGCGTCGCGAGCACGTGGTCGCGCTGGCGCAGGACGTCTGCGTGCTCGAGCACCTCGACGCGCTCGGCGAGACGCTCGAGAGCCTGCGCCGGCGCCTGGGCAAGCTGTCGAGCACGATGCGCTGACGCGCAGAAGCGCCGCAGCCGCTATCATCGCCGCCGAGTCGTGAGCCAGCCCGAACCCGCGGACGCCTCGCTGTTGGGCCCGCCGCTGCAGCCCGGGCGGGCTGCGCAGGCGCTCGGGGTCACCGCCGCGCTGTACGTCGGCTACGCCATCGTGGGCCTTTTGGGGCTGCCCTCGGATCTGCGCTACCTCGGCCTGGTCGCCGCGTTCTATCTGCTGCCGGGCTGGATCCTGCGCAAGGATCCCGAGCGCGCGCGGCTGTGGCAGGTCGGGCCCGACGGCGTGGTGCCGCGGTGGTCGTGGCGCGGTGCACGGTGGGCGGCGGTGCTCGCGTTGCTGGTGTTCCCGCCGTTCGTGCTCGGCTTCCTGTGGTTCTACGCCAAGGTGTGCCACGGCGACTTGTCGTTGCTGTCGCCGGTGCTCTCGATCGAGGCGCTCACGCCGGCCGAGGGCGGGCTCGCGCGCTACCTCGGGCGGCTGTGCCGGCCCTACGAGGGCGAGTTCTGGCCCAGCGCCGTGCGCGTGCCGGCGGAGTGGTTGCGCTGGGGCGGGCTCGGGGCCCTGGTCGCGATCGCGGTCGAGGTCTTCGCGATCGCGCTGCCCGAGGAGGTCTTCCACCGCGGCTACCTCATGAGCGCGCTCGAGCAGCGCTGGCCGCCGACGCGACGCGTGCTCGGGGCGCCGATGGGCATGGCCGCAGTGCTCGCGAGCCTGGTGTTCGCGCTGGGCCACCTGGTCGGCATGCTCGAGCTGGCGCGGCTGGCGACGTTCTTCCCGTCGCTGGTGTTCTCGTGGTTGTGGCGGCGCAGCGGCAGCCTGTGGGCACCGGCGCTGTTCCACGCCGGCGCCAACCTGCTGATGGCCGTGCTGCTGGCGAGCACGTTCCCGTGAGCGCGAGTGCGGCTGCGGCGACGCTGGTGGCGGTGGGCCGGGCCTGCTAGCGTTGCCGCGCCCTTGTCCACCGGCGTCGCGGCGTTCTTCGACATCGACAAGACCGTGCTCGAGATCAACTCGGGCACGAAGTGGATCTCGTACATGCGTCGCACCGGGCAGATGAGCCTGGGCCAGCTGCTGCGCTCGCTGACGTGGCTGCTGCAGTACCGCTTCGGCCTGCTCGACTACGACGCCATGGCCCACAAGGTGCTGCGCTCGTACGCCGGCAAGGCGGTCGAGCCGCTGGCGCAGGAGATCGAGCAGTGGTTCGCGGCCGAGGTGCGCTGGGCCATCTGCAGCGAGGCCCGCAGCCGCATCGCGCAGCACCGTGAGCGCGGCGAGCTGGTGGTGCTGTTGACCTCGGCGACACAGTTCCTGACCCTGCCGGTCGCACGCGAGCTCGCGATCGAGGCGATGCTGTGCACCGAGATCGAGGTCGAGGCCGGCCACTTCACCGGCCGCGACCGCACCCCGGCGGGCGACGGCGCGGGCACGGGCCGCGACGCCGAGCAGTTCGCGGCCGAGCGCGGGCTCGATCTGGGCGCGAGCTGGTTCTACAGCGACAGCTACACCGTCTGCCCATGCTCGAGCGCGTGGGCAACCCGGTGGTGGTCAACCCCGACCCGCGGCTGCGGCGGGTCGCGCTGCACCGCCGCTGGCCCATCGAGATCTGGCGCGCGCCACCGCAGCGCGTCGACGGGAGCGAGAACGATGTGGGACTCCGAGCTGGGTGATGTCGACGAGGTCATCGATCAGGCGCTGCGCGAGGACCTGTCCTCGGGCGACGTGACCGCGCGCGCGATGGTGCCGCTCGACGCGCGCGCGCGTGCGCGGCTGGTGGCCAAGGCCGAGACCGTGACCTGTGGCCTGCCGGTCGCGGGCGCGGTGTTCCGTCGGCTCGACCCCGACGCGCGCTGGCACGCGCTGCGCCGCGAGGGCGAGGCCGTCGGCGGGGGCGTGGTGCTGGCCGAGGTCGAGGGCAACGCCCGCGCGTTGCTGGCGGCCGAGCGCACCGCGCTCAACCTCGTGCAGCGCATGTGGCATCGCTGCGACCGCGCGGCGCTACGTCGAGGCCGCCGGCGGCCGTTGCCGCGTGACCGACACGCGCAAGACCATGCCGGGGTTGCGCGTGCTCGATCGCTACGCCGTGCGCACCGGCGGCGCGCACACCACCGCAACGACCTCGGCGCGGGCGTGCTGATCAAGGAGAACCACATCCGCTGCGCCGGTGGCAGCGCCGCGGCGATCCTGGCCGCGCGCGCGCAGGTGCCCCACGGCATGCGCATCGAGTGCGAGGTCACCAACCTGGTCGAGGTCGACCAGGCGCTCGCGGCCGGCTGCGACGCGATCCTGCTCGACAACATGGACGACGCCACGGTCGCGCAGGCGGTCGCGCGCATCGCCGGCCGCGCGATCGTCGAGGTCTCGGGCAACGTCGAGCTCGCGCGGCTGCCGACACTGTCGACGTTGGGCATCGACCTCGTCAGCGTCGGCGCGTTGACCCACTCGGTGCGTGCGGCCGACGTGTCGCTGCTGTTCGAGGTCGGCGGGTGAGCGCCGGCGCCCTGCAGCCGTTGCCGCCGCTGCGGACGCGCTGGCTGGGCCAGCGCCACGAACACCACGAGTCGCTGCCATCCACCAACGATCGCGCGCTGGCGTGGACCGACGCGCCCCACGGCGCCCTGGTGACCGCCGACGCACAGAGCCACGGTCGCGGTCGCCACGGCCGCAGCTGGCACTCGCCCGCGGGCGCCAACCTCTACGCCTCGATCGTCCTGCGACCGACGCCGCAGCAGGCGCGGCGCCCAGGGCTCGCGCTCGCGGTCGGCGTGGGCCTGCACGCCGGGCTGTCGCGCACGGTCGCGGGGCTGGGGCTGCGCTGGCCCAACGACGTGGTGGTCGCGCAGCGCAAGCTCGCGGGCATCCTGTGCGAGGCGCGCTGGCAAGGCGAGGCCGCCCACGTGGTCGTCGGCTTCGGCATCGACGTGCTGCCGCAGCCGTGGCCACCCGAGCTCGCCGCGATCGCGACCACGGTGGCGCAGCACGCCGAGCGAGCGGTCGATCGCGCGACCGTGCTGGTCGACGTGCTCGAGGCGCTCGAACCCTGCCTCGACGACTTCGCCGCCGGTGGCTTCGCGGCGGTGCGCGAGCGCTACGAGGCCGCGTGCGTGAGCCTG
The DNA here is from genome assembly GCA_046351635.1 of Nannocystaceae bacterium. GTDB lineage: Bacteria > Myxococcota_A > Polyangia > Nannocystales > Nannocystaceae > Xiheibacterium. Next base: position 81,326 of record JAXLYC010000031.1, on the reverse strand, counting down.
GGCCGGCCCGGCTGGATCAGCGATGCCGATGGCACGCGCCGCGAGGTCCTGCCGGTCGGGCTCGACGCCGACGGCGCGCTGCTGGTGCGGGGCGATCACGAGGGCCTGCTACGCATCGACGCCGGCGAGCTGTTGCCGGCGCCGTGACGCCCGCGGCGCTGCGACGCTTGCGAGCCCGGCGCGGCTTGGCCACCATCGCGGTGCATCATGTTCATCCGCGACAGACTCGCGCACAAGCGGCCGGTGTTCAGCTTCGAGTTCTTCCCGCCGCGCTCCGCCGACGGCGAGACCGCGCTGCTGCGCGCGATGGAGCGGCTGGCCCCGCTCGAGCCCGACTTCGTGTCGGTGACGTGGGGCGCGGGCGGGACCACGCGCGCGCGCACCGTCGACCTGGTGGTCCGCATCAAGCGCGAGTTCGGCATCGAGGCCATGGCGCACTTGACCTGCGTCGGTGCCACGGTCGCGCAGCTCGACGAGGTGCTCGACTCGCTGGCCGAGGCTGGCGTGCACAACGTGCTGGCGCTGCGCGGCGATCCGCCCAAGGGCGAGCGCGCGTTCGTGGCGACCGAGGGTGGCTTCGCCCACGCGGCGGAGCTGGTCGCGTTCGTGCGTGCGCGCGGCCAGTTCTGCATCGGTGCCGCGTGCTATCCGGAGGTCCACCCCGAGGCCGCGGGCGCCGACGCGGATCTGCAGCACCTGCGGGCCAAGGTGGACGCGGGCGTCGACTTCCTGGTCTCGCAGCTGTTCTTCGACAACCGCCGCTTCTTCGACTTCGAGCAGCGGGCGCGCGCGGCCGGCATCGCGGTGCCGATCCTCGCGGGCATCATGCCGGTGACCAACGTGTCGCAGATCGAGCGCTTCTCGCAGCTGTGCGGCGCGAGCATCCCGGCGGTGCTGCGGCAGCGCCTCGCCGACGTCGAAGGCGACGCGCAGGAGGTGTTCTGGGCCGGGGTCAGCTACGCCGCACACCAGTGCCGCGGGCTGCTGCGTCCGCCCGGCGGCGGGCCGTTCGAGCGCCCGCCCAGCGGCGTGCCCGGCATCCACTTCTACACGCTCAACAAGTCGCCGGCCGCCCGCGCCATCTTCGAGATCCTGCGGCTGGCACGGGTGGGCTTCTGAGCCCGCTGCTGCTGGCGCTCGTGGGGCTGTCGCTGACGCCCACGGCCCCGGCGCTGGGCGCCGCGACGCTGCTGCAGTGTCGCGAACGGCTGGGCACCGCGGCGTTCGTGCACGGCACCGGCCGCTGCGCGCCCGAGCGCGTCTGCGTCGGCGTGATCGTGCACGTCGTGATGGTCGACGGCGCGCCGGTGCAGTCGCCGCAGTGGTTCCACGCGCAGATGACCAAGGCCAACCTGTTGTTCGAGCCCATCGGCGTGGGCTTCGAGGCGGTGGCGGTGCGCGAGCTGCCCGCCGGGCTCGCCGACATCGACGATCGCGGCGAGCGCGATCACCTGGGTCGCGACGATCACGATCCCGGCGTGGTCCACGTGTTCGTGGTCCGCCGCCTGGCCGACGTCGACATCCCCGGTGACGAGATCCGCGGCGTGCACTGGCGCGATCGTGGCGTGCCGGGCCGCCGCATCGTGATCCTGTCGTCGATCGCGGGCGAGGGCACCTTGGCCCACGAGCTGGGCCACTTCTTCGGGCTGCCGCACTCGCGCTACCCCATCAGCATCATGAACAAGAGCCCGCGCGACGACCCGCCGTGGTCCGAGCGCCGATTCCATCCCCGCGAGCTGGTGATCATGCGGCGCGATCGCGACGCGATGCTGCGCGACGGCACGCTGGTACGACGCGACACCGCAGCGCGCTAGCCCGGCGCGCAGGTCCCGCCGTCGCTGCACTGCAGGCCGTCGCAGCAGATGTTGGGTCCGTCGGGCGGGCAGTCGGAGCCCTCTTCGAAGCAGCAGTTCTCGACCTCGGGCGTGCAGTCGACGCAGGCGAAGTGGCCAGCTCCGAAGCCGCCCGCGCTCTCGCACAGGATGATGGCGCCCAGCGGGTCGTCGCAGAACTCGCCGAACTCCTCGATGCCGTTGCCGCAGGTGCTGCAGAACGACGTGTCGATGGTGCAGTCCTTCTGGCACGACGCGCTGCCGTTCTCGAAGCCGAAGTCGTTGCACTGCAGCCCTTCGTTGCCCGGAGGGTCGCAGTCCTCGACACCGGCCCAGACGAACATGTCGCCGCAGGTGGCGGTGTGGCACGCGGGGCAGGGACCGTCGAGCGGGTTGTCGCCGTCGTCGCAGTCCTCCTGGCCGTTCCAGATGAAGCCGTCGCCGCAGTCGGCGTTCTTGCAGGCGCCGGTGCAGTCGTCGGTGTTGTCGGCGTTGGCATCGTCGCAGTCTTCGCCGCCGAGCTGCTCGCCATCGCCGCAGACGTTGAGCGTGCACAGCTGCGTGCACTCGATCTCGGGCGCCAGCGCGGTCGGGTCGCACTCTTCGCCCTCGTCGAGCATGCCGTTGAGGCAGCTCTCGAGCTTGCACATGGCGCTGCAGCCGTCGCCGCCCTCGAGGTTGCCGTCGTCACAGGGTTGGTTGGGCGCGCGGTGACCATCGCCGCACTTGTTGTGGCGACAGTCGGGCAGGCACAGCCCCTCGAGGTCGTTGAGCGGGCCCGCGTCGCACTGCTCGTCGCCCTCGCGCAGGCCGTTGCCGCACTCGGCCACCGCGCCGGTGTCGCTCGATCCCACGCCGGTGTCGGTGAGCGTCGGATCGGAGCCCGCGGTCGCGTCGGCCGAGCCACTGATCCCGGTGTCGACGGCAGTGCCGCCGCCGCTGCTGCTGCCCAGCGTGTCGGTGCCGCCGCTGCCGTCGTCGCCACCGCTGGCGCCGAAGATCGGGTTGGTGCGGGTGCACGCGGCAGTCAGGGCCAGCGCGAGCATGAGGCCGGCACGCGCGGCGGCAGGCGAGGGCGGCATACGGCAAGTCATGACCACCATTGTCGCGCGAGCGGGCCGCGGATTTCACCGGCTTTGTGTGCGCGCGGACGCGTGCGGCCACGCGGGGGCGCGGGTGCAGGTGGGCAGGTGTGCCGGTTCCTGCGCGTGCACGCGCAGGCGGCCTGGCCGCCCCCGGGCCGGCGTGCGATCGTGGACGCGCGATGACGAGCCACCCGAGCAGCCCGGCGATCGATGCGGAGCGCTTCGCGACCCTGGTGCACGAGGGCCTGGTGATCCCGCCGTCGTTCCGCTGGCGCGTGCTCCGGTTGGCGCGCGGCTTCGCCGAGGTCGAGCTCGAGGACGACCCGGCGTTCGTGCGTCCGGGCGGCACGATCAGCGGGCCGACGCTCTTCACCCTCGCCGATCTGACGCTGTGGGCGGCGGTGCTGTCGGTGATCGGCCCGCAGCCCCTGGCGGTCACGACCGAGATGGCGATCCACTTCCTGCGCCGGCCCAAGCCCGACGCGCTGGTCGCCCGCTGCGACGTGCTCAAGGCCGGGCGGCGCCTGGTCCACGGCGACGTCCGCATCGCGTCCCGGGGCGAGCCCGACGTCGTCGTCTGCCACGCGACCGGCTCCTACGCGGTTCCCGGCGACGGCCCGGCCGTGCGATCCTCGACGCCATGAAGCCCGGGCTCGCCTCCGCGACGCTGCTCGCCGCCTCCCTCGCCAGCGCCTGCGGCGGCGACGACGACGTCGGCCCCGCGCCCGCGGGCATGTCCGCGAGCACCTTCGCGATCAGCCACAGCGGCGCCGACAGCCTCGGCACCGGCAGCGGCACCACCGACGGCAGCGGCACCACCGGCGGCAGCGGCAGCGGCGACGGCGGCAGCGGCAGCGGCACGGGCTCGGGCGGCTCGTCGTCGGCGAGCGACAGCACCACCGGCGCCGCGCCTTGCCTCGACGGCGAGGTCTGCGAGGTCGACGGCGTGTGCATCACGATCATCACCGGCACGGACATCGAGAACGTGTGCACGCACGGGGATCCGGGGGATCCGTGCGCGGTGGACGAGAACTGCGACTCGGGCGCGTGCGTGACGATGGTGCAGCCCGAGGGCGCGGTCAGCGTGTGCATGTGACGCGCGCGATCGCGGACGCGGCCGCGCGGTCGCGCGCGAGTCGTCACTGGTACGTGATGCCGTAGATGTAGACGGCGCCGCCGGGCGCGGAGCCGTCGCCGTCGCCCGGCGCACCGACGACGAGGTCGGCGACGCCGTCGCCGGTGACGTCGCGGCCGGCGGCGAGCTGCCAGCCGAAGTCGTCGCCCTGCGTGCCGTAGACCTGCGCCGCGTCGCCGGCGAGCAGGGCTTCGTCGAGGTTCGAGTTGGTGCCGTCGGGAGGCGAGAGCGCCACGATGACGGTGCTGGGGTTCTCGCTGCTCATCGCGAGGTCGGGGATGCCGTCGTCGTCGAGGTCGCCGACGAACGCGAGCGCAGTGCCGAGCCAGTAGTCGGGCGACGCGTCGGGCGGAGACCAGGCCGGCCGACTACCGGCGAAGGCGGTCGGCGAGCCGTCCTGCTCCGAGAAGCCGTCGAGGTCGGGGAACATGCGCACCGCCGTGCTCGGGTGAAACGCAGACGACCCCATGGCGAGTCGGCGCAGGGAGGGCTCGACGCTCGCATGATAGGCAAGCGGGAAGCCATCGTACGTTCCCGTGGCGAACTCGGGGCCGCAGGTCCCTACGCCCTCGTAGCACGACGATCCTGTGGGGAGATCGTCCGGCAGAATGTATACGATCGTCTCGCCCGCCGCAGCGATGTGGCCGGCTTCGCCGTCTGCGTCCAGTGGCAGCCCGACCACTGCGGCGCCGAGCTTGCCCCGGATGTGCTTGCCACCGATGCCTAGGCTTGCGGTGTCGAGGGTGGCGGGCGTCTGACCCCGCGCGACGCCGAGGACGATGTAGATCTCTTGGTATGTCGTTGCGATCAGGTCATCAAGCCCGTCGCGATTGACGTCGGCATACGAGAGCGTCTGAGCGTAGTACTCGTCTTTGGGGGGCCCAATGTCCGAGTTCGTGGCATCCCCTGAGACGAGTCCGACCTTCGCCGGGTCGTCGGTAACATCAACGATCGTATCGCCCGGATCGGAATGCACGACGTACAGTCGGTGAAGATCCCACTGATCCATGCGAGGCGCGACGAGGACCACGTCGGGTCGCCCATCGCCATCGAAGTCGCCGGCGGAAGCGTAGTTGACGTAGCCGGGCAAGCGAAGCGTCTTGCCAGCCTGAACCGGCTCGTCGGGCGGCTGCACGGTTTCGGCCACGAAGGCTCCGCCGTAGAATACGTACGCCTGTCCACCCGCCTGCCCGACCAGCAGGTCTTCGAGGCCGTCGCCGTTGTGATCGCCGCCGAACTCGACCTGCACGCCGAGGCCCTGGCCGGGTACCGTGCCGCGGATCGTCGCGAGCAACGTCAGACGAACGACGCGCTGCGGCGCGCCGATGTCGGGTGAGAACGAGCCGGTCGTGCCCGAGCCGCTCAGGGAATCGGTGCCGCTGGTGCCGGAGCTCGCAGCGTCGCCGCCGTTGCCGATCGTCGGCCCGTGCTGCGGGCCGCAGGCGGTGCACAGGAGCAGCGCGAGGGTCCACGGGCTCGGCACGCGGTCGCGCTGCAGGTCACGGCTCACTTTGCCCCCGCACGATGAATCAGGTACGCGTGCCCGAAGATGGCACAGCCTCGTGGGTGGCGCGCGTCGAACCGCCGGACGCACAGGTCTCATCTGCGCACGCCCTTCCCAGCCGGTCAAGCGCGTGTCATCGAGCTCGCGCGCTGCGGCATGAGCAGAACACGGGTTCTCGCGGCGCGCGGTGCTGTTCGCTGGTGGCGCGGTTGCGCCGGGCGCCGTGCTCAATCCGACGACGCGAGCGTACGCAGGCCGCGACCTGGCCGCGTTCGAACCCGCGCTGGAACCACTTCACCCGTTGCGCCGACGAGCCGTGGGTCCACGTCTCGGGCTGCACCTGGCCGGTCGCACGTCGCTGCAGTGTGTCGTCGCCGATGGCCGCGGCGGCGCGCAGGCCCTCCTCGAGGTCGCCCTCCTCGAGCAGCTGCTTGCGCTGGCTGTGGAACGCCCACACGCCGGCGTAGCAATCCGCCTGCAGCTCTTGGCGGATCGACAGCTGGCGCTCCTCGTCGCCCGAGGCGCGCTGGCGCAGGGGGCCGAACACGCCCTGCAGGTGCTGCACGTGGTGGCCGATCTCGTGCGCGATGACGTAGGCCTGGGCGAAGTCGCCGGGCGCACCGAAGCGCTCGTCGAGCATCCGGTAGAAGCGCAGGTCGATGTAGACCTGCTCGTCGCCGCCGCAGTAGAACGGGCCCACGCCGCTGTCGGCGTGGCCGCAGCGGGTCTGCACCGCGTCGGTGAACAGCACCATCTTCGCGTCTCGGTACTGCGAGCCCAGCACGGTGTGCCAGGTCGCCTGCACGTCGTCGAGCACGAAGGACACGAACTCCTTGAGCTTGCGATCGGCGTCCGACTCGGGCGGCAGCGGTGTGCCCTCGGCCGCGCCGCCACCACCGAGCAGCGGCGTGAGGTCCACGCCGGTGAAGCGGGCCAACAGCAGCACGATGATGGTGCCGACGATGCCGATGCCGGCGACGCGCTTGCCGCCGCCGCCACCGCGGCGGTCGATGACGTTCGCGCTCTGGTGGCCCCCGTCCCACTTCATGGTGGGCGCAGCATATCAGCCCGCGCGCACGCAGGCCTCGAACGCGACGATGTGGCGGTTGCGGACCACGCGGTGGATCGCACGCAGCTTGCGCTCGACCCGGGGCGAGAGCCGCTGCGCCAGCGCGGTCTCGTAGATCGCGGCGTTGCGCAGCTCCTGGTCGACCGCGCGCGCACACGCGGCGGTGCGCTCGGGCGGCGCCGCGACCCCGGCACGATCCCACAGCACCGGCGGATCACCATGGCCACGCGCGATCGCCAGCTTCACCAGCCGTCGCACGCGGCGGCGCTTGGCCCGGAGGATGCGAGGGAACGGCCGCCACTTGCCGTGTGCGAGCGTGGCCTCGAAAAGCGCGATGCTGCGGCGCACGTCGTCGATCGCGGTCCACAGCGCGGTCTTCTCGTCGTCGAGCCGGCCGGGCTCGGGCATCGCCGCGAGCGCGGGCGTGGACGCGAGCAGCAGCACCACGGCGGACACCAGCGGCATCACGGCGTCAGCATGCCGCACCGGCCCGCGCGCGCTGCCTTCGAATTTTGCGCGCGGCCGCGCCGCGGGTCGCGCCTGCGGGCGGCTCAGCCGCGCACGCGCACGCGCAGCGCCTCGCCGAGGGCCCGGAAGTGCTCGCGCCACTCGATCGCGATCGGATCACCGCGCTCGGCCTGCTCGTAGAAGCGGGGATAGACGGTTTCCATGAGGGCGTAGAAGCGGTTCTGCACCTGGTGGAGGTCGAGCTCGAGCGACATCGACCGGCCGAACTCGGCCGCCCGTCGCAACCGCCGCAGGCGCCCCAGCTGCTCGGGCTCCTCGGCCCACGAGAACGCCGCGCGCTCGATCGCCTGGCGCAGCGCGAAGCCGATGCCGGCGCCGTCGAGCTCGGTGCCGACATCCTCGGACTCGGACAGCAGCGCGCGGATGCGGGGGAACTCGAGCTCGTGGCGCTCGATCTCCCGCCGCAGCGACGAGTTGAGCACGAAGTCGGCCAGCCCGCGCAGCGACTTGGGCAGCGGCAGATCGAGCGTCGCGAGGTAGCGCAGCAGCGGCGAGTGGGTCTCGTACAGCTGGCTCGCGAGCGCCTCGGCGTCGGTCAGGGCCGAGCGCACGATGACGTCGAGCACACGCTTCTGCTCGTCGCGCAGCAGCGAGCGCAACGAGTAGGTCAGCTCGAGGAAGTGGCTGTCGAGCAGCCGCAGCACCTCGGGCATGTCGGCGCGCTCGAACGCGCTGCTGACCTCGCGGATCATCGCCTCGTACTCGGTCGTGCTGGGGAACGTGCGCACGCCGCCGGAGAGGTTGTGGTCGCCGAAGTGCACGAAGCCGAAGCTGCGGACCACGGTCTCGTGCGTGACCTGCGAGTTGATGCGCAGGGTCCCCAGCACCAGCTTCGCGCGGCCGAGCGAGTGGCTGTGCATGTCGAGCTGGTCGACGTCGTAGGCGAACAGCTCGGTGCGCTCGTCGTAGGTGGAACAGCGACGAAACCGCATAGTGGGCCGCGAGCTTGTCGAGATCGAGCACGTCGACGGTGCGGCGGTAGACCACCGCGGCGTCGGCGTACTCGGGCAGGTTGCCGCGCGCCAGCGCCAGCCGCTCGAGCAGGCCCTGCTGCAGCGATTCCTCGCCCGGCTCCGGCGGCGCGATCGCGTCCGCCAGCTGGGTCGCGCGTGCGGCGTAGCGGATGATCTGCACCGTCTCGATGCCCGAGACCTCGTCGAAGAACCAGCCGCAGCTGGTGTACATCAGCAGCGCGTGGCGCTGCAGCTCGAGCAGCTCGAGCACGCGCGTGCGCTCGGCCGCGTCCAGGGGCCCGAGCGCGTGGCGCTGCAGCAGCCGCTCGACCGCGTCGTGGCCGCGATCGAGGATCGTGTCGATGTAGGCGTCGCGCGCGGCCCACGGGTCGCGCAACAGCGGCGCGGCGCCGCGCTCGTAGACCTCGGCCAGCCGCGCGGCGAGCCAGTCGAGCGCCTCCTGCAGCGGCCCGCGCCAGCGCTGCGACCAGCCCGGGTGACCGCCGCTGTTGCAGCCGCAGTCGCTGCGCCAGCGCTCGATGCCGTGGGCGCAGCTCCACGAGCTGCGCTCGACCACGCGGGCCTCGTGCTCGGGCGGATGCTGCGCGAGGAACTCACCGTAGTTGGTCAGCCGGACCTCGGGCGATTGCTCGAGCGTGTGCAGCGCGTAGGCCAGCGCCATGTCGCCGTAGCGATGGTGGTGGCCGTAGGTCTCGCCGTCGGTCGCGACGTGGACCAGCTGCGGCCCGTGGCGGCCGTCGAAGGCGCCGCGCAGCCGCGTGGCGAAGCCGTCGCCGCTCTGCAGCAGCCGCTCGAACGCGATCGCCTGCGACACCGGGCCGTCGTAGAAGAACACCGCGATCTGTCGCCCGCCGCCGAGCTCGACGCGGTAGGGCCGCTTGGGATCGACGCGCGCGCCGTTGACGTCGTGCCAAGGTGCCTCGGCGTCGCCCAGGGCCCGCGTGGCCGCGGCCTGGTGCGGCGCCAGCACGGTGAAGCGCACGCCCTCGTCGGCGAGCAGCTCGAGCGACTCGAGATCGACCGCGGTCTCGGGCAACCAGATGCCCTCGGCGCGCCGGCCGAAGCGGGCCTCGAAGTCGCGCAGGCCCCAGCGGATCTGCGTGCGTTTGTCGCGACGCGTCGCCAGCGGCAGGATCGAGTGGTTGTAGGCCTGCGCCATGGCCGAGCCGTGGCCGCCGAAGCGCTTGCGGCTCAGGTCGTCGGCCGCAACGATCGCGCGGTAGACGTCGCGACGGTTGCGCTCGAGCCACGCCAGCAGCGTGGGCCCGAAGTTGAAGCTCATGCGCGCGTAGTTGCTGACGATGCGCGTGATGTAGCCCTGCTCGTCGAGGATGCGCGCCGAGGCGTTGGGGCCGTAGCACTCCGCGGTGATGCGCTCGTTCCAGTCGTGGAACGGATACGCCGACTCTTGCACCTCGATGGTCTCGAGCCACGGGTTCTCGCGTGGCGGCTGATAGAAGTGACCGTGGATGCAGATGTAGCGCTCGCTCACGGCTCCCCCCAGCGCAGCATGATGGTCGAAAGCGGCGGCAGCGTCAGCGTCACCGACCACGGCCGGCCGTGGGCGCCGTGGGGCTCGGCCTCGACCCGGCCGTAGTTGCCCAGGCCGCTGCCGCCGTAGGCCGCGGCGTCGCTGTTGGCCAGCTCGATCCACGGTCCGGGCCCGGGCACGCCGATGCGATAGCCGTGGCGCGGCACCGGCGTGAAGTTGCACACCACCAGCACGGTGCGGCCGTCGCGGGCACGCCGCAGCCACGCGAAGACGCTGTTGGCGGCGTCGCTGAAGTCGACCCACTCGAAGCCCGCGGCGTCGTGATCGAGCTCGTGCAGCGCGGGCTCGTCGCGGTGCAAGCGGTTGAGATCCGCGACCCATGACTGCATGCCGTGGTGCATGGGGTCGCCCAGCAGGTGCCAGTCGAGCGACAGATCGTGGTTCCACTCGCGCACCTGCGCGAACTCGCCGCCCATGAACAACAGCTTCTTGCCCGGCTGGCCCCACATGTAGCCGTACAAAAGTCGCAAGTTGGCGAAGCGCTGCCAGCGGTCGCCGGGCATCTTGCCCAGCATCGAGCCCTTGCCGTGCACGACCTCGTCGTGCGACAGCGGCAGCACGAAGTTCTCGCCGAACGCGTAGATCATGCGAAACGTCAGCTCGTGCTGGTGGAAGCGGCGGTGGATGGGATCGCGGCCGATGTAGCGCAGGGTGTCGTGCATCCAACCCATGTCCCACTTGAGCCCGAAGCCCAGGCCGCCGAGCCAGGTCGGGCGCGAGACCATGGGCCACGCGGTCGACTCCTCGGCGATGCTCTGCGCGCCGGGGAAGCGACCGAACAGCGCCTCGTTGAGCCGACGCAGCAGCGCGATGGCCTCGAGGTTCTCGCGGCCGCCGTGGACGTTGGGCAGCCACTCGCCGGGCTTGCGCGAGTAGTCGAGGTACAGCATCGATGCGACCGCGTCGACGCGCAGGCCGTCGGCGCCGTAGCGCTCGAGCCACGACAGCGCGCTGGAGATGAGGAACGCGCGGACCTCGTGGCGGCCGTAGTTGAAGATGCAGCTCTGCCAGTCGGGGTGGAAGCCCAGCCGCGGGTCGGCGTGCTCGTACAGCTGCGTGCCGTCGAACTGCGCCAGGCCGTGGCCGTCGGCGGGGAAGTGCGACGGGACCCAGTCGAGGATCACGGCGATGCCGTGGTCGTGCAACGCGTCGATCATCGCGGCGAAGTCCGCCGGGCTGCCGTGTCGCGCGGTCGGGGCGACGTAGCCGGTGGTCTGGTAGCCCCACGAGCCGTAGAACGGGTGCTCCATCACCGGCAGCAACTCGACGTGGGTGAAGCCCAGGCGCTGGCAGTAGGCGCCCAGCCGCGGTCCGAGCTCGCGATAGCCGAGCATGCGCCCGCCCTCCTCGGGCACGCGCATCCACGAGCCCAGGTGGCACTCGTAGATCGACATCGGGCGGTCGAGGCGGTTGGCCTGGGCGCGGCGCGCCAACCACGCCTCGTGCCGCGCGTCGGCGTCGAAGCGTGGCAGGCTCGGCGCGACCAACGACGCGGTCCGCGGCGGCGCCTCGTTCCACGCCGCGACCGGATCGGCCTTGTCCTCGGCGCGCCGTGGCCGGCGACGTGGAACTTGTAGCGGCTGCCGACGTCGACGCCGGGCACGAAGCCCTCCCACACGCCCGAGCCACCGTGGGGCGCCAGCGGGTGGCGGCCGCGATCCCAGCCGTTGAAGTCGCCGACCAGCGAGACGTACGACGCCGACGGGGCCCACACCGCGACGTAGGTGCCGCGCACGCCGTCGCGCTCGATCACGTGGGCGCCGAGCTTGTCGTACAGCGTCTCGTGGGTGCCCTCGGCGAACCAGTGCACGTCGTCGTCGGTCAGCAGCGAGACGTCGTGGCGCACCGCGCCGATGCCCTGGGGCCCGCGCCGGATCTCGGCCAGCCGATCGAGCTGCGCGCGGGCGGGCGCCAACGCCTCCGCCCCGGCGAAGGCCGCGAGATCGAAGCGCGCGCGCCGGCGCCAGTTGGGCCGCTCGAGCCAGGTGCCCGGGACGTTGTGCGGCAGCCGCTCGCCCCACAGATCCTCGAGCGAGACCAGCACCAGCGGCGCCTCGCTGGCGCCCAGCTCGGCCAGGCACGCGGCGTAGGCCTCGTGCGCGTCGGCGTCGGGCGGCAGCGGCGTGGCCCCGCCCAGGTGCGCGCGCAGGTTGGCGCGCAGCTGCGCCCGCTCCTGACGCTGGGCCGCGGCGGCGCCCTCGTCGATCCAACCCAGCTCGACGCGATCGGCGACGTCGTCGCCGTCCCAGAACGCGGCGAAGGTCGGCATGTCGTGGGTGTTGACCGAGGCGACCACGTCGCCGCCGGCGTGCGGCAGCGCGACGCCCTGCGCCCGCGCGGCGTACTCGACCACGTGCATGCCGAGCACGCCGTGCTCGCGCATGGCCTCGTGGACCTCGCCGGGCACGGTGCCGAGATCCTCGCCGACCAGCAACGTGTGGCTGCGGTGCGACTCGATCGACAAGATCGCGTACAGCTCCGCCGCGGCGTAGCCCAGGTACACGCCGTCCTTGGCGCTGGCGCCCTGTGGGATCACGTAGAGCCGGTGCAGGCCCATGACGTGATCGATGCGCAACACACCGGCGTAGCGCAGGTGGTTGCGGATCATCGCGATGGTGTAGCCGTGGCGGCTGCGTCGCAGCGCGTCGGGGTGCAGCGGCGGGAAGGCCCAGTTCTGCCCGCCGGCGAACAACAGATCCGGCGGCGCACCGGTGGCGAGCCCGTGCGCGAACACGTCGCGGTGGCGCCAGGTGTCGAAGCCCAGCCCGTGCACGCCGACCGGCAGGTCGAGGTACAGGCCCAGGCCGCCGCCGCGCTGCATGTGCTGCGACAGCGCGGTGAGCTGCTCGTGGCAGCAGAACTGCGCCCACAGGTGGTGACGGAAGGCCGCGAGCTCGGGCCCGGGCGCGGGCGCGCCCAGGCGCCCCGACGCGGCCGAGGCCGGCCAGCGATCCCACAGCATGCCCAGCTGTTCCTGCGCGCCGCGGAAGCGCGCGTAGTCGACCAGCTCGGGTCGCGCCGCGACGAAGGCGTCGAGCGCCTCGCGCCGCGGACCGCCGCCGTCGAACAGCGCGTCGCACAAAGGCGCCATGAGCTCGCGACGCAGCGCCATCTCGGCGCGGTGATCGACCAGCGGCGTGCGCCGTAGCGCGTCGACCCGCGCCTGCACCTGCGGGTCGTCGAGCCAACCCGGAAGCTGGCGCAGCGCCGCGGCCTCGGGCACCGCGCGCAGATCGAGGTAGAGCTCGTTCCAGGCCAGGCGCGAGCACGGCACGTAGGGGCTGGCCTCGCACGGCTCGGCCAGGTAGGCCGACAGCAGCGGCAGGGTCGCCAGCGCGCTGCCGCCGTGGGCCGCGACGGTGTCGAACAGCGCGGCCATGTCGCCGAAGTCGGCCACGCCGAGGCTGCGCGGTCCCTGCAGCGCGAACATCGGCGCGAACACGCCGACGTCGCGTCGCGCGGCGCCCGGGTGCCACGCGCGTCGCGGTGCCGCGAGCACCAGGCTCGGCTCGGCCGCGCTGCCCTCGAGCGCGAGCGTGTGATAGCCGTGGGGCAGCGCCGCGGGCCAGCGCAGCGCGAGCTCCTCGTGGCGCTCGCCGCCGACGTCGTGGCTCGCGACCGCGACGTGCTCGCCCGGCGCCAGCGCGAGCGTGCGCGCCTCACCGCCCTCGAGCACCAGGCGCAGGCGCTGCGGCGCGGCTGCGGCCGCGGCCGGCAGCCGCAGCTTCACGTCGAGCCAGCCGTCCCACGCGACGACGACCGGCGGCAGTGGCTCGCGCCAGCGCTCGAGCTCGCGCGCGGCGATCTGCGCCTCGACGTCGCCGTGGGGATCGGCGCCGAGCGCCTGCAGCACCGCGCGCAGGACCTCGTCCTTGGCGCCGCGGAACTCGCCGCCGTAGTCGCGGTAGCCGACCTGCAGGCCTGCCAGGCGTGGGCCAGGACGAACGATCGCAGTGGGATGCTCCACGCTTCCTCGCTTCACTCGGGCTCGCGCTCACCGAGCACGACGACCCAGCCGATGCCGTCGGGGCTGCCGCGCGACCCCGGCGTGCCGGGATCCGAACGCGAGTGACCCACACCGATCTCCTGCACGCGACGGTCGAACAGCGCGTCGCAGTGCGCGGGCTCGTCGAGCCACGCGCGCAACACCGCGCCGGGGCCCTCGAAGTCCCGCGCCAGCAACTCGTAGCGCAGTGCGCCGTCGTAGCCGGCCAGCGCCGCGCGCGACAGCGGCGTGGTGCCGCCTTGGCCCTCGTGCGGCAGGCCCTCGTGCTCGGCGATCCAGGTCGCGTGCAGCCGCGCGGCGCAGTGCAGCTGCGGCTGCAGCCGCAGCGCCGCGACCGGGTTGTGACGCACCTCGCCGCAGGTGCGGCCCTGCCGGCGCAGGGTCGCGAGTCGATCGAGCAGGTCGGCCTCGAGCTCGGCGTAGTCGCGCGGCCACGGGCTCGCGGCGTCGCAGAAGCTCGCGTCGCCGACGTCGTCGTCCTCGAGCTCGTCGATCACGCACGACGGCTGCAGCGCGAGCGCGAGCGAGCAGGCGAGGGCGGGACGCGGCACGAGCACGGACGAAGCGGGCGCAGCGTATCACAGCGCGGGCGTGGCTCCGCCGCAGCGGGGTCGCAGCCCCTGCGGGCGCCCGCGCGCCGGCGCCGTCAGGGCGCAGCGAGCACGAGCACGAACACGTCGCGGGGCTCGCTGTCGGCGTCGGCTTCGGTGTCCGCGACCTGCACGACCGCGGCGCCGGCATGCCGCCACTGCGGGCCGTGCAGCGCGGCGCAGTGGGCCGCGCTGGGCTGCCACAGCCGCGCGACGATGTCCGCCGGCGAGACGTCGCCCAGCGCGACCAGCTCGCTCGACAGCGACGCGTCGTAGCCCGCGGCCGCGACGCGGTCGTCGGGGTCGTCGTCGTCGACACCCGCGTGGCCCAGCGGTGCACCGTCCGCGAGAAACTGTGCCTGCACCCGCGCTGCGCAGGTGGAGCGCGGCCGCGGCGCGAGCGCGGGCGCAGCCGGGAAGGCCCGAGCGCGCCGCAGCGCTGGGCTGCGCGCGCGCATCGTCGACCGCGCCCAGCAGCGCCGCGGCCTGCTGCTCGCGGCGCGGGGCCACTTTCGCACGCCGTCGCAGGCCTCGACCGCGGGCACGGCCGCGCGATCGATCACGCCGCCCGCATCGTCGTCGCAGGCGCCCAGCAGCGCCGCGACCAGCAGCCCGTGTTCACGGCGTCGCGAAGGTCTGCGTCCACAGGTGGCCATGTTCGCCACCAGGATGATAGCCCACGCCGATGTCGCGGAAGCTCGGGTTCATGATGTTCGAGCAGTGGCCGTCGCTGCCCATCCACTGCGCCATGGTGCCGGCGGCGTCGGGCGAGCCCGCGGCGATGTTCTCGCCCGCGGTCGAGCGCTCGCCGTAGCCGGCGAGATCCATGCGGTCGAACGGCGACTCGCCCGAGGGATTGTCGTGATCGAAGAAGCCGCGCGCGTCCATGTCCGCGCTGTGGACCCGCGCGGCGCAGCGCAGCGCCGGGTCCATCCGCAGCGGTTCGGTCGCAGGGAACATCCCCGCGGTGCGACAGTCGGCCCCCTGCGCCCGCGCCTCGTTCACCAGGGTGAGCACCTGCTCCTCGAGCTCGCTCCACGCCGGCTGCCACTGCGCCGCGGGCTCGCAGTACGCCGTCATCGGCACCCCGGCCCACGCGTCGTCGTCGTCGTCGTCGTCGCCGGGATCGCAACCGTTGCCGGCCAGCAGCAGCGCGAGCACGGCGTGGGCACGGACACGGGCGAGGGCGGCGAGCACGTCGCGACCACTTTACTGCGGTTTTCGTGCGCGCGGCGCCACGCCGCATCCGCAGCGCTGGCTCAGAGGATCCCACGCCGACGCAGCGCGTCGCGCTCGTCGGCGTCGATGCCGAGCTCGCCCCAGATCGCGTCGTTGTCGGCGCCGAGCTCGGGCCCGGCGTGTTGCGTGCGCGCGGGCGTGCGCGACAGCAGCGGCGTCACCCGCGGCACGCGCAGGCGCGAGCCGTCGGGCAGCACGATCGACTCGAGCATGCCGCGGGCGGCGTAGTGCGGATCGGCGAAGATGTCGGCGATGCTGTAGATGGGTCCGCTGGGGACCTCGGCGGCCGCGAGGGTCGCGAGCGCGGCCGCCAGCGGTTGCGTCGCCGCCCACGCCGCGATGGCGCCGTCGATGCGCTCGGTCTGCGCGACGCGGCCGTCGTTGTGCGCGAGCGCGGGATCCTCGGCCAGGTCGGCGCGCCCGATCGCGTGCACCAACCGCACGAACAGGCTGTCGTTGTTGGCGCCCAGCACCAGCCAGCCATCTTGGCAGCGATAGGTGTTGCTCGGCACGATGCCCGGCAGCGCCGCGCCGCTGCGCTCGCGCACGAAGCCGAGCCGATCATATTCGGGCACCACGCTCTCCATCACCGAGAACACCGACTCGTACAGCGCGCAGTCGATGACCTGGCCGCGACCCGAGCGACCGCGCTCGTGCAGCGCGATCATGGCGCCCAGCGCCGCGTACAACCCCGTGAGCGTGTCGCCCAGGCTGATGCCGCCGCGCACCGGCGGTCGATCGGGCTCGCCGGTGGTGTAGCGCAGGCCGCCGAAGGCCTCCGCGACGTTGGCGAAGCCCGGCGCCTGGGCCATGGGGCCGTCCTGGCCGTAGCCCGAGATCCGCACGATCACGATGCGCGGATCGATGGCCCACAGATCCGCCGGGCCCAGGCCCCACTGCTCGAGCCGACCGGGGCGGAAGTTCTCGATCACGACGTCGACGCCCCGTGCGACGAGCCGCCGTGCCAGCGCGCGGCCCTCGGGCTGGCGCAGATCCGCGGTGACCGAGCGCTTGTTGCGGGCGAGCGAGCGCCACCACAGCGAGGTGCCGCCGTCGAGCTTGCGCCACCGTCGCAGCGGATCGCCCTCGCCGGGTGGCTCGACCTTGATGACCTCGGCGCCGAAGCTCGCGAGCAGCGCGCCCGCGTAGGGCCCCGCGAGCAGCTGGCCCAGCTCGAGCACACGCACGTCGGCGAGCGCCGCGGTGGCCTCGCTCGCGCTCGCGTCGTCGTGCTCGTCGGTCATCGCGCGCGTTCGACTCGTCGTCTGCGAGCACGGTGCCACGGTGGGTCGCGACGCGGCAAGCCGCACCGCGCACGGGCTTTTCCGCTACGCTCGCGCCCGCGTCCATGGCGACCATCGTGATCCACCGCAAGGGCGGCTACGAGCGCCTCGTGCTCGAGCACCACCCGGTGCCCCCCGTGGGTCCGCAGGACGTGCACGTGCGCGTCGCCGCGGCCGGGGTCAACTACGCCGACTGCGTGGTGCGCATGGGCCTGTACCAGTCGGCCAAGGACTACGTCGGCTGGCCCATCACGCCGGGCTTCGAGGTCGCCGGCACCGTCGCGCGCGTCGGCAGCGACGTCGGCGACGTCGCGGTCGGCGACGCGGTCGTCGCGGTCACCCGCTTCGGCGGCTACACTTCCGATCTCGTGGTGCCGCGGCGCCAGGTCTTCGCGGTGCCGCGGGGGTTGTCGCTGCAGCAGGCCGCGGCGGTGCCGGCGGTGTACCTGACGGCCTACCACGCGCTGTGCGAGCTGGCGCGGCCGCGGCCGGGCACCAGCGTGCTGGTGCACTCGGCGGCCGGCGGCGTCGGCGGGGCCCTGGTCCAGATCGCGCGGATCCTCGGCTGCCACGTCGTCGCGGTGGTCGGCGCGCCGCACAAGGTCGAGAACGCGCGGGCCCTGGGCGCCGACGTGGTGATCGATCGCTCGCGCGAGCCGCTGTGGTCGACCGCCGCGAGCCACGTGCCGGCGGGCTTCGACGTCGTGCTCGACGCCAACGGCATCGCGACCCTGGGCGGCAGCTACCGCGCGCTCGCGCCGATGGGGCGGCTGGTGGTCTACGGCTTCGCGTCGATGCTGCCGCGCGCGGGCCAGCGCATGAGCTGGTTGCGGCTCGCGTGGCACTTCCTGCGCACGCCGCGATTTTCGCCCTTCGAGCTCACCAACCGCAACCGCAGCGTGATGGGCTTCAACCTCAGCTATCTGTTCGATCACACCCAGCTGCTGCAGCAGTCGATGGCGCAGCTGCAGGCGTGGTTCGAGGACGGTCGCCTGCGGCCACCGCCGGTGACACCGGTGCCGCTGGCGGATGCCGGCGCGGCGCATCGATTGCTCGAGTCGGGCGCAACCATCGGCAAGCTCGTGCTGGTGCCGGAGGCCGCGTGAGCGAGGCCGACGTCGCGCTGGTGGTCGAGCAGGACGGCCAGACCGTGAGCGCGCTGGTGCGCGAGGCGCTTTGCGTGCCATGGAGCCGCGCGCGCGAGCTGTGCCGCAGCGGCCGCGTGTGGCTCGACGACGTGCGTGCGGCCGATCCGGCGCAGCGGGTGCGTCGCGGCCAGCAGCTGCGCGTGCGCCCGCTGGCGAAGTCGCAGCCGCGCACCGAGCAGGCCGGCGCGCTGGCGCCCGAGCGCATCGTGCACCTCGACGACGCGATCGTCGTGGTCGACAAGCCTGCGGGGATCTCGAGCGTGCCCTTCGACGAGGACGAGCACGACTCGCTGGTGCAGCGGCTGTCGCTGCTGTTGCGACAACAGGCCCGTCGGCCGCTGCCGCCGCTGCGCGTGGTCCATCGCCTCGACAAGGACACCACCGGACTGCTGGTCTTCGCGCGCACCCGCGAGGCCGAGCGCGCCCTGGCGATGCAGTTCCGTCGCCACGATCTGCACCGCCGCTACGTCGGCATCGCGCTGGGGTCGGTGCGCGGCGGCACCCACGAGAGCCTGCTGGTGCCCGATCGCGGCGACGGCGTGCGCGGCTCGTGGCGCGGTCGCGGGCAGCCGCCGCCGCAGGCCCGCAACGCGATCACCTTCGTGCGCGTGGACGAGGTCATGACGCTGGTGCCCGAGGCCTTCTCCGCGCCGCCGGGCGCCGCGGTCACGCGTGCGGTGAGCTGGGTGAGCTGCACGCTGCAGACCGGTCGCACGCACCAGATCCGCATCCACCTCGCCGAGTCGGGTCATCCGCTGCTGGGCGAGCCGGTCTACGTGCGCGCGGGGGCCCACGCGGTGTCGCACTGGGGACACCCCGCGGGCGTGGGCCTGCGCGCGCCCGCGGGCGTGGGCCTGCGACCGATGCTGCACGCGGCGGAGCTCGGCTTCGTGCACCCCACGGCAGAGCACGAGATCTCGCTGCGGGCACCGCTTCCGGACGACTTCGCGCAGTGGCGGGCACAGCTGCTGCGGCTGCGCGCCAGCCTCTGATCGCGGCGGGGCGACGGGCCCGGATCGACGAGATCTCCCCGCGGACACGCCGCGGGAGGGGCCGCCGCTCCGCGCCGCGCACGCACCCGCGGCGGGCCCCGCTCGGGGTGCCGATCGCGGCGCTGCGGAGCAACGAGCGCCCGCTCGCCGACCGATGCTCGACCCCCTCCCCGGCTCGACCTTGACGCGGCACTGAACGGATGATACATGGTCTCGTCCGTTCAGTTCGAGCGCGACGATCCATTCGATGCTAGAGGACCAGTCAGGCTTCTCCCGCGCCCGGATCCTTCTTCAAAGGGCAGGCAACGGTACTTCTGCTCGATCCGGCGCGGGAGAAGCTGACGTTTCCACAACCGGTGATCGCGGGTCGGATCGCGTCGGAGATCCGGAGCGATCCCCCGGAGATCTCGCGTCCGTGCTGGACGCGACCATCGAGCGACTGCGGGCCCACCACGAGGTCGAGCTCGTCGCGCAGCACCGCACCGCCGCGCGCCCGGGCGTCATGGGCACGTGGCCGTCCGCCCCGGTCGCCCTC
This sequence comes from Nannocystaceae bacterium, assembly GCA_046351635.1. GTDB lineage: Bacteria > Myxococcota_A > Polyangia > Nannocystales > Nannocystaceae > Xiheibacterium. The sequence continues at coordinate 61,854 of JAXLYC010000031.1, read as the reverse complement.
GATGCACGTCTGCTCGAGGCGCTCGCGCGAGGTGGCGTCGCAGCGCCGTTCGAGCACCAGGCCACCGCGATCGCGGCCGCGCTCGCAGGGCGCGACGTCGTCGTCGCCACGAGCACGGCCTCGGGCAAGTCGCTGTGCTTCCAGGTGCCCATCCTGCAGGCGGCGCTGACGGACCCGGACGCGCGCGCGCTGCTGCTGTTCCCGACCAAGGCGCTCGCGCGCGACCAGTGCGAGGCGCTGCGCCAGCTGGTGCGCGCCTTGCCTCCGCCGGCGCACGTCGGCGTGGCCCCGTTCGACGGCGACACCCCGCCGGACGAGCGTCGCGCGGCCTGCGCCGCGCCGCCGTGGTCGCGACCAACCCCGGACATGCTGCACCGCGGCGTGCTGCCGGCCCACGAGGGCTGGGCGCGGTTCCCTCGCGGGCCTGCGCTACGTCGTGCTCGACGAGCTGCACACCTACCGTGGCGTGTTCGGAGCCCACGTCGGCAACGTGCTGGTGCGGCTGCTGCGGCTGTGCGCTCACTACGGCAGCCGGCTGCAGTTCATCACCGCATCGGCGACCATCGCGAACCCCGTCGAGCTGGCGCAGCGGCTGTGCGGGCGGCGGGGCTTCGTCTGCGTCGACCAGGACCGAGCGCCCACGGGCCTGCGTACGGTGCTGGTGTTCAATCCCAAGGTCGTCGATCCGGTCGGCGCGCCGCGACTACCGTCATGTCGTCGCCAGCGAGATCCGCCGCGCGGGGGTGCAGAGCTTCCGGCCTCGTCGCACGCGCAAGGGCGTCGAGCTGCTCACGCGCTACCTGCAGGAGGGACAAGCGCCAGGAGGAGGGCCCGCTGCCGGGCGCGCGGGCCGAGCAATCGGTCCGCGGCTACCGCGGTGGCTACCTGCCCGAGCGACGCCGCGAGGTCGAGCGTGCGTTGCGCTCGGGGGAGGCGCGCACGGTCGCCACCACCAATGCGCTCGAGCTCGGCATCGACATCGGCGGCGCGGATGCGGTGGTGCTCTCGGCCATCTCGGCTCGCGCGCGGCCACGCAGCAGCGGCTGGGTCGCGCCGGTCGTCGCGGGCGACCAGCGCTGGTGATGGTGCTCTCGTCGATGCCGACCGACCAGTTCATCGCGGCGGACCCGGCGTTCCTGTTCGAGCGGCCTGCGGAGCACGCGGTCGTCGACCCCGACAACCCCGAGGTGTGGCTGCCGCACCTGCGCTGCGCGGCCCAGGAGCTACCGCTGCGCGAGGACGAGTCGTGGGGGCTGCTCGAACCGGCAGCGCTGCGCGAGGGCGCCCAGTACCTGGCCCAACGCGGGGTGCTGCTGCGGCAGGCCACGGACGTGCCGGTGTACCTGTCGCTGGGGGCGGACAGCGCGGCGGACCAGGTCGATCTGCGCGGTCCCATCGAGGAGAACTTCGCCGTCGTGGACGAGGGCGGGGACGTGCTCGCCGAGGTCGCGTTCGACGACGCGCCGCTGTACCTGCACCCGGGCGCGATCTACCCCATCGAGGGCCGCACCTTCGAGGTCCGCGCGCTCGACTGGGACGGCCGCAAGGCCACCGTGCGGGCGGTCGCGGCGGACTACTACACCGAGGCGATCCCCAAGCTGCGCGTCCGCCTGATCGACGACGACATCGAGGTCGACGCGGCGTCCGATCGCGGCGGCGTCGGCGAGGCCCACGTGGTGCGCACGGTGCCGGGCTTCAAGAAGCTGCGCTTCCGCAGCCACGAGAACATCGGCTTCGGCCCGATCTCGCTGCCCGACCTCGAGCTGCACACGCGCGCGGCGTACTGGCCGGTGCCGCGGGCGTGGTCGGTCCAGCTCGACGGGCCCGCCCGCGCGAGCGCGACGCTGGCGGCGGCCCACGCGATCCACCACTGCGCGGCGCTGCTGCTGATGTGCGATCCGGCGGATCTGGGCCACGCGATCACGGCCGGGCACCCGGCGAGCTTCGGTGGTGTGCAGGACGGCTTGGCCGGGGCGGACGCGCTGACGCAGCTGTCGGCGGCCGCGCGACCCTACGTGGTGTTGTTCGACTGGACTCCCGGTGGCGCGGGGCTGTCGGTGACCGCGTTCGCGCTGGGGGCCGCGTTGTTCGAGCGCGCGCTCGCGGCGGTGCGCGGCTGCGGTTGTGCGCAGGGATGCCCCAGCTGCTTGGGTCCGGCGGTCGGTGATCGCGAGCAGCCGGCCTCGCGGCCCGCGGTGCTCTCGCTGCTTGGCGCGCTCGCGACCGCGGCCGCGGCGGTGCCGGCATGAGCCTCGCGCGGCGGCTCGCCGCGCTGCCGCCAGGGGTGAGCGCGCGGTTGTCGGCGGGCGCCGTGGTGCCGTCGCACTCGCAGCATGCGGTGATCGACGCGCCGCCGCGGACCGAGGCCGCGCGCAGCCCGCCGCGGCGGGGTTGATCGAGGCGCTGGGCCAGCTGGGCGCGATCGACTCGCCGCAGCCGCCGTGCCTGCTCGATCTCGAGACCACCGGGCTCGGCCGCGACGCGGTGCCGTTCCTGGTCGGGCTGGCGTGGCCACGGGACGGGCGCGTGCACGTGCGGCAGTTCCAGCTCCACGATCCCGCGGGCGAGCGCGCGATGTGGATCGACGTGCTCGCGACCCTGCACGACGAGGCCGCGGGCGCGCTGGTGACGTTCAACGGCGGGAGCTTCGATCTGGCGCTGGTGCGCGTGCGGCTGCGGCGGCTCGGGCTGGGCGGCGACGCGCTCGCGCGGCGGATGGACCACGCCCACCTCGATCTGCTGCCGCGCGCGCGCACGCTGCTGCGCCACGCAGTGCCGGACGTGCGGCTGGCCACGCTCGAGCGCCGCGTCCTGGGCCTGGTGCGCCGCGACGATCCCGGCGGCGAAGCGGTCGCGCGGTGCGGCCGCGCGTGGCTCGGCGGGGATCGCAGCGCGTCCAGCTGCGCCGCGGTGGCGGCGGCGCGGCGACACAACGAGGACGACCTGTTGGGCCTGGCGTCGCTGGCGATCGCGCTGGCCTCGCGGCTGGCTGCGCCGCCCGACATCGACGGGGCGCTGGCGGCCGCACGGCTGCGCCTGGCGCAGCGGCGGCGCGACGCCGCTGCGGCGCTGCTGCACGCGGCGCTCGAGCGCTGGCCGCTGCGTCCGGGCGCGCCCGCGGGGCACGACGCGGCGGTGTTGCTCGCGTCACTGCAACGCCGCGCCGGTGCGGCGCAGGCCGCCGCGACGCTGCTGCACGCCGTCGTCGCGGTCGCGCCCGAGCATCCCGCCGCGATCGCGGCGCTGGCCAAGGACTGCGAGCATCGCCTGGGGCGCCCGGATCTCGCGCTGCAGTGGGCGCAGCGACAGCGGCCGCCGTGCCCACGGCGCGTGGCCCGGCTGCAGCGCAAGCTGGCGCACGCCGATGCCGTCGCGATCGCAGCAGCCGAGCCCTCGGGCGAGCAGGGCACGCGCGAGGAGCCGGCGCGCGAGCAGGGCACGCGCGAGGAGCCGGCGCGCGAGCGGGGCACGCGCGAGGTGTCGGCGCGCGAGCAGGGCACGCGCGAGGAGTCGGCGCGCGAGCAGGGCACGCGCAGCCGGCGCGCGAGCAGGGCACGCGCGAGGCCGGCGCGCGAGCAGGGCACGCGCGAGGAGTCGGCGTGCGAGCAGGGCGCGGCGGACGGGAGCGTCGCGCCGCCGCGGGCCGGGGCCGCGGCGGCGCGGGCCCAGCCCATGGCGATCCCCCGTAGCGGGCGTGGGCGCGCGGTGGCGCTGCGGCGTGCCGCGTCGGCGCGCTGAGGGCGTGTAAGGCCCCGCGCGGGCGCCCGTTGTCGGCTCCGTACCCGGGCCGGTGCTGCGCCGCGGCGCCCAAAACGTCCCGTGTTAGGGTAGGTGCTCCCCGTGACCGCCAGCGCAACCATCGCTGCACCTTCGCGCGCGTCGATCGGGCGCACCGGCCTCGCGGCCCTGCTGGCGCTCGCGCTGCCGGCTGGCTCGGGCTGCATGGCGCTGTCGCCCCAACTGCCGCCCACGCAGATGGCTGAGCTCGAGCAGGTCGAAGACCGCGAGCAGCGCGAGCAGCTGTACGCGCAGAACACGATCTACCGCCACAAGCAGGCCCAGGGCATGCGTTACACCAAGGGCACCTCGCCCAAGGCGGAGAAGCGCAGCTGGCAGTCGCTCGATGTCATCTTGCGCTCGGACGCCAACGCCTCCGAGGCGCTGCCGTACAAGAAGCTGCGGCTCGCGCGGCTGTTCACGGCGCTGGGCATCGCGGCGTCGGTGGTGATGGTCGCCGGCATCGCGGCGTCGGCCCGCGAGGGCCTCGATCTGCAGCGCCTCGACGGCACCGGCGGCGTGCTGCTGGGCGGCGGCCTCGCGACCGCGGCCTTCGGCATCACCGCCGGCATCCTCTACAGCCGCGCGCGCAAGGACTACGACCGCGCGGTGGACATCTACAACGACAGCCTCGGCGTGCGCCTGGGGCTGTACACCGCCGAGGGCAAGTACATCCCGCCGCGGGGGACCCTGGTCGACAAGGACGGCTTCATCCTGCTCGAACAGAACGAGGTGCAGGCCGACGAGGTCGGGCCGCAGCCCGAGCCCGCGCCGCAGGACCCGGCCGCGCCCGAGCTGCCCGCCTCCGACACACCCGCGAGCGCCCCGGACGCCGCGCCGGAGGCGACCACGCCCGCGACCCCCGCGTCGCCGGCCCCGGCCGCGGTGACGCCGACCGGGCTCGATCTGCGCATGCGCCACTGAAGCCGCGCGACCGCGCGTGGTCCCGGGGACGACTGCGCGGCTGGCCGCGGCCGCGCACCGCGTGATACGTCTTGCCGCGGTGCTCCGTCCGACCCGAGGGCTGCGACTCGGCGCGTTCGCGCTGGTGCTCGGCTGTGCCGAGCAGTCCGGGCCGGAGCACGAGATCTCGGGCAAGCAGCTGTACGAGCACTACTGCGCGCGCTGTCACGGCGTCGACGGGCGCCCGGTGCCCGAGCAGCCGCAGGCGCGCAACCTCGCCGACCGCCGCATCGTCGACAACCTCAGCGACGAATCGATCTCGATGACGATCCGCATGGGTCGCGAACCGGCGATGCCGGCGTTCCGCGACACCTTCACGGAGGCGTCGCTGCAGGTGTTGGTCGCCTACGTGCGGGGGCTATCGGGGTCCAAGGGCACCCACGCGCGGCCGGACGGCGGCCCGTGAGCCGAGAGCGGCGTCTCGATGCCGCCGCGACCGGCGGCATCGAGGTGGTGTGGCCCGGCAAGTACGACGCCGCCGGGCGCCGCGTGCGACCGCGGGTGAGCGCGGCGTCACTGTTGCCGTGCGAGCACCACGGCGCCGACGCGGACCCGCCGGCGCACCACAACCTGCTCGTGCACGGTGACAACCTCGCGGTGTTGCAGGCGCTGCAGGCCCAGCACCGCGGCGCAGTCGATCTGGTCTACATGGATCCGCCGTTCGCGACCGGCACCGCGTTCGAGCTGGCGCTGCCGGTGCACGTGCCGGGCGCGGCCGGGTCGACCCTGCGCACGCCGGCGTTCGACGACCGCTGGCCCAGCGGCGCCGCGTTCCGCGAGATGCTCGCGCCGCGGCTCGAGCAGATCCACGCGCTGTTGGCCCCGCACGGCAGCCTGTACGTGCACGTCGATCCCACGCGCGCGCACGCGGTCAAGCTGCTGCTCGACGAGATCTTCGGCGCCGACGCGTTCCAGCGCGAGATCGTGTGGCGCATCGGCTGGGTCTCGGGCTTCAAGACCCGCGCGCGCAACTGGATCCGCAACCACGACACCATCTTGTTCTACGCCCGCGATCCCGCGAAGCTGCGCTTCCACAAGGTCTACGTGCCCCATCCGCCGGGCTACGTCCGCCGCAAGGGCGCGCCGGGTCGCGTCGACGGCATTGCGGTCGACGACGTGTGGAACGCCGGCGCCGCCGACCTCGCGCTGCGCGGCGCCGATGCGCTGGACTCGATCCAGATCAAGAGCTTCTCGCGCGAGAAGACCGGCTACGCCACGCAGAAGAACGCCAGCCTGCTGCGGCGGATCCTCGCCGCGAGTTCGGCTCCCGGTGAGCTCGTGCTCGATCCGTTCTGTGGCGCGGGCACGACCGCCGCGGTGGCGTCGGCGATGGGCCGACGCTTCCTCGCGGTCGATCGCGGCGCCGCGGCGATCCAGCTCGCGCGCGCACGGTTGCTGCGCGAGCAGCCGCAGCTGTCGTGGTCGTTGGTGCAGACCGACGCGCCGCTCGAGCTGCCGCTACAGTGCCATCACGAGCGCGGCGGCCTGTTGCTGAGCACGCCCGACGACGCGCCGGGGCCGGCGGTGACGCTGGAGCTGCAGCCCGCGCGCGACGCAACCCGCGTGCGCGTGTAGACGATCGCGCTGGGCCCCGGCGTCGCCGAGGCCGCCGCGGCGCAGGTGGCCGCGGGGGCCGATCCGCTGCTCGAGCTCGGCGTCGACTGGGACGCGGATCCGGCTGCGCCGTACCGGCCCGACCACACGCGGCTCGCGGAGCCCGACGCCGCGATCGATCGCGCGCTGCGAGGGCCGGCGCGCGCCCGCGGCTGCGCCATCGTGCAGCTGGTCGACCTCGACTTCCGCCGGGTGCAGCTGGTGCTGCACTGGCACCGTCAGGGGCGCGCGCTCACGGGCTCGGGCACCGTGCAGCGCGGCCGCGACGCCGGCTGCAGGCGCTCCTGCGGTCAGTGCGCGCGCGGGATCACGTGCCGGCTCCCGCCGAGCGTGAGCACGGCCGCGTCGGCGTGCTCGTCCCACGCCAGCGCCGGCGCGAGATCGGCCTGGGCGCGGTTGGTGAAGCGCGCGCGGAGGGCCGCACCGCTGCGCTGCGACGGCACGGTGCAGCGCAGGCCACGATCGTCGTCCTCGACCAGGCTCGCAGGCTCGAGCGCGACCGTGCGGCCGTCGTCGAGCCGCAGCAGCGGCGGGGTCGCGGCGAGATCGACCGCGAGCACGCGCAACGGCGTGTCGCGCAGGGTCACGTAGCACCACTGCGGACCGAGCGCGACGATGGGCTCGCCGCGCTCGGAGACATCGAGGCCCGCGAGCAGGGCCTGGTGCACGCCCGGGTGGGTCACGGGCGCGCCGTCCATCCACCAGCGGCCGCCCTCGTGCAGCACCAGCGGCACGCCGCGACGCAGCCGCTCGAGCAGCGCGGGGTCGAGCGGCACCGGCGGCGTCGCGCGGGTGGGATCGTCGGTCATGCGTGCGGGCCCGGGTGCCGCGCACATCGAGCCTAGCAGGCCGCGGGGTCCACCACGGCCTGCGAGCAGCTCGGTTTGCCTCCGCCCGCGCTCCGTGCTAGCTCGCCGTCTCGCTGCCCCGCGGGGCGTGTCCGTCATGAGCCTGGTCGTCGTCGAGTCGGTGTCGCTGGCGTTCGGCAAGAAGGAGCTGATCGCGGGGCTGGATCTGCGCATCGCCGCGGGCGATCGCATCGGGCTCATCGGCCCCAACGGCTCGGGCAAGAGCAGCCTGATGCGCCTGCTCGCGGGCGAGATGCGGCCCGACGCCGGCGCCGTGCGCACGCGCAAGCAGCTGCGCGTGGGCTACCTGCCGCAGGATCTCGACGTCGCCGGCGGTCGGACCCTGCTCGCGAGTGTGCTCGCCGCGGTGCCCGGCCGCGCCGAGCTCGACGCGGAGTGCAAGCGCGCCGAGGCCGAGTTCGCCGCCGCGGAGGCGCAGGGCGACGAACCGCGGATCCTCGCGGCCGCGGAGTGGCTCGGCGAGGTCCACGGCCGCGTCGCCACCTTCGAGCAGGACTACTCCGAGCACGAGGCCCGGCGCATCCTCGCGGGCCTGGGCTTTCAGCCCCGCGACGAGGGCCGCGACCTGGGCGAGTTCTCCGGCGGGTGGAAGATGCGCGGCGCCCTCGCAGGCCTACTGTTCCAACGGCCCGAGCTGCTGCTGCTCGACGAGCCCACCAACCACCTCGATCTGCCCACGGTCGCGTGGTTCGGCGAGTTCCTGCGCGCGTATCCCCACGGTTTCGTGCTCATCTGCCACGACCGCGAGTTCCTCGACGAGCAGATCGAGCGAGTGGTCTCGCTCGAGCCCGAGGGCGTGCGGCAGTACCGCGGCGACTACGAGGCCTACCTGCGGCAGCGCGCGGAAGAGGAGGTCGTGCTCGCGAACCAGGCCAAGAACCTCGCGCGCGAGCGCGAGAAGGCCGAGCAGTTCATCGAGCGCTTCCGGGCCCAGGCCAACAAGGCCCGCGCGGTGCAGAGTCGGGTCAAACAACTCGCCAAGATGGACGAGGTCCAGACGCTGCAGCAGCGCGAGACGCTGCGCTTCCGCTTCCCGCCGGCGGAACGCTCGGGCGGGGAGCCCCTGCGCAGCGACGGCCTGCGCAAGGCCTACGGCGATCACGTGGTGTTGCGCGACGTCGCCGTGCGGGTCGCCCGCGGCGATCGCATCGCGATCCTCGGGGTCAACGGCGCGGGCAAGACCACGCTGCTCAAGCTGCTCGCGGGGGAGCTGCGCCCCGACGGCGGCGAGATCACCTTGGGGCACAAGACCAAGCTCGGCTACTACGCGCAGCACCACGCCGACACGCTCGATCCCCGCCGCACCGTGCTCGAGACCGTGGCCCAGGGCGGCGAGCTGTCGAACACGCGGGTGCGCACGCTGCTGGGCGCGTTCCTGTTCCACGACGAGGACGTCGACAAGCCCATCGGCGTGCTCTCCGGCGGCGAGCGGGCCCGCGTCGCACTCGCGCGCCTGCTGGTCGATCCCGGCAACGTGCTGCTGATGGACGAGCCCACCAATCATCTCGACCTCGCCTCGAGCGAGGCGCTGGCCGACGCGCTCGCGACGTTCGACGGCACGCTCATCTTCGTCAGCCACAACCGCAGCTTCGTGCGGCGCCTGGCGACGCGGATCTGGAACGTCGAAGGCGGCGGCGTCGAGGTCTACCCCGGCACGCTCGACGAGTACCTCGATCGCCACCGCGGCAAGCCCGTCGACGGGCGCGCGGCCAAGCCCACGCGCGAGCCCACGCCACCGCCGGTGGCCGCGGCTGCGCCCGCACGGACCGGCGCCGTCGCGCCGCCGCGGCCGGCCGGCAACGACCGCGCGCGGCGACGGGCCGAGGCCGAGGGTCGCAACGAGCGCTCACGGCTGCTGGGGCCGCTGCGCACCCGCGTGCAACAGCTCGAGGCCGAGATCGAGCGGCTGGAGAAGGCCCAGCGCGAGCGCAACCTCGACCTCGCGCGGCCCGAGACCTACGCCGATGCGCCGCGGCGCAACGCGCTGTTGACCGAGTACCAGCGCGACGCGGACGCGATCGCGGCCGCGACCGAGGCGTGGGAGCTCGCCCAGGCCGAGCTCGAGGCGCTGCAGGCGTCGCTCACTTCTTGAGCCGCTTGACCTGCGAGCGCACGTCGCCGGCGTAGCGACCGTCGGGCGCGAGCGCGAGGTACTTCTCGTAGGCCGCGAGCGCGTCGGCCTTCTTGTTGCGGTCCTGTTGCAGCACGCCGATGGTGAGCCAGCAGTCCGCGAGGTCGGCCGCGACCTGGGTGCACTGGGTCGCCGTCGCGAGCGCAGCGTCGGCCTTGCCCAGCTCGAGCTCGATCTGCGCCAGCAACAGCAGCGCGTCGGCTTGGTTGGGCGAGGTCGCGAGGATCTCCTGCAGCAGCGTGCGGGCTTCGCCGAGCTTCTTGCGCGAGCTGCCGCCCTTGGCGGACTGGTACAGCGCGCGGGCCTCGTCGAGCCGCGCGCTGGTGTCTGCGTCGGGCGTGGCGCGGGCGACCGGCGCGGTGGTGGGCGCGGGCGCGGCCGCGGTGCCCGGCGGGGTCCCCGGTGCAGGCGCGGTGCCCGGTGCGGGCGCGCTGCCGGGCGCGGCCGCGGTGCCCGGTGTCGCTGCAGTGCCCGGCGCAGGCGCAGCCGGTGTGGGCGCGGCCGGGCTCGCGGGTGCGCCCGCGACCTCGGCCTTGCCGGGCGGCGCCGGCTCGGGCGTCACGGCCTTGCCGGCGCTGGGATCGGGTCGCGCGGTGGTCTTGGCGTCGGGCGCGACGCTGCCGGGGCGCACGTCGCTGGCGACCTCGGCGGGTGTGGCCTCGGTCGGATCGCTGGGGAACAGCTGCGCGCGGAAAACCCACGCGCCCACGGCGACCAACGCCGCGGCGCCGATGAGGATCGGCGTCCACGGGATCGGTCGCGGCGCGGGAGCGAAGGCCGCGGCGTCGAAGCCACCGTCGCCGAGGTCGTCGGTCGAGCCGTCGGAGAATTCGTCGTCGTCGCCGAGGAAGTCGCGCTCGAGGTCGCTGCTGGGGGCAGGGCCACGCGGGCCGGCCTCGAATGCACCCGAGACGCTCGCACCACGACCCAGCGGGCGCACGACGTCGTCGCCGGTTGCACCGAGTTCGTCGTCGTCGTCCGACAGTGCGGTCGGCGGCACCGCGCGCGGCGGTGCCGGCGCGGGCGGGTGCGCGACGGCGGGCGCGATCGATTGCGGCGGCGGGCTCGCGGGCACCACCGGTCCGTCGGCCGCGCGCTGGGCCTCGACCTCGATCGCCTGACGGATCGCGGCGGCGCTGGCCTTGATCCGTTCCATCCGCAGCGCGACCTCCTGCAGGCTGGTCGCGGTCGCGTCGGCGCCCGCGGCGACGACGGTGGTGCTGCTCGTGGGCACGGATGCAGCTGCGGGGCTCGCCACCACCGTCGCGCCACTGGGGCTCGGCGGTGTCGGGACCTGCGATGCATCGGCGAGCCACGGCGGCGGTGCCCATGCGCGCGGCGGTGCGGCGACATCACCGTTGGGGCGCGGCTCGTGCAGCGAACCGTCGACTTGCGTGCGCGCGGCCGGTGCCGCATCGGGCGTGGGCGAGGTCGCGGGCGTCGCTGCGGCGGCCGGCGGCGTCACCACGGCGACGGGCTCCGCCGCACGCGGCGACGCAGCGGTGCGCGTCACCGGTCCGACCATCGTCGACGATCGCACCGCCGCGGGCGCGGGCGTGGCGGCGGGCGCCGCGGCTATCGTCGTGGCGGGTGCCGGCGCGGCGTCGACGGCCACCGCAGGTGCGGGCGTCGCAGCGACCGCGGCCACGGGCGCCGCCGACGATGCAGCCGCACCCGAGGTCGGCGCCACCGTCTGTCCCGACCACGCGGGCTTCTGGCTCGGGTCGAGCCATTCACCGCAGAATCGGCACTTCACGGCCGCGTCTTGAATCGGTTCCGCGCAGAAGGGACAGGGTTTCACGACGTCGTCGACCTTAGCACACGTACTGTCGTACCGACGCGTGTGGGCGGCAATCGGCGTGGCCCCGCCCGGCCCTCACCACGCGCGCGGTGGACCCAAATGCGAGCGGTCGTCGGCTGCCGCACGCGTGCGGCGGCGCTGGGGAAAGCGGCTGTCGTGCCGCGGCCTTGGCCTTGGCCGCAGCCGCCTGCGGTCGCGGCTGTCCCGCCTGCGCCGAGGCGAGCACGCCGGCGGCGCGGCCGGCCCGCGCGCAGGGATCGATTCGGGGCCGCGTCGCCGTGCGGCCGGCGGGCGCGCAGCCGCGGCCATCGTGCTAATCGTTCGCTCGCCATGACCGCCGCGCAGGCCGGGCCCGCCCATGGAGCGCTCGCCGAGCGCCTGGTGACGACGCACGACGACGCGGTGCTGCGGCGCTTCGACTGGGTCGACGCGCCCACGCCGATCGAGCGTGCGCCGTGGCTCGACGGCGATCGTTCGCACGTGTGGATCAAGCGGGACGATCGCACCAGCACGCGCTACGGCGGCGGCAAGGTCCGCAAGCTGCAGTGGGTGCTGGCCAACCCGCCGTTCGATGGCGACGCGCCGGTGCTGTCGGTCGGCGGCACCGGCAGCCATCACCTGCTCGCGCTGGGGTTGTTCCTGCAGCCGCTGCAGCGCGAGCTGCATGCGCTGGTGTTCGAGCAGCCGTGGACCGACCACGTGCGTCGCAACTTTGCGGTGCTGGTGTCCCTGGGCACGCGGTTGTGGCCGGTGCGAACGCGCGCGGCGTTGCCGTGGGCGTGGCTGGGCTACCACGTGCTGCGTCGTCCGCCGCGTGTGGGCGTGTCGATGCCCGCGGGTGCGAGCACGGACCTGGGCTGCTTCGGCTTCGTCGAGGCCGCGCTCGAGGGGCGCGCGCCGAGCGACGCCGGCGCGATGCCGCGACCCGACGTCGTCTACGTCACGGCGGGTTCGGCCGGGACCTGCGCGGGCCTGGCGTTGGGCTTCGCGCTGGCCGAGCTGCCGGTCGAGCTGCAGCTGGTCTCGTCGGTCGAACGCTGGGCCTTCAATCGCCCGCTGCTGCATCGCAAGCTCGCGCAGGCCCACGCCGCGCTGCGGCGCTGGGGCCTGCCGCAGGCGCAGCAGGGCGACGCCATGGGTTGGCTCGGCCAGGCCGGCATCCGCCTCGCGATCGATCACGACGAGGTCGGCGGCGGCTACGGCGTGCCGACCGAGGCCGCCCGCAGCGCGTTGTCGCTCGCGCGCGAGCACGGGCTGTCGCTCGAGACCACGTACACCGCCAAGTGCATGGCCGCGCTGCGACGGCGAGAGCACGCGTGGCAGGGGGCGCCGCGCACGGTGCTGTGGTGGAACACCCACGGCGCCAACGATCTGTCGTCGTGGGTCGCGCCCGACTGGCGCAGCCGCAGCCCCATCGACGTGCCCGCGTGAGCGCGCGGCTCAGCCGCCGCCGAGCACGCGCGCGACCACGGTGCGGGTGAGCTCGCTGTCGAGCTCGTCCTTGTGCTGCTTCATCAGCAGGCCCATGAGCTTGCCGCTGGCCTTGGTGCCCTGATCGGCGAGGTTCTGCTCGGCCACGATGCGGCGGACCAGCGCCTCGGTCGCGGCCTCGTCGAGCTTGCTGGGCAGGAACTGCTCGCAGAAGCGCAGCTCGAACTGCACCTCGGCCAGGGCCTGCTGGCCGCGCTCGCCGGCCTTCTCGAACTCGGGGATCGACTTGCGCAGCTGCTTGACGTAGGCCGCGAGCACCGCGAGCCACAGCTCGTCGTTCTCGACCGCGCCCGAGCCCGATTTGAGCTCGGTCAGCACCTTGTTCTTGAGCATCCCGATCACGTTGAGCGTGGGCTCGTCGCGATCACGGCGGGCTTGCTTGAGGCGCGCGTCGATCTCGTCCTTGATGGGCATGGCGCGCAAGCGTAGTCCGGCGGCGGCGGCGTTGGGAAGCGTGGCCTGCAGCCGCTGCCGCGCCCGCGCGAAGGCCTCGCTGCGGCGACGCGCGTGCAGCTCCGGCGCGACCGCGGGGCCACCGGCGAGGCTGCGCAGCGTCGCCCGGTTGCCGTGCAGCGCCGCCGGGTCACCGCGGCCGAGCGCGTCGATCAGGGCCTGCACCGCGTGCAGCAGTGCGTCGGCGTCCACGACCTCGTCGAGCGCGCCCGACTGCCACGCGCGCTCGACCCCGAGGCGGCGGCCTGCGAGCACCAGCGCGCGCGCCCGCGTCGCCGAACACGCTGCGCAACAGTGCGAGCCCGTCGGCGCGGTAGACCACGCCCAGTCGCGCGGCCGGGACCTCGAACCACGCGCGCCGCGCCGCGCGAGGCGGAAGTCGCACGCGCACGCGAGCTCGACCCCGGCGCCGATGGCATGCCCACCCAGCGCCGCGACGAACGTGGCATCGGCCGCGCGCATGGCTGTGACCGCGTCGCCGAGCACCTCGTCGGGCAGACGCGAGGCGTCGGCGTCGCGCTGCAGCGCGCGCAGATCGAAACCGGAACAGAAGACCTCGTCGCCGACGCCACGCACGACCACGATCTCGCCGCGCAGACTCGGCGCTCGCGCGGCGATCCACGCCAACGCCTGCGGCCCGATGGGGTTGCGCCGCTGGGCGTCGCACAGCTCCCACGCCAGCGCGCCGCCCGACAGGGTGTGTTCGCGCAGGCCCGGGGCGACCTCGATCACGGTGCGCCGGCAGCGGTCGTGTTCGTCGCCGGCGCGCCCTCGGGCGGCCCGCGATGGCCCGCCGGCGGCGCGGTCCCGACCGGTTCGGTGCCGTCGGTGCGGCGCAGCTCGAAGCGTGGCCCCGCGGCGCCGACGTCGAGCTGCCCCGCCTCCGCGGCCTTGCGCAGATCCTCGAGCGTGCGCGCGGCAGGCGAGTCGGGGTTCTGCATGATCTTGCGGCGCAACGCGTAGGCGCGGGCGCGGCGTTCCTCGGGCGTGAGGCTCTTGGGATCGGCGTCGATGAGCCGCTGCTCCTCGGCGGTCAGCGGCGGCTCCTTGCCGTCGGGCGCGGCCGCGGGCGCTGGTGCAGCGACGGCGGCCGGCGCAGCGCCGGTCGCCGCCGGGCCCGTGCGCGCGGCCTCGCGGCACGTGCACGCGGCCACCACCAACACCACCCACCCCCACCAGCGCGCCGGCGCCAGGGTCGCGCTCGAGGCTATCAGCTGCGCGTCGGCGCGGCGTCACGCGGGCGCGTGGCGAGCAAGGGCCACGCCAGCACCACTGGGATCACGACCGCGAGCCCCGCCAGCGCCGTGGTCAGCCACGGGTCGACGTGGGTCAACAGCACGCGCAGCTGCGTGCCCGCGCGCATGGACTGCACGCCGTGGACGAACGCCGCGATGGCGACCAGGAACGCGGCGCCGGACATGATCATCGCCGGCAGACGCGCGACCACGGCGACCACGCGGAGCGCCGCGAGGCCCGCGATGCCGAGCGCCCAGGCGATCTCGGCCGCACCCCACCAGGTCGTGTGCACGCGGACCGCGGGGAACACCACCATCATCGCGCCCAAGTGCAGCGCGACCCAGCTCGCGTACTCCAGCGCGAGCGGGCCCAGGCCGACGCGCACGCGCCCGGCGGGTGCGTCGCCGGTGGGCACGCGCGCCATCAGCAGCACCTGCAGCGGCATCATCATCGCGGCCATGGTGGCCCACGCCGCCACGATCGAGCGGCCGCTGCTGGCCGCGACCATGGTCACGGCGGTGAGCGTCGCCGCACCGGCGATCGCCTCGAGCGGATGCAGCGACGGCACGAAGCGGCCGGGGATGCGGCGCTCGGCGGCGCGCAGCGCCAAGATCGCCACGACCAGGGTCGCGAAGGCGCCCGCGGCAAAGCGCGGCGCCAGTGCCCAGTGCGTCGGCACGGCCCCACCGAGCAGGGCATCGCGCACCAGGTGGACCATGCCGCCGCTCTGCAGCACCGTGAGCGCCGCGGCCTCGTCCGCACCCACGGGCGCGAAGCCCAGCGGCAACCCGACCAGGCCCCAGGTCGCCAGCACCGCGAGCAGCGACATGCCGACCGCACCGGGGCCGCGACGGCGGCCGGCGTGCAGGCCGATCGTCAGCGACACCATCGCCGTGGCGAAGGCGTTGGTGAGCAGCAGCGCCACGAACGCGGGAAAGTGCGACCCGGTGCCGGCGATGCTCGCGGCGATGCACGCGATGCCCAGCAGCGGCGCGGCCAGCAGGCCCACCGGCGCCAGCGCACCCGCGACCAGGCCCAGCGCGATCTCGCGGCTGCTCAGCGAAGAGCCCGACAGCGGCTGCAGCGTGTTCTCGTGCATCTCGGTCGCGACCGCGATGCCGACCAGCACCGGACCCACCACCGTCAGCAGCAACGCGAGCAGACCGCACGCGAGCGCACCCACCACGCCGATGGCCTGCGCCACCGACAACGGCGAGCGGTAGCGCGTGACCACCGGCACGAAGCCGTCCTCGGCCACTCGGCGCAGCAGCCCGAGCTCGCGGGCGTCGTGCCAGTTGAACGACCGCTTGGTCGTCGGCGGCGGGGAGGCCAGGTCCGCTTGATGCGAGCGCAACGACGCGACCAGCGCGGTGTGCTCGGGCAGCTTGTCCGGATCCCAGGACGCGAGCGCGGCGCCGGCGAGGATGAGCGCGCCGCGGGTGCGCTCGCGCAGGATCGCGGCCTCGGTGCGATCGTCGTCGACGTCGAGCGGACGGCGCGAGCGAACCATTTCGTCGTACGCCGCGGTCATGCGGAGGTGCTCGGCGTCGTCGAACGTGAACTCGCGGAACTCCAGCGCCGCGCGTTCGTACACCGGCCGCTCGAGCTGCAGCGCCTGGCGAGCCTCGCGCTCGACCGGACCGTCGCCGACCGCGAGCCACCAGCCGAGCAGCACGGTGAGGATCGCGATCACCGACGACAGCGTGCCGACGCGCCGCAGGCAGCGACCTCGCAGGCTGCGGTGCACGAACGGGCGCAAGGCGGAGCGGACTCGGGCGAAGCTGGACATGGGGCTCCTGTCGGTTCGTGGCGCCGCGGCGGCCGCGGTTGGTCAGTTGACCCGATCGTCGGACAGGCGATCGTAGACATCCTCGAGGCGGCTGCGAAGCCGCTGGCAGGTGACGACCTTGACCCCGGCGGCGACCAGGTCGCACAGCAGTTCCGACATCGCGGCCTCGGCGGCGCGCGCGGGGTCGGCCGGGGCTGGCTCCGGGTCGCGGGCGCCGACCCGGGAGGCCTGGATCTGGATCGACAGCGAGGCCAGGCCGTCGACCTCGCCCTCGGCCTCGATGAGCGCGCGGTGCCGCGCGATCACGGCACGGGCGGTCTCCATGCCCGCGAGCACGCGCAGCTGGAACACCAGGCGGCCGACCTCGTAGCGCTCGATGATCTCCGCGACCGGGCCCGCGACCACGATCGCGCCCTGCTGCGGGATCGCGACGCGATCGCACAGGTCGTCGAGCTCCCGCAGGATGTGGGACGACACCACCACGGTCGCGCCGCGGCTGCGCACACCGTCGAGGATGCGGCGCAACTCGGAGCGCCCGCGGGGGTCGAGCCCGTCGGCGGGTTCGTCGAGGATGAGCAGGTCGGGGCGGTGCAGCATGCAGCGCGCGATCAGCAACCGCTGCCGCATGCCCTTGGACAGCTCGCCCGCCGGGGTGTCGGCCTTGGGCTCGAGCGCGAAGGTCGCGAGGGTTTCCTCGATGGCATCGCGCAAGGTCGCGGGTTCCATGCGGAAGCACTCGCCGAAGAAGCGCAGGTGCTCGCGCGGCGTCAGGTCCTTGTAGAGGGATTGCCGTCGCCCAGAAAGCCGATGCGGCGGCGCAGCGCCTGCCGGGCCGCGGCGCCCTCGGGTGTGATGCCGTCGAACGAGACGGTGCCGCGGCTGGGCTCGAGCACGGTCGCGATCATGCGCAGCGCGGTGGTCTTGCCCGCGCCGTTGGGCCCGATCAATCCCAGGATGGAACCCGAGGGGATCTCGAGGTCGAGGTCCCGCACCGCCCACGCGACGCCGTCGTAGCTCTTGCCCAGCCCGGCCAGCTGCACCCGCACCCGCATGACGGTAGCGGAGCGACGTGGCTTGTCCAACGCGTCGGCGCTCGCGGCGGCCGCCGCCGTCCGCGGCCCGCACGTCGTGCCCGAGCCTACGTGTCGGCGGAGCCGGCGCGCCGTGCCCGCGGACGATTTTCTCGACATCGAGGTTGGCCCCATCGACGCGCTCGCACTACCTTGAAAGGGTGGGCAACCCTCGGCGCGACGCGACACCGCGACAGGTCTCCTTCGTGGCGTCGAGGTCGGCGCGCTGTGGGCCTCGCGGCCGCGCTGACCCTGAGCGCGTGCGCTGCCGACGCGCCCGCGCGCCTTCGGTGACGTCACCGTGCGCGAGGGCTCGGATCACCCGCGCGGTGGCAGCGACAGCCAGCTCAGCCGCTCGCGCCGCGGCGTCGCCGTCATCGAGACCGACGTCGGCCGCGGCATGGGCTTCGTCATCGACCCATCGGGCTACCTCATCACCAACCGCCACGTCATCGAGGACGCCGATCACATCGTGTCGGTGTCGTTCCCGGAACTCGAACCGTCGCGCAGCTACGAGGGCATCTCGGTGGTCTACACCGATCCGGAGCAGGACCTCGCGTTGTTGCGGATCCAGACCGACGACGAGCTGCCGTACGTGCCTCTGGCCACGCGCAAGATCGTGCCGGTCGGCCGCTACCTGCACGAGACCGACGACGTGCTCACCTTCCGCCGCGGCGACGAGGGCGGCGAGTGGCTCTCGCTCGATCGTGGCAAGGTCGATCGCCTCGCGGTCTACAACCCGGTCGCGGGCAAGGGCGCGTTCGTCGGTGTCAGCGCGCCGATCCAGCGCGGCCAGAGCGGCGGCCCCGTGCTCGACGACGCCGGTCGTGCGGTCGCCGTGGTCACGTGGATCTGGCGCGACAAGGAGGGTGGCTACGCCATCCCCATCGCGGAGGCCAACCGCATGCTGACCGAGCGCCCGCCGCTGGAGGGTCGCGCCGAGCAGGTCTCTCGCGCCGAGTCGCGCTCGCGCAGCTTCCTCAAGGCGCTCGGCCGCGGCGACGTCGATGGCGCCCGGCGCCTGACCTCGCCGAGCTTCGCGCGCAAGATCCGGGGCGAGGTCGTCTCGACGATCATGGGCGCGGTCGAGGACCAGGGCCTGCCGGTGATGCAGGGCTTCGTCGCGGCGCTCGAGTCGATCGTGCAGAGCGAGCACCTGAGCACCGAGGACGCCTACGGCCGCCTGCGCGAGATGGTCTCGCGCACCGGCACCGAGACCTTCCGCGACGAGCTCGGCGTGGGCGAGAACCTCGCGCCGAGCCAGGTCGTGACGTTCTTCTTCGAGTTCGGCCAGGCCTACTTCGCCGCGCGCTCCTTCGGCAAGGAGGAGCCCGACGCGGCCCTGGCCGCGGCGATGCGCCGGCTCAACACCATCGACGCCGCGCGCACGTTCGCGCTGGCGGACGCGATGGAGACCCTGGGCGGCACCGCGGTCGAGATCGACAAGGTCGAGATCGTGCCCGCGGCCTATGCCCCGCGGGCGATCGTGACGCTGCGCGGTACCAAGCCTGGCGCCGCGGACGGCGAGGGCCCGGCGGAGATCCATCGCGGTGCACCTGCGACTCGAGTGGGGCGACTGGTACGTCGCCTCGGTCGGACGCGCGGCGCTGGCCGAGGGCCAGGGCTGAGCCTCGATCACTCGAGCCGGGGCGCTTCTTCGGTGGCCTCGTCCTCGACGCGCTCGCGCCGGTCGGGGACCTCGGCGTCGAGCTTGCGCACGCGCACGACCGTGCCGAGCTCCTCGCCGTGCTCGAACGCCATCGCCCAGCCCGGCAGTGGGTCGGGCGTGGTCATGGCGTAGACCAGCGCGGCGTCGCGCGCCGAGAGGTTCACGCAGCCGTGCGAGGTGCGGCGTCCGAAACGGTTGTGCCAGAAGGTGCCGTGCAAGCCGTAGCGCTTGTAGAAGAACTGCGCCCACGGCACCGACTCGACCGAGTAGGCCTCGTCGTCGCCCGGCTGCGAGTCCATGGTCGAGGTCGCCATCTTGGTCTTGATGCGATACACGCCCTGCGGCGTCGGGTGCTTGTGGTTGCCGCTGGCGATCATGGTCACGAACAGCGGCGCGTCACCGAGCATGACCGCGAGGGTCTGCTGCTCGAGCTCGACGTCGATCCACAGTTCCTCGTCGCCCAGGTCCGACGGCCGCGGCGCCGGGAACCATCGCCGGATCTCCGACGCGTCTACGTAGCCGCCGGCACGACCGTCCGCGGCCGGCGGCACCGTGATCCAGTCGATGCCGCGGCGGCGCACCAGCTCGTCGTCGACGAAGACCTCGACCTGCAGCGGCACGCGCCCGACCACCGCCGCGGTCGCGTCGCGCTCGCTGCGGATCGACGCGTGGGGCCACACGACGCTCCACGCCAAGCGCGTCTCGCCCGGCAGCGGGGTCGCCACGGCGTCGTGGCCCGCGAACGCGCTGGGCTCGAGCCGGCGCACGTCGGCCTCGCGCACGACCCGGTGGCTGCCGTCGACCAGGATCGTGCCCTTGGGCGAGGGCCGCCGGTACTCGAACGCGTAGTCGTGATCGGGCACCAGTACGTCGAGCGGCTCCGCGCCCGCGATCATGGCGCTGCGCGAGCGCCAGCGCGGCGCGTGGGGGTGCTGGCCGTTGGCGTCCTTGCGCTTCACCCGAGCGTAGTAGTAGGGCGTCAGCTGGCCGCGGGCGAGCCGCGGCAGCTCGGCGGGCTTGCGCTCGTGCCGGACGGTGTGTTGCAGGCACACGAACGCGGAGATGCCGATCCGCGCCCACGCACCGCGCTCGCACTCGGGATCGCCGGCGACGTGCTCGAACACCGCGAAGCTCTCGCCGTGGGGCAGCTTGCCGCGGAATTTCGCGCCCAACCGCGGCTCGGCGTAGATCATCATGGCGCGCGCCGCTCGGCGCAGCTCGAGCGGCGCGTCGAGCGGCTGGCCGCGCGCGAGCAGGGCGCGCTCGAGCGCGGTGCTGGTGCCGCGCGGATCGAGCACCGCACCGGTCTTGCGCGGCTGCGTCGGCGCAGCATCCTCGGGCGCGGTCGCAGCGCGAAGCGTCGGCGTCGCGCCCGGCGTGTCCTCGCCCGCGGGGGTCGCTGCGGGCGCAGACGGGGTCGCAGGTGCCGCGTCGAGCCCGTCGGCGCCGTCGTGCGCGGGCGCGGACGCGCGATCACAGGGCGAGCAGCAGTGCGATCCCACAGGCCGCGAGCCGCGGCGATCGAGCGGCGAGACGCCGGGCAGGGCCGATCACGTGTGCGATACTGCGATGCAGCCGATGCAACTGCAACATTCCTGGCGCGGCACGGACCGCTACATCGTTTCGGAGGAACTCGGGACCGCGGTCGACGTCGCGGTGCACCTGGGCCGCCCGCTGCTGGTCAAGGGCGAGCCCGGCACCGGCAAGACCCTGCTCGCGGTCAACCTCGCGGCCGGGCGCAACTTGCCGCTCGAGCGCTGGCAGATCAAGTCGACGACCAAGGCAGTCGAGGGCCTGTACACCTACGACACCGTCCGGCGCCTGCACGACAGCCGTTTCGGCACCGGCGAGGTCGCCGACATCGCGCGCTACATCGAGCTCGGGCCGCTCGGTCGCGCGTTCGAGCGCGGCGAGCCCTGCGTGGTGCTGATCGACGAGGTCGACAAGGCCGACCTCGAGTTCCCCAACGATCTGCTGCACGAGCTCGACACCATGAGCTTCACGATCCCCGAGACCGGCCGCACCGTGACCGCGGCCGTGCGCCCGATCGTGATCATCACGAGCAACAACGAGAAGGAGCTGCCCGACGCGTTCTTGCGGCGCTGCGTGTTTCATTTCATCGAGTTCCCGGATCGGGAGCTGATGACGCGCATCGTGCGGGTGCATCATCCCGACATCGACGATGCGCTGCTGGCCGGCGCGCTCGAGGCGTTCTACCGCCTGCGCGCGGTCGAGGGTCTGCGCAAGCCACCCTCGACCAGCGAGCTCATCGACTGGCTCTCGGCCCTGCGCCTGGCCGGCATCGCGCCGGCCAAGCTGCTCGGCGCGGGCCTGCCGTTCCTGGGCACGCTGCTCAAGAAGGAGACCGACTTCGACGCCGCGACCCGTGCGGCGGCGCGCAACCGGGGGCGCTGATGTTCATCGACTTCTTCTACGCGCTGCGCCAACGGGGCGTGCCGGTGACGACCCACAACTGGCTCGCGCTGGTGCGGGCGCTGGCCGACGGCCTGCATCAGCAGTCGCTCGAGGGCTTCTACCGCGTGGCGCGGTGCCTGTGCTGCGCGACCGAGGTGCACTACGACGGCTTCGATCAGGCCTTCGCGCAGGTGTTCCGCGGCGTGGACGTCGACGGCGCGGCGGTGCTGGCCCAGCTCGAGGAGTACCTGCGCGATCCCAAGCAGCTGGCCTACCTCGATCCGGCCCTGCGCGCGGCGTTGCAGTCGCTCGACCTCGAGGAACTGCGGCGCCTGTTCGAGCAGCGCCTGGCCGAGCAGCGCAAGCGTCACGAGGGCGGCAACCGCTGGATCGGCACCGGCGGTACGTCGCCGTTCGGGCAGGGCGGCGTGCATCCCTCGGGCGTGCGCATGGGCGGTGGCGGCGGTGGGCGCAGCGCGCTCGCGGTCGCGGACGCGCGGCGCTTCCGCGCCTACCGCAACGACCTGGTGCTCGACACGCGCCAGATCGCCGCGGCGCTGCGGCGCATCCGCAAGATGGCACGAAAGGGCGAGGAGCTGGAGCTCGATCTGCCGCTCACCGTCGATGCGACCGCGCGCAACTGCGGCGACCTGGAGCTGGCCTGGAGACCGCCGCGCAAGAACGACGTGCGCGTGCTGCTGCTCATGGACGTCGGCGGCAGCATGGACCCGTTCGCGCAGCTGGTGAGCCAGCTGTTCTCCGCCGCCAGCAGCGGCGGTGGTTTCCGCGAGCTGCGCTCGTACTACTTCCACAATTGCGTGTACGGCCGGCTGTACGAGGATGCGGTGTTCACCCGCGGCATCACCACCACCGAGCTGCTGCGCGATCTGGATCCGAGCTGGCGGCTCATCCTCGTGGGCGACGCGTACATGCATCCGGGCGAGCTCATGATGTCGTCGTCGGACTGGTGGCAGGGCGGCGGCGGTCCGGTCGGCATCACGTGGTTGGCGCGACTGGCCGATCGCTTCCCCCACGCGGCCTGGCTCAACCCCGAGAAGCCAGACATCTGGGATGCGCCGACCATTGCGGAGGTGCGCCGCGTGTTCGCCATGTTCCCGCTGTCGCTCGACGGGCTCGCCGACATGGTCGCGCACCTGCGACGCCCGCCCTCGCCGGCGCGCGCGAGCCTGGTGCATCGCATCGCCCAGGGCGAGGACCTGCCGTATCCGCGGCGCAGCGAGTACTGACGCCGTTCACAGCGGCGGGCCAGACGTGCTAAAGAGCGGCCATGCGCACGCCGTCGCTGCTTCCGCTCCTGTCCGCCCTGGCCGTCTCGCTCGCCGTGCCCGCGTGTGGCGGCGGCGGCGACAAGAAGGACGGCAAGGACAGCAAGGACAGCAAGGCCAAGGCCGAGGGCAAGGGCAAGGCCGAGGGCAAGGCCGAGGGCAAGGACGAGGGCAAGGACGAGGGCAAGGACGACGGCAAGGGCGAAGGCGGCCTGACGGTCGCCGAGGGCGACGCAGCGGTCGCGGGCCCGGTGCCGCCCGAGACCGCGGCGGTGTTCTTCGGCATCGAGGGCGCGCTGTATCCGCTGGGCTGCTTCGACAAGGACAAGAAGAAGCTCGAGTCCGGCGAGGCCTGCCTCGCGATGGTGGCCGAGGGTGCCGACGTGCGTGTCGCGTCGAAGTTCTCCTCGTTCAACAAGAAGGCCGGCGCACGCACCGAGCCGCAGTGCCTGGGTGGCACCGGCAAGAAGCTCGCGATCGCGGTCGAGGGCATCACCGAGGGCGCGGACTTCGTCTACGGCACCTGGCCGCCGTCGGCGATCAAGATCGTCACCCGCGCTGCGGACGACAGCACCTCGCCGGGCAAGGCACGGCTGGGCGACGACGACAAGGCCAAGCTCACCGCGGCGATCAAGGCCGAGGGCGGCGAGGGTGACGTCAACGTCAACCAGGTCGCGCAGCTCGACCTCGACGGTGACAACAAGCCCGAGACCATCGTCGCGGCCTACATCCCCGATCCCGCCAGCGACGAGAACTACCGCTGGAGCGGCCTGTTCGTGGCGCCCGGCGGTGACCTGGGCAAGCTGGCCCTGGTCGAGAAGGTCAAGCACCCGCCCGACGTGCTCGAGGCCCGCGGCATGCTCGACCTCGACGGCGACAAGTCGGCCGAGCTGTGGCTGCGTCGGCAGTCGCAGGACGGCAGCGCCGGCGACGTGCTGTTCTCGCGCGGCGGCGGCAAGTGGGCCGCGCTGGGCAAGTGGACCTGCGGCGTGGAGTGACGCCGCGGTCGTGGCTCAGCTGCGCGCCTTGGGCACCAGGCCCAGGCGCGGCGCGCCCTTGGGCGGCTGCTTCGCAGCGACCAGGGCCCGCAGCACCTCGAGCATGGCTTCGTCGCTGCAGGCCTGCTGCGACCACGACAGCAGCCGCACGCGATCCCAGCCGGGCACGAACGCCCAGCGGATGCCGTTGTGGGCGCTCCACAGCGCGCCGTCGATGCCCGGCACCGGCTCGGACGCGAACGCGTCGTTCTTGGTGATGCGCGCGAGTCGACGGTCGTGCGACTGCACCGCTTCCTTGGCGGTCGCGCCGGCGGTGAACGACGCGCGGAACCACTGCGGCTCGATCCCGGTGCGATGGAAGTAGTAGCCGCAGCTGTTGTAGAACGACTCGCCGAGGTACAGCTCCAGGCCGCAGCTGCGTTGCACGAGCTCGGCGTCGAAGCCGAACTCGGCCTCGCAGCACTGCGGATCGGGCAGCTTGGGCGCGTAGAGCCGGCACACGCCGTTGCTCTCGTCGGGCTTGCCGGTGCCGCGCCCGCTCGGCGGCGGCTCGTCGCTGCCGACGTGGGGCCGCGCGCGTTCCTCGGCGCGCTCGATGGCCTCGGCGGCGTAGAGGTCCTCGCCGTCGCGCACGACCCGGGGGTCGTTCTCGTCGATCACGCTGGCCTTGGGTTTGGCCGCGGTCGTGCTGGGATCGACCTGGGTGGGGCAGCCGCCGTGCAGTGCGAGCGAGGCGAGCGCGAGCATCGCAGGCGGCGACACACGGAACCGTCGGAGTCGGGACATCGGACGCGACAGGTCTACCGTTTCCGTCGCGCCACGGCCAGCAGCAAGGGAAGGGCTGCGAGCAGCGGTGCGCGAGCGGGCGTGACCGGGCCGAGCGCGCAGCCCTGGGGTGGCTGGGGCTCGGGCGGCGGATCGACGCCGACCTCGACCTCGAACGACAACGTCGCCTCGTTGCCGGCCTCGTCGGCGATCGCGACGTGGAAGCGCCAGTGTCCGACCGGTAGACCCTCGACGTCGAAGCCCGGCGCGACCAGGAGGTTGGGCTCCGCGGGGCGCGCCTCGCCGTCGAGCCACGCCCACATCGCATAGGCCTGGGGGTGCAGATCGTCGTCGAGCTCGAGCTCGACCTCGAACTCGCCGGGGGCCTGGAAGTACGCGCCGTCGTGCGGCGCGACCAGCTCGATCGTCGGCGGGGTCTCGTCGACGTAGGGCGGCCCGAACAGCTCGACCAGCGCCTGCACCGAGTCCTGCCGATCGGGTGCGCTGCACAGCGCGTCGTTGAGCTCGGGGCACGACGGCTCACCCGGGGTCAGATCGACGTCGGCGACGATGCCGTGGCACGCGTCGTCGAACGCGGTCGGGGTGTTGTCACCCTCGGGGTACATGATCTCGGTCTCGAGATCGACGTGGTCGAGGCCCCAGGTGTGCGCGGCCTCGTGCAGCGACGTGGTCGCGCCGGCGACGACCCAGTCGACCAGCTCACCGTCGAGGTGGACGAAGCCGATCTCGTCGGGGTACCCGTCATAGCAGTCGCCCGACGGCGCGCTGCCCAGGCGCCGTATTGCGCCTCTGTGCCGCCGTACACCAGCATGGTGTAGTGACCCGAGCGCGGGCGCACGCCGGTGATGCGCACGCCGAACATGTCGGCGTGGCGGCGCATCGCCTGCAGGATCGACACCTTGGTCTGCAGCGAGCCCGAGAACGCCGGGATCGGCTCGGCGTCGTTGTACCAGTGACAGTTCTTGATGCTGTTGCTGGGGTTGCAGTGGCCGAGGTCGACGCCGTCGAAGTTCACGAACAGCGTCGTCGGCGTGCCGGGCTTGCGCGCGGTCCGGGGCAGGCGGCCGTCGACCAGCGCGTCGCCGTGGCCGAAGTGTTCGCGCGGCGCCGGTGGCAGCGGCACGTCGAGCCGATGGCGCCCGCCCGGCCCCAGCGCGAGCGCCAGCGCCGGGCCCAGCGCCATCATCGTCGGCGCCTCCGCGGCGCCAGCCACGGTAGCAGCAGCAGCAGCGGCGCGATCGCGTCGCGCGGGCGCATCGCCGCCACGGCACAGGCGCTCGCGGGCGTGTCGCCCAGCACCGCGTCGTCGTCCTCGGGCAGCTCGCTGCCCTCGGCCAGGATCGTGAAGCGCACCGAGTCGCTGCCCTTGTTGCCGGCCTCGTCGGTGATCACGACCTCGAGGTCGTACTCGCCCGGCGGCGGGTTCTCGAGCAGCAGATCGAGGTCGATGTCGTCGTTCTCGTAGCCGGCCGCGGCGATCTCGATGTGGTAGAACTGCGGGTCGAGGTCGTCGGTGATCTCGCCCAGCAGCGGGATCGTGGCCGGCAGCACGAACACCTCGTCGGGCAGCGGCGAGACGATCTCGAGCTCGGGCGCGGTGGTGTCGGGCACCGGCGGGCCGAACAGCCAGCGCAGCTCCTGCCAGCTGTTCTGGAAGCCGGCCTCGCAGAAGCGCGTGTGGACCTGGTTGCACGAGCCCGCGGTCGGCTGCAGGTCGGTGTTCGCGACGATGCGCTGGCACTCGTCGGTGAAGCTCTGGTGCAGGCCCGCGCTCTTGAACGGGTTCATCACGTCGAACTCCGCGTCGACGTGCTCGAGGCCCCAGGTGTGTGCGGCCTCCTGCAGGATCACGGTCGAGCCGGTGTTCGAGGTGTCGAACGCGGCCGTGAAGCTGGTGTCGTTGGCGTGGACGTCCTCGCAGTCGATGTACGGCGCGATGCCAGCGAACTCCTGCGGTCCGAGATCGCCGTAGATGACCATGGTGTAGGGCACGTCGTCGGGCGGCCGGTCGACGACCACGCGCACGCCGAAGTCGGCCACGGCCTTGCGCGTGGCCTGCAAGATCGAGATGCGCTGGGTCTCGTTGCCGGGGAACGGGCCGACGTAGCCGTCGAAGATGCTCGCGAGCGTGGAGCAGTTGTAGTGGGCCTCGTTGCCGCAGCCGCCCAGCAGCACCGCGCCGTCGAAGTTGACGTACAGGATCTCGGGCTTGCCGCCCGCGCGTGCGGAGCCGCCGTCGTCGAGCGGCGCGGCCGGCAACGCCGGAGTCCACGGCGCGTCGGCGCCGAAGGCGAACCACAGGAGCAGCGGCGTCGGGGACACCATGCGCGGCGCTTCAGCGTAGCAGCGCACCGCCGCGCCGACGAGGGCGCCGCAGCGCGCCCAGCAGCAACAGCGCCCACGGCGTCACCGCCCACGCGGTGCCGCCGCTCGTGCATGCGCAGCCCTCGTCGCTGCCGCGGCCTCCGCCGTCCTGACCGAGATCGCCGGTGGCCTCGCTCGCGCCGCCGTCGTCGTCGCCGCCGCCGTCGCCGGTGCCCCCACCGCTGGCCTCGCCGCCGCTGCCCGCCTCGCCGCCACCCGAGCTGTCGCCGACCGGCGGCGCGTCCGAGCCGACCACGGTGATCGCGATCATGTCGCTCGCGGGGTTGTCGGACTCGTCGGTGATGTCGACGCGGATGGTGTACTCGCCGTCGGGCAGGCCCATGATCGGGAACTTGAGCTCCGAGGGGCTGACGAACGCGCCGTCGTTGTCGAGCGGTTCGGGCAGGCTCGGACCGTCGATGGTCACGGTCGCCTTGATCACGGCCGGCAGCTGATCGTCCTGCAGACCCAGCTCGAGATCGAACTTGTTGCCTTCGACGGTCGCGCCGTCGGCGGGCGCGAGGATCTCGACGATGGGCGCGCTGGTGTCGGGCTGCGAGGGTCCGAAGATGAGCAGCAGCTCGGCGTGGCTGTTCTGGTGGCTGTAGTTGCCGCAGGCCTGGACGTGGTGGTCGCAGAAGCCCTGCCCGGGGTTGAGATCGACGTCGTCGACCACCTGGAAGCAGTCGTCGACGAAGGTCTTGTTGCTGCCCTCGGTGGTCGGGTACAGCAGGTCGGCCTTGTCGTCGACGTGGTCGAGGCCCCAGGTGTGGGCCAGCTCCTGCAGCATGATCTCGGCGATGGCGTCGGCCGAGGTGCTGACCTCGAGCGTGAACGAGGTCTCGCCGCCGTAGTTGTCCCAGCAATCGCCCGCGGGCGCGATGCCGGCGAAGTCGGGGTTGCTGCCCTGCCAGTTGCCGACCATCTCCATGTCGTAGTCGCCCGAGCCGGGGCGTTGGTCCGTCACGGTGATGCCGAAGTCGGCGACGCGCTTGCGCACGGTCTGGATCACGGCCGCGCGGTTGGCCGCGTCGCCGCTGTAGGGCTCGACCGTGCCGGGGAAGATCGTGGTGCAGTTGTCGTGCGGGTCGTCGTTGCCGCAGGCGTTGAGCGAGCCGCCGTCGAAGTTGACGAACAGGATCTTCGAGCCCAGCCGCGCCGGCCGCTCGTCCGAGGTGATCGCGGGCTGAGCCGCGGGGCGCGGGCTCGTCGCGATGCGGCGCAGCGGTCGCGGGGCGTCGGCACCCGCGGACTCGACCCGCATGGCATCGGCGGCGACCGGCGCGTGGGCGCCCGAGGGCGGGACGAACAGCGAGAGCAGGAGCAGGGCAACGACGGACATCGGCGGTCTTCCGGGGCAGGGGAGGCGGGGGGCGGCGGAGCGTTCAGGCGCGCGCGCGGGTGCGGCGTCGGGCCGCGAGGCAGAGCATCAGCAACCACGACGGAGCCGGCGGCGCGACGTTGCCGCCGTGGGCGCAGGCACATCCACTCGCGTCGCTCGTGGGCGCCTGGTCGCTGCCGGTGCCATCGCCCGCGGTGCCGCTGCTGTCGTCGGGGCCGCCGCCATCGCTGCTGCCCCCGGGCCCGGTCGCCGCGCCGCCGCTGCCGGATTCGGCCACGCCCGAGCTCGCGCCGTCGTCGGCCGCGGGCGCACCGACCGAGACGGTGATGCTGTCGCTCGCGGCGTTGTCGGACTCGTCGAGGCCGTCGACGGCGATGGTGTACGTGCCGTCGGGCAGATCGGACAGCGGGAAGCTGATCTCGTCGGGGCCGGGGTAGGCCGCGGTCACCACCACCGGCTCGGGCAGCGCCTCGCTCGTCAGCGTGACGGTGAGCTCGACGACCACGGGCGACTGGTCGTCGGCGATGGCGACCACGAGCGGGAAGTCGCCGGCCAGCGACGCGCCGTCCTCGGGCGCGACGATCGAGACCGTCGGCGCCACGGTGTCGGGCTGCGACGGCCCGAACACCAGCAGCAGCTCGGCGTGGCTGTTCTGCCAGCCGCTGTCGCAGAACTGCGTGTGGACGCTGTTGCACAAGCCGCTCGACTCCGTGAGCATCGTGTCGGACACGATCTTCGCGCAGCCGTCGGTGAAGGTCTTGTTGACGCCCGAGGTCGTCGGGTACAGCAGATCGGTGCCGTCGTCGACGTGCTCGAGGCCCCAGGTGTGCGCGGCCTCCTGCAGCACGATCTCGGCGATGCCGTCGGCGGTGCCCGAGGCCTCGAGCGTGAACGAGACCTCGCCGCCGGTGGCGTCGGCACAGTCGATGTTGGGCGCGACGCCGGCGAAGGCGGGGTTCTCGCCCTGCCAGTCGCCGACCATGCCCATGTCGTAGTCGCCGGCGTCGGGCCGCAGGTTGGTCACGCTGATGCCGAAGTCGGCGACGCGCTCGCGGATGATCTGCACGATCGCTGCGCGCTTGGCCGCGTCGCCGGAGTACGGCAGCACGGTGCCCTGGAAGATCGTCGAACAGTCGTCGTGCGGATCGTTGTTGCCGCAGAACTGCATCTGCGCGCCGTCGAAGTTGACGAACAGGACCTTGTCGCCCAGCGCCTGCGGCGGCGCGGTGCGATCGCGGCCGACCGCGGAGGTCGCAGGGTCGATGGCCATGGCGCGTGCGGGCTCGTCGAGCGGCTCGGCGGGCTCGGTCGCGATGCCGCCGTCGGCCGCGTCCACGCGCGGCGACGCGACGAGCACCCAGGGCAACACCGCGGTGAACAGGTCCATGGGTCGTCGCTCCGCCCCACCCGGTCGCGGGGTGGCGCCCACTTTATCGGGTCACCAAAGCCGCGAAAAGCGAGCCTGGGCAGCTTCGTGGGGCCTGACGCTGCGGGCGGGCCCGTGAGATTCGCCACGGCCTCGCGCGCCGACGCAGCCGCGAATCAGCCCGCAGGGACGGTGGCGCAACCGAACTGGATCGAGATCTGTGCGCCCTGCAGGCCCTGGATCGTGTCGCAGGTCTGCGGGCACAAGATGATCGACGTCGGGTTGTCGACGTCGTCGTAGTACCAGCCGTCGACGACGCCGCCACAGTCGGCGACCGACTCGACGTAGCCGATGTCGAGCGAGTCCATGCCGTCGAAGAACTCGACGTTGACCTTCATCGGATCGAAGCTCTCGCCGTCGGGCGGCGGTGGGATCGAGAACTCGCACGCGAGCGTCGAGCCCTGGATCACCTGCTCGGCGACGGCGTCGAAGATCGGCTGGAACTCCTGGTCGCAGAGGTTGCCGAACACGCCGCCGGTCGCCATCGTCAGCTGCATGTAGACCGCGCCGGCCGCCGCGGAGGTGATGCAGCAGCTGGTCTGGTTGAGGCAGCCGGCGACCGGGCCCTCGGGTGCGGCGATGGCGTGGAGCTTGTACGGCACGTAGGTCGGATCGAGCGCCGCCCACATGGTCTGGAAGTCGTTGGCCGACATGTCCGAGTTGTCGTCGGTGACGACGATGATGTGCTTGCTCGCGGTCGCCCGCATGGCGCCGGCCCAGTCGGGGTGGTGCTGGATCAGCTTCTCGAGCGCGTTGTTGCTGTCGACGGAGTCGATGATGTGCAGGTAGCCCGGCGGGTTGTTGTCGTCGGTCGGGCAGCCGCCCATGGCACCCAGCGGCGGGTCGAGGCACACGCCGGTGTCGCCGGAGATCTGCGAGATCAGCACGACGTGCGCGTCGATGTTGGCGAGGAAGATCTGCGAGGAGAAGGCGTTCATCTTCGCCTGCACCTGCATGGCCTCGAAGTCCATGCTGCCGGAGTTGTCGATCACGACGAGGATGTCCGCGGGTTGCAGCCCCACGCTCGACATCATGTCGATCGACTCGCACGCAGGCGCGCCGGTGCTGTCGCCGGTGCCGGGGCCCGAGACGTCGAGCTTGCCCAGGGTGTCGTTGGTCGCGGTCGCGTCGCTGCCGCTGCTGTCCGAGCTGCCCGCGGAGGCCGACAGCGAACCCGCCGTCGTCAGCGTCACGGCCGAGCTCGCCGACGTCTGCTCGTCTCGTCCGCCCCCACAACCCAGGGCGAGCCCTGCCGCGACTGTCGAAATCAATGTCAAGCGCATCGTCGAGGTCCCCCGCTCGGGCATGATGCCGAGCGCGCGCCCCTTGGACAACGCAACCGCGCCGACACCCGGCCCTCGCCGCGTGAGGCGCGTCAAGACGACCAGCCCCCAGCCGGAGTCCCGACGCGACGCGGCCCCGCGCGTCACAGGACGGGCGGGGCCGCTTCGGGAGGGGAAAGCCGTGCGGGCGGCCTCACGCCATCGCGTGAGGGTGACCGCGATCCCGGCTCAGTGCAGCCAGCGCTCGGGCTCTTCGCCTTCGCCCTCGCCCTCGCCCGAGTCGGACTCGGCCGAGGCCTCGGCCGCGGCGGCGGTGCGATCGCGCCCCGCAGCAGCGCCGCGAGCACCAGGCCCAGGCCCGCCGCCCACAGCACGACCATGAATGCGATCCAGTACGGCGATGCCCATACCGACCAGCAGCGGGTGCGCCGACGACTGCGTGAAGGCGACGTACTCCACCTCGAGGTTGTAGACCCCGGCGGTGAACGCCAGCTGCAGCAGCACCACCGCCGCGCCCAGGATGAGCACGCGGTGGCGACCGTCTCGGCGCCGCGACGCGAGCAGCAGCGTCGCGACCGCGGTCTCGGCGACCAGCAGGCCCTGGGCGATCGTCGCCCACATGATCCCGGACTTCGTTCGCGAGACCGCTGCGCTCGAGCACCATGGTGTAGGCGGTCGCCAGCGCCGCGGCGGTGAGCACCACGAACAGCTGGAAGCGACCGAACGCGCGACGCACCTCGACGTGGCTTGCGACCGCGGCGGCTCGTGCCGGGCGCACCAGGCTCGAGACCAGCAGCTGCAACCCAGCACCGGCATGAGGAAGCCGGTCGCGACGAAGGTGACCAGGTTGACCTGGTCGTAGGTCTGCACGTGGATCTGCTCGCACAGATCGAGCAGCGCGAGCGCGCTGCAACCCACGCTGGCCAGGCCCAGCGCCGCACCCTCGACAGGACGGAACAGCGGCGCCCACGGCTGCTCGACGCGGCGGCGCCACGACGTCAGGCACAGCACGCCCAGCATGAACTGGATCGCGAGTGCGTAGCCCAGCATCGGCATGACCAGCTCGCCGGGCGTCTGCATCATGCGCGCGTAGGGCAGACCCGACGCG
The DNA here is from genome assembly GCA_046351635.1 of Nannocystaceae bacterium. Classification (GTDB taxonomy): domain Bacteria; phylum Myxococcota_A; class Polyangia; order Nannocystales; family Nannocystaceae; genus Xiheibacterium. The sequence goes on along the minus strand of JAXLYC010000031.1, from coordinate 29,983 downwards.
GCAACCGTGGTCGCGATGGTCGCGGGCAGGGGTCCGAGCAGCAGGCCGGTCGCGGCCATGTCGCCCACGAGCATGGTCGCGCCGATGATGCCGGGCACGAGCACGCCGAAGCCGAGCAGACCACCGACGACCAGGGCGTTGACGCGCTGGCCCAGGGCGTCACCCAGGCCGATCGCGGTCAGGTAGGTCGCTGCGGCGAACGCCAGCACGGTGCCGACGATGCCCGCGGTGGTCACGACGCCGGCGGTCGCCGCCAGCATCGCACCGGCGACCAGCACCAGCCCGAGCCCGGTGACGAGCGCGTAGACGTTGGGACCGATGGTCATCGCCATCGCCAGGTCGCCGGCCGACAGACCGGTCATGCGCAACACCGGCAGCGTGCCGGCCTCGCGTTCGCGCGCCGTGGTCGTCGCGGTCACGGTCGGACCGACCACCACCAGCAGCAGCGCGCCCAGGATCATGAGCAGGCTGCCGAACAGCCGCACGCGGGTCGCGTCGGTGACGGGCGAGCGGTAGCGCTCGGAGATCTTGCTGATCGCGATGTGCTCGCTGCCGTCGAGCAGCCAGCCGCCGTACCAGATGCCGGCGCCCGCGTCGGTCACCGCGGCCGCGAGCTCCTCGACGTGGTGGCGCGCCATCTCGCCGAGGTCGTCGCCGACCTGCTCGATGCCCGAGCGCCGCACCAGGCCCATCAGGCTGCTGGTGGTCTCGTCGGCCCACTCGTCCTCGGCCGCACCCACCGCGAGCCACGTCGCGATCGCGAGGCGCTCGCTGTAGTCCTCCGGCACGTCGCGCTGCGGCAGCAGGTCCGCCACCAACTCGAGGCGGCTGCTGCTCGGACGCTCGCCGTCGATCGCGGCAGCATCGCGCTGGCGCAGGCCGTCGACGCGGCGCTGGGTCTCGGCCAACGTCGCGCGCTCGACCGCGATCTGGTCGAGCACCATGCGGCGCTGGTCGTTGCGCGGCTGGGCCACGCCGTTGCGGGTGAGGTCGCAGCCACCGACCCAGCCGATGCCGTCGAAGTCGATCGCGCGGCAGTCACCGGGCAGCTCGGGCATGCTGACGTCGAGCGCCCACAGCAGCCGCTCGCGGCGACCCTCGACCGCGGTCACCGGGGCCGGCCGCAGATCGACCGCCGCCTGTGCCAGCGCCTGGCGCAGCGCGACGGTGTCGCCCTGCAGCGCGCCGGTGCGCGGGTTGAGCTTGGCCTCGAGCACGAGCGCGGTCGCGTCGTCGAGGCGCGCGTTGGCCTGGGCGATGCGGCGCGAGAGCTCGTCGAGCACTGCGAGCCGCAGCTTGCGCTCGTGCTCGAACTTGGCGTCGACCCGGCCCTGTTCGCGATCCTCGTAGGAGCACGCGGCCGCACCGGGTGCACCGCAGACCGACCACGGGCTCTCGATGCCCAAAGAGACCCGCAGGTTGTGGGCCTCGCGGCTGTCGATCCCGGTCAGCGCCGAGACGCCCAGCCAGGTCAGGCCGCACAGCACCAGCAAGGTGACGACCGCGGAGACCAGCTTGGCCCGGAGTTCGCGGCGCAGGAACGGTCGCAGACGGAGATACAGGGGTTGGCGCATGGTCGCTCCTTCGCTGCCGTCTCGGGCGCGCTCACCGGCCGTGGATCGGCCGATGGCGAGGGACATCGAGCATCCCTCATTGTTCCACAGAACGACGCGAGTCGCTCTCCGATTCGGGCTCGGGCTGCAACGCACGAGCCGAGGGGATGGATTTCAGCGCCGGCGCGAAGCCGTCACCGGCACATCGGCGCGGTCGCTGGCCGATCCGCGCCGCGAGCCCGCGTGCGGCTGGGCGCCCGCGCGCGGGCCGTGCCCCTGGCTGGCTCCAACGAACCCGGGGTTGCACGGGCCCGCCTCGCCCGGCGCGCGCGATCGCGGGCGGCGCGGCCAGCGGGGTCGCCCGCACGCCGGCGCTCGATTAGGATGGGCGCCCACATGACCGAATCGGCGGATGCGGGCGCGATCGAGCTGCCCGCGGTGCTGGCGGCGCGGGCCGGCGAACCTTGATCGAGACCCTGCGGGCGTGGTGCACCGACCCGCGATACGCCGACGACCGGCCGTTGCTGCGGGGGCGGCTGAAGCGCTCTCGCGCGGTGACGCCGCCGAGGTGCTGGCCGATCTCCAAGATGCGTTCTCCGAGGCGCTGCCGATCGGCACCGGGGGGCGACGCGGCGCCGTCGGTCCCGGTCCGGGCCGCATGAACACGACGCTCGTCCGCGAGACCGCCAACGCGGTCTCGGCCCTGGTCGAGTCCGAGTCCGCGCCGCGGCGGGTGGTCGTCGCCTACGACACCCGGACGCACAGCCGCGCGTTCGCCCATGCGGTCGCGCAGCAGCTCGCGGCGTGCGAGCTCGACGTGGTGCTGCTCGACGCGCCCCGGCCCACGCCGCAGCTGTCCTTCTGGGTGCGGCGCGGCGGCTGCGGTGCCGGCGTCGTCATCTCGGCCAGCCACAACCCGCCGGGGGACAACGGCATCAAGATCTATGGATCCGACGGCGCGCAGGTGCTGGGCGCCCGCGACCGCGCGCTGATGACCGCGATCCGATCGGCCATGACCGCACCGCTGCCGCGCATGACGCCGCAGCAGGGGCATCGCATCGAGATCGCCGGGGAGCCCGACGCGATCGCGGCCTACGATCGTCCGTACCACGACAGCGTGTGGGCCCAGGGCGTCGGCCACGATGCCGCGGCGGCCGCGGCGCTGTCGGTGGTCTACACGCCCCCGCACGGCGTCGGCCACACCGCGGTGCTGCCGCTGCTGCGGCGCGCCGGGGTCCGCGTGGAGGTCGTGCAGGGCGCAGCTGCCCGACGGCGGCGTGTTCGCGACCGTGCCCAGCGCCAACCCCGAGGTGCTCGAGTCGCTCGACCTCGCGTTCGCGCAGGCCGAGCGCACCGGCGCCGACCTGGTGCTCGCGACCGATCCGGACGCCGATCGCCTCGGCGCCGGCGCGCGCAACGACGACGGCGTGATCGAGTTCATCGACGGCAACCGCCTGGGCGCCATCATGCTCGACCACGTGCTGCGCCACGCGAGCGTGCCCGCAGACGGCTGGGTGCTGAGCACCCTGGTGACGACGCCGCTGGTCGCGACCATGGCGCGCGCGGCCGGGGTCGAGGCCATCGACGATCTGTTGGTCGGCTTCAAGCACCACGCTGGGATGCTCGACGAGTTCCCCGCGCGGCCGCTGGTGTTCGCGTGCGAGGAGTCCCACGGCTACATGCGCGGCAACGACGTGCACGACAAGGACGGCGCGGTCGCGGCGCTGCTGCTGGCGCAGGCGGCCGCGTGGGCCAAGGCCCGCGGCCGCACACTGCACGCGCAGCTGCGCGAGATCTTCTGTCGCCACGGTTACCACCGGGAGCGCACTGCGAACCTCTATGCCTACGGCGCGAGCGGTCGCGACGCGATCGCGGGGCTGTGCGCCCGCTGGCGCGCCGAGCCGCCGACTGCGTTCGGCGGACTGTCGGTCGCGCGCGTCGAGGATCGATTGCAGCCGCGCAACACCGGCAGCCGCACCCGCGACCTGCCGGGCAACGTGCTGGTGTTCGAGCTGCAGAGCGAGGGCGCGCTGGCGTGTCGTCTGGTCGTGCGACCCAGCGGCACCGAGCCCAAGGCCAAGGTCTACGCGCTCGGGCGCGGACCCGGCGCTGCCGATGCGGCCGCGCTCGCGAGCGTGGTCGACGAGGTCGACGCGATGGTCGAGCGCGTGATCGAGGACGCGCGCGCGCGGGCCGACGCGGTCATGCGAGGGCAAGGCTGACACGATGCGCCGCGTGCTCGCGCTGGCTGCGATCGCACTGGTCGCGATCGCGCTGGCGTGGTCGGGGGCACGCGCGCTCGCGCGGCGCAAGACGGCCGCGGTCGCGGCCGCCACGGGCGAGCGCCCCGACGGCGGTCCGCACGGTCTGAGCGCGCGCGACCAGGACGTGGCCTCGCGCCGTGTCGCCGGTCAGATCGTGGACGACGACGGCGAGCCGGTCGAGGGCGGTCGCGTCGCGCTGCGGTGCCTGCACGACGACGAGGTCACGACCATCGCAGGCGGCGTGGTCGCGCTCGACGACGAGGGTCGCTTCGCGGCGCCGGGTTGCCTCGGCATCGTCTGCGCCGAGCTCTTCCATCCCAGCCTGCGGCCGGCGCAGCCGTGGGTGCTCGAGTTGGGGCGCCCGGCGGTGTTGCAGGCGACCGGGTTCGCGCGGCTGCACGGCAGCGTGGTCGACGGTCGCGGCGAGCCCGTGGTCGCGGCGCGGATCAGCCGCGTGCGCCGCAGGACGCCGATCCCGAGGCGGTGCTGCCGACCGTGGCCGGCTCGACCACCACCGACGGCGACGGTGTGTTCTCCATCGCGCGCATCGAGCGACCACCGTGCGACCCCTGCACCGAGGCGACCCAGGGTTGCGACGACGCACCGCTGCGCCTGCACGATCGCGTGTGGCTGGCCGTGAACGCGGAGGGCTTCGCGCCCGCGCGTGTGGCGGTCGAGCTGGCCGAGACCGGCGACGTCGAGGTCGAGCCCATCCGCATGGTCGGCGCGGCCGAGGTGCTCAGCGGCACGGTGGTCGACCCGCGCGGCGCGGCCTATCCCCGCGCCGAGGTCTACGCGCGGCCGTCCGACACGGGGCACGACGCCCCGGTGCTCGAGCAACACCACGCCGATGTCCAGGGCGAGAGCTTCGCGTTCGAGTCGCTGGGGCCCGGGCCCTACGAGCTGCGCGTGCTGCAGGACGGCGTCGAGCTGGCACGCCGCAGCGGTGTGCGGCCGGGCGACGACGTGGCGCTGCGCGGCGATCGACTGGCCGATGGGCCCGACGTCGAGGTGCTGATCACGCGCGATGGCGTGCCGCAGGCCGGTGTGCGCGTCGACGGCGGGCCGTTCCGGGGCGCGTCGACCGACGCCCGCGGGCGCGCGCGGGCGCAGCAAGCCATGCCGGGCGACTACATCCTGCGTGTGCGGTTCGGGATCGCCCACGGTCGAGCACGCGCTGCACGTCGAGCCCGGACACCACCGCCGCCAGCCCAGCGGTACAGGGCGGCGGCCCAGCGCAGGGCGGGGGGCGAGCGCGCGCGTGCTCGCCGTCCACATCGCGCTTCCCGCGTGACGCCCCGGCTCGGCTATAGTGGCGGTTGGTGAGCGTCCCGAGCCACAACCGCGCGGGATCGGGCGCGTCTGCCGAGGGGTTCCCGCAACTGTTCGGCAAGTACGTGCTCGTGCGGACGATGGCGCGTGGCGGCATGGGCGAGCTGTTCCTCGCGGCCGCGGGCGAGCGCGGCTTCGAGAAGCCGTGCGTGGTCAAGAAGGTGCTGCACAACCTCGACGACGCCGGCGTGCACCGCCGCTTCCTCGACGAGGCCAAGGTCGTGGTGCGACTCAACCACGCCAACTTGGTGCAGGTCTTCGACGCCGGACGCGTCGCCGACGAGTACTACCTCGCGATGGAGCTGGTCGAGGGCAAGGACCTGCGCGCGGTGTGGAACCGCTGCGCGCAGCTGCACCGCCGCATCCCCGTCGATGTCGCGATGCACGTGGTGCGCGAGGTCCTGCGCGGGCTCGACTACGTCCATGACGCGATGGCGCTCGATCTGGTCCACCGCGACATCTCGCCGCCCAACCTGCTGATCGGCTACCGCGGCGAGGTCAAGCTGACCGACTTCGGCCTGGCCAAGAGCGCGATCAAGCGCGAGATGACCAGCCCGGGCGTGGTCTTCGGCCGCTACAGCTACCTTTCGCCCGAGCAGGCCAAGGGCCTGCCGGCGGACCGCCGCACGGACATCTATGCCTGCGGCATCGTGCTGTGGGAGCTGTTGACCGGGCGGCAGCTGTTCCCGTCGAACAACCGCACCCACCAGGAGGCGCTCGCGGCGGTGCGCAACCCCAGCGTGCGCGCGCCCTCGGAGCTGGTGCCCGGCGTGCCCACCGGGCTCGACGACGTCGTGCTCGCGGCGCTCGCCGCCGATCCGGCGCAGCGCTACCAGAGCGCGGGTGAGTTTCGCGCGGCGCTGTCGGAGATCCTCGCGCGCGACTTCCCGACCTGCGACGCCGATCGCATCGCCGCATTCATGCGCGAGATCTTCTCGCGCGAGTTCAAGATCGAGGCCCGCGACTACGCCCAGCTGGCGCAACAGGACTTCAAGGACCTGCGCGCGCGCGCCCACGCCCAGGGCCCCGAGAGCGAGGCCATCAGCATCAGCGACGTGATCGCGCTCGAGGGCGGCGCGGTGCCCAACACCCGCACGGCCAACTCGACCATCACCCTGGGCGAGTCGGACATCGTCGAGCTCGATGCGCCGGGGCAGCGGCCCGCGACGGTGCCCAACGCCCGCTCGCTGCGGGAGTCGGCGCAGAGCTGGGTCGGCCAGGTCGTGGCCCAGCGCTACCGCGTCGAGAGCCTCATCGGCATCGGTGGCATGGGCGCGGTCTTCCGCGTCACGCACCTGGCGCTGGGCAAGCCCTTCGCGCTCAAGGTGCTGCACTCGATCTACACCCGCGACGCGGACATCATCACCCGCTTCATGCGCGAGGCCCGGTCGGCGACCCAGACCGGTCACCCCAACATCATCGACGTGCTCGACATCGGCACGACCGAGTCGGGCGACGTCTACCTGGTGATGGAGCTGCTCGAGGGCCAGCACCTGGGCGCGACCATCCGCCAGCAGGGGCCGCTGGCGATCCGTCGCGCGGTCCACATCGCGCGGCAGATCTGCCGCGCGCTCGCGGCGGCCCACGAGGTCGGCATCATCCACCGCGACCTCAAGTCCGAGAACGTCATCCTCACCACGCGGGGCAAGGATCCCGACTTCGTGAAGGTGCTCGACTTCGGCATCTGCAAGCACGTCAACGCCGACGCGTCGCAGACCTCGCCGGGGTTGGTCATGGGCTCGCCCGAGTACATGGCGCCCGAGCAGGGCGCGGGGCTCGACGCGACGGTCGCCTCGGACGTGTATGCGGTCGGCTGCATCCTGTTCGAGATGGTCACGGGGCGGCTGCCGTTCGAGGGACGCAACGCCATCGACGTGCTCATGCAGAAGGGCGCGCGCGAGGCCGTGCGGGCAACCTCGTACCGGCCCGAGCTGCCCGAGCCGCTCGCAGACGTGATCGCGCGGTGTCTTTCTCGCACCGCGGCCGCGCGGCCGCCGTCGATGCGCGCGCTCGAGTACGAGCTGACGCGCGCGGTCGATGGCCGCGCCAACGCCGTCGCGAACGTGCTGGGCCTGCAGGCCGCGGGCGACTCGCTCGACGGCGCACGTCCGGGCGACGATCCCTCGCCGGCAGCGTCGGCCAGCTTCCACCGCGCCGCGATCGCGGCGATCGACGCGCGGCCGCCGGGCTACCAGCCGCCCGAGCGCACCGTCATCGCGCCGCCACCGCGACCGCCCGCGTCACCCGCCGCCGCCGGCCGTGCCGCGGCGCCGCCGTCGGCGATGGCGGCCGCGGGCAAGGCGATGTTGTTCGTGCTGCTGGGCGGTCTGGTCGCGGCAGCCGGCCTGCTCGCGCTCGCGCCCGATCTGCTCGATCGCATCGGCGGCGACGGCAACGCCGGTGGCGACGAGCGCAGCGCCGAGCCCAAGGCCGCGCCGCGTGCGGAGCAGCCCAAGCCCGAGCTGCCGAGCAAGGTCGAGCCGGCGCCGCCGCCCGAGCCGGCGCCGCGTCCGTCCGAGCCCGCACCGACCACGGCGGTGCTCGATCCCCACGCACCGGTGCAGGTCTCGCCCACGCCGGCCGAGCCGGTGCCGCCCGTGCCCGCGCCCACGCCCGCGGGACCGACCACCGCCGAGGATTGGTTGGCGCTGGCCCAGCGCGCGGTCGAGGCCAAGCACTGGCGCGAGCCCGCCGAGGGCAGCGTCGCGCTGGCGCTGACCAACCTCGCCATCGTCGATCCGGCGAACGCCGGCATCGCGCGCCTGCGGCAGCAGGCTGCGGACGCGGTGTTGCCAGCCGCGAGCGCGAGCCTGGAGCGCCGGCAGTGGGCCGCCGCGGCGGAGGGCTTCCGCGATCTCGTCGCGGTGTGGCCCGAGCACGAGGCCGCGCGCGACGGCCTCGCCGAGTCGCTGTTCGGTCAGGCGCGGATCCTCAAGCGGCACAAGGACCACGCCGCGGTGCTGGCCACCGCCGACGAGCTGCTCAACCTCCAGCCGGGTGATTTCCGCGCGCTGATGCTCCGCGCCGACGCGCTCATGGCCCTGCGTCGGTACGACGAGGCCAAGGACGCCTACGCCGACGCGCGCAAGATCAAGCCGCGCAACGACGACGCGAACAAGGGCTTCTGGAAGGCCGCGTCGTCGGCCCGCCGGCCCTGAGCGCAGCTGCTACCCTCGCGCGGTGCATCGGATCGCGCTGTTGACCCTCTGCGCTTGTGCCTGCCACCCCGGCCGCGGCACGACCGAACCGCCCGCGCCCAAGCCCGCGCCGAGCAGGCCCACGCCCAGCGCCCCGGCGAAGCCGACGCCCGAGGAGATCCAGGCGCGCGCGCTCGATGCCACCGTGCTGGTCACGACCGAGTGGAGCGCGGGCACGGGTGTGTTCATCGACCCGTCGGGGTTCCTGCTCACGAACTACCACGTGGTCGCGTCGGGCAAGAACGAAGACTTCGGCATCTCCGCCACGGTCACCCTGGCGCAGCGGCGCGAGGACGGCAGCGTCGCGCCGGGCGAGCGTCTGCCGGCGGTCGCCTACGCGGTCGACGAGAAGCGCGACCTGGCGCTGCTCAAGGTCGACGGCGGCACGCGACGCTTCGCGTCGCTGCAGGTCGCGCCCGAGGATCCACACCCGGGCAGCCGCGTGTTCGCCCTGGGCAACGCCGGCGTGGGGCTGGGTTGGGCGATCAAGCGCTGTGGCATCAACGCGATCGGCACGCTCGACGAGCAGGTCAGCGCGATCGTGCAGCTGCAGCGCGACGTGCCCGAGGCCGAGCGCAAGCAGCTCGAGGAGAGCATCCGCAAGGCCGCGGCCGACGCGGGGCGGCAGATCCAGACCGACTGCAGCATCTTGCCCGGCGACAGCGGTGGACCGCTGGTCGACGAGACCACCGGCGAGCTGGTCGGTCTCAACGTCGCGATCCGCACCGCGTTCAGCCAGTTCGTGTCGCTGGGTTCGCTCGCGTTCCACATCCACGCGGTCGAGCTGCGCGACTTCACCAAGACCCTGCCGACCGCGCCGCGCACGTTCCTGCCCGATCCGTGGACCTCGGCCGGGACCCTGGGTCAGCTGGTCGACTTCGATCAAGACGGCGAGGTCGACACGCTGACGTTCGCGGGCGCATGCGGCGAGAACCTCACCTGCCAGGTCGCGTTGGGCGACGTCGACGAGAGCAGCTTCCGCCGCGCCAAGGTCCTGCCCACGCCCAACGAGCTGCAGAACAGCCGGGCCTTCGACGCTGAGATCGCGGTGTTGCGCAGCTCGCGGTTGCCGCGCAAGCCCACCGGCTTTCCCATGCCGGTCGCCGACATCCTCGCGTACCTCGATCGCGACGACGACGGTCGCTTCGACGAGCTGGTGGTGCAAGACGGCGAGAGCGGCAAGACCCGCGGCTACGCCCTGGGCGGCGATGCGCCCGCGCGCGACACCACGCTCGACGGTGTGGCGTTCCCCGACCTCGCGGCGCAGTACGCCAAACCGGCGCTGCGGCCCGGGGTCGCGCGCGTGATCGCGGCCATGACCACCGGCGTGACCGAGGTCGGCAACCTCGACGCGGTCCATGCCGTGACCGCGCGCGCGTCGGACTCGTCGAAGGACGGCGTGCCCGACACGCTCGTGGTCGACACCCGACTCGACAAGCGCGTGCTGTTCGACGTCGATCAGACCCGCTTCGCCAAGGTGCTCGCGCTCGGGGCCCGGCCCGCCAAGGCGCGCACGGTGCCGCAGGCGCTGCTGCTGCGGCAGCTGCGGACCGGCAAGCTGCACGCCGATGTCATGGTGGTGCAGTCGTCGCCGACGCGGGTGTTCTACGACACCGACGTGGACGGTCGCTACGATCTCGCGCTCGAGGGCGCCTCCATCGATGGCGGCATCGCGCTCGGGGCCGCGACCATCGACGCCGGCGGTCGACTCACGCCGGCGCCGCAGCACGTCGGTCGCCTGTTGCTGCGGCCGGCGCTCATCGCCGACAAGGCCCGCGCCGCGCGCTTCGAGGCCATGATCACCACGGCGTTCGCCAGCGCGCCGCATGCCAACGTGCGCGACGATGCCAGCTCGTTCCCCTCGCCGGTGCCGCTGGCGGCCGCGGGGCTTTCGAGCGTGGGTGGGTTCGGCAACCAGGTGGTCTCGGTCTTCGATCGCGACAGCGTCGTCGTCATGGTCGACCTCGACAAGGACAGCTTCAAGGGCAAGCGCGCGAAGCAGTCGGCGCTCGAGGTCGTGCAGGCGGGCAAGTTCGACGCCGAGCTGACGCTGCGCTTCGCCAGCGGCGCGGCGTGGGCGTTCTACGACGCGGACGACGACGGCCGCTTCGAGCACATCTTCGTCGCCGGCGGCGGTGATCCCCGGACGATCGTGATCGGCTACAAGGTCGGCAAGCACGGCGCGATCGAGCGGGACACCGCGCGCGACGGCAAGCTCATGCTCGATCCCAGCCTGTTCAAGGACGCCGCGCGGCAGAAGCTGCTGGCCGAGATCGGCAAGCAGCTGTTCCCGTGATCGACGCGCGCACGGGCGCGGCTCAGGTCGGGTGATCGCCGAGCTCGGCCTCGTGGCGCGGCTCCTTGAGCCACTCGACGATGTCCTCGCTGATCTCGGCGGCGATGTCCTCGAGACCGTCGCAGACCCCGGCCTTGCCGCGGCCGACGTGCGCGGTCGACTTGCCGTGGGCGACGAAGTCGTGGAACGACTCGTCGGGCAGCTGCAGCCGGCCCTCGACCATCACGCGGATCTCACCGTCCCAGTCCTCCTCGGCGCCGTGCACGTGCGCGATCACCAGGGTCACGGTGTGGCCCTCGCCGGTGCGGCCGCCCGCGCCCTTCTCCTGCAGCGTGGTCGTGACGGTCTCGGTCAGCTCGACCTCGAACTTGCACTTGCCCTTGGCCAGCTCCGGCACCTTCGCGTCGTCGCGGTAGGTCGCGGCGGAGATGGTGTAGCCGTGGGCCTTGCCGGGGGTCGCGGACGCGGGTTGGTCCTTGTCGCAGCCGCCGAGCCAGAGCACCGCCGAGGTGAACAGGGGGACGAGGAGGGTCTGCCGCACGCGACGATGCTAGCGCGTCGCCGACGTCAGCGGAAGAACAGGAACGTCACCAAGATGAACGCCGGGATGAGAAAGCCGATGCTCCACTTCATGTAGCCGAAGAAGCTGGGCATCTGCACCTTCGACTCCTCGGCGATGGCCTTGACCATGAAGTTGGGGCCGTTGCCGATGTAGGAGTTGGCGCCCATGAACACCGAGCCGCACGAGATCGCGTCCCAGGATCGTCGCCGGCACGTGGTGCCGGCACGATGTCGCCGAAGGCAAACCTTTGTTGGTCACCGCCGGCGGTCTCGAAGAACACCAGTTGGTCGGCGCGCGTTGTCGAGGGAAGCTCGACAGCGAGCCGAACGAAGAACTTCGCCGGGGTGTCGACGCCGAGCTGGTCGCCGTTGGCCTGCAGGATCAGCAGCGCCGGGATCAGCAGGTAAAGAAGATGCCGATGAACAGCGCCGCGACCTCGAGGATCGACCACGAGAACGCGTTCTTCTCGCGGGTCTCGGCCGGCGAGTGAAGATCGCGAGCCCAGCGCACCAGCCGACCATCGCGGCCTCGCGCACGAAGATGCCGTGCTCGTCGCAGATGAACGCGGCCGCGGCCGGCGATGCCCAGCAGCCACAGCACGTTGATGCCGCCCTCGACGCGCAGCGAGCTGGCATGGGCGAGGTCGGCTTTGCGCACGGCCTCGGTCTCCTTGCCGTAGTAGAAGCGGTCGAGCGCCGAAGTAGATCACCAGCAGCAGCCCGGCGACGGTGGCCATCTCCTGCCACGAATCGAGGGTCCACAGGAACGGCACGCCCTGCGGGTAGCCCAGGAACGGCGGGTCACCCCGGCGGCAACAGCGAGCAGGCATTCGGAGGTCAGGAAGATGAAGAACACCGTGGACCACTTGCGCTCGGCGTTGGCGCGCAGCACCAGGCGGATGAGCAACATCGACGCGCCGGTCGTGCCGTCCACCGACGCGAACAGGGTGCCGAAGCCCAGGAAGATCGTGTTCGACGCCGGCGTGCGCGGGGTCGCCGGCGAGGTAGATGCCGCCGAGGATGTAGAACAGCAGGCGACTGGCAGCGTGATGAAGCTGACGTACTCGTCCATCTTGGTCGCGAGCTCGGCGGTGTTGGGCTCGAGCACGACCAGCAGAGCACCCAGGTGAGCGGACGGCGCCAGGCCGAGGATCAGCTTGTTGAGGTTGCTGTGCCGCAGGTGCTTCTCGAGCTTGGTCAGCGGCACGGTGACGATCAGGCTGCGGCAGCATCGCGGCGAGGGCGACGTCCACGTCGGCGGCTCCATGGCTGCCCTTCCTCGAGGCCGCAGCGACCACAGGCACCAGCGCGAGCAGCGTGCTGCGATCGCGGGCGAGCACGGCGACGGTGGGAGCGGCGGGGACGCGACGGTGGGGCTCGAGCATGCTGGTTTCTTCAGCGGGGAGAGCCGGAAGCCGAGGAGAGGGAGCCGAAGTTGCGCCAGCTTGGCGCATCTTACGACCCGGCCGCGCTGGCCTTGGTAGATAATCGCGGCGCGTGGACGAAGGCGACGCACCGCAGGGCCGATGGCGAAAGGGTGGTGGTCGGGCTGGTGACGCGGCGCGTGAAGGGTTGGACGCGTAGGCCGAAGGCGGGGCCGGTGTCGGGGCCGGCTGGGGAATTGCCGATGCCGTCCATCTCGAATGGCCCGCGCTGCCTCCCCTTCGCGCGTCTGCTCGTCCGGCCGCGCATGCGCTCGGCATCGTCGCGGAGCCGCGCGAGCAGCAAGCGCACGACGATGCCGAGAACATCCCACGAACCGAGGGTCGGCCGCGGGCGTGAGCACCGAGCCGCAGCTTCTGCTGCCGCTGCACGGGGACCTCGCGCAGTGTCGCCGCCAAATGCGGCAAGCTCGACGACTCGGTCTGTGATCAGCGCAGCGCCGCGCTCGACGGCGGCGCGCGCTCGGGCACCAGCGCCCTGGGCGCGGTGCCGCTGCAGCCGCTGTTGCTGCGCGCCAGCCGAGGCCTCGCGCTCGCGCCAGCCGAGCTGCTCGAGGTCGCGGACGTGCTCGCGGCCGCGATCGCGTGGGCCGACGGCATCGCGAGCGCAGGCGGTCGCGACGCCGCCGAGCTGGCGCTGGCCGAGCAGCTGAAGCATCGCTGCAGCCGCCGCGGACCCTCGCGCAGACCTCGCGCGCGCCATCGATCGCGAGGGTGGCTGGGCACGCGCTGGCCGATGCGCCAGCGCCACGCTCGCAGTACTGCGCGAGCAGGTGCAGCAGGCCAAGGCCGAGCTGCGCACCGCCGCGAACGCTGCTGCTGGCCTTCGCCGAGGCCTTCGGCGACGCCTACATCACCGAGCGCGATGGTCGGGTGGTGCTGCCGGTGCGCACCAGCGCGTTTTCTCGCAGCAGCACGCGGACGATCTCCGAGCATCATTTCATCCACGACGCGAGCCAGAGCGGGCAGACGTTGTTCGTCGAGCCGCACGAGCTGGTCGGCAAGGCAACTGCGCTGCGCACGCGATGGTCGCGGCGAAGGCCGAGGAGCAGCGCGTGCCGAGGCGCTCTCGCGCCCAAGTCGCCGATCACCGAAGGCCATCACCGGCCTGCTCGCGGCGCTGGTCGCCATCGACGGCATCGCGGCGCAGCTCGAGCTCGCAGGCCTCGCCAGGATCACGCCGCAGCTGTGCGCCCCGGAGCCCGGCGCGGCATCGCCTGCTGCCGCAGGCCACCATCCGCTGATGCTGCTGCGCGGCGCCGGTCGTGCCCAATGATCTACGTCAGCACCGGCACCGCTGGTGATCAACGGCCTACAACGCCGGCGGCAAGGCCGTGGCGCTCAAGACCATGGGGCTGTGCCTGCTGCTCGCGCGCGCGGGCGTGCGCCCTGCCCACCGCCGCGCCCGCGACGGTGCTATTCCACGCCTGATCACCGATGTCGGCGACGACCAGTCCATCGCGCGATCTCAGCACCTTCTCCGCGCACATCGGTCACGTGCGGCGGGCGTGCGAGGCCGCGGCGGACGACGGCGCCGGAACCCTGGTGTTGCTCGACGAGGTCATGGTCGGCACCGATCGATCAAGGCGCCGCGCTGGCGGAGGCCATCGTGCGGACCTTGGTCGATCACGGCACGGCTGCGGTGGTCACGACCCACTACGAGCGGCTCAAGCTGTTGGCCCATGGCGACGCGCGCTTCGTCAACGCGGTCGGGTTCGATCTCGCGACGCTCAGCTCGACCTTTCGCGTGCACGTGGGCATCCCCGGCAACTCCAGCGCCCTCGCGGTCGCGCAGCGGCTGGGGCTGTCGCCGCAGGTGGTCGACGCTGCGCGCTGATCGACGACGGCCGCGCGCGGCTCGACCTCGTCCTGATCGAGCTCGCCGCGTTGCGCGAGCAGCTGGCGGAGCAGGCCGCTGCGCTGCAGGCCGAGCGCGCCGCGACCATCGCGGCGCGACGGCCGGCTCGAGGCGCTCGAAGCCGACGAGACCGCGCGCGCGTCGGCCAAGCTGCTGCGCGCGAACGGGCCGCGGCCGCCGAAGCCGTGGGCTCGCCGCGCAGCTGCGCGACGCCCGACGCGCCCTGCGTCGCGCCGAGGCGGGCGCCGTCGATGGCGCCGGCGAGGTCCTGACCGAGGCGCGCACCCGCCTCGAGCAGCTGCGCGGAGCCCCGGTGCCACCGCCGGCCCCGGTCGCGCCGCCGCCGGTGCTGGCGGTCGGCGATCGCGTGCGCGGTAGCGCTGCACCACGGCGCGCTCGCGGCCGAGGGTAGTCGTGGCGCTCAAGGGCGAGCGCGTCACGGTGCAGCTGCTGCCCAGCGGTCGGGTCACGGTCGAGCGCACCGCCATCGCGGCGGCCCCACGCCCGCGGCCCTCGCGGCCGGCGGCGCCGCGACCCGGGCCCGCGCCGAGCTCCGACGCGGCGCGCCACTTCGGCGCCGACGCGCGCGCGGTCGATCCCGGAATCGACAACGTCGTGGATCTGCGCGGCGCGAGGGCCGACGGGCGCTGGCGTTGCTCGAGACCAACTCGCCCGCGCGCTCGAGGCCGATATCGAAGTGGTCGTCATCCGCCACGGCCACGGCTCGGGCGCGCCGCGAAGGCGGTGCGCGAGCACCTGCCGTCGCTGGGCCACGTCGCGCGGCAGCGGCCGGGACTGCCGGAAGAGGGCGGCGATGCCGTGACCGTGGTATGGGTTCGGTGATGCGCCGTGGGCATCAACTGGCTGCGAGCGTGGTCGCGATCGCGATCGATCGCCCAGGCTCGCCCGCATCCGCCGGCCCCAACGACAGTGAAGCCCGGCCCATCACGCGCGATGCGGATCGTGTCTACACCACCGTCGCCGGCGAACCCGACGGCGCCGCGGTCGTGACCAACCCCGCCAACCTGGGCTTCCTGCGCGGCGTCAACGGCGTGCTCGACTTCGCTTGGAACAAGCCCAGCGCCATGCGCCGCGGCAACGGCCTGGGCCTGCTGCTGGGCATCCCGCTGCCGCTGCAGATCGCGTCGTTGGGCCTGGCGTACCAGTTCCTGCGGCCGTTCACGCCCAACACCACCCAGAGCGGCGAGCAGCAGCCGCAAAACCCCGACGACGCGTACAGCAAGGTCACGCTCGCGGCCGCGTTCCCGCTCAAGAAGTGGTTCAACCGCTTCGCGCCGACGATGCCGCGCGCGCTGCGAGACCTCTCGATCGGCCTGTCGTACTCGCGGTTGATCGCGAGCCAGAACTTCCACGCCGCCGGCACCAACGCCGTGGATCTCGCGCTGGCGTGGTGGCCCACGCGGTTCGTCGCCCTGGGCTTCGTCGCGCGCAGCATCAACGTCCCGCGGACCGGACCCGGCGACATCACCACGCAGTCGTACGTGCTCGACCCCGAGCTCGCGCTGCGACCCCTGGGCACGCCCGCGCTCGAGCTCGCCGCCGGCGCTCGGCTGGCGCCGGCGGTGCCGGGCGAGCCGCGCTGGCGCACGCACCACGCCGACCCCCGCGGGCGACTGCTGCTCAACCTGCGCGGGGTCAAGCTGTTCGCCGAGGCCGAGCGCTTCCAGTACTGCCCGCGCTCGTTGGTGCCCACCAGCGCCGCGCCGACCGACGCAGTGCGGATCAACGCCGGCTTCGGGCTCGACTTCGGTCACTTCGGTTTCATGGGCGGCGCCTCGACCTCGGCCGGTGGTGCCAGCGCGTTCTCGGCCGACGGCGGCGTGCTGCGCCTGCGCGCCTCGCAGGAGCGCTATCGCAGCGTCGTCGAGGCCCGGCCGCGCATCGTGACCAAGTTCGAGCTCGACGACTACGGTGGCGACCGAGGCATGTGGCGGCTCGTGCAACAGCTCGAGGCCGTGGGCAAGCAGCGCGGCGTCGCGCTGGTCCACACCGACGGCATGAAGCTCGGCTGGGCCCAGCTCGAGGAGATCCGCGAGGCGTTGCTGCGCGTGCGCGAGCGCGGCGGCAAGGTCGTGGTCTACCTCCACGGCGGCGGCATGCGGGCCTACCTGCTCGCGGCCATGGCCGACCGCATCATCGCGCACCCCAACAGCGGGCTCGAGCTGCTGGGCATGCGCATCCAGGCGTTCCACTACGCCGAGCTGCTGGGCAAGCTCGGCGTGAAGGCCGACTTCGTCCGCGTCGCGGAGTACAAGGGCTCGCCCGACACCTGGAGCTTGCCCACCGCGAGCGAGCCGGTCGCGCGGCAGCGCAAGCAGCTCGTCAGCGATCTGTGGAACCACGTGCTGCGGCTCATCGCCCGCGATCGAGGCCAGGATCCCGGCGTGATCAAGGAGTGGATCGACAACGCCCCCATCGACCCGCGCGAGGCCCGTCGCGACGGCGTCGTCGACGAGCTGTCGTTCCCCGACGAGCTCGACGCGCGGCTCGAGGACTGGCTCGATCGGAAGATCCGCATCGAGCCGCCCGACGAGCAGAAGGAGCACCCGACCATGTTCGGGCCGCCGCCGCGCATCGCGGTGCTCACCATCGAGGGCGACCTGCTCGACGGCGACAGCTTCACCGTGCCGCTGCTGGGCCGCCGCATCGCCGGCGGTGCGACCTTGAGCAAGCAGATCGAGCGCCTGCGCAAGGACGACACCGTCCGCGCGGTGGTCGTGCGCCTCGACACCGGCGGCGGGTCGGTCCGCGCGGCCGACGACATCGCGCGACAGCTGGATCTCACGCGCAAGCGCAAGCCGGTGGTGATCTCGCTGGGCAACTTCTGCGCCAGCGGCGGTTACTACATTGCGAGCGCGGGGCAGTACATCTACGCCGACGCGACCACGGTCACCGGCAGCATCGGCATCTTCTATCCCAAGTTCGATCTATCGGGCTTCGCGGAGAAGATCGGCCTGGGCATCGACGAGTTCGACTTCGGCGACCGCGCGGGGCTGCGATCGTGGTGGAAGCCCTACGACGACGACGAGCGCGCCGCAGCCCAGCGCAGCATCGAGGAGGGCTACCGCGAGTTCACTGCACGGGTCATGCGGGCGCGGAACATGACCGCCACCCAGGTCGACGAGGTCGCGCGCGGCCGCGTGTGGTCGGGCGTGCGCGCCATCGAGGTCGGGCTGGTCGACGACTACGGCGGGCTGCGCGAGGCCGTCGCACGGGCGCGCGCGATCGCGGGCCTGCGCGACGAGGAGGGCGAGGTCATCTTCGTGCCCGAGCCGCTGGGACCGCTGGCGAACCTGCGCGCCATCCTCGGCTTCGATCTGCCCAGCCCGCTGGGGGAGCAGCCGAGCATCCGCGGCCTGGGTCAGATCGCGGTGGGCTGGGCGCTGCCGCTGCCGATGATGCGGGTGCTGCGGCTCTTGCCGCTGTCGCTATGGTTCGGCGATCGGCCCGGCGCGCTGGCGCTCGCCGAGGAGACCTTCGTGATCGAGGACTGAGCCGCGCGCGGGCCACGACCGCGCCGGTGCGGCGCGGTCGTGACGCGGGCGCTACTTCAGGTTCTCGTTCGCGAAGTCCCAGTTGACCAGGTGGTCGAGGAACGCGTTGATGAAGTTGGGACGCGCGTTGCGGTAGTCGATGTAATAGGCGTGCTCCCACACGTCGAGCGTGAGGATGCAGCGCTTGCCCTCGCGCAGCGGCGTGTCGGCGTTGGCGGTGCTGGTCACGACCAGCTTCTCGCCGTCCTTGATCAGCCACGCCCAGCCCGAGCCGAAGCGGCCGGTGGCCGCGGCCGCAAACTCCGCGCGGAACTTGTCGTAGCCGCCGAAGTCGCGCTCGATGGCGGCGGCGATGTCACCCTTGGGCGCGCCGCCACCTTGGGGCCTCATGCTGTTCCAGAAGAAGGTGTGGTTCCACACCTGCGCGGCCTGGTTGAACAGCGCGCCCTCGGTCGTGCGCACCAGCTCCTCGAGCGTCTTGTGCTCCTCGGGCTTGCCCGCGGTGAGCTCATTGAGCTTGTTCAAGTAGGCCTGGTGGTGCTTGCCATAGTGGTAGTCGAAGGTCTCGGCGCTCATGTGAGGCACGAGCGCGTCCTTGGCGAATGGCAGCGGGGGAAGCGTGAAGCTCACGGTGACCTCGATTGCCCGGACGGAGCCGGAGCGGGCGGAGGGTGGCACGCGACCGCCGAGCCGTCAAACCTGCGCGCGCGCGGCTCGAGCACCGCCGGCGCGCCGTGCAAGCCGCACGCGTGCAGACCGGCCGTGCAGCGATCGCGCCCGTCTCGGCGCGGCGCTGCGCCCGGCGGTGCTATGCTGCGTCCGCACCCCCAGGCGGGGACCGGGCATGGCGCTCGGCCGCGACCGGAGGCGGGAGGCAGACATCGTGAGCGACACACCCGAGGTGAAGTACGCCCGGCCGAGCGCAGCGCCACAGCTCGACGTGCGCAAGCCCATGACGGTCCCGGAGATCCGCGCGCGCAAGGGCACGGAGCCGCTGACCATGGTCACCGCCTACGACGCGACCTTCGCCCGCATGCTCGACGAAGCCGGCGTCGAGCTGCTGCTGGTCGGCGACTCGCTGGGCATGGTGGTGCAGGGCAACGCCGACACGCTCGGCGTCACGGTCGACGACATCGTCTACCACTGTCGCGCGGTCGCCCGCGGCGCGCGCCTGGCCCACATCGTCGGCGACATGCCGTTTCTCAGCTATCAGGTGACGCCCGAGGACGCGGTGCGCAACGCCGGGCGGATCCTGGCCCAGGGTCGCGCCCACGCAGTCAAGCTCGAGGGCGGCGCCGCGATCGCGCCGACGATCGCGCGCATCGTCGCGGCGGGGATCCCTGTGATGGGCCACGTCGGGCTGACGCCGCAGTCGGTGCACGCGCTGGGCGGTTTCCGCGTCCAGGGCCGCGAGCACGACGACGCGGAGCGCATCCTCGCGGACGCTGTCGCGGTGGCCGAGGCCGGCGCCTACGCGCTGGTGCTCGAAGGCATCCCCGGCGAGCTGGCCGCGCGCATCACCGAGACCGTCGCGGTCCCCACCATCGGCATCGGCGCGGGCGTGCACTGCGACGGTCAGGTGCTGGTCTGCTACGACCTGCTGGGCATGACCTCGAGTTGCGGCCCAAGTTCGTCAAGCGCTACGACGAAGGCTTCGACCGCGTCGTCGCTGCTGCGCGCAGCTTCTGTGACGAGGTCAAGCGACGGCAGTTCCCCGGCAGCGAGCACACCTTCGCGATGCGCAAGCGTCCGCTGCCGGTCACCGGCACCTGAGCCCAGCGCGGCGATCGGCCGTGGTAGCATCACCGCCGATGCCGCTTTCACCCGAGCAAGAGTGGACGCTGGTCGCGTGCGGCCTGGTGGCGCACGCCGACGGCATCCTCGATGTGGGCGAGTGGGAACAGGTGCTGTGGATGCTCGACGAACGGCTCGCAGCCGACGAGGCCGAGTCTTGGCTCGAGCTGCTGGCGCATCGCGAGGGGCTCGAGGCGAGGCTGCGCGAGCTGCCGCTGCCGCCGCCGCTGTTCACCGAGACGATCCTCGAACGGGCGTGGCGCATGGCGCTCGCCGACGGCCGCGGCAGCGACGAGGAGCGCAACGTCCACGACGACATCGCCAAGCGCCTGGGCGCCGACCCGGCCGAGGTCGTGGCGTTGCGCGAGCGCTGGAGCGAGTCGGCCGCGCGCCGTGCCGACGCGGTGGTCGCGTTCGCGGCGATGCTGGCCAATGCCGACGGCATCGCCGAAAGTGGCGAGCGCGCCGAGTTCGACGACCTGCTCGCGCGCATGCCCGTGACCGCGGCCCAGCGCGGCGCGCTCGCGGGCCTCATCGACGCACCGCCGCCGCTGCAGGACGTGGTCGGGCGACTGACCGCGCTGCCGCCCGAAGAGCGCGCGATCGCGTTGGTGTCGCTGGTGCCGCTGGTGCGCGCGTCGTTCACCGGCGATCGTGAGCGCAACCTGTTCCTCGATCTGGCCGAGCGCGTCGCCATCGCGCGCGCCGACGCCGAGCGCATGCTCGAGCGCTGAACATGGCCGCCGCGCACGACGCCGAGCGCATCGGCCCGACCGCGCACTACACCGCGTACGTGTGGCATCGCCTGGGCTTGCCGTACGCGCGGCACCTCGCGACGCGCCAGGGCGCGGTGCTGTACTGGGGCTTCTTCGCGCTGGGCGAGTGGACCACGCGCGTGGTCCCGGGCGTACCGACCATGCGCGGCTATCTCGCCTACCGCCACCTGCTCATCGATGCGCTGGTCGAGTCGCTCGGCCCCGATCGCCTGGTCGAGCTGGGTGCGGGCCTGACCCCGCGCACGCTGCAGTGGGCGCTCGATCGCGGCGTCGCGGCGGTCGACATCGATCTCGCGCCGATGATCGCGGTCAAGCGTGCGGCGCTGGAGCGGCTGCCCTCGCCACTGCGGGACCGCGCCGCCGCCACGCTCACCCTGGTCGCGGCCGACGTGCTCGCGCCCGACTTCGAGCGCACCCTCGCGGAGCAGCTCGCCGACGCGCGCACGCCGGTGGTGGTGGCCGAGGGCCTCGCGAGCTACTTCGACCTGCCCGCGCGCGTGCAACTGTTCGCCACGGTGGCGGCGGCGCTGCGTCGCCGCGGCGGCGGCCACTTCGTCGTCGACCTGCACACCGCCGACGCGCAGGCCCACGTCGGCGGGGCCACGACGGTGTTGCGGCAGGCCATCCGCATGCTCACGCGGCGGCGGCACGCGCTCGATCCGTTCCCCGATCAGGCCGCACTGCGCGCGGCGCTGCTGCAGGCGGGCTTCGCCGACGCGCGGCGACTGCAGCCGCAGGACTGGGTCGCACGAGCGCCCGCGCTGGCGCGGCTGCGCTCGCCGGCGCACGTGGTCCACGCCTGGGTCTGACTGGCGCGGGCGCGCGTCACGGACACGCGACGCGGAACGCGTCGTCGAGCTCGAGCGGCAGGATCAACGTGCGGGTGTGGGCCGCCGCCGCGGCCGGGCACAGCGACGTCGCCAGGGCCTCGGCCTTGGCCGCGCTGCCGGCGTACTCGGCGTTGAGCACGGCCTTGCCCGCCTCGACGAACGGCGCGAGCGCGTCGCACTCGTCGTACTCGTGGCACTGCTCGTTGAGCTCGAAGTCGAAGTAGTCGACCAGCTCCAGCGCCTGGGTGCCGTCGTTCTTGAGCGCGACCGCGAGCCCGGCCTCGTGGGCGAGGTTGGCGAGGTGGCGGTTGAACGCCAGCTGATCGCGGGCGCTCAGGGCGAAGCCGGTGTCCTCCTCGAACGCGGCGACGTTGTCGGGCTCGACGCCGTCGCAGCCGCGCTCGGCGGCGTAGGCGATGCGATCGGCCATGATCTGCACGACGTTGGCCGAGCGCACGTCGAGCCAGCGCTCGCCGGGCCAGCCGTCGAGTGGCTTGGCCAGATCGCTGTCGAGGAAGCGATCGTAGTCGTCGCGGTAGTCCTCGCCCGAGCCCGCGGAGAAGTAGCAGACCACGCGGCGATCGGCGGCGTGCAGCGCCGCGATGACGTCGTCGGGGGTCTCGAACAGATCGACGTCGTAGAGCGCAGCGTCGTAGCTGGTGTCGATGGTGCCCTGCAGCTGCCACTGCCAGGAGGTGTCGGCGTCCGGGCTCCAGCCGGGCAGCATGGCGCTCGGCGGCGCGTCGGGATCGAGTCCCGCCGGTGGCGAGAGCGTGTCGGGGACCCAGTCGGGCTCTTGCTTGCACGCCGCGAGCACCACCGCGGCCGCGAGCACGGCGGCGCTGCGCGTCACGGCGCCCATGGCATCAGCGCCTGGGCCTGGCCCGGCTCGAGGAACAGCAGCGAAATCGCGGCGCGCACCTGCGGCAGGTCCAGCCCCACCGGCAGCAGCGACGGCGCGGGCCGGTGCGCCTGCATGCGACGGTCGCGACGCGTGCGCACGCGTGCGCCACGCTCGTCGGGCTCGCGCTCGCGGCCGAGCGCGCCCAGCAACAGCTCGACCAGCGAGCGACGTTCGGGCAGCACGCGGATGGCGAGCTGCGTCCGCCGCGGCACGCCCGCCTTCGCCCGCACCGCCGCGATGGCCTCGTGCAGACCGCCGAGGGTGTCGACCAGATCCAGCGTCTGCGCCTTGCGGCCGTCGTAGATGTGGCCGCGTCCGAGCTCGTGCACGCGCTCGGGCTTCAGCCCGCGCGCGTCGGCCACGCGGGTGCGGAACAGGTCGTAGGTGGTCGCGATGCTGCGCTCGATGCAGGCGCGCTGATCGTCCGACCACGGCCGCCACGGCGGGCTGGGATCGAGGTTCTTGCCCGGCGAGAGCGTGACCGCGTCGACGCCGAGCTTGCCCATCAGCCCCGAGACGTCGGGGTGGATCGAGATCACGCCGATGGACCCGGTGATGGTCAGCGGATCGGCGAAGACCGTGTCGGTGCCCATCGCGACGTAGTAGCCGCCGCTGCCGGCGACGTCGCCCATGGAGACCACGATCGGCGGCTCGAACTTGGGCGCGCGCGCGTGGGCCTTGGCGGTGAGCTCGACCTCGCGCCACATCACGTCCGATGCGAGCGCCGAGCCGCCGCCGCTGTTGACCCGCAGCACGATGCCCTCGCACGCGGGGTCGTCGCGGAGCTCCCGCAGCGTCCGCGCGATGGTGTCGCCGCCGACGAACTGCACGCCGACCAGCGGGATGGTGCGGCTCTCGCCGTCGATGATCGTGCCCTCGACCAGCACGACCGCGACGTAGGGCTGACCGGCCCAGCTCGGGGTCTCGTGCGCGGTGTCGTCGAATCGCCGCAGCTCGACCTCGGTGCCGAGCGCGTCGGAGATCCGCGGCAGCAGCTGATCGCGGAAGACGACCTCGTCGACCAGCTTGGCCTCGACCGCATCCTTGGGCGCATGCGGGGCGCCGTCGAGCAGCTGCCGCACGGTCGAGCGCGGCAGCGATCGCGCACGCGCGATGTCGCCGAGCACCTGATCCCAGGTCGCGGCCAGCAGCGCGTCCTTCTGCTCGCGGTCTGGCGCGGTGGGGCCCTGTTCGGAGAAGGCCTCGCCGGCGCTCTTGTACTCGGCGATGTGCGCGACCTCGGCGCGCACGCCCAGCTTGGCCAACACGTCGCGGAAGTACAGCTGTGTGAACGCCAGCGACCAGGTGTCGAGGCGAACCCGCGGGGTGGATGTAGATCTTCTCGGCCGCGCTCGCGACGTAGTACGCCGGCAGCGATGCGCTCTCGACGTAGGCGAACACGTGGCCGCCCGCGTCGCGGACGCGGATGAGGGCCTCGCGCAGCTCGTGCAGCGTGGCCCAGCCACCCTTGTTGGGCGGGTACACCACCAGCACGCTGCGCTCGCCGGCGCGGCGGGCCCGTTCGAGCCGCTCGAGCATGGCCACCAGGCTGGTCTCGTCGCGCAGCTGCGCGAGGTCGATGCGCTCGGCCTCGACCCGCCGCGGCCAGTACACGCGATCGTTGCGGCGCGTGCCGAAGTGCGCCTCGAAGCCGAGGCCGTCGACGCCATCGGAAAGACCCGCGTGCAGGCCCGCGCGCGCCCGCACGAAGTCCCAACCCAGCTCGAGCGCGACCGAGCCTCGCACGGCCTTGTCCTGCCGCAGCGGCTGCAGTGTGTCGGGATCGAGCGTGGTCACGCCGACCTGCTCGACCTCGCCGAGCAACGCGATGCCGTGGTGGCGCAGCGCCACGCGACCCCGCGGGTAGAGCCCGCTGGTGCCGCCGACGCGATCGAGCTCACTGCCGGGCTCGGCCCGTGCGAGCACGGCCTTGAGGCCGCCGGCGAGCTCGAGCGTGCGCGTGCCCAGCGGCCGCAGCGCCAGCTCGCCGGTCAACGATGCCTGCGAGCGGAAGTCGTCGTCGCGCAGATCGCCCGGCCCCAGCCGCGCGACCACGCCGAGCGAGCCGTAGTTGCGGATGCGGATCATCGTGCCCAGATCGAGGTCGGGTCGACGCAGCCACTGCCCCTCGCTACGGATGCCGTGCACCGCGAGACCGAAGGAGCCCTTGTCGCCGAGCCCGCCCGACAGAGCCCAGGTGAACTTGGTCGCCGGCGGGTTGCGCTGCTCGGCGAAGTCGAAGATGCCCTTGCCCAACCGCGGCTGGAGAAACTGCGCGCCGAAGCCCATCGCGAGGCCGAAGCGGAGGTTGGCGGCGATGAACGCACCGAAGCCGCTGCCGCGGGCGAACTGCGACAGCGCCTGGTAGCCCAGCAACGCGACGTCGAGGGTCGGGGCCGCGCTGAGCAACGCCGGGTTGAGCACCATGCTGCTGGCGTCGCCCTCGGCAGACAGATCGTGGATCGGGCGGTCGACGTCGTCGGAGATGTCGCGCTCTTGCGCCGCGGGCGGAGCCGCGTGCACGGGGGCCGCGATCGCGACGCCGAGGAAGGCGGCCAGCGCGAGGGAGGATCGGCGCAGCGTCACTGGATTTCGTCCTGCGAGATGATGTCGACGATTGCGAGCACGTGGCGGACCTCGAGGATGCGCAGGGAGTCGTCCCACGGCACCGAGACCCCGCGGTCCTTCTCGAACAGCACGTTGGCGCCCATCGGCACGCCGCTGACGTTCTTGCCGAGATCCGCACGGAGTTCGGCGCGGATCTCCGCACGTGCGTCGGCGTCGAGGTCGTCGTCGTCGGGTGCCTCGGTCGTGGGCATCGTGCGCGCGACCTCGACGACCTCGCCCAGCAGCGCCGCGGCGTGGTTGTCCTTGACGCCCTGCGGCAGGAACAGGCCTGCCTCCGAGCGATCGGGGTGCTTGACGATGCGCACCAGCACGCGCGGGCCCAGGGGTTGGATGTGCCGCGAGACCCGCGCGGAGGGCTCGACGATCGTCGGGGTCTCGATCGACGGCGTCGCGCCCGACTCCGCGGCGGGCTTCGACTTGGGGCGGGGGCGGTTCATGGTGCGTCCTCGATCGTCGGCGTCGCCGGGGGCGCCGTGTGCGTTGGGTTCGCCGCGTCGGCTGGCCGCGCGACCAGCGAGTGACCGGTGCTCTCGGTCACGACCACCTCGACGATGGTGCCCGGCGCGGCGCTGCCCAGCGGCAGCAGCACGTTGTGGCCCTGGGGCGTGCGCCCGATCAGACGGTCGGAGCGGCGCGCGAGCCCGTTGACGAGCACCGACGCGCGGCGGCCGACCTGGGCGTCGTGCGACGCGCGGGTGTGCTGCTCCTGCAGCTCGATGACCTCGCGCAGGCGTCGCGCCTTGGTCTCGTCGTCGACGTCGTCGACGAGCTTGCGCGCGGCCTGGGTCACGCCGCGATCGCTGTAGCGGAACATGAACGCGCTGTCGAAACGGACCGCGCGCATCAGCGACAGGGTCTGGCGGTGGTCATCCTCGGTCTCGCCACAGAAGCCGACCATGAGATCGGTCGAGAGCGCCAGCGCGGGCACGGCCGCGCGCAGCCGCTCGACCAGGGCGAGGTACTCGTCGCGGCCGTAGCCCCGGCCCATGCGTGCGAGCACCGCGTCGGCGCCCGACTGCAAGGGCAGATGCAGCTGCGGCATGATCTTGGGCTCGTGCGCCATCGCGTCGACGAGCGCGTGGGACATGTCGCGCGGGTAGGGGCTGGTGAAGCGCACCCGCGCGATGCCGTCGATCGCCGCGACCGCGCGGAGCAGCGTCGCGAAGTCGATGTCGCCGTCGCGGTAGGAGTTGACGGTCTGGCCGAGCAACACGACCTCGCGGTAGCCGGCGTCGGCGAGCCGCCGGACCGCGCGCAGCACCTCGGGTGCCGGCACGGCGCGCTCGCGTCCGCGGGTATACGGCACGACACAGAAGCTGCAGAACTTGTCGCAGCCGCGCTGGATGGTGACCTGACCGCTGACGCCGTCGTCGTCGGGCACGCCGTCGAGGCCCTCGTAGGTCTCGCTGCGATCGAGCTTCACGTCGACGACGCGCTCGCCGGCGCGCGCCCGCGAGACCAGCTCGGCGATGCCGCGGTAGCTGTCGGGCCCCGCGACCAGCCGGATGTACGGCGCGCGCACGGCCACGCGGTCGCGCAGGTGCTCGGCCATGCAGCCGGTGATGCCGATGACGAGCTCGGGGTTCGTCCGCGCGTGCTGCAGCAGCTGGCTGGTGCGCCCCCACACGCGATCTTCCGCCTTCTCCCGGATCGCGCAGGTGTTGATGAGGATCACGTCGGCCTGCGCGGGGTCCTCGACGCGCTCGTAGCCGGCGTGACCCAGCTGACCGGCGATGAGGGCCGAGTCAGCCTCGTTCATCTGGGCTGAGGTAGACCTCTGCCGGCGGCGGCGGCCTCGGTCGCGTCGCCCGTCGCCGGCGCGCCCGCGTCGTTGTCGCGGCGCATCGGACGGATCCGCACCAGTTGGGTCATGGGCGGCGGCATCTTCACGCCAACGCCGGCCGTGGTCCAGCGCCCGCGCTGCCGCCGGCGCTCGCCGAGCGAGCCGTGGTCGGGCCGCGACGGCCACGGCGCGGTCGCCGACCGCCGCGTGACCCAGCGCGCACCGGCCACCGCACGCGCGCGCCGACGGTGCGGTTTGCCCCGCGCCCGTCGGGTCGTTATAGTCCCGCCGCCCCGTCGCCCGAGCGCGGCGGGCGAAGCCCAGGCGAGGCCAGCGTCGCGATCAGCTCTCGCGAGGCGAAGGCCCGCCGCATTCGGAGTGTCATGCGTCGAATCTATCCGCTACTGGTCAGCAGCTTCCTGTTCCCGTCGGCGTGCGGCAACCCGCCCAAGCCCGAGAAGGCGCAGGACCTCGAGAAGATCCAGCCCAAGGAGAGCGGCGGGGGCGACAGCGCCGCCGCGCTCGGGGCCGTGCCCGACGGTCCGATCGCGACCGTCAACGGTGTCGAGATCGCGAACGCGAAGTTCCGCGAGATCTACGACCTCAAGGTCAAGAAGTACGCCGACCGCGGTCGCGAGATCCCGGCGTCGGCCGACCGTCGCTACCGCAAGTCGATCGCCGAGCGTCTCATCTACCACGAGGTGCTGCGGCAGGAGGCGGAGAAGCTCGGCGTGAAGTACGACGAGGCCGCGCTCAAGGAGCGCGAGGAGCAGCAGAAGCGGGGCATCCGCGACTGGGACAAGCACCTCGAGCGACGCGGCGAGACCGAGGCCAGCCTGCGGGAGATGTACATCGCGGAGCTGCTCGAGAAGGCCATCCTCGACAAGTCGGGCAAGCTCAAGGTGACGCCCGAGGAGATCGAGGAGGACTACCAGAAGATCAAGGGCAACTGGAAGTCGGACCAGCCCCGCGTTCGCGCGTCACACATCCTCATCCCCATCGGCCCGGCCAAGGTCGCGATGGATCCCCACGTCGAGCCGGGTTCGACCGACAAGCCCACGCCCGAGGGAACGCCCGAGGAGCAGAAGAAGTGGGACGAGGAGGCCAAGGCCAAGGCCGAAGAGATCTACAAGCTCGTCACCGCGCCCGAGGCGGACTTCGCGGCCATCGCGAAGGACAAGTCGACCGGTCCGTCGGCCGCCAAGGGCGGTGACATCAGCATCTTCACCGCCGACCGCATGGCCGAGGAGTTCAGTGAGGTCGCGTTCAAGATGAACGTCGGCGAGATCAGCAAGCCGGTGAAGACCAAGTTCGGCTACCACATCATCAAACTCACGGGGAAGTGGCCGCCCGGCGAGCTGCCCAAGGAGGCGCTCGAGGATCAGATCGTCAGCCGGCTCGAGCAGCGCAAGCTGCACCAGGGCCGCCGCGAGCTGAAGGACGAGCTGATGGCGAAGTACACCGTGGTCGACAACATCGCGCCGACCCTGGGACCCGAGCCGGAGAAGAAGGCGCCCGCGGGCAAGCGCGACGGCAAGGCGCTCGGAGCCCGCCGCGGTGCCGCGGCCGCCGGTGCGGACGCCGACGCCAAGGCCGACGCGGCCGACGACGAGCCGGAGTGATCCGCGCGAGCCCGCGGCCGCGCGCCGCGGGCTCCGGACGCGCCAAAGGGGCGGGCCGTATGCGACGGCTCGCCCCTTCGTCGTTCTCAGACCGCTGCGCGCGGCGTCACAGGAAGGTGCCGCCGATGTGCAACCCGAAGATCATCTGGTGCACCGGCGCGAGATCCTGACGGTCGTCGTGCTTCACGCAGCTCGTGGTGTTGCCGACCTCGTGGCACACCTTGTTGTGACCGTTGAGCAAGATGTCGGCCTTCACGCCCAGGAAGATGCGACGGCTGACGAAGATGTCGATGCTGGGCGAGAACAGCCACGAGAAGCCCTGCGAGTACTGCTTGTCTCCGCCCGAGATGAGAAAGGCCTGGCGCGAGAAACCCGGGCCCATGCCCAGACCGAAGTCGAAGCGCCACACCGGCAGGATCGGCTTGATCACGCCGTACACGCTGTTCTGGTACGCGCGCTTGAAGTTGCCTGCGCCGCTGACCTCGTACTGCGTATCGAAGAAGCCGATGTTGTACTGCGCACCCGCGTAGATCCACGGCTTGATGCGATAGCCGAGCTCGGCGCCCAGACCGAACGACGGGCGGGTCTTGCCGTCGGGGGTCACGTCGCTGCCGTCGTCGGCGCGCTTGCACTTCGCCTGGCCCGGCATGCAGATCGAGCCGCCGAGCGTCAGGCCGAACTGGCCGCCGCGTCGGGTGATGTTGGGCTTGGCCTCGGCGGACGAGGTGGCGAGCATGGCGCCCGCGAGGGCGAAGGCGGGCAGGGCGAGCCGGGTGGCGAGGTGCATTGCGGGTTCCTCGGGGCGCTCCAGGCGGCGGCGTGGGCCGGCGACCTCGAGTGCGCGTGAGGAGCATAGACGCCGGCGTGCGCGGCCGGTATTCAAGCCCGCCACCACCGCGCCGCCGGGGCCCGGCTGCGGGTCAAATCACTGTCGGACACCGGGAAAGCATCGGGGCATCGACGCCGGCAAACCGGTGCGCTAGCATCGACCCCGCTCGGACTGGCCACTGAAATACAGTGGACAGCCGGTGAATCCGATGACCCCCCTCGAAGCGCTCGAAGAGCAGAGCATCTACATCTTCCGGGAGGCCTACAAGCACTTCCGCCAGCTCTGCATGCTGTGGTCGATCGGGAAGGACTCGACCGTGCTGCTGTGGCTGGCGCGCAAGGCCTTCTTCGGTCACGTGCCGTTTCCGCTGGTCCACATCGACACCAGCTTCAAGGTGCCCGCGATGATCCGCTACCGCGACGATCTCGCGCGGCGCTGGAAGCTGCAGATGATCGTCGGGCAGAACCGCGACGCGCTCGCGGCCGGCATGAACCACACCCACGGGCGACTGACCTGCTGCCGCGCGCTCAAGACCGACGCGCTGCGGCACACGCTCGACGGTTCGTGGCCGCGGCTGCGCATGGGCCCCGACGGCAACTACCGCGAGGAGGAGAAGCGCGAGGCCTTCACCGGCGTGATCGTGGGCGCGCGCGCCGACGAGGAGGGCTCGCGCAGCAAGGAGCGCTACTTCTCGCCACGCGACCACGCGGGCGACTGGGATGTGTCGGAACAGCCGCCGGAGCTGTGGAATCAATTCAAGACCGACTTCGCGCCGGGCACCCACGTGCGCATCCATCCG
>JAXLYC010000030.1:0-88037 GCA_046351635.1 Nannocystaceae bacterium | reverse complement strand
CCACGCGGCCGTGCCGATCGCCACGGCCCACGGCGGCAGCGGCTGCCCCGACGCGAGCGTGCGCGTGCGCAGCAGCGCGACCATGCCCGCGCCGGCGATGCCGTAGCAGGCCACGACCTTGAGCACCGGCAGTGCCGCCGGCATCTGCCCCAGCACCACGCCCACGAGCACGACCAGCCAGGTGAGCAGGTCGAACATCGCCGCCTGCGGCTCGGCGACGTTGGGGTAACCGACGCGGTCCCAGCCGTTCCACCACGGCAGCGCGCCCTCGGAGACGGCGCGGCGGGCGTGGGCCATGTCGGCCCAGAACACGCGCGTCAGATCCCAGCCCGGGAAGCGATGCACGCCGTCGGTGTCGCCCCACCACATCGGCGGGTGGAACAGCACGAACGCGGCTGCGCACAGCAGTCCGATCGCGAGCGTGCGCCTCACGCCCGCGATGCTACTGCAATCGCCGCCCGGCTTTCGGGGGTGTGCCTCAGGCGCTGGAGCGGAAGTTCCTCTTCCCGCGCGAGCGGCTTTCGGCCGCTCAGCCCTCGGGCGGCGGCGGCGGCGGCATCACGTCGCCGGGGATCGGGATCTCGCAGTCGCCGAGGTCGGTCTTGTACTGGCTGACGATGTCGCCGTCGTGGTCGATCAGCGTGCTGTTGGTGATGTCACCGCCGCCGTAGGGGGTGCCCTGCACGCCGTAGACAACGTCGGGCGTGTAGAAGTCGAGCGCGTCGCCCGTCATCCACACGTAGCCCTCGGCCGCGAAGTCGTGATCGACGCCACCGGCGCTGGAGTTGGGCAGCTCGCCGACCACGTAGGTCTCGCCGACGACCTGCCACATGCCGTTCATCTGCTGCAGCTCGTAGGTCGTCGACTGGTGCGCGCTGGTGCCCGTGTCCGAGTACATCGTGCGCTCGGCCGCGAGCATCCAGCCCGTCGCCGCGAACGACAGATCCGAGACCGGGTTCGAGTAGCTCGAACCATCGAGCCCCGGGATCGTCGCCTCGAGCTGCCGCGTGTCGCCGTCGGGGATGCCCTGCTCGTCGAACGCGACCGACCAGATCTCGTTCTGCTGCGCACCGTTGGGACGACCGCTGTCCTCCCACCACACGCTGTAATAGATGCGGCCGTAGTGCGACTGCACCGCCCACACGCGATCGCCCAGCGGGCAGAACTGACCGTTGGGCTCACCCGGATCGTTGGGCGCGCCGATCGAGACGTCGCCGGTGCCGTGGTGGTAGGTGCTGACCACGTCGCCGTTCATGTCGATCTGCCAGATGCGGCAGTCCTCGTGACTGCTGACGCGGATGGTCTCGCTCACGCAGTCGTAGTTGAGGTTGCCGAAGGCCGGACCGTTGTTGGGCACGGTCGCGAAGGCCGAGACCAACGCGGTGTCCTTGTCGACCTTGTAGATCGTGCCCGGCGTGGTGTTGCCCGACCACAGCGACGAGGCCGACACGTAGATGTTGCCGTACGAGTCCAGCGTGATGCCGAAGATGCCGCCGCCGAAGCTCGCGGCCAGCCACGTCGGGTGGATGTACATCGGCGCGGCGTAGTTCATGTTCGGCGGCGGGGGTGCGCCGGAGATGTCGATCACGCGCAGCTGCGGATCGTTGGGGCCGAGTCGATCGTGGCTGGTCATGATCAGCACGGTCGAGGTGAAGGCGGCGTAGGCGGGATCATCGAAGCTGGGGTACCCGCCGGCCGCGCCGTAGATCTCCGACTGGCGGCACGAGCCCGGGCCGTCGTACTCGGTGTCGTTGCCGGTGCTCGAGCCGTCGTTGGCACCGACGTCGAACAGCGGGCCGCTCGCGCCGCTGCTGCCGGCGCCCGAGTCCTCCGCAGTGGTGTTGCCGGTCATGCCGGTCATGCCGCCGCCGGTCGAGCTGCTGGTGCCGTCGCTCCCGGCACTGGTGCCGCTGAGCGTGCCTTCGGCCGACGCCGACGCGGAGTCGCTGCCTTCCATGCCGCTCTCGCTCGGGCACGCGACCAGCGGCAGTGCGAGAAGTGGTAGCAGCACCCGGCGCCGATGCGCGCCCTCGAGCTTCGTCGTCGTCATCATGGCAAAGTCCCCCACCGAATCCGATTGCGGACGATATCACGGCGGCTTGGCCACGGCGGTGGAAAGCGCAGAGCTGCCCTGCTATGGCTGGGCGCAGCCGTCGCCATGGTGCTCAATCCCGAGCAGAGCGCTGCAGTCGCCCATCGCGGGTCCGCCCTGCTGGTCCTCGCGGGTGCGGGCACCGGCAAGACCCGCGTCATCACGCACAGGGTCGCTGCGCTGCTCGACGAGGGCATACCCCCCTGGCGCATCCTCGCGGTGACCTTCACCAACAAGGCCGCGGAGGAGATGCGCGCGCGCATCGACCGTCTGTGCGACGGCCGCCACGCGACCAAGGAGATCTGGGTCGGCACCTTCCACAGCATCTGCGCGAGGTTGCTGCGCCGCTTCGACAGCCGCCGGGGCTGTCGCCACACTTCACCATCTACGACACCGCCGACAGCACCGCGGTGATGACCAAGGTGCCCTCGAAGTCGCCTGCGGACGTCTCGGACAAGCTCTTCACCCCCAGGGGTGGTGTGCTCGGGTGGATCGACCGAGCCAAGAACCGGGGGCTGGGCCCTGGCGAGCTCGACGCGCTGGGGGTCATCGAACCCGTGCGCTCGGTCGTGGCCAAGGCCTATGCCGCGTACCAAGGCGCGGCTGCTGGCGGCCAACGGTGCCGACTTCGGCGACTTACCGGCATGTACATCGGCGCTGGCTGCGCAGGCCTGCGCGCCGCGAGGCCACCGGTCAGCAGCTCGCGGGCGACGACCCGGTGCGCGCGCTGCTGCACCGCTTCCAGCACGTGGTGGTCGACGAGTTCCAGGACACCAACCCACTGCAGGCGGAGCTGGTCGATCGGCTCGCGTCGCACGCCGAGCTGTGCGTGGTCGGTGACGACGATCAGGCCATCTACGGCTGGCGCGGCGCGGACGTCGACCAGATCCTGCGCTTCGCCGACCGCCACCGCGGCACCCACGTGGTCCGGCTCGAGCACAACTACCGCAGCACCGGGCTCATCCTGCGCTGCGCCGACGCGGTCATCCGCCGCAACGCCGGGCGCCTGGGCAAGACCCTGTGGACCGACGCAGGCGACGGCGATCCGGTGCGCGTGCTCGAGCTACCGGGCGAGCGCGAGGAGGCGCGGCTGGTCGCGCACGAGATCCGCCATGCCATCGACGACGGCGCCTCACCCGAGCAGTTCGCGATCTTCTACCGCACCCACGCGCAGTCGCGCGTGCTCGAGGATGCGCTGCGCACCGCAGGCTTGGGCGTGCGCATCGTCGGCGGCGTCGCGTTCTACGAGCGCGCCGAGATCAAGGACGTCCTTTCGTACCTGGTGGTGCTGCTCAACCCCGACTCCGACGCGCACCTGGGGCGCATCCTCAACCGCCCCGCGCGCGGCATCGGCAACACCACCATCGACCGGCTCGCGTCGCTGGCGACCGCGCGCGGCACCTCGCTGTGGCAGGTGCTGCCGGCTGCGCGCGAGGCCGGCCTGGGCGCGGCCGCGTGCAAGAAGATCGCGGGCTTCGTCGCGTTGATCGAGCAGCTGCGCGAGCGCACCGCCGCGCTGCCGCTCGACGCGCTGGTCGCCGAGGTCGTCGAGCGCACCGGCTACCGCGAGTCGCTCGTGCTCGACGGCGACGAGGAATCCATGGGCCGGCTGGAGAACCTGCAGGAACTCCTGGGCAACACCGAGGAGTTCCTGTCCGAGCACCCCGGCGCGACGCTGTCGGACTGGCTCGAGCAGACCAGTTTGGTCGGCGGCGAGCGCGGCGAGGGCCCGCGGGCCCAGGCGGTCACCATGATGACCGTGCACTCGGCCAAGGGCCTCGAGTTCGACGAGGTCTACCTCACCGGCATGGAGGAGCGCGTGTTCCCCCACGCGCGCGTGCTCGAGGATCCGGTCGCGCTGGAGGAGGAGCGCCGGCTCGCCTACGTCGCCATCACCCGCGCGCGACGCAAGCTGACCTTGACCATGGTCGCCAGGCGTCGCATCTACGGGCAGCTGCAGCCGGGCACGCCCTCGCGCTTCGTGCTCGATCTGCCGCGCGACGCCCTGGCCGCCGCCGCAGCGCGCCCGCGGGCGCAGGCAGTGGTGGAGCGGCCGGCCCCGCGCGCGCCGGCGTGGAACGACGACGTGGTCTACGACGCCGCACCCGAGCTCGCGCTCGAACCCGACGAGCTCGAGGGCTTCCACGCCGAGGTCGACGGCGGCGTCGCGCTGTTCGTCGGCATGCACGTGCGCCACAAGGACTTCGGCATCGGCGAGCTCGTGGGTTGGAGCGGCGCAGGCCGCCAGCTCAAGTTCAACCTCCGCTTCGCACGCGTGGGCCTCAAGACCATCTTGGCGCGCTTCTGCGAGCCGGTGTGACGGCGGGCGTGCGCCCGCGCGCCCGGCCGTCCCGCGCGGTCGAGCCGCGCGCGGGAACCCGTGCACCGCCGCGTGCGACGGATCGACGTGCGCGGCCCGGCGGGCGCTAGGATCGCGGAGCGCTGCCATGAGCGACGAGCCCCACGAGCTGCCGACGACGCCGGATGCGGGGGGCGACGGCGTGCCCGCGCGCGACGGTGCGCCGGCGCACGCGCTCGACGACGACGACGCGATGCCCGATCGCATCGGCCGCTATCGCGTCGTCGATCGCCTCGGCCACGGCGGCATGGGTGTGGTCTACGCCGCGCACGACGACGAGCTCGATCGCACCGTCGCGCTCAAGGTCCTGCGCCGCGAGCTGGCGCCCGGCAGCCGCGGGCGCCAGCGACTGCTGCGCGAGGCCCAGGCCGCGGCGAAGCTCGCCCACCCCAACGTCGTGCACGTGTACGAGGTCGGCCAGGCCGGCGAACGGGTCTTCATGGCGATGGAGCTGGTCCGCGGCCCGACCCTGCGCGCGTGGCAGGACCAGCGCGAGCGCAGCTGGTCCGAGGTCGTCGCGATCTACCTGCAGGCCGGCGAAGGCCTGGTCGCGGCCCACGCCGAGGGCTTGGTCCATCGCGACTTCAAGCCCGACAACGTGCTGGTCGATCGCGACGGTCGCCCGCAGATCGTCGACTTCGGCCTCGCGCGCGCCGGCAACGACGGCAACGACACCGGGCCTGTGCGCGCGACCGACAGCCATGCGCAGCTGCGCGAGCTCGACGTCACGCGCACCGGCACGGTCGTCGGCACGCCGGCGTACATGTCCCCGGAGCAGCTCGCACGCGCCGAGCCCAGCGCGCGCGGCGATCAGTTCTCGTTCTGCGCCTCGCTGTTCGAGGCGCTGTACGGCCGCCGGCCCTTCGCGGGCTCGACCTACAGCGAGATCGAACACAGCCTCACCCGCGGCAGCCCGATCGAGCCGCCGCGGCGCGCCGCGATCCCGCGGCCGCTGCACGATGCGGTGCTGCGCGGGCTCTCGCGCGATCCCGGCGATCGTTTCGGCAGCATGCGCGAGCTGCTCGACGCGCTGCGCACGGCCGCGCGCCCGCGCGCCCGCGGTCGCTTCGGTGTGGCCGCGGTCGCGACCCTGGCGCTCGCCGCCGGTGCCATCGCGCTCGCGCGCAGCGATCCCCCACCGGCTTCGCCGGTGCAGCCCACCGCGAGCGCGCCGGCAGCCACGACGCCGGCGCCCGATCCCTGGGCCGAGATCGTCGCTGCGAGCGACCTGCCGCCGGTGCGGCTGCAGCCGGATCCCGACGATCCGCTGGGCACGACCGTGCATCGGCTGCGCAACGGCCTGACGCTGTACATCGCCACGCGACCCGACGAGCCCTACGTCGCCGCCGCGCTGGTGCTGCGCGCCGGTGCGGGCCAGGTCCGCGAGGGCGAAGCCGGCGTGCCGGGCCTGCTCACCGCCGCGATCATGCGCGGCACCGATCGCGTCGGCGTCGACGATGCCGTGGCCGAGCGCCCGCTACGGGTGTTCCAGCACCACCTGATCGCTTCGCTGCCGCAGCTGCCCGCGGCCGCGCGCGAGCTGGTGCTGGCGCAGATCGCCGCGTCGGAGCGTGTCTCGGCGCAGCTGTCGATCTACGGCGAGCCCTATCACGCGATCCGTGCCCTCGGCGGCCGCGAGCCCGTGACCGTCGGCGGTCAGGGCACGATCAGCGCCGCGCAGATGCCCCGTCATCGCCTCGATGCGTGGCTGCAGGTGACGGCCGAGGCGTGGCGACGGCCGGTGTTCCGACAGTTCCTGTCCGCGTCGGCGGAGCAGCTGCAGATCGCGGGGTGGTTCGGCGCGGCCGGACGCGCCGACGAAGCGATCCGCGACGCGCTCGCGCCCGCCACCGGCTTGATCGGCGGTCGCGTGGCCGCGGCCACGACTGCGGCCACGGTGCCGCTGGCGGCCGTGCGCGAGTTCCACGCCCGCTTCGTGCGGCCCAACAACGCCGCGATCGTGCTGGTCGGGGATCTGACACCCGCAGAGGTGCTGCCGCTGGCCGAGCGATGGTTCGGCGACTGGGAGCCGGCACCGATCCCGACGACCACGCCGATCGACCAGCCGTTGCCGGCGCTGCGCACCGAGATCGACGTCGAGGATGCGACCGGTCGCGAAATCGATCTGGTGTGGCCGATGCCGCCGGTCGGTAGCGAGGACCACACGCGCATGGTCCAGCTCGCCGAGGCGATGTCGGGCCGCAAGGGCCTGCTCGAGCGGACCATCGATCGCGCGACCCATGGCTGGGCCATGTTCGTCGGCCGCAACCGCGAGCTGCGCATGATGCTGCTGCCGCGCCCCGACCAGACCGACGAGCAGGCCGAGGCCGCGGGCCTCGCGGCGCTGCGGCGCATCGCCGCGGGCGAGTTCTCCGACGACGACTGGCGCGCGATGCTCGACGACAACGCGCTGTCGCGGCTGTCGTGGGCGCGCGGACCGGCCGCGTCGATGTGGACGCTGACCGACGCGTTCCTCGAGCACGCCGACGATCCCGGCGGGCTGGCGGGCAAGGGCCCCGGCACCCGCGCGCAGGTCAGCGCGACCGCGGCGATGCTGCTGGGCCGCGGGCACCTGGTGGTGCGGCAACACCCCGGCAAGGCCTGGCGGCCAGCGCTGCCGCAGCTGCCCAAGCCTGCCGACGACGTGCACCCCGGCCGTCGCAGCGCGTGGGGGCGCGAGCTCCTCGACGCACCCACGCCGCCGGTCGAGCCGCGGTTCCTGGTCGAGGGCAGTCACTACGTGCGCGGGCGTCACGGCGCCGGACGGGTGATCACGACCTCGACGGCGGGCCCGCTGTTCCGCCTGACGTGGGTCTATCCCGTGGGCGTGCGCGAGGATCCGTGGGCCTGCGACGCGATCAAGCCGCGGCTGCGGCAGGCACCGATCCCCGGTGTGGAGATCTTCACGCTGTGCACGCTCGAGGACACCCTGCTACGAGATCCTCGGCTCCGCCGCGCTGCTCGAGCAACACCTGCCGCAGCTGATGACGCGGCTGCGCACGCCGGTGCTCACGCGGGCCGACGCGCGCGAGTACAACGCCTACTCGGTCGGGCTGCGCCACGAGACGCGGCTCGAGCCCGGCATGCTGGTCGCGGCCGCGGAGGCGTGGGCGCTGCTGGGCGACGACGCGCTGATCGTTGGCTGCCCTCGGACGCGCAGCTGGCCGCCGGCGCCGCCGAGGTGCTGCGGGCCGAGGCCGCGCTGATGGACCTCGACCCCGACGTGCTCTACGCCGGACCGCGCCCGAGGCCTGCGCTGGCCGCGTTGCCCTCGCCCACCGGGCGCGCACCGCGGGCGCGCCGACATAGCCGCGTGCGCGCGCGCCCGAGCACGCCGCGGTGTGGCTGCTCGATCAACCCTCGCGCGACGACGTGGTCGTGCGCGTGTCGGTGCCGTGGCCCGACGATGACGCCCGCGCGGCGCTGGTCGCCGCGTGATCCACCGCGAGCACGTGCGCACCGTCGCGTGGGAGGGCCCGCTGCCGCTGGACATCGGTCACCCCGGCTACGCGCTGCGGGTTAACCCGGCCACGCCGCTGGCGGTCGGCGTGGGCGTGCGCGTGGCGCCCGACGCGGTCGAGCACGGCATCGAGGTCGCGCTGGCCCACCTGCGCACGCGGCCGACCCTGGCGCAGTTCACCACGGCACATCGCCGGCTCGAGGCCGAGTTCCGCGCCCAACGTGCACGCCGCCTGCCGCGGGTGCCGGAGCACGTCCATGCCTGGCGCGACGGCGGCACCGATCCGCGGCAACTGTGGCTGGCGCTACCTGGCCTCTCGTACGACGACGTCGAGCGCTACTTCGACGCGCTCGACGCCGGCCTGCCGACGATCGTGGTCGTGGGCAACCGCGCGGCGATCGACGTCGACGCGCTCGCGCGCCGCTGGCCGCTCGCGCGACTCGACCCGGCCGTGGTCCTGCGCGAGACCGGCACCTCGGGCCTGGGCTACGAGGTGCCGTCGCTGATGGACGAGTGACGGTGTACGCTCGCACGCCGATGCGCCACCTCGTGCACCCCCTGTTCGCGTGTCTGCTCGCGCTCGCCGGCTGTGACAAGCCTCGCCCTCGCCCTCGCCGCCGCCGTCGTCGGGTGAGGGCGGCGCAGTCGGCAACGACAGCGCGACCGAACCGCCACCTTCGACCGACGAGGGCGGCGCGCCTGTGGGCGACTGCGGTGGCAAGCAGGCACCGACGGCCGCGAGTGCGTGGAGTACTACGGCATCGCCGGCCCCGGCGGTCCTGGGGTTCACCAGCTGCGAGTGGCGCTGCAACAAGGGCCAGGCGTGCCCCGAGGGCACCTCGTGCACGACCATCGCAGACGGCCCCGGCGCGGTCTGCCGCTGACGATCACGGCACCGCGGCGCTGAAGTGCACGCACCAGTTCGCGAGCGCGTAGCCGGCCAGGCTCGCGGTCGCGTCGGAGTCGCGGAGGTTGCCGCGCGCGCCCGTGGTCGGACCCGCGGGCGCACCGGGGGTGCCGAACATCGCGTAGTGGATCTGCCGGTTGCCGCCGACCGGCACCGCCGCGAGCTCGACCGCGACCGTGTCGTCGTCGACCAGGCTGACACCGGTGATCGCCGGGCTCGCGCCGCTCGAGTCGGTGAACACGAAGCCGTAGTTGCCGGGATCCGTCACTGCGATGGTGTCGAGCTGCAGCGGCGGCACCGGCACCCAGAAGTCGATCGTGACGGTGGTGCCTTCGCGCGAGACCTGCCGCGGCGACAGTGGCCGCCACGGCATGCCCTCGACCAGCACGCGATACCACGCCTTGGCGTAGAGCTCGCCGAGCCAGCGCTCGGCATCGCCGGTGAGGTGCACGCCATCGGCGACATACGGCAGCATGTACTTGGGTCCGACCACGAACAGGCGATCGGGCCGCGCCGCGCTGGCGGCGAGCTGCTGCAGCGGGATCGTCGAGCTGGCGCTGCCCAGCGCGGTGAAGCTCGACATCTGGTCGGTGAACATCGGCACCGGCAGGCTCTGCCCGGTCAACGCCTGCACGTCGGCCTCGTAGTCGCTCTGCCACTGCAGCAGGTTCTGGTCGTAGTCGGCGTTGCCGAGGTTGTGATCGCTCTCGCCGTGGATGACCGCGACCGCACGCACGGCGTAGCTGTCGGCTCCCGCGAGCGCGAGCCCGGCCGCGACCTGGGCCATGCCGGTGGCGTAGGCGGCGGTGCCCTTGCGCAGCACGCTGTAGGGCTGGCCACCGATGCCGTGGGCGGACGCGAGCGTGCGCACCGCGACGCCGTCGCCGGCCGCGAAGTCGCTCACGCGGTTGGCCAGGCCCGAGGCGATGGTCTCGCCCTCGGCACCGTTCCAGCTCTCGACCAGCGGCACGACACTGGTGAGGTTCGCACCGCCGGCACGCACGCCGGTGACGAACATGAGGTTGTCGTAGGGCTGGACCATGCTCAGCACCTCCGAAAGCGTGCCGGTCGACAGCGACTGCCCGGTGATGAGCAGGTGATGCAGCGTGGTCGCGACGCACTGACCGAACACGCACGGCTGGCCCGCGTCGCACGCCACACCGCAGTCGCCGCAGTGGGCCTCGTCGTTGGCCAGCACGGCACAGCTCTGGCCGCAGGCGACCTCGCCGGTCGCACACGCCAGCACGCAGCGCCCGCCGTCGCAGCTACCCGCGCAGGGGCTGTCGCAGCCGCCGCAGTGCGCGGGATCGTGCAGTGTGTCGACGCAGGCGTCGCCGCAGCGCGTCGACGACGGCCCGCACGCGACCGTGCAGCTGCCGCCGACGCAGGCGAGCCCGGGATCGCACGGTGCATCGCAGCCACCGCAGTGCGCGGGGTCGACCATGGGATCGACGCACGCGCCACCACACTGCAGCAGCGGCGCGTCGCAGCCACCGCCGTCGACCTCGCCGACGCTGTCGCTGCCGTGCACGCCGCTGCTGCCGCCCGTGCTCGCGGCGGCGGCAGGGCCGTCGTCGCCGCCGCAGGCGACGAGGACGATCGCGGCGAGGACCAGGCCACGGCGGTGCATCGCGCGATCGTACACGCGCCTCAGCGCGGCGGGGCGGCCCGCGCCGCAGCGATCATCGCCGCGAGCCGGGCGCGCTGCCGCGACGACAGCACGGCGGTGCCTGCGTCGAGGTCGCGCTGGGCCGCGTCGAGCAGCGCGGTGCCGTCGTCGACGCCGTCGCTGCGGCGCGCGCGGGCCAGCCACACCTGCGCGCGCACGCGGTCCGCCGCGCCGTGGGCCTCGCCCCGCGAGAGCGCGCCCGACAGCGCTGCGATGGCCTCGCGGTCGCGACCCAGCTCGACCAGCGCGCCGCCGAGGTAGCTCTGCGCGCGCGAGCAGGCCCAGCTCCGCGCCGCTCTGCAACGCTGCGACCGCGGCCTCGAAGCAGCGGCGTCCTCGGGCCGGCCCAGCTCGAGCAACGCCATGCCCAGGCTCGTCCGCGCCAGCGCGGTGCCCACCGCCGCGTCGCCCAGCTGCGGCAACAGCGAGTCGAGCGCGTCCTGGGCCTGTTGCTGCGCCTGCTCGAACTGCTCCGCGGCCACCAGCGAGGCCGCGAGGTTGGCCCGCGTCTGCGCGAGGTCGGGGTGATCCGCGGGCAGGACCGCGACGCGGATCGCGATCGATCGCTGCAGCGAGGCGATGGCCTCGTCGTCGCGGCCCAGGGCCTGCTGCACCAGGCCGAGGTTGCTGTACGGCATCGCCAGCAGCGGATGCTCGGCACCGAAGGACGCCTGCCAGTGCTCGATCGCGGCGCGCAGCAGCGCCTCGGCGTCGGCGGGGCGATTCGCGTTCGCCAGCACCGCCG
The DNA here is from genome assembly GCA_046351635.1 of Nannocystaceae bacterium. Taxonomy (GTDB): domain Bacteria; phylum Myxococcota_A; class Polyangia; order Nannocystales; family Nannocystaceae; genus Xiheibacterium. The sequence goes on along the minus strand of JAXLYC010000030.1, from coordinate 76,805 downwards.
CGAGCACGTTCTCGGCCTGGGCGACGTCGGACGACTCGCCCAGGGCCGCGCGTCGGTACTCGAGCACGCGGCGCCGTAGCGCCTCGGCCTCGTCGGTCTCGCCCACCGAGAGCAGGTACGCCGCGAGGTTGCCGACCGCGGTCTGGACCCGCAGATCCTCCTCGGGCAACACCTCGCGGAACAGCGCCAGCGCGCGACGGGCGGCATCGACCGCGGCGACGTACTCGCCGCGCTCGTACGCGAGATGCTGCGCACGGCCTCGAGTCGCGCACGCTGCAGAGGCTCGCCGCCGGCGCGCTCGATCGCGGCTGCCGCGTGGGCGATCCACGTCTGCGCCTCGCCATCCGCGCGCCGCGCCTCGAGCACGACACTCGCCAGGCGCAGCGCGGCCTCGCCCGCGGTCGCGTCGTCGCCGACCTCGCCCGCGGACCAGTACGCGGCGCCGTAGCCGGCCTCGGCCGCGGCCCACTCACCGGCCTCGAACTGCACGGCCGCGCGACGCACCAGCGCCGCAGCGACGAGCCGCGGGTCGCCCAGGCCTCGGCGTCGCGCAGCACGGCCTCGGCCTCGGTGCGGGCCTCGCCGACGCGACCGGCCGCGGTCGCGGCCGCGACCCGCCAGGCGGTCGCGCAGACCGTCGTGCTCGGGCGAGCCCGCGGTCGACGGCGGCGAGCCCTGCGCGCGCGCGCTGCTGCAGCGCCGCGGATCGGGCAGCGCGTCGGCGGCGGATCCGGCATTGCGCGCGACGGTGTCGTCGGCGCGCTGCATCACCTCGACGAAGGCCCGCAGCTGCCGCTCGTCGTCGCGCAGGCACGCGATCGCAGCGGGCTCGGGTATGCCGGCGCAGACCGAGTCGATCGCGCTCGACCAGCGCTGGTCGAACTGGACCAGCGCCGCGCCGACTCTCCGCGCGGCCGCGTCCGAATACGCGACACCGGTGGCCGCCAGCGCCGCGCCGACGCGCTCGCGCGTCGCCACGTCCACCGACGTGCGCGCGATCGCATCACACGCGGTCGCGTGATCGCGCGGCCACAGCAACGCCGCGGCGGCAACCGTGCCCAGACCGAGCAGCCACGGCACCGCGGCGGCGCGCCGCGGTGCGATCGCCCGCTCCAACACCGCGAGCAGCGCGGCCATGTCGGGCCAGCGCGCGTCGGGGTCGGTCGCGAGCCCGCGGCGCAGCGCCTCGGTCACCGCGGCCGGCACCGGCGCGGCCGCGATCGCTGCGGTGATGGCACCGGCGCGCTTGCTCGCACGCAGCTCGCCGACCGTGCGACCGCGGAACGGCCGCACGCCGAAGAGCGCCTCGTACAGCGCGACGCAGAACGAGAACTGATCCGAGCGCGCGTCGGCGCCGTGGCCCTCGTGCTGCTCGGGCGCCATGTACACCGGCGTGCCCATGACCCATCCGCTCGCGGTCAGCGTGCGCCCGTCGAAGCCCTGGTCGAACGCCACCGCGGCACCCGAGGCCGGCGCCGCACCGAGGCTGCGCGCGAGGCCGAAGTCCACCACACACACGCGCGAGGGCGGGTCGCCGGACGCCACCAGCACGTTGCTGGGCTTGAAGTCGCGGTGCACCAGGCCCGCGGCGTGGGCCGCCTGCAGGCCGCGACCGGCCGCGACGAAGACCGCGACGATCGACGCCACCGACCGCGGCGTCGCCAGCCAGCTGCGCAGATCGACACCGTCGACCAGCTCCATCGCGATGAACACGCCGCGGTCGGGTACGAGCTTGCGCAGGGGCCAGTCGTCGGGCGCCTCGTAGGTGCCGACGTCGAAGATCGCCACGACGTTGGGATGGGCCAGCCGCGCCAACGCCTGGGCCTCGCGCACCATCCGGGCCTGGCGTGCCGCGTCGCTCTCGCCCTCGCCGCGACCGCCGTGCAAGAGCTTGATCGCGACGGCGCGGTCGAGCTCGGGATCGCGGGCGGCGAAGACCATGCCGCCGCCGCCCGCACCCAGGTCGCGCTGCAGCTCGTAGCGCCCGATCGTGGGCGGCGACGCCTGCACGCCGAACAACCGCGCGCGCACGATCGAGTGCGCCAGGTGCTCGGCCAGATCGCCGCCGCGGTCGTCGCTGGCGGCGCCGAGCGAGCGCGAGTCCAACGCCGCGTCGGTGACACCCTCGGACTCGCGCGAGCGCGGCGTCGTCGTGCGCGGTCGCGACGGGGTTGACTCGCGCGGGGACACCCGCGAACAAGCCTAGCAACTTCAGTGGAACAGGCGGCGGACCCAGGCGTCGAGCCCGCGGGGGTCCTCGGCGCCGCCGAGCTGGCGCAACACCCGAGCGAACTCGGCCGCGGTCGCGAAGCGTCGCTGCGGCAGGGGCTGCAGCGCGATCATGAGCGAGTCCTCGAGCGCGGCGGGGATGTCCGCGCGCACCTGCGACGGCAACGGCACCGCACCGATGGCGACGCGCGCGACGACCTGGTCGTGGCTCAAGCGGCGATACAGTCGCGACCACGTCGCGAGCTCCCACAGCAACACGCCCAGGCCATAGACGTCGCTGCGGCGATCGAGCGCCTCGCCGCGACACTGCTCCGGGGACATGTACGCGACCGCACTGCCCAGCGCCTGCAGTCGGCCCTGGGTCGGGCGCATGCGGCTGCGGGCCATGCCGAAGTCCACCAGCTTGACGGTGCCATCGTGCGCGAGCGTGACGTTGCCCGGCGAGAGGTCGGCGTGGACGGTGCACAGCGGCGTGCGGTCGGCGCTGATGCAGCCATGGGCGTAGTCGAGCGCCTCGGCCAGCGACGCGACGATGGAGATGGCGTGGCGCAGCGGCATGCGCACGCCATACTCCTCTGCACGCCGCACGACCTCGGGCAGCGTGCGGCCGTGGACCAGCTCCACGCCGAAGTGCCCGTGCGACGCGTTCGCGTGGGACTGCAGCAGTCGCACGATGCCGCGATGGTCGAAGCTCGACAGCAGCAGCGCCTCGTGGCTGAACATCGCGCGTGCGTCGGCGACGTGCTGCAGCTCGGGGCGGATGCGCTTGACCGCGACGACCTCGGAGATCCCGTCGTCGCGATCGGCCAGGGCCACGAAGGTCTCGGCCAGGGCGCTGGTCCGCAGCCGTCGCACCGGGCGGAAGTGACCGACCGCGGGCGGCAGTTCGTCGCTGCGTGCGCCGCTGCGCGCCCCGACGCTGCGCGCGGCATGGCTGCCCGCGCCGGCCCAGGGCCAGGTGTCGTCCAGCGACCTCACACCCGTCGACGAGCCGGCACCACTGGCCACCACATCGATACGAGTGCCGCGAGCACGCCGATGGTTCGCCCGCGATCGTCGTGGATTACCAGAGCACCTTGAGCAGGTGCTTGCATTCCTTGACCAGCGCCGCGAACGACTCGGGGTCGACCCAGCGTGGCGGCACCGGAACGCGGCGGCCCGCAACTTGCGGCGGTGGGGCCCGCAACGCGACTTGCAGCGGGAAAACCTCGCGCCGGGTCCAGCCCTGGGCGCGGATCTCGAGCGTGCGCAGCGGGATCCACTGCCGCGGTCGGTCGCCCCACGTGATCCACTCGAACGGCTGCGGTTCGCGCAGCTCGTCGGCGACGCCGGGCCACAGGAGCAACGCCGGTCGCGCCGTGCCCTCGCGCAACCGCACCATCGCGGGCAACAACACCGCGTCGCCCGGCAGCACCTCGGCCTCGGCGCGGCGATCGATCGGCCGCTCGCCGAGCGTGCCAGTGGTGCGCGTGAGCCAGAACGCCGGCCCCTCGAGCACCTCGTCCACGCGCAGCTGCGCCAGCGGTGCGCCGGCGAGCTTGGTGCGGGTCGGCACGAAGCTGGGCTCGCGTGCCTTGGGCCCGGTCGCCACCGGATCGACCGGCGCCTCCACCAACGCACGCGCGCGCAGCGGCAGATCGGTCCAGCCCAGCGCGTCGATGCTGCAGCGCCACAGCCGTCCCAACTGGTCGTCGGCCTGGGGCCCCGCGAGCACGAGCGCGCCGCCGGGCGCGACCACCATCGCGCTGGCGTGGCGCGGCAGCTTCGCGACCTGGGCCTCGGGCAGCGGCGGCGGCTCGGACTTGGCCGGCGCGCCGGGCTCCGGCGGCGGCTGCTCGACGAGGAAGCGATGCACGGTGGCACCTGGACGCAGCACGTAGATCCAGCGCTCGTCCGCGGCGATCGCCAGCGGCGTCGCCACGCGCAGATCCACCGCCGGCACCCGCTCGGCGATCATCCGCAGCGCGCGGTTGGTCCACGCGACCGCGCCGTCGCGCGCCGCCAGCACGCAGTGCCCAGCGGGCGTGCGACCGATCGCGACGATCGCCTCGGCCGGCACCGGTGCGGCGCTGGTCTGCTTGAGCTTGAGCTCATGTAGCCCGAGGAGGGTGATCGGGATCGAGCACCCAGCCGTGGTGCTGCGGTCCGTAGCTCGGATCGACCGGGTCGCCGGCGTGGGCGACCGTCGCCCGCTCCAGATCTCGCGAGCGCGCGCCCGTCCGCACCGCCGACCAGGCCGAACACGTCGCGTTCGGGCACCTTGCGGCGGTGCAGCACCTCCTCCTTCTCGAGATCGAGCAAGAGCTCGCCCTGGGTGCCGACGCCGCACAGCAGTCGCGGCCGCAGCAGCACCACGCGGTCGACGAAGCCGCCGAGCTTGGAGCCGAACTTCTCGGCCTTGGCCGACCAGATCGAGCCGCGGTGCAGATGCTGGCCGCCGATCCACAGGCCGCCGTCGTCGTCGGCCAGGCACAGCGACGGCTCGGCCGAGGCCAGCTCGATCGACTTCTCCAGCTCGAGCGACTCGGCGTGGAAGACCGCGATCTCGTAGGGCAGTGCCACCAGCACGCGCTTGCCGTCGGCGCTCATCGTCAGCGACAGCGGCCGATCGTCGAGCGGTACGACGTCGTCGCTGGTGCCGGGACGCGCAGCGATGGTGCGGCGGGCGGAGCTGACGACGGCGCGTTTGACCATGGTCCTCGGATCCGAGATCCGGATCGAACGATAACCCACGACGGTGCGGCAGGCGAGCGCAGCGGCGTGGCCGGTCGATCGCCCGCGGCGATCAACGTCCGCCGTCGCGGGTGGGCTGCGGCTCGGGGGTCGCGGCCACCACCGGGATCACCGCGCGCGAGGCCTTCCACGTCGGTCGTGCGGGTTCGTCGGCCACGCGCCCGACCAGCGAGGCCATGGTGTGGACGTCCTGCAGCGTGCCCTCGAAGGACCAATGCTCGTCGAACTCGTCGTCGACGGTGTGGTAGTGGCGGGCCCGCTGCTCGCCCAGGGCACGCCCGCGCTCGCTGCCGCCGTCGGCCATGTCGCTGCCACCGCGCAGGTAGATCGCGGGCACGCCCCGCTGCGCGAAGCTGAAGTGATCGGAGCGGAAGTAGCCACCGCTCTCGGGGTGTTCGTCGGGCACGACCGCGCGGCCCTCGGCCTGCACGACCTCGGCGAGCACGTCCTCGAGCGTGGACTGGCCCGGGCCGATGACCTGCACCGTGCGCGTGCGACCGTCGACGTTCATGCTGTCGAGGTTGAACGCCGCGACCAGGTTCTCGATCGCGACCGGCGGATGTGCGGCGAACCACCGGCTGCCGAGCAGCCCCTGCTCTTCGCCGGTGGTCGCGACGAAGTAGACACTGCGCCCCAGCGGCCGACCGCCGCGGCTGCGCACCTGCAGCTCGGCCGCGACCGCGAGCAGGCCCGCGACGCCGCTGGCGTTGTCGATCGCACCGTTGAAGATCGCGTCGGCGCCGGGCTCGGCGTGATCGTTGCGGCCCAGGTGATCCCAGTGCGCCGTGAGCACCAGGGCCTCGTCGGGCGCGCGCGCCCCCGCGAGTCGCCCGACCACGTTGACATCGGCGATGCGCCGCTCGGTCGTCACGAGCGAGCCCACCAGCGTCGCGGGCAGCGGCACGGCGTGGAAACCCGGCGCGAGCGCGGCGTCGTGCCACTGCTGCAGCGACGCGCCGCAGCGGTGCGCGAGCGCGTCGGCGGCGTCTTTGGACAGCCAGCCCTCGACCGCGAGCGCGGCCGCGGCAGGTTGCGCCGGGTCGATCACGTCGAAGCGCTCCTCGACCAGCTGTTGCGCACGACGTTCCAGCCGTAGGACGCGGCCTCGGTCTCGTGCACGAGCAGCACGCCGCGGGCGCCGGCCGCGATCGCGCGCTCGACCTTGTACGACCAGCGGCCGTAGTACGTCAGCGTGTCGCCGGCGAAGCGGCCGTCGCTCAGCGGCGGATCGCCGACCAGCACCACGACGATCGCGCCGCCGACATCGACACCGGCGTAATCGTCCCAGCCCTGCTCCGGCGCGGTGATGCCGTGGCCCACGAACCAAAGCGGTGACGATGCGGTGGGTCCTGGCCGCGCGCAGGCTGGTGCCGACGAAGTCCTCGCCGAAGCCCAGGGTCGCGCGCGCTCGCCCCCGGCCAGCAGCGCCAGCTCGACCCGCGCGGGGTCGGTCGTGACGGCGCGCAGCGGGCACGCGCTGCGTCCAGCCACCGTCGTCCCCCGCGGGCTGCAGGCCCAGCGCCTGCATCTGCGCGACGATGGTCTCGACCGCGCGCGCGGCCCCGGGCGTCCTGGTCCGCGGCCCTGCATCTCGTCGCTCGACAGCGTCTGCACCAACGCGCGGATGCTCGCGGTCGTCGGCGCCAGCGACGGCTCGGCCGCCGTCGCGGCGGCGGCCGGCGCGGGCGCAGCCGCGGCCGCGGGCGCAGGCACCGCCGGCTCGCGACCGCACGCCGCGGACGCGAACAGACCCAACAGCACCCCGGCGATCGTGCCGCGCGCTACCACTCGTGATCCCGCAGCTGCTCGCGGAGCGCGGTCTTCTTGAACTTGCCCGCCGACGTGCGCGGGATCTCCTCGACCACGACGAAGGCGTCGGGCAACCAGTACTTGGGGAAGCGCGACGCGAGAAACTCGCGCAACTCGTCGTCGCTGGGGCGTTGCCCCGCCTTGGGCACGATCACCGCCACCGGTCGCTCGCTCCACTTGGGATGGGGCACGCCCACGACCGCGGCCTCGCGGATGCCGGGGTGGCACATCAGCGCGTTCTCCAGCTCGGCCGAGGCGATCCACTCGCCGCCGGACTTGATGAGATCCGCGACGCGATCGACCAGCTGCACGAAGCCGTGCTCGTCGACGTTCGCGACGTCGCCGGTGCGGAACCAGCCGTCGTCGGTCCAACGATCGGGCACGTCGATGCCGGCGTAGCGCCCGGTGACCCACGGTCCGCGGATCTGCACCTCGCCGCTGGTGCGACCGTCGCGCGGCACGTCGCCGGCGTCGTTGCGCACGCGGATCTCCACCAACGGCGGCGGCGTGCCCTGCTTGGCCCGCAGCGACAGCTTGAGCGCCTCGGGTGCGTCACGCAGGGCGTGGGGCACTCGCGAGACCAGACCCAGCGGCGAGGTCTCGGTCATGCCCCAGGCGTGGATCAGCTGCAGGCCCAGGCGATCGAAGTCGGTGATGAGCTGCGCCGGCGCGGCCGAGCCGCCGACGATCATGCGCACGCCCGGTCGCAGCCGCCAGCGCTCGGGCTCGGCCTCGAGCGCGTCGCGGATGCCCAGCCAGATCGTCGGCACGCCGGCGGCGATGGTGACACCCTCGTCGCGCATCAGATCGAGCAGGCTCGGCGGGTCGAGGTAGGGCCCGGGCATCACCAGCTTCATGCCGATCATCGCGGCGGCGTAGGGCAAGCCCCACGCGTTGACGTGGAACATCGGCACCACCGGCAGCAGCGTGTCGCTGGCCGACAACCCGAAGCCGTCGGGCAGGCCCAGCACCAAGGAATGCAGCAGCGTCGAGCGATGGGTGTAGACCACACCCTTGGGCTTGCCGGTGGTGCCGCTGGTGTAGCAACAGCCGCTGGCGTCGTCCTCGCGCAACGGTGGCAACGGCGTGGTCGGGTCGACGCCGGCGAGCAACGCCTCGTAGTCGTGCCGGCCGGGCGCGACGGGTCCGCTGGCGCCCACGACGATCACCTGGCGAAACGGCACGCGTTCGGCGAAGCGTTCGTACAGCGGCAACAGCACCTCGTCGACCAACAGCACGCGATCGCCGGCGTCGTTGGCGATGAACGCGATCTCGTCGGGGTGCAGCCGCAGGTTGAGCGTGTGCACGACCGCGCCGGCCAGCGGGATGCCGAAGTAGGCCTCGACGTGCTCGGCATGGTTCCACATCAGCGTCGCGACCGGCTCGCCCGGCTTCACGCCCGCGGCGACCAGGGCCTGCGCGAGCCGGTGCGCGCGCGCGATCACGGCACCATAGCTCGTGCGCGAGACCGTGCGGTCGGGCCTGCGCGAGACGATTTCGACCGAACCGAACTGCGACGCCGCGCGCTGGAACACCAGGTCCAGGGTCAGCGGGCGCGACATCATCGTGCCGTCCATGGCCGCGAATCCTAGCAAAAACGCGAGCCGCGGACGCACGGCGGGGGCGGTGATGCAACCACCGCCGTGCTCGCGGCACGGGATCGACGACTACCCCTCGGGGCCGTCGCGGCGCGCGAGCGCCCGGCCGGCTCGGACCCCAGCAAGGACGTCGCGATGCGCACCTGGAACCTCGTCATCACCACCGGCCTGTCGGGCCTCGCTGCACTCGTGCTCGCGTGTCAGGGTGCGCGGCCGGACGCCGCGCGCAGGCGCGCAAGGACAAGGTCGTCGCCGCGGACTTCCGTGCTGTTCGACGGCGACGAGCCCGGCGGTGGCGGCAGCGGTGGCGAGGGCAAAAAGGTGGCGATGACGGTGCGCGCGGCGGTGGGACGACGGCCGGCGCCGGTGACGGTGGTGGCAACGGCGACGGCGCCGGCGGTGACGACGGTGCTGCCGGTGGCGGTGGCCGTGAGGACGGTGCGCACGGCGACGACGGCGGTGGCAATGGCGACGGTGGCAACGGCGACGGTGGCAACGGCGACGGTGGCAACGGCGGCGGCGGTGGCAACGGCGACGGTGGCAACGGCGGCGGTGGCAACGGCGGCGGCGGTGGTGGCAACGGCGGCGGCGGTGGTGGCGATGGCGGCGGCGGTTCGCCGCCCAAGGACCCGTGCGACGGCGTGACGTGCGAGTGGGGTCAGACCTGCGGCCGCGACGGCGCGTGCCATGCCGCGTGCCCGCCGTCGATGGCGACGTGCAAGACCAGCGAGAGCGCGAATGCCTCGTACACCTGCTGCGCGAAGCAGTGCGGCCCGACCGGCGGCTGCGCCGACGATCCGCCCAAGAACCCCACCTGCCCCGCGGCCCAGGTCGCGTGCGGCCACGTGTGCTGCCCGGTGCTGCACGCCTGCGTCAACGCGCTGACCGGCCAGTGCCAGGTCGACTTCTGACGCGCGAGGCGGTGCATCGCGGCGCGGCGGCTCACCGCTCGTAGGCGCCGAGATCGATACCGCCGCCCTGCGGCCGCGGCTGGCCCGCGAGGTCGACCGCGCTGGCCGCGACGCCGCCGAGCATGTCGATGCCGACATCGATCGCCGGCGCACCGTCGAGCAGGTGCCAGTCACCGCCGCCGACGAACAGGCTCGCGCCGTCCTCGACCAGGATCGAGTGCGCGTCGTAACCCATGGCCTGCCACGCCGCGAGGTCGAGCTCGCCGTCGTCGACGGCGAACGCGTCGACCACCGCGTTGTAGTCGCTCTGCAGCGGCGCGCTGCCCAGCGAGATGCTGGGCCCACCGCCTTCGTTGACCAGGATGTTGTCGACGATGACGTGTCCGCCCTCGTCCTGCTCGAGCCGGATCGCCGCGCCGGTCCCCTCGGGCGGCACGACGAAGGTGTTGCCCACGATCGCGAGGTCGGCCGCGCCGCCCGCGGCGTCGATGGCGTACACCACGATGGCGTTGCGCGCGTTGCCGTACACGAGGTTGTCGGCGATGCGCGAGGCCTGCACGCCATCCATGTTGAGGCCGTTGTGGCTCGAGCCCCAGATGGTGTTGCGCTCGACCACGATGCCGGTGATGAGCCCGTCGCCGCCGCCGTCGCCCTCGACCGAGAGGTCGCCGTTGAAGTGGATCCCGGCGCCCTCGGCCGGTCCCGGCGCCGCGTCCCAGTGGATCCGGTTGTGGCGCAGGATCGTACCGTCGCAGCCGGCGTTGGCGAGGTAGATGCCGTGACCACGGTCCTCACCGTTGGCCCCGGCGTCGCGCACGTCGTTGTCCTCGACCAGCGACTCGCCGACCTCGGACAGGTACAGGCCCTCGTGACCGGCGCCCTCGCACTGCAGCGCGCGCAACACCAGCCGCTGGTGTGGCGTGGCGACGCCGCTGACCCCGGGGTTGGCCGAGTGGGTCGCGACGCACGATCGCGCCATGCCGATGATGCGCAAGCCCTCGACCACGACGTCGTGCACGCCCGCGAGCTCGTCCGAGCCCACGATGCACACGCCCGCGGGCCCGTCGGCACAGCCGTCGCCCGGCGCCGGCGCATCGACGACGACGCCGTCCTCGGCCGCGCGCAGCTCGATGCGCATGCCGGGCTCGCCCGAAGCGGTCAGCTCCACGCCGGCGTAGTTGCCGGCGAAGACCAGCACGGTGTCGCCCGGCGTCGCGACGTCGGCCGCGGCCTGGATCGTGTCGAACTCGGCGTGCTCGCCGGGGGTGTCGTCGACGCACAACACCGACGCGTCGCCGCAGTCGGTCGGACACGCGCCGCAGTCCGCCGCGCAGCTCGAGCAGGTCTCGAGCGCGCTGCACTCGGCGTCGCCGCAGTCGGGCGACGGTGGCGGCTCACCGCTGTCGCCGCCGCCGCTGCTGTCGGCGGCGGAGGTGCCCTCGCCGGTGAGTCCGCCCGCGTCGACGCTGCCGCCGCTGCCACCGTCGGTCGCGCTCGCGCTCGCACTCGCGCTCGCGCCACCGCTGGTGCCGCCGCCGTCGCTGCCGCCGTCCTCCGCCTGCGGCACGCCGTCGTCGCTGCAGGCCGACACCAGGGTGAGGATCGCGAGCGCGCGCTTCATCATCGTCTCCGACGCCGCGCACCGAGCAGCAGCAGCGTCAGCCACGATGCTCGCATGCCGTCGCTGCGACAGCCACAACCAGCGGCGGCGTCGTCCTGGCTCGCGCCGCCGCTGCCCTCGGCTGCCGCGGTGCCACCGCTGCCCTCGCCTGCACCGTCGCTGCCCGAGCCGCCGTCGTCGCCGAAGCTCGCGCCCCCGTCCGCGCTGCCGCCACTGCTGTCCGCACCACCGCCGGTGCCGGCACTGCCGCCACCGCTGCTGCCACCGCCACCGTCGTCGCTGCTGCCACCGCCGTAGACCGGACCGATGTACGCGGTCGCGGCCACGACGTTGTCGTACCACTTCTTCTGCTCCGCGTCGGGGTTGCTGCCGATGTGGAACGCCAGCCCGAAGCGATCGATGGTCAGCTCGGGCACGTCGCGCAGCCGCAGGTTGCCGAAGTCACCCGCGAGCATGCCGTCGTACCAGAACGCGATGCGACCGTCGCGCTGGCCGGGGGTGTTGGCCTGGACCATCAGCTCGTAGCAGTGCCACTGGTCCAGCGGCGGAATGATGTTGTCGCGCGGGACGAAGTCGGGGCCGAAGTAGTCCGGCGGCGGATCGGGATCGTAGGGCGTGATGGTGCCGTCGGACCAGAAGTGATCGCCGTAGTTCGAGCGCTGCTCGGGATGGTAGATGTAGAGGTTGAGCAGGCCCGGCGACATGGTCTCGACCTCGCCGCGCCAGTTCTCGACGTTGACCAGCCACTTGTTGGTGCCGTCCGCGGGCACGCCCGGGGTCGCCTGGCCGTCGATGAAGTAGTGCGACGCGATCATGCCGCCGTTGTGGCTCGAGCCGACGATGTCGTACGGGCCCATGAACTTCGAGTAGAAGCGCAGGTGCATCACGTCGAGCTCGGGCGAGACCGTGCGGTCGACCGCGTTGCTGAGCTCCGCGTCCTGTTGCGGCACGGTGAACTCGAGCGCCTGCGCGCCGCCGAAGACGTTACCGGCCTGGTCGCGATGCGCACGCCGTCGGGCTGGCCACCGCCGCGGTCCACCGCTGCCCAGCTCGCTGGCATCGCCGTAGCCCTCGGGGTCGTCGGCGAAGATCACCGCCGGATCGCCGCCGATGCCGGCGTCGCCGGGGTATTGCGCCGCGAGGATGCCGGCATCGCCCTCGGGCAGGGGTCGGCGGCGGCAACCGTGCGCGCGAGTCCGAGCAGCAGCGACGACAGGGCGAGCGTGCGCATGGAGGCACAGTAACACGCGGCTCCCCGCCGGTGCGGTCGATGGTGCCAGTGCAGCGTGCGCGCGCGGGCACGGCCGCGCTGATGCGCGGCGGCCGTGCCGCCGGTGGGTTCAGACTCCAGCAGCCATCCGCTCGGGCTGCTCGATGCACTGCTTGATGCGCACGAGGAACTTACCGCCTCGCGCCCGTCGAGCAGGCGGTGATCGTAGCTGAGCGCGAGGTTGCCGATCGGCCGAATCTCGACCTTGCCGTCGATCGCGACCGGGCGATCGACGATGTTGTGCAGGCCCAGGATGCCGGTCACGCCGCGCAGGTCTGCGGCGGGTTGACGATGGCGTCGACAGCATCGAGCCGTACACGCCACCGTTGCCGATGGTGAAGGTCCCGCCCGGGAGAGTTCCTCGCAGCGTGAGCTTGTTGGCGCGGGCCTTCTCGCCGTAGGCCGCGATGCTCTGCTCGACCTGCGCGAACGACAGCCGATCGGCGTCGCGGATCACCGGGTACGACCAGGCCCCGGGGCATGTCGCCGACGGCTACGCCGATGTCGTAGTAGTATCGGCATCACGTCCTCGCCGTCGATCTCGGAGTTCACCATCGGGAACTCGCGCAGGGCCTCGATCGCGGCCTTGGATGAAGAACGACATGAAGCCCAGGCGCACGCCGTAGCGCTTCTCGAAGCTGTCCTTGTAGCGCGCCCGCAGCTCCATCAAGTGGACATGTCGACTTCGTTGAAGGTCGTGAGGATTGCGGTGTTCTGCGACTCGACCGTGCGCTTCGGCCACGCGCTTGCGCAGCGGCGCTCGCTGGGCTTGCGCTCCTCGCGGTGCCTGGCGGCACGCGGCGGTGCGACCGGCACCACCACCGGCTTGGCCACCGGCGCCGGTGCGCCTGCTGCCGGTGCTGCGGCGGGTGCATCCGCACGCACGACGTCGTCCCTGGTGATGCGACGGCCGCGGGCGCTGCCGGGCACCTGCGCGAGATCGATGCCGCGATCGGCCGCGGCGATGCGTGGCCGGGCCCGCGGCCGGCGGCTCGGCGGCGGCGCGCGGACGTTCGGCCGCTGCCGCGGCAGCCGCAGGCTTGCTGCCGTCGCCCCGCTGGGGCGCGGGCGGTGTCGTCGATCTCGCCGACCGCCTGACCCACGCCGACGGTCGCGCCGAACACATGGCCCGGGCGCGCGAGCACGCCCGCGCCCGGTGCCGGCACCTCGATCGTGATCTTGTCGGTCTCGACCTCGACCACCGGCTCGTCGGCCTGCGGCATATCGAATCCTCGCTCGGCCTTGAGCCACCGCGCGATCAAGCACCTCGGTGACCGACTCGCCCATCTGTGGAATGCGGATCTGGATCGTCATCGTGTCGTCTTCAGGCAAAGGCCTCGTCGAGGTACATCTTGATCCTCGAGCTCGTGGCTCTAGCGAGCTGCTGCCGGGCTCGCACCTCCGCGCGGACCGACGGTGGCGCGGCGCCGGCGACGCCGCGTGCCTCGGTCAGTCCGGGTGAGCCGCGAGAGCATGAACGGCCACGCACCCATGTTGCGCGGCTCCTCCTGTGCCCATACCCACCGGTCGCGGCGGGGTAGCGCGAGCGCGGCGGCGCAATTTCGCTGGCCGGGAAGGGATACAGCCGTGTTCGACCCGCACCAGCGCGACGTCCTCGTGCGCTGGCGCTGGCCGGCGCCGCGAGCAGCTCGTGGTAGTAGATCTGCCGCAGCACAGGATCACGCGGCGGGATTCGCCGGGCTCGGCCGCGGGCGTCGTCGATCACGCGGGCGAAGCCACCGCGCTCGATGTCGGTCAGCGGCGAGAACGACTGCCGCGTGCGCAGCAGGCTCTTGGGTGACATCAGCACCAGCGGCTTGCGCCACCGTCGCAGCGCCTGCCGCCGCAACACGTGGAACAGCTGCGCCGGCGTGCTGAGGTTGCACACCTGCATGTTGTCCTCGGCCGCGAGCTGCAGGAACCGCTCGAGCCGCGCGCTGGAGTGCTCGGGGCCCTGGCCCTCGAAGCCGTGCGGCAGCATCAGCACCAGGCCCGAGAGCCGGTTCCACTTGTCCTCGGAGCTGGAGATGAACTGGTCGATGATGACCTGCGCGCCGTTGCAGAAGTCGCCGAACTGCGCCTCCCAGATCACCAGGGTGTCGGGCGCGGCGAGGCTGTAGCCGAACTCGAAGCCCATCACGGCGAACTCGGACAGCGGCGAGTTGCAGACCTCGAAGCGGCCCTGGTACGGCGAGAGGTGCCGCAGCGGGAAGTGGCGCTGCTCGGTCTTGGTGTCGACGTAGCCCGCGTGGCGATGGGTGAAGGTGCCGCGCATCGAGTCCTGGCCCGACAACCGCACGTGGTAGCCCTGCATCAGCAGCGAGCCGTAGGCGAGGTGCTCGGCCATGGCCCAGCTGACCGGGGCCTGGCCTGCGGCCATCTCGCCCAGCTCGGCGACGAAGCGCGTGAGCTTGTTGTGCAGCGCGAAGTCCCGCGGCAAGCTCGTGAGCGCATGGCCGATGCGCGTGACGGTCTCGTGATCGATCGCGGTCGCGACCTCGCCCGCACCGGACTCGGGTCCGCCGGCGTAGTTCTGCCACACGCCGTGCATGGGTGAGCGCAGGGGCTGCGGCCCCGCGCGCCGGATCTCCGCCAGGGCCTGCTCGAACTCCTCGCGGAAGCCCTCGGCCATCGCGTCGCACTGGCCGCGGTCGACGGTGCCGCGCTCGATCAGGCGCTGCTGGTACTGCTCGAGCACGGGCTTGCGCTGCGAGATCAGCTCGTACATCCGCGGCTGCGTGAACGTGGGCTCGTCGCCCTCGTTGTGGCCGTAGCGGCGGTAGCACACCAGGTTGATGATGACGTCGCGGGCGTAGCGCTGGCGGAACTCGATCGCGAGCTTGCCGACGTAGGCCGCGGCCTCGGGGTCGTCGCCGTTGACGTGGAACACCGGCACGTTGAGCATGTCGGCGACCGCGGTGGGGTAGATGGTCGAGCGGCCTTCCTCGGGGTTGGTGGTGAAGCCGATCTGGTTGTTGATGACGATGCGGATGGTGCCGGCGTTGTTGTAGCCCGGCAGCCGCGAGAGGTTGAGTGTCTCGGCGACGACGCCCTGACCCATGAACGCGGCGTCGCCGTGCAGCGTCACGCCCAGCACCGCGTTCTTGCGCTCGGGCGGGCGGCGATCCTGGCTCGCGCGCACGCGGCCGGCGATGACCGGCGTGATGGCCTCGAGGTGGCTGGGGTTGAACGCCAGCGCCAGGTACATCGGCTTGCCCGCGCGCGTGACGTAGTCGCGCCACGAGCCCAGGTGGTACTTCACGTCGCCCGAGCCCAGCGCCTCGCGCGGATCCTCGCCGCCGGCGAAGCGAGAAAACACCTGCGCCGGCGTGGCGCCCAGCAGCGTGAGCAGCACCGACAGCCGCCCGCGGTGGGCCATGCCGAAGATCATCTCCTCGACGCCGAGCTGGCCCGCGTCCTCGACCAGGGTCTCGAGCAACGCGATGATGCTCTCGGCGCCGTCGATGGAGAAGCGCTTGGCGCCGATGAACTTGGTGTGCAAGAAGCGATCGACCGCGTCGGCGCGGGTCAGCGATCGCAGCAGGTGCAGCTGATCCTCGGCGACGGCACGACCTGGTTCTCGACCGACTCCATGCGGTCGCGCAGCCAGTTGCGCTGTTCGACGTCGTTGATCTGCCAGTACTCCACGCCGACGCCGCGGGTGTACGTGTTCTGCACGCGCGTGACGATCTCGCCTGCGGTCGCCTCGCGGCGGCCGGGGAACAGCGTGCCGGGATCGAGCTGCGCGGCAGATGCTCGGGCCGCAGGCCGAACGACTCGAGGTCGAGCGCAGTGGTGACCTCGCGCCGCGCGCGACCCAGCGGATCGATCTGCGCGCGCATGTCCGATGAGGCGGTAGTGCTCGATCAGGCGGTCGGCGGCGGCCTGCAGCGCGATCTGCTCCACGCGGTCGGCCCGTCCGGCCTCGAGCCCGCGCATCCACGCGACGCCACCTGTGCCGTTGCCCGCGCGTTGCTCCCGCGCAGCTGCTCGATCAGCGCGCGCCACTGCGGATCGACGCTGCCGGGGTCGCGCTCGTAGTCCTCGTAGATGGCCTCGAGGAAGGCGAGGTTGTGACTCGACAGGAGCGCTCGGTGTCCACGGCGGCGGGAGCATGCCCACCGCGCTCGACCTCTGGTAGTGTCGCCCGATGCCGGCGGCGGGTTTCGGCGCGGGTGGCTGGGTGCTGGCGACGCGCGCCGCGCGGACAGCTGTCGTCGCGCGTGGCCGACACGTTGCTCGCATCGCGGGAGTCGTGGACGCGCCGGATGTTCGAGCTGGCGGCGCAGCTGCGCGCGGCGCAGCCGCTGCCGGTCTACGACCTCTCGCTGGGCAACCCCAGCCTCGAGCCGCCGCCGGTGTGGCGCAACGCCGTGCTGGAGTTGCTGTCGCGCGAGCCCGAGGGCATGCACCGCTACATGACCAACGCGGGCTTCGCGGAGGTCCGGGAATTCCTGGCCGCGCGCGAGGGCAAGCGCTACGGCGTGCCGTTCGAGCTCGCCGACGTCACGATGACCGTCGGCGCGGCCGGTGGGCTCAACGTGCTGGCGCAGTCGATGCTCGACCGCGGCGACGAGGTCGTGGTGCCGGCGCCGTACTTCTCGGAGTACGAGCACTACTGCGCGACCGTCGGCGCGACGCTGGTGCCGGCCGCGACCGGGCCGGCGTTCGGTCTCGACGCCGACGCGATCGCGGCCGCGATCGGCCCGCGCACGCGCTGGGTCCTGCTCGACTCGCCCAACAACCCCACCGGCGCGGTCTACGATCACGCCGAGCTCGACGCGCTCGCGGCGGTGCTCCATCGTGCCAACGTCGGGCGCGCGCGGCCGATCGTCGTGGTCGAGGACGCGCCCTATCGCGATCTGGTCTACGACGGCGGCGAGGTGCCGTCGATGCTCACGCGCTACGCCGACACGGTGTTCGTGACGAGCCACTCAAGGACCTCGGGCTCGCGGGCGAACGCATCGGCTACCTCGCGCTGTCGCCGACGATGTTCGGTCGCGACACGCTGCAGCGCGCGCTGGCCTACTGCACGCGCATCCTGGGCTTCGTCAACGCGCCCGCGCTGATGCAGCGGGTGCTGCCGCGCGTGCTCGCCGATCCCGGCGGCCGCGGTCGACGTCGCGGTCTACGCCCGCAACTGCCGCCGCATGGCCGCGGAGCTGCGCCACCTGGGCTTCGTGCTGCCCGAGCCCCGCGCGGGCTTCTTCCTGTTCCCGCAGCTGCCCGAGCGCCTGCGCGACGAACACGGCGGTGACGTCGCGGTGACCGAACGGCTGGTCGCGGAGCGCACGATCGTGGTGCCGGGTACCGCGTTCGGCACGCCCGGCTACCTGCGGCTGTCGCTCGCGGTCGACGAGGCCACGGTCGACGGCGCGATCGCGGCGTTCGAGCGCGCGCTGGGCTAGCCATCGCGCGCGGCCCCGCGGCCGTCGCGGCGCGGTGATCGTAGGCCAGCTCGCCCCACGCGTACGACCGCCAGGTCTGCGGCGCGAGCGGATCCGCAGACTCGAGCGAGCGCGCGTCGGTGATCGCGACCTCGATCGCGCCGGTAGGCCCGCGCAGATCGAGGGACTGCGCCGCGCGGCGCAGCTGCAGCGCGCCGCAGCGCAGGCTGTCGCCGCGTTGGCGCTGCACCGGCCCGCGCCACACCGAGCCAGCGTCGACGCGGACCTCCTGCACGGTGGCGCCGTCGCTGCGGGGATCGAGCGCGAGCACGCAGCGTGCCGCCGCCACGGACCCAGACCACGCGGCCGTGCACGGTGACCCACGGCTCGACCACGAGCACGCGATCGGGCGCCACGGGCGGCGCGAACGCCGACAGCGATCCGGCGAGCGCCGCGATGTCGACCACCAGCAGCGGCGACGGGCCGTCGTGCACGCGCACCGCGGCGACGCGCGGGGTCGCGTCATTGGTGACCACGATCTCGACGTCGATCGCACGCGCGGCGTCACCTTCGCGCAGCGTGAGTTCGAAGCGCAGGTGGGTGCCGTCGTCGGCCAGGCGGATGGTCTCGACCGGTGTGTCGAGCACCTCGGGGCCCCAGCGCGAGGTCGCGCGGAGCAACGCGTCGATCACGGCCTCGCCGTGGGCCGCGAACAACGCCGGCACCAGCAGTCGGCGCACCTGCTCGCGATCGCGATGGACCAGGGCCCGCTGCAGCGCTCGATGGGCCGCGAGCACGCGCTCGGTCGGCGAGCGATCGAACCCCGGCAGCACGGGTCCGTCGCACGCCTCGACCAGACGCAGCTCGGCCGCGAGCTGCTCGTCGGCGTCGCCGGGCCCGTCGCCGCGCGCGACCAGCTCGGCGTGCAGCAGGCGGCCGTCCTCGAGCACCACCGCATGCAGCCGCGCGTCGGTCCACGTGTCGGCGCCCGCGCGCGCCGCGGGCAGCGCGACGCGCTCGATCGCCAGCGCGTCCTTGCCGGCGATCCGCAGCACGCGGCCCACCGCGGGCTCGCCCAGCAGCGGGAACATCAGCGACAACGGCGGCGTGCGGGTGTCGCCGTCCCACGGCAGCGCGGGCGCGTCGACGTGGTCGGGTGCGAACTCCCCACCGCGGCTGCGCAGACTCAGCGGCACCAGCGACGACGGCACGATGCCGGCCGGATCCGGCTCGCCATCGTACGCGACGCCGGTGGTGGTGACGTCGATCGGCTCGAGCGTGATCGCGTGATCGGCCGCGGGCGCGAGCACGAAGTCGAGCTCGCCGCGCACGGCCGCGAACGCGCTGGTGCCGGGCGGCAGCCGTGCGGTCCAGCGCCACTGGTAGCGCAGGGCGCACGCGGGCGCGCGCCAGCGCAGGATCGGCGGCGGTGCAGCCGAAGCCTCCACGTCGAGTCCAGCCGAGACCGTGGCCCACGATCCGCCGGCGGCGCCCGGCGTCGTCGCGGGCTTCGGCGCGGCGGTCGTCGTCGCGGGCGGCTCACCGGGACAGGCCCCGAGCGCGACGACGAGCGCGACGGCGAGCGCGACGGCGAGCGCGAGCCCGATGCGCGGCGCGAGCGGGAGGCGGACCACCTCGATCGGTGCCACGCCCGACGCGCGGGTTCCTGCCGCGCGCGCGGACGCGACGTCGCTGGTCGTGCTCGCGCCAAAACGGGCATACTGGCGCGATGCGATCCCATCCGTGGCTGTGGTCGTTCGCTGCACTCGCCGCCGCCTGCGGCAACGGCGACGCGCGCGGCACGACCACCTTCGACAGCGCCGGTGGCAACCCATGCGTGCCGGGAGAACAGCGCGCGTGCCCCTGCCCCGGCGGCGCGCCCGATGGCGTGCAGGTGTGCGAACCCGACGGCGCCAGCTTCGGCCCGTGCACCGGCTGCCCCGGTGACGACAGCGGCAGCAGCAGCGGGCCGGTCGGCAGCAGCAGCGACGGCGGCGGCGGCAGCACCACCGCGGCGACCACCAGCGACAGCGCCGACGGCTCGACCACGGATCCCGCGTGCATCGGCAACTGCAGCAACGGCGTGCAGGACTGCGGCGAGCCCTTCACCGATTGCGGCGGCGACTGCCCCGCGACCGACGAGTACACCTTCTGCGATTGCCTCGTCGACACCCCGCGCAACGGCAGCGAGGTCTGCGACGACTCGGGCTTCACCGTGCCCGAGCAGTCGATCCCCAACGTGTTGGTCTGCCTCGAGGCCACCGGCGGCCAGATCTACATCGCGAACAACACCTCGATCGATCCCAACGACAACGCGCCTCGCTGCAGCGGCTGGGAGCTCATGGGCCAGAACCCCTGGGACTACCTCGACTACATCGTGCCGCCGCTGACCTGCAGCGCCGAGCAGCTCACGCAACCTTTCGACATCAGCGACCGCGTGGGCGAGACGCTGTGGTTCGGTGCGCACAATCATCCCGACGGCGGCGGCAGCGGCACCACGGCTTGCATCGCGATCGCGAAGTGAGCGGCGGCGGGGATCGGGGGGATCGGGGCTTCCCTGGCTGGTGGTGCGGCCACGGCCGCGCGCGCGACGACCGGCTGACGCGCGGCCCGGCGACGGCGAGCATCTGATATGAGATCGAGTCGTGAATGTCGCGAGAGCAGCCAAGGGTGCGGATGACCGGCACCCGTCCAGGCTCGGACGGTTGCAGGTCGCGACGGTCGCCGCGATCTGCATCGCGGCGGCCTGTGGCCCCGAAGCGGGGGACGAGATCCCGAAGGACGCGGCGGAACGATACGCGGCCGCGATGTGCGACGCGCAGGAGCGCTGCGATTGCATCGACGAGGGATTCCCGGATCGCGACGCCTGCGTCGAAAGCGGGATCTCGGCCTTCGAGGCGGTCGCGGACACACCCGATCTCGTGTTCAGCCGCAAGTGCTTCGAGCGCCTCCTCACGCGCGTAGGCGACGTCGCCTGCAACGAACAGTCGCCAGGCTTCGGGATCCCGTGTCTCGCCTTCCGCGGCACGCGCGACCTCGGCGAGACCTGCACCACCGACGCCGTGTTGCTCCGCGAATGGACGCCGCGGGGCGCGGGCGGGTTCCTGAGCTGGGGGCAGTGCAAGGACAACGGCGTATGCGAGCAAGGTCGGTGCGTCGCGAGCGACACCGCCGAAGCGGTGGGCGCGCCGTGCTCGCTCTCGCGCGGGCGCGCGTGCGAAGCCGGTGCGTTCTGCACCCGGCAAGGGACCTGCACGCCGCGGGTCGAGCCCGGCGGCACCTGCGACTCGCCGCGCAGCTGTGAGAGCGAGCTGGCCAGCGGTGGACCGGAGTACTTCTGCGCCGGCATTTCGCCCGACTCCTCGAGCCCGGGCCAGTGCGCGCTGGTCACCGCGGCCGGCTCGACGTGCGACCAAGCCCAATACGAGTCGTGCGGATACGGGAGAGTCTGCCGATCCTCGGGGCAATGCCAGGACCAGTGGCCCAAGGTCTGCGCTGCGCTCAGCCTGGCGCCCGACGCATACAACCCTTTCGACTGGATCCCCGACTGACCCTGCGGCACGCTCCGATTGATGCTCGCGGCGATCCTCTGCCTCGCGCTCGCCGATCCCCCCGCGGCCGCGGCCGTCGGGCCGGCCGAGTCGCCGCCGCCACCGCGGCTGGGCGGCAATCATGCGTGGTCGTCGTGGACGCGCGGGCACGGCCACGGCGGTGCGGCGGCGCCGGGCGCATGGCAGCGGCTGAGTCTGCTCGGGCCGTTGCCGCGCGGCGGCGGGTTGTGGTTGCTCGGGACGACGCGCAGCTCGGGCGCGCGCAACGGCGCGCTGCCGCAACAACCGACCACCAACGCGCTCGCGGAGGCCGGCATCGCGCTCGGGCTCGAGCTGCGCGCGCGCTGGCCGATGCTGTTCCTCGGCGTGCTCGGCCAGTCCAGCCCCGCGGGATCGGGCGCGCGCCGCAGCGGCGTGTCGTTCGTGAGCGGCGTGATCTGGACCCTGCCGTCGCTGCCGCAGCTGCTCGGTCGCCCGCGCGCACGCTGACGCGCGCCGCCAGCCTCACGCGCGCACGCGCGCCACGATCCACGCGAGCAGGGGCTCGACCATCGTCTCGACCGCGCTCGCGCCGTGTCCACCGTCGGGCGCGAGCAGGTGCTCGGCGGTGGTGTTCACCGCCGCCGCGACCAGCTGCGGGTACGAGCGCGGATCGACCAGCACGTCGTGTCGGCCCTGGACCAGCAACACCGGCGCGCGCACCTGCGCGAGATGGTCGGCACAGCGATTCATCAACCGCCGCTGCGCCGCGAGCTGCCGCAGACTGAAGTGGCGCACGACCACCGGATCGCTGCATCGCCTCGCCCTCCGCGCGGTCGGGCGCGAAGGCCAGCGCGGCGGGATTGCGGTTCATGTCGACGGTGCGCGCCGACGGCCGCACCAGCCAATCGACGGCGAAGTGCACGACGTCGGCCAGCGTCGGCGTCGCGCCCGGGACCGCGCGCAGCTTCCACGCGGGATTGACCAGCACGCACGCGGCGACCGCATCGCCGGCCACCGCGGCCAGCGCCAGCGCCAGCGCAGCGCCGGCGCTGTGGCCCAGCAGCACCACCCGGGCGAAACCGCCGCGCAGCTGCGCGAGGAATCGCTGCTGGTCCGACAGCATCGCCGCGAAGTCGTGGCTGTCCCCGCGCGCCCCGTCGGAGAAGCCGGCGCCGCGCGGGTGCAGCAGCGCCGTGGCGATGCCGGCATCGTGCAGCGCCGCGCTCAGCCGCGGATACGGCGGCGCCGCGCCAGCCTCGGGCCCGAGCACGAACCACACCACCGCGCCCGCACGCGGCCCGACGATCGACGTGAACAGCCGCAGCCCGTCGACCTCGAGCCACGTCGCATCGGCGGGCGGATCGACCGGCGGTCGCGTCTGCGGCGGCTCGATCACGCGCCTCATCCGCAGTGGACTCGCGGGCCGGGCGGCATCATCGAGACGCACGCTAGCACCGGGGCCCGCGTTGGCGTCCCGGCCGGCATGCGCAACTCGTGCGGCACCGCCGGCGTGGTATCATGGCGAGTGCGTGAGCACCTTCGACGAACGTGCACGGGCACGCGCGAGCTGGCCAGTGCGCGTGTACGCGCTCGGAACCGAACCGCTCGCCGACACGCGCGACCACTCGACCGTGGACGAGCGCGTCCGTCTGGTCTGGACGTTGACGCTGGAGGCGTGGGCAGAGCGCCGCGAGCCCATCCCAAGCTACGCCCGACACGAGGCGCCTGGCCGCGTGATCGACCGATGACCGGGCAGCAACCGTTTGCGCACGAAGACTTCGTAGACCTCGTCGAGTGTCTGCAAGCCGAGGGCTGCGACTTCCTGATCGTCGGCGCCCACGCAATGG
This sequence comes from Nannocystaceae bacterium, assembly GCA_046351635.1. Classification (GTDB taxonomy): domain Bacteria; phylum Myxococcota_A; class Polyangia; order Nannocystales; family Nannocystaceae; genus Xiheibacterium. The sequence goes on along the minus strand of JAXLYC010000030.1, from coordinate 53,867 downwards.
CGGCGCACGGTGTCGCCAGGGCAACCGGCGACCTCGACGTGCTGGTGCGTCCCGAGCCCGACAACGCAGGGCGTGTGTACCGTGCACTCGTCCGGTTCGGCGCTCCGGTCGGGGCGCATGGCGTGCAGCCGCGCGACTTCGCGACCGCTGGCAGGGTGTATCAGCTCGGCCTGCCGCCGCGCCGCATCGACATTCTCACGCAGATCAGCGGCGTCGACTACGACGAAGCGGTCGCACAACCCATCCTCGGCCGGCTCGGCCACACCATGGTGCGTTTCATCGGACTGGACGCGCTGCTTCGCAACAAGCGCTGCGCAGGGCGCACCAAGGACCTCGCGGACGTGGAGGCGCTCGAAGCGGTCGCGGCGGCGACGACCGACTTCCACCGCGAGGACTGACCCGCCGTCACGCCGCCTGGGCCGCGCCCTGGGGTGCGAACCACCGCACCAGCGCGCGCCGCAGCTCGCCCTTGCTCGGGCGCGCGAACGTGCCGACCTGACGCCAGTGCCGATGCGGCGCGGGGTGGTTCGGCGCGGCGTGCCACAGCCGGCCGTAGGGGTCGAGCCACAGCGTGCGCGCACCGGTCATGTCCGCGAGCGCACCGACGACGGCATCGACCTGCGAGACGACGTGGGGCCACAGGCGGGGGTCGAGCATGGCAAATCTTGTCACGCGCGCCGGCGGCGACCCAAGAAACCGGCGCGCGATCGGGGCCGGCTCACGGCACGGTGAACACCTGCCGCGTGCCGTCGACGCCGTGGGTGCAGTCGTCGACGCGCGCGTACCACTCGTACGACACCCCCGGCTGCAACCCCGTCCACGGCACCTCGATCGCGTCGCCCGAGGCGACGTGCTCGACCGTCGCGATGCGCTCGAACTCGCCGGCGCCGCGGTCGAGCTCGATCGGCAGCTCGAAGTGGGCGTCGTCGCTCTCGTACCACTGGTCGCGGTACGGCGAGTAGGTCTGTACCTCGAGCGTGCCCAGGTCGGGCCGCAGCGTCATCAGGCGCAGCTTGCCCGAGCCGCCCGCGCCGTCGAACTGGTAGTCGGACAACAGCGTGTGGACCGTGCTCGCGGCCACGTCGGTGCGGCGGCCCTCGTCGGCGACGTGGCCGCAGACCATCAACCGCAGGTTGGGCTCGCCGCGCAGCGCGTGCCAGCGCATGAGCCCCTGCGACGAGAACGGCGTATCGAGCGTGACACCGTTCTCGGTGTTGACCAGGCACGAGTGCGCGACCGCGATCGCGTAGTGATCGGGGTGATCGGCGAGCACGCGCCGGGCCCACGCCATGACCGCGAGATCGGGTCCAGCGTTGTCCTCGGGGATGCCGGCCTGGTCGAACTCGAAGAACAGCGCCAACCACTTCGTGCCGCCACCGGTGAAAGTGATGAACGAGGCATTGTTGTCCTCGCCGTAGTGGCCGCCGTAATAGTCGCGGCCCTCGAAGCGCGCCACGCCGAAGTACTGGTTGTAGAAGCCGGTCTGGCCCGGGTGCGAATTGGTCGCCTGGTCGTGGTTGCCGATCGCGACACCGTAGGGCACGCCCTGGTCGCGATCGGGCAGCGGCTGTTCCAGGGTCTCGAGCGCGTTCTGGGCCACCAGCCACTCGTCGACGTAGGTGTGGCCGTCGTCGACCAGGTCGCCGACGTGCAGCACCGCGCGCAGATCGATGGCCTCGGCGTTGTCGGCCAGCCACTGGGTCTGGTCGTAGAACATCTGCGAGACACCGCCGTGGGTCTGGTCGCAGTAGTATTGCGTGTCGGGCAGCACCGCGATCGAGAACGGCTCGGGCTGCGGCAGCGCGCGACCCCAGATCTCCACCCGCATCGCGTCGTCGTCGAGATCGACCACACCCAGCGACAGCGTCGCGTCCGTACCCACGACCGTCGCGCCGGTCCCCTCGACACTGGGCACCGCCGGCGGTGTGGAGGCCCGCTGCGGCCGCGCGTCCGCGATCCAACGCCCGCCGAGGCGCTCGCCGTCGAGGCCCGCGACCAGCTCCGGCACCGCGGTGCCGACGGTCTCGTCGAGGGGGTAGCGCGCGACCAGACCGCCGTCGTCGGGCGGCGGTCCGAACATGCCCGCCTGCAGCGCGGCAGCATCGAGCGCGCGATTCCAGATGCGCACCTCGTCGATGCGACCGTCGAAGCTGCCGGCGTCGCGCGCCATGGAGTCGAACGCGGTGCCGATGCCGGCCGGCTGCACGCTGTCGTGGCGTGGCACCGCCTCGGCCGCGGCGCTGCCGTCGAGCACGCCGTCGAGCCAAAGCCGCCAGCTCGCGCCGTCGAAGCTCGCGGCGACGTGGTGCCACTGCCCGCGCGACAGCGACGAGAGCCCCTGCACGGGGTGGTTCGCGCCGCTGTCGGTGTCCTCGAAGTCGGCGACCAGTCGACCGGCGTCGTCGATGCCGAAGAAGTAATTGCAGTCGATGGTTCCGCCGTCGCTCTCGCCGCGACCCTTGGTGATGATGGGCTCGGCCGTCACGCCGCCGACCCCGGAGCTGGCGGTGCTGCCGTAGCCGTCCCAGCGGATCCACGCCTCGAGCGTGAACTGCTGCAGGCCCAGGACCTCGGCGTGATCGAGCTGCAGGCCCTAGCGCGCGCCCAGCAGCTCGATCGCGCCGCCCGGCGGCGCCGGCTCGCAGGTCGGCTGCTCCGCCGTGCCGAGGTCGGCACCGCCGCCCGAGCCGTCCGCGCCGTCGCTGCTGCTCGCATCGATGCCACCGCTGCTCGACGAGCCACCATCGAGCGTGCCGGCCTCACCGACGTCTGCGCCGGCCGAGCCCGCGGGCGTCGACGCGTCGCCGCATGCGGTCAGCACCGATGCGACCATCACCGCTGCCACCGCGCACTGCCCCGCGCGGCCCCGCCCGCGCGTCCTTTGGATCATGTCCATCGCCGCCACCGCCCTCGTCCCCAGCACGACGATAGCGAGCACCGCACGCGACGCGGGCCGCGGGCACTCCGCGCTACGCCCCGCTACGTAGTGCGGCAGGCCCACGACAAGCCCGCGTCGCATCTGCGACCATGGGGCGATCGTGGCCACGACCCCCGCACCGCGACGAGAGCCGCAGCCGCCCGGCCACACGCTGTCGCTGTCGATGGTGTCTGCGGATGCGCTCGAGTCGCCCGCCGCGATCGCGGCGCGACACCGCCAACGCCGCGTCGCGGAGGTACCGCGACGCATCGGCCGCTACGAGATCGGCGAGCGCCTGGGTGCAGGAGGCATGGGCGAGGTGTTCGCGGCCCACGATCCGGTGCTCGGCCGACCGCTCGCGATCAAGCTGGTGCACGCCGAGCTGCTCACCGGGCTCGTCGCCGACGAGGCCGTGCCGGCGACCATGCGGCTGTTCCGCGAGGCGCAGACGCTCGCGCGCGTGAACCATCCCAACGTCGTGCAGGTCTACGAGGTCGGCACCCTGGGCACGAGCGTGTACCTCGCGCTCGAGGTCGTGCGCGGCCCGACGCTGCGACAGTGGTCCGAGCGCCGCCCCGACACCACGACTGCGCTCGCAGTGCTGGCCCAGGTCGCGCAGGGGCTGCATGCGATCCATCGCGTCGGTCTGGTGCACCGCGACGTCAAGCCCGACAACGTCATCGTCGCCGACGACGGTCGCACGCGCGTGGTCGACTTCGGGCTCGCGCGCGCGACCGTGGGCGCGACGCCGTTGCCCGGCGCCGCCGAGGCGCCATCGGGTTCGCACGAGGCCGGCGATCGCTGCCCAGCCCGAGCACACCGCTGCCGGCGCGCCTGACCGCGACCGGAGCGGTGGTGGGCACGCCGGTGTACATGGCGCCCGAACAGCTGCGGCGACAGGTGATCGATCCGCGCTGCGATCAGTTCGCCTTCTGCGTGATGGCGTGGGAGCTGCTGCAGGCCAGCGCCCGTTCGCCAGCGGCAACCTCCACACGCCGTTCCAGCCCACCGCGCCGGTGCCCAGCCGCCTCTCGGACTGCAGCGTGCCGCCCGAGATCCTGCGGGTGCTGCAGCGCGGCCTCGCCTACGAACCCGGCGCGCGCTGGCCCGACATGGACGCGCTGCTGCTGGCGCTCGGCCGCGCGCGAGCGCGGCCACGCACGCGCCTGCGCATCGCCGCGGTCGCGGTGCCGACCGCGGTGCTGGCGGCCGTGACATTGGCACGCCTCGATCTGGGCGCGTCGCCGTGCACCGCCGTCGGCCCCGAGGGCGAGCGGCGCAACTGCGCGCGCGAGCCTCGCCGGCGCCGCGATCGCAGCGCCCGGAACGCGAGCAGCTGCAGGCGCGCGCTCGCCTGCGCGCCAGCGCGCCGAGGTTCGCGAGCAGGCGCGCGCCGAGGCCCAGGCCCAGCGCAACGCCACCGCGGCGTCTCGATCGCGCCTCGCGCGGATCGACGCCGCCTGACCGCGCTCGCGATCGATCGCGGCACCGCGACCGAGGTCGATGCGCTGACATGGCTGGATCGCACCGCGACCGGCGACTGCGACGATGCCGTCGCCGCGGACGAGCCCAGCGACCCGCGCATCGGAGCCGAGGTCGCGCGCGTGCGGGCCGCGCTCGACCAAGCCCGCGCCGAGCTGGCCCTGGGCCGACTCGCACCGTTGGCCGAGCGCGAGCCGGGCCTGGCCGCGATGGCGATCGCGACCGGCTTCGCGCCGCTGCAGGCCGAGGCCACTGCGTTCGCGGGCGAGCTCGCGAGCGCCCAGGGCCGGCCGATGCGCGCGCGGGCGCTGCTGCTCGACGCGGCCGCACAGGCCGAGGCCGCCGCGCACGACCGGCTCGCGGCCGAGCTGTGGCCGACGCTCGCGCGGGTGTCGATCGCGGAGCTCGAGGACGCCGCCGCGGCCGAGCTCGACCTGCGTCGGGCCCAGGCCAGCGTCGCGCGGCTCGATCATGCCGGCGCGCTCGCGTCGCAGCTGCAGCTGCGACGACCCAGCTCTCGCGCCTACGCGGCGATCTCGAGGGCGCGCAGGCGCGCGCAGCTGCAACCGCTTCTGGCCGCGCTCGGCGACGCCCTGGTGCCGCCACAGTGGTGGCCGCTGCTCGAGGTCGCGATCGACGTCGCCCAGGGCCGTGGCGCGATCGATCAGGCCCGCGCCCTGGCCCGACGCGAGCGCGACGCGATGGTCGCGGCGTTGGGGCCCGATCACGTCGCGCTCGCGCGCATCGACTACAACCTCGGCATGCTCGAGCTTCGCCACGGCGACGCGGACGCGGCCCTGGGCGCGCTCGAGCGCGCGCGCGTGCGATGGCAGCGGAGCCTGGGCCCGCGCCACCCCGATCTCGCGCTCGTGCACACGGCGCTGCAGCAGTGGCACCTGCAGCACGGCTCGCTCGAGTCGGCGCGCGCGCACGCCGATCTCGTGGTCGAGCTGCGCCGCGATCGACTGCCGCCCGATCACCCCGACCTCGCGCTCGCATGGCTGGGCCAGGGTGCGATGGCGCTGCTGCAAGACGACGTCGAGACCGCGGTCGCGGCCTACACCCGCGCGCTCGCGATCGAAGAGCAGACGTTGGGCGCCGAGCACCCCGAGACCGCGCTGGTGGCCGTCGATCTCGCGGAGGCGCGGCTCGCCCGCGGCGACGACGTGCTGGCCGAGCTGGAGCCCGCGGTGGCCCGGCTCGAGCACACCGCCGCGCTCGATCCGCAGGTGCTCGCGTTCGCCGGGCGCGTGCACGCGGCGGCGCTGCGTCGCGCCGGCCGCACCGACGATGCCGCCCGGACACTCGCGCGCGCGCTGGCGCGGGCGCCGATCGCCGACGACCCGGTCGAAGCCGGGCTGCGCGCGCTCGAGCGCGTCGCGATCGCGGCCGCACAGGACGATCGCGCGGCCTGGACCCTCGCGGTCGACGACGCGCGCTCGGCCACGCGTGCACTCGGCAGCGAGCTGTCGCCATGGCTCTCGGCCAAGCTCGACGCCGCGATCGCGGCGTCGCCGTGGACCTGACCCCGACCCCAAGCCCACCCAGGAGACGCGATGCCCGAAATCACGCTGCAGAACGCAACCCTCGTCAACGTCGTGCCCACCTTGGTCGGCGCGCAGCTGGTGCTGTCGGTCCAAGGGGTGATCATCGGCACGGTCATCGACGAGTTCGATCCGCCGCCGCCGGCGACGATGCGCCTGTTCGTGCAGGACCTCGCGAGCGGCCAGCAGGTCGCGGCGCAGTGGCAGCCCGCCGCGGGCGGCCCGTGGTGGCCGTTTCTGCGCGTGGCCGGCGGCGTGTATGCCGACTTCCCGCCGCCCAAGCGCGGCGCGGCCGACAACGCCTACAACTTCGCGGTCGCGGTGCAAGAGCACGGCGTCCACGTCGACGATCCGCGCCTCATCCTGCGCACCAAGACCTCGACCGAGTCCGGCTGACCGTCCCCGGATGCGGGCGGGCGCGGGCGCCGGCGCCCCGATCCCGGCGTCGCGCCGGGCAGTGTGATCCATCGCCTTGCAACCGCCCCTGGGTTCTCGCCACCATGAGAGCAGATGCTGCCGCTGCTGCTCCTGCTCGCGACCGAAGATCCTGGCGTGCCGCGCGAGATCACCTGGCCCGACGGCACCGCCGCGGTCGGTGCGGCGCCGGTCGCGTCGGTCGGGCCCGAGGTGCTGACCGAGCGCTGCGACGGATCGCGATCGCGGCCCGCGACCGACGCGGCCGCGGCCGCGTGCGCAAGGTGGAAGATCGAGTGGAGTCGTGACGGCCGCGTGTGGGGCGTGACGGCGGCGAGCAGCCTCGCGGCGGTCACGGCCGAGCGCGAGCGCATCCTGGGCTTCGCGCGACAGCACGCGCGGCTGTTCGACCTGCCCTTCGATGCGCGCTGGTCCGAACCCACGCCACCGATCTGCGACACCTGCGAGGCCAACCTCACCGGCGCCGTCGCGGGCGAAGGCCCCGCGGGCGACGCCAACGATCCCATCCGCAAGGCGCTGCTCGAGGTCCGCGGACAGCTCGCGGCGTTCGAGAGCACCGTGCTCGACACCCACGCGCCGCGGTTGCGAGAGATCGCGCGCCTGGCCCACGGCGGCCCCACGGCGCGGCTGGCCAAGGCCTACGCCAAGGCGCTCGAGGCCGCGGTGGTCGACGTGACGCGCCTGCAGCTCGAGCTCGACAACGCTGCGGTGTTCCGCACCAAGGCCGACATCGATCGCACCAAGAAGTCGATCGAGCTGCGTGCTGCGGCGCTCGACAAGGCCGCGTCGGCGTTGCTCGTGGTGGTCGCGAAGTCGGCCGCGGACCGCCACGCGGGCGCGTACACCGACGACGCCGTCGCCGGGCCCGGCGCCGCGCAGCTGGTGGTCGAGGTCACCGGCACCAAGGTGCTCGCGACGTTCATCCAGGGCGAAGCCCGCGCGGCGTGGTTCGACGGCACCGTCGAGCTCGACGGCAGCTTCGTCGGCAAGACCCTGGTCGCGCCCGAGGGCACTGCGCTCGCGTGCAGCGGCTACAGCGTCGAGTGTGGCTACGTGTGGGCACCCGCGCAGCTGCGCTTCGACGATCGCCCCGCGGCCAAGGGCACGCGGCACACGGTCGAGTTGTGGTTCCAACAGGGCAAGTGGGTCCACGCGCGGCCGTTCTCCCGCTGAGGCCGCGCCGCGGGAACCTCGAGCCCGCCCCGCGAAACTCCAGGTCCGTGGGGCACATCAAACTCAGCGAGGCCGACATCGAGTTCGTCCAGAACGAGGAGATCGTGCTGGACGAGTCCGACGTCGTCGTGTTGTCCGACTCCCGCCGCGCGCGCGTGCGGCCGATGCAGTGGCGCGACCCGAGCGTGCGACCGCAGGCCGTGCGGCCGCAGGTGCAGCGCGCCGTGGCGCAGCCGGCCGCGAACCCGCGGCAGATGCCCGCGCCGCGCCGCGCCGCCCTGCGCGCGCTGCCGTTCGACGACGCGCCGACCCGGATCTGGGCCATCCCGGCGGGCTGGCGCGAAGCCGCGCGGCTCTGACACACCGTCGCCCGAGCGCCCCCCGCAGGGCCGCGAATTCCGCGGCTTGCCCCCGGGGGCGCCCCATCCGTGGCACCCTCGCCGCCCGCATGTCCGACAAGGTCAACCTCGGCGTGCTCGAGCGGCAGGTCAGCTACTCGGGCGAAGGCATCTCGGTCCGTTCGCTCGAGGACAGCATTTCGACCGAGCGCGAGGCGCAAAACGGCAAGGTCGAAGAGCTCAAGGTCCTGCGCGAGCGCAACGTCGAGATCCAGAAGGCGCTCGCGGACGAGGTCGGCAAGCTGCGCAAGTTCAGCGACTACATCGACGGCACCGCCACCCAGGGCGGCTTCTGGGCCGGGTTCAAGGAGCTCATCAGCTACATCCCGGGCCTGCGCAACATCGCGATCAGCAAGCGCTCGATCGAGGAGTTGCTCAAGCAGCAGTACCAGATCAGCTCGCGCCGCGTGAAGGAAGCCGCCGAGTACGTCGACACGCTCAAGAAGAGCGAGCAGGACCTGTACAAGGAGATCGAGCGCATCAACGGCAAGATCATCGAGATGGCCAAGAACGAGGCCCTCGCGGTGGACTACGTGCTCGAGCTCAAGCAGCTGGTCGACGCGCTCGAGCAGGAGAAGCAGGCCTGCGAGGCCGGTAGCGTCGCGTTCCGCGATCTCGAGGCCAAGCAGGACAAGGCCCGCGCGCTGCTGGCCCAGCACTCGGCCAACCTGCAGCTGTACAGCGCGGCCGAGGATCGCTACGCCAGCCTCAAGGACAACACCCGCAAGTTGGTCGAGACCATCCGCAACCTCGGCCAGGACATCTCGCAGTACACCACTGCGGCGTCGATCAAGCTGGACATGGCCTCCGCGCAGATCCAGGCCATCGGTACCGCCGCCGACGCCTCGGTGGTCATGCTCGAGCTCAAGCGCAGCCTCGACGTGATGACCGAGTCGATGAACGCGACCACGCAGTTCGTCAGCGACACCCAGGTGTTCTTCCGCCGCAACCTCGACACGCTCGTGAAGGAGCTCGAGACGTTCGACGAGACCACGACCAAGCTGCTCGACGCGAACATCGCCGAGAGCCGCAAGATCGAGGACGAGCGCATCGCCGCGGCCATCGCCAAGGCCCAGGCGCACAAGCGCTCGCAGTCCGGCGGGGCCGCGCCCGCGCCCGGCAGCGCCTGAGGCCCAGGGGGACGCGACCATGAGCGAGGTCGTCGCGCTGCACACCCAGGCGCTGCGCGAGCCGGTCGCCAGCCGCTACCTCGAGGGGCTCGCGCGCGCGCGGGCGGCCTCGCGCATCAACAAGTCGTTCCCCGAGCGCCGGCCGCTCGAGGCCACGCTGCAGGCCCTGCGCGGCGACAGTCACGAGGGCCTGTACGAGTCGATCTACGTCGACTCGCGCGCGGGCCTGCCCAACCTCGCCAGCTTCACGCGGGTGCTGTCCGATCGCGAGGTCGGGCTCGACGCGGTCGGGCGCATGGGTAGCGCCGAGGAACTCGCGGCGCGTCAGCACGAGGCCGAGGTGTTCGAGCGGCTGGGCCGCAAGCGCCGCTACTTCGAGCTGCTGCGACCGCTCGAGCTCGCACCGGTCGACCACCACCGCGTGCTGTTGCGGCGTCACGAGCCCGAGCAATCGCGCGCGAGCTTCCGCGTCGAGCTGACCAAGCTCTTGTCGGACGGCTGCTACGTGCGCGTGGTGCTGGAGCTGTGGCAGCGCGCGAGCCTGTGGTCACACAAGCTGGTGCAGCTCGACGCCGCCGGTGAGGTCGCCGAGGGCACCGAGGCCCTGCGCGGCATGGTCTACCGCTTCGCCGCCTACGACGCCGAGACCCTGTTCGTGCGCCTGCACGAGCTCGAAGGCGTCACGGTCGAGCGGGTGCAACGCGGCGTGATCGGCCCGGCGCTGTGGGCCTTCTCCGACGACACCCAGCTGCACGGCATCGCCGAGCCCGGCGAGGACATGCTCGGGCGCACGTGGACGCGGCAGCTGCAGCAACCGCCGCCGCCAGGGTTGCAGTTGGTGATGTCGTTCGCCAGCGACACCGCCGCGCTCGACGTGCGCGACGAGCTCAGCAACGACCCGTTGTCGCCGCTGCTGGCCAGTTCGCTCGCCGAGCAGGAGCGCGCCCGCTACCGCGTGCTGCGGGACCGGCACCCGTTCAAGGTCTTCAAGGACCGCAAGTTCGTCGTCACCGACGCGCTTCGCCCCATGGTCGAGGGCGTGTGCGCAGCGGCGGGCACCAAGAACCTGATCTACACCCTGCCGCCGGCTTGAGCCGGCGTCACAGCGGCGAGAGCTGGGCCCACGGCGCGCCCATGCAACCACCGGTCGACGGCGCGCTGGCATCCGCCGCAGCGGTGGCCTCGGCCGCGGCCGCGCTGGCCTTGCCGCCCGACTCGCAGAACCACGGCGCCTCGCCGACGAAGGTCCAGTCGAAGCGCGACCAGGTGTCGTCGTTGGCGAGCCGCGCGATCAGGTAGTCGGCGTCGTTGTCGAAGTGGTCGATGAAGTACGTCAGCGCGTCGGGGTCGTGGGCCTGGAACCATGTCGACGCGTCGATGCGGTGCATGACGCCGGCGTCGTCGACCACCTCGCCGATGAGCTCGAGCTCGTTCGACGGCGCGCCGGTCGACGACGATCCGTCGCCGTCGCCGCCTGCGGGCGCGTCGCCGCAGCCGACGACGCAGGCGAGCACGAGGCCGACGACGACGCGCACGGCGATCACTTGCCCTTGGGCTTGCGCGGCGCCGGCGGCTTGGGCTTGCTCGGCTTGACGCCGGCGCGGATGCCCGGCCGCGCGCCTGCCGGCTTGGCCGGCGCAGCGACGGCCTCGGGGTCGGCGCGGGCGCGGCGGGCGTGGGCCATGGCACCGGGCGGCACGCCGGGCACTGGACGACCGGTCGCAGGGCCTGCGCCGCTGCAGCGGCGGCGGCGGCCTCGGCCGCGAGCTCCTGTGGCGTCTTGCCCGACGGCGTCGGTGTCGTCGCCGCGGCCTCGCCTCCGGCGAGGGCGCGCGCACGGCCTCCTTGCCGTCGGCGTCGTCGGTGGCCGCGGGCGTCTGCGGCTTGGGCCGCGGCTTCTCGGCGGTGGCGACGTGCTCGGTCTGCTTGGGCTTGATGCTGCTGGTCTTGCGCGAGACCTTCTCGAGCTCCGCAGCGTCGAGGTGCTTGCCCAGCACCTCCGCGGGATCGCGACCCTCGTCGCTGACGCGCTGCGCCATCTTCTCGACCACGGCGGGATCGCTGCGGCTCTGCGCGTTGAGCTCGGACTTGACCAGATCGAGCAGCTCGGGGTTGTCCGACTCGCTGGCGATGCGATCCATCGTCGCGAGCAGACGCGCCATGTCCTCGCGCAGCTTGTCCTGCTCTTTCTGATCGAGATACGACTGCATCAGGCTGACCAGGGTCGCGAGCACGATGAGCGCCGACAGGGCCCAGGCGTAGCGCGGCGGCTTGCGACGGTCGCGCTCCATCCAGATGCCCAGGACCGCCGCGAGGCCGGCCACGAACACGGCCGCCAGCGTGACGACCAGATCCATTTCGACATCGAAGTTCACGTCTCGCGCTCCCGTGGACGGCTGAGTGCACCGGCGCGCGGACCCAGGCCCGAGAACGCGCCGCGATCGCGACGCTAGACCGCGGCGGCGAGGTTGTCAACGCGCCCGCGGGTGCACGTCGATGCGCGATGTCTTTGCATCACCGCCGGCCCACGCGCGCTGATATCCTGCGACGCGAGATGGCAATCACGCGCGAAGAATCCATCGCCTCGCTGCGCCTGCTGGTCTGCATGGCCAAGGCCGACGGGGTCTTGCACGAGCGCGAGCGCGCGCTGCTGCAGGACAGCTTCGGCGACACCGATCTCCCCGATGGAATTTCGCTGCAGTGGTTGCTCGACGAACCCGTCGACGTCGAGACCGTGCTGGCGCAACTGGCGTCGGACGAGGCACGCGAGCACGCATACGCCGCCGTGTACGCGCTCGCGTGCAGCGATGGCGACTGCTCGCCGCCGGAGCGGGACCTGCTCATCCGCATCCGCGACACCCTCGAGATCGATGCGACCCAGGACGCGCACCTGTCGCGGGTGTTCTTGCCGCGTCACCAGCAGTCGTCCAACGTCACGCCCACGCTCGACGCGATGGCGCGCGCGGAGGAGGTCGCGTCGGCGACCCGCAAGTGTGCGATCGTCTCGGCGCTGCTGGGCGCGTTCCCGCTGCCGGGCATCTCGATCGCGACCGATCTCGTGATCGCCGGGCTGCAGGTCGGCCTCGCGCGTGACATCGGCGGGCTGTGGGGCCAGCAGATGGACACCGCGCAGGCCAAGGGCGTCCTCGCCGGCTTCGGCGTGGGCACCGGCGCCCGCATCGCGCTGTCGAACCTGCTCAAGGTCTTCCCCGGCTGGGGCTCGGCCTTCGGCGCGGCCTCGGCCTACGCCTCGAGCCATGCGGTCGGCCGCGTGATGAACAGCTACTTCGAGTCGGGCCGCGGGCTCGATCCGAAGGAGCTCGCGCAGCGCTTCAAACAGGCCAAATCCGAGGCCAAGGATGCGTTCGCGGCCGACAAGGCCGCGATCGATCGCGCGCAGGCGCAAGGCGCCGACCAGCTCACCGCGCTGCAACGCCAGCTCGCCGATGGCACGATCACACAGGACGAGTTCGAGCGCCGCGCGGCCGCGCTGGTGGGGTGAGTCTTCAGGAGGAAGCTCCGCTTCTCCCCGCCGCGCCGGCGAAGCCGTCGCGCCTCCTCCTTCCGGTCGCTGTCGCGACGAGCCTGTCAGCATCCGCTGACAGTCCCAGCCCGCGACCGCGATATGCCGCGAGCGGCCCACGGTGGATCAAAGGCTCGCCGGCTCGTTTCGGGGCGATATCCCCGACGTGGACGCGGATTCGAGCTTCGCTTCGAGATCCTTCACGCCAACAGTGCCACCGCGGCGGTCGATCGCGAGGCGGCCGCGCGCGCGCAGACGGGCCAAGCCGGGCCGGCTGCAGCAGCGCTCGCACCAGGCGCGCGGCGCGGACCATCGAGTCGAGCAGCGGGGCGCGCGGCGCGGGCGGATAGTCGCGCAGCCGCGACGGCCCCGCCGACGAGGCCGGCGGCCTGCGCGAGCTGTGGGTGCGGGACATGGCAGGTGCGCGCCGAGGCGGCCACCGATCCGCCCGACGGCTCGCTGCCGGAGATCCCGCGTTCGTGTACGACCTCGGCCCCGACGGTCGACCGTACGCCGCCGACGCAACCCAGCACGCGCAGCAACCACGCGGCCACGACGCAGACGACACCGCGCTCGCACCGGCCGATGCCCGCGCGCCGCGACAGCGCGACGACGTGCCGGCGATCGCCACGCCGCCGCCGTCGACCGACGCCGAGGTGCCGCAGGCCCGCGCCCGCGCACCCGACGAGGCACGCGGCGACCCCGCGACCGGCGACGATGCAGCGGTGCGCAGCGACGTCGTGCGCGCCTACCGAGGCGAGCCCGCCGCGACCGCTCACTTCGACCTGATCGTGTGACCCGCGGTGACGCGATGGCGCGTCACCGCGTGGTCGCCCCGGCGCCCAACCGGGCTGCGATCACGGCACGACGACGCGGCGCCACTTCACGCGCGTCTGATCGAAGTGACCCCGCACGCTGGGATCCTGCTCCATCGCCTGCAGCACGCCGGCGACGTTGCGCGCCCGCGAGGCGACCAGGTATTCGCCCGCGGCGGGCGCATCCCAGTCGTAGCGCCACACCGTCCACGCGTGGGCACGCGCGCCCTGGGGCAGCGGCGCCTCGGGGAAGTAGCCCTCGGGCTGCAGCAGCGTCGCGGCGCGCCAGCTCTGGCCGCCGTCGGTGGTGACGTCGACGCCGTCGATGGCCTCGCCGCCGCCCCAGGCCCATCCCGTGAGGGTCCAGCCGCGATCGGATCGCTGGCAGCGCGTGACCATCGACTTGAGCCCGATCCACCGCGCTTGCACCCGCACCCACTTGCCGTCCTGCAGGTGCTTGTTGGTGAAGACCCAGCGGTTGTGGATGCCCATGTGCGGCGCGGTCTTGCCCTCGATGTGGCCGAGCCACTTCACGTGCGACATCGAGTAGATGCCGGGCACGACCAGGCGCAGCGGGAACCCCCGCGGCCGCGGCAGCGGCTCGCCGTTCATCGTGATGGCGAGCAGCGCGTCGGCGCGGGTGAGTTCCTCGAGCGACAGGCCGTAGTGGTAGCCGCGACGCACCAGCGGGATCGGATCGAGGCCGTGGAACGCGAAGTGGGTCGCAGCTCCGGGGCCGCCGCAGGCCTCGAGCACGGTCCGCAGCGACGGCCCGGCCCACCGCGCCTGCCCCAGCAAGCCGGCCGAGCCCATGAGGTGGTTGCCGTTGCCGGCGCACTCCATCACGCACAGGCGCTCTTCGAACGGCAGCGCGCGGAGCTCGTCGAGCGTGAAGCGGCGCGGCCGCGCGACGCCGCTGACCTGGAGCGACCACGTCGCCGCGTCGACCTTCGGATGGCGGTGGCGATCGCGGCGGAAGTAGCCCTCGACCGGGGTGAGCGGGCCCGACATCGTCTCGGTGCGCTGCTCGACCATGCTGATCATGCGAAACGCGAGCGGCTGCAGCGCGCGGCCGAGCCAGCGCGCCATGCCCTCGACCGGCTGCAGCGGCAGCTCCGGCGGCCTCGTGGCGAGGGCCGTGGTCTGCGGCGCCCCCGGGGAGTCCGGCAGCACCGCCGGCGGTCCATGGACTCGTTCGGTCATCGGCGTGGTCGCGGTCATGGTCTTAGCAGCGGCCGGCCGCGGCCGTCGAGTGCGCCCGCCGCGTTCTGTGGCGCGATGCGCCAGTGCCTGCGCGCAAAGCCGTCGCGCGGGCGCCTGCGGCCACCCGACCGAACCGTGACAGACCGCATGGGCTTTGTGCGGCGTTCGCAAATCCGGTAGCGTCACGCCCCGCGAAGGAGAGAACGAACCGTGCAATTGCGAACGATCTCGACCGCTTGTCTGCTCCTGTGCCTCGGGGCGTTCGCGCCGGGCTGCGACGACGCCAGCAAGAAGGCGGACGACAAGAAGACCGACGCCAAGGCCAAGGCCGACGACAAGAAGACCGACGACGCCAAGGCCAAGGCGGACGAGAAGAAGGCCGACGAGGCCAAGGTCGACGAGAAGGTCGACGAGAAGGCCGACGAGAAGGCCGACGAGAAGGCCGACGAGAAGGCCGACGAGAAGGCCGACGAAAAGGCCGACGAGAAGGCCGACGAGAAGGCCGACGAGAAGAAGGCCGAAGAGAAGAAGGCCGAAGAGAAGAAGGCCGAGGAGAAGAAGGGCGGTAGCAAGGATCCGAAGCCCGACGAGGGCAAGACCGATCCCGGCCCCAGCGCCGACGGCAAGGCGCTCTTCGGCACGAAGTGCAAGAACTGCCACAACGCCAACGGCGACGGCAAGACCAAGATCGGCGAAGAGAACGACGTCGAGGACTGGACCGAGGCCGGCTGGAAGGGCAAGTGGCCCGAGGACAAGATCGTCGACATCGTGACCAACGGGAAGTCGGGCACGAAGATGAAGCCGTTCAAGGACAAGCTCACCGCCGACGAGATCAAGGCGGTGTCGAAGTACGCGCGCTGCTGGGCAAGTGAGCCCGACGCGCCGGGAGCCTGTCCGCACGCGCGGCGGACAGGCCCTCAGCCGTCCGCGGCGGGGTCGTCTTCGCCCAGCCGCATCGACAACACGAACGCATCGCGCCCCCCCGAGGGCGGCGGCGGGAAGCTCAGGCTCAGCGAGCTCTCGCGCATGCACTCGAGCAGCTCCGGCTGTGTGACCGTGGAGTCGACCGCCGGGGTCACGGCCTCGATCACCGCGCCGAGCTCCGCGTCCGCGAGCACCTCGAACTCCAGCGCGAGCATGCCGCGCAGCGCCGGGTCGCGCTCGGTCGCCATCGCGATGCACTCGTCCGCGAGCGGCATCAGGTCCCGCTGCAACAGCTGCACGAGGTCGTCGCGGCCGCCGATGCGATCGAGCAGAGCCGGTGCTTCGGCCGTGGGTGCCTCGCGGTCGCCGGAAGCAGGCCCGGGCGCGGTCGCGCTCGCGCTCGAACGCCGCGCCTGCTCGCGCGCCAGAATCTGCTCGCGCAACGCCTCGCGGCGCGCTCGCTCGTGACGCACCGGCGCACGCGCGTCGTCGCGGGCCACGGCCGCGCCCTGCGGTCGCGCGACGGCCTCGCTGCGCTCGTGATCGCGGCGCGGGCGCGCATCGATCGGGCGGGTGCGCTCACGGGCGTCGACCTCGTCCTGGCTCGGCGGCGGTGACGATGCGACCGACAGGATGCCGCCCGCGAGCAGGATCGTCGCGAGCACGATCAGCAGCGCCCGCACCCACCGCCGCCGCGGCGGCAGCGAGGTCCTCGCCGCAGCTCCAACCCCCGTGGTCATCGTGATCGCAGCAGTAGCACGCTCGCGGCCCGGCCCTGACCGGGCGCCGGCACGCGGCGGCGTCGCTGGTACCCTCGGGCGATGCCGCCCTCGCGCACGCGAGCGCCCGTCTGGGCCGCGTGGTCGATCTTCGCCGCGTACGTCGTGGCCGCGCGCGGCATCGGCAACGCGTTCCCGCTGTCGGTGTTCGACATGTACCAGGGCCGCGGCGGCGACTCGGCTGCGCGCGTGCTGGTGCGCGAGAGCGACGGCCGCACCCGCGAGCTCGATCGCTACACCGCGCTGCAGTGTCATCCGCGGCTGCCACAGCTGATGGAGGTGCGTCGCAGCTGCGGGCCGCAACACCAGCCGCTCGACTACGTCACGCGCGATCAGCAGCGCTGGCTCGAGGCACATCTGGTCGACGAGCCGCAGCCGCGCGAGGTCGCGATCGTCTCGCGCGCGTGGTGGTTGCGCCCGCACGCAGGCGAGCCCGGGTTCGACGACTGCGTGATCGCGCGATGCACCGCGACGGAGCGCGAATGATCGCGGTCGGCCACGACTCGTGGTGGGACCACCGCGATCGCGCGCCGCTGCGCATCGGGCTCGCGACCATCGCCGCGCTGCAGTGGGCGCTCGAGGCCTCGCAGCTGGCGTGGCAGATCCACGATCGCGCGCACTACCGCGAGGGCGGTGCGCTGGCACAGACGCTGGCGCGGGTGCCGGGCGCAGCGTGGCTGCTGTGGGCGCTCGCGACCGTGGGCCTGGTGCAGCTGGCGCGCGATCGCCAGCCCGTGCGCGCGGGCGCGTTTGCCCTCGCCTGCTTCGCGCTCGCGAGCGCGTGGCAGACCCAGGTGTTCGGCTCGCCCTCGCGCAACGCGTTCTTCCCCGGCGCGGCGCTGCTGGGCTGGGTGCTGGGACAGTTGTGGATCGGCGAGCGGCCGAGCGCCGCGAACCGCGGCTTGCGCGAGCGCATGGGCGAGGCCGGCGCGATCGCCTGCATCGCCGCAGCCTACGTCGGCTCGTGCACGAGCAAGCTGATGGTCGGCGGGCTCGCGTGGGCCGACGGCGACATGCTGCGCGCGCTGGTGATCAAGCAGGCGCCGCTGGCGGGCTGGGACTGGCTGGTGGCGATCCGCGACGGCATCGCCGGCTCACCGCAGCTGGGCCAGCTGCTCGCGATCGCGACGCTGGTGATCGAAGGCGGCGCTTGGGTGCTGCTGCTGGGCCGCGGGCTGCGCACGGCGTGGGCGCTCGCGATCATCGGACTGCACCTGTCGATCACGCTGCTGTGCACGATGCCGTATCTCGAACCGATCGCGCTGCTGGGCCTGCTGGCGCTGCCGTGGCCGCGCTGGCTGCACCGCGAGGGCGCCGACGATGACAGCGGCACGGTGCGGCCGCTGCCGGCCGCGAGCGTGCTGCTGGCGATGATCGGGATCGCGTGGTTGCTGGCGCCGTGGGGCTGGCGCGGCTGATCGACGCGCCGCCGGAGCGCGGCTCACGGCGCGCGGCGTTGCCGTGCGGCGGCGATCTCGGCCAAGACGGTGTCGATCTCTTCGTCGGGCAGGTTCTGCCGGTGATCGGCGATCTGCATGCGCACGCGATCGCCCTGGGCCTCGGCCACGAGGATCTCGGTGACCGCGCCCGCGACCGGATCGAGGTGCAGCGTGACGCTGCGGATCGCACGGCGGATGATCGAGTTGCGCGGCGGCAGCAGGTCGAGTCGGTAGCCGCTGCGCGGCACGTCGGTGCGGCAGTCGGCCACCAGCGCCGCGCCATCGCCGGGCGCAAACGCGGCCCGCAGATGATCGGCCAGCCACGCCGCCGCCGGGGCCTCGCCGCGGCGGATGACCCCGCGCGCGACCGCGCCGGTGGTCGCGCCGTTGGGCACGATGGCGAGCTCGTCGCCGTCGACGATGGTGGTCGCGCCCGCGAGGCCGTCGTCGCGCAACACGAAGGTCGAGGGCGCGCGGAACAGCAGCTGGCCCGTGGTGATGAGCGGCTCGCGCAGCAGCGAGGTCTCGCGCGTGGTCGTCACGCGCGCCATCAGGTTGCGCGTGCGCTTGGCGTAGTTGGCCCACAGCTCGAGTCGGTTCTGCAGCCGCTTGTCGGCCAGCTCGTCGGCCGCGACGACCCCGTCACCGAGCGCCAGCGCGGCCACGCCGAGTCCGCCCGACAGCAGGCCGCGGCGCGTGATCACGGGGCCTCCTGCGAGGGCGGCGCGGCGCGGTCACGACCGAACGCGCGCCGCAGCATCGCGCACACGCCCGGCGCGACGAACAGGCCCGCGCCCGAGGCGATCGCGGCGCCGACGACGACGACCAGGCCGAGCGGCCGCCACAGCGGCTCGCCGCTGGCGGCCAGCGCCGCGCCGGCGGCCAGCTGACACAAACTCGTGACGACGATGCCGGTCGCGAACAGCGGCCGCTGCAGGTCGACGGCCCGACACGCGCGCCCGGCCGAGACCGTCGCCGACGCGCCCACCAACAACAGCGCCGGCACCATCGACGGACCCACGGGCACGCGCAGCAACGTCAACAACCACAACACCGCGCACTGCGTCACCAAGGTAGCGAAGGCCGAGGCCAGCGCGACGCCGAGGCTGCGCGTGCCCAGCCACACCACGAACGCGCCCAGCCACAGCTGGCACAGTGCCCAGATGCCGAGCCAGTCGGCGAAGCGCTCGCGATCGATGCGCGCCGCCACCGGCGGGCCCACCAGCGTGACGGCGCTGCCGTCGGGCGCACGCACACGCGGCACACCGGCGTCGGCGTCGGCGCCCAGCTGCACGAAGGTCCGCACGCGCACGTCGCCATCGTTCACCAGGTAGCGCCGCAACCACCCGCCCAGGGGGCCCTGCAGCATCGCGCCGGCGGTGGGCAGGCCGCCGTCGCCGGCGGCGCCGCGCAGGAACTCGCCGAACGCGTCGGCCCGGAAGCCGCGGGCCTCGAGGATCGCGCGCAGCGACTCGAGCCGCGCCGGCAGCTTCAGCTCCGCGAGCGCGGCGCGTCGACGATCGAGATCCTCGCGCCGCGCGATCCAGGGTCCGGGGCCGTCGACCCGCGTGGCCTCGCCGGGCACCAACGCCGCGAGCGCGCGGCCTTCGACCGCCGCGCGATCGAGCGCCGCGGCTGCATCGGCGCCGCGGCTCTCGGCGCGGGCGAGCGCCGCGGGATCGAAGAACTCGTCGACCAGGCGCTGCTGCGACGCTGCGACCGCCGCGACGCCCACGCGATCGCCACCGCGGTAGCGCAGCGACGACACCGACCACGCCCCGGCCGCGAGCACCACGAGCCCCGCACCGAGCGCGAGCCCCGGCATCGCGCGCCAGGCGAACCCGCGGCCCTCCCACGACACCGCGCCGCCGACGACCGCGTGCATCGCCGGCAACACCACACGCAGCACGACCATGCCCGCGGCCACCGCCAACGGCCAGCGCCAGGCCCACGTCTGCCACACAGGATACGGCGAGAGCAGCAGCGGCAACAGTGCGCTCGCGAGCACGGCCGCGGCCGGCCAGCCGCGCGCGCTGATGCGTTGCAGGTGCAGCGCGCCCTCGCAGCAGAAGCCCAGTAGGAAGACGATGATCGCGACCGACCACGGATCGAGCGCGGGCAGCAACGCGACCGTGACGAGCGCGACGGTCGCGAGGCCACCGACGATCGCCAACGTCGCTCGCACCCGTCGCAGCACGCCGGCCAGCACTGCGGTCACCCCCGCGAGCGCGAGCGCGATGAGCTGCAGCCCGCGCGTGCGCACCAGCGTCGCCGCGGCCTGCTCGGTGCGCGCGGCGCCAACGAGCTCCGCTTGCACGCCGTGCTCCGCGATCAGGCCCTGCGCCTGCTCGAGCACGACCTCCGGTGGCCGTTCACTGCGCAGCAGCAACAGCACCGCAGTGCCATCGGCCGCGATCAGATCACCGGCCGCGGTCACCCGCGAGCGACCCGGACCACGGTCCCCGCCGGGCAGCGCCCCCTGCTGGGGCCCGCCGACACCCTCGCTGCCCGCGGCGTAGCGCGAGCCCTCCGCGCCCAGCAGTCCGTACAGCCGCAGCGGGTCGCGCCGGGGCTCGTCGCTCGCGACGCCGAACAGCGGCGAGGACATCCGCGCCTTGAGCTCGCCGATCGCGTCGGACATGGCCGCGTCGCTCATGCGCGTCGCGATCGTCGCGAGCGCGTCGTCACCGATGAGCCACATCGCGTGGGCATCGAACCAGCCCGCGGCCTCGCCCACCGGCGGCGCCAGCGGCACACGCTCGTCGGCCATGCGCTCGGCGATCGCGGCTGCGGCGACCGTCAGGGCATCGGCGACGTCGCCAGGCTCGCCCGGCGATCGATCGGGCGCGGGCGTGAGCAGCAGCAACACCTCGTCGCCGGGTGCGCGATGCTCGGGCGGCAGCAGCTCGGCGGTCGCGCCCTCGACCCGCGGCCCGGCGCGCAGCCACACCAGCGCCGCGACGGCGAGCACGAGCCACACCGCGAGCACACGATGGGGCCGCTGCCGCGCCCATCGTGACAACGAGATCGCGTAGCTCCCGTCGGTCGGGGGTGTCGCGTCGGCGGCCACGTTCGGCGGCGGCAAGGGTACCAGCAAGGCCGCGCCGCGTTCGCGTGGGGATTGGCCGCGCGCGGGCCTTTGGGCCATGCTTGGCCCACGTGCGATCGTGGGCGCTGGTCGTGGCGATGCAGGGCGGCGCAGCGGCCCCCGACGCGCCCGCACGCGAGCCCGCACCGGCGGCCCCGCCCAGCGCGACGCCCTCGGACCCGCAGGCCGGTGCACCCGCGCCGGCGCCCGGTGACGGCGAGCTGGTGACGTGGACGGCCCCGCCGGGGTGTCCCGACGACGCCGCGATGGAGCGCCGCATCGCGGAGCTGGTCGCGAGCAGCACCGCGAAGGACGGCATCGCCCGCGCCGACGTGCGGCGCGAGGGTGACGCGTACGTCGTCGACGTGATCGTCGCGATCGACGGCACCGAGCACCCACGCACCCTGCGAGCACCCGACTGCGAGAGCCTGGCGGACGCGGCCGCGCTGGTGGTCGCGTTGACGCTCGATCCGACCGCGCTCGATGCCCAGCCGCAGGCGCGGACCGACACGGCCAGCACCGCGACCACCGTCGCACCCGAGACGACCACAACGCGCACCCGCGAGACCACGTCCGCGGCCGAGGACGCGACGCCTGCGACGCGTCGCAGCCGCGGTCGCACGCCGACCGAGATCCCTGCGGCGGCCGCCGGCGCGCGCGTGGGAGATCGGCGGTCGGCTGTGGAGCGGCTGGGGCTCGGGTCTCGCGCCGCGGGGCAGCGCGCTGCTGGGCGGTGCGCTGGTGGTGACGTGGCGTCGCGTCGCGCTCGAGGCCGAGGCGCGGGCGTGGTTGCCGCGGCAGCTCGCGCGCGGACAGAGCGTCGCGACGCGGGTGTGGCTCGGCTCCGCCATCGTCGCCGCGTGCCTGCGTCCGCCGACGCGGCGGGTCGAGTTCGGCCTGTGCCCGGGCATCGAGCTCGGGGCCACCGCGCGCGCGGGATCGCGGCGCGGGCCGCGAGCGTGACGACCGTGCCGTGGGCGGCGCCGCTGGGGCGCGTCGCGCTGCGGGTCCCGCTGCGCCGCGGCCTGGGCCTGGTTGCCGGCGTCGAGCTCGCCGTGCCACTGAACCGCTTGGCCGTGGACGCCGGCTCGGCGGGCGAGCTGTTCGTGGTGCAGCCGGTGTCGGCGCGGCTGCTGCTGGGCCTGGACGGGCGGGCGCGGCCGTGACCCGGCGTCCGGGTGCAAGGCCCCGGCGGGGCGTCGTTGAACTCGGGGAACCGCAGTGACGGAACCGCCGTGGAGCGGGGATGAGGGCGCTGACGATGGGTGCACTCGGACACCACCTCGAAGGACCGGACCACCGCTTCCGCGCGCTGTACCGCGGCCACTTCGGCTTCGTGTGGTCCCTGACCGCGCACTTCGGCGTGCCCGCGGGCGCGCGCGAGGACGTGGCCCAGGAGGTGTGGCTCACCGTGCACCGGCGCATCGACGCGCTGCGCCCCGAGGCGTCGGCGCGGGCGTGGGTCGCCGCGATCGCGCGCCACGTCGCGTCGCGTCACCATCGCGCGCAGAGCCGACGCGCGCGCAAGCACGAGGCCTTGTCGCTCATCAGCGATCGCGCCGCCGAGGGCAACGCCGAGCCCGACGCGCTCGCGTTGGTCGAGGACGCGCTCGCGCGCATGGACCCCGGCCAGCGCGAGGTCTTCCTGCTCACACAGGTGGAGCAGCTCAGCGGGCCCGAGGTCGCGCAGGCGCTCGAGCTGCCGCTCAACACGGTCTACTCGCGTCTGCGGCTGGCGCGGGCACGGCTGGCCGAGGCCATCGGCGCGCACGATCCCGATCTGTCGCCTCTGCGCAGCGCGCCACCGCCGGCCAAGCTCGCAAACCGCGTGTGGCTGCTGCTGGGCCTGGATGTGGGCCGTCGCGGCGGCGCGTTCGCGACGCTCGCGAGCACGTGGTCGGCCAAGCTCGCGGTCGCGGCCGCCAGCGCGGTCGCGACCGTCGCTGCAACCGCGGCGCTGTCGGGCCGCGGCGACTCGCCCGCGCACGCGCGGGATCCGATCGCGGTGATCGAGCGTGCCGCCCTCGTCGCACCGCCCCGCGGCGAGGCCGTGTCCGCGGTCGCGATGCCACCGGCCCCGCGCATCGAGGCGCCCGCGCCGGTGGCGACGCCCGTGGCGACCGCAGCGGCGCCCGAGCTCGCGCGCCCGGCCGCGAAGCGCGAGCGATCTGCCCCCGCGTCGCGCCGTCGCGCGTGGGCCCGTGTCCCGCGAACGCGGCGGCGTCGCGCGCGAGCGCGGCGATGCGCCCACGGGCGAGACTGTCGCGGCTGCGACCGCGGCCACCGGCGTCAGCACGCTGGCGGCCGAAGCGACGTTGCTGCGTCGCGCCGGCGTGGCGTTGCGCGAGCGCGACGTCGCCAAGGCCCGCGCACTGCTCGAGCAACACGCGGCGCGCTACCCCAACGGCGAGCTCGAGGTCGAGCGCCGCGCGGCTTGGGCTCGCATGCTCTGCGCGGCAGGCGATGCCGCGGGTGCGCGCGCCGCTGCGGCGTCGCTGGTCGCCGCGCATCCCGACGCCGCAGCGGCGGTCGCGGTGCGGGACGTGTGCGCGCAGCCTTGATGCGTCTGCGCACGCAGGCCTGACGGAAGCCCGCCGTCGCGGAGATTGGGCACACGAGGAGTGTGGAACGCGACGATGGTGGAACGTAGCTGGAGGATCGAGACCGAGTGGATGTCGTGGATGGTCGCGACGATGCTGGGTGGGTGTGTGGTCGAACAGGGTGGCAGCGACTCCGGAGGCGAGTCGGGGTACGGCGCAGAGGGTTCCTCCGAGACGACCGGGACGAGCGGCGGAGGAACCGGTGGATATAGCAGCAGCATCGGCACGACCGACGTGACCGTCACCGGCGCCAGCGTCAGCGCCACCGCGTCAGCGACCGGTGGTTCGGGCGAGCCCGGCACCGCCAGCGCGACCGTGACCACTGGCTGCCTCGACTGCAGCGCGAGCGACGACGGCGGCAGCATGGGCGCACTCGAGTCCTGCGGGGTCGAGTACGAGGCCGCGCCGCTCGAGAACTTCTACAGCTGCGCGTGCGAGACCTGCAGCGTCGACTACCAACACGTGACGCCGGCGACCGGCAATGCCATCATCGATGCGTGCGCGTGCATCTGCGACGCGATCGACTGCGGCGGCAGCGTCTCGGGCGGCGTCACCACGCAGGAAGGCAACGACACCGGTGACACCGACACGGGCAACGACGGCGGCTACGCCTCCACCGGCGGCGGCGAAGGCACGACCACCGGCGCCTCGACCACCGCGTCGTCGACGACCGCCACCTCGGGTGCATGAGCGGTGGCTGGGCCTGACGCTCGCGCTGCGCGGCTGCATCGTCCACTTCGACGTCGGCGGTCCGAGCGGGGGCGAAGGCGGCACGGGATCCGGCGCGAGCGTCACCGAGACGACGATCTCGACGGTGACGGGTTTCCCCACCACCGAAACCACCGCGCCGTCGACCAGCACCGACACCGGCGCGTTCGATCCGGTCGCGCTGTGCGGCGTGACCCTGGAGATGACCCCCGACGGCGGCGACTACCTGTGCGCGTGCGAGGCCTGCGAGGTCTCGCGCAGCGGGCTGTCGCCCGCCAGCGGCGCGGCGCTGCTGGCGGAGTGCGAGTGCATCTGCATGGCCGCGGGCTGCGGCGGCAGCAACTCCGGCGGCATCGACGGCGGCACCGCGTCGACCACCGACACCACCGCGGGCGGCAGCTCGACCGGCGGCAGCTCGAGCACGAGCGCCACCACCGCGACCAGCGACGGTGGTGGCACGTCGACGACGTGACCGACGCGCGTCAGTCCTTGTGCACGTGGAACTCGATGCGGCGGTTGCGTTGCCGCCCGGCCGCGGTGGCGTTGTCGGCGATGGGCTCGTCGGGACCGTAGCCCCGCGTGGTCATGCGCTCGCCGGCGATGCCCTGCTCGACGAGATACTGCCGCACCGCGGCCGCGCGCCGGCGCGACAGATCGAGGTTGTAGTCGCGCGAGCCGGTCGAGTCGGTGTGGCCGGCGATCTCGACCTTCAGCTCGGGATGGGTCGTGAGCACCGAGACCGCCCGCGCCAGGGTCTTCTTCGAGCTGGCCTTGATCTGGTCCTTGTCGTGGTCGAACTCGATGCCTTCGAACACGCCGTCGAACTCCGCCACGTCCTTGGGCACCTCGTCGGGGCAACCGTCGGCGTCCTCGTAGCGGTTGCGGTTCTCGGGCACTTCCGGGCAGGCATCGTCGTCGTCGGCGATCTTGTCGCCGTCCTTGTCGGGTCGCGGGCAACCGTCGGGCGCGACGCCGGGCTCGGTGACGCACTTGTCCTGGTCGTCGAAGAAACCGTCGCCGTCGCGATCGCTGCGCGGGCAGCCGTCGGGCGCGATGCCCGGGGTCTCGACGCACTGGTCCTCGTCGTCGAGGAAGCCGTCGCCGTCGCGATCGCGCGGCCCGTCGGCGGGCGTGGGCTTGCGCCTGCCGCGAGGCGTCCACGACAGGCCCAGCAGCAGCTCGCCGCTGTGGCCCAGACCGTTCTCGACACCGCGGCGGGCACTCACGGTGTCGCGCAGATCCAGCCGCACCATGATCGAGTCGGTGGCGAAGATCTTGATGCCGCCACCAAAGTGGATCGCGATGTCGACGTCGTTGCCCAGCGCGCCGCGCTTGCTGGCCACGCCGAACGCACCGGTGCCGAGCAACAGGAACGGCGTGACGCTCCACAGCCCCAGCTGGCCCACGACGTGGCCGCGGAAGGCCCACAGGTTCGCGCGGGCGTCGATGTCGCGCAGCTTCGCCGGCATGACCGCGCCCTCGAGCTCGAGCCCGAAGAAGCGCAACGGGTAGAAGCCGGCGCGCGCGCCCAGCTCGGGCACGGCCGCGCGCAGGCGCCGAAAGCCCTCGTCGGGCAGGCTGCTGTCGGGCTGGAACAGCTCGAGCCGCGGCGTCGGCAGCATCACGCCGCCGAAGACGCCGAGCTCGCCCATCATGCGGGTCGGCGCGTGGCGGCGGATCCATGCCGTCTTGCCGCGCGCAGGCGCGGCTCGGGTCGAGCCCTCGGCCTCGGCGTCGAGCTCGGCCTTCGCCGCTGGACGGTCGGCCAACGCGATCACCATCGCGAGCGTGACGAGCATGGTCAGCCGCCCTCCACGGCGTCGCAGCTGCAGACCATCTCGACCATGCCCGCGCCGATCTGGATGGCGTCGCACGCCCCGCCGACGAGGGCGATGCCCATGTCGCCGTCGGTCTGCCAGCCGTCGGGGTCGTCCAGCGGCACCGCGTCGCCGTTGACGGTCACCGTGCACTGCTCGGCCTGGCCGACCATGAGCGGCTGCTGCAGCGTGAACGCGCACGGTCGCGTGGTCGAGATGATCTCGGCGAACGCGGTCGCGAGATCGTCCTGGTCGAGCGCGACGTAGAACGGCGCGTCGGGATCGCCCGGACCCACACCCGCACCGGCGTTGGCCATGTCCTGCAGGTGGTCGGCACTGACCTCGTCGGCCACGCTCACGACCACCGTGCGCACACCCTGGTCGAACGCTGCGGTCGCGGCCTGCACCGCCTCGTCCTGGCCCATCTGCGGGTTGGGCACCTCGCAGGTGTCGGGCTCGCCGTCGGTCACCAGCACGATCACGCGCTCGCCCGGCGCGGGGTCGGCGACGAGTTCGGTGGTCACGGCCGTGATCGCGTCGCCGGTGGGGGTGTTGTCCTGCGGATCGGCGGCCTCGTAGGCCATCGCGATCTCGTCGAACGCGCCGAGCATCGGCGTCGTCTCGGTGAGCTCGGGGCACGCGGGATCCGGATCGGTGTTGGTGTACAGCGCGAGGCCGAAGCGGATCTGATCCTGGAACGCCGCGACCGCGCCGACGTCGGGATCGAACAGCGTGTCGCCCAGCACCTCCCAGCGGGTGCTGGTGTCGAACGGCATCGTCATGCTGCCGCTCTGATCGATCAGCAGCAGGAACGTCGGCGGTTCGGCGCGCCAGGAGTCCTCCAGCACCGGGCACTGTTGCCCCACGGTGGTGGTGCCGGCGCCCTCGGTGGTGGAGTCGGCACCGCTGGCCGAGGCCGACATCGACGCCGCGGTCGCGCTGGCCGAGTCGGTCGCCGTCATCGACGAGGCCGAGTCCGTCGCCGTTGCAGCGGTGCTGTCGCCCTCGCCGCTGCCCGACTCGCCCTGCGTCGCCATCTGTTTCGGGCACAGCTCCTGATCGATGCCGTCGTCGACGCACGGCGCCGCGCACGACGCTGCGCCCAGGCACCCCAGTCCAACCACGCCAAGCCAATGCGTCTGCATGAGCACGCCCCCCCTGGCAATTGTCGGCAGCCGCGGGCGCAGGATCCACGTCGCACGGCGGGAATCTTCGTAGTCGCTGGCACGCTCGCGACAGTCACACGGGGTTTCACCGCGTCGCTGCTGCGGGTTCGACCGATGCCACCTCGCGCGCGTGCATGCGACATCGATCGGCCGCGCGTGCTCGCGCGCGGCCGGTCGGACAACTCAGGCTCAGCCCTTCACACACACGACCTGACGTAGCGTGTGCACGACCTCGACGAGATCGCGCTGCGCGTTCATGACCGCGTCGATCGACTTGTACGCCGCCGGGGTCTCGTCGATGACCTCGGCGTCCTTGCGGCACGCGATGTCGCGGGTCGCGGCGGCGTGATCCTCGAGCGTGAAGCGGCGCTTGGCCTCGGCCCGCGACATCACACGGCCGGCGCCGTGGCTGCAGCTGTGGAAGCTGTCGGCGTGCCCGCGCCCGCGCACGATGAACGAGCGCGCGCCCATGCTGCCGGGGATGATGCCGAGATCACCGCTGCGGGCCCGCACCGCGCCCTTGCGCGTGACCAACACGTTCGCGCCGAAGTGGTGCTCGCGCGCGACGTAGTTGTGATGGCAGTCGATGACCATCGCGGTGGTGTCGAACGGCGGCAGCGAGCGCGACACGGCGTCGATGACCGCGGCCATCATGAGCTTGCGGTTGAGCGCAGCGAAGGACTGGGCCCACTCCACCGCCTCGACGTAGTCGACGAAGTCCTGGGTGCCCTCGGGCAGGTACGCGAGATCCGCCGCCGGCAGTTCGATGAACCACCGCCGCATGTGCTCCTTGGCGCGCTCGATGAAGAGCTTGCCGATGCGCGCGCCCACGCCGCGCGAGCCGCTGTGCAGCATGAACCACACGAGGTCCTGCTCGTCGAGGCACACCTCGATGAAGTGGTTGCCGGTGCCGAGCGTGCCCAGGTGCTCGACCCGGGGACCGCGAGCGATCTTCGGATGCTTGCTGGTCAGTCGCTCCCAGCCCGGCGCCAGGCTCGACCACGCCTCGGCGTGGCGGGGCGGCGGCGTGCCCCAGGCGCCGCGATCGTTGGGGCCGCCGTCGTCGGTGCGGCCGTGCGGCACCGCGGCCTCGATCGCACTGCGCAGGCCCTCGAGGCCGTCGGGCAGCCGCGACGCCGGCAGGTCGGTCTTCACCGCCATCATGCCGCAGCCGATGTCGACGCCGACCGCGGCGGGAATCACCGCGCCGCGCGTGGCGATGACGCTGCCGACCGTCGCGCCGGCGCCCGCATGCACGTCGGGCATGACCGCGAGCCAGCGGTGGATGAACGGCAGCGACGCGATCCCCTCGAGCTGGCGCTTGGCGACATCCTCGAACGGCACGCCGACGGTCCACGCCTTGATGGGCACGCCGCGGTGGGCGTGGAAAACCTCGTAGCCGCGCTCGGCGCTCGTCGTGCTCATGCGAACGACGAACGTATCACCGCGACTTCGTCACCGGACCTGGAAACCGGTGCAACCCGAGGTCACCTCGATCTCGCGCGTGGTCGAGGAGATCGAGGTACTCGACAGGCCGTTGTCGCTGGCGTCGACGATCCACAGCATGTCGCCGGGCTGGAAGCTGTGGCTGGTGACGGTGTTCGAGCCCAGGGTCGAGGTCGTGCCGCTGCCGAACTTGGGCTTGTCGCCGAAGAACAGGCGCACGGTCTGCGGGCACGCGTTGCGCAACGTCACGCTGACCGGGCCGGCCGGCGCGGCGCTCGGGCTGGGCGCGGCGGGATCTGCGGCCGAAGGGTCGGGGCTCGCAGGGGCCGCCGCGGCCGTGGGCCCGGATGCGCCGGGCGAGGTCGTCGCGGCATTCGAGGGCTGGAAGAGGAAGCAGCCCCCGGCCAGGAGGGACATCACGACCGTGCAGACGACGCGCATGCCCCCCGGGACGGCGCGCCGGGCCCGGGGTTGCGGGCCCGGCCGGATGCAAAAATTATTTTTGCCTCGAACCACGAAGGACGATCGTCGGCGGCCATTCACGCACATACGACGCGGGCCCAGCGGGCCCCCGAGGGGTGATTGGCATGGCTGGCAAGTTGGGTTGGGTTGCTCTGGTATCGGTGTTCGGGACCGCGGCGGTCTCGGCGTGGCCCTCGAGTGCGCACGCGGCCTCGGCCGACTGCATGTCCGCGGCGGGCTCGTGCACGGTCTCGAACGACGGCCCCGACACGGTGAGCTGCGACTGCGCCGACGGCTCGGGCGGTGGCGGTGCGGGCGACTTCGGCTGGGGTGGACTCGACGACGCGGGGCTGCAGATGGTCTGCGACGAGCAGCTCGCGGACTTCTGCGGACCCATCATGCCGCCGGTCGGCATCCAGTGCGACGGCATGTACGGCACCTGTTGGATCGACAACGAGCCCGACTCGCTGACGTGCGAGTGCAACGACGGCTCGGGCGGCGGCTTCGCCGGCGGCAACCGCTGGGACGGTCTGACCGACGACGAGCTGCTCGACGTGTGTCTGATGGAGAGCGACGCGTTCTGTGGCCCGCCGCCGCCGGAGTGGGACTGCATGAACGAGGCCGGCGCGTGCGACATCACCTTGGGCAAGGACGTGTCGTACTACTGCGAGTGCGCCAACGGTGGCGCCGGGGGTGGCTCGGGCGATCCC
The DNA here is from genome assembly GCA_046351635.1 of Nannocystaceae bacterium. Classification (GTDB taxonomy): domain Bacteria; phylum Myxococcota_A; class Polyangia; order Nannocystales; family Nannocystaceae; genus Xiheibacterium. Next base: position 24,108 of record JAXLYC010000030.1, on the reverse strand, counting down.
GACTGGAACGACCTCGACCCCGACGCCCTGCAGCAGGCGTGCTTCGATCTGATCGACTCCGATTGCGGCGGCGTGGCCACGACCGACGCGACCTCGACCACCGACGCGACCTCGACCACCGACGCGACCTCGACCACCGACGCGACCAGTGGCAGCGGCGGCAGCGAGGGCGGCAGCGGCGGCAGCGAGGGCGGCAGCGGCGGCAGCGAGGGCGGCTCGACCAGCGGCGACACCGACGGCGGTTCGTCCGGCGGTGACGCCAGCGCGTCGGCCTCGGCCTCGGCGACCGACGGCGACAGCGCGAGCGCGAGTGCCTCGGCCTCGGCGACCAACGGCGACGAGAGCAGCACCGGCGACGGCGGCGAGAACACCGACGGCGGCGGCTGCAGCTGCTCGACCGACGCCGACGCCCCGCTGCGCTCGTGGGCGTTCACGTGGCTGGGCCTGGTCGGACTCGGCTCGCTCCGGCGCCGGCGCAGCCGCTGAGTCTTCAGGGAGGGGCTCCGCTTCCTCCCCGCCGCGTCGGCGAAGCCGTCGCGGCTCCCCTGCTTCCGGTCGCTGTCGCGACGAGCCTGTCAGCAGTGCCGACAGGCTCTGAACCCCGCCGGGCTCACGGCGCCGCGAGGCCCGCGGCGAGCGCGGGCTCGGGATCGATGCACCAGCCCTGCTCGTCGAGCTCGCAGTCGTTGGGCTCGCACAGGTACGTGCACTCGCGGTCGGGCCCGTTGAGCACGCCGTCGTCGCACAGCTCGTCGGCCTCGACGACGCCGTTGCCGCAGGGATGCAGCGGCACGTCGGCGACGCCGGCGAAGCGCGCCTCGGTGGGGGCAGCCGCGTCCTCGCACGCGGGGCACAGCAAGGAGACGACGGCGAACAAAGCAGAGCACGCGATACGCATGGACATGACGACTCTCCTGGGCGAAGGTGCCGTCGCGTCGTTCGAGCCACCCGTCATGGGCGTCTCGTTCGCGCTGACCTCGGCACCAGCGTGCACCCCCCGTCGACCGGACCCCGGCCGCTGTTGCAGCTGCGCCAGGTCGGGCCATGCGGGGCCCTGCGCGGGGATTTTCGGCGAACTGCCGGCCCCCTCGTGCCGGTGGCACCGACGCGGGTACGCTCCCGGCCGCCGCCGTCGCTTCGGCGCCGGCCCTCGCCGTCATGAACTTCCTCGCGCGCATCTTCGAGAACCTCGAGCAACAACCCGAGCGCACCGCCGTGGTCGAGGTGCACGGCACCGAGCTGCGCCGTCACGACGGCGGCGCGTTGCTCGAGCTCATCGCGCGCGCGCGGGCCTTCATCGCTGGCGCGGGCGTCAAGCCCGGTGACCGCGTGGCCCTGCTCGCGCCCAACTCGGCGCGCTGGGTCTGTGCCGACCTGGCCGCGCTCGCGTGCGGCGGCATCGCGGTGCCGCTGTACGACAAGCAGGAGCCCAAGGAGCTCGCGGTGATGCTGCGCAGCGCCAAGCCCAGCCTGCTGCTGGTCGGCAACGACGCGCTGGCGGCGAGCATCCGCGAGGTCTGGCCCGAGCACTGCCGCATCGCGGCGTTCGACGAGGTCTTCGAGACCCAGCCGGGCCACGCCGGCCTGCACGAGATCGCGCCGCAGGACACCGTCGCCATCATCTACACCTCGGGCACCAGCGGCGTGCCCAAGGGCGTGATGCTGTCGCGCGCCAACATGGATTTCATGATCCCGCGGACCATCGACCGGCTCGGCAAGGTCGCGGTCGCGCGCGACCAGCCCGATCGCGTGTTCCACTTCCTGCCGTTCTGCTTCGCGGCCTCGCGCATGATGCTGTGGACGCAGCTGTCCCGACCCAATCCGATCATGGTCTCGACCGACCTCGCCAACCTCGTGCAGGAGATGGCGACCGCGAGGCCCAACTACTTCCTCAACGTACCGGCGGTGCTCGAGCGCATCCGCAACGGCGTCGGCGCCAAGCTGCGCGAGCGCGGTGGCATCGCGCTGGGGCTGTACGAGCGCGGCATCGCGGGCCATCGCGCGTTGGCCGAGGGCAAGGCCGGCGTCTTCGATCGCGTCGCCGTGGCCGTGGCCGAGAAGGTCGTGTTCGGCAAGATCAAGCGCACCATCGGCGAGAACCTCGATTTTCTCATCTCGGGCTCGGCGCCGCTGTCGGAGGAGACCCAGCGGTGGTTCCAGATGCTCGGCATCCCGGTGTACCAGGCCTACGGCCTGACCGAGACCACCGGCATCGTCTCGCTCGACGAGCCCGATCGCGTGGTGCCCGGTCGCGTCGGCATCCCGCTCGAAGGCGTGCAGACCCGCGTGTCCGACGAGGGCGAGCTGTGCGTGCGCGGGCCCAACATCTTCGCCGGCTACTGGGAGATGCCGGAGGAGACCGCCAAGGTGCTGCGCGAGGGCTGGTTTCACACCGGCGACCAGGTCGACATCGAGCGCGACAACCTGCGCATCATCGGTCGCATCAAGAACCTGATCGTGCCGGAGTCGGGCCACAACATCGCGCCCGAGCCGCTGGAGGAGAAGTTCCTCGCCGCGTGCCCGGTCGCCACGCAGTGCATGGTCGTGGGCCACGCGCGACCGTTCGTCGCGATCCTGGTGCCGGGCAAGCCCCCGGCCGACGCGGTCGAGCGGGCGCTCGAGCTGGTCAACGCCGACCTGCCCGCCTACCGCAAGATCCGCCGCGCCATCTTCGTCGACGAGGCCTTCTCGGTCGACAACGGCCTGCTGACCGCGAACCAGAAGATCAAGCGCGCGGTGATCGAGAAGCACTTCGCGTCGGCGATCGACGCCGCGTACGACGCGGCCAAGGCCGAGCGGCAGCGCGCCGGCGCAAACGCGGCGGTGTGACGCCGCGGCTCAGGCCACGGTGCCGCCGAGCCGCACGATCGTCAGCAGCGCACGGAACAGATCGTCGACGCTGTGCGCGTCGTCGGCGACCGGGCGCGCCGGGGTGCGCACGACCCCCGGCACGATCGCGACCGCATCGGCGATGGCGGTGTGCGCGAGGTCGAGCTCGAGTGCCAATCGGGGCAGGCTGAACGGTCGCCAGCGCGCGCGTTGTTCGACCGCGCTGCGGGCCCCGGCGCGGATGAGCTCGCGCGCGCGGACCGGATGCAGCGTGCGGGCCGACGCGCGACCGACCGCCCACTTGACCTCGACCGTGACGAGCTCGCCCAACAACGCGCGACACTGCGCACAGGTGGTCGCGTCGCCGGTCACGAGCCCCACCGGCGTGCCCCGACTGCCGGCGACCAGCGCGTTGAGCCCGGCCTCGTTGAGCGGGCGGCCGTCGACGCGGACTTCGTACACGACGACGCCGCGGTAGGTGTGGTCGAGGATCGCGTCGCGCGTGCCCGCGCCGCCGTGGTAGCCGACGAACAGCGCGAGCTCGTGGCGCTGGTCCTGCAAGCCCTCGGCCATGCTGTAGGGCTTGAGCGAGCCGCACTGGATCTGCACCCGCGGATCGAGCCGATCGAACACCAGGTTGCGCATGTCACCGTGGCTGTCGTTGACCAGCACCGCGGTCGCACCGGCATCGAAGGCCCCCAGCGCCGCGGCGTTGGCCTCCTCGGTCATCAGCACACAGGCGTCGTCGAACTCGGGTGTGCCCCGGCGGCACTGATCGCCGTGCACGACGCCGGCCACGCCCTCCATGTCGACCGAGATGTAGACCTGCATCGCGCCCGCGATGGTAGCGCGGCGCGCGGACGGGTAACATGCGAGGCTTCGCGTCCGACCTCCGGAACGCCGTCGCGACGATGCCGCTCGACCCCACCGCGCCGCGTACCGACGGCGAGGCCGCACCGCCGCCGCGCTCCCGCTGGCGCGCGTGGCCGTGGCTGCGCCGCGCGCTGCAGCTGACGGCCGCGACCGTGGTCGTGCTGATCACGTTCGCGACCATCGACGGCTGGGTCGCGTTCGGTCAGGCCGCCAGCGGCGCGCGAGCCCAGCGCATGCAGGCGTCGCCGCAGTTCCACGACGGCGGCTTCGAGAACCCCGAGCCGCTGTACAACGATCTGTGGACCACCCTCGCGGTGATGTTCAGCGGCAGCGCCGACTCGGTCCCGACCACGCCGATCCCGGTGGTGACCGGCGACGCTGCACGCTTCGAGCAGCCGCCGGTCACGGGCCTGCGCGTGACGTGGCTGGGACACTCGACCATGCTGGTCGAGCTCGACGGCGTGCGCGTGCTGACCGACCCGGTGTGGGGGCAGCGCAGCTCGCCGCTCACGTGGATCGGGCCCAAGCGCTGGTACGCACCGCCGTTGCGGCTCGACGAGCTACCAGCGATCGACGCGGTCGTGATCTCGCACGACCACTACGACCACCTCGACCAGCCGACCATCGCCGCGATCGCGCAGTGGGACACGCGCTTCATCGTGCCGCTGGGCGTCGGCGCCCACCTGGCGTACTGGGGCGTGCCCGAGGATCGCATCGTCGAGCTCGACTGGTGGGAGCGTCACGAGCTGCCGGGCCTGTCGATCGTGTGCACACCCGCGCGTCACGCCTCCGGCCGCACACTGTTCGACAAGGACGAGACACTGTGGGCCGGCTACGCGCTGCTGGGCCCACGGCACCGCGTGTACTTCTCCGGCGACACCGGCCTGTTCACGGCCCTGCGCGACATCGGCGAACGGCTGGGTCCGTTCGATCTCACGATGATCGAGTCGGGCGCGTACGGTCGCGGCTGGCCCGATTGGCACCTCGGACCCGAGCAGGCGGTCACGGCCCACCGCATGGTCCGCGGCGAGTTGTTGCTGCCGGTGCACTGGGGTCTGTTCGACCTCGCGTTCCACGGCTGGACCGAGCCGATCGAGCGCGTGCGCGCGGCCGCAGCCGCGGCGGGCGTGCCGATCGTGGTGCCGCGCCCCGGCGAGAGCTTCGAGCCCGAGGCGCCGCCGCCGGTGCAGCCGTGGTGGCCGAACCTGCCGTGGCAGACCGCCGCGCAGGATCCGATCGTCGCGACCAAGGTCGACCCCGCCGCGCTGCCGTGACGCCGGCGCAGGGCGTTCAGGGCTCGAGCGCGCCGACGCTGGGTCGCTCGGGTCGCGCGCGACGACGCTGATCGACGCGCGGCGCGTGCTCGCCCGGCGCGCCCGCGCCGACCAGGGGGCTGCCGGCCTTGGGCCGCAGATCCGGCCGTGCGCGCGTGCTGCCGGCCGCAGTGACCTGCGGGTCGCGGTCGCCGTAGAACGAGCTCGCGTCGCGCGTCGACACCACCGAGGTCTTGCCCTCGCCGCACTCGGGCAGGGGCTTGCCACCGTTCCACCACAGGTTGCCGACCAGGCGCAGGCCGTCGACGCTGTCGGGGTTGGCGTTGAGCGGACAGGTCATGCCACCGCCGGCGGTGCCCAGCAGGTTGCCGATCGCGAGGTTGTTGCGGTTGCGCAGCACCTCGCCCACGCGACGCGCCGGGCCCCAGTAGTCGTCGCCGCCCTCGATGATGCTGTTGTACGCGCGCAGCATGTCGCGATCGCCCACGCCGTAGTCCGCGGTGACCCACACGGTGTTGTGGCTCGCAACGCAGTCGTGGCAGCCGAAGAAGCCGAAGCCGGCCTCGGCCGCGTTGACGACGATGTTGTTTCGCGCGACTTGGTTTCGGCCCTCGTAGTCGGCCTCGACCGGCCACATGTACACGTTGCCCGAGCCCTCGCCACCGAGCATGAAGCCGCGGTGGCGCGCGCGGACGATGACGTTGCCCTCGAACAACACGTTCTCGGACCCGCCCTTGGCCTCGATGCCGACGCCGGTGCCGACCATGTCCTCGAGCAGGTTGTCGCACACGAACAGATCGTGCACGCCGACGTTGTCGATGCCGTGGCGCGCGGTCCGAGAGATGTGATTGCCCAGCAGCCAGATGTGCTGCGCCTGGTTGACCTTGATTCCGTCGCAGCAGCCGCTCTCGTAGCCGTCGGGGTCACCGTCGCCGTCGGGTCCGCGGTTGAGATTGCGGGCGGTCACGTCGCGCACGATGACGTGGTGCGACACGTCCCAGCGGCCGTGGCTGGCGCGGTTGGTCGGATCGATGGGCTTGCCGGCGATGTGCACCGCCGAGTCGCCGTAGTAGCCGCGCGCGGGGCCGATGGTGACGTGCTCGAGCGCGACGTAGGCCACGTGGTCGAACGCGATGGCCTGGCCGTTGCCGTCGGTGCAGTCGATCTGGACCTCGCCCTCGCCGCGGATCCACAGCGGCGCCGCGGCGGTGCGCATGTGATCCTCGACGTAGAGGCACTGGCCGCGGTAGCTGCCGGCGGCCAAGGTGATGCGGGTGGGCTTGCTGCGGTCGGAGCTGGCGATCGCGTCGCGCAGCCCGTCCATGCTGCCGGCCGGCACGCGCACTCGGTCCACGCGTCGGCCGCGATGCGATCGAGGAACAGCGGGCCGCCGCAGCTCGCTGCGGCCGGCGCGCCCGGCGCGCTCGGCCGCGCCGCCGCCGTGGTCGGCGCGGCCGCGGCCGGCGCGTTCGCGGGCGACGACGCGGCCGTTGCCGCAGCGGCCGGGGCCGCTGCGGGCGCGGCCGGCTCGCGGCGCGGGCTCGGTCTGGTTGGGCGCGCCGGCCTCGCGGGTGCAGGTCAGCGGCAACAGCGACATCACGGCGAGCACGGACGCGGGCGCGGCGGCGGACATGCCCCGCTCATACGGTGGCGCCGGCGACGGCGACAGGGGCAGGCGATCCGAGGCGCGCGGGCCCAGCTCGGGCCGCGTCGCGACCGGACGAGCGGACGGGGCTCGGCGGCGCATGCCGGCCGAGCGTGACGAAACCAGGTGACCCGACCGGGGAAGCCGCGCTCGCGCGATCGCGGGATCACGCAGGGATCGGAAGCCGCCGTCGACGCACTCGCGCCGGGAGCGCGCTCGATCTCCTGCAGGCCGGCGCAAGACGCCCTGCAGCCCCGCCTCGACCTCGGGGCGTGCGCGTCGATATCGCCTCGACGCGAGGCGCCGCGGCTGCAGCTACAACGCCCCGAGCCGGGCGCGGCGGGCGCGGACGCACCAGCGGCGCGAGCCCGAGCCCGGCGAGTCTGGCAGCCCAGCGCGAACGTGAGCGCTAGTCACCTCCAGTCCACGTCGGGCACGCACCCTGATCGCCGCACCAGCCGCAGGCGGAGGATCGTCGCTGTTCGTCCGCACCACCGAGCACCACCGCAGCCGCCTCGCGGTTCCGGATGCGGCGTCGTGCAACGACCACGCGAGCGCTGCGAGTCCGGCCGCGACCGGCACGAACCAGTCGCGGTCGCCACATCGCGCTGCGTCGACGGCCTCGAGCGCGACGGCGGCCGCGCGCGAGCTCGCCAATCGAGCTTCAGCCACTGTTCACGCGATGCCAACGTCGCCAACCCGATGCTGGGTTCGTCGTCAGTCATGTCGGACCTCGCCTTCGAGGCTGGGTGCGAGCTGCGTGCGCGCGAGCGAAGTTGCTGCCGCGACGCCCTCCGTGATCGCCAGCGCGCGCGATCTCGGCGGGTGAGTTCCTCGAGGTCTTGCAACGGCAGCCCTCGCGCTGACCGACGCGGCAAGCTCGCCAGCGCGCGCAACATGCACCGACGGTCGGCGGCGTCGAACGGGCCTCGACCGGAGTCGAGATCTCGGCCGCAGCGCGCTCGCCAATGGTGGCGAGGCGCGGCCGCGTCCGTGGCGCCAGGCCAGACCAGGCAGCAGCAACGTCGCCAACGGCTCGATCCGGAGGCGGCGAAGTGTGTCGCGCCGCAGGGGCTCGCGGGCTGTGGCTTCGAGTCGCCGCTCGAGTCGATGTACAAAGCGCTGCTGCGTTCGGAGATCGGGGGACGAAGACGGCTTCGGCTTCGTCCGCGATGGTGCCGCGCTCGCCATCGTGCTGGTGACCGACGCAGGGGACTGTTCCTGCACGACCGACCTGAAGTCGGTGTTCCTGCCCGAATCGATGGGCGGCAACCCCATGCGTGTACTCGGTCGGATCGCGCGTCGCGCCGACCTCGGCAGTGTGCTGGCGCGCGGGTGTGATGTGCGAGGGTGATCGACGGCTACGACACCTGCTACGCCGTCGACCGCGACGAAGACGGCAACACGTCCACCGGCGGAATGCCGTCGGGTGACTCGCCGCAGCGTCTGACCACCGTGGTCCTGCAGCCCGACGGCAGCTGTCGCTGCTGCATCGTTCGACGGCGTCGCCGCGCCGCAGGACCTCACCTTCGTGGACGACGGCGGCGACACCACGCGGATCTCCGAGGGTTCCCGCGGCCGTCTCTTCGCGATCGACCGCGAGCGCGAGCTGGGCGAGGGCGGCTACGCGCTCGGATCGTCGATCGCACCCTCGGTGGCGAGCTGCTGCCGTCCGAGCCGCCGTCGCTGTCGCTGAGCATGGTACCGCATGGCGTCGCGATCGACGGTGTCACTCATCGATCCGAGTCGGCCCGTGGTTCGATGGCGGCCCGGTCGGACCCAACAGGCCGACTTCGGCATCGGTGCGGCGTGCCAGACGCAGGACGACGCCGGCAGCCAGCGGGCGACGCCCGCACGCGGTGCGCGCAGCGCGAGTTCGTCGAGGCGTTCGAGGTCGCTGGCCGGCGCACGGCCCACTCGATCTGCGAGCCGGGCTTCGACGGCGCCATGACGGCGCTGGCCGACGCCATCCGCGAGCAGATGCCGGTCGCCTGCATGCCCGAGTGCGTCGCCGACCTCGATCCCGTCACCGACGTCCTCGATCCGCAGTGCACCCTGACGCAGGAGTTCTACGACCCCGACCGCGGCCTGATCACCACCGCGCTGTCGAGCTGCAGCCCCGGCGGCACACCCCCGAGCGGTGCGGACGCGTGCTTCACCATGCTCACCCGCGGCGCCATGAGCCCGCAGTGTCGCGATGCCGGCTGGAACCTCGAGTTCGCGATCGGCCGCCGCGCGGGCGTGGATGCACCCGAGGGCGAGGTGATCCACGCCCAGTGTCAGCCCTCGGCGCAGCGCGAGATCGACTGTCCGACCCTGCCGTGATCGCCGGCGTCACCGCGGTAGCGGCGGGCGATCGCGACCGCGACCTCAGTGCGTCGCGATCATGTCCCAGCACGCGCGCTCGGCCTGCGCGATCACCTCGGGCGACAGCTCGATGCGCCCCTCCGAGTGCGCGCGCATCATGCCGACGAAGGCGCCGAAGGCCAGCTCCATCAGCACCGTGGGCTCGAGCGGCTTGACCAGGCCAGCGGCCTGGGCCAGCCCGATCATGCTGCGGGCGAAGTTCTTGAGGTTGCGATCGAGCGCGACGCTCTCCTCGTCGAGGTACGAGGCGTGGTTGTGGGTCTCGATGAACATGAACGCCGCGGGCTCGTCCCGCGCGAAGGCGATGATCTCGAGCCACATCACGCGGAACTGCTCGCGCGGTGGTGCGCCCTGGGGGAAGGCCTTGAACACGCGCTGCGCGACGACGCCCTTCCACGTCCGGTACAGCTCGTTGACCAGCGCCTCCTTGCTCGGGAAGTAGTGGTAGATCGTGCCCGCAGCGACCTGCGCTCGCTCGGCGATCTGCGGCATCGCGGTGCCGTGGAAGCCGCGCTCGACGAAGCACTGCAGCGCCGCGGCCATGATCGACTCGCGTCGATCGGCGCGGGCCGGCGGACGGCCACGCTTGGATGTCCCGGCCAATTGTCGAATGAATGTTCGAACAATTCCGAAGGCTTGTCGAGTGCCCGCGAAAAATCCCTTGCAGATGGGGTGCAACGGTGCTTTCTTCCTCCCATCGCATTATCGAACGAACGTTCAATCGGCAATTCGATCACCGCTTCGGAGCCCCTGACGATGACCTCGCGCCTGCTGCCCACCCTGCTCGCCTCCACCCTCGCGCCGCTGCTCGCCAGTGCCGCCTGCGACCTGCCCGTGCCCGCCGGCGACATCCGCGATCCGCGGGTGTGGGGCGACGCGTTCCTGGCCGAGTACGCCGACGAGCTCGTGCTCGACGAGCTCGAGCCCGGTCCGACCCCGCTCGAGCAGCCGCGCGTCGTCCTGCTCATCACCGGCGTCACGATCCCCGCCGCATGGTTCGAGCCGATGAAAGCCAGGCTCGAACGCGACGGCTTCATCCCGGTGGTCTACGAGCCGCCGGATCTGCTCAGCGGCGATCTGTTCATGAACGCCGAGTTGCTGGCCGGCGTGGTCGATCAAGTTCGCGCCGAGTACGGCGAGGACCGCATCGACATCCTCGCCGAGTGCACCGGCGGCCTGATCGCGCGGCACTACATCCAGTCGCTCGGCGGCGAGGCGAAGGTCTCGCGGCTGGTCACGTTCATCTCGCCGCAGCACGGCCTGCCCAAGGCACCGGTGGCCGAGGCCGCGGTCGGCTGGCCCGCGCTGCACGACCTGACCCCCGGCAGCGAGTTCCTCTCCGCCGTCAACGACGCACCGATGCCCGAACACGTGCCGATCACGTCGATCTACACCTGCACGGACGAGTACATCCAACCCTACGAGACCTCGATCATCCCCGGCGCGCGCAACATCGGGCTGTGCGACGGCTTCGTCGGCCACTTCCAGTTCTTCTACGACCCCGCGATCTACCTGGTGATGCACCAGGCGTTGACCGAAGCGCTGCCCGACGACGTCGATGCCGCGGACGACGGCGATGCGCCCGACGACGGCGATGCGCCCGACGACGGCGACGCGCCCGACGACGGCGATGCGCCGGCCGAGGACGACGACGACGGGACCGCGTCCGAGGACGACCACGATGCGCACGCCGGCTGCAGCGTCGGCCCACGCGAGCCCACCGCCGCGGGTCTGATGGCGCTGGGCCTGGTCCTGGGCCTGCATCACCGCAGCCGACGCACGCGGCCCGCACGCCCGCGCAGCAGCCGCGCTTGACGAGACGCGGCCGTGCGCCCAGCTTGCGTGGGTGAGCTGGATCGATCATGCCGCGCGCGTGCTGCTGCGAACCCGCGGCGTGCAGGCTCGTGCGGTCGCGACCCCGGTCGCGCGGCACCACGTCTACGACGCACGCGGCGGCGGCACGCTGCCGCCGGTGGTGATCCTGCCCGGGCTCGCCGCGACCGCGACGTCCCACGCGCCGCTGCTGCTGCGTCTGCGTCCGCACGTGCGCCGGGTGTTGGTGCTCGACAACGCCGGCCACGGCCTGTCGAGCGCCTCGAGCGTCGCCTGGCACCGTGCCGCGTCACCTCGCGTCGATCACCGAGGTGATCGCGGCCGTGCTCGACGAACCCGCCGTCGTGCTGGGCAACTCGCTCGGTGGTGCGACGGCGATGCACGTCGCCGCGCAACGACCCGAGCTCGTGCGCGGCTGTTCCTCACCTCGCCCGCCGCGATGCCGTTGTCGCCCGAGGTCCGCGCCGATCTGCGGCGCGCGTTCGCGATGCGCAACCGCGAGGAGGCGGTGGCGTTCATCGGTCGCGTGCTGCACCGGCGTCCGTTGCTCGCGCCGCTCGTCGCGGGGTCACTGCTGCGGCAGGCCGCCGCCCCTGCGATCGCCGACATCCTCGGGTCGATGGAGGGGGAACACGCGACGCCCGAGCAGCTCGCGAGCCTGCGCGTGCCCACGACCCTGGTGTGGGGACGCTCGAGCGGCTGTTGCCCGCCGAGGGCCTCGCGTACCTGCGCGAGCACCTGCCCGCGCACGTGCGCGTGCTGCAGCCGGCCGGCCTGGGTCACTGCCCACACATCGACGCGCCCGGCCGGCTCGCCCGCGAGGTGCTGGCCTTCGCGCGCAGCCTGTAGTCAGCGGCCGCAGATCGGCCGCGCCGCTGGTGCGTTGCACCGCGACGATGCGCTCGTCGCCCTGTTCCTGGCCTGTGCCGCTTGCACCACCGCGCCCCGCTCGACCCCCAGCACCGGCAGCGCGGACCCGAGCCCGACGCCATCGGTCGCGACGCCCGCGACCGATCTCGCGGTCGCGCCCACCGCCGACGCATCGCCCAGCGCGAGCGCAGCCGGCGTGCTCGACTGCGTGCTGGCGTCGCGCGCGGTGCAACAGTACGTCCACCCCGAGCTACCCGAGCGCGTGCCCGTGCGCGTGCACCTGCCCACGGGCGTGACGCTCGCGCGCGTGCCCGAGGCCTTCGGCGCGCCCATCGAGCTGGTCGAGCCCGAACGCGCGCTGCTGCAGGTCCACGCCCTGCGCCTCGACGGCGGCCACGCCGAGGTCGTGCTCGGCATCGCGGCCGAGGGCGTCGCCGGAGAGATCGCATGCGAGCGCGACGGCGCGGCCTGGGCCGCGACCTCGGTGGCGCTGCGCGAGCGCTGAGCACTCGCCGTCTCAGCCGCCGGCGTCGAGCTGCGCCAACCACGCCTCGATGCTCGCGAGCTCCGCGGGATCGTTCGCGTCGGTCGTGCGCCGCTCGTCGCGGACGCGCTCGGCCAGGGCCCGCGCACGCGCTCGGTCGCCGTCGGTGGCGACCAGGGCGCGCGCGAGCGCCATGGCGCCGATCAGCTCGTCGGCCTGGTTGCCCGGGTGGGCGTCGAAGATGGTCTTGGCGCGCTCGAGCAGCGGCAGCGCCTCCTGCGGCCGCTTCAGCTGCACGAGGTTCTGCGCGCGATGAACCAGGCTCTGCGCGAACTCGGGATGCTGCGGGCCGAGCGTGCGCTCGAGCGAGGCGCTGACCTCGGCGTAGACCTGGTCGGCGCGCTCGAGCTCGCCGTCGGCGGCGTAGACCAGCGCGAGGTTGGCCCGGCTCATCGCGAGGTCGGGGTGATCGGGCTCGAGCGCGCGCTCCCAGATGGCATGGGCCCGCTCCTGCGCCGCGCGTGCGCCGAGGTTGTCGCCGTTGCTGCGCAGCACCAGTGCGAGGTTGTTGAGCGCCGCCGCCACGCGCGGGTGATCGCGGCCCAGCGCGGCCTCGAGCAGGCCCAGCGCGCGCTCGCATGGCGCCTTGGCGCCACCGAAATCGCCGCCGAGGTACGAGGCCTGCGCGAGGCTGCTCAGCGTGAGCGCGAGGTCGGGGTGATCGGGACCGAGGGTCTCGGTCTGCAGCGCCAACGCGCGCTCGAGCAGCTCGCGCGCCGGCACGGCCTCGCCGGCCGCGAGCCTGGCCGTCGCGACCGCGATCAGGCGCCCTGCAACGAAGGGATGCTCCTCGCCCAGCGACGCGCGCGCCAGCTCGAGCGCCCGTTCGGCCGCCGCCAGCGCGGCGACGTAGTCGCCCTTGCGGGTGTACACCGCCGCGAGCGCGGCCTGCCGTTCGGTCTCGCCCTGGCCCTCGGCATCGCCGGTCTGCTCGAGCGCGATCTCGCCGTGCCGCGCCCACAGCAGGCTCTCGTCGGGTCGCGCGAGGTGATCGCCGACGATCATCATCAGACGCGTGGCCGCGCGCGCAGCCACGTCCCACGCCCCCGCGCGCGCGGCCGCGAAGTAGGCGTCGGTCGCGGTGCGCTCGGCCTGTTCGTACGCGCCGCTCTGATCCTGCAGCTGGCCCTCGCGCTCGCGCACCGCTGCGACCAGCGGCGCCCAAGCCACCGCGTCGGCGCGCTCGCGGATCGAACCGACCAGCTCGAGCCCACGCGCGAAGCGACCCGCGCGCTGCAGCGCGTCGACCCGCGACAGCTCGGCCTGCAGGCCCGCGACCGCCTCGCGCTCGGCCGGTGGCGGCGGCGGCGAGACCCGCAACAGCCGCGCCGGATCGGCACAGGCCTCGGCCCCGACCAGCGAGGCCACCGCCGGCAACGCCCGCGGCACCATCTCGCCGTCGGCATCGGACAGCGCCTCGACCAAGGCGTCGAACAGCATGCGTTGACCGTCGAGGCACCACAGCGCGCGCTCGGTGGTGGCCGCATCGGCCGTGCGGCGGATCTCGCCCGCGAGGCACGCCTCGGTGCGCGCGGCCTGCCAGCCCTCGGCATGGGCGTCGAGCCAGGGCATCACCCGCCGCGCGGTCTCGATGGCGTAGCGCTGGCCGCCGGCGACCAGCGCGGTGTGCAGGCGCGCGCGCGCGTCGTCGTTCCAGCTCGATGCGATCGACGCGCCCGCGGCCTCGCACGCCGCGGTGCGACGCTGCACGTCGACACGCTGCACCACCGCCACGCCGATTCCGATGGTCGCGACCGCACCGGCCGCGAGCCACAGTCGACGGGCCCGCGCGCGCGCCTGTCCCCGCGCGAGCGCGTGCAGCAGCGCCTCCATCGAGGGCCAGCGATCGCCGGCGGCCGGCGCCAGCCCGCGCACGACCGCGAGCCGCAGCCACGCCGGGGTCGCACTCGCGGCCTCGACCGGGGCCCGCGGCGGCTGCGTGCGCTTGGCCTGCTCGAGCGCGCGCAGATCCACGCCGACGAAGGGCCGCACGCCGTACAGCGCCTCGTACAACGCGACGCAGAACGCGTACTGATCCGCCGCGGCTCCGACTTCGCCGCCGGCGTGCTGCTCGGGCGCCATGTACGGCGGCGTGCCCACGGCCGTGACGCTGTGGCCGGGCGCGACCGCGGCGTCGTCGGTGACGCGCGCGTCGTGGTCGAGTTCGGCGAGATCGTGCGCGATGCCGAAGTCGGTCACGCGCGCGCGCTCGTCGGTGCCGACCAGCACGTTGGTGGGCTTGAAGTCGCGGTGGATCACGCCGGCGGCATGGGCCGCCGCGAGGCCCTGGCCGGCGCCGAGGAAGAGCTCGAGCACGCGTGACCACGGCCGCGGTTCACGACGCAGCCACGCGTGCAGGGTCTCGCCCTCCACGAACTCCATCGCGATGAAGGCGTCGTCGCCGTCTTGCTCGACGTCGTAGATCGAGACCAGGTTGGGGTGGCTGATCCGCGCCATCGCGCGGGCCTCGCGGATGATCTGCGCCGCACCGCCCGACGCGCCCGGGGTCGTGCGCAGCAGCTTGAGCGCGACCTCGCGGCGCAGCTTGGAATCGTAGCCGCGCAGCACCAGGCCCATGCCGCCTTCGCCGAGCTCGCCGACCACGACGTAGCGACCCAGGCGCTGCGGCACCGACGGGCGCGCTGGCTCGGGCGGCACCACGCGGGTGTCGTCGTCCTGCCCCACGGCGGACTCGCTCGAATCCCGCTCGGTCGTCCGAACCACGCGCCTGGTGATCGTATCACCGGCGCGCGCGCAAGATCGCGCGACGATGTGCCGCGGTCACTTCACCGGTGCGAGCGCGAGCACCACCTCGACGTGTTGGTCGCCCTCGGCACCGGGGATCACGAGCTCGCCGCGCCAGCCGTCCTCGAACGCGCGCCAGCTGGTGTGGTCGAGCAGCTGGTCGTCGCCGACACCGTCGTCGTCGTACAGCCGGACCCGCACACCGATGGACTCGCCCGGCTGCGGCACGACCGGCACGATCGCACTGCCGAGCTCGCCGTGGTCGGGCCACTGCTCGCCCTTGCCCACGGTCACGTTGTGGTCGCCGTCGGTCGACCACAGCGCGTGCTCGTCACCGTTGCCGTCGATGACCACGACCTCGCCGTACAGCTCGAGCTCGTCGCCGGCGTCGCCGCCGTCGTCGATCACCTTCAGGCCCGCCAGGCCCACGCGCACGTCCTGACGCACTCGCTCACACTGCTCGACCTCGTACTCGCTGGTGAGCGCGAAACCGGCCGGCGAGTCGTCCGCGGCCCACGCGAGCTTGTAGGCGATCGCGGCACCAGGCGAGTCGCGATCGTAGCTGCCGCCCTTGGTGATGTACTCGCGCAGTTCGTCGACGCCGAAGATGGTCTTGGCCGCGGCCTCGCCGTTGCCGCCCGACACGAACGCGGTGATCTCCGAACTCGCCAGCACCTCTTCGTGGGTCATGCTGATCGAACCGTCGACGCTGGCGGCGCCGCGATACGCGAACTCGAGCGCGGCACCGAGCTCCTCGGACGAGAACTCGGAGGTGATGGTGAACAGCACGCTGCGACCGTAGGTCACGGAGCTGACGTACAAGGGCGCCTCCTCGCCGAACTCGCCCTGCACGTCCTCGAGCGTGACCTCGGGCGCGAACAAGCCCGAGGGTGCCTCCGGCGGATCGACGTCGACCGTGTAGTACGCCTGGGTGAACTGCACCGCGTAACGGCTGCGCACCTGCTCGCGCTCGAACGCCAGGCTCGCCGAGACCTCGCCGCCGAGCACGAAGCCCCAGCGCGCGTCGACCCCGATCGCGAGGCCGAGCTGCTCGGACGAGTGGACCTCGGAGATCACGGCGTCGACGTGGGCCGGGGTCTCGCCGACGATCTCCGACGAGAGGATCTCGTGCATGGCCTCGCGGAACGCCGACAGGCTCGGCGCGGCGACCGTGGCCGCGATGGCGCCGTCGAGCACACCCTCGAGCGAGGCCGAGAACCGCAGCGGCGATCGCGGCAGGATCTTCGGCGCGAGTACGCCGGTGGCGAGCGCGTCGCTGCCGACCAGCGCGCCGGGGTACAGCGCCTGCGAGTTGACCAGCATCGCGGTGATGCGATCGAACTGCTTGGTCTCGGTCCAGTCCTCGCGACTGCAGGTGTAATCGCCCTCGTCCTGCGGCTCGCCCACGACCTTGGTGTCGAGCGCGTCGGGCGGCAGCGCCTCGGTCCCCAGCGCCAGCACCCACGCGTCGATGCGCGCAGCCTCGTCGTCGGGCTCGCCCGCCGCGTCACCGCCAGCGCCGCCGCCGTCGTCGTCGTCCGCGTGCTCCGGCTGTGGCGCTGCGGCAGGCGCAGCGCAGGCCGGTGGGATCGAGAGCGCAGTGGCGGCGAGCAGCAGGCGGCGGGTCATCGTCACCGGCGGGACGACGCGCCGCGAAACCGCGTCGCATGGTTTTCGTCGCCGCCGTGCCCGGGGTTACGCAGGCCTGCGTACCGCGGCCAGCGCGGCCGAGCCGCCCATGATCCGCCGGCCGCGCGCGCTCGGATGTGAGCGAACCCCGTGCGCATCGGCGTGCACGGCCACAACTCGCGCTGCGGCCAGGGGCCCGCGCCGCTATGCTCTCGCCGCCTCGGCAGCCCATGAGCGTGATCTGGTCCAGCGACGATGGCGTGGTCGAGCTCGCGCTCGGTCGCGAGCCCTGCAACGAGATCGGCCTGCCGATGCTCACCGCGTTGGAGCGCTTCCTCGCCGAGCTCGACGTCGAGAACACCGCGGCGGTGATCATCCACAGCACCGTGCGCGGCGGCTTCTCGGCCGGCGCGGACCTGCGCGAGCTGCATGCCGGCCTGGTCGAGCGCCCCGAGTCGGAGCAGCTCGAGGGCCTGCGCGACTTCATCGACCGCATCCACCGCGTGATGGACACCCTCGACATGCTGCCGTGCACCACCGTGGGCGTGGTCCACGGCGTGTGCTTCGGCGGCGGGTTCGAGCTCGCGTTGACCTGTGACGTGCTGGTGGCCGAGCGCACGGCACGGTTCTGCTTCCCCGAGCTGCGCCTGGGCATCGTGCCCGGCTTCGGCGGCATCCCGCGGCTGCGGCGCGACGTCGGCAACGCGGTCGTGCGCGACCTGTTGCTGACCGGCCGCAGCATCAACGCCAAGAAGGCCCAGGCCGTTGGCCTGGTCAGCCAGATGGTGCCGACCGGTGAAGGCCTGGTCGCGGCGCGGGCCATCGCGCGGCAGGCGACCAAGTTCGACCGCGACGCGCTCGCGACCACCAAGCGTTTCATGAAGCCACTGCCGCGGGCGGAGCTCGAGCTCGAGAAGCAGCACTTCCTGCGCCTCGCGCTCCGTCCGGCCCTGCGCGACGCACTCGCCCGATTCGTCGCGAGCGACGACCTGCGGCCGTACCTGCCCTGATCCCGCCGGGCTCGCCCAGGCGAGCCCAACTGTCCCAGGAGTCCACCATGAGCTCGAGCCTCGATCGATTGATGCAAGTGGCGTCCAAGCGCTACGACGTGGAGCTGTCGTCGCTGCGGCCCGAGGACGACGTGTTCGAGAAGCTCGGCATCGACAGCTTCCAGGCCGTCGAGCTCATGAGCGAGCTCGAGCTCGAGTTCGACGTCGAGATCCCCGACTACGAGCTGCAGGGGGTGCGCACGTTCGCGCAGCTGGCAGCCACGATCGACAAGAGGCGCTGATGCTCGAGCTAGCCCGCATCGGATCGGTCGGCGAGGCCATCGCCGACTCCATCGTGACGCACAAGCGCAACGTCGCGCTGATCGAGTGCGACCGTCACCGCGAGAACGTCCGCTACAGCTACCGTGAGCTGCGCGAGGCCGCCGAGCGCGTGACCGTCATGCTGCAGGACCACGACGTCGGCCCCGACGGCCGCGTCGCGATCCTCATGCAGAACCAGTCGAAGTGGCTCATCACCGCGCTGGGCGGTTTCTGGGCCGGCGCGGTGCTGATGCCGCTCGACTACAAGCTCACGGCCAAGGAGCAGCTGGCGCTGCTGGGCCACGGCCGTCCGCGCGTGCTCGTGACCGAGTGGTCGCGCTACCAGGACCTGCTGCGCGAGGCCGACCACGCGGTGCTCGATCGCATGCTCGTGCTGGTGACCGAGGCCCCGGCCGACGCCGCCCTGGGCCGCGCGCAGCGCTGGGAGCAGGACGTCCGCGGTTCGTTCCGCATGATCGCGCGCACGCGCGGCGACGTCGCCTGCATCGTGTACTCGTCGGGGACCTCGGGCACGCCCAAGGGCGTGATGCTGACCCACGACAACTACCTCGAGCAGGCGCAGATCCTCGGCAAGCTGTTCCCGATGGAAGAAGAGGACCGCTTCTTCTCGGTGCTGCCGACCAACCACGCCATCGACTTCATGAGCGGCTTCATCGGGCCGTTGCTGTTCGGCGCCGCGGTCGTGCACCAACGGACCCTGCGACCGCAGTACCTGCGCACGACCATGAAGAAGTACGGCATCACGCACATGGCGTTGGTGCCGACCATCCTCAAGAACCTCGAGGAGAAGGTCCGCGAGAGCCTGGACGAGCTGTCCGACTGGCAGCGGCGCGCCATCGACGGCCTGACCAAGCTCAACGAGTGGGTCACCGCGGCCAAGCCGCGGCCGACGGTCTCGCGCATGCTGCTCAAGCCGCTGCACGACGGCTTCGGCGGCAAGCTGCGGCTGATCTTCGCCGGTGGCGCGTTCATCGATCCCAACACCGCGCGGTTCTTCTACGACCTCGGCTTCCCGGTGGTGATCGGCTACGGCCTGACCGAGGCCAGCACCGTCGCGACGGTCAACACGCTCGACCCGTTCCGCCCCGACACCGTGGGCAAGCCGGTGCCGGGGGTCGAGATCGAGATCCGCGACGCCAACGACGTCGGCGTGGGCGAGGTGTGGATCCGCGGCCGCACCGTGATGAAGGGCTACCTCGACGCGCCCGAGCTGACCGCCGAGGCACTGGTCGACGGCTGGCTGCGCACCGGCGATCTCGGCCTGCTCGACGCCGCCGGCCACCTCAAGCTGCTCGGCCGCGCGAAGAACATGATCGTGACCGAGGGTGGCAAGAACATCTACCCCGAGGACATCGAGAGCAACTTCGAGGACCTGCCGGACTGCGAGGAGTTCTGCGTGTTCGCGGCCAACTTCATCTGGCCCACCGGCAAGCTCACCGGCGAGCAGCTCGTGATCGTCGTGCGCCCCAGCGACAAGGGCAGCGCCAGCGATGCGCTGGTGGCCGAGCTGCTGGCGACGCAACGCCGCCTGCCGGACTTCAAGCGCCTGGCGGGCTACGTCGTGTGCGACGACGAGTTCCCCGCGACCGCCTCGCTCAAGATCAAGCGACCGCAGCTGGCGGCGCGCCTGCGCGACTGGGATCGCACCGCGGCGATCGTGCCGCTGTCGGAGTGACGACCATGGCCGCAGACGACGCCTGGCTCGCGATCGTGAACCCTGCCGCCGGCGGTGGCCGCTGCGGCAAGCAGTTTCCCGCGGCGTGCGAGCGCCTGCGGCAGGGCGGACTGACCATCGACGTGGCCCAGACCCACGGCCCCGGCGAAGCCTCTGCGATCGCGCGCGCGGCGTGGCACGAGGGCCGGCGCCGCTTCATCGCGGTGGGCGGCGACGGCACCGGCTTCGAGATCGTCAACGGGCTGTTTCCCGCCGCCACCGACAGCACGGTCAAGCCGCGGCTGGGCTTTCTGCCCATGGGCACCGGCAACTCGTTCCTGCGCGACTTCACCGGCAGGGCGCAGAGCACTCGATCGGCGCCCTGCTCGAAGAACCCTGGCGCGGTGGGCGTCGCGCGGCTGCACCACCGCGCCGGCATCATGCACTGGATCAACATCTTGTCGATCGGCTTCGTCGCCGACGTCAACGGGCTGCGCGCGCGACGATTCCGGCGCTGGGGCGAGTTCGGCTACGTCGCGGCGGTGGTGACCGCGGTCGCGGGCCTGCGCAGCCGGCCGTTCCCACTGCGCTGCGACGGCGGCGAGACCGACGGCGGCAAGATGGTGTTCGCGTCGTTCAACAACAGCCGCTTCACCGGCGGCAAGATGATGATGGCGCCCCACGCCGACACCGCCGACGGCCTGGTCGACTTCATCCGCGTGGGCCCGCTGGGGCGCCATCTGTTCTTCGCGGCGTTCCCCAAGATCTTCAGCGGCAAGCACCTGCTCAACCCCGCCGTGCGCGAGAGCAAGCACAAGACCATCGAGTTCGACGTCACCGACGAGATCGACGTCATGATCGACGGCGAGGCCGAGCGCGTGGTCCCGCGCGATCGACGTCTACCCGCGGCGCTCGAAGTCTGCGTGTAGCCGGCCGCCACGCCGCAGCGAGGCGGACCCCGGCCGTGCGCGCGAGCGCGCGCGCGCCGTCCTGCTAACATCGACGTCCATCGCGTCTGCCCGCGCTCCGCCGTCTCACCGCCACCACCGCGCTGATGCTGTTCGCCTGCGGCGCGCCCGGCAGCGGCGGCGGCGATGACCAGACCAGCTCGGGCGACGGCGACGCCAGCGTCGGCACCGGCGGCAGCAGCAGCGCGGCGACCACCACGGCGGCGGACAGCGGCACCACCGGAGACGCCACCGTCATCGGCCTGGGCCCCGGCCCCTACGCGGTCGGCCACGCGAGCGCGACGCTGCAGCTGGGCGAGGCCTGGCGCGACGGTCGAGTTCTGGTATCCGGCCGGCCTTGCCGGCGGCAGCCTGATGCGTTGCTCGACTTCGAAGATGCGGGCAGGCGAGCGACACGACGCCGTCGCGCGCCCTGGTGACCGAGGCGCCCGAGCCGGTGCATCTTTCCCAGCGAGCGCGTCGCTGCGCGACACCGCGGCCGCGCCAGGGCCGTGGCCGACGGTGGTGTTCTCGCACTGCTCAACTGCTGGCTGTCGGGACTGTCCTGGCCGAGCGGCTCGCGAGCTGAGGCTTCGTCGTCATGCCCCCGATCACCGAGGGCAACACGCTGGCCGACTGGCTCCTGCGCCAGCCGGAAGGACGTCGGCGTGAGCGCCGAGTTCCTGCCGTGCGCCCCAGTGCCGACGTGGTCGACGATCGACGCGCTGCAGGCCGAGCAGCGCCCGCGTTGCCCGCTGCGGTGCGCGGCCTGGCCGACCACCGCGCAGCTCGACGTGATAGGAGCCCTCCTTCGGATCGGTCACGACCGGCTTCGTCGCGCAGTCGAACAGGTGCAGGCGGCGGTCGCGATCAGCGCCGGTCCTTGGTGCTGCCCGGTGTCACCGGTGGCCGACATCCACGTGCCGCTGCTGATGCTGCTGGCGCAGGAGGACCACAGCATCCTGGAGATCGGCAACGGCCTGATCCGCAGCAACTTCGCCGACGCCAACAGCCCCACGCGTGGCACCGTTGAGTTCGTCGAAGCGCCGGGCGCTGGTCGTTCTCGGTGGAACGGCATCTCTGCGCTGACCGAGGACTTCACGCCCGGCTGCGGCGACGACACCCTGGCGACCACCGAGACGACCCCTTCAGCTACGTCGACATCGACGCCACGCGGGCGCGCGCGGCCGACTGGGTCGCGATCTTCTTCGCCGCGCAGCTGCTCGACGACGCCGCGGCGCGGCAGTGGCTGGCCGAGGCCGCGTCCGACGACGCGATCGCAGTGCAGTCCCACTGACGCGCCGACGTCGTCCCACGCGCGCGACAGCGCGAACGGTCGTTCGCAGGCCACCTCTGCCAGCTTGCATCGCCGCGGTGCCCGGGCGAGCATCGTCGCGATGACGATGTCACGGCGATGGACTGCGACGGTGGTGCTGGAGCTTGGCGCTGGGATGGCGGCGACGACGTATCGGCGGGCGACGGCTCGGCTCGAGCGGCGGCAGCGGTCGAGCTCCAGCGCCGGCGACCCGGCCGCCGACACCAGCGGCGGCTCGAGCTCGGGCGGCGGCAGCTCCAGCGGGCCCGACCCCGACACCAGCGGCAGCACCGGCGGCAGCAGCAGCACCGGCGCGGACTCGGGCTCGAGCAGCAGCGGTGGCGTGGTCGGGACCCCGGCCGAGTTCTTCGTGCGCATCGAGAACATCTCCGACACACAGGTGTTGCCGAGCTCGATCTCCGGTGCGCTGTGGCTCGAGCACGGGCTCGGCTCCACGCCGGTGCTTTCCGGGCTCGACCAGGCCGATCCCGGCGACGGCCTGGTGCCGATGGCCGAGGACGGCGACGGCACCGCGCTGCTGGCGTCGGTGTCCGCGCTCGACGACGTCGTGCAGGCCGACCTCACCGACCCGCTCGCGCCGGGCGAGATGCTCGAGTTCAACTTCACCGCGCAGGAGGGTAACCGCCTGTCGCTGTTCACCGGCCTGGGCGGCGCCAACGACATCGTCATCGGCACCGGCCCGGTGGGGCTGTCGCTGTTCCACAACAACGGCACGCCGCAGGAGGAGCGCGACGTCAGCAGCGTGCTCGCGCTCTACCAGATCGGCAGCGAGTTCAACCAGGCCCCGGGCATGGGCCAGTACCAGCAGCAGAACCAAAGCGTCGGCAACACCGGCATGGACGAATCCGGCCAGGTGGTGCTGTTCGAGTCGCCCACGCGCGCGCTGCCGCAGCCGCGCGCCATCATCGACGTGAACGTCGCCGAGGACATCGCCACGCCGGGCCTGTTCACCATCACGGTGACCAACATCGGCGACAGCGGCCGCGGCACCGTGTTCGGCTCGCTCTCGCCGATGCTGTGGGTGCAGCACGACGAGAGCTTCGAGTTCTTCACCGTCGGCGGCACCGTCGACGACGTCGCCGGGCTCGAGGCCTTCGCCGAGGACGGCGATCCGACCACGCTGGCCGCCACGGTCGCCGGCGCCACCGGCGTGGGCGACTCCGCGGTGGTGGACTCGGTCGCGCAGCCGGGCGACAGCTTCGAGTTCACGGTCCAGGCCGGCAACGGCACCAACCGCTTCGTCACCATCGCGACGATGGTGCAGGACAGCAACTGTGCCTTCATCGCACCGTGGCCCGGCGGCGTCGCGCTCGCGGCCGAGGACGGCACGCCGCGGTCGCTGGCCGACATCGAGGAGGACTTCCAGCGTCTGCTGGTGCTGTGGGACGCCGGCAGCGAGGCCCACGAGGTCCCCGGCGTCGGCGCGAACACGCAGACGCAGCAGCTGGTGCCCGACCAAGGCGAGGCTGCCGGCGGCACCATCGCGCCGTGGTTCGACAGCAACAACGACCTCGCCGGCAGACTCGCGGGCGGCTTCCTGCAGGTGACCATCGTCAACGCCGGCATGCCGGGTCAGTTCGACGTCACGATCGAGAACACCTCCGGCGGCACCGCGTTCCCGGGCGCGCTGGCGGCGATGGTGTGGGCGACGCACGACGGCACCGTGACGCTGTTCGACGAGGGCGCGGCCGCGTCGCCCTCGCTCGAGGCCCTCGCCGAGGACGCCGACGGCAGCGCGCTGCTGGGCGACCTGCAGGGCGACGGCGGCGTGACCGCGAGCGATCTGATCGGCGGCGCGCTCGGCCCCGGCGACAGCACCAGCTTCACCATCGACACCGACGCAGGCGCGTTCAACTTCAGCTTCGCCGCGATGGTGGTGCCGTCGAACGACACCTTCGTCGCGACCATCCCCGGCGGCATCGCGCTGTTCGACGACGCCGGCGATCCGCTGACCGACCCGCAGCTCGCGCTCGCGGTCGCCGACGGCGTGCGCGCGTGGGAAGCGGGTACCGAGGCCAACCAGGCCGGCGCGATCGGTCGCGATCAATTCCCGCGCCAGGCCGCAGACGGGGTCGGCGTCGACGAAGGCAACGGCCTGGTGCGCTTCGCCGACGACGACCCGGTGTGGGTGTGGCCCGCGCCCGATCAGCTCGTGCGCGTGACCGTGGGCCCGACCGGCAACTGATCCACGCGGCGCGACAGCGACTGGCGGGAGGGGCGGCGCGACGGCT
>JAXLYC010000029.1:0-90543 GCA_046351635.1 Nannocystaceae bacterium | reverse complement strand
CCGCGACCGTAGCCGCCGCCCCAGTGCAGCGCGCGGTTGAGCGAGTCCCACGCCGGTACCGGGTAGAGCATCGACGCGTCGGAGCTGTACGAGCCCATGATGAGCGGGTTGAACTGGTACGCGACGATGGGCACGTCCGAGCTGACGCGATAGGCGCCACCGACGAGCACGCCCGAGCTCTGTTGGTGCAGGTCCGGCAGCGGGAACGGGTGCAGCGACAGCGCGGGCACCACCATCGACGCGACCTCCTGCCACGCACCGCCGACCTTCTGCTCGATCACGACGTTGGCCGGCGACGCGTCCTGTGGGTTGCTCACCGCGATCGCGTACTGGTCCGACTCGAGCGGGCCGTTCTGGTCGAGGTCGGTGGCATAGAACAGGCAGCCGACCGTGCTCTCGCCCGCGAGCGCCTCGTCGCAGGTCGTCGGGATCACCGGGCCCTCTTCACCAGGCATGTCGGGACCGGGTCCGCCGCCGACGTCGAAGATCGGCCCCTCGGTCGCCGCGGCCGTGCTCGAGCTGTCGGCGGTGCCGCTGCCCGCCGAAGTGCCGACCGTCGCGCCCGTGCCGGTGCTGCCGCTGGTGCCGGCGCCGGAGGTGTCGCCCATGCCGGTGCCGACGGTGAGGCTGGTGTTGCCGCCCTCGCCGCCGCCGGCATCGCCACAGGCACACAGGCACGAGAGCAGCGCCGCCGCGCGTGGGAATGTCATCGCTCCACGATATCAGACCAGTGTTGCGCCGCGAGCCAGTCCTGCACCGCGCGGCGCTCGTGCGCGTCGTCGGAGAATCGCTCGATCGCCTCGAGCGCCAGCGCGTGCGCGCGCGCGCGATCCGGCCCTTCGCCAGGGCGTGCCAGCACCAGGGCGCGGGCGAGTGCCGCGGCGACGAGGCCGATCTCGCCGTCGCGCGCCGACGCGGCGCGGGCGGTCGTGAGCGCCGCGTCGAGCTCGGCCACCGCGCGCTCGAGCAGCGGCGCGCGCTCGCTGGGGGCCTCGCCCGCGGCGCGATCGAGCAGCGCGCGGCCGAGCTCGAGCCGTGCGCGAGCAACGAGCGGGTGGGGGTCGGGCAGGGTCTCGCGCGCGATGCCCAGCGCGCGCGCAGCGACGGGTTCCGCGAGCGCAGGTTGACCCAGGGTGCGCAGCGCCTCGCTGTGGCTGAGCAGCGGATACACGAGATCGCTGTGGTCGGGACCCTGGTGGCGCGACTGGATCTCGATCGCACGCTGCAGCGAGGCCACCGCTTCGCGCGGCTGGCCCGCGAACAGCTGCAGCCGACCCAGGTTGCCCAGCGCGATGCCCACGCGCAGATCGTCGGGGCCGCCGCCCTCGGTCCAGATCTCGATCGCACGCCGGTAGTGGGGCAGCGCGCGCGCAGCCATGCCGCCGCCGGATTCCGCCAGCGCGTTGCCGAGGTTGACGTGCACGAGCCCGACGTCGGCGTGGTCGGGCCCGAGCGCACGGTTGAGCACCGCCAAGGCCTGCTCGTACTGCGCGACCGCGGCGTCGCGTTGGCCGTCCTCGAACAGTGCGTTGCCCAGGTGCAGCATCGCCATGCCCGTGGTCGGGTGATCGGGTCCGAACCGCTGCAGCCGCAGATCCATCGCCTCGCGCAGGGTCGCGATGGCCTCGGCGTGGCGACCCAGCGCGAGCAGGGCGGTGCCGCGCTGACTCTGCAGGCCCACGAGCACGGGATCGTCGGCCGCGACCTCGGCCGCACGCAGGGCGATGGCGCGATCGCGGGCCGCGAGCGCGCCGACGTAGTCGCCCGCGGCGTAGCGTACGTAGCCGATCTGCTCCTGCAGCTGGGTCTCGAGCCCCGGCGGCGAGCCCAGCCGCTCGAGCTTCGCGGCGCCCAGGCCGATCCAGTCCGCGGCGTCGTCGGGCCGCTGCAACCGCTGGCCGAGCACGCCGATCACGGTGGCGATCGCCTCGAGCCCGAGCCCGTCGAGTCGCGCCTGCTCGGCTGCCCACACCGTGCGCTTGGCCTCGGCGAGCGCCGCGTCGCCCTGACCCTGTCGTTCGAGCGTGCGCGCGAGCGACAGCGCGAGCTCGGCGTCGACGTCGGGGCGTGCGAGCGCAGTGGCGGCCTGGCGCAGGCTCTCGAGCTGGATCTTCGCGTCGTCGTACTTGCCGGCGCGCCGCAGCGCGTCGGCGCGCGCGAGCCCGTCCTCGAGTTCCGCCAGCGCCGCGCGCTCGCCCGCGCTCGACGGCGGCGGGATCGCGGCCGCGAGCGACTCGGAGTCGGCGCAGGCGCTCAGCGACGGCAGGCGGTGGGTCGCGTCGATGGCCGTGCGCACGATCTCGGCGTCGGCCCCGAGCAGGACGCCGACGACCGCGTCGAGATCGCGCGCGCGACGACGCAGGCACTGCATTCGCAGATCGAGCACGCTCTCGGACTGCTCGGCGCGCACGGCCGTGGCCTCGCACGCGTCGCGGTGCTGCGCGAGCCAGGCGCCGGCGTAGCCGTCGAGCGACTGCACCACCACCTCGGCGGTGGCGTCGGCGAAGGCCGCCTCGGTCGTGCGGAAGGCCTCGCGCAAGGCCGCCTGGCGCGACTCGTTCCACACCGGTTGCAGCTGCGCCGGTCCGCCATCGCAGCGGCCCTCGCCCGCGAGCACCATCGTTGCGGTGATCGCGATCACGCCGCTGCCCACCCCCGCGATCCACAACGGTCGACGCCAACGCGGCGCGGCCTTGCGCGTCAGCTCCGCCAGCAGCTGCGAGACGTCACGGAAGCGCGCGTCGGGATCGACCGACAGCGCGCGTAGCAGCGCGGCGTGGACGAAGCGCGGCACGCCACGACGATCCTCGGGCAGTGTGATCGTGCCCGCGGTCACGTTGCACGACAGCTGCGCGAGCGTCTCGCCGGCGAAGGGGCGCCGGCCGTACAGCGCCTCCCAGGCCACGACCGCGAACGCGAACTGATCGGTTCGCCGATCGGGCTCGCGGCCCAGGTGCTGCTCCGGGGCCATGTACGCCGGCGTGCCCAGCACCGCGCCGGTCATCGTGAGCGGCGCGTGGATCAGCGAGCGGGGCGTGGGCGCACCGTCGTCCATCGTGCGCTCGAGATCGATGCGGTGGTCGGCCGCGGCCCGCGCGAGACCGAAGTCCGCGACCACCACGCGGTCGCCGGCACCGAGCAGCACGTTTTCGGGCTTGAAGTCGCGGTGGATGGTGCCGGCGGCGTGGGCCGCCGCGAGCCCCCGACCCGCGGCGACGAACACCGCGACGACCTCCTGCCAGCTGCGTCGTTGCTGCCGCAGCCACGCCCCGAGATCGCCGCCTTCGACCAGCTCCATGACGACGAAGGCGCGATCGCCAGCGCTGCCCAGCTCGAACACCCGCACGACGTTGGGGTGGCGCAGCTGCGCCAGCAGCTTCGCCTCCTTGCGCAGCCGCGCGTCGGCGTCACGGTCGTGCAGCAGCTTGATCGCGACCAGGCGATCGAGTTCCGGATCCCGCGCGGCGTAGACCGTGCCCATCGCACCGGCACCCAGACGGCGTTCGATCACGAAGCGGCCCACGGTCTGCGGCGCGCTGGGCTCCGCGACCAGGCCCGCGCGGACCCGCGCGAACACGACCTCGCGATCGAGCGAGTCGCCCGGCGCGGCCGCGACCAGGTGCTGGGCCAGCGGCGAGGCCTCGCGCTCGTCCATCGCGGCGACGAGCATGCCAGCTTTCGCCGCGCTGCGGGTTGCGGTGTCGTCGACGCGAGGCTTGGAAGATGGGTTGGACGACGGGCCACGATCGTGGACGACTGCGACGAGGGCAACGACATCGACGACGGCTGCACCCACGACGAACGTCGACCCGCCGGCGGCGACGCGGGCAGCGACCCGCCCGGGGGACGTCGCCTTGCGACCAGCGCGAGCGGGGGCGGCAGCGGCGGCGGCAGCCGCAGCGGCGCCGTCGAATCGAGCCGCGGCGGCAGCGATGCCATGCGCGACGTCACCCGCGACGGCAGCGGTGGACCGGTGCAGGATCGCGGCGCCCGTGTCTTCAACGCGGTGCGACCGGACGTTGGACCACATGGTGGTCGTTCGCGCGGCCGTGGCTGCGACGGCCGCGGCGTCGCGCGCGCGTGACCACGACGTGACGGTCTCGGCTGACGCAGACGCCCGCGCTCGGATACCCTGTCGAACATGACCCGTAGGTGGCTTTCGTCGTTCGTGTTGGCGTCGCTGTGTGCCGTGCCGTCGTCGGCGTGGGCCGCGAACATCCTGGTCATCTCGAACAGCGGCCAGGACTTCGTGGCGATGGACTTCACCGCGAACACCAGCCACACCTTCGACAGCTTCGACGCCAACGCGACGCCGACGCTCGACGAGCTCATGGCCTACGACGCGGTGTTGTTGTTCGAGAACGGCACCTTCCCCAACGCGGTCAACGTCGGTGACGTGCTCGCCGAGTACGTGCTCGCCGGCGGCGGCGTGGTGCTGGGCACGTTCTACTGGCAGAACCGCAGCGACGCCGGCTTCGGCGGCAGCTGGGGCGACCTCGAGCTGTACGACCCGATGACCGCGGGCGCGGGCGGCTGCGAGTACAACTCCGACGACATGGATCAGGCCACGATCGTGGACCACCCGATCATGGCCGGCGTGATGTCGCTGCACGGCAACAGCTTCCGCGGCGGTACCACCGCCAAGCCGGAGTCGGAGGTGCTCGCGCTGTGGAGCACACCCAACAACCTCGGCGAGCCCGACCCCGTGGTCGCGCTGCGCTACGAGGGCGAGTCCTGCGTCATCGGCGTGACCATGTTCCCCGACGCGTCGTTCAACGACTTCACCGGCGACTTCTACGTCGTGTTCGACAACGCGCTGAGCTTCGCGGCCGACTGCGCGCCGCCGGGCCCCTGTGGCAACGGCCTGACCGAGCCCGAGTTCGGTGAGGCCTGCGACGACGGCAACTACTCCAGCACCGACGCGTGCGTGCACTGCCAGCCCGCCGCCTGCGGCGACGGTCACACCTACGCCGGGGTCGAGCCCTGCGACGACGGCAACGACGGCGACCAGACCGACAACTGCCTCGACGGCTGCATCGCGGCCAGCTGCGGCGACGGCTACGTCCACACCGGGGTCGAGCCCTGCGACGACGGCAACGACGGCGATCAGACCGACGAGTGCCTCGACGGCTGCGTCGCGGCCAGCTGCGGCGATGGCTTCCTGTGGGCCGGGGTCGAGAGCTGCGACGACGGCGACTTCGACAACTCCGACGACTGCCCGCTGTCCGTGCCAGCCGGCGGTGTGCGGCGACGGCTACGTCCAGGCCGGGGTCGAGCCGTGCGACGACGGCAACGACGTCAACGACGACGCATGCCTGGTCGACATCGCACCCAGCTGCGGTGATGGCTACGTCAACGCCGGCGTCGAGGCCTGCGACGACGGCAACACCGACGACAGCGACATCTGCGTCGGCGATCGACTACCAGCTGGCGGCCTGCGGCGACGGCTTCCTGCACACCGGCGTGGAGGACTGCGACGACAGCAACGACATCGACGACGACGGCTGCACCCACTGCAACATCGACGCGAGCGGCAGCAGCTCCGGCGCCGAGGCAGCAGCTCCGGCGGCGGCGGCGCTGACAGCGGCAGCTCGAGCAGGGCGGCAGCAGCGGTGGCACCGCGGCGGACACCACCGGCACCACCGCGGCCGACAGTGGCAAGCAGCGATGGTGGCTCGGCCTCGGTCGGCGACACCGACAGCTCCACCACCATCGACACCAGCAACGACGGCGAGAGCTCCAGCGGCCTGGGCGACACCGACAGCAACCTCGACGACGACGGCGGCTGCGCCGCACCAGCGCACCGCCCCGGGCCGCGATGCGCTCGCACCGGTGTCGCTGCTGCTCGCGTGCGCGTGGCGTCGCCGCCGACGCGCGCGCTAGCGGCGGGCCGCGCTGCGGATCACCAGCCTCGCAGACCCGCAGTCACCGGCGCCAGCGCGCGCGCCCGCCCGCGCGGCCGCAGCGTTCGTTGCAGGCATGACGCTCCAGAACCACCATCCCCCTGCTCACCCTGCTCGCCGGCTTCGCCGCCCCCGTGGCCCCGGTTGCCGCCGCGGTCGACGACGTGTGCCTACCCGATGCCCAGCCTGCGCCCGACTGGTGGTCGCCGATGCTGTCGGGGGCCAAGCGCGAGGCGCGGTGGGGGCACGCGTGGGTGAACCAGCTCGACGACGGGACCCACGCGGCGCGCATGCGCCTGATCTGGTCACCCAGGGCGATGCCGTCTACGTCGAGGTCCGCGTCGACGGCGATCCGGCGCTCGACGCCGAGGGCGACGCATTCGTGCCGCGATCACCGACGACAGCCAGAGCGCGCCGCAGCTGCTGATCGCCGCCGGTATGGGCTGCGCCAACTGGTTCGACTGCGACGGTGCCGGCGCGGCGCTGGGCGCCTCGTACGTGGCGATCCACTACGCCGCCGCAACCATGGGCACGTCGCTGACGTGGACCGCCCTGGACGAGGTCAACCCCTCGACCGACTTCGCCATCAGCCCACCCTGGGTCGTGGTCGACCTGGCCGCGACGTTCGTGGACGCTGAGCTTCGTGCTCGAGTCCCGACCGACGGCAGCAGCGACTTCATCGGACGGCGGCTGTACGTAACGCCATCGCCTACGATCCCGGCGTCACCACCGGGACGTTCTACGAGCTGCCGCTGCTGTGCACGCCGACCTCGCTCACCAGCAACGACTGCCTGCTGTACTCGGGCCCTGCCGCAGCACCGCGCAGGCCCTGCCGGTCGGCATCATCGCGGACGCGTGGCCGCTGGTGGAAGCCGGCGCCTGCGTGCCCGTGACGCACGCGCGCTCGCGTATCGCACTGCGCGACCGCCGAGGCGCAGCGGCCGGTCGACGGATGCGTCGCACCGAGCACGCGCTTGCGGATCCGCAGCGCCTCGCGCTGGAACCGGCACGCCGCCACCGCATCGCCGCGGCGCAGCGCGATCTCGCCGAGGTTGAGGATCCGGCGTGCTCTCCCTGTGCGCTCTCGGGGCCCAAGGCCGTCTGCCACGCCTGGCGCGAGGCCGCGAACGCCTGCTCGGCCTCGTCCAGCGACGCCGGTCGCTTTCCAGCGCGCCGCCGAGCGTGTTGTACAGCTCCGCCGCGAGGGTCGGCGACTCGCCGGTGACCTTCTCCGATGGCGATCGCGCGGCGGCAGTGCGGGATCGCCTCGGCCGCGCGGTCGAGCCGGATGAGCCCGGTGCACAGGTTGTTGCGCGCACCGGCGAGCGGATACGCGGCGGGCCCGTGCAGGCGCTCGAGCAGTTCGAGCTGCGCGCGGTGGTGCTCCAGCGCGCGCGCGTGTCGACCGCTGCTGTCGTACACCAGCGCCAGGGAGTTGTGGATGCTGGCGATCTCGGGATGCTCGGCCCCGAGCACGGTCTTGCCGATCACCAGCGCGAGGCCGATGGTCTCGATGGCCTGCTCGGTGCGGCCCGCGGCCGCGAGGCTCTCGCCCAGCGAGGCGAGGTAGCGCACCGTGATGCGGTGCTGCTCGCCGTAGGCCGTGCGCGAAAGGGCGTAGGCCTGCTCGCGCGCCGCGAGCGAACCGGCGACGTCGTGGTCCGCGAGCGCGTCGCCGCGGCGGCCGAACAACCGCGCGCGGATGCCGTCGTGCAGCGGCCGCGGGCGTCGCAGCGCCAGCGCGCGATCGATCACCGCGACGGCCTCGTCGTCGCGTCCGGCCAGGGTGCGTCCGAGCGCGAGCGACTCGAGCATGGGCGTGAGCCCGACGTGGTCCGGGCCCAGCGCGGCCTCGACCAGGGCGAGCGCCTGCTCGGCGTGACGATTCGCGCCCTCGACGTCGCCGCGCAGCCGCGCCGCGTGGGCCAGCAGTCGCTGCCCGCGGGCGTTGTCGGGGTGCAGCGCGCCGATGGCCTCGCGCAGGGCCTCGGCGCCCTCGGCGATGGTCGCGGCGCCGCGATCGATCTCGCCGGTGAGCAACAGGAACTGCCCCACCGAGAGCTGCGCCGACGCGAGCTCGCGCGCGTCCGCGTGGACCTCGTCGCGGAGCAACGCGAGCACGGACTCGGCCCGCGCGAGCGCCTCGTGGCTGTGCCCCGAGGCATCGAGCATGGCCGCGGCCGCGAGCTCGCGGCGCACGTGTTGGCGCGGGTCGGTGCTCTCGCTGCCGTCGAGCTCGGCGATGCGCAGCCACCACGAGCCCTCCTCGGCGCGCGACAGGTCGACACCGGTCACGCGCACCAGCTCGATCGCGGCATCGACCGCAACCTCGACGAGCTGCTCGCGGCGCGCACGCTCGTAGCCCGCGACCAGGGTCGCGTAGGCCTCACGCGACTCGAACAACGCCGCCTGGGCGCGACCCAGCGCGAGCCGGGCGCGCGCGATGGCGACCCCGTCGCGCTCGGCCTCGGCGTCCTCGAGTGCCGCCACAGCCAGGGCGCGCGCGCGCTCGGCCGCGCCCGCCGATCGCTCGACCTCGGCCCGACTGACGCGCTCGTCGACCGGCCTCGCCGCGGCCTGCTCGTCCGCGCGATAGCCCTGCCGCGCGACGTAGGCGGCATCGCTGCACGCGCCGATCGACGGCAGCTCGGCCACGGCCTGCTCGGCCGACGCGACCGCCTCGGCGTCGCCGGCCGCGACCACGTCGACCAACGCGGCCAGGTGCGCGCGGCGATCGTCGAGGCAGGCCATGCGCAGGTCCATCTGTGCCGCGGTGATGTCGCCGTGGCGCCGCGCGGCCACGCAGGTCTGCCGATGCGCGGCGATCCAGTCCGAGCGATACGCGTCGAGCCGCGGCACCATCCGCGCGACGGCCTCGGCCACGAAGCTCGCGCGTCCGCCGTCCGCACCGTGGGACAACGCCTGGGCGCGATCGGCGTCCCAGATCCCCGCCAGCCGCGCCTCGCTGCCGCTGCAGGTCTGGTCATCGCCGGCCGCGATCGCGAGCCCGAACGCAACGCCGGCCGCCGCGACCGCACCGCCGGTGGGCACCGCCCAACGCAGCCACGCCGGCCGCAGCAGCGCGCGCAGCTCCTCGACCAACGCGCGCATCGACGGCCAGCGCTCCGCAGGCGCGAGCGCGAGCCCGCGCCGCATCAACCGCTGCAGGCGACGTGGCACCCGGCGATCCCGCGGCACCGCGACCGGCTCGGCCGCGGCCAGCGCGGCCGCCTCCATGCGTTCGGGCCGCGCGCGCCGGCCATACAGCGCCTCGAACAGCGACGCGACGAACGCGAACTGATCGGCGGCCGGCCCCGCGGGCGCACCGTCGAACTGCTCCAGGGCCATGTACGCCGGCGTGCC
This sequence comes from Nannocystaceae bacterium, assembly GCA_046351635.1. Taxonomy (GTDB): domain Bacteria; phylum Myxococcota_A; class Polyangia; order Nannocystales; family Nannocystaceae; genus Xiheibacterium. The sequence goes on along the minus strand of JAXLYC010000029.1, from coordinate 81,277 downwards.
GACCAGACCGCAGCTCTCGGTCGTGGTGCCGGCGCCGGGGCCACGGCCGCCGTCGTGACCGGTGGTGCTGGGCTTGGCCTGCGCGCGCGCGAGGCCGAAGTCCATCACGCGCACACGCCCTCGCCGTCGATCATGACGTTTTCGGGCTTGACGTCGCGGTGGACCAGCCCGGCGGCGTGGGCTGCCGCGAGGCCCTCGGCGATCTGCAAGAACACCCGCACGATCTCGCCGACGTCGCGCCGCGGCGCCGCACGCCAGCGCTTCATCCACGCGCGCAGGGTCTCGCCGTCGACCAGCTCCATCGCCAGGTACACCTGGCCGCCGTGCTCGCCGACCTCGAACACCGACACGACGTTGGGATGGCGCAGCCGCGCCAGCGCGACCGCCTCGCGCCGCAGCGCGTCACCGGCGTCGGACTGGGGATCGCGCAGCACCTTGATCGCGATCACGCGATCGAGCGCCGGGTCCCACGCCGCGAACACCAGGCCCATGCCGCCGCCGCCGAGGGGCCGCAGCACGTGGTACTGCGCGATGCGCGGGGTCTGCACCCGCGCGAACATGGTCTCGCGCAGCCGCGCGAGCCGGACCGATGCGTCGAGCACGTCGGCGCTCGGTGCCCGGGCGCTCGGTGGTTCGGCGGGGCTGGTCATGGCGGTCGACGACGAGGAAAACGCCACCGCCACCGCGCCGGATCACGCCTCGGCCTCGGCGACATCGGGCCGCGAGCCGCCGACGAGCCGATCGAGCGCGGCCTCGCTCGCCGAGCTCCACGCCGAGCGCCTCGCGGGCCCGACGCAGGCGGCTCTTGACCGTGCCCTGCGGCAGCTCGGGCAGCTCGGCGATCTCGGCGGTCGACTGCTCTTCCCAGTAGTGCAGCTCGACCACGACCTGCAGGTCGACCGGCAGTCGCCGCAACGACTCGCGCACCGCCACGGCCATGCGCGCGCGTCCGAGCCGGCTGGTGTTCGAGGTGCCGACCGCCGCGACCGAGACCTGCTCGAAGTCGTCGTCGACGTGACCCGCGTGCCGTCGCAGCGCGCGCAGGTGATCGTACAGGCGGCTGCGGGCGATCTTGAGCAGATACATGCGGAACGCACCGCTGTCGAGCATCTTCTCGCGGTGGCGCAGGCACGCGATGAGCGTCTGCTGCACGAGGTCGTCGGTGGCGTCGCCGACCTTGTTGATGAAGAAGCGGTAGAGCACCGGGAAGGTGCGCCGCAGCAGCAGGTCGCCGGCGCGATCGGAGCCCGCTTGCCACTGCTCGAGCAGCTCGATCTCCGTGCTCGTCTCGCCCTGCACCGCCGGATCAGTGTCGCACTGGATCGCCCCGCGCTTCAACGGTGACGGCGCCGGCGCGGCTCATGGCCGCAGCGCCGCGGTACTGCGCGAGCCCCGGCGGGTCGGCGGCCTGTTCGAGCAGGTCGCTGGGCACCACCACGGTGTCGACGCCGTGTTGCAGCAGCGCCAACGCCTGCGCGGGTGAGACCTCGTCGGAGACCGTGAGCCAGGCCCCGGGCACCGCCTGTGCGAGGCGCCGCGCCAGCGCCGGATCGAACCGCGACGCCGCGCCCTCGTAGTCGAGCGCGACGTGGCGGTAGCCGACCATCGCGGCGTAGCGACAGCACGCCACCAGCCGCGCTGGATCGAGCACCGAGGTCGCCTCGTAGTACCACCGCGCGGTCGAGTCGCCCTGGATGAAGTGCGCGGCCGCGAGGTACGGGCAGCCGCTGCGCGCAACCGCCATCGCGGTCATCACCGCGCCGCTACCGAACGGACGGGCCGGGCTGCGCTCGAATTCATGATGTCGGGCAGAAGGATGAGATCGGCCTCGCACACGGCGTCGGGGCCCGCGGGATAGAGCACGATCCGCAGGTCGGTCTCGCGGCGGATCTGCGGGATCACGCTGCGCAGCCGGGCGCTGCCGGTGCCGCCCAGCAGCACCTGGCGGAAGCCCATGTCCCACAGCCCGCGGTAGAACGCGACGTCGTCGAAGTGCTCGGGGTCGAGCAGCGGCAGCACGCGCGGCAGCGCGAGCGGGACGTCGGCACTGCGCAGGGTCGCGACGCTCGCGGGCGAGCGCTCGAGGGCAAACAAGGGACGCTCGGTGGCAGGCTGACCCATACCCGCGGGAAACGCCGCGGCGACCGCCCCGGATCACGGCCGCTCGCGGCGGTGATCCGGCGCCGCGGGCCCGACGTTTGCCCGGACGTCGCCATGACGCTCTGGCATGCCGCCGTCCTGCTCGCGCTCGCACTCGTCGTCGCCGAGGCCACCGCCAGCGCGCGGCTGCGCCTGCACCGCTACGATCTGGGCGACAGCCTCGCGAACCTCGCGATGGCCGCCGGCGGGCTGCTCTCGGGCGCGGCCGGCCGCGCTGCGGCGCTGCCGATCTCGGTCGCGCTGTGGTCGTGGCGCGTGCTCGAGCTGCCGCGGACCTGGTGGGTCTTCGCACTGCTCGTGGTGGCTCACGACCTCTGCTACTACGCCTTCCATCGCACCAGCCACCGCGTGCGCGTGTTCTGGGCCGCCCACGTCGCGCACCACTCGAGCGCGCACTACAACTTCACCACCGCGTTGCGGCGGTCGTGGACCACACCGTGGACCGGGATGCCGTTCTGGTGGCCGCTGCCGCTGCTGGGCTTCGATCCGCTGTGGATCCTCGCCGCGCACTCGCTCAGCCTGGCGTACCAGTTCCTGCTGCACACCGAGTTCGTCGGCCAGCTGGGTCCGCTCGAGTGGATCCTGAACACGCCGTCGCACCATCGCGTGCACCACGGCTGCGAACCCGACCACGTCGACAAGAACTTCGGCGGCATCTTCATCGTGTGGGACCGGTTGCTGGGCACGTTCGCGCCCGAGCGCGCACGGCCGCGCTACGGCCTGGTCCACCCGCTCGCGAGCCACCGGCCGTGGGTCATCGCGTTCCACGAGTGGGTCGCGTTGCTGCGCGCATGCGCAAGACCGGGCCTGCGCTGGCGCCAACGGATCGCGTTGGTGTTCGCGCGGCCGGGCTGAGCGATCACGACCGCGCGGACAGCGAGCGCAGCAGATCGGCCCACCACATGCCCAGCCGCGCGAGGAACACCGCCGCGACCTCCCCGTGCCGCGCCGGGTGATCGGGACGGATCGCGGCCCAACCCGAGTGCTCGACGGTGACGAAGGTGCCCTCGCCCTGCGGGGTGAAGGGGACCTCGACGCGGGTCCACTCGTGCGGCGCGAAGTTGGCCGCGCGCCAGCGCAGCACCAACAGCTCGGGTGGTTGCCACTGCAGGACCTCGCCGGTGGTGACGACGACCGCGTCCGGGCCCTCGCCGGTGCGCTGCAGCAAGCGGCCGCCGACGCCGGGCTCGAGCATCACCACCGCCCGACCGCCGCCGACGCGGTAGCGCACGCCCGCGCGCCACCACAGATCGATCTCCTCGGTGAAGATGCGAAACGCCTCCGCCGGCGGTACCGCCACGCGGATCGACGCGCGCGCACGATCGTCGGGCGGGCTCATCGCCGGCGCCTCGGGCCGGCTTCGGCGTGGGCACGGAACGCCTCGAGCTGCTCGCCCCAGAACGCCTCGACCTCGGCGAGCCACTGCTGCAGCTCGACGAAGGGTCGCGGCTGCAGCTCGTACACGCGCTCGCGCGCGTCCTGTTCGCGGATGGTCTCGCGCACCAGGCCGCTTCGCCGCAGCACCCGCAGGTGTCGGCTCATCGCCGGCCGCGTGACCGACAGCGCCTCGGCGAGATCGCTGGCGCGATGCGGCCGCCGGCGCAGCAGATCGACCACGCCGCGACGCGTGGGTTCGGCCAGCGCCGCGAGCGTGCGATCGAGGTGGCCGCTGCTCATGAGCGCGAGATGGGGTTGCGCAGCCGCTGCATGAACCACCACATGTGGCCCTCGCAGTCGAGCGCGCCGTAGCTGCGGTCCGACCAGTAGTCGTCGCCGTAGTCCTTGGTCTGCGGCTCGTACACGATGGTCGCGCCGGCCGCCCGCGCGCGGGCGCAGTGGCCGTCGACGTCGTCGATGTACAGCGCCAACGCGGCGGTGTGTCGCCCGCCCAGCGCACGCGGACTGGTGGCGTTGCGGCGCCAGGCCTCGGTCGGCTCGCGCGCCGCGCCGCCGTCGCTGACCATGATCACGGCCTCGCCGTAGCTCAGCTCGCTGTGCACGATCGCATCGCCGGCGCCTTCGACCACGAGCCGGGGCTGCAGTCCGAAGGCGCGACCGAGCCACGCGATCGCGGCGCGGGGGTCGTCGTAGTAGAGGCTCGCGGACATGCGCGGCCAGTCGGGCGGCGTCGGTTTCATCGGGGTCGTCATGGTTTCTGTTCTCGGCAATCATTAATCCATTGGTTAACTATTGTCAAACCCCGGCCACGGCGGCCCTGGCGGCGGCTGCCCACGATCCGCGGACGATCGCGCCCACCGTTCGATCCGCCTGTGCCCCACCGCCGTACCGAGTCCGACCCTGGCCGATGGTCGGCGGGGTCGCCCGGAGAGCGACGCCCATGGCAAGCATCGTCGAGCAGCGCCCCCGAACCGCCGGCACCGCGTCGCGTCTGTTGGCCGTCGTCGCCGGCGCGCCGCTGGTGGCCTTGCTCGCCGCACTGCCCTCGACCGCCGCGGCCCACATGGGCAGCAAGAAGTCGATCGACGTGGATGCGCACGACGCCGGCGCGACGCTGCACGTGCGCGTCGATGCGGTCGACGCCGCGCTCGCCCTGGGCCTGCCGAGCACGGCGCCCAGCGAGCGCGTGCTGCAGCGCGGTGCGCTGCTGGGCGGCTGGCTCGCCGGTGGCATCGCGCTGCGCGGTGACGGCGGCCCCTGCAGCGCCACCGCCGACGCGCCTGCACCGACCACGGTCGACGGCCGCGACGCGTTCGCGCTGCGCATCGACTACGCCTGCCCCGCGCCCGCGACCAACCTGGTGCTGCGCGACGAGACCGTCTTCGCCGAGGACCCCGATCACGAGACCTTCGTCGCCGTGCGTGGCCCCGGCGGCGACGCCGGCGCGGTGCTGCGCGGCGAGACCCGCGAGCTGCCCATCGCGCGCACGCCCGCCGCAGTCGAGACCGCCGGCGCATTCGTGCACGAGGGCGCGATCCACCTCGTCACCGGTTACGACCACCTGCTGTTCCTGCTGTCGCTGGTGTTGTCCGCGGGCCTGTGGGCCCGCCGCGTCGGCCTGCGCAAGGCGCTGCGCGACGTCGCGGTGGTGGTGACCGCGTTCACGCTGGGTCACAGCCTCTCGCTGGTGGCCGCGGCGCTGGGCTGGGTCGCGCTGCCCTCGCAGCTGGTCGAGAGCGCCATCGCAGCCTCGATCGTGCTGGTCGCGGCGCTGGGCTTCGCGCGGCCCGAGAGCCACGGCGCGCGGCCGTGGATCGCCGGCGGCTTCGGCCTGGTCCACGGCTTCGGGTTCTCGTCGGTGCTCGCGGACGTCGGCCTGCCCACGGCCCACCGCGTACTGGCACTGTTCTCGTTCAACGTCGGCATCGAGCTGGCACAGCTGGCGTTCGTGGCGCTGGTGATGTTGCCGCTGGTGTGGATCGCGAAGCACCGCTGGCACTCGCTGGTGATGGTGCGCGCAGGTTCGTTGGCGATCGCAGCCTGTGGCTGCGTTTGGCTGGTGGAGCGGGGCCTGGGTCTGTAGATCCGGTCGCCCGACTGTCTCGTAGAGCGAACGACAACGAAGTCGAGGGATCGACGCACACGAGTGGGTCGCGGCCGCGGGCGCGGGCGACGACCGATGGGGAGAACGCATGCACGACACACGACAGATGACAGCGGGCCGGTTGGCCCTCGCGGGGCCTTCGCCACGGTCCTCGGGTGCGGTGGCGGTGGCGGAGACGATGCGCTGCCGACCGGCGCACCGACGACGCTCGAGCGGGTGGCCGACGACGGCTTCAGCAACGCGGGCGCGGTCGCAGTCAGCCCCGACGGCGAGACGTTCTACGTCTCGGCCTACGGCGAGGGCAACGTACCGACGATCTTCACGCTCGACGTGGCGGCGCAGCAGCTCGACGTGCTGCACGCCGGCATGCCGCTGCTGTACCCCTCGGACGTCGCGACCTCCTGCGACGGCGCGACGTTGTTCGTCGCCGACATGGGCGCGCAGGCCGGTGAGTACGAGATCGGCGCCAGCGACACCGCCGGCAAGGCCGGCATCGCCGGCGGGCTCTACACCATCGGCACCGACGGCGGCACGCTGACCAAGCTCGAAGCCAGCGGCATCGCCCGCGCGGCCGGCGTGGTGGTCAGCACCAGCTGCGACACGCTGTACGTCGGCGGCTGGACCGACATGGGCACGCCCGCGGTCTTCACCGTGCCGACCACCGGTGGCGGCGCGACCGTGCTGCTCGAAGGCGCACCGCTGGTGTCGCCGGCAGGAATCCATGTCGACGCGAACGACGTAGCGTGGGTGATGGATCACGGCGCGCGCGGCAGCGACGGCGAAGGCTCGCTGTTCGCGATCGACGCCTCGGGCAAGGCCAAGCCCGTGCTCAGCGGCCTCGGCATGGGCCGCATCGGCGGCGTCTCGCTGGTGCCCGGCGGCGTCACGGCGGTCATCCCCGCCAGCGACGGCGAGAGCAAGAGCTTCCTGCTCACCGCCAACACCGAGACCGGATCGCAGCAGGTCGTCGACGCGCCCGAGCTGCAGTACCCCACCGGCGTCGCCGCGGCCAAGAACGCCCCGGTGATGGCGGTCGCGACCGAGAACGCCATCTACAGCGCCACCTTCGAGTGAAGACGAACGGAGATCGACGACCCATGAAGACCCAACACACCATCCTGCTGTCCGCCCTCTGCTCCGCCGCCGCCCTGGTGGCGCTGCCCGGCTCCGCGTCGGCCTCGAGCCACCGCGAGGCCCCGGCCATCGCCGAGGACCAGTTCGCCGACAACACCGACGTCTACACCTTCATCAGCCCCAGCAACCCCGACCGCCTGGTCATGGTTGCCAACTACGTGCCGCTGCTGATCCCGTCGTCGGGTCCCAACTTCTACCGCTTCTCGGACAACGTGCGGTACGAGTTCCGGCTCGACAACAACGGCGACGCCCTGACCGACGTCACCTACCACTTCGCGTTCCACACCCAGGTGAAGAACGGCGGCACGTTCCTGTACAACGTCGGCCCGGTCGACGGCATCAACAGCGCCAACCTCAACGTCGTGCAGACCTACGATCTGTACATGGCGTACCAGGACAAGACCGGCAAGAAGGTCATCGAGCAGATCGTGACCGGCGCGCCGGTGGCCCCGTGGAACGTCGGTGACCGCACGTTCCCCAACGACAGCTACGAGACGGTCGCGCAGCAGGCGATCACGACCGCGACCGACGGCTCGACCGTCTTCGCCGGTCCCCGCGACGAGCCCTTCTTCGTCGACCTGCACGTGTTCGACCTGCTCGGGGTTGGTGGCGCGCCCACCACCGACGGCGTGAACGTGATGTCGTTGGTGCTCGAGGTGCCGATCGATCGCATCGCCGCCGGCGGCACGCGTCCGGCCGACGCGACCTCGAAGAACGCGATCATGGGCGTGTGGGCCCGCGCGCTGCGCCCCATCGTCACCATCCGCAACGGCAACAAGGACGACAGCAACTACGGCGGCTTCCAGCAGGTCTCGCGCCTCGCGATCCCACTGGTCAACGAGGCCGTGATCCCGCTGCAGGACAAGAACGCGTTCAACCGCGGCGCCCCGGTCGACGACGTCGCAGCGTTCGGCTCGTACATCCTCAACCCGGAGCTGCCGGGTCTGCTCAACGCGGTGCTCGGCGCCGGCTGTGCGCCCACGCCCCAGGGTGGCCGCACCGACATCGTCGGCATCCTCTCGCCCAACGGCACCACTGCGGCCGACCTGCTGCGCATCAACATCGCGCAGGGTCAGACCTACGACAACGTCGCGTTCCCCAACGGCCGCACGCTCGAGGACGACGTGACCGACACCCTGCTCACGGTGCTGTGCAACAACGGCGGCGCGCTCGGTGACGGCGTCGACGCCAACGACCTGCCGTTCTCGGATGCGATGCCGTACCTGGCGTCGCCGCACTCCGGCAACCCCCTCTGAGCCTCGCCTCCTGGGTCCCCACGGCGCGCCGGTGGTTCCTGCGAAGGGACCACCGGCGCGTTCGTCTTGCGCGTGCCGGCGATTCGCGGGGCCCGGATCACGCGACGCGACGGCTCACGCGACGCCGCGGGCCTGCTGGCTGGCGTAGTAGGCGACCTTGCGCGCGCGCATCACATCGCCCAGCGGTCGGTGCTCGGCCAGGGCATTCCACGGATCGAAGATGCCCTGCTCGGCCCTGGCCTCGCGCGCCTTGGCGGCCTCGTCGTCGAACGACTGCGACGGGATCGTCAGGGTCGCGGCGTCGAGCCACGGCGCCTCGGTCTCGGGCCAGTCGACGCTGGCGTCCTCGATGGGCGTGATGGCCTCCTCGACGAAGAACTGCAGCTGCATGCGATACACCAGCGGGCCGCGATCGAGACGCGCCCGCAGATCGGCGGCCCAGTCGGTGCGCGCGTCGGGGCTGGGCTCGCCGGCGGGCGGCAGCAGCCGTGCCCGCATGGCGTAGGGACCGCAGCACAGCGGCAGCACCGTGTTGAAGCTCTCGGTCGCGAAACCGGAGAACGGCTTGGTGATCACCGCCTGCGCCGCCTTGGCGTGGCGCACCGCGCCGATCAGGCCGTAGGTGCGCACCAGGTGCCCCAGCACCGCCAGCGGGCCGCGATCGAGCGCGAGCACCAGCTCGGCGAACTCGGCCGCCTTGGCGGCCGAGAACTTGCTGTGGTTGATCATGGTGAAGTCCTGACTCGTGGTCTCGCCGGTGCCCAGCGCGTTGGGTCCGCGCACGCCGAAGACCTTGAACGAGAAGCCGCGCACGTCGGGGCACCGATCGCTGCTGCGCTCCATCGCGCCGTTGGACAGACGCACGAGCACCTCGTGGCGGCCGGGGCTCGCGAACAGGCCGTGGCTGGCGTGCTCCGGCAGCGAGGCCGCGACGTCGAGCTCGGCGTCGAGCGCGAGCACCTGCTTGCGGTGCAGCGCCCGGCCCTCGCCCCCGGCGGCGCTGCGCTTGCGCTGCGCCGCGACCAGGCCCTTGGCGTAGCGAGCGAAGCGCTCGTCCTCGTCGGCCGCGACCTGCTCGCGCCACTTCGTCGATGGAGGTCTCATCGCCCGGCACGATGCCACTTCCGCGGGCCCCGCGACAACCCCGCGAGGTTTGCGGCAAGCTGGGTGTCGCGATGCCGCCTCGCCGCCGCGCCTCGGATGCCCTGCTGCTGCACCTGCGATCCTTCGGACTCGCCTACCCCGGCGCGCACCCCAAGAGCCCGTGGCCCGGGCACCTGGATCTCGCGGTCGACGACAAGACCTTCGCGTACCTGAGCCTCGAGGGCGAGCCGCTGTCGATCTCGTGCAAGCTGCCGCACTCGGGCGCGGCCGCGCTCTTGCTGCCCAACACCACGCCAACGGCGTACGGCCTGGGTCGCAGCGGCTGGGTCAGCGCGCGCTTCGACGACGACGCGCTGCCGCCGGCGTCGCTGCTCGAGGCGTGGATCGACGAGAGCTACCGCGCGCAGGCGAAGAAGCGGCGCCTGGCCGAGCTCGCGGCCCGCGGCGCGACCGCGAAGCCGAGCGGCGCGACGGCGAAGCCCGCTGGCGCACCGCCGAAGCCGAGCGCGAGTGGCGACGCCGAAAACCAACCCGCAAGAAGCCCGCGCCGGCGCGAATGCGGTCGCGAAGGCGAAGGCGAAGGCGAAGGCGAAGACCGCCGCCGAGGCCACGCCCGCCGCAAAGCGCCGCGCGCCGCCCAAGCCCCGCGCCCGCTGATCCGCGCACGCCTACAGCGAGCCGCAGCTGCCCGAGTCTGCCGGCGCGTACTCGTCGAGCGCGTCGAGCACCGCACGGGCCTGGTCGCGCCGCGGCAGCTCGACCAGCAGCAGCCGGCGGCCGGGCGTGAGGCGCTGCTCGAGCGCGCGGATCTCCGCGCGGGGGATCCGCGTGCCCGCCTGCATCGCACCGACCAGGCCCATGAGCACGCCGGTGACCCCGCCCAGGCCCACGCCCATGGCGACCGTCATGCCCAACAGCAGATCGAAGGCGCCGGCGATGCCGCCGGCCACGGCCATGAAGACGCCGCCGGCCGCCATCGCGATGAGCATGTTGCGGCCGAACTCGGTCGCGCCCTCGGGCAGCACGTTGCCGTCGAGCGGCGCGCGCTCGTGCAGCTGCACCACGACCTCGCCGCCGCGCCCGTGCGCGCGCTGGATCGCCGCGGCCGCGCGCTCGGCCGGCGCGGCCTCGTCGAACAACGCGTAGACCACCAGGGGCATGCGCAGGCGGCAGCGTCGCGCGCCGCGGGCGGCGATGCAAGTCGCCGTCGTCGCGCCGCCCGCGGCGGGTGCTGCGGGCCGATCGGCGATCAACCGTGACGCAGCGGGGCCTCGTGGTGCGACTGCGCGACGTACTCGAGGTAGCCGCCGCCGTACAGCCGCGGCGCGCCCTCGCCCAGCTCGAGCACGCGATTGCTCAGCTGCGCGAGAAACGTCCGATCGTGGGACACGAACAGCATCGTGCCCTGGAAGTCGGCCAGGGCCCGCGCCAGCATCGCCTTGGTGTCGAGATCGAGGTGGTTGGTGGGCTCGTCGAGCACGAGGAAGTTGGGCGGGTCGAACAGCATGCTCGCGAGCACCACCCGCACGCGCTCGCCGCCCGAGAGGATGCGGCACGACTTGTCGACGTCGTCGCCACCGAAGCCGAACGCGCCCAGCAGGTTGCGCAGGGTCCCCTGGGTCGCGCGCGGGTGATCGCGCTCGAGCTGGCCCAGCACCGTGAGCGTGGGATCGATGAGCTCCATGGCATGCTGCGCGAAGTAGCCCAGCTTCACGCTCGCGCCCGGGACCACGCGGCCGCGATCGGGCGCGACCTCGCCGGCGACCAGCTTGAGCAGGGTCGACTTGCCGGCGCCGTTGATGCCCATGACGCACCAGCGCTCGAGCCGGCGGATGGTGAAGTCGAAGCCGTCGTAGATCACGCGGCTGCCGTAGCGCTTGCCGACCGCCTCCAGACGCACGACGTCGTCGCCCGAGCGCGGCGGCGTGCGGAACTCGAACTCGACCAGCTTGCGCCGCCGCGGCGGCTGCACCCGCTCGATCTTCTCGATCATCTTCACGCGCGACTGCACCTGCGCGGCGTGGCTGGCCCGCGCGGCGAAGCGAGCGATGAAAGCCTGTTCCTTGGCCAGCATGGCCTGCTGGCGGGCGTACTGCGCCTGCTGCTGCGCGTCGGCCAGGGCGCGCTGGCGCTCGTAGAAGCCATAGTTGCCGCTGTAGCTGGTCAGCTCGCCGCCGTCGATCTCGACCACGCGGGTGACCAGTCGGTCGAGCAGCTCGCGATCGTGTGACGTCATCACGATTGCGCCGTCGAACTCGCGCAGGAATCGCTCGAGCCACAGGATCGACTCGAGGTCGAGGTGGTTGGTCGGCTCGTCGAGCAGCAGCACGTCGGGCGCGAGCAGCAGGATGCGCGCGAGCGCGACCCGCATCTTCCAGCCGCCCGAGAGCGCGCCGACGTCCTGGTCGATGACCTCGTCGGCGAAGCCCAGGCCGGCGAGGATCTCCCGTGCGCGGGCCTCGAGCTGGTAGCCGCCGAGCTCGTCGAAGCGCGGCTGGACCACGCCGAAGCGCTCGACCAGCCGATCGAGCTCGTCGGCGCGGGCGGGGTCGGCCATGGCCTGCTCGAGCAGGTGCAGCTCGTCACCCAGGGTCGCGACCTCGCCGGCGCCGGCCATGGTCTGCGCGAGCACGGACCGTCCCGACATCTCGCCGGTGTCCTGGTCGAAGTAGCCGATCGTCACACCGCGATCGACCGAGACGGTGCCCTCGTCGGGTTGTTCGCGGCGGGTGATGAGGCGGAAGATCGTGGACTTGCCAGCGCCGTTGGGGCCCACCAGACCCACGGTCTCGCCGCGCAGGACCTGCATCGACGCCTCGATGTAGAGGATCTGCGGACCATGACGCTTGGAGACGTTGTCGAGGCGGATCACCGGCGGGCGCCATGGTGCCAGATCGAATCGCAGTTCGGATTCCACTTCGAGGGCGCGCTCGGAGCCCATGTCCCCGGCCACCCGCGCACACCGCCCCGAGCGCGCCCGGACCGGGCCCACAATGGAGCCGTGCCGCGGCGGGGCGAGCCCTGCTATCGTCATGATCGGTGCTCGTGCAGCGGTCCGTCGTCTACGCGCATCCGAAGATCACCGTGTGGCACTACCCGACGCCCGGGTTGATCCACCACCAGGTGCATGCGCCCTGCGCGGACCAGATCTTCCGCGAGGCGCTCACCGCGGGCACCGACGCGATGATGCTGCGTCACGCCGACCGCTGGCTGTCCGACGACCGCGCCAACGGTCCGCTCACCGCCGACGACGAGGACTGGGGCACGAAGGTGTGGTTCCCGCGGACGCAGCTGGCGGGCTGGCGCTACTGGGCGATGGTGATGCCCACGCAGGTGCTGGGCCAGCTCGACGTGATGCACTACGTCGAGCTGTACCGCGCGCAGGGCATCGTCACGAAGGTGTTCGACCAGCCCGACGAAGCCTTCGCGTGGATCTGTCTGCCGACGCCGACGTGATCCGCGGGGCGCGCTCGCGCAGCCGCCCGCGCGCGACTCAGAAGCCCTGCGGGATCCGGCCGTGCAAGAACGTGACGGTGTTGGGCGCGCGCAGCCGCGACCACGCCGCGCGCTCGGGCCGCTCGGGCGTGCCCGCGAGTAGGGCCTCGTCGTCGGCCCAGCCCGGCTGCTCGCCCGGCAGCAGCGAGTGCAGCCCGCTCTGCCAGTGACCGATGATGTACGTGTGACCCGCGACGCGGCAGCCCATCACGTCCGCGCACGCACGCGCGAAGCGATGCCCCGGTCGCGCACCGAAGGCCTCGCAGGTGCGAAACCACAGCAGCCCGCCGGCGCCCGGCACCATGCGCGCCGCGACCTGCTCGAGCCGCGCGCGCAGTCCTGCGCCGCGCAACAGCGCGTGTTCGTCCATGACCTGGTGGCCGACCCGCGGTGCACCCCACTTGCCGTGACCCCAGTACTGGATCTCCGCGATGGGGCGCGCGGGCTCGACCGTCGCGAGCCACTCGAGCGCCTCGTCCCAAGAGCCCGCGTCGCGCACGGCGTCGAGCCGCCGCAGGCCGCGATACAGCCACGAGCCCGCCCACCACGCATGCGAGAGCCCCGGCAACAGCGGGCGACCGCGACAGGTGCGATCGAACACCATCAGGCGCAGGGGCCGCTCGGATGCCGCCACGGTGCGAGAAGCGTAGCAGGCCGCGCGCGGCCGGGCACTACGCGTTGCCGCGCACGCACACGACCGCGGCCGGCTTGAACCGCAACGTGGCCTGGCGACGCGCGACGTTCCACGCCATGCGCCGATCGCCGAAGGTGTCGGCGGCGGTTGCGGTCCAGTACGACCCCGCGGCGAGCATGCCGGCATCGGTCAGCGACGCGAGCTCGCCGACCTCGGGCAGGCGCCAGGTCTGCAGCCCGCCGACCTCCAGCGCATCGCAGTGCTTCGCGGCGGCGTCGCTCGCCATCGTGCCCTTGATGTTGCGCGCGACCAGCAGCACGTCGAGCGCGCGGATCGATCGGGCGCGCAGCGCTGCGATCGCGCGGGTGCTGGGCGGACGCGCGGCCTCGAGCGCCGCAGCCGAGGGCGCGCGCACGCGTGCGGGCTTCGCCTCGGGCTCGGGCGCGGGATCGGGCGACGGCGGCGGCTTGGGCGTCGGCGTCGGCTTGGGCTTGGGGTCGGGCTCCGGCTCCGGTTTGGGTTCCGGCTCGGGCTCGGGCGCGGGCGCGGGCGACGAGGTCGGCGGCGTCTTCGCTGCGATCGCGCGGTCGACCTCGGGCGCGGTGGGCTTGGTCGCGGGCCCCGTCGGCGTGGGCTCGCGCGGCGCGGGCTCGCCCGGCGTGGGCTCGCGCGCGGCGGGTTCGCTCGGCGACGCTGCCGCGCTGCGCACCGACTCGGACGCGGTGCCGCTGCGATCGGCGAGCGAGACCGTGTCGTCGTCCTTCGACGCCATCACCACCGCGACGACGCTCACGATCGCGAGCGAGGCCGCGATCGCAGCGCCGACGAACCGCGCGCGCGAGGGTGCTTCGACCACCGCCGCGACCACGGTCGCCCGCGCAGGCGCGGGCGCAGCAGCCGCGACGCGCGGCGCTGCCGGCAACGCGCCGACCTGCGTCACGTCGTGCTTCTCGTAGCCCGGCGGCGGCACGTCGGGCACGTCGTCGTCGGGGTACCCCTCGAAGGGGATCGTCGACGCGACCAGGGTGCCGGTGCGCAGCGACGCGATCTGGGTCTTGTCGCCGATGCCCTGAGCGAGCGCGCGGGCTCGTCGTCGCTGGGCGCGTCGTCGATCGACTCCGGCGGCACGGGAGTCGATCGGCGCGCTGGGCCGGATCGAGTCACGTCCTCGGCCGCGTCGTCGTCGGCTTCGAGCGCGCCGGTGTTGGTCTGCGGCGTCGAGCTCGGCGCCGCCTGCGTGCCCTCGTCCGCGCGCCCGTCGACGCGCGTGGGCTCGGTCGCTCGCGGGCAGCGGCGGCAGCATGGGCCGCGCTGGTGGCGGTGGCGGCGGGGCCAGCTTGGCCGCGCCAGTCGTCGCCGGTGGTGTGACCGTGATCGTCGCGCGGCGCAGGCGCTCGGCCAGGTCCCAGTGCCGCGGGCGTCGCGACCGCGTCGAGCCGCGGCGGCGCCGGCAGGTGCGCGACCATGCGCCGCAAGCTCTGATCGATGCGCTCGAGCAGGTCGTCGCTGCGCCCCGGCGCCAGCGTCGGGGTCCGCCCGAAGGGCGCGGTACGAGCAACACCTCGCGCACCGCGTCGATCCGCTTCGCGATCGAGGCTGCCGCCGCGCGCACCAGCACGTAGAGCCCACCGCCGCGGTTGCGTTCGATGGTGCCGGCGAGCGCGCAGGTCGAGATCGACCCGCCGATCGCCTCCACGCGCGGTGACCGCCGGCGCCGCAGTTCGGTGACCACCGGCTGCGGTCTCGACCTCGTCGATCGCGCAGCACAGGACGATCGGCGCTGCCGGTGCGAGTTCCGTGGAACGCGGGCGCTCGGCCATGGCCAGCCCTCATCGTATCAGCGAAGGCGGCGCTTGTTCGAGGCGCGGCCGGGCCCGGCGTCGCCGCGGGCGTTGCTGACCAGTCCGCGTGCCAGCAGCCGCGCCCTCGAGCACGCGTGCTGACCACGGCCGGGGGGTCCACGGCCGCGCGCCCAGGCACCGTGGCGCGTGGCGCTGCGCCGCTACGCCGGCCGCGTGCTGGTGGACAACCTGTGGCGCACGCTGTCGGCCGCGGGCTCGGCCCTACCGGCGGCGCGGCCCTGACCGCCACGGCGTGGAGCGCATCCGCGACGTGCGCTACGACGCCTCCGATCACGACGCGCACGCTCGACGTGTACCGGCCGCAGGGCGCCGCGGAGTCGCGTCCGGTGGTGCTGTACGTGCACGGCGGCTTCCGCGTGCTGTCGAAGGACTCGCACTGGATCATGGGCCTGGCGTTCGCGCGCGCCGGCTACGTCGTCTTCAACATCGGCTACCGTCTCGCGCCGCGTCACCCCTTCCCCGCCGCGCTGCAAGACGCAGCCGCGGCACTGGCGTGGGTGCACGAGCACGCTGCGCGCGCCGGCGGCGACGCCTCGCGGCTGGTGCTCGCCGGCGTCGCCGGCGCGAGGAGAACCTCGTGACCCGCGCTCGCGATCGCGTGCTGCCAGCGCCGCGTGCCGAACCCTGGGCCGCGACGCTGTTCGACGCAGCATCACGCCGCGCGCGTGATCCCGGCGTGCGGGCTGTTGCAGGTCACCGATCCGGATCGTTATCGGCGTGGGCAGCGTCTCATGGTTCATCCACGACCGGCTGCTCGAGGTCACGCACGCGTACGTCAGCCACGACGCGCGGCCCGGCAGGCGGCGCTGGCCCTGGCCGACCCGCTGTGCGTGCTCGAGGGCGACGCGTTCGAGCGCACGCTGCCGCCAGCTTCTTCGCGCCCGTCGGCACGCGCGACCCGCTGATCGAGGACAACCGTCGCCTCGCGAGACGCGCTGGCGCGACGCGGCGTCACCCTGGCGCCGGAGTATCCCGGCGAGCCCCGCATTCCATGCGTTGGTGTTCCGCCGCAACGCACGACCCCGGTGCTGGCGCGACATCTTCTCCTTCCTCGACGACTGTGCGGTATGAACGCCCCGTGCGAGCCCGTCCATGACCACCGACATCCTGCGCACGACGATCGCAGCCAAGGTCACGATGGCGCTGTCCGGCGCCGGCTGTTGCTCTTCGCGCTCGCGCATGGCCGGCCACCTGCAGGTGTTCGGCGGCCGCGGGTCTACAACCACACGCGCAGACGCTGCAGGGCCTGAGCGCGATCAAGTGGGCCGTGCGCGCTGGGCCTGCTGGGCATCCTGCTGGTGCACGTGCGCGCCGGGCCTGCTGCTGTCGCAGCGCAACCGCGAGCGCGGCCGCAGGCGTACACGCACTACGCCGGCTACAGCGCACCACCACGCACGGCCGCGCGATGCTGCTGACCGCGTGCCTTCCTCGCGTTCATCCTCTACCACCTCGCGCACTTCACCCTGGGTGGGTACATCCGCAGTACTTCGACGCGGTCGACTCGCTGGGCCGGCCCGACGTGTACGGCAGCTTCGTGCGCTCGTTCCAGCATCCGCTCATCACGAGCGCGTACCTGGGCGCGAGCCTGGCGGTGGCGATGCACGCGACCCACGCGACCAGCAGCCTGCTGCGCACCCTGGGCCTGTCCGCGGCCGCTTCCGCCGCGCGCGTGCAGGCCGCGGGGCCAGTGGTCGGCGTCGCGCCTTGACCGGCTTCGTGTGCGTGCCGCTGGCGTGCCTGCTGCGCCTGGTCGAACTGGAAACGATCTTCGATGCAACTCGACGCCGAATCCTCCCGGCCCGCTGCGCGAAGTGGGACCGTCATCGCTTCGAGCTCAAGCTCGTCAACCCGGCCAACAAGCGCCTTTCCGCGTCGCCGTGGTCGACACCAGCTCGCGGGCGCCTCGGCGCGGCGAGCCTGGCCGAGCTGGGCTACGACGTGGTTGCTTCATCCAGGCCAGCCCTCGGCGCGCGCACTCGATCGCCGCGCAAGGTGGCATCAACGCCGCCGAACTTCGACGACGGCGACAGCATCTGGCTGTTCTACGACACGATCAAGGGCGGAGACTTCCGCGCGCGCGGGCCAACGTCTATCGCCTGGCGCAGATCTCGGTCGACATCATCGATCACTACGTCGCGCAGGGCGTGCCGTTCGCGCGCGAGTACAGCACGGCCTGCTCGACAACCGCAGCTTCGGCGCACAAGGTCTCGCGCACGTTCTATGCCCGCAGACCGGCCAGCTGCGCTGGGCGCCTACTCGGCGCTCGCCGCGCCAGGTCGAGCAGGCAAGGTCATGTACCCGCGCCACGAGATGCTCGATCTGGTGGTGGTCGACGGCCACGCGCGCGGGCTGGTCACGCGCAACCTGGTCGACGGCACCATCCGCTCGTGGGCCGCGGACGCGGTCGTGCTGTGCACCGGCGGCTACGGCAACGTCTTTTACCTCTCGACCAACGCCAAGGCCTCGAACGTCACCGCGGCCTATCGCTGCTACAAGCGTGGCGCGGGCTTCGGCAACCCCTGCTTCACGCAGATCCACCCCACCTGCATCCCGCAGCGCGGCGAGTACCAGTCGAAGCTGACGCTGATGTCCGAGTCGCTGCGCAACGACGGCCGCGTGTGGGTGCCGCGCAAGCCCGGCATGGGCGAGGTCGATCCGGCGAGCATCGCCGAGGCCGACCGCTACTACTACCTCGAAGAGCGCTACCCCAGCTTCGGCAACCTCGTGCCGCGCGACGTGGCCTCGCGCGCGGCCAAGAAGGTCTGCGACGACGGCCTGGGCGTGGGCCCCGAGGTGCTGGGCCAGCGCAACGCGGTCTACCTCGACTTCGGCGACTCGATCCGGCGGCTGGGCCAGGACGCGATCGCGCAGCGCTACGGCAACCTGTTCGAGATGTACGAGCGCATCACCGCGGTGAGCCCGTACAAGGCGCCGATGCAGATCTACCCCGCGGTCCACTACACGATGGGTGGGCTGTGGGTCGACTACAACCTCATGAGCACGATCCCGGGGCTGCACGTGCTGGGTGAGGCCAACTTCTCCGACCACGGCGCCAACCGCCTGGGCGCCAGCGCGCTGATGCAGGGCCTCGCGGACGGCTACTTCGTCATCCCCTACACCCTGGGCCACTTCCTCGCCAGCAGCCACCGCGGCAAGATCGACACCAGCCACCCCGAGTTCGCGCGGGTCGAAGGCGAGTGCCGCGATCGCACCAAGCGGCTGCTGTCGCTGCGGGGCAAGCGGCCGGTCGACGACCTGCACCGCGAGCTCGGCCACATCATGTGGGATCACTGCGGCATGGCGCGCAATCCCGAGGGCCTGCGCAAGGCCCTGGGCCTCATCCCCGAGCTGCGCGAGCGGTTCTGGCGCGAGGCCGCGGTGCCCGGCGCCGGCGAGGAGCTCAACCCCTGGCTCGAGCACGCCGGCCGCGTGGCCGACTTCCTCGAGTTCGGCGAGCTCATGTGCCGCGACGCGCTCGAGCGCGACGAGTCGTGCGGCGGCCACTTCCGCGAGGACCACCAGACCAAGGAGGGCGAAGCGGTACGCGACGACGAGCGCTTCTGCCACGCCGCGGTGTGGGAGTACCAGGGCGACGATCGCCCGGCCGTGCGGCACGTCGAGCCGCTGGCCTTCGAGAACGTCAAGCTTTCGACCCGGAGCTACAAGTAGTGCGCGTGCGATTCCGAATCTGGCGGCAGAGCGGGCCCAAGGACGCCAAGGGCGGGATTCCAGGAGTACCCGCTCGAGGCCGACGAGCACATGTCGCTGCTCGAGGCGCTCGATCTGCTCAACGCGGAGCTGATCCGCAAGGGCGAGACCCCGGTCGCGTTCGAACACGACTGCCGCGAGGGCATCTGCGGCGCGTGCTCGCTGGTGGTCAACGGCGTGCCCCACGGCCCCGCAGCGCCACGACCACGTGTCAGATCCACATGCGCGAGTTCAGCGAGGGCGAGACCATCGTGCTCGAGCCCTGGCGCGCGCGGCGTTCCCCGTGATCAAGGACCTGGTGGTCGACCGCTCGGCGTTCGATCGCATCATGTCCGCCGGCGGCCACGTCAGCGTGCGCGCCGGCGCGGCACCGGACGCCAACGCGATCCCGATCGGCCAGCCCACGGCCGGCGCGTTCGACTTCGCCGCCTGCATCGGCTGCGGCGCGTGCGTGGCCGCGTGCCCCAACGCCAGCGCGATGCTGTTCGTGGGTGCCAAGGTCGCGCACCTCGCGATCTTGCCGCAGGGCAAGGTCGAGCGCACGCGCCGGGTCGGCCGCATGGTCGCGCGCATGGACACCGAGGGCTTCGGCGGCTGCAGCAGCTCCGGCGAGTGCGAAGCGGTGTGCTTTAAGTCGATCAGCCTCGACGCGATCGCCCTGCTCAACCGCGAGCTCGTGCGCGCGGCGGTGGTCGAGGACTGATCGGGGCGCGCTCAGCCGCCGGGCGGGCACACCACCGCGTCGCTGGGCGTCACGCCCTGGGCGGTGGCGCTGAACACGAGATCGAGGTGGCGGTGGTTGGTGCCGGCGACATGCCCAGGCCGTCGGCGAGATCGAGAGCACCGCGACGCCCGGCTGCGCGCCGATCCAGATCGCGTGGGGTCCACCCTCGCCGCAGCCCAGGTACGCGCCCGAGCCCAGCGCGAAGCCGGCGCGACCGCTCGCGTCGGTCGGCGTGACGACCTTGACCGGGTACCACTCGCCGGCCCGACGGCGTGGGCGCGTCAAGGAAGTAGAACGCGACCTCGACCTCGGCCAGGGCGCTGCCGTCGACGTCGCGCACGAACACGTCGATGTTCGCCGGGCCCACGCGCTCGACCCAGGCGACCAGGCGGAAGCCCTCGCCGGCCTGCGCGAGCGCGTCGTCATCGACGCGCGTGAGCGTGCTGCCGTACTCGGCGGCGAGCCATGCCTCGTCGCCCGCGGTGCACGGTGCCTGCGGCGTCGCACCGCACACCGGCGCGTCGTCCACGGTGCGGAGGATCGCCGGCGGCGCCACCGGGTCCCAGCTCGGCGTGGCCGTGCCGCTGCTGCTGCTGCCCTCGCTGTCGCCTGCGCCGGTGGCCTCGCTCTGGGCCGTCCCGGAGGTGCCCTCGCCATCGCTGCTCGCGGCCTTGGTGGTGCTGCTGCCGCCGCCCGTGTCGACGCCGCCTTCGCCCGCGGCGCTGCTGCTGCTGCCGTGGCTCACGCCCGGCGCGGGCTGCTGGCACGCCGACGCCCACAGCACCGCCGCGATCGGGATCCGCGTCATCGCGAGGGCATCAGTGCGCCGCGGCGCCCGCAGGATTGCGCGGGGCTCACACGCTCGCGCACGCCAGCGCGAGCGCCTCGGCCACGCCGTGGTGCTCGACGTCCGCGACCACGACCCGGGCCAGGGCGCGCAGCTCGGGCACCGCGTTGCCCATGGCCACGGGCCAGCCGACCTCGCGCATCGCGAGCAGGTCGTTGTGCGCGTCGCCGATGACCATCACGTCGTCGAGTGCGATGCCGTAGGCGGCCGCGACCAGGCGCACGCCGGTGTGCTTGCCCACGCCCGCGGCGGTCATGTTCACGAACACGGTGTCGGGCATGACCGGCGAGGTCGAGTGCACCGGCTCGAGCCCGGGGCACGGCTCGGCCAGCACCGCGTCGAGCTCGTCGTGGGCCAACAGCCACTGCGCGCGGACGACCGGCTGCGCGAGCGCGGCGAACGGCAAGCTCGACAGTGGCACCTGCAGCAGCGCCGCGTGGGCGCGACCGCGCGGCGTGTCGCGCTCGCAGGCGTAGGCGTCGTCGCCGTACAGCTCGAGCAGGCGATCGTGGCTGCGCGCGCGCTCGATGAGCATCGGCACTGCACCGACGGGCAGCGGCACCGAGCGCGAGGCGCCGTCGCCCAGCCGGATCACGCTGGCGCCGTTTTGGAACACGTGCCAGCCGGCGTCGTCGAGCTGCGCGGCCCACTGCCGCGCGATGCCGAAGCCCGGCCGCCCGGTGCACAGCGCGAGGCGGATGCCCGCCGCGCGCGCGCGTGGCCGCGGCCCACACCGGCGGCGCGACCTCACCGTCGTGGCCCACGAGCGTGCCGTCGACGTCGATGCAGACCAGGCGGATCACGGCCGGCCGCGATGCTCGCCCACGCTGCCGGCGCGCGCCGGCGTCCGCGCGCGGCCGCCGGTGCGCGGCAGGTCACGCGCGCGCCGGCGCCGCGGCGATCACTGTCCGCCGCAGACCATCGCCACGTTGGCGCCGTCGCACGGATCGCCGTGGGATCGCTGAGCTGCTGGCAATCGACCATGCTCATGCAGGCGTAGAACTCTTCGATCGCGTTGCCGCAGGGCCCGCCCGCCATCTGCGCGTACATGAGATCCGACGCGCAGTAGTACGCGATCTGCTGCGCGTACTGCATCGCTTCGGGGATGCACTGCACGTAGTGATCGACGAACGCCACGCACGCCGGCGCACGTCGCCACCGCCGTAGGTGCCGCGTAGCTGCCGCCATCAGCGCCGCCATAGCTGCCGCCGTAGCTGCCGCCGTACGAGCCCATGCCGGTCATGCTCGCGCCACCGCCGGGCCCACCCCCGGCCCGCCGCTGGGATCCATCGTCGGGTCCGCGGTCGGGTCGGTGGTCGGATCGGTGGTCGGATCGCTGCCGCCGTCGGCGTTGGTCGCCGAGCCCGCGGTGCCCTCGTCGCCGCCGTCGGTCTCGTCGCCGCCGTCGCTGCCGTCCCCGTCGCCGCCCTCACCCACCGACGCCGCGCTGGTGGGCCAAAACGGCGAGCCCCCGCCGTTGCCGGTCTCGGCGCCGGTCGTGCAGCCCGCGACCAGCAGCGCGGCCATGGAAAGAGCAGCGCGAGGTCGATCGATCGCGCGGGTGCCTGCGCGCGCCGGCGCTCGATCACCGCACACCCTGGTCCGTCTCCGCGTCGCCCTTGCCCACGTCTGCCGCCCCCTGCGGCGGTGACCCTGCGCGGCCGCTGCCGCGACACCTCCGCCCGCCCACGACGTTGCGCACGGTGGCGCGGAAGGTTCGTGGCCTCGTCCGGCGCCTCCCCGCGACCCGCGGCTCAGCCCGCACCCTCGTCCGCGTCGGCCTCCGCCACCAGCCAGCGCGCGCGCTGCGTCGCTACGCGCAGCGTCGCCTCCATCAGCGGGACCACGCGGGTTACGCGTTGGGGTCGCTCATGCAGCTGCCGGACTCGTAGCTGAGCTCGGCCAGGCCCAGGCCCGTGGCCGCGTCGTGGTAGAGCGCGAGCACCGTGGGCTCGACCGCGTCGAGGGTCTGCTCGGGATCGCCGCGACGCCAGCCGCTCGGGCTCGACTGCACCACCGTCACGCCGCGCACGCGCGCGACGAAGTGGCCGCCGTGGTAGAGCGCCTCGAGCGGGCGCTCGTGGCCCGACGCGGCGGGCTCGGGCAGCTCGGGCGCACCGTCGATGCGCCAGGGCCACTGCACCGCCACGCGCTGCAGCGGGCGAAAGCCGGTCGCGAGCCGCTCGTTGATCGCGGCGATGCGCGCGGTGACCT
The DNA here is from genome assembly GCA_046351635.1 of Nannocystaceae bacterium. Taxonomy (GTDB): domain Bacteria; phylum Myxococcota_A; class Polyangia; order Nannocystales; family Nannocystaceae; genus Xiheibacterium. The sequence goes on along the minus strand of JAXLYC010000029.1, from coordinate 58,637 downwards.
CGGCCCGCCGCACGCGACAGCTGCGGCGCGGCGGGTGCTCGACGTTCTCGTCGAAGGACTCGTCGTACACCGCCAGCGACTCGGGGTTGCCCTCGTCGCGGTCGCGCAGCTCCACGGTGATGGGGCCGCCGAAGTCGGCGCCGGCGCTGTCGCGGCGCTGCAGGTAGACGAAGCGATCGCCGTCGGTCGCGACCGCGGGCAGGCCGATCGCGTGCACCTCGATGCCGCAGTCACCCTGGCCGCGGCGCTGCACCCGCCGCGGCGGCCCCGGATCCGCGGCCGGCAGCAGGCCGCGGGCCGAAGCCGGCACCGCCGACGCGGCGTCGTCCTGCGTCGGGTCGGGCGACGCGACGTCAACCTCGATCGGCGCAGCCGGCCGGGCCGCGTCGGGGATCGCGATCACGCCCGCCCGCTGCGGCGCCTCGCCCTGTGCGAGCTCCAGATCGCCCGCCACCGGCGCGGCCGTGCAGCCCGCCCAAAGCCCCAGCACCCCGATCACCCCCGCGGCCCTTCGCATGTGCAGCGACCGACGCACCGGGGCACGCCGTCGATTCCCGCGCTACTCCAGCGGGTAGTGGTTGGGCTCGTCGTCGGGTTCGCGCAGCCGGTGCAGCCCGATCAGCCGCACGCAGGTGTTGTGACGCAGCACCGCGTCGTCGTTGCTGTCGTCGGTCTGCAGCGCGTCGGCCTGGGCGTAGCAGCGCAGCGCCTCCTGCAGGTGGCCCCACGCGGCCGGGCCCGCACCGTAGTCGTGACGCTCGAGCAGCGCGACCGCGCGGCGCTCGGCGACGATGCCGGTGTAGTACGCGCGCTCGTACTCGCTGTGCAGCCCCTCGATGGCCTTGCGCGCCCTCGGCACGCGGTCGCCTTCACCGCCGGGGAACTGGTCGGTCAGCGCCAACACGTAGGTGCGCAGCGCGGCCTGGTTGTGCCCGTCGATCGCGAGCACGTCGAGGCAGATGCTCTCGGCGAAGAAGGGCTCGTTGAGCAAGCGGTAGCGCTCCGCCTTCTCCAGCGCGCGGGGAATCGATGCCGCCGTGATCGCCTTGAGCCCTGTCATCGTCCGGCCTTTCGTCAGGAGCCGCCGAGCACGCGGAACAGCCGCCGCACGGGGTCGTAGAAGCGGTCGACCACGCGCTCCTTGAGCGGGATGATCGCGTTGTCGGTGATGGTGATGCTCTCCGGGCACACCTTGGTGCAACACTTGGTGATGTTGCAGTAGCCGAGGTTGTAGTCGTCCTTGAGCGCCGGCACGCGGTCCTCGGTGTCGAGCGGGTGCATCTCCAGCGCCGCGGTGTGCACGAAGAAGCGCGGGCCGATGAACGTGTCGTGCTTGGCGTGGTCACGCAGCACGTGGCACACGTTTTGGCACAGGAAGCACTCGATGCACTTGCGGAACTCCTGCACGCGATCGACGTCGCGCTGGTCCATGCGCCAGGTGCCGTCGGGCGCGTCGGGCTTGCGCGGCTTGAACGGCTTGATGGTCTGCTTGACGCGGGAAATTCCACGACACGTCGGTGACCAGGTCGCTGATGATGGGAAACGCCATCATCGGCTCGACCGTGATCGGCTGGCCTCGGCAGATCCGACAGCCGCGTCATGCACATCGGCCGCGGCATGCCGTTGATCTCGGCCGAGCACGAGCCCTGCCGGCCTTGCAGTTCCACCGCACCGCGAGGTCGGGCGCCTGCGTCGCCTGGACCTGGTGGACCACGTCGAGCACGACCATGCCCTCGTCGGCCTCGGTCTCGTAGCTTTGAACTCGCCCTTGTCCTTGTCACCGCGCCGATGCGGGCTGACCTTCTTGCTCATCGTTGGGTCTCCTTGGACGCGGTCACTCGTTGTCCTCGACGATCTGGGCGAGGTCCTCGCGCAGCGGGATCACGTCCACGCGGCGCAGCTGCATCTCGCCGTCTGCGCCCTTGCGGAGCACGGTGTTGAACTTCGCGTAGGCCCGGATCCTTGTCCGGGAAGTCGTCGCGGAAGTGGCCGCCGCGGCTTTCCTTGCGCTCGATCGCCGACATGGTGATGGCCTGCGACACGACCAGTAGGTTGTCGAGGTCGAGCGCGGTGTGCCAGCCGGGGTTGTACTCGCGGTGGCTGGCCACGCCCACGACCGCGGCGCTCGCGCAGGCTGCTTCAGGCCCTCGAGCGCGGTCTGCATCTCGGCCTCGGTCCGCACGATGCCGACGTTGTCCTGCATGAGATCTTGCAGCTCGTACTGCACCGTGTAGGGATTGTGCTTGGCGTCGCGCTCGAACGGCGCCAGGGCCCAGCGCGCGATCTCCTGCACCTGCTCGTCGTGGATCTGGCCCGCGCCGTGCTCCTTGGCGAAGGCGGCCGCGTGCTCGCCCGCGCGCTTGCCGAAGACGATCAGATCGGAGAGCGAGTTGCCGCCCAGACGGTTGGCGCCGTGCAGCCCGGCCGCGACCTCGCCCGCGGCGAACAGGCCCGGCACCGTGGTCGACATCTGGCTGTCGGGATCGACGCGCACGCCGCCCATGACGTAGTGCGTGGTCGGGCCGACTTCCATCGCCTCGACCGTGATGTCGATGTCCGCCAACGCCTTGAACTGGTGGTACATCGACGGCAGCTTCTTCTTGATGTGCTCGCCCGCGTTGGGGATCTTCTCCTTGATCCACGCGATGTCGAGGAACACGCCGCCGTGGGGGCTGCCGCGGCCGGCCTTGACCTCGCGCCGGATGCAGCGCGCGACGTGGTCGCGCGTGAGCAGCTCGGGCGGACGACGGGCCGACTTGTCGCCGGTGACGTAGCGCCAGCCCTCCTCGGGGTCGGTCGCCGTCGAGGCCAGGTGCGGTAGTTGTCGGGGATGTCGTCGAACATGAAGCGACGACCTCGCTGTTGCGCAGCACCCGCCCTCGCCGCGCACGCCCTCGGTCACGAGGATGCCGCGCACCGACGGCGGCCAGACCATGCCGGTGGGATGGAACTGCACGAATTCCATGTCCATCAGCTCGGCGCCGGCGTGACGCGAGCGACTGGCCGTCGCCGGTGTACTCCCAGCTGTTCGAGGTGATCTTGTACGCGCGGCCGATGCCGCCGGTCGCGAGCACCACCGCCTTCGCGCGCCACGTGGAAGCGCCCGCGCTCGCGGTCGTAGCCGAAGGCCCCGTTACGCGGTCGCCGTCCTTGAGCAGCCGCACCGTGGTGGTGCTCCATGTACACCTTCATGCCGCGGTGGATGCCGTGATCCTGCAGCGTGCGGATGAGCTCGAGCCCGGTGCGATCGCCGACGTGGGCCAGCCGCGGATAGCGGTGACCACCGAGAAGTTGCGCTGCAGGATGCGGCCGTCCCTGGTGCGATCGAAGACCGCGCCCCAGGCCTCGAGCTCGCGCACGCGCTCGGGCGCTTCCTTGGCGTGCAGCTCGCCATGCGCCACGAGTGTACTGGCCGCCGCGCATGGTGTCGGCGAAGTGGACCTTCCAGCTGTCGCGATCGTCGACGTTGGCCATGGCCGCAGCCATGCCGCCCTCGGCCATCACGGTGTGGGCCTTGCCCAGCAGCGACTTGCAGGACGACGGCGACGTCGACGCCCGCGGCGGAGGCCTCGATGGCGGCGCGCAGTCCGGCGCCGCCGGCTCCGATGACGAGGACGTCGTGCTCGTGGGTGGTGTATTCGGCCATGTCGGGTGCTCGAAGGAAGGCGTCGCGGCGGCGACTCGGAAAAGGCGACGTCGGTCCACAGGCCATGGCGCACATGCGCACGTAGACGTCGGTGAAGCCGACCGAGAAGAGGCTGCACCACGCGAACAGCTGGTGGCGCCGGTTGAGCCCCGAGACGCAGTCGTAGCAGGCGCGACCGACCGCATCCTTGGCAGCTGGTCCTTGCGCCCGCCGACGATGTGGCGCAGCGAGTGGCAGCCGAAGGTGTAGCCGCCCAGCAGCACGACGTTGGTGCACAGCACCAGGGTGCCGACGTGGACGTGGATGCCGTCGGGGAAGCGGAACGCGAGCAACGCGTCGTAGGCGAGCAGCCCGATGAACACCAGCGCCGCGTACAGGAAGTAGCGATGGATGTTCTGGATGACGAAGCGAGTAGCGCTCGCCGAGGTAGCTCTTGCGCGGCTCACCCACCGCGCAGCTGGGCGGGTCGCCCCAGAACGCCTTGTAGTAGGCGCCGCGGTAGTAGTAGCAGGTGAAGCGGAACCCGGCCGGGAACGGCAGGATGAGCAGCGCCGGCGAGAACGGGATCATGCCCGGCCACCACGTCGGCGGCGGGCCGAACCACGCGTGCGGCGAGGTGCCGAAGAGCTCCGGTGCGTACAGCGGCGAGAGGTACGGACCGAAGGTGTAATTCGCGTTCTGGAACGCAGCCCACGTCACGTAGACGATGAACGTCGACAGCCCCAGGAAGGTGAGCAGCGGGGTGACCCACCACTTGTCCTTGCGCTCGGTGACGAGGAACAGGCGGACCTTGCGGGGGCGGGCGGCGTCGGCCATCTTCGCGTGCGAGCTCCGGGAGGCGAGGTCCCCAGGGCGCCAGCACACGCCGGCACGAGGGGCCGGGCGGACGTTACCCGCGGTCGCGCCAGGCGTCCAGACGCGCGTGGATCTCCGCCATCATCTCCGCCATCATGGCCGGCTCGGCGCGCCCGGATTCCTGCAACGCGGCCCGGGCCTGCTCGAGCAGCTGCCGCGCCCGCCTCGGGTCTTGCGCGACGATCGCGTCGGCCAAGACGATGCGGCGCTCGGCCAGCAGCTGCGGGGCCGACGTGCTCGCCCCGGCGATCGCCAGCGCGCGCTCGAGCGAGGCCGCCGCCGCGGCACGATCGCCGGCAGCCAGCTGGGCGCGGCCGAGCGCGAACAGGGTCGCGCCGACGTCGACGTGCTCGGGGCCCAGCGCGCGCTCCTCGATCGCGAGCGCGCGCTGGTTCAGCGCGATGGCGCGAGCGTGATCGCCCTGCAGCCTCGCGACGGCTCCGAGCCCGCTGAGCGACACAGCCAGCTGTGGGTGCTCGGGCCCGAACACCGCCTCGTCGATCCGCAAGGACTCGGTGTATGCAGCGGTTGCCGCGGCGAAGTCGCCCTGCTCGAGCAGCACGTTGCCGAGGTTGCCCAGGACCCCGGCCGACAGCGGGTGATCGGGGCCCAGGTGTGCGCGCTGGATCGCGAGCACCCGCTCGAGCCGCGCGCGCGCCTGCGGCAGCGCGAGCTCCTCGAAGTCGAGCCGCGCGAGGGTGTCGAGCGCCGGCGCCAGCTCGAGCGACTCGGGCCCGAAGCTGGCCTCGAGCAGTTCCACCGCCCGGGTCAGCGACGCGCGGGCCTGCTCGCGCTGCCCCAGCGACGCCCAGACGCGGCCGACGCTCGACAGCGTGCCACCGACCTCGGGGTGCTCGGGTCCCAGCTGCGCGGTGTAGATCGCCTCGGCGCGCTGGTAGTGCTCGAGCGCCTCGCCCTCGCGACCGAGCGACGAGAGCACGTTGCCGGTGTTCATCGCCAGCACGGTCCCGCGCAGATCGCCTTCGCTGCCCAGCCGTCTCGCTGCGACCTCGCCGAGCTGCGCCCACACCAGCCCGGCGTCGGGCTCGGACAGATCGAGCCCGACCACGTCGACCAGGCGCCCGGCGATCGCGACCACGAGATCGTCCGCGCCGGCGGTCGCGGCGAGGTCGAAGGCCGCTTCGAGCCGCTCGCGCGCGCGGTGGTAGTCGCCGCGGCGCGAGTCGACGTTGGCGGCGACCAGGCGCGCGTGGGCCCGCAGCGGCGCGACGTCGAGCGCCTCGGCCTTGGCCAGCAGCGGCTCGATGCGCTCGGCCGCCAGCGCGAGCGCGCCGGCGCCGGCCTGGGCCTCGACCTCGAAGAGCGCCTCGCGTACGCCCGCGCGCTCGGCCTCGCTCGCCGCGTCGGGCGCGGCGTCGCGGCGCGCGAGCGCGGCCGGGTCGCGGCACGCGGCCAAAGGCGGCAACGCGATCGCCGATCGCACCGCACGCTCGAGCACCGCGGCGTCGGGACGCGCGAGCCGCTCGGTCAGGGCCCCCAGCGCGGCGCGGCGCTCGTCGAGGCACGCGCGCACGCGATCGGTCGCCGGGTCGGTGCCGTCGTCGACCGCCGCGACGCAGGCGTCGCGCCGGGTCCGCTGCCACGCGTCGGCGTAGTCGTCGAGCCAGCCGCGCGTGCGCACGGCGACGTCGTCGGCCCGCGGCAGGCCCGAGTCGTGCAGTCGCGCCGCGACGTCGTCGGCGATCGCGGGACCCCACACCGCGGTGATCGCCGCGGCCTCGTCGTCGCAAGCCTGCAGCGCACCGTGGCGACGCCACGCGCCCACGGCCACGGCCGCGACCCCGGCCAGGCCGACCACACCGGCGGACGCGAAGGCCCAGCGGCGCCGCGAAGGATCGCGCGCGAGCGCCTGCAACAGCGCAGCCATGTCGGGCCATCGCGCCGCAGGATCGGGCGCCAGCCCACGCGCGAGGATCGCCCGCAGCGGCGGCGGGATCGGCCGCTTCATCGCGACCTCGTCGAAGCGCGCGGCGAACTTCGCCGCCACGTGATCGCGCGCGGCGAACGGTCGTGCGCCGGCGAGCGCCTCCCACAGCGCCACGCAGAACGCGTACTGATCGGAGCGCGCGTCGACGGCGGTACCGGCGTGCTGCTCCGGGGCCATGTACGCCGGCGTGCCCACGACCGTGCCGTCCGCGGTGAGCCCGTCGTCGACCGCCTCGCCCTCGGGCGGCAGCGGCTCGCCCGGCGGCAGCGTCGTCGGTCGCCGCGCGTGCTCGCCCAGCGGCAGCGCCAGGCCGAAGTCCATCACGCGCACGCGCGCCGGCAGCGACGCGACGGTGTCATCGCCGCGCTGCACGAGCACGTTGGCGGGCTTGAAGTCGCGGTGCACGACCCCGGCGCGGTGCGCCGCCGCCAGGCCGCGACCAGCCCCGGTGAACGCCGCCAGCACCTCGGCGCGCGAGCGCACCAGCGCGGCCAACCGCCGCGAGCGTGGTGCCCTCGACGTACTCCATCGCGATGAACGGCTGGCCCTCGTGCAGCTCGACGTCGTACACGCCACGATGTTGGGTCATTTCAAGCTGCTGCGCCATCGCCTGGGCCTCGCGGACGATGCGGGCGCGGGCCTCGGCGCCGCGGACCTTGAGCAGCTTGAGCGCGACCTCGCGGCGCAGCCGCGGATCGTAGGCACGCACGACCTGGCCCATCGCGCCGGCGCCGAGCGACTCGACCACGACGTAGCGACCGACGCGGGCGCCGCTGCCGGGCGCGTCCGCTGCGGCGGGCAGCTGCACCGCCGTCTGCAGCAGATCGTCGGACGCCGCGGACACCGGGGTCGGCGTCGGCGTCCCACGCACGTCGCGGCGCTCGGTCACCACCGCAGTATGGCATCGTCGCACGGGCGGTGACGGCGTGCGGCAGCGTGAGCGCGTGCGCCGTCACTCGAGCAGCAGGAACTGCTCGACGACGCCGTCGGGCCGGCGCGCGAGCACGGCCTTGACCACGCGACCGGCGAACACCAGCCGCACGCTGGTGACCTCGAGCCCGCCGCGCTCGCGCGGGCGATCGGCCTCGACCCGCAGCGGCGTGCCCATCGCGCGCAGGCGCGGCGCCGCGGCCTGGACCCGCGCGTCGTCGTAGTACGCCGCGATCTCGGGCGCGAGCAGGCTGCGATCGAGGGCACCGCGCTGCAGCTGGGCGAACAGCGTGCCGGCGACCTCAGTGGCCGGGGGCCCCTGCACGCTGGGCACCGCCTCGGGCGGCGCGAGCACCAACGCGAGCAGTTCTTGGTGGAGCTCGGCGACCGCGGGCGTCTCGGTGTTGCTGAGCAAGACCACTGCGGTGTTGGTGCGCGGCACGACCGCGTTGAACGCGAGGAAGCCCGAGACCGCGCCCGAGTGCTGCCACACGACCTCGCCGCCTTGGTGCCGCACTGCGATGCCGCAGCCGTAGTCGGTGCCGCGGCCGCTCATGAGCGAACGCGGCGTGGTCAAGCGATCGGTGTCGACGCCCAGCAGCGAGCGATCGGCGATCGCGAGATCCCAGCGCAGCAGGTCGGCGGCAGTGGCGTAGATCCCACCGGCCGCGTGGACCCACCCGGCGGCCTCGCGCGGCACCGGCTCGGGCTCACCCAGCGCGAAGCGACCGTGCCCCTGCGCGAGGCCAGGCGTCGACGCGGGCGGATCGAGCGAGGTTTGGGTCATGTCCACGGGCGCGAAGAGGTGTTCTTGCATCCACACGCCCAGTGGCACTGCGGTGACTCGCTCGACCACGCGGCCCAGCAGGATGTAGCCGGTGTTGCTGTACGAAAAACGCGTGCCGGGCTCGAAGTCCAGCGGCGCGCCGGCGTAGCGCTGCAACAGCGCGTCGGGATCGATGGGCGCACGCATGCGCGAGTCGAGGAAATCGAGCGGATAGAAGTCGTGGTAGCCCGACACGTGCGCGCCGAGATCGTCGAGCGTGATGTCCGCCGCGCGCGTGAGCTCGGGATAGTACTTCGCGACGCGATCGGACAGCGTCAGCCGGCCCTGCTGCTGCAGCAACACCACGGCGGCGCACACGAACTGCTTGGTGATCGAGCCGATCGCGAACGGAGTCTGCGGCAGCACGGGTGCACCCCCGCGCGTCAGCGTCCCGTGCTGCAGCAGCAGCGTGACCTTGCCTTCCTGCATCACGCCCAGCTGCGCGCCCACGAGCCCACGCGCGCGGGCCTGCGCGTGAAACCACGTCGCGACTGCGTCGGCGTCGAAGCGCGGCGGCAGGCTGGGGCGTGACTCCGCAGCCGGGGTCTGTGATGCGGTCGTGTGCGGGCGCGGGCCAGCCAGCGCGCACGCCAGCGCGAGCGCGAAGCGCGTGCGCGGGCCGACGGCGGCGCGAGGGTCTCGGTGCGAGGGGTGTCGGGGACGTCGGGGGCATGCGTTCCTCGGGACCGGGCGCGCCGCGCCTGCGTGCGACGCAGGCTTTGCGCCGGCCGTGGTCCGCCCAGAGGTTAGCTTGCCTGTGCGAGCCCGAGCGGTTCACGCCGGAGGAGACGAGTCATGGCGGTCGCAGTGTCCGAGATCATGAACCACGAGGTCTTCAGCGTGCGCGCGGGCGACCACGCGACCAAGGTGCTGCAGCACCTGCTCGCGCTGGGCATCACCGGCGCGCCGGTGCTCGAGGCCGACGGCCGTCCGGTCGGCTTCGTGTCGCTGCGGGATCTCGTCGGTGCGCCCGAGGGCGCCCACGTGCTGTCGCGCATGTCGGTGCCGGTCGAGACGGTGGTCGAGCGCGAGCATCCGCGAGGTCGCCGAGCGCATGTCGGAGACCGCGCGGCAACACATCGTGGTGGTCGACGCGCACGGCCACGCGGTCGGCGTGGTCTCGACCCTCGACGTGATCCGCGGCCTCATCGGCCGCCCTGCGCCCCACCCCGAGGCATTCCCGCACTTCGATCCGCGCACCGGCGTGTCGTGGTCCAACGACACGCAGCTGAGCGTCGCGGCGGTCGAGGCGGTGCCGCAGGGCCCGGGCTTGTTCGTGCTGATCGACGCGCAGCCGGGCCACGCGAACCGCATCGTGTGGTCCGAGGGGACCGACAACCTGCACGTGCGCCTGCGCGATCTGCTGGCGACCCCGGCGACGGCTCCGCCGCACCTGGTCGACGCGGCGGTCTCGGGCCGGCTGTGGTTCCGCTGGGCCTCGACCGCGGCCAAGGGCGTGCTCGGCAAGGGCGCGTCGTGAGCGAGCGCCGCGAGCCTGCGCGCGGTCGCATCGGCTGGGCCTGGACCGTGGGCCACCCCTTCGGCGTGCGCGTGCGGGTGCACGCGACCTTCCTGCTGCTGGTCGCGTGGATCGTGGCCAGCGCGGCGCTGGGCGGCGAGTCGATCGCGGCCGCGATCGCGTCGCTGCTCATGGTCGCGACGCTGTTCACGATCGTGGTGCTGCACGAGCTCGGCCACGCGCTCGCGGCCCGGCGTTACGGCATCGCCACGCGCGACATCACGCTGCTGCCGATCGGCGGCGTCGCGGCGATGGAGCGCCTGCCCGAGGATCCGCGCCAGGAGCTGGTCGTGGCGTTCGCGGGCCCGGCCGTCAACGTCGTGCTCGCGATCCTGTTCGGCGCGCTGGCGCTCTTGCTGGGCCTGCCGCTGTCGCAGGGGCCGCTGGGCGCGGGTGGGACCGCGCTGCCGCTGGGCCAGGCCTGGCTCGTGCAGCTGTTCTGGGTGAACGTGTCGCTGGCACTGTTCAACCTGCTGCCGGCGTTCCCGATGGACGGCGGCCGCGTGCTGCGGGCGCTGCTGAGCCTGCGCCTGGGTCGCGCGCGCGCGACCGAGATCGCCGCGCGCCTGGGCCAGGCGATGGCGATGGCGCTGGGCTTCGTGGGCTTGTTCGCCTCGCCGGTGCTGGTGTTCGTCGCGCTGTTCGTGTGGGCCGGCGCCCAGGGCGAGAACGAGGCCGTGCACGTGCGCGAGCTGCTGCGCGGCCTGCGGGTGCGCGACGTGATGGTCGAGCCGGTCGCGCGCGTGCGCGCCGACGCGACCGCCGGCCAGATCGCAGCCACGATCGTGCACGGGTTGCAGGATCACTTCCCCGTCGTCGACGGCGCGGGCGCGTTGGTCGGCACCCTGGGCATCGTCGAGCTCGTCACCGCGATCGCGGCGCGCGGGCCCGACGTCGCCGCGGCGGAGATCATGCGGCCTGCGTGCACCGCCGCAGCGGCGGACGCACTGGACGAGACGCTGCAGCGGATGCAGAGCGAAGAGGCGCAGGCGATCGTGGTGGTGGATCGCGGCAGCGTGCGCGGGCTGCTGACGCTTTCGCACCTGGGGGAGTTCGTGGCGCTCGAGGAGGCGATGCGGCAGCGGCTCGAGCAGCAGGCCTGCCGCACGCGGCGTGACGCGGGCCCGGGCCTGCCCGGCGATCGATGGCTCGCTTTGCCCGGCCCCGCGGTCGCGGCGCTGCCCGTCGATGCCGGTGACGACGACGGATGCGCTCCCAGCCTCAGACGCTGGTGATTGCGATGCCCTGCCGGGGCGAGATCCGGGCCGTGGTGCTGCCGGCATTGCTGCAATGCATCATCTCGGCGACCGCGTATTGGCACCGCCGATTCGGCGACGCACTGGCGACCACGCAGATCCTGCCGCGGACGCACGTGGTGACCGCGCGCGCAACCTGATCGCCGCCGACGCTCGTGCCAGCCCCAGGGCTGCGACTGCGCGGCCGCACTGGATGCGAGCGCGGACGCTGCGGGCGCTGCCCGACGCACGCGGCCCTGCGCAGGGCCCGGTGCCGTCCCCCGGGCTGGCGCCCGCGCCCGATCCGGCCGCCGCGCCGCTGGGGCCCTTCGCGCCGACGTGCGTGCCCTACCCGCTGCTGGGCAAGACCCGCGCACGAACGACAACCTCATCTTCTTGCGCGAGATCCTGCGGCAGGACGGCAGCAGCCCTGCAGACCCGGCCCAAGGCGAATACGTGCCTCGCGACGTGGCTGGCGAACACGGCCGCAGGGATGCAGCAGCCCAGCGGCGCGCCGCTGTCGACGCTCGTCATCGACCAACGCGTCGAGCTCACGCAGCCGATCGTGATCCGCCGCGCATGACGATCCGCGGCGTCGGGCCGCGCGGCGCCGCGGTCTTGTCGTTCGCGGCCTGGTCGCGAACACCACGGCGCAGATCACCTTCATGCCGCGGCGCCCGGTGACCCGGATGCCGGCATCGAGCCGCGCCGTCATGCGCCACCCTCGCCGATCTCACGATCCCGGTACGCATCGCCGCCGGGCGACGCTGCGATCATCGGCCTGTCCGCCGACGTGCTCGGCACCATCGTCTACCTGCAGCGGCTGACCCTGCGCAACTGGGACATCGCCTTCGCCACCGTCGGCTACTTCCCGCTCGTGCAGGAGTGCAGCTTCGAGAACAACGGCATCGGCATCGACGTCCGCACCGGCGGCAACGCGCTGCGCGTGGAGGGCTGTGCCTTCACCGGCAACTCCGGCAACGCGATCAACCTCAACGCGCCGGGCACCGGCATCGTCTCGCCGCCGGTCGATGCGAACAGCGTGCTCGTGACGCGGTGCACCTTCGGCGGCAATGGGCGCGGGATCTACGTCGACCGCCACCAGGGGGCGAGGATCATCGGCAACGCGTTCATCGGCAACACCAGCGGTGGGGTCTATGTGACCGCCAACGCGCGCGAGGCGAGGATCGTGGCGAACTTCTTCGACAATGGCGATCGGTTTGGGTTCGAGGATGGGGACATGGGGACGAGGGTCAGCACGCATCACCACCAGTGGGGGTTCAACGCTGTCGGAGATCCCAGTGAGATGCTGGAGGACCCTGCTCCCGAGACGCTCGCTGTCGAGTTGGTGTGGCCGAGCGATGTTCTTCCAATTTGACGTGGGCCGTAGGCCCCCAAACACCGCAAGCACCGTCACCCGTTCGCGCCCGGTCACGCGGGAACGTAGGGCTGGCTGAATGAAGACGCCCCCCAAGCCGGCCCGGATTCGGGGCGGGCTCCATCGCTTCTACCTACTCCCAAGAAAGCAGGTAGGGTGGCTCCAGAGGCAGCGCCTCCAGTTCATCGGCAACCGGATGCCAAGGAGTCGCCGCTACGGTCTGCCCGCTGAAAGCGGTGCATATCCCATCGACGAAGTCATACATCGTGTCAACCTCCACCGAACCCGGCACCTCGACATACGAGTGCCCCTCCGAGTCGATGTAGTAGGCTTTCCTGGTCCAACGAGATGTCTGTTCGATTCCAGCCCCAGGCGTCCAGTAGACGCTGCCCGCGCAACTCTCGTCGATATAGGAGCCGAGTTCGCTGAGACTCGCCTTGTGCGTGATACACTCCGCGAGCAATCCACTCGCAGTCGAGTACTTGAGGTCGACGTACTCGCCCGACAGCCAAGTCACGCGAACGCACGGCGGCGATAGACCTCCAGCGCTGCCGGGCTCGCTCACCACGCATTCCACGCCGCCGCCGCACGTCGGCTCCACCACCGCGTCGATCGCCGTCCCCATCGCATCCCGCAGCACCCAGCGCTGCCCCATCGGCGCGCCGCCGCGCTGCGGCCCCCCGCCCGCGAAGCCTTGGCCGCTCCGCGGCGCATCGGCAACCACCGGCTCCGCCACATCCGAAACCCCCGCGACGTCGCAGCCGAGCGAGCAACCCAACACCGCAACCACTGCGCTTCGTATCGTCCGTCCGTTCATCGTTCTCACTCCCACGGCTCCCACCGCAGCGAATACGGCGGATTCGGCAGCAACCCCACCGCCCAGTCCGGCACCGGCAGCCACGGCGTGCCTCCGCTCAGCAGGATGTTCACCACGCACTCGTTGCCCAGCCAGCTGTTCGCCGGGTAGAACCCCATCGCCGGCGTGTCGCGACTCTCGTACTCGAAGTGACCGTCCGCGAACGCCTTGATCCCACGCTCCCAGCGGGATGCGCTGCTCGTGCCTTCGCCCGCGGGGAAGTACGCCGGCGGGGCACAATCCGCACCCGGAAACGCACCGGGCGGGTGCTCCGCGTCCCACAGCGGCGTCGTCCGGCAGTCGCCCAGCAGCCCCGTCGCGCTGCCGTACCGCAGATCCACGTAGGACCCCTCGTGCCAGATCACCCGCACGCACTGCGGCGAAACGGCGCCCTGGTGACCCGGCTCGGGAAGGTTGCACAGCGCCGGGTCGACGCACGACGGTGCCACGACGGCATCCACCGCCACCTCGTCCGCGTCGTACAGCACCCACCGCGCCGGCGCCGGCGGCGTCCCGGGATCGCCGGTCGTCCCGCTCTCGCTGCCGCCGCCGGTGCTGCTCGACCCGCCACCGCCGTGGTGCGTCGTCCCGCCACCCGTGCTCGCCGATCCACCGCTCGCGTCACCGGTCGCTCCGGTACTCCCTGCCGATCCAGTGCTCGCACCGCTGCCACTGCTGCTCGCGCCGCCGCTGCTCGTGCTGGCCACGACCGCGCCGCCTTGCTGACACGACCCGCATGCCAGCGCCAGCGCCACGGCCAACGCGGTCCTGCGGACCTCGTGCCTGCGCGCCCCCGCCATCCTCCCCGCCATGGTCCGGACGTCGCGCTTTCGTGGCCGCGCCACGACAGCGCCTGGTGCCGACCGCCGTCGTGAACGCACGCGCGGCCGCGCGCGTCGGCATCGACCGGCCCGGCTCGGAGCATCCGCCGCTGCGCGCCGCGCTCGCGAGCGTCGCCTGCCGCCAGCGTCACCGGCGGTGCGCCGCTGCCCGCGACGCCCAGCGGCGCCATCGTGCGCCGACGCGCGGCGCGAGCGAGCCGGCGCCCGCGATCAATCCCGATCCACCGAGCTCGTCCGACAGCGCAGATTCCCCGCCTCGCACACGAAGCGCACATGCATGTGATCGCGATGCCCGTGCTCGTGACGCACGAGCGTGTGGATCTTCGGGTCGCGGTTCACCGCGCTGAAGATCAGCGCGACCTGTTCGGGCGGGAGGGTCTTGCGGGCCTCGCGGGCGAGCAGCTTCTGGATCTTCGAGCTGATGAAGATCTGCTGCACCTCGCCGGTGTCGAGCAGCGCCTGCACGAAGGCCCAGGTGCGCGCGACGTCGAGGTTCTTCGGGGTGGCCGTGCGCCAGAAACGTTCGTCCTTGCCGACCGGGCCGCGCATGACGTAGCCGATGTCGACGTCGCGGCCGCTGCGGTGCGACACGTGCGGTTCGATGCGGCCGCCGCTGCGGCGCGACAGCTCGCCCACGCGCAGCGCGGGCGCCTGCGGATCGGCGGCGCCGTAGGCCCGCATCGCGTCGAGCAGCGCGCGGATGGTCGTGCGCGAGCCGAAGGCCCGCGGCCGGTGCTCGCGCAGCTGCCAGTGCGGGCCCTCGGGCAGCGGGATGCCGCGCAGCAGGTGGCCCTTGTTCGGCGCGCCGACCGATTGCGTCGGCTTGCGGCGGTCGGTCACGTGCACGACGAGCGACGTGCCGGCCTCGATCCACTCCGGCTCGCCCAGCGCAGGGTTGAGCTCGCGCAGATCCTCGGGCCACATGCCCCAGTTGCTCGCGACCTCGTCGAGCCGCGTGCGCTGCTCCACCGTCCAGTGGACCACGTCGAGCTCGTCGGGCGGCGTCGGACCGATCGGCGCCAGCGCGTCGTCGGCCCGCGCGGCCTCCTCGGGCGGCGGCGTCGCGGCGGCCTCGCCGGGCGGCGCGGGCACCGGCACGGGCGCCACCGGTCCGACCGCCGCCAACACACTCGATGCGGCGTCGTTCGCCGGCGCCGCGGTCACCGGCGCGGCCGCGGCAGCCGTCGCCATCGACAGCGTCGCGACGCCCGGCAGCGCGGTCGCCAGCGCGATGCCCTCGGTCGGCGGCGCCACCGGCTCGAGCCGCGCGCCGCCGATGGCGACGAGCGCGAGGACGGCGACGGGCACGATCGATCGCAGTCGCATCAGCGTCGGGCACGATAGCCAAGGCGTGTGGGGCGTGGAAGCCCCAAGCGGCGTTTTTCCGGCTTCGATCACGGGTCGCAGGGGCGCTTTGCGGGGGCGAGCCCACGCGGATTTCACCCCCGCGCGAGCGCGGACGATCGCAGACCGATCGAGGGGCGATCGACGCCCCACCGACGTACGCGGCGCCCGCCGCACGCGCCCCATCGCGCGCGCGCGCGATCATTCGCTCAGGGTCCGCGGGTCGCGGCCGCGCCGCAGCCGCGAGCGCACGCGCGTGCGCATCGTGACCGCCTGCGGCGTGCCCGAGATCGAGACCTGCGCGCGCGTGACCGAGTCGACCACCGCGCTGGCCTCGCTGGGCATCGCGCCCTCGGCCAGCGTGATCGTGGCCTCGGCCGTGCCGCTGCGCGCATCGACGCCATCGTCGTGGCAGCATCGAGCTTGGCGTCGAGCGCCTCGGCTCGCCGCCGCCAGGAGCAGCACAGCGACGTGGCTCGACGTCACCGCCAGCACCGCGCGCCCGTCGGCGAGCTCGCGCAGCTCGAACTCCGCCTGCTGCTGCAGCGTGACCTCGCCCTGCTGCTGGGTCTGGATCGCGCGCCACTTCGCGCCCACGCCGACCGCCTCGTGCGGCAGCACCGGCAGCAGCACCTGCAGCGCCGCGACCAGGCCGCCGCGCTCGGGCTCGAGCGCCTGGCCGGCACCTCGCCCGGCGCCGCAGGCCGGTCAGCGCCAGCGCGTGCTGCCGTCGGCGCGCAAGGTCAGCGTGCCCGCGGTCCTGTCGCAGGTTGCGGGCCGTGGCCTCGAGCGCGCCACGGACCCGCTCGGTCGCCTCGCCCTCGGGCAACGCGACCTCGTCGACCGCCAGCGACAGCGTGATGCCCTCGGGCCTGACCTCGGTCACCTCGGTCGACAGCGTCACCGTCAACGGCGGCACCGCGGTCGGCGGCAGCGTGCGCGTGCCCAGTCGCATCGCGACCTCGAGCCCGAGCGAGAGCGTGTACGTGCGTCGTTGCCCGCGCGTCGCCGACAGCGTCAGCACCCGCCGCGGCTGCGCACCGGCGTCCTGCAGCGTGACGCCCTCCAGGCCAGCCGCCTCGCGCTCGCGCACCGCGAAGGCCTCGTCGGGTGCGATCGGTTGCGGCGACGCGGCGGTCGCATCGGGCACCGCCGGCGTCGGCGGCTGCGCGACCGCGGGCTCGCGCGGCGCGACCAGCTCCGGCTTCGCGGCGCAGCCCGCTCGGCCTGCGCCGGCTCGGCCTGCGCCACCGCGGGCGGCCGCGCAGCGGGCACCGGCGCATCGGCGCTGCGATCGTAGGGCGACGTGCCGAGCTCGCACACCGCAGCCGAGCGGCGCGAGTAGACCCAACACGGCAGCGAGCGCGAGCGACAGCGGATGGGGCGACGTCACTGCCGCACGCTATCACGCCGCGCCGCGGCGACCGGCCGCGCGCCACGCGCTGGGCGACTTGCGCGGCAACCGGCGCCGCGCCAGCAGCCATCCCCCGCGCTCGCGGCCCCAGCGACAGCCTGCAGCCGGTCTCGCCGCCCTCCAGGCCGTAGTCCGGCGGCGGCGCCTGGCCCCCGCCTGCGGCGTGCCGCCGTCGCCGTCGCCGGCCCCACTGCCCGCGTCGCCGCCACCGTCACCGGCCTCGCCACCGCCGTCGTCGTCGTCGATCGGCGGCCGCTCGTCGATGCCGATCTCGACCGGCTCCGACTGCGCGACGTTGCCGGCGTAGTCGGTCGCGATCGCGGTCAAGCTGTACACGCCCGGCTCGGGGTTGATGGCGTACTGATACGGCGCGTTCGCGTCGGGCTGCAGCTCGCTGCCGTCGAGCGCGAGCGTCACCTGCTGCACGCCGCTGCCGTCGCCGTCGTCGGCGGTGATGTCGACCACCACCGACGCGCGTCCGGTCGCGGGATCGGAGTCGAGCTGCGCGCCGTGCTGCGGCGCGGTGATCGGCACCTGCGGCGAAGCGCGTCGTCGCCCTCGCTGGCGCGTAGGGCGCACCGCAGCTCGCCGACCAGCTCGACAGCGTGCCGGCATCGCACGACGGCCAGCTGCCGCTGCCGCTTGCCCGGTGCCATGGGAAAGCCGGTGCACGCGGGGCCGGGTTCCACGTGCCCGTCCGCGTCGTGGCACGGCGTGAGGTCGACGCCGGTGGTGTCCTCGAACCACTGCATGCCGGTGTGCATCATCGAGTACCAACCGCCACCGCCGCAGCCATCGCCATACGAGGTGATGCCGAACGCGCGCCACGAGCCGTCGTCGAGCTGGATGAAGATCGGCCCGCCGCTGTCGCCCTGGCAGGTGTCGACGCCGTCGCCGCCCACGAAGGCCTCGTCGTTCTGGATGTACCCGAACGTGGTCTTGGCCTCGTACTTCACGCCGAAGTTGCCGTCGTCGGTGTTGCCGAAGCCGACCAACCACACCTCCTGGCCCTCGACCAGCAGCTCGGTCTCGCAGCCCATGAGCGGCGGCGTGATGGGGATGTCGGTCACGGCCTCCGACAGCTTGCACACCGCCCAGTCGTTGCCGCCGCCGGGACCGCCGCCGGGATAGACCTGGCAGAACTCGGGGTAGACCGTGCGGCCCTGCTCGTCGATCAGGTTGCCGAAGAACACCTCGGAGATTTCACCGCAGTGCGCGGCGTAGATCACGACCTCAAGTTGCACCAGCGTGCCGGTGCAGCCGCCCAACGACACGGTCGTGGGCCACGCGCACTCGGCCGAGGGCCCGCCGCCGTAGATGTGCTGTGGCGCGCGCTCGGGCGCCAGCGCGCCGGCGTGCACCCACGCCGGCGAGGACACCAGCGCGACTGCGATCACCGATCGCGACGCGCGAGCATGCCGTGTCGGATTCATCGATGACGGCGCAGTGCAGCTCATGACGCCATCGTGGTGATCGCGGCTGCAGCGCAGCGCAAGCCGCCAGTGCTCGAGCAGTCCGCGCGCGCGTCCGCTGCGGGTCGTCCACCGGCGCGCCGTCGGGCGGTGCCGATCCGCGGCGTGCAGTTGCCCAGCGTCACGCCGAGCTGCTGGGCAACTCGCCCAACGCCGGCGCCGGCGCGGGCGAGCCGCGCGGACGCCCGCGGGGCCGCGCCGCGAGATCGGTCCCGGCCGCGCGCTACTTCGTGCCGAACAGGCGGTCGCCCGCGTCGCCCAGGCCCGGCACGATGTAGCCGTGATCGTCGAGGCGCTCGTCGACCGCGGGCGTGTAGATCGCGACGTCGGGATGCGCGGCCGACAGCGTGCGGATGCCCTCGGGCGCCGCCAGCGGGCACCACGAACTTGATGTGCTTGGCGCCGGTCTGCTTGATGCGCGTGACCGCGGCGACGATGCTGTTGCCGGTCGCGAGCATGGGATCGACCAAGATGACCTGACGCGTGTCCATCTGCGCCGGCACCTTGAAGTAGTACTCGATGGGCTGCAGCGTCTTGGGATCGCGGTACAGCCCGATGTGGCCCACGCGTGCGGCCGGCAGCACCTTCAAGATGCCGTCGAGCATGCCGGTGCCGGCGCGCAGCACCGAGACGATCACGACCTTCTTGCCCGCGACCATCGGCGCGCGCGTGCGCGCCAGCGGCGTCTCGATCTCGACCATCTCGGTGGGCAGATCACGCGTGACCTCGTAGCCCATGAGCATCGCGATCTCCTCGAGCAGCGCGCGGAACTTCGAGGTGCTGGTCTCCTTGTCCCGCATCAGCGTGAGCTTGTGCAGGATCAACGGGTGCTCGACGATGTGCAGGTTGGGCGTCATGGCGCGTGGCGCGAGCAGGGTAGCTAGCACAAGATCACGTGTCGCGTCAGCAACGCGAGCGTGCGCAGTGACCGCCTCGGTCAACACCGCGCGCGCGCGCAGGCGCATCGGCTGCGGCCGCGTCGGCCGCGGGTTCGTCGGGCCCGGGCTCGACGGTGATGCGACCGGTGCGCACCAGCCCGAGCATGTGCTCGACCAGGCCCTCGTGATCGCGTGCCGTCGCAGGCGCCCAACAGCTCGACCGCGAAGCCGTCGAGGTCGACCCGCTGGTGCCGCAGGTTCGCGGCGTAGCCGTGCGCGCGCGCCTGCCAGCCGCGCGGCCGCGGCGGCGCGGGGCCGCAGGGCCGCGGTGCCGAGCACCCGAGGGCTCGCAGCGCACGTCGAGGCTCGCGCCCGAGACGATACGCACCTGAGCAGGTCGGCCGCCAGCGCCGACGGCCGCGTGTGCGCGGGATCGTCGACGATGCCGGCCTCGCCCAGCAGCGACAGCGCGCGCGCGTGCAGCTCGAACGCGAGCTCGGCCGGCCACAGCTGCCGCAGCAACGTCGGCGGCCTTGGTGCACGGCCGCGCACTGCCGACCTCGTGGCCGGCCACGTCGGTGAAGACGTGCGTGACCCCGGCGGAGAGATCGACCGGCCGACCCTCGCCCGCGGGCGCGAAGCCGAAGCGCAGCGACATCACGCGCTCGGGTCCCAGCGCGCGCTGCGGCTGCCGCTCGTGCTGGCACAGCAGCGACGCGCGAAACTGCCGGTTGCGCACGAAGTCCAGGTACTGCTCCATGCGAGATCGGGCGCGACGCGGTCGAGCGTGGCGCGGATCTCCGGTGCGAGCTCGCGCGGCAGCATGGTGTGCAGATCGCTCTCGCACAGGTAGCGCGCAGGCCGTGGCGATCGATGCGCTCGACGAACTCGTGGAAGTACACCGGCGCGTTGCAGTCCTCGAGGTGCTCGTGGAACAGGTAGTCGTCGCCGGTGCGGCCCAGCAGCGCCAGCTCCTTGCGCAGCAACAGTGCGTAGGGCCGGCCTCCTGCTGCGAGGCATCGGCGAAGTCGACCAGCGCGCGGGCCTGCGCGACCTTGGCCGGGGCTCGGCGATCGTGCGGGTGTGCCAGCGCATCATGTCGCGCACGAGCTCGCGCATGTGCCAGCCGGGATAGGTGTTGTAGCTGACGTAGGCGATGCCGTCGGGCCGCATGCGCTCGCGGCACACGCTCAGGATCGCCTGCTGCACCGGCGGCGGCACCCACGAGTACACGCCGTGGCAAAGCACGTAGTCGAACTCGCCGAAGCTGGCATCGACGTCGAGGATGCTGGCGTGGTGCAGCGCCAGGTTGCGCACGCCCGCGGCGGCGGCGAAGCTGCGCGCTTGCTCGATCTGCGTCGCCGACAGATCGACGCCGACGAACTGCGCCTGCGGCAGCGCCTCGGCCATGGGCACGAGGTTGCCGCCGCCGGCACACCCGAGCTCGAGCACCCGCGCGGTGCGAGGCGGCGCGGGCGAGAGCCCGAACAGGGTCGCGAGCGCGGCCAGGCGATCGGGGTGCGTGCGCGGGTACGGGTAGCTGGTGTACGGCAGCGCGTCGTAGGCGGTGGGCGCGGACGCGTCGGTCATGATCGCGGGGCTCAGTTGATCTTGACCACGCCGCCCGAGACCACGCACTCGCCGGTGCCGACCAGCTTGCTCGCGGGCGAGCTCAGCTCGAGCGCGGTGCCGCCGGTGACCTTGGTGGTGCCGCCGCCGATCTTCACGTCGGCGGTGAACTCGCCGCCGCCGCCGGCGGTCGACGTCACCGAGACCTTGGCGCCGCTGGCCGCGACGTCGCCGTCGCACAGCACCTTGCCGCCACCGCTGCCCTGGGTCAGCGCGTTGCCGTCGAGCAGCACCTTGGCGCCGCCGCTGGACTGCACCAGCGCGTTGCCGTCGAGCAGCACCTGGCTGCCGCCGCTGGACTTGGCCAGGGCGTTGCCGTCGAGGAAGATCTTGCTGCCGGCCGCCGACTTCATCAGCGCGTTGGCGTCGAGCACGATGGTGGCGTGGCCGCCGGCGGTGATGCTGATCTTGCCCGGCTCGAGCGTGATCGAGCTGCCGGGGCACTCGAGCGTGATCTTGTTGGGCGCGCTGACGTAGGCGGTGTCGCTGGCGGTCATCTTGAGGTGGCCGGTCACCGCGGTCGAGCTGCCCTTGAAGCCGCCCTGGGCCGGCTGGCCCTTGACGGTGATGAACTGGCTGCCGTCGACCGTGATCTTCTGGTCGCCGCCGACGGTGATGGTCTGGTTCTTGGTGACCGCGTAGCTCTGGTCCGCGCCCACGCCCAGGGAGTGGTTGTTCTCGACCTTCTCGTTGAGGTCCTTCTGCGCGTGCACGATGATCTGCTCTTCGCCCGCGAGATCCTCGAAGGTGAGCTCGTTGTAGCCCTCCTTGTCGGGTGAGCTCTGGGTCTTGAGCGTGGTCTTGGTCTTGGCGTCGGGCAGCGGGAACGGCGTGCTGGTGAAGGCGTTGTAGACGCAGCCAGTGACCAGCGGCCGGTCGGGGTTGCCCTCGAGGAACTCGACCACGACCTCCATGCCGATGCGCGGGATGAACATCGCGCCCCAGCCGGGGCCAGCCCAGCTCTGCGCCACGCGCACCCAGCACGCCGCGGTGTCGTCGGTGGCGCCCAGGCGATCCCACGGGAACTTGATCTTGATGCGACCGAACGCGTCGACGTGGATCTCCTCGTTGGGTGGACCGGTGACGATCGCGGTGGTGGGTCCGGGCACGCGCGGGCGCCGGGTCACCAGCGCGGGACGGAACGGGCGATCGACCGGGATGCACTCGAAGCTGTTCTCGTAGCGCTCGTGGCCGCCGGCGCCCTGCATGCGCTCGGCGTCGGAGCAGTCGCCGCTGTGGACCACGCGCGTGATGAGGTACGTGCCTTCGAGCTCCGCGCGGGTGTGGTTGTGCAGCTCGAAGCGCGCGCCGGCGGCGAAGCCGGTGACGTTGGCGCGCCCGTGGCCGCGCTGGGCCTGGCGCGCGAACAGCTCGAGCCGGCGCTGCACCAGCGGGGCGAGCTCGTCGAGGGCGGAGCCGTCGAAGCCGTCGTCGCCGTCGGCGTCGACGACCTTGCGGCGATCACCGTGCAGGTACAGCTCGCGCACGCGGCCGCGCGGTGGCCCGGGCGAGTCCTCCGGCGGCGCGGTCGCGTCGAGCGACTGCACCGGCCAGGTCGGCTCGCCCGCGACCTTCCAGTTGTAGTGCCACGCGACCACGCGGTTGATCTGCTCGGGCAGGCTCCACTCGAAGAAGCGCAGCGACTCGCGGTCGGCGGTCTCGGGGCGATCGGCGATGATCGGCACCGAGGGGTCGCCCAGCACCACGACCTCGGGGTAGCCGTCGTTGTTGTCGTGCAGCACCAGCGATTCCTTCTTGGCCTCGGTGTCGTGGACGAAGGCGTAGGCGATGCCCTCCTCCTCGAGCAGGCGCGAGACGAAGTCGAAATCGCTCTCGTTGTACTGCACGCAGTAGTCGCGCTTGGGATACACGCTGGGGTCGGTCAGCTGGTGCAGCTCGGGGTCGTAGACCCGGCCGTAGGGCTCGAGCCCCGCCGTGAGCACCTGCTCGACGATCTCGAGCACGCTGAGGTGTTGGAAGATGCGGGTGTTGACCTGCTGCGACAGCAGTCGGAACGCCGGCGCGACGTACACGCGCACGAGCAGCTTGTCGGCGGTGATGCCGACGTAGTCGACGCGGTGGATCACGCCGTAGATCGTGCGCAGCAGCTCGCCGCGCTCGATCTCCAGCTCGATGTCGGCGCCGAGCAGCTCGTCGGTCGCGGTCGTCAGCTCGGCCGTGAGCGGATCGAGCACCAGCTCGTAGCGCCGCGACAGGCCCTCGCCGAGGTGGAGAGCGGCGGACCTCCCTGCAGGTCGGGGCCGCCGATGACGCGCGCGCGGTAGTGCGATCTCGACCGCCGCTCGGGCGCGCCGACGATGCGCTCGGCGATCTCCTTGCGGCCTGGGCCGGCTGGGCGCCCGTCGCTGCGCGATCTGCATGCCGGTCCGGATCGTGTCGTCGATGCCCATGCCGCCTCGGGAAGAACTGTCGCAGGCCGGCGCGGCCGTCCGCCGCCCGGGGCCAGACGCGCCACCGCGCGCCAGCTCCAGGCGCACGCGCGAACGCGGGCCGCGACGCGGCGCGGGCAGATCGAACCAGATCGCGGCATCGATGCCGACCAGGCTCGACCGCCGAGGGCGAGCAGCGCCGACTGCTGTACCGGCTACGCTTGCGGCGCGACCGGACGAGCGCGGAGCCCGGCGAGCTCGACCCCGAGCCCCAGCCGCGGCAGCCCGCTCCAGGCACGCGCCGAGCGTAGCCGATCACTCCGCGCACCGCCGCGCCGTAGAGCACCGTCCACCACCCGCACCAGGCGCTCGCCGAGATCGAGCCCTGGCCATGGCCGCGCCGCCACGGCTCGATGGTCGGCCGGCGAGCGCGCCGCCCTCGAGCTGACCGCGGCGGCCCGTCCATCGCGTGCACGTCGATGCGCGTGCGCACAGGTCGACCAGGCCAGCGCGCTGTCGCCGACCAGGCGCACCGCCGCACCGAAGGCCGCGCCGATCGGCGCGCTGCGCCAGACCCGCACAGCCCCGGCCCAGTCGACCGCGGCGGCCACCGGCGCGAGCCCGAGCAACAGCGAGGCATCGGCGACCGGTCCCAGCTGCCAGCGCCGCGGCGCCGTCGGCCGGCGGCGCGGGCTCGTCGCGCCGCGGTGGCGCGGCTCGACCCGCGGCGGCGGCGCGGGTCTCGTGCGGCCGCCGCGTGACCACCACCGCCGCCGCAGGTGGCGGCTCGCCTGCGGCACCTGCCAGCGGGCATGGCGACGTCGGTGCGATCAGGCGGCGTCCTCGTCGGTGACGGCGGCAGGTTTCGCGACCTCGACCGCGAGCACGCGCGCGCGCGCCGCGGCCACCCCGACGACCTGGCGTACATGCGGCGCGACCGTCGAGGTGGTGACGTGATCCGCGATGGGGCCCTGGCCACGAGCTCGCCGAGCACCTCCACGTAGACGATGCAGGGTGCCGGCGAAGTGGGTGAACGCCGCGCTGCCGTAGGGCTGCACGAAAGCGCTCGCGTCGGGCCAGCGCGCGTGCAGCTCGCGCTGCAGCTCGGCGTCCGCGACCACCGGTGGTACGCAGGATGATCCGCGGGGTCGCGGACCCGCCCGCGGGCTCGGTCGCCGTGGGTGCGGCCCTTGAGCTCCGCCGCCCCGCCCCGCGCGCAGGCACGGCCTGGGGCACCGCGCTCGCGAGCACGCAGGCAACCCCGTCGTCATCGCTGCGCGCAGCACCGACGCGGAGGATCCGCACGCGCGACTACGGCTGTACGCCCATGCCGCGGGTAAGTCCTGCGGGCGGTAACACTCGATGGTACCGCCTCGCACTGGTCGGATCGGTACGCCGCATTCGAGGCACGCGAAGTACGCGCCAGCACGGGATCAGGCTGCGGCTGATAACTGCTGCAGCTCCGCGTCGCACGCGTCAGGATCATTGCCGCTGTCGATGCACACGACGCGCAGGCGTCGTAAGCAAGGATCCTCAGGCTGGGGATAGCACGCCCACCACTGTTCTTCGCACTCGGTCGGATCGTTGCCGCTGTCGAGGCAGACCAGGTACGCGTCGTAGCACGAGTCGGGCTCGGGTTGCGGATAGCAGGCTGGCTCGGCCTCGCACTGCGGATCGGTGCCAGCGTCAGGTGGGTATGCGGTACGCGTCGTAGCACCGGGTCAGGCTCGGGCTCCGGGCCAACACCAGTTCCACGCATCGTCGCATTCGGGCGCCATCGGCCCGAACTCGGCAGTGCAGGCGTCGTACTCCTGCTGCTGGCACGGATCAGGCAGGTAGCACATCTCCCAGATCGCGTCGCAGCGCGTCGGATCCTCGGACGACTGCAGGCAGTCGTCGTAGGCGGCCTGGCACGGATCGGGCTCGGGCTGCGGCCAACACATCAGCAGCACCGCGTCGCACTCGCTGGGATCCTGCGCGACCTGCAGGCACGCATCGTAGGCCTCGACGCACGGATCGATGGGCAGCGGACAGTCGCCGCCGGGATCATCGCAACCGCAGCCGCCGTCGTCGCTGACCGCCGCCGTCGTCGCCGGGGCCGCCGTCGTCCATGCCGCCGCCGCCGTCGTCGCCGGGCACGTTGCCGCTGTTGCCGTCGTCGTTGCCGTCATCCTCACCACCGGCATCGCCCATGCCGTCGTCGTCGACGTCACCGCCATCGTCCGCTCCGGGAACTTGGGATCGCAGCCCAGCAGCGCCGCCGCCGCCACGACCAGGGACGCACGCACGCTCGCCGCACGGATCCAATACCGCTTCGTCATCACGCCACCTCGATGTCCGCGCGATCTCGACTGCGGCGGCGACCCATTCGCCGCGCGCGTCGTCATCGTCGCTCGTGAGGTTCTTGCCGCGATCCGTGGCGAGCTAACGCTCGCTTTTCACGGGCAGCCCATGGGCTCGAAGCAGCATGGATCGAGAGCGGGTCGAAACGCTCTTTTAACGCATCGGATCGGGCGCAGGCAGCAGGTGCTCGCGGGTTCGAAGCAGCACGGATCGTCAGGCACGTGCGGCTCGCAGCACGGCGTGCCCTGCTGGGCCGCGGCGCAGCAACTGCTCTGCGGCGCCTGACGGCAGACCCGCCGGTCGATACGCCTGAGCCCTGCGGCGCCACGCAGCAGGGTCGGCAGGGTTACTGCAGCAGCACGGGCCCATCAGATCCAGACAGCACGGGCCCGTAGGATCGATACGCCAGATAGAGCATCGGATCGACGCAACACGGCGAGTCAGGGCGCGAGGCAACACGGATCGCCACCCAGCACAGATCGCCGCAGCACGGGTCGCCACAGCACGGATCACCACAACAGGGATCGTCGCCCTTGCAGCACGGCACCACCGTCGGCGGGCAGCAGCTGGGATCGAAGGGGTTGCCGCAGCACTGCGCGCCGCCGTCGTCAGCGTCGCACCACGGGTGCCCCAGCGAAGCAGCACGCGGGATCGCCGGGCGCCACGCTGGCGTACCGTCGGGATCGCTGCAGCACCACGGATCGACCCCAGGCGTGCAGCACCACGGGTTGCCCGGCGTGGTGCGGCAACCGAGATCACCAGGCTGCATGCAGCCGAGGCGATCGTCGACGCAGCCCGCCGCGCCTGGCAGGTCGAGGCGGCGGCCGTCGACGCAACCCTTTCGAGCTCGAGCCGCTCGTCGCGACGAAGGTGGTCGCGCCCGAGTCGTAGCCCGCGCTGGTCAGGCCCGGTACTGCGTCGAGCACGTACGGCTCATCGACGCCACCTTCAACAACGCGCCGGCACGGCGAAGCGCGGCGCGGCTCCAGGGCTCGGCGGGCACGTCCGGCCATCGTTCGGCATGTCGACGGTACGCCCGCGAAGCGGTCGACGTACTGCTGCCAACACGCGGGCTTGGCCTCCGCGGCCGCGGTCGGCACGGCCCGGCGTAGGCGTCGTCGGCGAAGCGGCAACGCTGAAGCTCGCGGGTAGGCAGTGTACAGCTCGCGCTGGCGCCCGGCGCAGGCCCGCGCGCGAGGCGTGAAGCGCTCGCCGTGGAGCCAGCTCGACCAGGGGATGACGACGACCGCGCGCGATGATCTCGGCGTACAGCCCGTCGGCGCGCACGCGATCACCGGCCGCGAGCGCAGCCTGGGCTCGCGATCGAGCCGCTCGAGCTTCGACTCCGGTGGGAACCTTGCTCGCGCGCGGCCGTGGGATCGCGGTGGTGGGGACGGGCTCGGGCAGGATCGCAGCGCCGGGCGACGTCGGCGGTGCTGGCACGACGTGGGCCGCAGGCGCTGCGGTGCCGGAGCCGGGGCCGGCCGCGGCGGCGTCGGCTCGACCGCGCACTGGTCGTCAAGGCGCAGCGCCCGCGGCGCCTGCGACTGGTCGCGCGCTGGGCCTCGCGCGCTGCGACGCTGCTGGCGCTCGAACAGGCCAACGACAGCACCACCGCGGCCGCGGCCGCAACCATGCACACCGCGAGGCCACCGCGCACGCTCGAGGGCCGCGGACGCACGCGCCACGGCGGCACGCCGCGCGGCCTCGCGTCGCGCGATGTCGTCCTGCGCCTCGGCCACATCGCGGCGACGCACCGCGGCCACCCGAGATCGACATGGACGCGGGCCGCGAAACCGCGGCCACCGGCGAGATCGTCGGCACGCGGCGATCGACGCGCGCGCTCGACCGCGTCCGCACCCCGATGGCCTGGGGATCGACCACGATGCGCCCGCGCCACGATCGCGCAACCGAAGCCCGGCGCGACCCGCGGCCTCGACGTCGGCCGCGGCCTCGCGCGATCCGCGGCGTCGACGACGGTGTCGAGCTCACGATCGTCGTGGCCCTCGCGCGGACTCACCCAGGCCTCCCGTCAGCGCCGCCGATCAACCCGGCGCCGAGTTCTCCGCGGATGCGGTGCGCGCGGTTGGCCGCACGGCGAGGTTCTCCGCGGTGATGCCCAGGGTCGCGGCGGCCTCCGCGATCGACAGGCCCTGGACCTCACGCAGCACGAAGGCCTCGCGCCAGCGCTCGGGCAACTCCTCGAGCGCGCCCAGCGCCGCGATCGTTCGCGGCGCAGGTGGGCGCTGTCCGGGATCCGCACCGCCGCCGGAGACCAGCCGCATCGCGTGCTCGAGCCGCTCGTGCGCGCGCACCGAGGTTGCGTTGCTTGCGCCAGTGCGCATGCGACGTTGGGCGCAATGCCGTACAGCCAGCCCGTCGGCGGTCGCGCGGGATCGAAGCGCGTGTGACGAAGCCATCGCCGCGACGAAGGTCTACCGCGACTCCTCGGCCAAGGCGGCATCGCCGACGGTATGCGGCTGTCGGAACACGCCCATGTAGTGCTTCTCGCGGATCATCGACCAGGCCGCGATGTCACCCTTGGCCGCGCGCGCGAGCACGTCGCGCCGAGCGTGACGACAGGCTCAGGCGCCGACTCGCCGAGTCGGCGGTCGTGGGCGCAACAGGCGGACGCAGGTGCGGCGGGCAGGTGCTCATGGCGCGAAGGTGTATGGGCGCCGGTCGACAATCCCCTTTCCCGGCCGGCGCCGTGACACCGGCACCACGATTTCGGCCCTGGCGAAGTCGGGGCCCGCTTCGCGGGGCACTGCGCGCGATCGGCGCGGCCTCGGCTCCGATCAGGCCGCGCCCGCCTGGTACGCTGGCGAACATGCGCACCGCACCCTCGCCCGCGTTCGCCTCCGTCATGCCGCCTGCTACGACCCCGCACCGCCCGAGCAGCAGACCGGCCGA
This sequence comes from Nannocystaceae bacterium, assembly GCA_046351635.1. GTDB lineage: Bacteria > Myxococcota_A > Polyangia > Nannocystales > Nannocystaceae > Xiheibacterium. The sequence continues at coordinate 30,219 of JAXLYC010000029.1, read as the reverse complement.
CGCTCGGGCGGCAGCAACAACGCCGGCACCGGCAATCAGCACGACGCTGTCGACCAGCGTGGCGTCCTGGCCGACGAACACCCGGCCCGCAGGGCACCAGCGCCAGCGCGAGCGGCACCCGGTGAGCAGCGGCAACAGCGGTGGGCTCGAGCCGCTGGCATGCGTGGAGTCGGTGCTCGACCCTGCGGTCGGCGACCTCGCGCACGCGATGACGCAGACCGAGGCGACGACGGCGGCGCCCGCTGCTGGCAACGGCCAGCGACCCCGATCTCGCGTACGAGTGGCGCGCGTGCCTACGACCCGGCTTCTTCGTGCTCGGCACCCAGGGCTCGACTACGACACCGTGCTGTACCTGCGCGACGACTGCGACGGCGCCGAGCTGAACTACGGCGACGGCGGCGAGGGCGTGGGCTACTCGTCGCTGGTGGGTCCGTTCGTCGCAGACCAACGGGTGGTCGTGGTCCTCGACGGCACCGGCGGTGAAGTGGCACGGCGCAGCTCAACATCAGCAGCAGTCGAGGCGCTGGCGCCGACGTCAGCGGACAGTCGCTGCCGCGAGCCTCCAACGTCGCTGGCAGCAACAACCACGGCAGCTGGCGGCGACGGCGTGCCCGAGCGATGCGTTCCGCTGGACCGCGCCGACCGACGGGCTGTGGTCCTTCCGCGCGACCTCGGCGACTTCGTGCCGGCGCTGTACCTCGAGACCGGCCCGATCTGCGGCGGGCCGCTGCTGGAACTGCAACGCCGACGCGGGCGTCCGCGGTGAGGTCGTGCGCAACCTCGTCGCCGAGCAAGTACGTGACGGTGTTCGCCGACAGCACCGGCGCTTCGTCGACTTCGATCTCGACATCGTCTCGCTGCAGGCCAGCTGTCCGCTGCAGTTCTACGACGGCCTCGCGCCGTACCGGCGCCGTCGACAGCGGCACCTACGTCGATCTGCTGGCCACCAGCTGCGGTGCAAGCAGCTTTCTCGAGGCCCGCCGTGGTCACCAACCCCGACATGACGCTGTCGTGGACCTCGCCAGGCCAGATCGAGGCCAACAGCGGCTGCGACATCGTGCTGACCTCCAGGCTTCCCCGCAGCGCTGGCGCTGCAACTAGAGGCCCTGCGACGGCCCCGAGGGGCAGTGCCCCACCTCGACGTTCGACGCCGGCACGATGAGCTACGGTGCGACGGTGAGCGTCGGGCACATTCCCTCGACCGACTTCACGATCGTGTTCTCGTCGATCGGTCCGTCGTTCGCCGGCTAGGTCGACTCGAACTTCTCGCTCGGGATCAGTGCTGGGCCATCGCCTGACGCTCACACGCCGCGACGCGGATCTCGCCCTGCAGGCGGGTCTCGACCGGGTACCACGTGCCGGTGGCGTGGTTGCACCACTGGCACTGACCCGGCCCCGGCACGTAGCGGGTCGAGCACTCGACGCGGAACCGTGCCGAGTTGGTCGCGCCGTCCCGGCCGCCGACTGACCGCAGTACGGCGTCGCGGCCGTCGAGTTGAGCCCGCTGCTGTCGCACTGGTTGGGCACGCCCTCAGGGATCTCGCGGCCGTTGGGCCAGTCGTCGTCGCAGTTGGCCCGCGGCGCGTCGCAGGCCTGCTCGCACACCCGGCGTTGCAGCTGGCGCTCGCGTGCTCGCCGGCCTCGCACGGCGTGTCGCGGATGCCACCGGTGCTCGGCCGAGTCGAGCGCGACCTCGCAGCCATCGACCGTCGCCGTGCAGTTGCCCACCCGCCGTCGCAGACTGAGGCTGACGCCCGTCCTGGCGGGTGCCACCGGAGGCGTGCGCTCGCACGGACTCGGCTCGCCGACATGCAGTTGCCCGCGCGCCATCCGCGTCGGCGCCGGTGCAGGGTCCTCGTCGTCGCGGGGGTCGCCGGCGAAGCTGGGCTCGAACGAGCATGCCGCGCGCAGGTGCGGACTGGAAGCACGCGCCCGGCAGGAGCTCGCAGTCGCCGTCGTCGACGCACGTGCCCAGATCGGGCGGCATCGCCAAGGTCCTCGTCGCCACCTGCACTGCCGGCATCGTCGCCGACCGAGACCGCGGTGGTCGGGCGGATCATCGTCGCGCCGCTCGAGTAGTTGTTGCCGAGGTCGAGCTCTCTTCGTACGCACCGTCGCTGCGCCTCGGACCGTCAGCTCCCTGGGCGCAGGCAGCGGTGCCGAGCGCGAGCGCGGCGTGGCGAGCGGGCGCAGCATCGACCAGGTCATCATCACCGCAGCGCGCTGGCCGCGGCGCTCGCCGAGCACGCCGCCGCGCGGACAAGTGGGAGGCGACCGGTCGAGACGGGTCGTAAACCAGGTTCTGTCCCCGCGTCGATTGCTCTTCGCGGGCTGGTCATTCCTCTTGGCGGCGCTACCCGAGGCGGGGCGGGCCGCCCCTGGCGAGCCCTCGAACGTCTCGCGACGCTCGCACCCGCCTGCCCCTGCTCGGCCTTGCTCCGGATGGGGTTTACCATGCGGTCCTCGTCGCCGAGGACCCGGTGTGCTCTTACCACACCGTTTCACCCTTACCCGCGCGGACGCGGCGGGTCCTTCTCACCAGCAGTCTCTGTGGCACTTTCCTTCGGGTCACCCCGACTGGCCTGCGCCAGCACCCTGCCCTGTGGAGCCCGGACTTTCCTCGACGTGGCCGCTCGCGCGTCACGCCGCGATCGCCTTGTCCCGCTCGGCCGGTCGACCTCCCGCGCGCACTAAAGCACGCCGTGGCGAGGCCGCGCAAGCGCCTGCGGGGCTCGCCGCGGCGGCGCGGCGTCACTGACCGGCGAGCTTGGCGACCCAGATGTCGCCGTTGTTGTTCTCCATCTGCCGGATCTCGCCGGTGACCGCGATGTCGTCGTTGCCGTCGACCGCGACCGCGAGCGCGAGGTCCTCGTCGCCACCGGCGCCCGCGAACGACTGCGTCCACACGACGTTGCCGCCGTCGTCCCACTTGCGGATCCAGATGTCGGTGTCGGTGCCGGTCAGGCCCTTGAAGCCGCAGACGATGAACGCGTTCTGCGAGTCGGTCGCGAGGCCCAGGCCGCGATCGTTGAGGATCGCGGGACCGCCGAACTTCTTCTGCCAGATGAGCACGCCGTCCTCGTTGGCGAAGCGGCCCAGCCACACGTCCTCGTTCACCGCGGTCAGCGGGGTCAGCCCCGCGACGCCGATGGTGCCGTCGGGCGCGACCGCGACGTCGAAGCCCTGGTCAGCGCCCATGTTGGGGCTGTCCCACACGACGGTCCACGCCTCGGTGCCGTCGGGCGCGTACTTGCGCAGCCACACGTCGCGCGCGAACTCGACGTCGGAGACGTAGCCGCCGACGAAGGCGTTGCCGTCCGCGTCGACGTCGACGCCCATGGCACGATCCTCGAGCGTGGCCGGACCCGCGACGACGTCGGTGAACAGCTCGTCGCCGTCGGGCGAGTACTTGCCGACCCAGATGTTGCTGTCGTTCATGTCGACGCGCACCGAGCCGACCGCCCAGACGTTGCCGTCGGCGTCGACCGCCGCGTCCTCGGCGATGTCGTTCTGGCCGTCGGGCCCGTCGACCGTGACGTTCCACAGCTCCGCGCCGCTGGGGTCGAGCTTGGTCACGTAGATGTCCGACGAGGTCTGGCCCACGCCGACGTCACCGACCACGACGATGTTGTCCGACGCGTCGATGTCCACGCCGAAGCCGCGATCGTCGAGGCCCATGCTCGGATCGAGCACCACCGTCCACAGCGCGGTGCCGGCAGGGTCGTACTTGCGCACCCAGATGTCCGGATCACCCAGCGCGTCGACGATGTAACCGACCACGACGATGTTGTTCATCGAGTCGACCGCGACGCCCTGACCGGCCTCCTCGACCTCGGCCATGCCGCCCACGATCTCGCTCCACTGCGTGGTGTCGATGATCGAGGTGCAGTCGGCGTCGCAGGCGTCGCCGCCCATGAGGTTGCCGTCGTCGCACTGCTCGGGCTCCTCGACCACGCCGTTGCCACACTCGGGGTTGGGCGTGGTCGTCATGACCATGGTGGTCATGCTGGTCTCGTCCATCGTCGCGTTGGTCGTGGTCGTGGTGGTGTCGGCCTCGGTCGTGGTGCCGCTGGTGGTGGTGTCGGCCCCGCTGGTGGTCGAGTCACCGCCGCCCTCGCCCCCGCCGCCACCCTTGCAGCCACTGACCGCCGCGCTCGTCGCGGCGACGGCACATGCGGCCCACACGGAGGTGCTGCGAAGCGAAGACAGGAAGGACATGGCTCGCATGGTACACCGCATGGTATCAGGGCGGCATGGATGCGACCGACGATCGCCGAGCCATCGGCGTGTTGACCTCCGGCGGCGACGCCCCTGGCATGAACGCCGCGATCCGGGCCATCACCAAGGTCGCCGCCAGTCGCGGCGTCGACGTCGTCGGCGTGCTCGGCGGCTACACCGGCCTGCGCGAGGGCGCCCTGCGCCCGCTCACCCATCGCGTGCGCGAGGGCGACGGCGAGCGCGTGGTGCCGGACGCGGAGATCGACGCGCTCGCGTCGCTGGGCGGCACCGTGCTGGGCTCGGCCCGCGAGTTGCGATTCCACACCCGTGAGGGCCGTGCGCCCGCGCTCGCGCGGCTGTCGGCGACCGGGCCGGTGCGCGGGCGCATCGTGATCGGCGGCAACGGCTCGCTCGCAGGCGCCCACGCGCTCGCGGGCGAGTGCGCGGTGCCCATCGTCGGCATCCCGGCGTCGATCGACAACGACGTCGGCTGCAGCGCCAGCGCCATCGGCGTCGACACGGCGCTCAACACCATCGTCGACGCGTGCGACAAGATCTGCGACACCGCGCGCGCGCACCGGCGCGCGTTCGTGGTCGAGGTCATGGGCCGCGACTGTGGCTACCTCGCGATGGCCGGCGCGATCGCGGCCGGCGCCGACGCGGTGCTGTTCCGCGAGCAGGGCCGCGACGAGGAGACCATCGTCGGTCGAGCCGCGATCCGCCGCAGCTGGGCGCGGGCCAAGCAGCGCTGCTCATCCTCAAGGCCGAGGGCGTGAGCATCCTGCACCAAGCTCGTGCGCATGGTCGAGGAGCGCCTGGGCAACGACCTGCCGGGCGTCGACGTGCGCGCGACGGTGCTCGGGCACCTGGTGCGCGGCGGCAACCCGTCGTTCCAGGACCGCATGATCGCCGGCCGGCTCGGGCTCGCCGCGGTCGCGACCGTGCTGGCGGGCATCACCGACGACGTCATGCTCGGCTGGCAGGGAGCCCAGGGCAACCCGAGCCCACTGACGACCCCGCGGTCTCGCGCTACCCGCTGTCGCTGGTGCTGTCCGAGAGCGCCGCCATCGTCGACGGCACCAGCGCGATCACGCGCCGGCGGGTGCAGCTGATGGAACAGGTCGAGGCGTGCTGGGCCTCTGAGGCCCGGCACAGCCCTCCGCGCCGCGGCCGGCGCGGGGATGTCACCGCCGGCCGGGCTCGCTCGTATGCTGAGCCCGGTGTTCTCGAGCTGGCCCTCGATCTGGTCTGGCACCCAGGCCAAGCTGGCGCGGCGCGCCGCCGCCGGCGACGTCGCGGCGATTCCGCACGCTGTACCGCGCGTTGCACCCGGCGGTGCGCCTACGTCGGGCGCCGGGTCGCGTCGAGCGCGGAGGCCGGGGATCTGGTCGCGCGAGGTGTTCAGGCGCATGGTCGAGCACCTGCCGCGTTTCGATCCGGGCGCGCGCGAGCGTCCGCGCGCTGAACTGGTTGCTGGGCATCGCGCGCAACGCCGTCATCGATCACTTCCGCACCCATCGCGAGCACGCGCGCCGTTCGAGGACGACGACCACGTCGCCGCGCCGCTACCCGTTGCCGCGCGAGGACCTCGACGAGCGCACCGCGGCGGTGCGTATACGCCGGGTCGAGCCTGCCGCCGGCGACGCGCGAGATGCTGAGCCTGCACTTCACCGACGAGCTACGACTACCGCCGAGATCGCTGCGGTGGTGGGACTCGCCGAGGCCGCGGTCAAGCAGCGCATGGCCCAGGCGCTGCGCGAGCTGCGGACACGCCTGCGCGAGGGCGACGAACGAGGAGCCGAGCGCTATGCCACGTGATCGCACGACGCGTTGTTGCGTGCCGCGCTCGAGCACCGCCGCCGGTGGTCGACGCCGCGCGCGCCGCGGTGCCTTCGAGCGGACCCATCGCGGCCTCGGTCGCTGCGCGCGACGACCGGCGCGTGGACCCGCCGCGCCGCTGGACCCGCTGGCTGCTCGGCGGCGGCCTGGTGCTGGCGGTCACCGCCGGCGCGTGCGTGCTGCCGTCGGACTACGACGCCGCGGTCGAGCATCGGCTGGCGATCATCGTCGAGGAGGCGACGCGGTCGAGGTCGATCCCCACGCGCTGGTGGACTTCATCACCGCGCAGCACCACCCCGACGAGCTGCGCATGGCGGTCTCGCAGCAGCGCATCGCCGACGAGCACGGCCGCGCAGATCATCACGCGCATCGAACTCGACGCGGTCGGCGACGACGTCGAACCCGAGCCGCGCTGGTCGAGCTGGTCACCGGCCTTCCCCGAGCTCGAGGGCGCGACTCGAGGACCAGGGGCTACGCAGCCGCATCCACGGCACCCTGGGCGGCCGACTGTCCCACGACTGGCTCGACATCACCATCGACCGCCACGGCGTCGCCGCGGCCAAGGTGCAGATCATCGAGCAGCTCCGCGCCGAGGGCCTCAGCGATGCGGCGGTCGAGAGCGCGCAGATCGAGATCGTCGATCACGACGACGGCAAAGGCCGCGATGCGCCGCGAGGTGCGGGTGCAGATCGAGGACAGGCACGGCGCCCCGCGCCGTGAGGCTCGGGGTAAGCTCAGGCAGGCGCGCGCGGCGCGATCGCCTCACCCGCAGGGCGTCGTGACGTACCCACTGCTGTACTGGTTCGGTCGACCGCACCGCGAGCGTCGCGAGCTTCGAGCGAGACCTGGTGACTCCCCAAAGGCACGACGCAGTCTTCACCGCACGGCAACCCGTCAATCCACCAGAGATCGACAGCGATGTCGTCGTCGGGGATCGCTGAGAGCACGTGCGAAGCGCCCAGCTGGTGACCTGTGCTCGAGTTGCACGCTTCGGTGGACCCGAGATCATGCTGGGCGGTTGGGGGATACTCGTCGGGCTGGACATCGAGCGACAGCGTAGCGGTACCATTCTGCAGCGGAACGCATGCGTGAAGCTCAAGGCGCCGTCATCGTAGTCCGCGAATACGTAGCTGGTGTTCTCGACAAAGGCGGCGTGCGTTCCGTCCCGTACGTACTACCGCCGTTCGCGGTGATGTCGACCTGCACCCTCAGCTGCAACGCACCTGGCGCGAACGCTACTTTGTCGAGCCCCATGTGCTGGACCCCGAGAGTCGACTGCATCAGATCGATCTGGACGTCGAGACGTGCTTCTATCGAAAGGCATCACACGATGAGGCCACTGCTCGCTGCTCTCGATTCCCGGAAGCGCCAGCGGTTGACGCCATGAAGGCTCCCGATGCTCCCGATGAGGAATGTCGCGGCGATGCTCCACCCGAGGTTGCGCCTTGTCCTTGGCTCCGGATACCCTACCGTGTTCCATGGCGCGACTCTACGACCGACTGCGCGCGCAGGTCGAGCGCGCCGCGACGAGGCCCCGCCCTGGCCGGGGCGAGCCCCGTCGGCACATCATGCACCCGAACTCGCCGGTGGTGGTCTCACGCGCACCTCCGCGTGGCCATTTGGCCACTGAGCTTCTCGCTTTCCCTCGCGTGCGCACCCGACGACGGCGCCATGCCGGTGGTCGCGCGTGGGCGCTACGTCGAGATCGCATCCGAACGCGACGAGCCTGTGTGCGCAGGCACGGCTGCGCACATGGACCGCGTGATCGAGGCGGTGTACGCGGTGATCGGCGGGTCGCCTCCCGATCATCGCTTCGTACGCTTCGATAGCTCGAGCTCGACAGGAGAAGTCCAGAAGATCGGTGGCGGCGCCGCACCAGTTTCTCCGATGACGGCATCCGAATCCGCTCCGACGTCTATCTGGTCGAGGAGCACGAACTCATTCACGCCGTGCATCGCGAGGCGTGGCCCATGCCCAATGACTTCCTCTCGGAGGGGTTTGCCGTGCTGCTCGACGGCAAGCGCCTGTGGCACGACGCGTATCCATGGCCGGCGGCTGCATCACTCGACGCACTCCTGGAGGCCCCGCAGGTTCCACACGAGCACTACGATCTCGCCTGGTTCGTGGTCTCGCAGATCGCGCGCGATCACGGCTTCGCCGGGCTGCGGGACTTCTGGCATGCGGTGCCGCGCGGCTCCTCGGCGGCCGAGGTCCGCGCGGCGTACCTCGCGTTGTTCGGGCGCTCGATCGACGCGCTCGTCGAGCCGTACGTGATCGAGCATCCCGACCCCGTCGGACCGCTCCAGTTCGAACGGCGAGCTTGCGATTTCGCGTTGTGCACCGCGCCTGAGATCAAGCCGTGGCAGGCGAACCGATGGACCGCAGTCGGACCGGTCGGCTGCGAGGATGACCCCGACGCGATCGGACCAGATCGACGCGCCTTGGATTGGGGCGAGGTCTGGCGCGAGTACTCGTTCGCGGGCGAAGTCGGGTACTACAGCTCCGACTACGCCGCGGGCAACGCGGTGAGCACCGCCGAGTGCGCGCTCAACTGCGACCATGTCTCGGTTGGCATGGGGAGCGTCGAGGGCCCGCCAATCTACACCGATCCGGTGTTGCGCGCCTGGGACGCGCCGGTCCGCGTCGAGGTGCGGGCATCGCTCGCAGACCTCCCGCTGACGAAGCCAGGGCTGTTGACCATCACCGCGCTCGTCCGAGCCGCCTGGGTGACGCCGCGGCGGCCAGTGCAGCTGCCGCCGCGCTACTGGCGCGCGCAGGCGGCAGCCCGGGCGGCTGCGGGTTCTCCCGCGTGCAAGCACCGCGGCACCGGCTCGAACGCCGCAGACGCCCTGTCGATCCGGTGCGGCAAGCGAGGATGCGCTCGTTGGCGCCGCGCGGAGGGCCGCAGCCCAGCTCCGCGCCGAGGGCCTCAGCGATGCGGCGGTCGAGAGCGCGCAGATCGAGATCGTCGATCACGACGACGGCAAGGGCCGCGTGCGCCGCGAGGTGCGGGTGCAGATCGAGGACGAGCACGGCGCCCCGCGTCGACCTTTCGTCGCTTCACGCTGGCCCCCGCGCCGTGCGAGCATGATCGCTGGGCTCGGACCACGACACGCGACCCAGCGAGCGGGCTCGCCGATGCCGCGCGGCGGGCTGGCCGCCGGCGCGCGTGACGATGCGGATGCCGGCGCGCGGCTGGCCCTCGACGCTGGTGCAGCGCATGCTCGGCGAGCACGACCCGGCGACCATCGGCCCGCTACCACGTCGGTGCGCTGCTGGGGCGCGGCGGCGCGGGCAATGCATCGCGCGTGGGATCGAGCTGGACCGCGAGATGCGATCAAGCGCGTGCACCTGCGTGGTGACGCCGACGAGGTCCGCGCGAGCAGGCGCGGCTGCTGCGAAGGCCCGGCGCGCTGGCGCAGGTCGATCATCCCGCGGTCGTGCGCGTGCTCGACGTCGGCAGCCACGACAACCGCGCGGGCGCAAGTCTACCTGGTGATGGAGCTGCTGCCGGGCGTCAACTCGCGCGCAGTGGTCGCGGACGCGGCCGCGTTGGCCTGCGGTGGTCGACGCGATGGTGCAGGCGGCCGGTCTGGCGGCGCACGCGCGCGGGCTGGTCCACCGCGACTTCAAGCCCGGCAACGCCATCATCGACGGCCGTGGCGTGGTCGAGGTCGTCGACTTCGGCCTCGCGATCGGACAGGGCACCGCGATCGTCCGATCCCGCGGCCGCCGCGGCTGCGTCGACACCGCGACCGCGACCGGCGTGGTCATGGGCACGCCGCCGTACGCAGCGCGAGCAGCACCAGCCCGGCGCGCTCGATGCTCGCGCTGCGATCAGTTCGCGCTCGCGGTCACGCTGTGCGAGCTGCTGTTCGACCGGCTTGGCCGTTCCCGCAGCGCGAGCTCGATACGTCGTGGCGGCGCCGGCAGGTTCAGGCTGCCGCGCGCGATCCCGGTGTGCCGCCGCGGCTGCTCACCCGATCCTCGCGCGGGGGCTGCAGCCGCAGCCGCCCGGTTCGCCGACATGACCGCCATGGCCGCGGCCCTGCGCGTGTCCGCGGTCGCCGCGGCCGGACGCTCGCGGCGGGCGCGGCCGTGGTGGCGGTGGCCGCGGCGAGGTGGTGCACTGCTGGCGCGCACGCAACCGGCCCGGCAACCATCGAGACCGTCGCCGCTGCAGGCCTTCGACGGCGACGACGCGTCGGCGATCTCGCCATGGCCACCGGCCTGTACCGCAGCCGCGGCGCGCGGACGATGCGGCGCTGCAGGATCAGTCGCGGCGCATCGTCGACGTCGCGCGAGCTTCATGCGACGGCGGGCGCCCTCGACGACGCGCACGCGTGCCTGCACGAACCGGCGCGCCCGAGGTGTGGCCCTGCTGCGGCGCGCCCTGGTCCGCGCGCGGCCGACGGCGAGCTCGCGGCGCGGGCCGTCGGCGCGACCGCGGCGCTGCCCGACGACCTCGCAGCTGCGAGCGCGTCGCAGGCCCGCGCCACGGCGAAGGGCCGCTGCAGGCGCATCGAGCATCGACGCGCTCGAGCGGCAAAGCCGCGACGCCGACGCGCTCGCGCGCGGCGGCCCACTTGCTACGAACACCGCGCTCTGCTTCAGGATCCCGCGCTGCACGCCGCGTGCTCGCCATCCCCACGACCACCACCAGCTGCAGACCGGCGACCCGCGCAGCAGCGCCGCGGCGACGAGCAGGCGGCGCTGGCGCTTGCAGAAGCGGCGACGGCGCGAGATCACCGCACGGGCATGGCTGGCTGCTCGCCTGCGCGCGCGCGTTCGGGCGTCAGGCCGCCGAGGTCGCGCTGCAACGGTCACGCGGCGATGTCGGCCTCGCCGGCACGCGGGCGCGGCCCGACCGCGATCCGCACCACCGGGCCTGCGCGATCGTGCTGCGGCGCCTCGACGGCACCGCCCGGGCCGCGATCGGGCTGGCCCGCGGCGAGGAGTGGGCGCGCTGTCGCCGCCGCCTTGCGCGTGCGCGACGACGCCTTGGCGCTGTACGACGGCAAGGCCGTCTCCGCGTGATCGAGGCCGACAACGCCCGTCGCGGTGGTGCTGCGCCGCGCGACAGCTCGATGAACATCGAGGTGCTGCAGGCCTCGATCGCCGCGGTACGCTCGTGCCCGGCGGCGAGCAACGATACCGCTGCCCTGCACGGCCAGCCTCGGCGCCGCGCTGCTCGACCGGCCGCGGCGAGAGCAGCGCTGGCGGCCGCGCCGCGCGCGCCGCGGTACTCGACGCCAGCCGCGGCCCGCTCGTTGCGCCGCGCCGCGATCGAGGCCCACACCGCGGGCGCGCTGCACAAGCTCGGCCGCGACGACAGGCCATCGTGGCGCGCGCAACTGGCGGTGCTCACCGCGCCGGATCCAGCTGGGGCACCACCGCCGCATCCGCGCGCAACAACCTCGCGGTCGCGCTCGCGGGCCGCGTGTTCTGACGGCGCGATCGAGCAGCTGCGCGCCGCGCTGGCGACCCTGCGTCGACCGCGCGGTCGCTCGGTGCCGCTGGCCCACGGCAACCTCGCGCGGGAGCTGGCCGCGGCAGGCCGCGCGGACGAGGCCCGCGAGCAGGCCCTCGCAGCGGTCGAGCGCGCGCGCGAGATCTTCGGCGCGAACAGCCTCGAGCTCGCGGTCGCCGAAGTCGCCCGGGGCGACGTGGCGCTGCAGCTGGACGACGCCGCCGCGGCCGTGGCGGCCTACACGACCGCGTTGGCCCTGCGTGAGCGCCTGGGTGCACCGCTGCACCTGCGCGCGCGCACCCAGCTCGCGCTGGCCCAGGCCCACGCCCGCGCCGGTGCGACGCCGACGCGGCCGCGTTCTGGCGCCAGACCGTCGCGGCGCTGCGCGCCGAGGGCCCCGGTCGACCGCGCTCGCCGACGAGATCGACGCGTGGCTCGCCGACGCGCAGGCGCCCGCGCGGTGATAGGCTCGGCATACCGATGCCGGTCGACGACTACGAGCTGCTGCTGGCAACGCTGGCGTGCGGGTGACGCCGAGGCGGTCGCGCGACCGTGATCGAGCGCCACGTGACCTCGCTGCGCTTCTTCGTCAACAAGCTGCCCGAGTGGGTCGACGAGCACTGCAGTACGCGCTGCTGGCCTGACCGAGGCCCGCGAGCGCATCGACCCCGGCCGCAGCTTCCGCGCCACCTGCTGGGCATCGCGCTGGCCTGCTGCGGGCGCTGCAGGAGCACTACCGTGACGTCGCCGGCGTGCCCGAGCAGGTGGGCACGGCGCAGCCCGGTGCCCTCGCCGACCGCCGCGGTCGCGCACGACGAACGCGGCCGCGCGCTCGAGCGCTGCCGGCACCTGCCGATCGACACCCAGATCGCGCTCGAGCTACCTGCTACTGGAGGACCTCGCTGACGGCGATCGCCGAATCGCCGCGGTCGCCGACGAGCCCGAAGGCGCCGTCAAGTCGCCTCGCCCGCGGACGATCGGCGCTGCGGCAAGGTGTTCGCCGGCAACTCGAGGCCGATGGCGAGCAGCGCGGGCCTGCGCAACCTCGACGACTGGGCCGCCGAGCTGCGCGCGCAGCGGCAAGCTGAGCCGCGCCGCCGCTGCGACGGACCTCAGCGATCGAGCAGCAGCGGCGCCGGCGTCGGGAACAGCCGCGCGTCGTCGCACGCGAAGGTGACCTGCGGCAGCGCCAGGTCGATGGCGACGTGGCCGAGGTGGTCGCTGTTGCTGACGTGGACGTCGTCGATCACGACGCTGCCGCGGGCCTTGGCGATGCGCGCCTGGGCCGAGGCGCCCGCGAGCGTCGAGAAACACGTGCCGAAGCCCTCGGGATCGGGGGTGCAGACCAGGCCCTGGTCCGAGTTGGCCTCGGCGTGGATGCCGGCCTCGACGTGCTTGCGGCCGAGGAAGTCGGTGTGCACGCCCCACGCGAGCGCCCAGTCGTCGCGGCCGCCGGTGACGTCGTCCAGCGCCGTCGCCAGGTTCGACCACGGCAGCTCGACCACGTCGGAGGTGCCCTCGCCGCTCAGGTGCGAGCGCTTGTGATCGTCGTCGCTCCAGAAGTAGCTCAGCGGCAGCTCGCACTCGATCTCCGCGCCCACGCCAGCGCTGGGCTCGACACCGTGGCCGGAGATCGCGAGCTCACCACCGACCATCAGATGCAGCACGCACTCGAGCTCGTCGAGCAGCGTCGTGGTCGGCGCGTCGCGGCCGACGCGGGCCTCCTGCAGCACCGGCACATCGTGGCGCTTGCCGTCGAACCCGCCGAGGCTGAGTGTGGTGTGGGTCATCGCGCTCGCGGCGTTGTTGCTGCCGCTGTCGTCGCGCGCGGCCTCGGCGTGGACGTCGTAGGCCATGGTCTCATGGCCAGCGAGCGTGATGCCGACGTCGCGGCACGCGCCCGGGTGCCGCTGCGCGACGGTGCAGCGCAACTCGTAGCGCGCATCGACGACGCAGCCGTGGGTCGAGTGCCCGGCCTCGTCGGCGAACGACCGCAGCGCGCCGCCGTTGCCCAGCGCCGTGCCGGTCTCGTCGAGCCACTGTTCGATCGCGCTGTCGCAGCTGGCCTCGACCTCGGGCCACAGCGCGTGGCTCGAGCCGGCGCAGCGCCCGGGCTCGCGTGGACCGCCGCCGGCGACGTTGCTCGAGCGCCCGACCTGCGGCGGCTGGACCTGCGTGAAGTACCAGGTGAGCCCGCACTCGAACGCGCAGTCGACCGCAGCCGGCTGCACCGCGAAGATCGCCGCGGTCGCGGCCGTGCCGAACTCCTGCGGTGCGAGGCTGCCGTCGGCGACGGCGCGATAGGCCTGCGCCGCCGCGGCCATCGTCGGGCTGTCGGGGTCGAACAAGCCGTGCTCGATCACGGCCTCGAAGCGCGCGAGCTCGGCCGCGGCGGCGTCCTGCGCCTGGGCCTGCGCCGCGAGCGTGGCGTCGTCGAACCCCTCGAGCTGCGCCTGCGGGATCATCGTCGCGCCGCCCGGCAGCCGGTACGCGGTGTCGCCGTCGGGGATCGCAGCGAGCGCGCCGTCGGCGAGCCACTGCGCCAGGGTCTGGTCGTCCACGCCGCGCTCGGGCTCGTCGGCCAGCACCGCCGCCAGGGTCGGCATCGCGGCGTCGTCGAGATCCTGCGCGTCGAAGCGCACGCGCCCGCACGGGCCCCAGGCCGCGAGCACCTGCAGCAGATCCGCGCTGTCGACCGTGCCGCTGCCGTCGAGGTCCATGCTGCACTCCTCGCACGGCCCCCACTGCGCCAGCAGCTGCAGCAGATCGGCGCTGTCGACCGTGCCGCTGCCGTCATCGTCGCCCTCGCACGCGGCCGCGCCCTGACGATCGGGCGCTGGCGCCGGCTCGTCGGGGCGGCCGCCGGGCGCGTCGCAGGCGGCGGCGCAGGCGAGCGCGAGCAACACCGCGCGGGGCATGGGGCAAGGCGACGGACGGGACGGCGACGACGAGGTCATGCTCCCTGCTTCACACCGGGGCCGGACTCGGTTGCATGCTCGGTGCGCGCGCGGTTGCGCGAGCGCGGCGCGGCGCCGCGGGGCCGGGCTCAGCCGCCGAAGACGATGCGCTCGCGCCCGAACAGCCACGCGGTCGCGCGCACGCAGACGAGCCCCAGCACCAGCACGATCGCGCTGGGTACCAGCAGCTGCGCCGGTCCGACCGCGTCGCCGCGGATCACGTCCATGAGCACCTGCTGCTGCCCGAGGATCGGCACGACCAGGGTCCAGCGCGCCTGGTCGAGCGGCATGACCGTCAGCATCACACCCGGTAGCATCGGCGCGAGCGTGAGCACCGAGAGGTAAGTCTGGGCCTCGCGGAAGCTGCGGGCGAAGGTCGCGACCACCAGCTGCAGGCCCGCGGCCAGCAGCGCGACCGGCAACATCACCAGGCACACGATCGCGGCCTGGTCGAGCCCGAAGCTGGCCTGCACGCCCAGCTCCTCCAGCGGCGCGCGTGACAACGCGACCCCGGCGGTCACCAGCGTCAGCAGCAGGCTGGTCCCCGACAGCGCCGCGGTCGCGAGCCACTTGCCCAGCACCAGCGCCGTGCGCGAGACCGGGTTGGCCAAGAGTGGCTCGAGCGAACCGCGCTCGCGCTCCCCGGCGGTCGAGTCGGTCGCGACGTACATGCCGCCGATGAACGCCGCCATCATCACGAACATCGGGATGACGTTGAGCACGTTCGCGGCCAGCTGCTGCGGCGTCGCGAGATCGACCTCGGCCACCGCCACCGGCGCGGCGACCTGCGGATCGATGCCGCGCAGCAGCAGCCGCTGCGCACCGATGCCGGCGGCGTAGGACTCGAGCACGCGTCGCGTGCGCCGGACCTTGCTGCGGGTCTCGTTGCGCGAGTTGTCGACCATGAGCTCGACCCGCACCGAGCGCGAGGCACGGAAGCGCTCGCCGTAGTCGGCGGGGATCACCAGCACCGCGGGCGCCTAGGCGGGGCGCACGACCGCGCCGGGGTCGGCCGGTGGGTCGCGGCCATCGATGTCGTGCTGCTCGAGGAACTCGACCAGACCCGGCGCGTGCTCGGCCCCCACCACCGGCAGCGGCACCGGCTCGTCGATGGCCTGCTGCTGCGCGATGAAGCGGAACATCACCACCACCAGCACCGGGCCGATGAGCGGGAACACCAGCGCGGAGAACAACGAGCGACGGTCACGCAGCCCGTCGCGCAGCTCCTTGCGCAGCACCACCCAGACGTGTCGCCACTTCATCGCGCCAGGCCCTCGTCGCTTCCGATCGCGGCGACGAACGCGTCTTCGAGGTTGGGCTTGCCGGTCTGCTCGCACAGCGACTCGGGGGTGCCCTGCGCGACCACGCGCCCGCGCGCGATGACCACGATCTCGTCACACAGCGCCGCGACCTCCTGCATCACGTGGCTGGAGAACACCACGCAGCGGCCCTCGTCGCGCAGGCCGCGGATGACGTCGCGCATGGCCCTCGTGCTCATGACGTCGAGGCCGTTGGTGGGCTCGTCGAGCATGACGTGGGTCGGGCGATGCACCAGCGCCCGCGCGATCACGACCTTCATCCGCTCGCCCTGGGAGAAGCCGTGCACGCGGCGGTCCGCGAGCGCGCCCATGTCGAGCAGGGCGAACAGCCGCCCGATCTCGCGCTCGATCGCGTCGTCGTCGAGATCGTGCAGCTGACCGAAGTAGCGCACGTTCTCGCGTGCGGTCAGCCGGGGGTACAACCCGCGCGCGTCGGGCAGCACGCCCAGGCGTCGCCGCACCTGCTCGCGGTGGACCTGCACGTCGAGCCCGTCGACCTCGGCGGTGCCGCCGTCGGGCGCGACCATGGTGCTGATCATGCGCAGGGTCGTGGTCTTGCCCGCGCCATTGGGCCCGAGCAGGCCGGTGATGCGGCCCTGCGGCGCCTCGAACGAGACCGACTCGACCGCGAGGGTCTCGCCGAAGGCCTTGCGCAGCTCGTGCACGCGGATCATGCCGGCGGCCCCGCGAGGTCGAGCACGAACGGTGGTCGCACCGACTGCTGCACGCACGCGTCGTCGAAGCCGTCGTCACCGTCGAGGAACGCGTGGACCAGACCTGCGACGCAGGGGTCCGAGATGGTGCCGTGGCCGGCACCGGGCACGACCACGTGGCGCCCCGCCGACAGGCCGCGCAGCACGTGCTCGCCCCAGCGCGGCGGCGTCACCGGATCGAGCGCGCCCGAGAGCACCAGCGTCGGGTGCTCGAGCACGATCGGGTCGCGATATCCCGGCTCGAGCGCGGCGCGGGGCCACTGCGCGCACGCGTCGCGCAGCAGTGCCACGAACGCGTCGCCCAAGAAGGTGTCGGGCTCGGTCGGCTTGGCCGTCGCGAACGGCACGTCCTCCGCGCAGACGACCGAAAGGAACATGCCCTGGGCCATGCTGTCGCCGACGCTGTCGCCGAACGCGACCGCCTGGGCCACCAGCGGCCCGTAATCGCCAGCCATCGCGCGCTCGAGCGTGAGCGGCAGCAACGCCTGCAGCTGCGGCGCGTACAGCAGGCCGCGGATCGCATGGGCGACGCTGTCGCGGTACACCGTCACGCGCGTGGGTGCGGCCGTGCGCGGATCGGGCAGCTCGATGGTCGCCGGCGCGCGCGCGAGCCCGTCGAGCCACGCCCGCAGCCGCCGGCGCTGGTCGGGGAAGCGCTCGGCGCAGCCGGGGTCGGCCTCGCACGCCGACAGGACACCGTCGAGCGCGGCCTGTCCGTCGTGGGCGAACGAGGCCGGCAGCGCCATGTCGACCGGCGCGACGCCGTCGATCACGATGCGACCGACGTGTTGCGGGTGCGCACGCGCGTAGACCAGCGCCGCGCGGGTACCGTAGGAGCCGCCGATGAGATCGATGCGGCCGTGACCCAGCGCCGCGCGCACGGCATCGAGATCCTCCGCGGCGATCGTGGTCGTGAAGTAGCGCGGGTCGACGTCGTAGCCCGCGAGGCACTGTTGCAGCAGCGACGGGTCGAGCGTGGGATCGAGCCGCTCGGCCAGCGACGGCTCGCCCTCGGGCTTGCACCGCAGCGGCGCGGACTCGCCGGTGCCGCGCTGATCCACGAGCACGAAGTCGCGGTCACGCCCCAGCTCGTCGTAGCCCGACAACAGCGGCGCGAAGGCCTCGACCGCACCCTGCCCGGGACCACCGGCGAAGAAGTAGAGAGGATTGCGGCGCGCCGCCTTGGATGCGGGCAGCAGCGCGACGCGCAGCGTCACCTGCGGGCCCTCGGGTCGCGCAGGATCGAGCGGCCGCACGATCTCCGCGCAGCGGGCCGCGCGGGTGGTGCCCTTGACGGTGCACGGGTGCAGCGCGGCGGTGGGCTCGGGACCGGCATCGCCGGGGGCGCACGCCGTGAGGCCGCAGACCAAGGATGCGAAGCACAGGAGGCGGGCCACGAGCCCGGCGAACGTAGCAGCCGCCCCGCGCCATCGGACATGGCCACGGCGGTTGCCTGGCTACCGCAAGAGGGCCCCGCCGGCGCGCTCCCGCGTCGGCAGCGGCTGGCTCAAGCCGCGAGGATCCCTGTCCTTTTCGGGCAGGTGGACCTGTGTCCTACATGGCCTACACCTTGAAGGGTCGCCGGCAATGGGACGGGATCCGAGCAAGCTCCTCTTCGTGGCGTGGACGCTGATCGCAGGCGCGTGCTCGAGCACCGCCGATGTCGCCGGCGACCCCGAGAACGGCAGCTTCGGCGGCGGCAAGGCCGACGGCGGCATCGACCCCGACTCGGCCGAGGCCCGCGCGGTGCTGGCCCTGGTCAACGACCCCGAGATCGACGTCGCGATCCTCGACGACGACGCCGGCCTCAACGCCAAGGCCGCGCGCAACATCATCGCCCACCGTGACGGCGCCGACGCGATGGTCGGCACGGCCGACGACGATCGCTTCGACGACCTCGCAGAGCTCGACGCGGTGCCGTTCGTGGGCCAGAGCGCCTTCAATGCCCTGCTCGAGTACGCGACCGAGCACGGCTACCTCGAGCAGGTCGGCAACGCCAGCACCGACGTGATCTTCTCGCCCCAGACCGTCGAGCACAGCCACAACGCGCGCGTGGCCGAGCTCATCGGTCAGGCGCAGCACTCGATCGACATCGCGATGTACTCGTTCTCCGACGCCGGCATCAGCAACGCGCTGGCGGCCGCGGCCGCGCGCGGCGTGCACATCCGCTTCGTCTTCGAGACCGCGAGCGAGGACCGCAAGCTCGCGGGGCAGGCCCTGGCCAACAGCAAGTCGGGCCGGCTCGAGACCGCGGGCGTCGACGTGCGCTGGGTCAACAAGATCATGCACCACAAGTTCATGATCGTGGACGGCCCGCGCGACGACGAGGCCGCGGCGACGACCGCGATGCTCGTGACCGGCAGCGCGAACTGGTCCGGCGGCGCCGCGACCCGTTATGACGAGAACACGCTGTTCCTCCGCGGCCAGCGCGAACTCAACCTCCGCATGCAGCGCGAGTTCGACCTGCTGTGGGAGCACTCGCGCGAGCTCGCGGCCAACCCCGCGATCACGACCGAGCACTCGACCCTGCAGATCACCGATGCGATGATCGGCGACGACGCCAGCGTCGACGCGTTCTTCACCAGCTCGAACTTCCGCATCCAGGGCGGCGACACCTTCGTCACCGAGGGCCGCAACACCATCGCCGACCAGTGGGTCGCCGCGATCGAAGGCGCGACCGAGTCGATTCACATCGCCTCGGGCCATCTGCGCTCGCGGCCGGTGTCGGAGGCGCTCATGCGCAAGGCCGCGGATCACCCCGAGGTCGAGATCCGCGTCTACCTCGACGGCCAGGAGTACATCAGCGCCGCGACCCACGACGCCCAGGTCGACGACCTCGAGGAGTGCCTGGCGGCCGCGGGCGACAGCGCCAGCAAGATCCGCGACTGCAACGACAGCGGCTTCTTGTTCGGCTTCATCGTCGGCAACAGCGGCATCGACGTCCGCTACAAGTACTACGCCTACCGCTGGTCGGCGGTATACGCCACGCAGATGCACCACAAGTACATGGTCATCGACGGCGACGAGCTCTTCACCGGCAGCTACAACCTGTCGGACAACGCCGAACACAACACCTTCGAGAACATGCTGCACTTCAGCGGCCCGCAGTACGCCGAGCTGGTCGCGCAGTTCGAGACCAACTTCGCGACCATGTGGGAGACCGGCCGCGCCGACGACGGCCTGGCGAACTTCCGCCAGCAGGTCGCGAGCCTGCCGACGGCGCAGATCCCGATCGTGTTCCCGTCGCTTGCGCTGACGTGGCAGGAGGTCACCGACCTCAAGGACCTGCTGCGGACCGAGTGCCCGGTGATCAACAACAACGACTTCCGCGTGCACCCGGAGTCGCACCTGTTCTGCCACTGAGCCGTGGCCCGCGCGCCGCCGCGACCCGGCGGCCGCGGCATCACAGCCGGTAGCCGAAGCGCAGCAGCGAGCGCGCGCTGGCCTCGTTGCCAGCCGCGTCGGGCAGGCGGAAGTCCATCGCGTCGGCCATGCGCACGATGACGTTGAACGCTGCCGCGACGTAGATCGCGTCGCGCAGCGCCTCGCGGTCGACCCCGGCGTCGAGCGCCTGCTGCACGTGTGCGCGGGTCATCGACTGCGGCGCGAGCGTCATCTCTCGCAGCAGCCGCAGCGTCGCACGCAGCGGCTCCGCGATCGGTGCGGTGTCGAGATCCGCCAGCACCGCCGCGGTGAGATCCTTGCCCAGCTCGAACGACGCGACCGCGCCGTGCACTCCGGTTCAGAAGCGGCAGCGGTTGAGGTTCGAGACGAACGCGGCCATCAGCTCGCGCTCGCCCACGCTCCACCGCGAGCGCCCGCGCAGTGCGGCCTGGAACACCTCGTTGAGCGCGTCGCCGAGGTAGTCGGGCCGGTACGTCAGCGTGCGAACCACGTCGGGCACGCGCCGGCGCATGAACAGCGTCATCATCGCGAGCTTGAGCTTGGTGCCGAGGCTGTGGCCGTGGTCGAGCTTGGCGAGTCTCATGCGTCGTCTCCTTCGTCGAGCAGGGCCAGAGCCCGCGCGCAGCGCAGGCTCGCGGCACCCACCGCGGCGCTGGCGGTCAGCTCGAACACCGCGTCGTCGTCGAAGCCCGCCTGTCGCAGCGCTGCGACGTCGGCGTCGGTGATGGCGAACGCACCGTCGTGCAGCTTGTCGACGTAGGCGCGCAGCGGTTCGGGCACACCCTCGCGCACGGCGACCTGTCGCCGCAGCGTCGCCGAGGTGGTCGCGGGGCCATCGAGCACACGGCGGCACAGCTCGGCCCACGAGGCGGCGTAGCGATCGGGCACGACCCCAGTCTAGCCCGGGGCCCGCGTCGCCGTCCTCGGACGTTCCCCGGGGATCGGCGCGATGCGAGCCGCGTGCTCCAGCAAGCCGGCCTTGGTCCGCAGCCACGCCGCGGTACGGTGCGCGTCGGCGCGCCAGCACAGCACGATCGTGTCCGCGATCTGCGGCAGCGCGGGGTCGAGCACCGCCAGCGCCCCGGGGTGGCCGTAGTCGGCCACCCGGCGCGGCAGGATACCCACGCCGACGCCCGCGAGCACGAGGCTCTTGGTCAGCTCGAGGTCCCCGGTCGAGAGCAACCGCTGCGGCAGCAGGTCGAGCCCCGACAGCGCATCGACGATCTGGCGGCACTGATCGACGCGGCCGGCGTAGACCAGCGGACCCTTGCGCAGCAGCGCGTGCGCGGCCCCGGGGTCGTCGGGCCGCAGCAGGTCGGCCCGCGCGACGATCGCGACCGCGTCGGTGAAGGCATCGACCAACACGAGCTCGTCGTGGGGCTGCGGGTTGACGACCAGGCCGAAGTGAACCTCGCGACGCAGCACCGCCTCGCGCACGTCGGCCGAGGTCCCGTTCCACACGCGGATCTCGATGCCCGCGGCCTTGGCCAGGAACTCGGCCATGAAGCCGGGCAGGAAGTACGCGCCCAACGACTCGTGGCAACCGAGCGCGAACTGGCCGACCTCCTCGCGCTCGAGCCCGCGGATGCGCTGCTCGGTCTCGTCGACCAGCGCGAGGATCTGCGCCGCGGCGGTCGCCAGCGCCGCACCGGTCGGCGTGACCGCGACCCCGCGCGCGTTGCGGAGCAGCAGCGTGGTCTCGAGGCTCTCCTCGAGCTTCTTGACCGCCGAGGTCAGGGTCGGCTGCGCGACACCCAACTTCCGCGCGGCCGCAGTCATGCTGCCGATCTCCGCGATCGTGCGGAAGTAGTGCAGGTGCGTGAGCTCCATCGCTCACGATGATGCAGCCAAAGCCCGCCGACCGCGAGCGTCCGCGGTCGGCGAGCCCGCTCGAGCAGGCCGTGGGCGCCGACGCCCTCTGGGCCCGCTCACGCGGTCACTGCGGCACGTCGTCGGGACAGAAGTCCTGCTCGGGGTCGATCGCGAAGGGCTCGGTCTCGTCGTCGATGCTGCGCACGAACGCGACGAGATCCGCCAGCTCGGTCGCGGTCGGCGAGAACACCTGGTTGCCGGCACGCAGGTGCGCGGTGAACTCGCCCGCGGGATCGAGCAGCTCCTCGAGCGAGTCGGCCGCGCCGTTGTGCAAAAACGGCGCGCCGCTGCGCACCCCCAGCAGCGACGGGATGTTGAAGCCGTCGACGCCCTGGGCGGCGGTGCCACTTTGGCGCAGCTCGTCCGCGCCGCGCCCGGCCGCGCCGTCGGCGTCGAAGGTGTCGACGATGCGGACCACGCAGGTGTGCCGCGCCGGCGCACCGTTGGCGTCGTTCGCCAGCACGGTGAGCACGTCGGGATCGAGGCTGGTGACCTGATCGGCCCGCACCTGACCCAGCGAGTCGATGCCGACCGAGGACAAGGTCACGGTGCGCTCGTCGATGTCCGAGCCGTCGCCGGGGTTGAACGCCGGCGTGTACGTGCGCCGCGACAGCGTCCACAGCGGACCGGCGTGGCACGCGTCGCAGCGTGCGGCCTCGAACACCACGCGACCCGCGGTCGCGTCGCCGCCCGGTCGCGTCGAGCCCCGCGGCGTGCGCAGCGATGCGATGTAGGCCTCGAGGTCGTCCCAGTCGTCGGGCAGCGCGCCGGTCTGCGCGGCGCCGCGGGCCGAGCCCAGGTTGAACGCGTTGGTCGGGTTCGCCGTGCCGCCGGGGCCGGTGAAGTCGATGCGCACCGCCGTGTTGGCGGTGCCGTTGTCGTTGAGCGCGGTGTCCGTGACGATCGCACCGGTACCGCCGGCGACGTTGCGGGTGTTGAGCTCGAAGTCGTGGACCTCGTCGAAGATGCCGGTCCAGTTCAAAATGCGCTGGTGCGCGCCGTCGGCCGAGAAGGTCGCGGCGGTGTCGACGGTCTGCCGCGGTCCCGCGGGGAACGACCACGTGACGTTGTCGGTGGTGCCGAAGGGGTGGCAGCCCGCGCAGCTGACCCAGCCGTTGGTCGACCAGCGCCCCATGCCGGTGGTGAAGAACCGCTGGCCGCGTTGCAGCGCGATCTCGGTCGCGCCCGCGGGCGGGGTCGCCGACTCGATGTCGGCCTCGACCGTGAGCTGCTGCGCGAGGTCGACGTGCGAGATCGTCCGCGACACCTCGTTGGCCACGTACATGTCCGTGCCCGCGATGGCCACGCCGACCGGCCCCTGGCTGGCGGCGAGGAAGCTCGCGCCCGAGGGCGAGCCCGCGACCGGTGGGTCGACCGAGAAGTCCACCCGCAACACGCTGTCGGAGGTCAGCGACGCGATGTAGGCGAAGTCGCTGTTGGGCGCGAACGCGATGTCGATCGGCACCGGCACGAAGCGCTTGGGCGCGGCGAGATCGTCGACCAGGCCGTTGAGGTCGATGGGCTCGTCGTCGACCGGCTGCAGGTCCGCGAGCGCGACGCGATGGACCAGGCCCTGCAGGTTCTGGTGGAAGTCGGTCGCGCCGTTGAACGCGGCCGGCGAGGCCCCGACCGAGGTGACGTACAGCGTCTCGCCGTTGACGGCGCACGAGTACAGCTGGTTGGGATAGGCGCCGGTGGCCTCGAAGCCGGTGGTACCCGAGGCCGACAGCGGCGCCAGCGTCAGCTCGCCCAGCACGTCGCCCTGCTCGATGGTGAAGACCCGCCCCAGCCGCGCGCCGTCGGTGGCCTCCTTGTTGCCACCGGCGGGCACGCCGTAGAAGTCGGTCACGAACACGGTCTCGTCGCCGTCGTCGAGGTCGAGGTCGTTGGTGACGCAGACCGCGTACGGTGATCCGCCGGTCTCGATCTCGAACGCGATCGACATCGTCTGGGTGTCGAACGCGAGCACGAAGCCCTCGTTCCACAGCGGCACCCACAGCGTCTGCCCGGTGGGCGACAGTGCCGCACGGCCGGGCTCGGCGCCCACGAACACGGTGTCGGTGACGGCCGGCTTGCCGCCCAGGTCACCGACGCGGACGATCTCGCCGGTGGCGCGCAGCACCACCAGCAGCGCGTCGCCCGCGGGCAAGAACGCGATCGACTCGGGCTCACCGCCCAGCTGCAGCCGCGCGCGCTCGGTCCCGTCCGGCAGCGCGAACAGCGTCAGCTCGCCGCTGCTGCGGTTGACCACCGCGAGGGTGGTTCCGTCGGGCGACACCTGGATCGGTCCGCCCTTGCTCGGCCCGGGCAGCGCGACGTCCGGGTCGCCGGTGTCGGTCGTCTCGGCGCTGCTCGAGCCGCTGTCGGGGTCCACGGTGCCGCTGCTGCTGGTCGCGTCGGTCGTGGACAAGGTCGTGGTCGCGGTGGTCGATGCGGTGGCGGAGCTCGAGCCCGAGCTGTCACCACCCTCGTCGCCCGCAGGCGGGTCGTCGCCGCACGCGGTCATCGTGACCAGCACGAACAAGGGGAGTTTCCAGGCAATCCAACGAACCATGGGCGCAAGTCCTCGCGCGGCGGGGGCAAGGCATGTCGCCGCGCTCCATCAACTCTTCGGGAAGACGCGCGCGACGCCACTAGCCCGCGGACATGGCAGCCATCGTCAGACGCGATGGATTGCCGGGCGCAATCGCGACGCCCCTGTCAGCCCCTGGCAGCGGTGTCGCGGTCTACAGCCATGCCGCCAAGCGCCGACGCATGACCGCGATCGCGTCGGCGCTGTGATCGACCAAGATGGCATCGCGGCCGCTCTCGGCCGCAGCTTCGCCCAATGTGCCACTGCCGGCGAAGGGATCGAGCAGCAGCTCGCCCACGCGCGAGTGCACCCGCACGATGCGACGCAGGATCGCCAGCGGCTTCTGCGTGGGGTAGCCGGTCTTCTCCTTGCCGGTGGGGCTGACGATGGTCTGCCACCAGACGTCGGTGGGGGTCTTGCCGCGCGCGGCCTTCTCCGGCCCGACCAGCCCCGGCGCGAGGTAGGGGATGCGATCGATCGCGTCGTAGTCGTAGCAGTAGTGCCGCGGGTCCTTGGCGTACCACAGGATGTTGTCGTGCTTGGCCGGCCAGCGCCGGCGCGTGCGCGCGCCGTAGTCGTAGGCCCAGATGATCTCGCCCATGAAGCCATCGCGGCCGAAGATGCGATCGAGCTCGACCTTGACGTAGTGGACCTCGCGCGGGTCGAGGTGCAGCATCAGCGAACCGTCGGCGCGCAGGACTCGGTGAAGTTGCTCGAGCCGCGGTCGCAGGAACCCGAGGTAGTCGTCGAAGCGGTCGTCGAACGCGGTCGCGCCGAGGGTCTCGGTGCGGAAGCGTCGCCCGCCGAAGCCCTTGCGGTCGCCGCTGGGGTCCGCCCGCGTGCGCAGCTGCGCGCGGCGTTGCACGTGGCCGGTGTTGAACGGCGGATCGGCGTAGACCAGCGCGACCGCGCCGTCGTCGAGCTCCGCCAGCACCTCGAGGTTGTCGCGGTGGTGCAGCGTGATACGGCCGTTGCCGCCGGCGGTCACACGGCGTTGTCGGGCTCGACGAACGACCACTTGACCTCGGGGCATCGCTGCTTGAGCCCGGCCTCGAACTGGTTGATCGCGGTGCAGACCGCGTCGACGTCGAGGCCGCTGCGCAACCGCAGCTTGGCGGCGATGAGGACCTCGCCGGGCCCCTGCTGCACGGTGATGAGACGCAGGACCTCGACGATGTCCGCGTGCGCGTCGGCGATCTGCCGCGCGGCGATCTCGATCTCAGGATCGGCGCGCTCGCCCAGCAGCAGCGACTTGACCTCGACCGCGAGGAACAGCGCGACCACCACCAGCACGCCCCCGACCGCGATGCTGCCGGCCGCGTCCCAGCGCCCGTCGCCCGTGACCCATGCGGCGGTCAGCGCGGCCATCGCCGCGGTCAGGCCCATCGACGCGGCCGCGTTCTCGCCGAAGATGACCACCAGGTCGGAGTCCTTGGTGTCGCGCACGAACTGGAAGAACGGCCGGCCCTTGGCGCGCTGGCGCAGCTCCTTGATGTTCGACAGCGTCGCGCCGCCCTCGAGCAGCAGCGAGAAGCCCAAGATGGTCAGGCCCAGCCACACCTGCTCGACCGGTTCTGGGTGCGCGAGCTTGTGGAAGCCCTCGTAGATCGAGAACACGCCGCCGCCGGTGAACAGCAACAGCGCGACCATGAACGACCAGAAGTACAGCGTGCGGCCATAGCCCAGCGGGTGGCTGTCGTCCGCGGGCTTGGCCGCCCGCTTGACGCCCAGCAGCAGCAGCAGCTGGTTGCTGCAATCCGCGGTGGAGTGGATGGCCTCGGCCACCATCGCGCCCGACCCGGTGATGAACGCGGCCACGCCCTTGCCGGCCGCGATCGCGAGGTTGACGAGCAACGACTGGATGATGTGCTTGGTCGAGTGGTCGTCGCTCATGGTCCGGTCGCCTCAGCGGCGCAAGAAGATGCGGACATCGTCGATTTCTTCGACCTTGATGAAGCTCTGGTCCAGCGCGCGCTGGACCTCGGGCGTGAGCTTGGCGTGTTCGCCCAGCACGACCGCGTGCGCGCGGGGGAAGAACACATCGAAGCTCTCGCCCTTGCCCATCTTCTCGCGCGGCGCGATGGGGCCACCACGACCGCCGTCGAGCTTGCCGCTGTAGAGCATGAGGTCGTCGACGTGGAACAGCCCGGTCGGGTAGATGCGCTGCAGGCCGGTGATGGCGACCAGCATCGGCGTCGGTGCGTTGGCCGGTGGCGGCGGCAGCGGCAGCAAGCGCCAGGGCCCGAACGACTCGGGCTTGTCCGGCGAGCTCTTCACCAGCGCGGTGAACAAGATGGTCGAGTGCAGCGTACCGGCGTGGCCGACCCGCGGCTGCCACACCAGGTGGGTCAGGCCCTTGTCGACGTAGTACTGCTGCAGCTCGGCGATGTTGCGCAGGCCGGCGTAATAGAAGTAGGCCTGGTGCCACTGCACGTCGCGGTGGACCTCGCGGTCGAGCCCCAGCACCTCGCGGGTGCCGCGGACCAGCAACTTGGCATCCGGCGGCGTCGCGGCCGTGATCGCGCGGAAGTCCTTGCGCCACGGATAGCGCTCCGACGGGTCGGTCTCGCCGCGGTAGCCCGAGCGCACGAACTTGATGGTGTCCTGGATCAGCGTGTCTCCCGACCACGTCATGGTGTCGAGGCCCCACGCGACCTGGAAGCCGACCAACGGCACCAACGCGACGCGCGCGAGCCGTCCGAGTTCCCACAGCCGCACGATCATCGCGACCGTGGTCGCGATGAAGACCGCGACGACCGCGTTGAGGTAGCGGTCCTGCAGGTACGTGTTGGTCCACACCAAGATGGTGATGAAGCAACAGAAGATGCCGACCCAGATCCGTCGTGAGCCCCGGAGCACCACCACCGCCGGCGTGAGCAGGGTGAACAGGCTGCCGAACAGCGGCCACTTCTGCTTCACCACGACATAGTGCGGGCGGAAGCTGAAGTTGAAGAAGTTGACCACCGCGTCGGTCAGTCGCGCGAGGCCCTTGGCCGTGGGGCGGTTGTCGGGATCGCCCAGGTTGGACGAGAACAGCGTCGCGGCCTCGGGGTTGTTGGGGAACGCGCCCGAGAGCTTCCCCATCAGGAACGGGTACATCGGGTCGCCGTAGAACAGGTAGTTCTTCACGAAGTGCGGCGAGGCCACGCCCAGGCCCACGCACATCACCGTGACCGGCGCGAGCCACAGCGTGCGCGCCGAGACCTCGGGGCGCTTGCGCACGACCTTGGCCATCAGCCACAGCCAGCGGCCGACCACGAGGATGCCGCACGCGGTGATCATGTAGATGGCCTGGTACTTGGTCAGGATCGACCCGCCCGAGACCAGACCCAGCAGCACGCACGAGGGCGTGTCGAAGCGGTCGAGCATGCGCATGGTCGCCAGCAGCA
This sequence comes from Nannocystaceae bacterium, assembly GCA_046351635.1. GTDB lineage: Bacteria > Myxococcota_A > Polyangia > Nannocystales > Nannocystaceae > Xiheibacterium. The sequence continues at coordinate 2,465 of JAXLYC010000029.1, read as the reverse complement.
CCGGCACCGCCCAAAAGCCCAGGAAGTGCTCCGCGCCGGCGGTCACGCTGTGGGCGAAGGCGAACATCAGCGGGAACAGCATCACGCCGGTCCACAGCCCGCGGATGTTGCGATCACCCAGCATCCACTGCGCGCATGCGGCCACCGCCACGGTGCGCCACGCCAGCATCACGAACTCGAGGTGCAGCGCCATCATCCACTCGAACGGGTTGTGCACGCCCGGGAGCAGAAAGCCCCAGGTGTACATCATGCTCGACAGGTGCGGCAGCGTGCGGTTGTACTCGGAGTAAAACGGGATGATGCGGCCGGCGCGGACGTAGTCGTGCGCGATGGGCAGGTGGTACCAGGCGGCATCGAGCGAGATCGCCTCGGGGCTGAACGCGATGACGTAGACCACCGCGAAGCCGATCACGCACCACACCGCCGCGATGCGCCGGAACCACGTCAGCGGGGCCGACGACTCCACCGGCGCACCGAGCTCCTCGCGACTGCGACGCCACAGCGCCCGGAGGTCGCGCCGCGCGAACGCGACGAACAGTGCCGGCAGCCCGATCGCGACCGCGGGGTGGAACGCGCCCACGGCGCCCGCGAGGTAGAGGCACAGCACGAACGCGACCAGGCCCACGGCCATGCTCTGCAGCCAGGTCTCGGCCAGCGGCAGCCCGCGCTCGCCCAGCAGCTTGCGCAGCACGAAGCGGCCCATGCCCACGCACGCCGCCAGCCACAGCCCGATGTAGATCCACAGCAACCCGACGCGCCACACGAGCCAGTCGCGCAGTGCGTAGTGTCGATTCACCGTGGCCGCGAAGACCAACAAGCCCGCGACGCAGACCAGCGCTGCGAACACGCTGCGCCACGCGTTGCCACCCACCAGGGCACGCCACCCTCGCTTGCCGTCATCCATCGCCAACCCACCACCAAGGACAGGGAAGCGACGACGCTAGCACCGGCGTACCAGGGCAGCAAGGCGGTCGGTCCGGGTGCGGTCGGCCTGCGGCACGGCGGGAGGATGGCAGGCCCGGGCCGCCGGTGGCGCGCCGCCGGCCTCGGCCCGGTGCGGCGCGCCGGCCCCCGCGCGGCGAGCTTCGGACCGTGGGGATCAGCCCGGCGGCCGTCGCTGCGCGAGGAAGCGGCGCTGCGCGATGATCATGTCGATCCTCAGCGGATACCCCAGCGACTGCATCACGGCGTAGACCGTGCCCGCGACGCCGTCTCGCCAGCCGCCCTGCACGATCAGCGTGCGCGCGAAGTGGGCCAGCGGCCGCAGACCCAGCGGCAGCCGGTTGTAGGCCCAACGCAGCCCGATCGTGCGGCCGCGCTGCGAGTGCAGCGAGAAGCCCTCGAGCGTGTCGTCCCGGCCCGACAGGTACGCCTCGGCCTCGCGCTCGGCGTAGCCGATGTGCTTCACGATCCAGTGCGCCAGCGGCCGCCGATCGTCGTGGATGAGCTTGTGATCGGCGTAGGCGATACGCATGTTGCGATCGTCGACGCGCTCGTTGATCTCGCGATCGTAGCGCGAGACCTCGGGTCGCATGAGCCGAAGCATCGCGTGCCCGGCCATGCCGCCGTGGCGCAGATCGTGGCCGAGGAAGCGCAACACCCGGCCGAAGTAGATGCCGTCGACGTCGTCGCGCTCGATCCACGCGTCGACCTCGCGCCACACCTGCGGCGTGAGCTCCTCGTCGGCGTCGAGGAACAGCACCCAGCGAAAACGATCGCTCACGTGCGCGATGGCGAAGTTGCGCTGGCTGGCGTAGTCGCGGAAGCGGTGGACCACGAACTCCGCGCCGCCGGCCTCGGCGATGCGCCGGGTGCCGTCGGTCGACTCGGAGTCGACCACGACCACCGGCACGCGCCCGGCGATCGATGCGAGCGCCTTGCCGAGGTTGAGCTCCTCGTCGCGCGTGAGGATGACGATCACGAGCGGCGCGCGATCGCGGGTCGGTGGCGGGGCCTCGCGCGTGGGCGGTGCGACGACCGACAGCGGCAGACCATGACTGGTGTCGAGCTTCATGACGACGCTTTCGATCCCGCGAGTCGACGGCGGCGGGATTCGCCTTGGGGTGGACGGACGCAGGGCACCGCCGGCGCGGCGGATTCAGACCCAGGGCCAGTTCGCGTGGCACGAGCCGCAGGTGCCGTGGGCGCAGCGACGATCGGCGCGATGTTGCTCGCGCAGGGCGCGATAGGCCTCGCCGTGGAAGATGTCGCGCAGCGACTGCTGCGTCGCGTCGCCCAGCACGAGCTTGCGCTGGGCCGCGTCCTCGCAGCACGGCGAGACCCGGCCGTCGTGGTACACGAACATCGACGACCACGGCGTCGGGCACGGCGTGTGCCACACGGTGTCGTCGACCACGCGCAGGCGGTGCTCGACCGGCTGGCCCGCATCGGTGCGGCGCAGCTGGCCCATCCAGTCGGTGCGGTTGCCGATCGACACGCGATCGACCCCGGGCTGCGCCGACCAG